>NZ_JAFCTA010000001.1:0-1222736 GCF_049895785.1 Pseudomonas sp. DC3200b2 | reverse complement strand
GTCTACGGCAACGGCGCCGAGGGCGTGCTGGTCAAGCTTTCCAGCGAAGTCAGCGTCAGCGGGGTGGACATTCACGACAACGGCGGCTCAGGTGTACGCATCTACGGCAGCACCGGCGTGACCGTGACCGGCAATACCCTGACGAACAATGGGCTCAATGCTCCGGTGCCGGAAGTGGTCATCCAGAGCTACGACGACACCACCGGTGTTTCGGGCAAGTTCTTCCCCGGCAGCGACAACCAGATCATCGACAACACCATCACCGGCGGCGCCAACTCCACCTATGGCGTGGCCGAGCGTAACGAAGACGGTACCGACCGCAACACTATCCTGGACAACACCATCAGCAACACGACCAAGGGGGCCACGCTCACCTATGGCGATGGCACCACGGTCGGCGAGACGCCACCGACCACCACGCCGGTCGGCACGGCCGGGGACGACACCCTGACCGGCACCGTCGGTAATGACCTGCTGAAAGGGCTGGCGGGCAACGACACGATCAACGCAGGCAACGGCAACGACATCCTAGACGGTGGCGCCGGCGTGGACACCCTTACCGGCGGCGCTGGCGCGGATACCTTCGTGATCGCCAGCCGCCTGGACAGCTACCGCAACTACACCACGGCGGCGGCCACCAAGGTCGATACCATCACCGACTTCGAAGCCGGGCAGGACCGCATCGACCTTTCGGCGCTGGGCATTACCGGGCTGGGCGATGGCCGCAACGGCACGGTGTACATCAGCCTGAACGCCGCCGGCGACAAGACCTATGTCAAATCCCTTGAAGCGGACGCCAACGGCAACCGCCTGGAGCTGGCCCTGAGCGGCAACCTGCTCAACACGCTCAAGGCAACCGACTTCATCTTCGCCGGCACGGCCCCGGTCAACCATGCGCCCACCGTGGCCATCGCGCTGGCTGACCAGAGCGCCAAGGAGAGCACCCCGTTCAGCTACCTCATTCCGGCCGGCGCCTTCGCTGACGTGGACAACGATACCCTCACCTTCACCGCCACCCTGGCCGACGGTAGTGCCTTGCCCGCCTGGCTGAAGTTCGATGCCGCTACCCGTACCTTCAGCGGCACTCCGGACATCAACGCCGCCGGCACCTTCAACGTCAAGGTCACCGCCAACGACGGCAAGGCCGGCAGTGTGAGCGATATCTTCGCCCTGGCCGTGCAGGACACCCCGGTCAACCATGCGCCTACCGTGGCCGCCCCGCTGGCTGACCAGAGCGCCAAGGAAACCACCCCGTTCAGCTATGCCATTCCGGCCGGAGCCTTCACCGACGTGGACAACGATACCCTGACCTTCACCGCTACCCTGGCCGACGGCAGCGCCCTGCCCGCCTGGCTGAAGTTCGACCCGGCAACCCGTACCTTCAGCGGCACTCCGGACACCAATGCCGCCGGGACCTTCAACGTCAAGGTCACCGCCAACGACGGCAAAGCCGGCAGTGTGAGCGATATCTTCGCCCTGGCCGTACAGGACACTCCGGTCGCGGCACCCATCAAGACCATTACCGGTACCTCCGGCAAGGACACCCTCACCGGCACCACCGCCAACGAACAACTGGTGGGCCTTGGCGGCGCCGACGTGCTCAACGGCGCCGGCGGCGATGACATTCTGGTTGGCGGCGCCGGCGCCGACAAGCTCACCGGTGGCGCCGGGGCGGATATCTTCCGCCTCTCCGCCCGCACCGACAGCTATCGCACCTCCAGCACCAGCTACGCCGATACCATCACCGACTTCGTCGTGGGCGTGGACAAGATCGACTTGTCCGGCCTGGGCTATACCGGGCTGGGCAACGGCTACAACGGCACCCTGTACCTGCAGTACAGCTCCAGTTCCAACACCACCTACATCAAGAACTATGAAGCCGACGCCAGCGGCAAGCGCCTGGAGCTGGCGCTGACCGGGAACCTGCTCAAGACCCTCAAGGCGAGCGACTTCATCTTTAACAGCACGCCTTCGGATAACCATGCTCCGGTACTGGCCACACCCCTGGTCGACCAGAGTGCCAAGGAAGCCAGCCCCTTCAGCTACATGATTCCAGCCACGGCCTTCAGCGACGCCGACAACGACGCCTTGGCCTTCACCGCTACCCTGGCCGACGGCAGCGCCCTGCCCGCCTGGCTGAAGTTCGACGCCGCTACCCGTACCTTCAGCGGCACGCCTGACTCGAATGCCGCCGGCGCCCTGAACATCATGGTCACCGCCAATGACGGCAAGACCGGTACCGTAAGCGACACCTTCACCCTGGCCGTGCAGGATACGCCCGGCACGCCGGACACCGGCATCAAGATCATTACCGGTACCTCCGGCAAGGACACCCTCACCGGCACCACCGCCAACGAACAACTGGTGGGCCTTGGCGGCGCCGACGTGCTCAACGGTGCCGGTGGCGATGACATCCTGATTGGCGGCGCCGGTACCGACAAGCTCACCGGTGGCGCCGGGGCGGATATCTTCCGCCTCTCCGCCCGCACCGACAGCTATCGCACCTCCAGCACCAGCTACGCCGATACCATCACCGACTTCGTCGTGGGCGTGGACAAGATCGACCTGTCCGGCCTGGGCTATACCGGGCTGGGCAACGGCTACAACGGCACCCTGTACCTGCAGTACAGCTCCAGTTCCAACACTACCTACATCAAGAACTATGAAGCCGACGCCAGCGGCAAGCGCCTGGAGCTGGCGCTGACCGGGAACCTGCTCAAGACCCTCAAGGCAACGGACTTCATCTTCAACAGCACGCCCGCGGTCAACCATGCGCCTGTACTGGCCGCGCCCCTGGCGGACCAGAGCGCTACCGAGGCCAAAGCTTTCACTTATGTGGTCCCGGCCGATGCCTTCAGCGACGCCGACAATGACACCCTCAGCTTCACCGCCACGCTCGCCGACGGCAGCGCCCTGCCCGCCTGGCTAAGCTTCGATGCCGCCAGTCGTACCTTCAGTGGAACGCCGGACAACAGCGCCGCAGGTAGCTTCAGCGTTATCGTGACCGCCAATGATGGCAAGAACGGCGTGGCCAGCGATACCTTCACGCTTGAAGTCAAGGACGTGCCGCCAAGCAACGGCGATGTGCTCACCGGTACCGCGGGCCAGGATAGGCTGGTCGGTACCAGCGCCAGTGAGCAACTGTTCGGCCTGGGTGGCGCGGACATCCTCGATGGCGCTGACGGCGACGACCTGCTGGTGGGCGGCGCCGGCGCCGACAGCCTGACTGGCGGCGCGGGTGCAGACGTATACCGCTTCAACGCCGTGAGCGACAGTTACCGCACCCTGTTCAGCGCCTACAGCGACACCATCACCGATTTCGATCCCGGCAAGGACGTCATCGACCTCACCGGCCTGGGCTTCCGGGGCCTGGGACTAGGGTTCAACGGCACCCTGCTGGCGCAGTACGACATGCTGTCGGGTACCACTACTCTGACAAGCTTCGATTTCGACGCCAATGGCAATGCCTTCGAGCTCAAACTCCAGGGCTTCTACCTGACCACCCTCAATGCGACCAACCTGGTGTTCTCTTCCGGCACCCCGCCGTTGAACAACGCACCTGTGGTCACCGACTCGCTGCAAGACGTCACCGCCACAGAGAAGAGCGCCTTCAGCTACACCCTTTCCCCAACCGCCTTCACCGATGCCGACAACGACACCCTGACCTACACCGTCACGCTTCAGGACGGCACGGCCCTGCCGTCATGGCTGACGTTCGACCCCAAGACCCTGACCTTCAGCGGCACCCCTGGCGACACGGCCGCCGGGGTCTACAGCGTGCTGGTGACCGCCACCGACGCCCTGGGCGCCTCCGCCAGCGACGTGTTCGCGCTGACTGTCGCCGACGCGCCAACTCACACCATCGTGGGTACCTCCGCTGGCGACAGCCTTTCCGGCACCGCCGAGGATGACCTGATTCTGGGCCTGGGTGGCGCCGACACCATCAACGGCAACGGCGGCAGCGACATCATCGACGGCGGCGCGGGGCGCGACACCCTAAGCGGTGGCGCCGGAGCCGACAGCTTCCGCTACACCAGCCGCCTGGACAGCTACCGGGACTACGACGCCGGTGGCGTCAACGCCGCCGACACCCTCAAAGACTTCACTGTCGGCGTCGACAAGATCGACGTCAAGGCGCTGGGCATCGTGGGCCTGGGCGATGGCACCCATGACACGCTGTACATCACCACCAGCGCCGATGGCAGCAAGACCTATGTCAAGTCCGCGCAGACCGACGCCGATGGCAACCGTTTCGAGATCACCCTGGATGGCAAGCTGTCTGGCACCTTGAGCGCCAGCGACTTCGTATTCGCCGAACGCGCCCAACAGGACATTCTCTTCGTACCCACCCTGGGACAGTCCAACGCTCGCTTGCTGCGCATGACCGAGGACGATGACCAGTCCGGGATCACCGAGATGGTCAATGACCTGACCCGATACACCGGCCTGGACGTACGCAGCCAGTTCAACGATGCCGATGGCAATGGTATCGACGTGGCGGTCGGCGGCAGCACGGTCAGTGGCTTGTCCACCGGCACCGAGGAAGAGCTGCGCCTGAGCTGGTGGCTGACCGATACCAACCAGCCAGGGCCGGCCCTGCTGCGGGCGGTCAGCCTGCTGCAGGATCAACTGGCCAGCCTCAAGGCCATCGATAAGGTCACCATGGCCATTGTCTGGGGCCAGGGCGAGGAAGCCGCGCAGGAAATCGGTCGCGCCAGCGATCCTGCCGCCGCGGCCGCGGCCTATAAGGCCAACACACTCAAGGTATTCGACTACCTGCATCAGCAGCTCGGCGACTTCAAGGTGTTCATGATGAAAACCGGCGACTATGACGCCGACGCGGCCCGGGTGCGGGGCTACGACGAAGACAAGATCGCCTCGATCCAGAAAGGCCTGATCGCCGTACGCCAGGCACAGGACGCGATCATTCTCGAACGCGCGGACGTCGTGCTGGGCGCGGACTACACCGACCTGCCGCTGCGCGAAGAGGCCGACCCGGTCACCTACCCCGATGACGTCTGGCACCTGCACGAAGAGTCCGCCGAGATCGTGGGCCAGCGCCTGGCCGACGCCATTGCCAATAACCTGGGGTACCTGGGGAACTACCTGGACAACCGCAGCGCCCAGGACGTCTACGATGAGGTCAACGGCCAGCAAGGTGGCTACATCCAAGGTACGGATCAGGACGACACCTTGGTGGGCAGCGCCGGGAACGACACCATCGATGGTGACCGCGGCGCCGACACCATGAGCGGCGGCGACGGCAAGGACGTCTATATCGTCGACGACGCCCTGGATACCGTTACCGAAACCAACGCCAGCGCCACCCAGATCGATACCGTCAAGGCCTCGGTGAGCTGGACACTGGGCGATAACGTGGAATACCTGGTGCTCACTGGCTATTCGGCCATCAATGGCACCGGCAATGGGCTGCGCAACTTCATCACCGGCAACGACGCCGCCAACGTCCTGGATGGCCAGGGCGGCGCCGACAGCATGACCGGCGGCAACGGCTCGGACACCTACTACGTCGACAACGTGGACGACACCACGGTGGAGAAAAGCAGCGACAGCACGGTGGGGGGTATCGATACGGTGTACACCAGCCTCGCCACCTGGACGCTGGCCAGCAATGTCGAGAACTTGGTGATCAATACCGACGGCGCGGCCAACGGCATCGGCAACGCCCTGGACAACAGGCTGGTCGCCGGTAACGGCAACAATGTGCTGGACGGCCGCGACGGCATCGACACCGTGTCCTACGCCCTCGCCCAGGCCGGCGTGACGCTGGCGCTCAATACCACCGTTCAGCAGAACACCGGCGGCTCGGGCCTGGACACGCTCAAGTACATCGAGAATGCCATC
Organism: Pseudomonas sp. DC3200b2; assembly: GCF_049895785.1. Lineage (NCBI taxonomy): Bacteria > Pseudomonadati > Pseudomonadota > Gammaproteobacteria > Pseudomonadales > Pseudomonadaceae > Pseudomonas > Pseudomonas sp. DC3200b2. Next base: position 1,216,871 of record NZ_JAFCTA010000001.1, on the reverse strand, counting down.
GGCAGCGCATACGACGACAAGATCACCGGCAGCAGCGCGGCCAACCTGCTCGACGGCGGAGCCGGCAAGGACGAGCTGTTGGGCGGCGGCGGTGACGATACGCTGATCGGCGGCGCCGGCAACGATTCGCTCACCGGCGGCACCGGTGCCGACACCTATGTGTTCACCGCGCTGACCGATCTCGGTTTGGGGGCCCTGCGGGATGTGATCTACGGCTTCAAGACCACCGAGGCGGACAAACTGGACCTGACCGCCCTGGACGCCAACATCGGCACCGACGCGAAGGACAGCTTCACCTTCATCGGCAGCCAGGCCTTCGACGCCAAGAACGCCGCCGGGCAGCTGCGCTTCGAAAACGGCATCCTGTACGGCAGCGTCAACGCCGATGCCAGCGCCGAGTTCGAGATCCAGCTGGTAGGGGTGACCCAGCTTCATCAGAGTGACTTTGCGGCTTAAGAAGGGGAAGGGTTGCGGCTCCTAGGCCGCGTCCCTTCAAGCTCGGCTTGGAATCATAGCGGTGCAGGCAATGTAACTGCGCAAAGCGAATGCCTGCATCAGAACGGCACTTTCATGCTGAGGGTCGCGGTCTGGTCGGTATAGTCGCTGCGGCTCTGGGCGTCCCAGTTCAGCGATAACTCGCTGCCATTCGTTAAGGTACTGGCCACCCCTACTCCTGCGCGCATCAACCACGGGCTGGCACGCTCGGGCGTAACGGTGAACGTCTGCTCGGCGGCGCCAGCGAAGGCTGCGCGCAAGCTGCCGTCGGCGTTGATCAGGTCGTAGCCGATCCCCAGGTTGGCCCGCACGTGGGCGCCGGGAGCGATCCGGTGCTCCAGACGCGTGTCGAAGCCAGCGATCAATTGCTCGGTATCGCGCGCGGCAACCTTCAGCAGCAAGGGCTGCAGGCTGCTCGTGCCGCGCTCGCGGTAGCTGCCTTCATGCACATGGTTGAAGTCCAGTCTTAGCGAGGGAGCGAGCGTGGTGCTGTCTCCCAGGCGATAGGTTTGTGCCAGGCTGCTGCCCACGGTGGTCACCAGGCTGTCATAGCGGGCGTGGGCGGTACCGCTCGCGGCGCCAGTGCTCAAGGTGCGCTCGGCGTCAACGCGGTTGTTGCCGGCACCGCCATAAAGCATCCATTCGGTGTTCGCATCGAGGCGGTGAGTGCTGTAGCCAAGGAACTGCCAGAGGTCGAACTGATCGCGTTGCCGGCTGCCCGCCAGACTGCCCGCGCTACCGTCAGCGTAGGCGAAGGCTACCCCCAGGCGATGGGTCGAGGACAACGCGGTATCCATGCCGATCACGCTGCCGCCCGTGGAACCACTGCCATTGGCGCCGCTGCCGCTGTAGCTGAAGGCTTGGCGCCACAGGCCGGCGCTGGCGGTGCCGGGGCTGGCCAGGCTCATGCGCCCCTGCACGGCCTGGCCGATAGCCGAGAGCGCGGCCTGGCTGGTGCGCAGTGCGTCGTTGTCCATGGGTACGCTTTGCGCGAGGGTGGCGGCCACCTCGGCCTGACTGCTGGCGCTGACAAAATAGGGAGTGAGGGCGCTGGCCGCGCCCAGCGCCAGTTGCTGGTCCAGCACCGCCGCCGCGCCCGCCGCTTGCTTGAGGCCTGCTGAGCTGGCGGCGCTGGCCACGCCGTTGACGCTCTTGGCGGCCAGGGCCAGGTCCACTGTATTGCCATGCTTCACCGCGCTGAAATCGAACAGCGCGGAATTGCTGGTGACCTTGAAGGTGCCGTCCGATACCAGCTTCCCGGCGCTGAGCACATCAGCCAGGCTATTTACACTGAATGGCGTGCCGGTGTTGAGCAGTTTGACGTCGATGCGCGCGTTGCTGGCCAGGGTCGCGGTACCGCTCACCAGCAATTGACCATAGTTCCGCGTACTGCCCACCGTGGTTTGCAGGAGCGCGCCACTGGCCTGGGTGTAGTCGCCGTCCACCCGGGCCGCTTGCAGCCCTGCCTCGGGTGCGTCCAATACCAGGGTGCCGCGGTTGTACAGGCTTTTCACTACGAAGCTGTCGCCCCCTGCCATGTGATAGCGCGCATTACTGTTGATGTAGGCTTTGGTCCGCGGTGCATAGACTTCCCCCTCGAAGCGCGCCTGGGTGCCCCCGATGGTCAAGGTGCCCAGGGTACTCTCGTCGTCGACGAAGAGCGCGTATTCGAAGCCGCTGAGAGTGCCATAGGCCGCCAGTTCACTGACCTGGCTGCCGCTGCCGATGGACACGGCAGTGTAGTCACCCTGTATCAGGCCGCGGTTCTCCACGCGCTGCACGCGCGTGTTCTCCAGGCTCAAGCCGCCGCCGTCGGTCCCTAGCAAGGTACCGGTGTTGAGAACGTCCCCGGCCACCTTCACCCCGGTCAGGCGCACCCCGGCATCAAAGCCCTTGATCAGCCCGCTGTTGACGAGGCTGCCACCGATGTCACCGCCGTTGGCCAACAGGCCCGTACCGTTGTCCTCATAGAGATCGATGGCGCCCAGCAGGCTACCGCTGTTCACCAGATCACCAAGGATATGAGCGCCGTTGAGCTCGATGGCGGTGCGGCCCTGGGCCACGCCCTGGTTGCGCAGGTCGCCCACGATCACCGCGCCGCGGTCCAGGGACAACCCGGAGGCGAAATGGCCACCGTCGAGGGTGCCTCGGTTGATCAGATTGCCGGCGATGGAACCGCCATAGACTGTAAGGCCGTTGAAGCCGGTACGGCCTGTGGCGATGGTGCCGCGATTGATGAAGTCGCCCTTGATCAGGGTGTCGCTCAGGCTGGTATCGCCCGACCCTGCTTTCAGGATGCCATTGTTGGTGAAGCTGCCCAGTACGCTGTTGGTGATCCCGGTGCTCGACCCGGAGTCGATCACGCCGGTGTTCACGAAGCCTCCCTCGATGATGGTATTGCCTATCCAGAACGCGGTGATGTTGCTGCCAATGTAGCCACTGTTGACGAAGCGACCAAGGATATGGCTGTTACTGATGGAGGCACCGCCGTCATGGCTGGTGATATCACCACTGTTACGCACATCGCCTAAGACCAAGACGTCAGTGATTCCCAGGGGCGTGCTGCCGCCTTCCAGCCGACCACTGTTGAGGAATGAGCCGAGTATCTGACCGCCACGCAAGATCAGGCCATCGGAGGCGGAATCGCCGCCGACAAGGCCGCTGTTGCGCAGGTCGCCGATGATCACCGTATCGCGCATCAGCACTGCGCCCTCCGCCCCATCCCTGGCCTCGATGGTGCCGCTGTTATTGAAACCATCAAGGTTGGCGTCGTCGGTACGCACCGCGTAGCTGTCGCTACCTGTGGCCGCCAAGGTGCCGAGGTTGCGGACCTGCCCCAACACTTCGCTGCGTTCGATCACCAAAGCCGCGTCGCTGCCTATGATGCTGCCCTGGCGGTCGTTGAGCCATTTGCCCACGAAAGCGCCGCCGCGGATCACCATCCCCTGTTCGCCTTGAACGCTACCGGCGTTGAGGAAGCCGGCCTGACGGTTGACTACCCCTTCTTGAGCGACGGCCGCCCCGCTGGCAACGCTGAGGCTGCCTTCGGTGGTAAGGGTCACTCGCTCGCCGTCATCCAGCCGGCAGGCCGTGGTCACCGTTGTGCCGATTACCGTATGCCGACCGGAGCAGCTGTCCGCCGCCACCGAGCCGGCCCAAGACCCACCCATGGCGAGCACCACCGCCACGGCAAGCCGATGCCGCCGGTGCATGGGTATCTGAACCATGGAATTGAAGGAAGACGAAACGAACGAACGGGCCGACTGCCGATGCTGACCTGGGTTGCTGTTGTCCATAAGGCACCCGAGGTAGAAAAGGTTGTGGCCATGGGTATAGGCAGCGTGACGCGGGGTGTCAAAGCCGTATATCGGGTAGATGAGTTTTAGTTCAGAAAGTGAAGGCTGTGGTCCGGGGGCTCGGCGCCAGCGGCTGCGCGTCTGCGGCGTTAGCGGAACCCTGGAGGCTGTGCGAAAAATGGGTAGGTCGAGAAGGCCGTGCTATCGAGCATCGCGTTTTTAACGCCGATCGTGGTTTATTACCGAGCGGAGAAAGTCGCCTACCCTGTTGGAGATTTGTATGAAGAAAAGCGACCTGCCCACCAAAGTCTGCGTCACTTGCCAACGGCCGTTTACTTGGCGCAAGAAGTGGGAGCGCTGCTGGGAAGAGGTTCGCTATTGCTCGGAGCGATGCCGCCGGGCTCGTGGCAAAGGTAGCGCTGAGTGAAACCAATGGGATTCAGCGGCTTATGGAAATCGCAAGCTGCCAATGGCCCTGTTGCCAAGTTCTTCCCCAGCTGGCGCTGGGTCCCACAGGAGCGCTGTGTCATCTTCCTGGCCAGATCGAGAAGCTGGCCCCCTTGCTGTGGGAGGTAGCGAAGCTGCCGAGCGCGGCGCGCAGCCCCAAGGGTTTCAGCCCTGGGCAAATATGAAGTCGTCCACCCCCAATTGCCCCTGAAGATTCCCCAGCAGGGTGATCTCGAATCGCTCGCCGCTTGCGTTGGCATCGAAGTTCTTGATGTAGGTCCGGTCCAGCTCGTTGTTGTAGACCACCTTGACCGTGCCGTCGGAGCCGTCACCCAGCCCGGTGTATCCCAAGGCGGAAAGATCCAGAATGTCCCTGGAAGCCAGGAAGTCGACGATCACATCGTTCTGCCCGCGTATACTGTCGGCGGTGGAGCTGAACCTGAAGCTGTCGACGCCGGTGCCGCCGGTAAGCTCGTCCTTGCCGAGGCCACCGTCGAGCACGTCATCGCCGCCTCCGGCATAGATCCAATCATCCCCTCCCTCTCCCGTCAGAATTGTCCGCGCGTCGAAATCAGCCAGCCAGTCATCCCCCTGCCCGCCATGAACGGGGGAAGCGGGCACGGGCAGAATCGGCCCCGGGCGAAAGAACAGCCCTTCGGTAATATTGTTGCCGAAGCGGGCGAAATCCGTCTGGTTATCCAGTAGCAACCTGAAGCGGTTGCCGTCGGCATCGGCGTCCAGGGATTCAAGCACGAGGCCACCTCCGGCGCGTTCGCTGACCAACAGGGTGCCGTCATGGCCATCGCCCAGGCCGCTGAAGCCCAAGGCGGACAGGTCAATCCGATCGACGTCGGAGCGGCTGCCATAGGGATAGGGCGCGAAGTCATGGATAACGTCTACCGAGGACACCCCGGTGCGGTCATTCACGAAACTGTCGGTGATTCGTTCATACACGAACACATCCGCCGCCAGGCCGCCGGTCAGCGTATCGGCCCCGGCGCCGCCGACCAGGTAATTGCGCTCGGCTGAGCCGATCAGTGTGTCGTCGCCAGCAGCACCCCGAATCACGGTCGCGCCGCCCATAGCGCTTTCATCCAGGGCTTCTGCCCCCGCGGTACCCTGGCGCAGAGTTACGAAGTCGCCGCTTGACAGCTGCCCGCGCAGGTCGCCGGTCAGGGCCAGTTCGAACCCCTGGCTGGCACCGCTGGTGGCCAGGCTTCGCAGGAAGGTCAGGTCTTGGCCGGCGTCGTAGCTGAGCGCAACGGTGCCGTTCAGACCATTACCCATGCCTTGAAGCCCGAGCGCGGTCAGGTCGAGGCTATCCTCGCCGGCTTGGAAATCATCGATCGTATCAAAGCTCGTGATTGAACCCCGATGGCTATCGCTGGCCTGGGTAAACACGAACACATCCGCGCCAGCGCCTCCAACGAGGCGGTCACTGCCGGCACCGCCTTGCAGGCGATCGGCGTACTGGCCACCCACGAGCCGGTCGTCGCCGCCTTCTCCGAACAGCGCCATGGCGCCCAAGGGCGCGTCCAGCACGTCGGCATTGGCCGAGCCATAGATGCGGTTGATGTTGTCGATATTGAACAAGGCAGGCCCAAGACCGGTGGCGGCCGTTTCAAAACCGCTGAACACGGTGCCGGCGAAGACATGAGTGCGTTGCCCGTCATGAGGCTCGAGAGCAATGCCAACAGTCGACTTACCGCCACTGATGATGCTGCTGTTACGAATGTCCAGATGATCGACCGCCTCGAGCACACGACCGTCGGGATCTACATAACTGCCTATCTCGATTTCGGCTGCGGGAGTGCCCGATGTCGCCCCTAACTGGTTGTGCCTGGCTTCGCTTTGCGTCAGGACCGCGTCGGTATTGCCCTGAAAGCTGAAACCGGCTCCATCGTTTTCGTGGGCCGATACGCTCATCATATTGGGCGTGAAGCCACGAACCACTGCTCCAGCGCCGCCGTTGTTGGCGAGGTCGGCATAGCTGAGTACAGCGTCGCCCTTGAACTCGACATCGGTGGCCAGGCTCTCCATCACCATGCCATTGCCGCCGTTGTCGTGGGACCTGACATTGGCAAACTCCGAATAGTTGCCATACAGCACATCTACGCCGTCGCCGCCGTTGCGCGCGGCCTCGTTGTCCATGAACTTTATACGGTCGCCCTTGATGCCGTTGCTTTCGGTCTCGAAGCGCGTGCTGAAGCCGTCGCCGCCGTTGTCGGCCGCCAAGCTGTCGCTTACGCTCAGGCGTACGCTCAGGGCATTGGCCAGCATCCCGTTGCCACTGCAATTGACCATCGCGACAGCGCTGACTGCGAAATCGATGGCATGGGCCGGAGCGCCGGTGGCCGACCCGGTGACCACGCCATGCACGGTTCCGCTGGTATGGCCCTGATTGCCGTCCACGGTGAGGTTTTCGACGCTGGCGTTGCTGGTGTTATGCAGGGCCGAGGCGCGGACGATGCCATCGATGTTCGCGCTGGAGCCGTCAGCCAGCTTGAGCACGGTTTCAGCCTGGCCGAAGCCGACCAGGTGCACGTTGTTCTTTAGCGTAACGCAGGCGCCGTCGGCGTTCGGACCGCTGACGATAAAGGTGCCAGGCGGAATCCGTACCTCGCCCCCGCCAGCCTTGGCCGCCGCATTGATGGCCAGTTGAATGGCCCGGGTATCATCGGTAACGCCATCGCCCTTGGCGCCGTAGTCCATAACATTGAAGGCCGTGGTCATGTCGGCGTACCCGCGCAAGCTTGAGGTGAATGAATTCTAGCCCCGCGTTGGCTACTTGAAGGCCCGCCGGATCAGCGGCTAGCGAAGCCTAAAGGCAAGGCGGCGACTGGCGCGCCGGGGCCAGGCCGGGCGCCGACGCTCGTTTCCCCGGCCATGTACCGCGATTTGCAACGCAACAGGGGGGCGTCCGGCACGGTTCCCGGCTTCAGCGCAACGATCGGCCCCCTGACTCAAGCAAGCCAGGAAAGCTCATGGACCGCCCCCTTCCATGTACCCGCCTGGCGTTGAGCGATCACCAGGCAGTCTCCCTTACCCGCGGCGCCGCTGATCAAAGCGCCACCCGGGGCCCAGAACGCACTTCGCCCCGCGCATGCCCACCCGCCGGATGGCCCCCCGTGATTGGCCATCAGCACACCCATGGAATACTCCCTGGCGTAGCCCTGGAGCAGCTTACTATCCACGGCGTAGCCGTCATCGCTGATCAGGACGCTGGCGGCATATACCAGAGCCCCTGAACGCGCGGCCGCTTGCGCATGGCTGGCATGAGTAAACTCGGCACACACGGACAAGGCCACTGCCTCATTGGCGATTTCCAACAAAGCCCCGCCAGTGCCCGGGCTGAACACCGCCTCTTCGCCGGGATGAAGGTGTCGCTTCGTATAGAGCGCTTGGGTGCCATCGCCGCCCAGCACCCACGCACCGATCATTACCGCGCCGGTGTCAGCCTGACGTACTGGCAGCCCGACGACCGTGGTCATGCCTGAGTGCTTCGCCAGATCCCGCAGTGGCTGCAAAAGGGTGGTATCCGGCGCCTGGGCCAATTCAGAGGCTAGCGTGGGCTCATACCCAGTAAGCGACAGCTCGGGGAACAGGAGAAAATCGACGCAATGCGTGGCGGCCTCCGACATGAGCGCTGCATGCCGGGCGATATTGCCCTCAAGGTCGCCCGCCACCGCACAATACTGGGCGGCGCAAAGGTTCAGGTCTTTCATGAGTCGTTATCCCGGAAGGCTGGGCGGTAGAGCATGGATCATGATGAGGCATACGGACATGACCCTGGCGATTGACAATGCGTTGACCAACAAGACGTGCCATGGACTTTTCAAATCACCGAGACGAACTACCTTTCGCACCAGGCCGTATTGCCTATCGGAACCACTCGACCCAGGCTTTGAGCCGCCCGACTCCCTCGCGCCGGTAAAACAGGTTCGGCCAGATCATGCTCAGGCCGCAGACGAAGAGCGAAATGGCCAGCAGCGCGACGCCAAGGCAGGCAAACCAGACAGCCAGGCTCCAGAAGACCACGGCAGCCAAAACGAAAGGCCATCGCCGTTCGTTCTGGTCAGGGTAACGATCATTCATGCGGGCTAGCCAGGTTTTTGAATGTGCAGATGTTAGCCCTTTTGCGCCTGGCTGGCGTGGGCGAAGTGGAAGCTTGGTCGATGTAGGGACCGACCTGGTTTGCAGGTGCCTTGCAGGAGGGTAGCAAACGCCCCATGGATGCCGTCCGTGACGGGCAGCAACCCACCCTTAGCGGCCGTTCATGATGGCAGGTAACCCCAATAGGTGAGCGCCGCTTGAGCACCTTTTTTTGGAAGTTGGTGACCCAATGGCAGATGCTGGCCGATGCAATATTGGTTACTGCCGCTCGCCAAGCAGCGACGGAGCGATTTCGGCCTATGGTTACGGGTAGTATCTGGCCTCTGTGGGCAGCAAAAGCTCGCCATGATTGGAAACAGCATATGGAGCGGGGCGTATGGAAAAAATAGGCTCGCTACCTAGGTTTCACGCTTTACTGGTGCGCATAGAGTGTTGGGCAATTTGTCTTCCAGTCGGACTTGCCTACGGCGGCCTAGCTTTTTTCTGGCTCGTTAGCGGTGGTTGGTTAGCTTGGCTTTTACTATGGCCGCTGGGTATGTTGGCTCTTTGCTTAGTGAATTTCTTCCGATTATTCAAGGGCGAAACGTCAGAAAAATTGTTAGCCACTATAGGTATAGTGATATTTCTTATAATGGCTTATGGATCGCTCAATCAGCCTGGGTTGAACATGCCTTCAGATTTCATGCCCTGGGTAGGTGGAATAGTTGCGATTTCTATAGTCAGCATTCACTGGACCATCTTGGTATGGGCGAATTACAAGCTACCCGCGCGCCATGGCGGTCAGCAAATACTCAAGCGCCTTCCTGATCGTATTTAGAATGCATTCGCTACCGTATAGCTTGGATGAGAAGCCATTAAATTAAACTGCTATACGGACCTTTTCGAGTCGCGACCATACCCCGATTTCCTCCGGGCCGATTGCGCGGTTGAAGCTTCAATTGAAAGGCGGCAATGGGTCGGTAGCAGCCGACCGCAGCAGGCGGCTACCGCCCCCTAGCTGCCGTCAGCACTCACACCGTAGCGGTGCGTAAACTAAGGTGGGTGCTGATAGCTAGGCTGTTCAAGAAGTGTTAGCTCAAATGGTCAACTGTGGAGTGCCCAATGAGCGCCACGTCTGTCCTGTCGGCAACAATCAGGTCGGCATTGGTGATCAGTTCGCTGTAGTCGCCGTAGGCTAGCCCAACCTGGAAGACGTGACCATCGGGCCCTGCCTCGCTACTACGCAGGTAGGTACGGTCTGTCCCTGCATTGTAAGTCACGCTCAAGGTGCCATCGCGGCCATCGCCCAAACCGGTCACGCCGAGCGCGGCGACGTCGAGCTTGTCCACGCCCCAGATGAAATCAGTGATCAGGTCGCTGCTACCGACATAGCTGTCAGCGCTGCTAGTGAACACGAAACGGTCGCTGCCTGAGCCGCCGGTGAGCTTGTCCGCGCCTAACCCACCTGTTAGGACGTCTTCACCGGTGTTACCATCGAGGGTGTCGTTTCCGGCGTCGCCGGCCAAGATATCGTCGCCACCGTTACCATCGAGGGTGTCATTCCCGCCACCGCCCGCTAGGGTATCGTTGCCCCAGTAGCTGTACAGGATGTCGGCCTTATCGCCGCCAACCAGATTCAACGAAGTAGCCGGCTGCGGAGAGGTCACAGCCGTCGCGTCAATAGGTGGGGCGAACAGCACAGTGCTGGCGTTCAGCTCCTCGACGTGGTTACCACTGAGCAGAATTTCAAAGCGGTTACCATTGGCATCGGCCTCCAGGGATTTAAGCGCGGTGGCGTCGCCGGCCCGGTTGAGGACAACCTTCAGCGTACCGTTGTAACCATTACCCAGTCCGGTGAAACCCAACGCTGACAGGTCGATCATGTCATGGTCGTTGCCACTGAAATCGGTGATCAGGTCGCGGTTGCTATAGCTGCCACTGGCATCGTTGCGGTAGCTGTCGCTGAGCCGGGTATACACGAAGGTGTCAGCGCCTGCGTCGCCGCTCAAGGTATCGCCGCCAGTGCCACCGAATAGCCGATCATTGCCCGCACCCGCTTCGACGGTCTGGCGGCCAGCGCCGGCCTTCAGGGTTTCGCTGGCATCGGTGCCTTCCAGCAGGTTGTCGTGCGAGGTGCCGGTGATCAGCGGTTGCAGGTTGGCATTGGTAAAGATGGCAGTGTTGACGAACGCCAAGACAAAATGCTTGCCATTACCGTCCCGCTCGTAGTTTTCCAAATAGGTGACGGCGTTCAGCCTATCGGTACGCAGATGCAAGGTATCGCCATAGCCATTACCCAAACGGCTATAGCCCAAGGCTGACACGTCGACGATATCGTGGGCAGTGTCAAAATACTGAATAAAATCCAAGTTGATCTGCGAGCTGTCGCTGATTCGGTCGAAGCGGAATACATCGTTGCCGGCGCCGCCGTCCAGGACGTCGGTTCCGGCGCCTCCGACCAGCACATCGTCGCCGCCTCCGCCGTATATGTGATCGTGGAGCCCCCCGCCCATCAGTAGCTCATTGGCTAGTCCACCACTTAGGGTGTCCCTCTCTGGAGTGCCTTGCACAATGAGTTCGATCGAATTGCTGCTGACCTGGCTGGCGGCGCTTGTACTTTGTGAACCCTTAAGCGCCGTCTGGCCGGTGACGTCCTTGGTTTCAGAAACTTGGGTCATGCGTGCTCCTTACGTGCGGTTAGCTCACTGGAAGTGTGGTGTAACGCCATTAACTCCGTTTCGCTGACGGCAATGGGCCGGTATCGACGAGGAAGGAGACAAGCGGCGGGTTTGATGCACATCGTTACGCAGCAGCTTTGGCCTAAGCCGCTTGATTACCACTTTCACGGTAAGCAGGTCATTGACGATTTATGCATCTTTTCAGAACGAGAATGTGCATCGGAACCGCACTCAAGCAAGGCGATCCAATCGTCGCCGCGTGCGCGTCTCAGGCCTCGTTGATAGTAGGCCGACCTGCTGTAGTCCGGCTTTCCTACCTACCTAGAGATGAAACCATGAGCACTGTTTTCAACGTCTTGGACTACGGCGCTAAAGGCGACGGTGTAACTGACGACACGCATGCTATCCAGCTGGCAATCAACGCGGCCTACAAGGCTGGTGGTGGCGAAGTACTTCTATCGGAAGGCACCTATATCGTCACTGGGCCAAACGCCGATGGCGGATGTCTTACTCTCAAGAACAATGTGACGCTCGCCGGCGATGGCGCAGGCGTTACAACTCTGAAACTTGCCGACGGCTCTGGTGATATCGACGGCATCGTACGTACCTCTGCCAGCCACAATACCCTAGACGCGGGCGTACGCGATCTCACGATTGACGGTAACCAGGCAGCCACCACCAGCATCGTGAATGGCTTGGTAACCGGTAGCGCCACCAACCCCAACGCCCATACCCAAGACTTCCTGATTTCCGGCGTGGAACTGGCCAATTGCAGCGCTTCTGGTTTGTTGGCAAACACCCTTACGGATGGGTTGGTCGTCACCGACAGCGTTGCTCACGACAACGGTGAGGACGGCTTCGCTACCCGCTTCGCTACCCGGGAAGGTCGCAGTGATTCCGTGCGCTTCTCGGATAATGCGGCATACGGCAATGGGGATGACGGTTTCGACATTCACATGGCCAGCTCGGCGACCACTTACTCAGGGATACTGCTCAACAGCAGTTCCCATGACAACGGCGGCGATGGCATCGTGTTGACAGGCTATGCCCAGGGTGCCAAGAACTACGATTATGGCGACGATACCTTGGGCGGCGGGACGGTCTATGACAATGGTGGGGTCGGTGTGAAGCTGGAAAATATCCAGCGGGCCACGATCACCGGCCTGGACATCCACGACAATGGCGAGGAAGGGTTGTACCTGGCAGGCACCCAAAATACCCATATCGAGCAAAATGCTATCCATCAGAACCTGGTCACTGGGCCAGGCAGCGAAATCCTTATCGAGGGGTTGCCCGCTAGCGAAGACGGCATGCCGACGATTGCAGCCGACATTGATTATGACCTGACCGACAACGCCATTACGGCCGGCGCGAACTCTACCTACGGCATCACCGCGCCGGTGCTGGACGGGGATGTGCAGCACTACGTCTCAGGCAATACATTGCTAGGTTTCCAAGGCCAAGGCATGCAGTCCAACGACGGGTCTACCTATGGCAGCGGGTTCAGGCTGTATGGCACAAATGCGAGTGACCGCCTTGCCGCAGGCTTTTCCAGCTATCTCGACGGCGGAGCCGGACGGGATAGCCTGGATGCAAACGATGGCGGCGCGACGCTTATAGGCGGGGCCGGCGTTGACAAGCTAATTGCAGGAACAGGTTTCGATACCTTCACCTTCAAGCAGGTCAGCGATAGTTATGTGGATGCTGAGGGTGGGGCCCACCGGGATGTAATTACTGGGTTTGACGTACAGCGGGACACTTTGGACTTGAGCGCAATCAAGCTGCGCGGTCTCGGCGATGGCCATAATGGGACACTAGCGCTTCGTTATTACGTGACCAGTGACACCACGGTCTTGGAAAGCTTAGACGCCGATGCCGACGGCAACCGCTTCGCCGTGGCGCTGAAAGGTGATTACCGCGACAAGCTCACTGCGAGCAATTTCGTTGATTTCTATGACGGCACCAATGGTGACGACAATATTTACCAAGCCGATGACACCGAGGAAAACGAATTCAAAGGCCACGTTTATTTCGGGAATGATGGTGATGACAACATCGACGCGTATTCTGGCGACTTTGTGGTTTATGGGGGCGGCGGTGCAGATTACCTAGGTGCCTTCTGGAGTCCTGGCACCTTCATCTACACCAATGTCACTGATAGCTACATCAACGACACGACGGGCGCGCGGGTGCTCGACACGCTCAGCTATCAGGACGGCACAATTGATGTGTCGGCCCTAGGGTTCACGGGAATAGGCGACGGACATAACGGCACGCTTATTTACAGCCGTGATGAAGTATTGGGGCGCGGTATCTACCAGTCTCTCGATGCCGATGCGAATGGCAACCGCTTTGCGATCATCGGAGGATATGGCGAAGATTTTGTTTTTGCTCCTTCTTCATACCCAAGCGAGCCAGTAGGATTGATCAGTAATAGCACCCTGACTGGAGACGCGGGGAATAACGTCCTGGACGGCAAGCAAGGCAACGACATACTCATCGGATTGGCCGGCAAGGATAATCTTACGGGCGGTTCAGGCGCCGACACCTTCCGTTACTTGAGCGTAAACGACAGCTTCCACGGCGGTGCTGACCTTATCAACGATTTTTCATTCGCACGGGACATCGTCGACGTTTCTGCTCTGGGCCTCACTGGGCTGGGGAACGGCAGCGGAACCACCTTGAAGATTGCCTACAGCGCTTCAACCGACCGTACCTACCTACAGAACCAAACCCTGGATGCCGAGGGACACCGATTCGAAGTAAGCATGGCAGGCGACCTGACCGACCAGCTCACGGCGAGCAACTTTGTTTTCGCCGCTGCGCCGGAAAACGTTGAGCTTACAGCGCTCGGTGCAGCACAACAGGACCTTACAGCACACGTTTGACATAGCTGTTAGACACCAGGCCAATGCTGGCTTGCTTAGGTGAGCCAACATTGAGAAACCGGTCATATGAACCGCCCCTGGTTCCCCAGACAGTCTCCAAGCCCAGAAAATGCATTCCTCCTACTCTACCGGCGACCTCTGCATAGCACTGCCGTGTCGGCGTTTAGGGTTATAGAACATTTCGATGTAATCGAAATATCACTTCGAACCTCGTCATGTGTCGCGTAGATTCTTCGTCGAATACGCTCCCGTTTAAAAAGCTGGATAAAGCTTTCGGCTACGCATTGTCATGATAGTTTCCGCGTGGGCTCAAACTGCTGATCACATTGTTGGCCTTCATTCAACGCGATGGTTCGACACTGCTAAAACAAATGGGCGCCCGGGCTAATCGTGTTCCATGGCGTTTTTCTCGTTTACGCGATTGGGGCTACCCAATCCTCAATTCTCAAACCGGGTACGCGGTCGAACTCGCGGCGGTTGTTGGTGACGACAATCAGCCCTTGAGAACGGGCATGCCCAGCGATCATCTGGTCATAGGAGCCAATCTGCTTACCAAGACGGGCCAGCTCAGCACGAAGCTGTCCAGTGTGGGCGGCAGCTTCCTGGCCATACTTGAGCACTTCCAGGCGAGCCGCGAAGCCTTCTACGTCCGCAAGATTGCGCTCGGCGTCCGAGGACTTCTCCGCACCGTAGATCAGCTCCATTAGCGTTACGGTGCTGATGCACATCTGGCCGTGGTGCCGCTTGAAGACCTCCCGCACCTCTTGGGGTCGGTTCTTGATAGTGAAGATGCAAATGTTGGTGTCGAGCATGAACTTGAGCATCAGAAAGTCTCGCGCTCTTGATCGGCAGGCTGTTCACGCTCCGCCATGAAGTCGGCAGTTACGCCCTCGCTGTCGAACCAGCTGTCCCAAGACTCACCAGCAGGGGTGATGATCCGAGCTCGACCAAGAGCCACCACATCGACACGCTTCACGTCATCGGGAAGCGCAACAGCCTTGGGCAGCCTGACCGCCTGGCTGCGGTTGCTCTGAAAAACGGCACCTTGTTCCATGGCACACCTCGCGGGATATATCAAATGTATATCCCATGTTAATCAGGCCAATGGATATGTCAACGGGATATATGCATAAGTAACGGCTGGGCTAGATTCCTGGTCCGGCATGACCGCCAGCATCGCGTGCGCCTGGCCACGGTGCAGTCGCCCCAAGGCCAAGCCCTGCTGCCCTACCACCCTGGCCAGGTATCGCTTACCTGCTTGCCTTGATCGCCATTTTCATTGGTCACCTTCGAGGGTTAATGCCAGGTGTTCGTCAGCCTTGATCACTGGACGAAAGCTGCGATGCGTCCTGATACCCACGCGCCACGCCTAGCAGCTCCAGGTCTGGCGATGCGTTGTCCTGGGCAGCGAAAATGAATGCATCCCTGGTCAACGTCTGGCTCAAGTCACCCCTGAGGCTGATCTCGAAACGTTCACCTTCAGCCGTGGCATCGAAGCTCTTCAGGTAGGTAGTGGTTCCGTCATCGCTCACCCTCAACGCCAGCGTGCCATCATGACCGTTGCCCAATCCCGTGAAGCCCAGCGCGGACACATCGATGCGGTCGGCGAATACGTCGAAGCCTGCGATACGGTCACTGAAGTTCTGCTCCGCGTCGCGGTAGCTGTCGGTCAAAGCCGTGAACCTGTAGATGTCTGACCCTTCGGAACCAAAGAGGATGTCGCGGCCAGCACCGCCATCGAGGATGTCGTCGCCAAGGCCGCCGTAAAGCCGGTCATCGCCGCCCTTGCCCGACACCTTGCCGGTCAGGTTGCTGGCGAACAGAACATCGGCGTCGTCATTGCCCTCGATCGACGAAGGCGCGAACAATAGGTTGGAAGCGTCCAGTTGTCCGCCGAGATCGCCGTCGAACACAAGCTCGAAGCGGTGGCCGTCCGCATCGGCTTCGAAACTCTTGAGGTAGGTACGCTGAGCCTGGGCGTCTACCCGCAGCGCCAGCGTGTTCCCGTAGCCGTCGCCCAGCCCCGAATAGCCCAGCGCTGCGAGGTCCACCACATCCTGATCCGGATTGAAATCCGTGATGCGGTCACTGAAACCCTCGCTGGCCGTACGGTAGCTGTCTTCCAGAGAGGTAAACCGGAAGACATCGCTGCCCGCCCCACCGCTGAGCTGGTCGCGACCGCCAGCGCCGTCCAGCAGGTCATCGCCCGCCATCCCGGCGAGCATTTCGTTGGCCCCGGTGCCTACCACCAGATCGTCGGTGGCTTGGCCGTCGATAGGTCGGGGGCCATCGGCCAGGTCACCGAAGCTGGTATCCAGCGTGCCGTCGGCGTTGAGCCGCACGGCGGCGAAGTCGGCATCGCCGGCGGTGTTGTAGGCCGCTCCGGTCAGCAAGATCTTGCCATCATCCAGCACAGTGATGGTCTGTGCGCTATCCCGACCGCCCGCGACGTCGAAGGTGGCTTTGCCGCCATTGCCGAAGCTGGTATCCAGGCTACCGTCGGCATTGAGCCGAACCACGCTGAAGTTGAAGTTGCCATCACCGACTTCGGTATCGCCATTGTCACTGCTGCCGGCGATCAGCAGCTTGCCGTCCGCCTGCTGGGTCACGGCGCGGGCTCGGTCATTGCCGCCAGCCACATCCACGGTCACGGTGCCATTGATCCCGAAGCTGGTGTCGAAGGTGCCGTCCGGGTGGTAGCGCGTCAGGCTAAAATCGGCGGTGCCACCCGGATAGCGATAGCCGGCGAGCAACACATCGCCATTGGATTGCAGGGCCAGCGACGTTTCGGGGTTGACGGGCGTCTCGTCCGGCAGGACGAAGGTGGCCACGCCCTTGTCGCCGAAGCGCTGATCGATGACCCCTTGATCGGTGAACCGCACCAGGCTGAGGGTGGTGTCGCTGCGGGCGCTGGCCAGGAACATGCCATCGGCCAGTGCCTGAACGCTGGAATATTCAGGCGCGGCCCCTTGTGCCGGGATGGCCACTGACAATAGCTCGGAGGGCCGCTCATTCAAGGTGTCGCTGAGCGCCATGATCCTCAGGTTGTAGGTGCCGCTGTCATACAGGATCTGGCTGGTGAGGATCTGGCCGGAAGCCTGCGCCGCCAGGTCGCTGCTGTCACTGACAGGCACCACCGCGGGAAATCGCTCGATGCCATCATGGCTGTAGCTGAAGTTGCGCTGGCCGTCGGGCGTCAGGCTCACCACCGCATAATCCTCGCGGTCGCCGTCGAAGGTCAGCCCTGTCATCCGCAACGTGCCGTCGTCGGCGAGGGTGACACTGTGGCTGGAGTCATTGCGGCCCGAAACATCGACCAGGGTCATGCCGGTACGCAGGGTAGTCATTGTGGCGGTAACGGAAGAGGCAGAAGTCATCACAATCTCCAGATCCCAACGAAGGAGGTCGGGCCTGCTGAAACGGTAGTTGGACATTCGCCGATGCCTAGGGTACTTCGTCTGGAAATAAGGGCAGAAGGCATGGGTCGCGGATGCCGGGGCGGCACGGATCATGAAGGCTTGATCCGAGCGCGCAGCGCTGCCCACGCTCGGCTCCGGCCAAGGGAGCGACGCCGCGATACCGGTCTTTCGTGACCCACCTGTAGACGCCGCCGCGGGGCCCGAACCGGTCGGGCCAGCGGCGTCTAGCCATTACGCCACCAGATCTGCCGAGCGGAGCTCCTCGACCCCGATCATCCGTATCTCGAACTCTGGCGCCCCATTGGCATCCAGGCTGCCCTGCAGCACGCCATCGGCGAACCGCAGCTCACCGGTGGCATCGGCATCGAAGGCCGCGCTGCCGATGAACCTGAAGCCGTCCATGGCAGCCGTTTGCGGATCGGCATCCAAGGCGCTGAGATCGACCTTGTCTCCCTCGCTCGCGCTGAACTCAGCGATCTGATCGCGCTCTGTGCCCACCCCCATGTCGTGCCACGCGCTGAACCGGAACACGTCAGCACCGCCACCACCGACAAGGGTGTCGCTGCCCCCCTTGCCGTCGAGCACGTTGTTACCGCTGTTTCCTCTCAGGGTGTTGTCCAGATCATTGCCGGTGCCGGCCAGCGCCTTGTCGCCGGAGAGGTCGAGCACTTCGACGTTGCTGCTCAACGTCCAGCTCACCGCGCTTTGCACGGTATCGATGTGAGCCTTGTTGGCATCGGTTTCGGTCACGGTGTCCCCGACATCATCGACGATGTACAGCGTGCTGCCCGTACCCTTGTCGATCAGGGTATCGGCGCCCAGGTCACCGTTGAGCACCTGGCTTTGCGAGCCAGCCGCCACCAGAGTATCGGCCACGTCGGTACCCTGTACTCGCCCATTCTGGTTGGAGGTCGAAGCGGTGATGTCATCGGGGTCATTGTTGTCGGAGGGGTCGCCCTTGTAGCCCAGGTCATTGGCAATGTAATCGGCCAGGCGTTGGCCGACGATTTCCGCTGACTCTTCGTGCAGGTGCCAGACGTCGTCCGGATAGGTCACCGGGTCGGCTTCCTGGCGCAGCGGCAGGTCCGTGTAGTCGACCGCCAGCTGAACGTCCGCGCGCTCGGCGGCCATGGCCTCCTGGGCGTGCCGCACGTGCACGGTGCCGTCGACGATGCTGGCGATCTTGCTTTCGGAATAGCCACGGTAGCGCGCTCCGTCCACGGCGTAGTGGCCGGTTTCCATCAGGTAGATGGTGAACTCCCCCAGCTGTGCATGCAGGTAGTCGAAGACTTTCAGGGTCGAGGCCTTGTACAGGGCCTCTGCGGCCGCCTTGTCGCTGGCCCTGGCGATTTGCTGGGCACCCTCCTCGCCCTGCCCCCAGATGATATCCAGGTTGACCGGGCCGGTCTTCTGGAGGGTGGCGATCTGACTCTTGAGCAGGTCCACGGCCCGGGTAAGCACAGGCCCAGGCTTATTGGTGTCGGTGAACCACCAGCTCAGGTTCTTCTCCTCGGTCGTGGCGGTGGAAAGCCCGGTGACGGTGGTCCCGCCAATGGCGATGTCGACGGGTTTGCCGTCGGCATCGTTGAACTGGCTGCGCACGTCCAGGGGCGTGTAGCGCCCCAGATCCTTGACCAGCTCGGTGATCCCGGACTGGTTATCGTCTTCGGTCACCCGCATCAGGCGGGCATTGGACTGACCCAGGGTGGGCAGGAACTCGATGCCCGCGGTGGTGCGCGGGGTGAATACGAAGTCGCTGGCGGTCAGCGCAAGGTTGCCGCTCAGGGCGATTTCGAAGCGATTGCCATTGGCATCGGCGTCGGCACTCTTGATGTAGGTCTTGTCGCTGGAGGCGCTATAGGTGGTGTACAGCGTGTGCCCGTTGCCGCTGCCGAGCCCGGAAAAGCCCAGGGCGCTGACGTCGATCCTGTCCTGCCCGCGGACGAAATCGAAGATCGTATCGGTGACGGTCGCGCCGCCCGCGTCATAGTCACGGTAGCTATCCAGGAGTTGGCTGAAGCGGAAGGTATCGGCACCGGCCTGCCCGTAGAGCGCGTCCTTGCCCGCGCCGCCGTCGAGGGTGTCACCGCCATCCCCGCCCTTGAGGGTGTCGTTGCCGCCAAGCCCGAGCAGCAATTCGCTGTTGGCGGTGCCTGTCAGGCTGTCGCTGCCGTCGGTGCCGGTCAGGGTCGTATTGGAGTTACTGGCGAAAATGAACCTGTTGGCCGCCAGGTTGGCGGTCTGGTTGCCCTGCAGCGCGATCTCCAGGCGTTCCCCGGCTGCGTTCGCCACGTAGGACTTGATATAGGTCCTGCTGCCATCACTGCTGGTGGTCACCGTAACGGTGGTGCCGTAGCCGTCACCCAGGCCGGTGATACCCAGGGCGGACAGGTCGATGCGGTCGGTGCTGAAGTCTTTGATGAGGTCGCTGGCCACCGTGCCGTTGGCGCTACGGAAGCTGTCGCTGACCGCCGTGTAAACGAAGGTGTCGGTGCCGGTGCCCCCGGTCAGGGTATCGACTCCCGCGCCGCCGGTCAGCCGGTCGTTGCCACCCAACCCGTCGATGCGGTCGTTGCCTGCCAGGCCATTGATGATGTTGGCGGGGCCATCGCCGGTCAGGGTGTCATCGCCCGCCGTACCATTGAGGGGGTTGGTCACGGCGACGGCCGCCACCGCGACCTCTGGGGTGGGAGTATCGAGCTGGGCGGTGGGCGCCTTGGCGAATACGAAGTTGGACGCCTTCAGGCTGCTCAGGTAATTGCCGCTCAGACCCAGCTCGAAGCGCGCGCCATTGGCGTCGGCGTCATAGTCCTTAAGATAAGTGAGGTTACTCGAAGCGCTGTAAGAAACCTGCAGGGTGTTGCCATGCCCATTACCCAGGCCCGTGAACCCCAAGGCCGCCACGTCGATCTTGTCACTGCTGACGCTGAAGTCGGTGACAGTATCCTTGAGCGTTGCACTGGCCGTGCGATAGCTGTCACTGGCGGCAGTGAAGCGGAAGGTATCGCTGCCTGTGCCACCGGTGAGCTTGTCCACGCCCGCCCCGCCTACCAGCACATCGTTGCCTCCAGCGCCATTGAGCACGTCCTTGCCGGCGTACCCCATCAGGGTCTCGCCGGCTCCAGTACCGAGCAAATTATCGTCGCCGCCCGTGCCGAGCAGCGGACCCTGGTTGTCGCTGACCGTGCTGCCGTCGCCGTATAGCGCTGTCGCCCCACGGGAGACATGGCTGATGGTGTTGTTGATCAGGGTGTTGTGGTCAGTGCCTTTCTCGTCCACTTCGGCCACGCCGTAGGTGGACCGGTTGCTGCCCACGATGGTGTTGTCCTGGATCAGGTTATTGCTGCCATTGAAATAGTCGCCGGAAGCCCCTCGGGTATCGTCGAAAGACTGGATCACGACTTCAGGAGAGGTCACGGCCAGGGAATTGTTGTGAATTGAATTGTCCAGAATCTCGACGCCGGTGCTCCCGTACAAGCGGACTCCAGAACGGGCGTTATCGTGGATATCCACGCCACTGACGGTCACGTCATGAACCAGCTTGAGCAACACTCCCTCGGCCTTGTTGCCATAAACGCTGCCCCCGCTGATGACGATGTCGTTCGGCGCCGGGATGTCTTCGTCACCGCGCTGCAGCACGATGCCCGTGCTGCCGTTGTTGTAGGCATCGTTGTCGCGCATCGTGAAGTCGTTGGTGCTGGTCACCACATTGAAACCGTGCCGGTCATTACCGTAGGCCGTGTTGTTCACGAATGAACTGTTTACCAGGTAATCGGCGACGAAGCCGTCCAGGCCGTTTCCGTGCGCCACGCTGTTCTTGATGACCATGTTCCAGGTCTGCTCGTGGGGGTCGAAACCGTAGCCCGAGCAGTTCTTGATTTCGACACTGTCGATGGTGACATTGGAATCGTGTCCGGCCTTTCCCGGGATATAACCGTTGAACCATCCGTCGATCTTGCCGGTGGTGTTGGCGCGATTGCCGTCGATGGTCAGGTTGCTGATCCCGAAGTCGTGATTCTGCTCTCCGTAGGCTGAGCGAATCACGCCCGTGATCTTGGTATCGGAGCCATCGGCCACCTTAATGATCGTCTTGCCCATGCCGGCACCGTACAGCTGGACATTGTTGCGCAGCATCAAGCAACCATCGCCGGGTTCGTCCCCCGCCGAGACCACGTAGGTACCGGCGGGGACATAGACTTGCCCGCCCCCCGCCTTTGACGCCGCCTCGATGGCGCGCTGGATCGCCTGAGTGTCATCAGCGACGCCATTGCCTTTGGCCGAATAATCTTTCACGTTGAATATCAAGACGTTATCTCCATTTAGGGCGGCATCGGAAAGGGGTGACAGGCGCACTTCCGCGCAAGCATTCCTTACCAAGCGATGCCTTCTCTGGCATTAAAAACTGAATAACGCCGTGACTGGCTTTTAATGGCGTCAAAGTTAATAAAGCTTTTCGCGCCGTTGATAGAGAGAATCTTTCATTGAATAACCGGCTTCTTGCAAAACTTCCACCAGGCCGATGAATGAAAGAAGTTTTCCACTGCGTAGGCAACCCCTCCTGCGTCCGTTCGAACTAAAGCTCTTGATTTACAGCGAATATCCCATGTTCAGCTTGCAAATTTTTTACAAGGCGCTACTCAAACCACACTTGACGACTAGCCAAGGCGACGAGTGCATGGCAGACAATGTAATGGGCTATAGCGGTTCCCGGATACCATAGTCGCAACTTCAGAAGATCGCTAATCCTCGCGGCGAATGGCATCCGCAACGCTCGAACCCCGGGACAAGGCTGTCCCATGAGCCCAGGCCCGCTAGGGCCGACTCTGCTCGGTATGGGCCCCGGAAGGCCCTTCATATAAACAGGGCCATCGCTGCCTCGACAGGCCAAACCTGAACTACCTTTGTATCGACCCCATAAACCGGCCAGGCCACGCTGGTGGTGCATGGTTAACCAGGTAGCTGCCTGCTGCCCCCTAGGAGCCATAATGACTACTATCTATTACAACGTCCGCGACTACGGCGCGGTCGGCGATGGCGTCACCGACGATACCCAAGCGATCCAGGCCACCATCGATGCCGCCAGGGCGGCCATCGACTCGGCCGACGAGATACTCGATGCCGAGGTCTATCTGCCTGAGGGTACCTACATCGTTAGCGGTAACCCTGATGTGAGCGCCAGCAGCTGCCTGCGGCTCTACAACCGGGTGACCCTGGGCGGGGACGGAGCCGACGAAACCCGCATCAAGCTTGCCGACGGCTGGGACAAGGCCGTGACCGGGATCGTACGAACCGCTGGCGAAACACAGCACGTGGGCGCCCATGACCTGACCCTCGATGGCAACAGCGCCAACACCAGCGGCCGCGTGGATGGCTTTACCACTGGCGGGGAGAACCTGCTCGACAACCCGGACACGAATGTCACCCTCAGTGGCGTGGCCCTGGTCAATTGCAGCGGCAACGGGCTCAATGCCCAGGAGAACACCTACGGCCTGAGCGTGACCGACTGCGTGGCCAGCGGCAACGGCCTTGATGGTTTCTATGCCCATCTGGTTGGCGCGTTCAACCCGTATGTAGACGCCGGCGGCTTCCAGGACAACCGCAGCGAGAACAACGGGCGCAACGGATTCACCCTGCTGCTGGACAACTACCGCACCACCCTGGCCGACAACGACGCCGCCAACAACGGCGGGCGCGGTATCCTCGTCCAGGGCCCGCGAGGCGAAGAGCCTGATGATCGGGTGCAGATCACCGGCGGCGAGCTGTATGGCAATGGCGAGGAAGGGCTACTGCTCAAACAGACCGACTTCAGCCGAGTGAGCGGCGTCACCGTGCATGATAATGGCGGCGCTGGCATAGGCCTGTTCGGCAGCTCCGCCAACACCATCGCTGGCAATACCCTTTACAACGACGCCGTGGACCATGGCAACGCTGAAGTCATCATCCAGGCGTCGGATGACACCGACGTCACCGCGATAGACTCCGCAGGCGGCAACGTGGTGTACAACAACATCATCAGCGGGGGCAACGCCAGCTACGCCGTGACCGAGCGCAACGAAGACCTCGTTGGCTTCAATACCGCGTCCGATAACTACTTCAGCGGCTTGGGCGACCCCGCCACGCTGTTTTATGGCACCGACAGTGGCGCCTTCGGTAATCACCATGGGGTGGTGATCACCGGCACGGCCAGCAGCAACACACTGACCGCTGTCGATCCAGCCGATACCCTCCTCTACGGTGGCGGCGGTAATGATCGCCTGACCGGCGGCGCCTATGATGACCTGCTATACGGTGGCGTCGGCAGCGACAGGCTGACCGGCGGCGCGGGCGCGGATACCTTCCGCTACACCCAAGCCAGCGACAGCGTGCGTGGCGCCAGCGACCTGATCACCGACTTCAAGCCCGGCGAGGACAAGCTCGATGTGGCCAGCCTTGGCTATTACGGCCTGGGCAACGGCCACGACGGCACCCTGCGGATGATCTACAACGCCAGCCTGGACCGCACCTACCTACAAAGCCTGGACGCCGATGCCGACGGTCACTATTTCCAGCTGGCATTGGCGGGCAACTACCTGGGCCTGTTGCAAGCCACTGACTTCGAAACGCTGCTCCAGGGCTCCAGCGGCAGAGACATCCTGAACGGCACCGAAGCCAACGAAACGCTTGCCGGCCTGGCCGGGCGCGACACGCTGAACGCCGACGACGGCAGCGACTACCTGGAGGGTGGCGCCGGCGCTGACCAGCTCACCGGTGGCGCCGGCGCGGATACCTTTGTGTTTACCGCCCTGCGTGACAGCTACGCCAACGACACCCGCGGCGTGGATTTCAGTGACACCATCACGGACTTTGACTATCGCCAGGATGTGCTGGACCTGTCCGCGCTGGGTTTCACCGCTTTGGGCGACGGCCATGATGGCACGCTGCAAGCCACGCAAGTGGGCGCCGACCTCTTGCTGCAATCGCTGGCCCCGGACGCTAACGGCAACTACTTCAAGCTGCTGTTGGAGCAGGCGAACTATATCAACGCGTCGGCCATTCGCTTTGGCGACCCGATCGCTACCCATTTCAATGAACAACCCGCCAGTTACGACGACTACTACCTCGACTCGCCGACCACTGGGGACGATACCATCGTCGGCTATTTCAGCGACGACCGCATCAACGGCCTGGGAGGCAACGACACTCTGCGTGGCCAGGCAGGTGACGATACCCTGGCAGGCGGTGCTGGTGTTGATACCCTGGACGGTGGCAGCGGCAACGACAGCTTGGCCGGCGGCACCGGCAACGACCTGCTCAGCGGCGGTGCCGGGGACGATCGGCTGACGGGCGGCGCGGGAGCGGACCAGCTCAGCGGAGGCTCGGGCGCCGATACCTTCCGCTTTACAAGCAGCACCGACAGCCTGAGCGATGCCGGCGACCTGATCACCGATTTCTCAGCCGGCCGCGACCTGATCGACGTCTCTGCCCTCGGTTACAGCGGCCTGGGCAACGGTAACGACGGCACGCTCAAGGTCAGCTACAACGCCGAGCTCGACCGCACCTATGTCCAGAACTTCACCGGCACCAATAGTGGCCAACATTTCGAGGTCGCCTTGAGCGGTGACCATAGCCAAGACCTGGGTGCGGAGCAGTTCATATTTGCCGAGGCGAGTTCCGAGCTGACTTTATTGGGGGTGTAGGGCGATACGTCTCCTGATGCATTTGCGCCGATCAGCACAAGGTTGTGCAAGCGGTAACCGCATTGCGGGATAGGTGAACTGGCCGTCGGTACGATCTTTCCAGTCAAATCCAAAGATCGTTCTCAGCGGTCCGCTCACCGCCTTCATGCCCGGTGTTCAAAACCCCGCGCGGCTCAATCATCATTACCTTCGCCTCACCCTTGGCCGCTGTTCTGTGCGCAATGCCCCGTGGGACAACATAAAGCTCCCCAGGCTGCACATGTACACAGCTATCCAGAAGATCGATGCGCAGCGTACCCTCCAACACAAGGAAAGCTTCATCCGTTTCTGGATGCGAATGCCAGATAAACTCGCCTTCGATTCGCACGACCTTGAACTGGTAATCGTTCATTTCCGCGACCACCCTGGGGCGCCATGGTTGATCGATCAGCGTGGCTTTCTGCATCAGATTCACAGGCAGCGATGCACTTGGGGATTGGGAGATCGACATGGGAGATCCTCTTCAATGGAGCTGTCAGCCTAGCGGCACAACATGCGCGGCTCTTGTACGATCCTGCACATCAGCGGGGCCGATTCAAGCGCTCCAGCCAGCGCCATGGTGGTATCCCGAAGCAACGAGTGAAGTGTCGGGTCATGTGACTTTGATCGTGAAAGCCAGCAGCAAGCGCGGCCTCCACCAGCGTCAAGCCATCCAGGATCAAGCCGCGAAAGCAGTCCAGGCGCCGGAGCGTGACGAAGCGATAAGGGCTGGTGCCATAGAGGGCTCTGAAATCCCGTGACAAGCTCCACCGCTCTCGCCCGGTGACGTGCTCTAGCATCTCGAGGGTGATGCCCGAGTGAAGATGCTCCAGGATGAACGACCTGGCGCGTTCAGCGCAGCGGTAATCCAAACGCTTGCGGCCACGGGGCTTGCCTGCGACGTCACGCAGCGCGATCGCCAGGTCATACAGCGCATCCTGCTCCTCGAGCGCCTCCAATGGATGCTCTACCGCCTGCACAAAAATCTCGCTGGCGCGGTACAGACGCGGATCGTTCGAAAGCCCACCGGCGATAAACGGCAGCGGCTGGCCACCAAGCACGTTTTGTATGAGCGCAGGGTCGATATAGGCCATGCGATATCGAAAACCCGCGTCAGTGCCAGCCATTCCATCATGCACCTCGTCAGGGTGAAGAATGAGCGTATTACCAGGTACGCCATGGCGTAGCGAACCTTTGTAATGAAAGCTCTGAACGCCAGCCAGGGTACGGCCGATCGAGTAGGTATCGTGCCGGTGCGGATCGTAACCATGGCCGCCAAACCAGGCTTCGATGCGCTCGATGCTGCCAGGCTGCCTGCTGCGTACGACCCAGTCCGAGGTGGACGGCCCCTTGGTGTAGCCGGGTGTCATTTCCATACTCCGCATCCTTGAACGCCGTAGGTGAACCTACGAGCTCATTGTATGGATATCTGATCGGCAGTGCTCCGCAGCACGCATCCGCGGCGGTAGCTTGTTGGCCTTGGCGTGCTTGTGGCAGGCGCGAAAAAAATCGGTTTTGCCGAGCAGCTTGGTGACTGGGTATTTCCTACTGGGCCGCGCTGGGACAGATTTCGGTCTGTTCGTTGATCGAATGGCCGCTAGGGGTCCAGGCTGTGTGCAAACAGCCTGGGTCGCCTGCGGTCGGTAGTGGTAAGGCAGCAAGTGACTCATTGCGGTCACTCGCGGTCTGTCCATATTCGCCTAGGCAGCGCGTTTTGAGGCGAGGTCTTTCCAAACGTGCCTGATGAACAGGCACCAAAGGAAGATAAGCACCCCTGCTTTTACCGCTCGTAGCTCTAGGTTGGCCAATGCAACAACAAAATCGGCAAAAAAAACACACAGGACAAAAATACAAGCGAAACGTGTGTCCGTATCCCGTATTTTCAGCTTCATTTCTAAGCCCCTGTTCCCCGCGACTCGCTGCATTCCGGCTACCATAGGTTAACAGAAGCGCTACCTGTGCTTAGTGAGGTAGGTGAGATAGGCCGATTCTGCTTGTAGCAAATCCGGCCTTAGGTGAAAGCAGCTATGCGTCGGTAGCTGATGGGTGCGGTAGGCAGAAACTGGCAGCAAACGACCGATTGTGTTGAAAAAGTCGACCCGGCCTGAGTACCCACGTATTGAGCGGTGAAAACGCCTTTTTTTCACGCTGCTACGTCAAATCTGAGCTCTGAACCTTCTGCGCCGAATACAGATTTCAATCTCAGACGCGTAATTTTCTGCCATGGAAACCGAAGCCGACTTTTTCAACAGAATCGGACCCATAGCAGCCGTTCACGGCTGACCGCGAACGGCCAATAGCGCTCACTTCGGACTGCTCAGAGATGCCTCTAGCAAGTCGAGGAAAACACGCACACGATGCGGCACCTGTTGCCGGGTTGGAAGCACAGCCGTGATAAAGAGTTTCTCGGGAGTAGCGCCCTCCAGCTCCACCAGTCGCAAGCTGTTCTCTTCAAGATCATCACGAACATCCCAATAGGTGAGCATTGCTAACCCCAGCCCCTGTTTGCTCGCGGTGCGTACTGCTTCGACGCTATTCGCAGAGAATACGCTTTCACCTTTGAAGCCGACCGTTTCACCCTCCTGCACGAAAGGCCAATGCGGCATACCATGAAGCGCTATGCAGCGATGGCGGCGCAGGTCGTCGAGCTTACAAGGCACGCCGTGCTGCTCTAGGTAAGCGGGGCTTGCGCACAGCACGCGAGGGTTCGGAGCCAGCGAGCGTGCAACCAAGGCGGAATCGCGCAGGGTCGCAATACGAATGGCGACATCGATTCCCAAGCTGACAATATCCACGATGCTGTCCGAGAGATGCAGGTCGACTCGCAGTGCAGGATGCTCAGCCAGCAATGACGGGATAAGCGGCATGATGACGGTCTGCCCAAACACCGTCGGCGCAGTCACCTTCAACGCGCCGCTGGCCGTTCCTGCGTTTGCCTTCAGGGTGACTTTCGCCGCCTCGCTCGCGTTGAGAAGCGTCGTGGAAAATGGCAGGAAAACTTCCCCTTCAGGCGTGAGAGAAACCGAGCGAGTGGTGCGGTGCACCAATCGGACCCCCAGCTCTTGTTCAAGAGAAGCTAGCCGCCGCGACACTGCCATGGGAGACAGCCCAAGTCGCCGAGCAGCACCAGAAAGACTGCCGCTTTCAACAATAGCCGCAAACACTTCAATGTCTAAAATCTGCATGTTGTATCGCTTTCTGTTAAAGCGCCTTATCCGGTTCGCCCGATTCTCATCGCCATCATCAATGCCTAACCTTGGCACATTGCCTTGATCGGCAGAAAAGCACAGAGAGGATATGATGACGCTCGATTCACAGATTCTAACTCCATATGATATCGCTGGCTGCTCGCTGAAGAACCGGCTGGCGGTAGCTCCAATGACGCGCGTCAGCGCTACCGAGACGGGGCACGTAACCCAGGAAATGGCTCGGTATTACGAGCGTTTTGCCAAAGGAGGCTTTGGCCTGGTCATCACCGAAGGCATCTATACCGATCAAAAGCACTCGCAGGGTTACCCCTTCCAGCCCGGCATTACCGATGCGCAGCAGGCACAGGCTTGGCGAGCAGTTACCGACAGTATCCACGCTCACCAGGGTTCAGTCTTCGCGCAGATCATGCACGCAGGCGCACTTAGCCAGGGCAACCGCTTCGTCGGTGTTCCGGCTGCACCCTCGGCACTGCGCCCAAAGGGGGAACAGATGAAGTTCTATTACGGTGAGGGTCGGTACCCGGTACCCCGCGCCATGACCGAAGAAGATATTGCCGACGCCATCGAGGGCTTTGCTCAGGCCGCAACCCTGGCCATCGAATCCGCAAATTTCGATGGCATTGAAATTCACGGCGCGAACGGATACCTGCTTGATCAGTTCCTTACTGACTACACAAATCAGCGTAACGATCATTGGGGAGGCTCCGTACAGGCTCGAATTTCCCTGACCCTGGAAGTCGTAAAAGCGGTAAGGAAGGCGGTAGGCATGGTGCCTTTGGGTGTTCGAATCTCGCAGAGCAAGGTCAATGACTACGAGCACAAATGGGCCGAGGGAGAGCACGCTGCCGAGGTGATCTTCGGCTCACTCAACGATGCTGGACTCGGCTTCATTCACGTCACAGAGTTCGAAGCCTGGAAACCAGCATTCCCTGCTGGCCGGAACAGCCTCGTTGCCCTTGCTCGTCACTACGCGCCGCAGGTGACGTTGATTGCAAATGGTGGTTTGCATACGCCAGAGCATGCGTCATCCGTAATGAAGGATGGTGCCGACATCATTGCAATCGGAAAGGCTGCGCTGGCAAATCCGGATCTGCCTCAGCGGCTAGCCAGCAAAGAAATGCTAGATGAGTTTGACCCCTCGATCTTGGGGCCTATCGCCGACATCAAGAGTAGCGAGCTGACTTTGGCTTAATAACAACGCCAGAAGCAGGTGAAAATGTCCGCTTCTGGCCGAATCCTGCCTTCGATGAAGGGCAGCTTAGGGTCGCTTGCTACCGTTAGCACTGGATAGCAAACAGGCTTAGCTCGCCCAGGCCAGCTGTCACGACCCCGTGTCTGCGCTCTCTCCTGCCAACCAGTCCATGAACGCCCGGATATGCGCTTGCCGTTCTCGCCCCGGCACACAGGCCGCCACATAACGCGGACCGGGGAGGCTTACCTCTGGGCGATAAGCTACCAATTCACCTCGCGCCAGGCTGCGCGCCACAAGCACATTACTGGCCAGGACTACACCCTGCCCCGCAATGGCGGCACTGAGCGCGTAATGCTCGTCGTCGAACTCCCGCATGCGCGCCGTCTGCAGCCAATCGGCATGGCCCGCCGCGGCGCACCAGCTTTCCCAGCTCACGGGATACACACCCGGTATCTGAAGGGTCAGATCAATGAGCTCGATGCGAGAAGTCTTTGATAATCCAATCAGACCCGGCGCCACGTACGCACCGAATCGCTCGACCATCAGCTCTTCGCGATACAGATTCGGGTCGTCGCGGCTGACGGTGCGAATTGCCAGATCGATACTTGAGTCCCTCAGCAAATCCACCAGTTCGTTGCGGGTATCGACGCGCACGTTGAATTGCGGAAACGCCTGATAGAAACCACCCAGCCGTGGAATCAACCACGACGCCGCGAGGCCAGGCGTGGTGGAAAGCGTGAGTGTTTGCAACTCCCTCTGCGGGCGAAACCGCTCCAGTGCGCTACTAATGTCCAGCAATGCACGATGGATGTGGCGATTTAACTGCTCACCCTCTTCGGTCAGTTTGACGCCCTGTCCGGAGCGCTCGAACAGCATCGAGCCGAGGCAAGCTTCGAGGGTCTTCACTTGATGGGAAATCGCTGCCGGGGTAACCGAAAGCTCCTCGGCCGCCGCCTTGAAACTACCACGCCGTGCCGCCGCTTCAAAAGTGCGTAAGGCATTGAGCGGAATATTGGAAAACACAGGCAGCTCCCAGCATGAGTTGAATTCAGGCGGGGTTAATTTATCTCATTTTCCTCGGTGGATACGTCTGTGTAGCGTAACCGGTATCCCTTACGAAACCTGGAGATACCTATGCAAGGCCCCGTACGCAAGCTGTTTCAAGCACTGCTCTATGAAGCGATTGCGGTCGTGGTGCTGTCTCCTGTGATCGCGGCTATCTACGATAACGGCTTCGCACATGCCGGAGCGCTGTCTCTGATGCTTTCGGCCAGCGCTCTGTTGTGGAGCCTTATCTACAACCATGCCTTTGAACACTGGGAGGCGAAACAGGCGCAACGTACGCGTACCTTCAGGCGCAGATTGCTGCATTCGCTGGGCTTCGAGGGCGGTCTGGTATTGCTTTTGGTGCCGCTGGTAGCGTGGTGGCTAGACATTTCCTGGTGGGCGGCCCTGGTTACGGATCTAGGTCTGTTCGTGTTTTTCTGGCTCTATGCCTTCGTGTTTCAGTGGGCGTTCGACTGGGTCTTCGGTGTGCCGGCATCAGCACGGTCGGGCCAGCGCTGACGAGGGTTGACGCAGTCGACAGTGACATTTGGGCTTTCGGTAGGTTAGTCGCTGTCAAATAGGGCTTAGGAACAGAAGCCGGTGACGGAACCAGCGCCGGCAGGCAGATCGACTAACCTGTCAGCGGACCGATACGGCTTCCGGTACGAAATACGCGGCTGTTATCCATAGCCTCCGCCCCACCCCACATCCAAGGACAGATCATGGCTACGACCAGCGATAAGATAGCGACCATCCATACCGTCAGAACCAGCCCAGGCAGTATCTCCGTGGATATCACTGGCGACAGCGATTCGGCCCAGGCCGTGACCGTACTGGCCGATGGCAAGCTCTTGGTCGGCGGCTTCAGCTTCTACCCCATTGCGGGCTATTCGGGCTCTCCCGGGGATGAAAGCTGGGCCGTCCGCGCCGATTACTCATTGGTCAGGCTCAATGCCGACGGCAGTCTCGACACGACCTTCAGGCAAGAAGGCGCAGACCTGGTTCCCGCCCGCATCGACCTGGAAGACGACGGGGGCCTGGTGATGGCGGTCCAGGCTGATGGCAAGGTCGTGTCGGCGCAGTCGGGGCGCGGTGGCCTGGTGGTGCAGCGTTTCAACACCGACGGCAGCCTGGACACCAGCTTCGGTGAGGCCGGTGCCGTCACGCTTGAAACGCCGGATTACTATGAAGACGGTGTTTCTCTTTCCATCGATGCGGACGGCAACTTTTTCATTGGCTTGCGCAGTGAAACCGGGACCACGCTTACCAAGCTCGACGGTAACGGTGAGCCGGTCGCAAGCTTCGGTGAAAACGGTCAGCTGTCCCTGAACCCCACAGGCGATTACTACAATGGCAGCATCAGCACCGGCCTGCAGCCGGATGGTAGCGTGCTGCTGGGAAGTTGGCTCTATGTCGGCGGCTACGACATACCGGGGGGCGGCCATGTGACGGGCGACCCGGTATATGCCGTCCAGCGCCTGACAGCGGATGGCAGCCTGGACACCCGCTTCGGGGACAACGGCGTGGTGTATTTCGATGAGGCGCTGATCCCAGACTATCATTCCGAACTTACCGTCCAGCCTGACGGCAAGTTTCTGCTGGTAGGGTCGAGCGGTTCCATCATTCGCTTGAATGCCGATGGCAGCTTCGATACCAGCTTCGGTATCGATGGCGTCGTTGACTTCGACGTGCAATCCGGGGAGTTCGAAAGACCTACTTCGCTGGTCGTTCAGGCCGATGGCAAGATCGTGGTCGTGGGTGCCAGCTCTTCCATTGGCAGCCTGTCGGACTTCGCCATGGTGCGCCTGAATGCCGATGGCAGCCTGGATACCACTTTCGGCAGCCCGGACGGCAAGCTGCACGTGGACGGTTC
Source organism: Pseudomonas sp. DC3200b2 (assembly GCF_049895785.1). Lineage (NCBI taxonomy): Bacteria > Pseudomonadati > Pseudomonadota > Gammaproteobacteria > Pseudomonadales > Pseudomonadaceae > Pseudomonas > Pseudomonas sp. DC3200b2. The sequence continues at coordinate 1,184,541 of NZ_JAFCTA010000001.1, read as the reverse complement.
CGCCGCCCAGGACACGCTGCTGGGCATAGACGCCGCGGAAATCATCCAAGGCTTGGCGGGCGATGATCTGCTGCAAGGCAATGGTGGCCGTGACCTGCTGGTCGGTGGCGCGGGCGCGGATATCTTCCGCTTCACGGACATCAGCGACAGCTACCGCACCTCCACCCAGGCGCAAAGCGATCGCATCCTGGACTTCAACGCCGCCGAAGACCGTATCGACCTGCTCGCACTTGGCTTCAGCGGCATCGGTGATGGCCATGATGGAACCCTGGCGATACAGGCAAACGCAGAGGGCACACGAACCTATCTTAAAAGCTTCGAGGCGGACGCTTCAGGGCAGCGGTTCGAACTTGTGCTGGAGGGCAACCTGGTGGGGCAGCTGAACGACACCAACCTGGTGTTCACCCCGCCTACGGTGGAAGGCACGCCCGGAAGAGACCTGATCACCGGGAGCGCCTTGCCTGAAATCATCCTGGGCGGCGCGGGCAATGATCGCATCAATGGGGGCACGGGCGCGGACATCATCATTGGCGGCGAAGGCGCCGATCAGCTCAATGGCGGGGATGCCGTAGACGACAACGATTACGACCCTCGTATGCGGAACGAGGATACCTTCGTCTATACCTCGCTCGATGACAGCTACCGTACCGCTAGCCAGAGTTTCAGCGACCTTATCGTCAACTTTGCCGACCGCAGCGACAAGATCGACGTTTCGGCGCTGGGTTACACCGGCTTTGGGGACGGCACCGGCTCGACGCTCAAACTGGTCTACAGCCGGGAAACGGACCGTACCTACCTCAAGGACCTGGAAGCCGATGCCCAGGGTCACCGCTTCGAGATCGCCTTGACCGGCTATTGGCTGGACGACCTGAGTGACAGCGACATGGTATTCGCGCCCGAGGCCGAAGTGGTTCTGCTGGGGGTAGCGGAGGGAACGCAGGAGCATATTGCAGTCTGAGTCTTCTACCCCTTCATGCAACTAGAGCACCGGGTAGCGGAGCCACCCGGTCATCGTCCTTGTCGCTTCGGCACTATCAGTGGCTGATCATCCAGGGCCTTGCGCCTGGCTTGCCCTTGATCGCCCCCCGCGCAGTCCCTGCGGGGGGTTTGGCCGGGGAACAGCAGCCGCAACCATTGCCATGCTGGCGGCTCTCCTTGGGCGCGTGTCGGCTGCGCTCGTTGATCTCCATCGCCTTGCGTCTATCGCTGGCCACCAGCGCCAGGCGCGGTGCGCTGAGCATTACCCGCGGGCTGGATTCCGTACAACGTGGGCAGGGACAGGGGGCCGCGCTGCTGGCCATGGCGCCTAGCTCCGTGAAAGGCCCGCAGGCGGGGCACTGGTAGTCATAGATAGGCATTAGCCGACTCCCTACTGGTCAGGGGCGATGGGCAGGTCGATACTGCCGTCCAGATGCCTGGTGGGGCCGCTGGCGCTGGGGTTGATGTCGAATTCAAAGATATCGGTCGGCAGCCATAGGGTCGCACAGGCGTTAGGGATATCCACGATGCCGCTGATATGGCCCTGCACAGGCGCCGAACCCAACAGGGCATAACCCTGGGCACGGCTGTAGCCGAACTTGGTCAGGTATTCGATGGCGTTGAGGCAGGCCTGGCGATAGGCGACATTCACATCCAGGTAGTGCTGCTGGCCTTGTTCATCGACCGAGATGCCTTCGAATATCAGGAAATTATTGTAGTTGGGCACGATGGGGCTGGGCTTGAACACGGGGTTCCTGATGCCGTACTTGGCCATGCCGCCCTTTATCAATTGCACCCGCATGTGCACCCAGCCGGCCATCTCGATCGCGCCGCAGAAGGTGATCTCCCCGTCGCCCTGGCTGAAGTGCAGATCACCCACGGACAACCCGGCGCCGTCTACGTAGACGGGGAAGTAGATCTTCGATCCGCGCGAGAGGTCCTTGATGTCGCAATTGCCGCCATGCTCGCGCGGCGGCACGGTACGCGCGCCCGCGGCGGCGGCACGGTCGCGCGCCTCGCCCTTGAGCTTGCCCATGTGAGCGGTGGCGGCGAAGGGAGGATTGGCCAGCGGTGGCACTCTACCCGGGTCGGTATCGATCAGCGCTTGTTCACGGCGGTTCCAGTCTTCCAGCAGCTTGTGGTCCGGCAGGCAGCCAATGAGCCCAGGATGGATCAGCCCGGCGAATTCGACTCCGGGGATGTGCCGCGAGCGCGTATAGAGGCCGTTGAAATCCCAGATGGCTTTCTGTGCAGAGGGAAAATGGTCGGTCAGGAAGCCGCCGCCGTTGGTCTTGGAGAAGAAGCCATTGAACCCCCACAGCGAATCGGCGCGGGCCCCGATATCCAGGAGGTCGACCACCAGCAGGTCACCCGGCTCGGCGCCCTGTACCCCTACTGGCCCCGAAAGATAGTGCACGGTTGAGAGGTCGACATCTCGCACATCGCTGGCGTCGTCGTCATTCTTGATCGCCCCGGCGGTCCAGTCGTAGGTTTCCAGGATGAAGTCTTCACCTGGCTTGACCCAGCAGGCCATGGGAATGTCCGGGTGCCAGCGATTGTGAACCTGCTCGTTTTCGGTGGCAGGCTGGTTCAGGTCAACTTTGATCAGGGTGTCGGTCATTACAGGCTCCTTGGGTTAAACGGACAAATAGCGGGCGATGCTGGCTTCGTCGACGCTGACGCGGGACTCTTCGACGACGAAGCGCCCTTTCTCTATCACCAGGAATCGATCAGCGATTTCCAGGGTGAAGCTCAGCACCTGCTCGCTCACCACGATGGTCAGGTCACGCAAGTGGCGGATGTCTTTGAGGGTGCGGGCGATGTCCTTGATGATGGAGGGCTGGATACCCTCGGTAGGCTCGTCGAGCAGCAGCACCTTGGGCTCGGTGGCCAGCGCCCGGGCGATGGCCAGCTGTTGCTGCTGGCCGCCGGAAAGGTTGCCGCCCTTGCGCCCGCGCATGTCATGGAGCACGGGAAACAGCGCATACAGGTCCTCGGGCACTTGTCCGCCGGCGCTTGCCGGAAGCCCGGTCTGGATGTTCTCCAGTACTGTCATGTGAGAGAAAATCATGCGGCCCTGGGGTACATAGGCCAGCCCCCCCATCACTCGCCGATGGGTCGGCAAGCCAGACAGGTCGACACCGTCGACGCTGAGCTGGCCGCGCCATTGCGGCAGGATGCCCATGAGGCTCTTGAACAGGGTGGTCTTGCCCATGCCGTTGCGGCCCATCACCGCGACTATCTCGCGCTGGGCGACATTCAAGTCGAGGTCATGCAGGATCTGGCTCTGGCCGTAGCCAGACGCCCATTGGTCAACGCTGAACATGGCAGCTTCCTTCAGTGGCCCAGATACACTTCGATGACTTTCGGGTTGCTCTGCACGGCGTCCATGCTGCCTTCGGCCAGCACCCTGCCCTGATGCAGCACGGTGACCTTGTGGGCGATACTCTTCACGAAGTCCATGTCGTGCTCGATCACCAGTACCGAACGGTTGCGGCTGATGCGCTTGAGCAGCTCGGCGGTCTGCCCGCGCTCACTGACGCTCATGCCCGCCACCGGCTCGTCGAGCATCAGCAGCTCAGGGTCTTGCATGAGCAACATGCCGATTTCCAGCCACTGCTTCTGGCCATGGGAAAGCAGCCCGGCCTCGCTGTGCAGGCGCTCGGCGAGGAAGATCTCAGCCGCCACCTGCTCGACCCGGGCAATGACCTCGGCGCTGCGCTTGAACAGCAACGCGCCCAGCACCTTGCGCCCGGCGGGGTAGCTCATCTCCAGGTTTTCGAATACCGTCAGCGCTTCATAGATGGACGGGGTCTGGAACTTGCGCCCTACCCCAGCGCGCACGATCTGGTATTCGGCCTTGCGCGTCAGCTCCTGTCCTTTGAAGCGGATGCTGCCGGCGGTGGCCCGGGTCTTGCCGCAGATGAGGTCCAGCAAGGTGGTCTTTCCCGCGCCGTTGGGCCCGATCACCACTCGCACCTCGTTGCGGTCCAGATAGAGGTTCAGGTCATCGACCGCCTTGAAGCCGTCGAATGACACCGTCAGCCCCTCGACCGCCAACACCGGCTTGTTCATTTCGAAACCGACTGCCTTCGCGCTCATGGCTGACCCTCCAGCGCAACGTCTTTCACAGGGGTGGCGGCGCGCCGGGCGAGCAGGCGCCGGCGGGAGGTGGCCCAGAGCCCGGCCAGGCCGTTTGGCAGGTACATCACCACGACGATGAACAGGCCGCCCATCAGGTACAGCCACAGCTCCGGGTAGCTTTCGGAGAAATAGGTCTTGCCGAAGTTGACCAGCAGCGCGCCATAAACCGCGCCGAGCAGCGACAGCCGACCGCCAACAGCGGCGAAGATGACCATTTCGATGGAGGGAACGATGCCCACGAACGAGGGCGACATGAACCCCACCTGCAAGGTGAACATGGCCCCGCCGATGGCGGAGAAGGCAGCGGCCATGCAGAACACGAATATCTTGAAGCTCGATACGTCGTAGCCACTGAAACGCACCCGCTCCTCCTTGTCGCGCATTGCCATCAACAAGCGGCCCAGCTTGGAAGCCAGCACCAGCTTGGCCAGCACCACGCACCCCAGAAGCAGGCCCGCGTTCACGAAATACAGCACCGACTTGGCGGTATCGGTGCGGATGTCCCAGCCCAGCAGGGTCTTGAGGTCGGTGATGCCGTTGACGCCCCCGGTCAAGCCCTGCTGGCCCACGATCAACACGGTCAGGATGAGCGCGATGGCCTGGGTCACGATGGAGAAATACACATCCCCTACCCTGCGCTTGAACAGCGCCAGGCCGATGACCAGGGCCAGCAGCACCGGGACGACCACCACCGCCAGCAGGGTGAAACCGAAGCTGTGGAACGGCTGCCACATGGCCGGCAGCTCGGTCAGCTGGTTCCAGTCCATGAAATCAGGAATGCCCGGTGTGGTCTGGATCTTGGTGGCGATGGGGTCGGAGGCTTCCAGCTTCAGGAACATGGCCATGCAGTAGCCGCCCAGGCCGAAAAACACTCCCTGGCCCAGGCTGAGGATGCCGCCGTACCCCCAGCACAGCACCAGGCCTACCGCGACGAAGGCGTAGGTCAGGTACTTGCCCACCATGTTCAGGCGAAAGCCATCCAAGGCCAGCGGGAACACCACCAGGATCAGCAGGGCCAGCACCAGCAGGCCCAGCGTTCCTTGGCGGCCACCGAGAAATTTGTCCAGGGTTTTCATCAGGAGAGCCTCACTTGCGCACTTTGCTGGCGAACAACCCTTGCGGGCGCAGCATCAGGATGAAAATCACCGCTGACAGGGTCAGTACCTTGGCCATCGAGCCACTCATGAAGAATTCCGAGATCGACTGGGTCTGGGCTATGGCAAAGGCCGAGGCGATGGTGCCGAGCAGGCTGGCCGCGCCGCCGAACACTACGGTGAGGAAGGTATCGACGATGTACAGCGAGCCCGCGGTAGGCCCGGTGGAACCTATGGTGGTGAAGACTGCCCCCGCGACCCCGGCCACGCCGCAGCCCAGGGCGAAGGTCATGCGGTCCACGCGCTTGGTATCGATGCCCACCGCCCGGCTCATCACCCGGTTCTGCACGGTAGCGCGCATCTGCAAGCCCCAGCGCGAGCGGTACAGCATCAGGAACAGGCCGGCGGTCAGCAGCAGCGTGAGCGCAACGGTGAACAGGCCGTTGCGCGGAATATCCAGCGCATCACCGAGACTGACCGAGCCCATCAACCATTCGGGGAGTTCGGCGCTCACTTCACGCGCGCCAAAGATCGAGCGCAGCGCCTGCTGCATCATCAATGACAGCCCCCAGGTGGCCAGGAGGGTATCGAGTGGGCGGTGGTAGAGGCGGCTGATCATCGCCCACTCCACCAGCCAGCCGATGGCCCCGGCCACACAGAAGGCGACGATGATCGCGAGGAAAAAATAGTACGGCTGCAGCGCCGGGGCGTAGTGCAGGGTCAAGCCTGAGAGTACATAGGTGGTATAGGCACCTACGGTGAGAAATTCGCCATGGGCCATGTTGATCACACCCATCTGGCCAAAGATGATCGCAAGGCCCAGGGCCATGAGCAGCAGCACGCAGAACACGGACAAACCGTTGAACGCCTGCATGGCCGCGATAGCGCCGAACTCCGATAGCCATTCCATAAGGGGCCTCCCGTGGGTCCAGGAAAGGGGCCGGTGAAGGCCCCGCCAGGGTGATTACTGGTAGCCTTTGGGGAAGGGATTGGGCTCGATCAGCTCACTTTCCTCGATCACCTTGAACTGGCCATCGGCCTGCGCTTCGCCAATGCGTGTCCTGCTCCACAGGTGGTGGTTTTCATGCACTTTCACGTAGCCTTCGGGCGCGGTCTTGAGTTCGATGCCGGGCGAGGCCGCGACTACCTTGTCCACATCGAAGCTACCGGCTTTCTCTACCGCGGCCTTCCACAACCAGGGGCCGAGGTAGGCTGCCTGGGTGACGTCACCGATCACTGCGTTGGCGCCATATCGGGCCTTGAAGGCTTCGACGAAAGCCTTGTTGTTGGGGTTGTCCAGGCTCTGGAAGTACTTCATGGAAGCAAAGAAGCCGGCCATGTTTTCACCGCCAATGCCCAGCAGCTCGTCCTCGGTGACGGAAATGGTCAGCAGGTTCTGCTTGGCGGCGGTCACCCCCGCGGCCTTGAGCTGTTTGTAGAACGCTACGTTCGAGCCCCCGACCACGGCAGCGAACACGGCATCGGGTTTCTTCAGCTTGACCTTGTTGATCAGGGAGCCGAACTGGGTATTGCCCAGTGGGTAGTAGTCTTCGCCCACCACTTCGCCGTGCAGCACGTTCTCGATATGCTTGCGCGCGATCTTCATGGCCGTGCGTGGCCAGATGTAATCCGAGCCGATCAGGTAGAAGCTCTTGGCGCCCTTGGTCTTGGCGATCCAGTCCAGGCTGGCGAGGATCTGCTGGGTGGCTTCCTGGCCGGTGTAGATGACGTTCTTGGACTGTTCGAGGCCTTCGTAGAAGGTGGGGTAGTAGAGCAATCCGTTCTGCTGTTCGAACACTGGCAAGACCGCCTTGCGCGAAGCGCTGGTCCAACAGCCGAACACTGTGGCCACCTTGTCATTGACCAACAGCTTGCGGGCTTTCTCGGCGAAGGTGGGCCAGTCCGAAGCGCCGTCTTCCTGGATGATCTTGATCTGCCGGCCGAGCACCCCGCCCTGCGCGTTGATCTGCTCGATGGCCAGACGCTCGGCCTGGATCGAGCCGGTTTCGGAAATGGCCATGGTACCGGTGGCCGAGTGCAGCTGCCCGACCGTCACTTCGCTGGGCGTGATCGCCAGTCCGGTCGTGTTGGCATCGTCCGCCCATACCCGCGGCGAACCTATGCCCATGGCCAGCATCGACATCACCGCTGCCGCCAGCACGAAGCGACCTGTGCTCCCCCTGTTAATCGAATGCATGTTCCCCGCTCCTGTGCCCTGAGTGCGCCGCGACCCACTTCGCGGCATCTGCGGCACAGGATGGCCGCAGCCCGGCCTGGGGGGTTATAAGGCGCATGACGTAGGCGGTACGTCATTTGACTGACTGGCCGGGTACGTCAAATGACGTACCCGCCGAACCGTTACAGGTCGACAGAATCGGTACGAAGGGCATGCAAATTGCTCGCTCCGGGGAAACTACAGGAGCGTCGCCGTGGCCAAGCTGGGCACCCAACGCATCGTAAAGATCCGCCGTGACTACAATCGCTGGGTGGCCGACGACGCCATGGAGGACTACGCACTGAGGTTCACGCCCATCAGCGCGCGCAAATGGTCCGAGTTCCGGATCGCCAATACGGCGCTGTCCGCCGTCTCTTTCCTGGCGCTGGAAGCGGTGGGCGGTACGCTGGTGATGAGCTACGGCTTCACCAACACGCTCTGGGCCGTGGCAACGGTAGCGCTGTTGATATTCCTGACCGGGTTGCCGATCAGCTATTACTCGGCACGCTACGGTGTCGACATGGACCTGCTCACCCGAGGCGCGGGCTTCGGCTATATCGGCTCTACCATCACTTCGCTGATCTATGCGTCCTTCACCTTCCTGTTCTTCGCCCTCGAAGCGGCGATCATGGCGCTGGCGCTGGAAATGTACCTGCCCATTCCGCTGGGGCTGGCCTATGTGCTGTGCTCGGTGCTGGTCATACCCCTGGTGGCCTACGGCATTGGGCTGATCAACCGCCTGCAGATATGGACACAGCCGCTGTGGCTCGGCTTGCTGGTGGTGCCCTACGTGTTCGTGCTTGCCAAGCAACCCGACGCGCTCGGGCAGTGGATGACCTTCAATGGCCGGCTGGGGGACAGCGGCGAGTTCAACCTGCTCTACTTTGGCGCCGCCGCCAGCGTGGTGCTCTCGCTTGTGACCCAAATCGGGGAGCAAGTGGACTACCTGCGTTTTCTGCCCGAGAAGACCCAGGCCAACCGCAAGCGCTGGTGGGCCGCCGTGGTGCTCGCCGGGCCGGGCTGGATCATTCCAGGCGCCCTCAAGATCCTGGGCGGCGCCTTCCTGGCGTTCCTGGCGCTGCAACACGAGGTGCCGCTGGAACGTACCAGCGAACCGACCCAGATGTACCTGGTCGCGTTTGGCCATGTGACCGCTTCGCCGCAATGGGCGCTGGCCCTGATGGTGCTGTTCGTCATCGTCTCGCAGGTCAAGATCAATGTCACCAACGCCTATGCCGGCTCCCTCGCCTGGTCGAACTTCTTCGCCAGGGTTACCCACAGTCACCCGGGGCGGGTGGTATGGCTGGTATTCAACGTAGTGATCGCGCTGACCCTGATGGAGCTCGGGGTGCTGCAAGCCATCGAGCGGGTACTGGGGCTCTATGCCAACGTCGCGATTGCCTGGATTGGCGCCCTGGTCGCGGACCTGGTGGTCAACAAGCCCCTGGGCTGGTCGCCCCGGCATATCGAATTCAAGCGCGCCCATTTATATGACATCAACCCGGTAGGGGTAGGCGCGATGCTGATCGCCTCCGTGCTGTCGCTCCTGGCATGGTTTGGCGTGCTGGGGCCGTTCGCCCAGGCAGCGCCGCCGCTCGTGGCATTCAGCGCGGCGGTGCTGCTGGCCCCCTTGATCGCCTGGTTGAGCAAAGGGCGCTACTACATGGCCCGGGCCAACGACGAGGCCTTGATCTACTCCTCGGGAACCGTGCCGCCCCCCCGGTTGTGCGGCCTTTGCAACAACACTTTCGAGCTGCCAGACATGGCCAGCTGTCCCGCCTATGGCTGCGCCATCTGCTCCCTGTGCTGCTCGCTGGAAGCGCGCTGCCTGGACCAATGCAAGCCTCGCGCACGGCTATCGGAACAGTTCGAGGCATTGCTGCTCAGGGTGATGCCAGGGCTGCGCCAGGCCTATCTGCATACGCGGCTGGCCCATTACCTGGCATTGCTGGGGGTGCTCATGCTAATGCTCAGTGGTGCCCTGGCCCTGGTCTATACCCAGGTGGCGCCTGGGCTGGCCAGCCAACCGCAAGCACAAGAGGCCTTGCAGCTGGCGCTCGTCAAAGCCTTCCTGACCTTGACGTTATTTGCCGGGGTGCTTGCCTGGTGGGTGGTGCTCACCCGGGAAAGCCGCCAGGTGGCACAGGAAGAGTCCAACCGCCAGACCGCCTTGCTGATCCAGGAAATCGATGCTCACCACAAGACTGACCAGGCCCTGCAGGCGGCCAAGGAGGCGGCCGAGGCAGCCAATGCGGCCAAGAGCCGCTACGTCACGGGCCTTTCCCATGAATTGCGTACCCCCCTGAACAGCATCATGGGCTTTACCCAGGTGCTGCAACGCGACATCGACCTGCGCGCGCAGCATCAGGAGGCGCTGGCCATCATCAACCGCAGCAGCTCCCACCTGCTGTCACTGATCGAGGGCCTGTTGGATGTTGCCCGTATCGAGGCCGGCAAGCTGAGGCTTGAGCCTTCAGAGGTGCTGTTCCCTCAATTCGTTGCGGACGTCGGGAAGATGGTCGCGCCCCTGGCGCGAGCCAAGGGCCTGGAGTTCGTGCTGCAATGCCAGGCGCGCCTGCCCGCGGTGGTACGCGCGGACGAGAAGCGGGTGCGACAAATCCTGATCAACCTGCTCGGCAATGCCGTGAATTTCACCGACGTGGGCCAGGTACGCTTGCATGTAAGCTACCTGCGAGAGACCGCCACCTTTGAAATCATCGACACCGGCATCGGTATCGCCCCTGCGCAGCTGAACGCGATCTTCCAGCCCTTCGAGCGGGCGGCGCCATCGCGCAGGGACGACGGCGTCGGGCTGGGCCTTACCATCACCCGCCTGCTCACTTCGCTGATGGGCGGGGAACTGACAGTGCACAGTGAACCGGGTGTAGGTACCCGTTTCCAACTGCGGCTGTTCCTGTCACAGGTGCGGGTACCCCAGGCAGTCATCCATCGTGATCACGACGTCATCGGATACCACGGGCGCCCTCGCCATATCCTGGTGGTCGATGACAACCCGGCCCACCGCATGGTGATCCAGCAGATGCTGATGCCTTTGGGTTTCCTGATGCATGAAGCCGCCAATGGGCAGGATGCCATCCGCCAGGTGGCCCTGGGCGCGCCCGACCTGGTGCTGCTGGACCTGGCCATGCCAGGCATGGGCGGCCTGGAATGCGCCCGGCTGATCCGTCGCAATACCGGTTTTACGGCGCCTATCATCGTGCTGTCGGCCAACGTCACCCCGCTGGCCGACGATATCAGCGAACACGGCAGCCCATTGTGCAACGAGCACCTGGCCAAGCCCTTCGACCTGCCCGTATTGCTCGGTGCGCTCCAACGCCACCTGGACATTGAGTGGCGCCGGCAACCGAGCCTGCCGCCCGCCATCACCCAACCCGCCGCCCGGGAACCGTTGATGACCGAGGAACTGGCTCCGATCATCGAGCTGTGCGCCCAGGGCTACGTTCGTGGCATCGAGCGCGCGCTCGAACACCTTCGCAACCGCCATCCGGCCAGTGCCGAACTGATCGCGCAATGGCGCGACCTGGCCCGTGGCTTCGAGCTCGACCAACTGGCGCAAGCCCTTAGCGAGGCACTGAATGAACACCACGGCTGATACGCAGGATATCGGAACGGTATTGATCGTCGACGATGAACCGCAGAACCTGGCCCTGCTGCACGGCGCGCTCGACGATGCAGGCTACCGGGTGCTGGTGGCGATGGATGGCGCTGGCGCCCTGCAACGCCTGGAAAAGCGCCACCCTGACCTTATTCTGCTCGACGCGCTGATGCCCGGCCTCGATGGCTTCCAGACCTGCCGGGCCATCAAGGCCGACGATGCCTTCGCCGACATTCCCGTGCTGTTCATGACCGCGCTTACCGAAAGCAATCATGTGATCGAAGGCTTTTCCGCCGGGGCAGTGGATTATGTGACCAAACCGATCGACTGCCAGGAGCTTCTGGCGCGCGTCGCGGCGCATCTACGCACCGCTCGCAGACTCCGGGCCGCTCATTCGATACCCAGGTCGACTGCCCCTAACTTGCAGAGCCTGGAAGGCAAGCATCACTTGGCAAAGCGTTTTTCGCTCACCGAGCGCGAGCTGGAAGTGCTGCACTGGGTGACCTGTGGCAAGACAAACAAGGACATCGCCGACATTCTTGGTCTCAGCGCCAGGACCGTGAACAAACACTTGGAGCATATCTTCGTGAAACTGGGCGTGGAAACCCGCACGGCCGCCACTTCCGTAGCGCTTCTGCAAGCGTCGTAGCGGCTTGAGGTCAGGGCCGGGGCGACGCGGTCAGATCACCCTCTGGGCGCCAGGACCTTTCACACGGGTCATCGCATCCTTCCAATTGATTCATCAGCATAAGATCAGCCCAGCATCAATCTCAATGTATTGCAAGATGTAACATCGTCGCAGACATCTGCTACCATTCGTCAAACAGCGTAGCTTCCTATCGATTTCGATACTGCCCTTCCTGGGTACTCTTTATAAAAGCAAAAACAATCTCCCTCGCTGATTTCTCGCTTGCAGTAACCACCGTGATCCACCCCCCGAGGGAGATGCCTTGATGGCGACCAATGATAAACCTGGCCACTCAGACGCCAGGCGAGACTTTCTGCGCAAATCCTTGACCCTGATTCCCGTCGTGTCGCTGGCGGGCAGCGGTGTCGGCAGCCAGGTGCTGGCCGCCACGCCTGCCCCCGTTCCCGCCCCGCCGAAAGAATCCGGCGAGGTCGTGGATTATCACCCTACCTTTTTCACTCAGGAGGAGTGGGCTTTCCTGCAGGCAGCGGTCGCCCACTTGATACCCAGCGACGAGCGCGGCCCGGGCGCTGTGGAAGCCGGGGTGCCCGAGTTCATCGATCGCCAGATGAACACTACCTACGGCAGCGGTGGCCTGTGGTACATGCAAGGCCCCTTCCATCCCGACGCGCCCGCCGAACTGGGCTATCAGCTCAAGCTGTCCCCTCAGGAAATCTACCGGCTGGGTATCCTGGAAACCGATGCCTACTGCCGCAAGACCTACGGCAAGCCCTTCGTTGCGCTGAGCAACGATCAGCAGGAGCAGGTGCTGCACGCCCTGGACGACAACAAGGCAAGCTTCGACGCGCTGCCGGCCGGGACCTTCTTCAGCATGCTCTGGAGCAATACCAAAGAGGGCTTTTTCTGCGACCCGATCCATGGCGGCAATAAGCACCTGGTGGGCTGGAAGCTGATCAATTTCCCTGGCGCCCGCGCCGACTTCATGGACTGGGTGGAGCGTGACGAGCGCTATGCCTTCCCGCCTGTTTCCATCAACGGCGCGCGGAGCTGAGCATGGCCAAGGTACTGGACAAGAAAACCGTAGTGATCGTGGGCTTCGGCTGGACAGGCGCGATCATGGCCAAGGAGCTCACCGAGGCCGGCCTGGACGTGGTCGCCCTCGAGCGCGGCCCGATGCGCGACACCTATCCGGACGGCGTCTACCCGCAGACCATGGACGAGCTGACGTTCAACTCGCGCAAAAAGCTGTTCATGGACATTTCCAAGGAAACCGTCACCCTGCGCCATAGCGTGAATGATGTAGCGGTGCCGTACCGCCAGTTCGGCGCCTTTCTGCCAGGCACTGGCGTAGGCGGCGCTGGGCTGCATTGGTCCGGGGTGCACTTTCGGGTAGACCCGATGGAGCTGCGCATGCGCAGCCATTACGAAGAACGCTATGGCAAGAAGTTCATCCCCGAAGGCATGACCATCCAGGACTTCGGCGTGAGCTACGAGGAACTGGAACCCTTCTTCGATTTCGCCGAGAAGGTGTTCGGCACCTCGGGCACAGCCTGGTCGGTAAAGGGAGAGATTGTCGGCCAGGGCAAGGGCGGCAACTACTTCGCGCCCGATCGCTCCAATCCCTTCCCGCTGCCCGCCCAGAAAAATACGGTGTCTGCCCAGGTGTTCGGGCAGGCAGCCGCCTCGCTGGGCTATCACCCCTACAACCTGCCCTCGGCGAATACCTCTGGCCCCTACACCAATCCCTATGGCGCGCAGATGGGCCCCTGCAATTTCTGTGGCTATTGCAGTGGCTACGCCTGCTACATGTATTCCAAGGCATCGCCCAACGTGAACATCCTTCCGGCGCTGCGCCAGGAGCCGCTGTTCGAGCTGCGTACCGGCGCCCATGTGCTGCGGGTGAACCTCACCCCGGACAAGAAACTGGCCACGGGCGTAACCTATGTGGATGCCCAGGGCCGGGAGTTCGAGCAGCCTGCGGACATCGTGATCATCGGCGCCTTCCAGTTCAACAACGTGCGCCTGATGCTGCTGTCGGGAATCGGCAAGCCTTACGACCCCAAGACCGGCGAAGGGGTGGTGGGACGTAACTTCGCCTACCAGAACGAAGCCGGCGTCAAGGCGTTCTTCGACAAGGACCAGCACCACACCAACCCCTTCATCGGGGCGGGCGGCAATGGCGTCGCCATCGACGACTTCAACGCCGACAACTTCGACCACGGCCCTCATGGCTTCGTGGGCGGCTCGCCCTTCTGGTGCAACCAGGCCGGTACCAAGCCCATCGCCGGGGTGACCACCCCTCCGGGTACGCCCAAATGGGGCAGCAAATGGAAGGCCGCCACGGCGGACTACTACACCCACCACATGTCGATGAATTCCCATGGGGCGCATCAGTCCTACCGCGACAACTACCTGGACCTGGACCCGGTGTACACCGATGCCTATGGCCAGCCATTGCTGCGCATGACCTTCGACTGGAAAGAGAACGACATCAAGATGACCCGATTCATGGTCGACAAGCTGGCAGAGATCGCCAAGGCCATGAACCCCAAGGCCATCTTTGCCCACAAGCGCGAGTTCAACAGCCACTTCGACGCTACCACCTACCAGACGACGCACCTCAATGGCGGGGCCATCATGGGGACCGATCCCAGGACCAGTGCCCTGAACCGCTACCTGCAAAGTTGGGACGTGCATAACGTGTTCGTGCCGGGGGCATCGGCTTTCCCGCAGGGCCTTGGCTACAACCCCACCGGGCTGGTCGCCGCGCTCACCTATTGGTCAGCGCGGGCCATCCGCGAGCAATACCTCAAGAACCCCGGCCCGCTGGTGCAGGCATAAGGAGCGATGACCATGAAAACAGTGTTCATCGCCGCCCTGGCCTTGGCCAGCCTGCCTTCATGGGCCGCGGAAAACAGCCCCGATGCCCTGGTGAAAAAGGGGGAATACCTGGCGCGCGCCGGTGACTGCGTCGCCTGCCATACTGCCAAGGGCGGCAAGCCCTTCGCCGGCGGGCTGCCCATGGAAACCCCCATCGGCACCATCTATTCCACCAATATCACCCCGGACAGCAGCGGCATCGGCGGTTATTCGTTCGAAGACTTCGACCAGGCCGTACGGCACGGCATCGGCAAGAGCGGCAGCACGCTCTACCCCGCCATGCCCTACCCCTCCTACGCCCGGGTCAGCGACGAGGACATGCAGGCGCTGTACGCCTACTTCATGCACGGTGTGCAGCCCGTGGCGCAGGAAAACAAGCCCGTGGACATTCCCTGGCCACTGAGCATGCGCTGGCCGCTGTCCATCTGGCGCGCCATGTTCGCTCCCAAAGTAGAGCCGTTCCAGGCCACTGGCGCGGATGAGGTGATCGACCGCGGCGCCTACCTGGTCGAGGGCCTGGGCCACTGTGGCGCCTGCCATACGCCGCGGGCCATCACTCTGCAGGAAAAGGCCCTGAGCCCCTCCGAGGGCAGCGACTTCCTGGCGGGTTCTGCACCCTTGGAGGGCTGGATCGCCAAGAGCCTGCGCGGCGATCATCGAGACGGCCTGGGCGGTTGGAGCGAAGCTGACCTGGTGGCGTTCCTCAAGACCGGGCGCAGCGACCGCGCGGCCGTGTTCGGCGGCATGAGCGACGTGGTCGAGCACAGCATGCAGTACATGAGCGACGCGGACCTCACCGCCATCGCCCGCTACCTCAAAACCCTACCGCCGGTGAACCCGAACGACAGCCCCCACCTGTATGACCGCGCGGTGGGCGATGCCTTGTGGAAGGGCGACGACAGCAAGGCGGGAGCCTCGGTGTACGTGGACAACTGCGCCGCCTGCCACCGCACCGACGGCAAGGGCTATACCCGTGTATTCCCGGCCCTGGCCGGCAACCCGGTGGTCCAGACCGCCGATGCCACCTCGTTGGTACAGATGGTGCTGCGCGGCGGCACCCTGATCCCGACCCATACCGCGCCATCCAGCTTCACCATGCCCGGCTACGCCTGGCGCCTGTCGGACCAGCAAGTGGCCGATGTGGTGAACTTCATTCGCACCAGCTGGGGCAACCAGGGCTCGGCCGTCACGCCTGCCCAGGTCAAAGACCTGCGCGAAAGCGATATGAAGGGCACCTCCGACGACGACCTGGGCCAGGTTTCTTCGAAGTGAGATGACGGGCCCGCAACCCCATGCAGGAGGTAGCGAAGCTACCGAATACCAAGCTCCCCCGGCGCCCATTCCCCAGCTGGCGCTGGGTCCCACAGCTGTAACTGCAGCATAGCCCCTGGCGATGATCGCCAGGGTGTCTTAAGGTACCAACCGACAATCATGGGTACTGAAACCTCTCACGCCTGACCACTGCCACCGGAGCGAAGCATGCGTACCATTGGCCTTATCGGCGGTATGAGCTGGGAGTCGACCGCGGAATATTATCGGCTGATCAATCGACAGGTTCGCGACCAACTGGGGCCACTACGCTCAGCGCAAATGCTGCTGTACAGCGTGGATTTCGGGCCCATCGAACGCGCTCAGCACGCCGAGCGTTGGGACGATGCCGCGGCAATACTCGCCGATGCCGCGCGCCGGCTTGAGGCGGGCGGCGCCGAATGCATCCTGCTGTGTACCAACACTATGCACAAGGTTGCTCCGGCGATCGAGGCGGCGGTGGGCATTCCATTTGTACACATCGCCGACCCGACCGGCCAGGCCGCCCTGGAGAGTGGAACGCTGAAGGTAGGCTTGCTGGGCACTGCGTTCACCATGGAACAGGCTTTCCTGAAAGACCGTCTCACGGCCATGGGCCTGACCGTACTGTTGCCAGACGCACAGGAACGCCGAGAGGTGCATCGGATTATCTTCGAAGAGCTCTGCGTCGGGGTGATAAGCGATGAGTCGCGCAGAGTGTATCAGCACGTAATAGCCTCCCTAGCTGCTCGGGGCGCACAGTCCATCATCCTCGGGTGCACGGAGATAGGCCTGCTGATCAAGCCTGAGCACAGCGCCCTTCCCTTGCTCGACACCACGCTGCTCCATGCACAGGCGGCGGTGGCATTCGCGTTGGGGGATTGATCCAAGCGATTCGGCAGTACCGGAAGGGTTTCGGCTGGTCTGATGAAGGCCATCATCAATAGGTCATTGATGGGTGACACATCCGCGCTCCGCTCCCGCCTGGCAGGTAGGTAGGTAGGTAGGTGAGAAACGGCCGGAGCGCCCGCCAGGCGGCGCGCCAGCCAAAAGGAATCCATAGCCTATTCTCTGGTCGATCCAAGCGCTGTGCACCGATCTTCCAAAGACCAAGGAACGACCCGATGGCGAACACTTTCAATGTCAAAGACTACGGCGCGGTGGGCGATGGCCGCACCGACGATACCCAGGCGCTGCA
The DNA here is from genome assembly GCF_049895785.1 of Pseudomonas sp. DC3200b2. Lineage (NCBI taxonomy): Bacteria > Pseudomonadati > Pseudomonadota > Gammaproteobacteria > Pseudomonadales > Pseudomonadaceae > Pseudomonas > Pseudomonas sp. DC3200b2. The sequence goes on along the minus strand of NZ_JAFCTA010000001.1, from coordinate 1,167,480 downwards.
GGCGGCGATCGATGCGGCCGCGGCAGCCGGTGGCGGCACGGTGTACATACCCGATGGCGAATACATCGTCAGCACCCAGTCCCCAGGTACGGTGCTGGTCCTCAAGGACAACGTGAAGCTCGAAGGGCTAGGCGAGTTTGCGCCCGACCTCCAGCTAAGCAGCGAGAACCCCGCCGGGGACATCGACGGCATCATCCACATCAGCGGCAACAACACGGGCGCCAGCAACCTGAACGTAGGGGCCTTTACGCCTTTCGACGGCCAGGTCAGCGGCTGGTCCATCGGCGATGGGGTGCAGGTGACGCTGGACAACATAAGCGCCTACAGCGTTTCAGGATATGGCATCGATCTGCGGGGGGAAGGCAGCCGCGTTGAATTGACCAACGCCCGTGTCGGTTTCAACGATGGAGGCGGCATCATCGCTGCCGGATTGGTAGACAGCGTTCTCAGCGATATCGTGACTAGCGACAACGGCGGCACCGGGCTGGACGTGACGGGCCCCTTGACCGTGCTGGACGTGCACAGCTTTTACAATACTGGCAGTGGCATCATCGTGCGCGGCGACGACCAGGGCCAGGCCGCGACACTGCTCTCAGGCAACTCCAATAACAACACCGGCAGCGGGGTGTTGATCGATAACGCCAAAGGGGCGGTTATCGACGACATGTGGATGTCCGAGAATGAAGGCTCGGGGGTGATCGTCAGAAACTCCCAGGACACCCGGATCGTTGCCAGCGAGATCGCCAGCAATGTCCAGTACGGCACAAGGCCGGAAATCCTGCTGCAGGACAGCACCGGCACCCTGATAAAGGGCAACACCATTGGCGACCAGCTCTCTACCGAAGCTGGCAACCCGACTTACGGGGTCGAGGAGCGCGGGCAGACCGACAGGAGCCAGATTCTTGATAACTTCATTGCCGGCAATTCCGAAGGCGAGGTCAAGGTCGTCGGCACTACCAGCACGGTGGCCAATACCGCCGTTGTGAAGACGACCTTCGGCACCGCGGGGAACGACACCATTTCCCACTACCAGGCCGCTTACGATGCCCTGGCATATGGTGGCGCTGGGCGGGATACGCTGATCGGTGGCGCTGGGGACGACACCCTGATAGGCGGCGCGGGGGCGGACCTGATGTCGGGCTACCAGGGCAATGACAGCTTCCGCTTCACCCGACTCAGCGACAGCTACAGCACAGGAGGTGTCAGTTTTGCCGACACCATCACCGGGTTCGATGCCAGCCGCGACACCATCGACGTGGCCAGTCTTGGCTTCAAGGGCTTGGGCGACGGCCATAATGGCACCCTGGCCCTTAGCTATAGCACCGAGGACAACCTGACCTATCTGAAAAGTCTCGACCCCAACGCCCGCGGGCAGACCTTCGAGCTGATTCTGGACGGAGATTATCGCAACAGCCTGACCAGTGAGAACTTCCTGTCGCTGGTAAAGGGGAGCCGGGGCAACGACACCCTATATGGCACCACCCATGGACGCGATACTCTGGTCGGCGGCGCTGGTGATGACTCGCTTAGTGGTCGCGGCAGCACTGACCGGCTGGTCGGCGGCGCGGGTTCGGATCGTCTCGATGGCGGTGCCGGCGCCGATACCTTTGCTTACACCCGCGTCACCGACAGCCAGGTGGATGCCGCGGGTAAAAGCCAGGGCCGGGACCTGATCCTGGATTTCAACGGCGCCGAGCATGACCGGATCGACCTGACCGCGCTGGGCTTCACCGGCCTGGGCGATGGCCAGGGCACCACGCTCAAGCTCTCCTACGATGCCCAGGCTGACATCACTCGGCTCAGCTCACTGGAACTGGACGAGGCCGGCAATCGGTTCCAGATCGCCTTTGCCGGCAACCACCTGAAGGACCTGGGCTCCAATACCATTCAGTTCGCGGTGGTCGACCAGCCCGAGGTGGTGTCCTCGTTTGGCAATGACTATGTAGACATCAACGGAACCACCGCCAGCGACACGCTTATGGGGTCAGCGGCGGAGGAACGCCTCTATGGCATGGCCGGCAACGACGTACTGAATGGCGGCGCCGGCTCCGACCAACTGTTCGGCGGCAAGGGCATGGACCGCATGACCGGCGGTAGTGGCAGCGATTACTTCGTGTTCGACAGCGCGGAAGACAGCTACCGCACCGCGGATCGAAGCTACAGCGATGTGATCACCGATTTCGGCCAGGGTGCTGATGGTCTGGATGTGCGGGCCCTGGGTTTCACAGCCGAAGGTGACGGGCTCAATGGCACCTTGAAGATCGACTACAACGAAGCCCTGGGCCGCACCTACGTCCGTAGCCTGGAGGATGATGGCCAAGGACGTTTCTTCCAGGTCACCCTGGAAGGCGACCAAAGCGACCTGACGATCTTCTTCGCTCAGCCAAGTACGGCCGCGGCCTCGGTCGCCGTGGAGATGCTCGGTGTCACCAACACCCATACCGACCAGGCGATAGGCTGACCCGCTTGCCCTACCCTGACGTGCCGGACCGCCTGGCACGTCAGGGCTGGCGCAAGGGCCGGGGCATGGCAATCAGGCCGTCAGCGGATGCTCGCTCACCGGCGCAACGCCAACCAGCGCTACCTCCACCGCCTCCACACCAGCCTCGCCCATGTGGCTGGCGGCCATTGCCTGGGGTGTACCGCTGGCGAACACGAAGTTACGGTGAGCCAGCCCGGTGAAGTCGCCTTCCAGCGCCACCTCGAACCTGTGCCCTTCCCCATCGACTTCCAGGCTTCGCACGTAGGTACGGTCCAGGTTCTCGTTGTAGATCACCTTCAGCGTGCCATCGGTGCCATCGCCCAAGCTGGTGTAGCCGAGGGCGGCAACATCGAGCTTGTCCTTGCTCAGCTCGAAGTCTCTGATAAGGTCAGCCCGCCCGCGGTAGCTGTCGCTGGCGGTTTCAAAGCGGAAGCTGTCCTTGGCGCTGCTGCCAATCAGCGCATCCGCACCACCACCTCCCACAAAAATGGTGTTTTCGCCCGGGTTGTAGAGCACGTCATAAGCCTGGCTGCCGGTCAGTGTGTTATAGGCCGTGCCGGTACCCGGCCCCTGGGCGAAGATGAACTGGTCCGCGTCGCTGCCGCTACCTGCTTTCAACGCGCGGGCGTAGTCCAGCTCGAGCATGAAGCGATCACCGTAAAGGCCGCCGTCGAAGGACTGCACCAACACATGACCCGTGCTGGCGTCGTAGCCATAATGCAGCGTGTTGTGGTAGCCATCCCCAAGCCCGGTGAAGCCCAACGCCGAAACATCGATCAAGTCACCCTGGCCGTAGGCGAAGTGAGTGATCAGGTCAACGGCGCTAACGTTGTCCCGGGCATTGACGAAACTGTCGCGCACGCTGTTGTAGAGGTAGGTATCCGCGCCGCTGATCCCATGCAGCTGGTCCGCGCCGAGGCCACCGATGAATACGTTGCCAGCCGCCTGGCTGCCGTGGAGCTGGTCATTCCCGTAGCCACCATCGAGTACGTACTGGGCCTCGGAGGTTCGCTGGTCGACGGTATCTTCCAGCGAGGTACCCTTCTGCATCAGCACGAAATTGCGCGTGCCAAGGCTGTCTCTTACATCTCCCTGGATGCGCACCTCGAAGTAATAGCTGGAGGGGTAGTTATCCAGCGAGCGCACGTAAGTCAGGTTCTCGCCTGCGTCGTAGCTCACCGCGACATCACCGTTGTAGCCGTCGCCGACCCTTTGCAAGCCCAAGGCTGTGAGGTCCAGGCGCGAGGCGGCGTTCCAGTCTGTGATCAGGTCGGAATGGGAGATACCGTCCAGGCCATAACTGTCGTACAAGGACTTGAATACATAGGTGTCGCCCGAGGTGCCGCCACCGGTCAAGGCGTCGACGCCGGTACCGCCTTCGAGCACGTCCCGGCCTGTACCCCCACTCAGCACATCGTTGCCGGCATCGCCGTAGAGGTAGTTCGAAGCCTGGCTGGCGGCCGTGATGACGTTGGCGGCGGCGGTGCCTTCCCAATACGCTTGCCCGCGAGGCCCAGCCTGGGCACTGATCGGTGGATTGGCCGCCGCGGTAATCAGGTTGGCGTCGCTCAGGCTGGTCGCCAGGTTCCCCTGGAGCGCCAGCTCGAAACGGCTGCCGTCGCGTTGCAATTCGTCATTGCGCAATAGCGTCTGGCCCTGCGCTGGATCATAGATCAGCTTGAGCGTGCCGTTGCTGCCGCTCCCCAGGCCTGTGAAGCCGGCGGCGGATACATCCAGCTTGTCCTGGCTGACGTCGAAACCGAAGATTGTGTCTTCTTCAGCGGAGATTCTCTCCAACTGATCGGAAGACACAGGCTCTCCCTGAATGCTGTCGTGACGGCTCAGGTAAACGAATGTGTCGGCGCCGGCGCCGGCAATGAGGTTATCGCCACCGTCGTTGCCGGTCAGAATGGCCCCTTCGCGGTTGGCTTGGAGTTCTTCGCCGGCAGTGTCTGAGCCCGTGACCGTGTTGTACTCATCAGCGGTAGAGGTATTGCCTGCGAAATAGAACAGGCCCTTGTCGACTTCCGTATCCGGCACACCGTCTCGGAACCAGTCGTCAAGGTGAAAATTCAGCACGAAGCGATTGCCCCAGGCATCGGTTTCCAGGGACTGCGCCACATAGTAGTCATGCACCCGGTCATAGCTGAACTTGAGGGTGCCGTTGTAACCATCGCCCAGGGCGGTAAAGCCTAGGGCCGAGACGTCGATCACGTCCCGCCCGCTGAGCACGGACCAGATCTGATCCACCGCGGCCGCTCCGGTCTTGTCATTGACGAAACTGTCCGATATCGCGGTGTAGAGGAAGGTGTTCTGGGCTCCGTCGTCCCAGCGCGCGACGGTGAGGATAGTGTCGCCGCCGGCGCCGCCATGGAAGGTGCTGGTGCTGTCCTGGCCTACCCCGTCGGTTAGCCTGTCGTTACCCGCTCCGCCATTGATGACGACAGAACGCTCTTCAGGACGCAACTCGAGACGATCATCGCCCGCGGTCCCATCCACACGGAGTACGAAATTGTCCTTGGTCAGGGGCTGGGCTAGCTTGCCCTGCAGCCGGACCTCGAAGTAATTCCCGGCGCTGTTGGCCTCTGCGGCTCGCACGAAGGTGAGATCGCGCGCTGCATCATAGCTGACAGCCAGGTCAGCGAAGTCCAGCCCAAGTCCGGTGAGGTCAAGGCGGTCAGTGGCGCTCCAATCGGTGATCAGATCCGAATGGGAGCCCTGGACGTTGCCATAGCTGTCGCTGAGCCTGCTGAAGACGAAACTGTCCCTGCCAGCGCCGCCGCTCAGTTTGTCTACCCCGGCACCGCCTATCAGCACATCGTAATTGCTGCTCGCCACCAGGGTGTCCGCCCCGGCGCCTCCCTGGAGGTACAAGGCGGCGGTGCCGCCGATGGCCAGGTTGTCGCCGGCGCTGGTGCCTTCATAGGCTGTATAGAAACCACGACTTTTTACAACGATGTCGTTCGGCAAGGCGGTTACAGCATCCTTGTTGACGCTCATGGGCGGTCCTCGTCTGGGCTGGGGGCAGGCACCGACGACGGACTGGGCCTATGGATTCAGCGGATCAGACCATGCTCGGTCCGCCCCGTTCGCACCCCTGTCAAGGCAAGTTGAGGCAACCGGCACGAGCTCGCGCAGGTCAGGACGTCAGGGAAAAGCCGAAGAGCTGGTTTGCGAAGCCTGGGGCTCTTGACCACGCGAGGTACTGATATGGACTATCTGATCAGTGTGCGACCAGAGAATCAGGATACGGCACTACGTCCGCGGTGACGGCGACCTGTGGGTCACGGGCGTGTACGGCCATGGTCAGTTTGGTACCACTGTGCTGCACCGGTTGCCAGATGCGCCAGGCCTGGCCTGCCTCGAGGTCAGGAACCTGCACCGTCTCTCGAGCGACGACTTCGCCTTTGCGGGTCACTTCAAAGTTCAGGTAGCCCCCCTGAACCAGATGATCCGAAGTATTGGCGACGGTGCCGACGATGCTGGTGATGTGGCCCGCATCCACAAGCTGGACGTTACGCAGTTTGAGGTCGTCAGCCGAGGCAAACGAATGGGTCAACATGCCGAAGACCAGCCCTGCGATGGCTTTCCTTTTCACAATTCCCTCCATGGGACTGACAAGATGGCGCGATGATAGCAGCGACCGAAGCGTCAAGAAAAGGGCTTAATCTATGCCTTACTGAAAAGTTCATTTTTATTGCCAAGAATTTGACAAGCGCTATTCAAGGGGAATCTAAGCTTCGAAACGCGTCGATCATGACGAATCGGTCGTCAGTCAGGTCGGCTTTCCTCGCTTCTGGAGTTGGCAAGCCATGGAGAAGGAACATTCCGAAGGGCCTATCCCAGCTGGCGCTGGGTGCTACCAAGGTCCATCAGATGGGCGCGATCCGCCTGAGCAAAGGCAATGAGGCAAGCGCCGCGCCGGCACGTTGCCACACGGCTGCGAGGCCAGGCGCTGCTGACTGCTCAGGAATGCAGTATCAGGATGGAGGCGAAAAATAGGCCAGCCGCTGGGTAGCGGTAAAGGGCCAGCCATTTTTCCTGGGATCCGGCGGCCAACTCAGTGCAGTTGGGCCAGCGCGCGGTTGTACATGCGTGTGCGCCTATGCTTGGCGTCGTACCCGCCAGCGGCGGCCACGGTGCCGGACTGGACATGATCCAGATATTTGAACAGGCGCCCTGGCGATACCAAGGAGATGTCGTAGCCCAGTTCCACCATGCGGTCTTGCAGGGTGTAACCCGGCACGCGGTCATCCATGCAGAAATGCAGGCCGTGCTGCTTCATGGCCTTGGCGTTCCATAGGGTGCAGAAGCTTTTCAGATGTTGTTCTTTCCACGGCTTCGGCGGGCGTCCCGGTAGGCCCAGCGCGCGTAGGCCACGACGGAAGTAATGCTTGCAGTAGCGCGAGCTGTACCGCCAAACCGTGCGCAGCATGCCTCGGTTCAACTGCTCCAGGCACCCTGCCGCGGCGACCTTTGGATGAGCCGTGCAACGTTCGAGCAGAAGTTGAAATACTCGCGGATCGTAGATGAAAGTATCGGTATGCAACAACAGCACGAACTCGGTATCGATACGTTTCAGGATCATATCCAGGGCTTTGCCATGGGCAATGTGCCCCTGCTCGCGACCTGGCGAGGCGCGTTCGATGAGATTGATCCAGTCCAGGCTACGCAAGTATTCGGTGCTTTCATCAGCCGAATCGTTATCCACTACCCATACGGGAATCCCTTGGGCGCTGGCGGTTTCACGCAGCAATTCCAGGCAGTTCCTGGTCAGGTCGTGGGTTTTGAAGTTAACGAGGGCGATGCTGAATCTGGATGGGCCGGTCGCAATTTTTGTCATCTGACGCTCGACTTCCAATGGCTGAGCCAATATTGGCTAGCGTTAATGTTTCAGCGGCGACACACGCAAGACACTATGCATCCAGACTGAGCAACTGCACCAACCCGCTGATAAAAACTTTGATCTGGAGGTTATTAAAGCTGATGTGAAAATTTTGTTGTTGCCTCGTTGGCAAACTATTCCTCCGATCCGACAGCATGTAACTGGATGTTGCAACCAGGCCGTGATTCCTAACGGGAACTGTTATGTCCCTAACTGTTGGCCTCGCCTCACCGATGTTTGTGAGAAAAGTAGAAGCGCTGATAAGCGCATCGGTCAGGTCCTGCCGTCGTCATTTTGCAATACATCATTCATGAAGCTGTGACCTGTTACTGCCAATGTCCCGGCAATCAATGCAGGCGCGCGGCAAGCCCCAGGGACCGGTGAATGAACGTGACGGTATTCAGAACAAGTTACGTAGGCCTTATACCGCTTCACCTGGACGGCGCCCATCGGGTAGCCGGCGCCACCCTTTCCTCCCCTTGAGTCGCACCCTGGAGACCACGCCATGATCACTCAGCCCCTGACGCAGGAGCACCTGCGTTCCCGTCCACGACAGGGGTGGCGGCTGCGCGTTCGCCTGCGCAACCTCGGCCAACTGGCGCTGCTCGCTCTGGTTGCCGGGCTCTGTGTGCAAGCCTATCGCCTGTGCCTGATCGACCAACTGCAGGCCCATTGGCAGAACTATCGGACAGGCGACACCGCGCCGGGCCGCAATGTCTGGCTCCCTGGCTACCGGGTGACCATCGACGCCAAGCCCATAGCGCCGGGCCTGCGCAACCTGTCGGGCATTACCTATGACTACGACCACGATCGGCTGCTGGCCATCACCAATATGCCCATGGAGCTGCTAGTGATGAATAAGGAGGGGGATTTGGAGGCTCGCTACCCTCTGGTGGGTTTCGAAGATACGGAAGGCCTCACCTACCTGGGCGGCAATCGGGTGGCCATCGTCGACGAAGACCAGCAGCGGCTGGACGTGATCACCTTGCCGCCGCGAGAGCAGGCCATTCTGGCGAGCAGCGCCCAGTCGATAACCCTCGCCTTGGGCCTGAGCTACAACAACAAAGGCTTCGAGGGCGTGACCTACGACCCAGGCAATGACCGCCTGTTCGCCATCAAGGAACGGGACCCTCAACAACTCTATTCGGTATCCGGCATGCTGCGCTCGATCCAAGGCCCCCTGAACCTCACCGTGACCGACCTTACCGCCTGGGTGGAACGCGGACGCTACGGGCGCGACCTCTCGGACGGCTATTACGACCCGCGCACCGGCCACCTGCTGCTGCTCAGCGACCAGTCGATGAACATAACCGAACTCGACGAACAAGGACGTTTCGTCAGTATCCGCTCGCTGCGATCCAACCTGGGCGGCCTGCAGCAGGACGCCCCCCAGGCTGAAGGCTTGACCATGGACAGAGACGGCAACCTCTACGTGGTCAGCGAACCCAACCTCTTCTACCAGTTTCAGAAACGCTGATCCGCCCTCGCTGCACTGGCCCCCGCTCGCTCCGTGCGGGGGCTCCCTCCTGTAGCGCTTCCTGCGCCCTGCAGCCTGAGCAAGTCTTCATATGAAACCCTTCTGCGCGAAAGCGGCTTGAAAGCTCCGTGAAAGCCTCGCAGGTCTACCGTAGTCCGCTTGCAACAATTTGTTGCGCCGGTATTCACACCAATAACAAAGGAGTACCCCGTGGACCTGACCCCAGTGACCTGGCTGGCCCATGACACCCGCCTGCTGACCTGTTGTGCACTGGCCATCGCCAGCATCGTCGTGTTGATCAGCGGGTTGCGCCTGCCGCCTTTCCTGTCCATCCTGGTGGGCACCTTCATCGCCGGCATCGGCGCCGGCCTGGCCCCGGAAGAAGTCGCCAAGGCCTTCAGCAAGGGCGCCGGGGGGCTGCTCGGCGAAGCGGGCATCATCATCGCCCTGGGCGCCATGCTGGGCGCGCTCATGGCCGAATCCGGCGCGGCGGACCGAATCGCCAGCACCTTGCTGGGGCTGGGCAGGGGGCGCAGCCTGCCGTGGGTCATGGCGCTGGTAGCGATGATCATCGGCCTTCCCTTGTTCTTCGAGGTTGGCCTGGTGATGATGGTCCCGATCATCTTCGTGATGGCGCGCCAATCCGGCCAACCGTTGCTGAAAATCGCAATTCCCGCCCTGGCCGGCATGACCACCCTGCACGCGTTGATGCCCCCGCATCCGGGGCCGCTCATTGCGGTAGGCGCCCTTCACGCTGATCTGGGCCTGACCATGCTGCTGGGGCTGACCCTGGCCGTGCCGGCCGTTATCCTGGCCGGGCCTTTGTACGGGCGATGGCTGTCACGGCGCCTCGACGTGGCCATTCCCGCCGAGCTGGGCGAGCTGTTCAGCGCCCGCCCTGAGGCCCAGCGGCGGCCCAGCTTCCTCGCTTCCCTGACGATCATTCTCCTGCCTGTGGCGCTGATGCTCGGCAGCACCCTGGCCAAGGTCGGCCTGCCTGTGGACAACACCCTGGGCGTGGTACTCAAGTTTCTTGGCGAGCCCCTGGTCGCGTTGGGCCTGGCCGTACTGGCCGCGGTCGCCCTGCTCGGCTGGGCCAACGGCATGGCCCGCGAGCGGGTGGGGCAGACGCTGCGCAAAAGCCTGGCCCCCATCGCGGCGTTGTTGTTGACCATCGGCGCTGGCGGCGGGCTGAAGCAGACCTTGCTCGAAGCCGGGGTCAGCCAGACCATCAGCAAGGCGGCCGAAAGCGCCCACCTGCCCTACCTGCTGCTAGCCTGGCTGATTGCCGTGGCCCTGCGCCAGGCCACCGGCTCGGCAACCGTAGCCACCACCACTACGGCGGGCATCCTGGCGCCCATGATGGCCGGCCTGGCGGCTACTCAAAGCTCGCTGGTGGCGTTGGCCATAGGCGCGGGTTCAGTGTTCTTCTGCCATGTGAACGATGCCGGCTTCTGGATGGTCCGCGAGTACTTCGGCCTGCAACTCAAGCAAACCCTCTGGGTATGGTCCGTGTTGCAGACCATCGTTTCGGTGATGGGGCTGGTCGGCACGTCGTTGCTTTGGTGGTATCTGGGCTAGCGTGCCCGCCGGTCAATGCGGCTTGCCCAGCCAGCGCCGCATGATGCCGTCATAGGTGCCGTTGCTCTTGATGGTCTGCAAGCCACGCCGGAACCGCTCCAACAGCTCCGGCGAGGTGCCTCGGCTGAAGGCCATGCTCAGGCCGTCAGGGCTGCTCAGCTCCGGCAAGGGCAAGGACTTTACCAGCACCTTGGCCGGGTCCTCACCGTTGCGCCGGGTCAGATAGATGGCGTTGAGCTCGTTGGAAATCCACAACTCCACATGCTCGACCTTGAGCATATGGAAATTGTTTTCATAGCGGTTGGTCGACTGCAGCTCCGAGTTCATCTTGAAGCCCTTGCCAAGCAGATACTGCTGGCCCACATCCATGTTGACCGTGGCGATCTGCCGCCCCCGGGCGTCATCCAGACTGTTGAGCTTCACCGGCCGTTCGGAGAGGCTGTACAGGTACCAGTCGGTCGGCCCGATGGGCCCGATCCACTGGAACAAGGGCTCGCGCTCGGGGGTACGGGCGATGGAGTAGATCAACACGTTGGGCACCGACAAGGCACGGTCATAGGCCCGGGCCCAGGGCATCACCTGGATGGGCGCCTCGACGCCAGTTTCCTTCATCACCGCCTGGACGATCTCGGTACTGAAGCCGCTGATCTTGCCGCCCACCGTCATGTTGTACGGCGGCAATTCTTCAGTGACCACCTCGATCTCACCGGCAGCCCAGGCCAACCCTGCCGGCATCGGGCCGGCGAGGACAAACAGTAGCAAGGCACGCAGCATGGTTCTTGTCATTGGGAAACCTGCAGGGATTCACACGCTGGACTATAGCTGGATTGAGGCACATCCTGCTCGTTCCCCGCCACGCTCGTAAGTCGTTCCTGATGTTGTTCATGCAGGAGCGAGACCAGCGCCTGGGGGGTCATCGGCCGTCCCAGCAGATAGCCTTGTGCCTGATCGCACCCCAACGCCGCCAAGGCTTCCAACTGCTCGGCCGTTTCCACGCCTTCGGCCGTCACCGCCATGCCCAGGCTCTTGCCCATGGCGATGACCGCGCTGACGATGGCTTCATTGTTGGCCTTGGGGTCGGTCAGGTTCATCACGAAACTGCGGTCGATCTTGATGCCATCGAAGGGGTAGCAACTGAGGTAACCCAGGGATGAATAGCCGGTTCCGAAGTCATCCATGGACAGCTTTACACCCAGCGTCTTCAACTGTGTCATCAGGGCCAGGGCACCTTCGGCGTTGTCGATCATCACGCTCTCGGTAACCTCGATTTCCAGTTGCCAGGGCGGCAGGCCCGAAGCCGCCAGGGCCTGTTCGACCCGGCTGACCAGGTCGGCGCGCATGAACTCTATGCACGAGAGGTTCACCGATACGAAGATCGGCTCCGGCATGTTGGCCACCAGCTCACAGGCGCGGCGCAGCACGATGTCGCTCAGCCCGACGATCAACCCGGTTTCTTCGGCCAGGGGAATGAACACGCCTGGGCTGAGCAGGCCCTTCTCCGGGTGCTGCCAGCGCACCAGCGCTTCGGCCCCCAGGATGCGCCGGCCGTCGATCCCGAAGCGGGGCTGGAACACCACAATGAATTCATCCTGCTGCACGGCACGCTTGAGATCCTGCTCCAGGCTACGGCGCTCCAGGATCCGGGTTTTCATCTCGGCGTTGTAAAGCTGCCAGCAATGCTGGCCGTGGGCCTTGGCTTCATAAAGAGCGATGTCCGCCAGGCGCAACAGCTCCTCGCCATCGGTGCTGTCCATGGGCGCCTGGGCGATACCGATGCACAGGCCGAGGCGCAGCTCGTGTTCAGCGGTGACCAGGGGCGGATCGAAGTTCCGCAGCAGCGATTGACACAGGACTTTCAAATGCTCCGCGCAGACTTGCGGCGTGATGACCAGGAACTCGTCCCCACCGAGGCGCGCCAGGAAATCCCCGTGGCCAAGGGCGCCTTGCAGTCGACGAGCCACGTTGGTCAGCACCTGGTCCCCGGCGATGTGGCCAAGGCAGTCGTTGATCTGCTTGAAGCCGCTGAGGTCGATGTACAGCACCGCGAAGGCACCGCCCTGGGCGGCCCCCGCCAGGCGCTCCTGCAATACCTGGTAGGCATGGCTGCGGTTGGGCAAGCCGGTGAGCGAGTCATGGCGCGACAGATAGGCCACGTGAGCCTGGGCAGCGCAGCCATGGTCCACCTGCTCGGCGGCCCGGATGGACCGGCGCAGCAACAGCCAGGCGCCGATGCCGAACAGCAGCGTGGCCATTACCAGCAATGGCAGCATCATCGTCAGGAAGGTGGCCCCAGGGCGAGCCACGTCCCAGGTCAGGTAAAGCGGAGGCTGTTCGGATAAAGCCAGGCCGACCGTCGCCTTTGCTGGCGCCTGGCGCAGGCCGGGCAAGCCGAACAGCTCGCCCATGCGCGTCAGGCTGCCGGGGCCGATGATGTCTACGAATACCAGACAGGCCAGTTCCGAGACCGGGGCCTTGGAATGGTACGACAGCGGCCTGATAGCCGCCGCGGCCACCAGGGCCGGGCGCCCTTCTACGGTAAAGTACCTTTTGACGGCAATTCGCTCACCGGCATAGTTCCTCGCCTCCGCAAGCAGCCCTGCGAGGTCGCCGTCGATCCACTCAGTGGCGTGACGGGTATTGAATTGCCCCTTGGCGAAGGCGTAGCGGGTTTCATTTTGAGCGTCCAGGATGAACACGCCGTTCAGGCCGTATTGGGCCAGGAGTGACCGTCCCATGCCCACCTGCTGAGCCGCCCAGGCTTCGTCGACGTTCCCGAGAGTGTGCTCGTAGGCCTCGTCCCAGTTGGCGAAATCCAGCAAGGGGTAGGTAATGCCGTTGAGCCAGGCCTCACTGGCTCTGCTGGCCAACGCCTGGCTGCGCAGGTTTTCCTCTTCATTGAGCTTGGAGGCGACCTGGCTCAGTACCCCACTGGCCCCGACAAACAGGCCCAACAGGATCGTGGCTACCAGCCAGGCGGCACGCCGGGCAACCCGAGCATGGCTGCCGCTGCCAGGCAACGTGGGAGGTGAAGGCGCATGTGACAACGGCATGCTGGATTCCGGGGAAGATGGCACGGTAATAGTTTTCTTATCGGCCAGGGCCTGAGGGCGCTTCAGCGATGCACGCTGCTCTTCGACGGACGGCAAGCCACGCGCTATGCTCACCCGGCTTGCCTGGAAGGGACCGCTTATGAAAACCCAAGCCTTTGCGCTGCTCCTGGTTCTGCTGCTCCCCTGTGTCGGCCAGGCCGACCAGACCTTTCGCTGCGATAGCGCCTTGGTTTCGGTGAAGGACAGCACCGCGACGGTACTGCGCAAATGCGGCGAACCGGCCAGCCGCGCCGCGGCGGGTTACGTTCGAGTGATCGATGCGGCTGGCCGTATGGCTAGCCTCCCGGTGGAGCAATGGACCTACGGGCCTCGCGGCGGCATGTACCATTATTTGCGTTTCGAAGGTGATCGGCTGGTCGACGTCAGCGGCGAGCGTGGATGAGACGCGTGCCTGAGCAAGCGCCGTGGCCAATGCCTCAAACGCCGCATCGAGGGTGACGTGCACCTTGCAGGCCTTTAGGCTTAACCGAGGCCATGCCACTGGGCGGAAAGGCGGAATCGGGTGGCGTTCGTCCGGGTCTACCGCTCGCTGCCCCGTTCCGATTTCATCCGAGGAGATGGCAATGGCCACCACTTTCAAGAAAGGCGACAACGTTGCCTGGAATTCCCAGGCAGGCGAGACACACGGCAAGGTGGTGAAGGTGCATACCAGCGACCTGAACTTCATGGGCAAGCACCGCACGGCGTCCAAGGACGAGCCCCAGTACGAGGTGGAAAGCGCGAAGTCCGGCCACCGGGCGCTGCATCATGGGGATGCGCTGAAGAAAGCCTGAGCGTGCGAAAGCAGTCCAAAGGTATCGATGGAGGGCGCGCCATTGGTCCTCGCTGCCTAGCCTTCAGGCCAGCCCTTTTGCTACCAGCTTCATGGGCGGCTCCTTGGGCCAGTCCCTATCGGAAAGCATCGTCGCTATCCACTTCCAGCCGCCCGCCTCCCTACTGGTCGCCGTGACTGAACCGGACAAAGGGCTGACCGGTCCGCGCTATACCACTGTCATCATTTCCCAGTGAGACCGCCCATGACTGACCAGCTCTCCCAACTCAACCGCCGAACGCTCTGCAAGCTGGTCGGCGCCTGCGCCACGGCCGTCGTGGTCGCGCCGCGGGCCATGGCCGAGCGATTCACCGCGCCCACCCCCGTAGACACTGGCCAGGTCGAAGCAGGCGCAGTGAAATTCCCGGCCTGGCGTGGCCCGCAGGATACCCCTTCAGCACCGCCGCCCAAGCCGCTGCCCCCGGAGCAGCGGGTCGGCTTCGCCATCGTTGGCCTGGGCCGCCTGGCCCTGGAAGAAATCCTGCCGGCCTTCGGCGAATCACTGAAAGCCCGGCCCGTGGCGCTGGTGTCCGGCAGCCCGGACAAGCTCAAGACCGTGGCCAGCCAATACGGCATCCCACCCGGGGCCTGCTACAGCTATGAAAACTTCGACCAGATCCGCGACAACCCGCAGGTGAAGGTCGTCTATATCGTGCTTCCGAACGCCATGCACCGCGAATATTGCGAGCGGGCAGCCGCCGCTGGCAAGCATGTGCTCACTGAAAAACCGATGTCGGTATCCAGCGAAGACGCCCAGGCCATGGTGCAAGCCTGCCACCAGGCAAAGGTGAAGCTGATGGTTGCCTACCGCATTCAATACGAGCCCTATAACCGCCGCGCCCGTGCGCTGGTACGGGACAAGGGGCTGGGCCGCCTGGTGGCCTACCATGGCGTCAACACCCAGACAGTAGCCGAGGATGGCGCGCGGCAATGGCGCCACAAACAGGCCATGGCCGGTGGCGGCTCGCTGGTGGACATTGGCCTGTACTGCCTCAATACGGCCCGTTTCGTCACTGGCGAGGAGCCGGTGGAGGTCTATGCCACCACCTACTCGCCCCCGGGTGACCCTCGCTTCGCCGATGTAGAGGAAACCGTACAGTTCACGCTGCGCTTCCCCTCCAACACCCTTGCCAGTTGCCTGAGCAGCTACGGCGCCCGGGATGACAAGTACCAGCGGTTGAACCTCGAGCGGGCCAGCCTGGACATGCCCAACGCCTTCCTGTACCAGGGCCAGCGTTTGTCCGTTATCGACCGCGACGGTGACGCCACGCGCAATGCCGAGCTCACTTTGCAGCCGAAGAACCAGTTTGCCCAGGAGCTGGACCATATGGCCGAGTGTGTGCTCAGTGACCGTACCCCCTTCACGCCTGGAGAAGAAGGGGTACAGGACCATCGATTGATGGAAGCCATCTACGAGAGCGCGCGCACTGGCCAGCCGGTGCGCCTGAAGCCGGTAGAGGGGCTGGACAGCTTCCGTGGCCCGCCCCTCGAGCCTGCCTGATGAGCGCGGGCCGCTTACGCCCCGGTCACGCGTGCTGTCGGAACACCAGCGCCAGCCCAAGCAGGATCAGCCCCATGCCCAGCAGCCCCAACCGGCTCAGTACGTTGCCCAGCACCAGGTAGTCCAGCAACACGGTGACCAGGGGTACCAGGTAGAACAGGCTGGTGACCTTGACCAAGTTGCCGGTCTGGATAAGCCGATAGAGCAGTAACTGAGCCACGACCGAAACCACCAGGCCAAGCCAGAGAACGGGCACCAGCAGTCCGACCTCCCACCGGGCCGTTACCGGCTGGAAGGATGCCAGGGCCAGGCACAGCAGCAGGCTCACTACATATTGCAGCGGCAGCACCTGAGCGGGGTGTTGGTTTACCTGCCGCTGCAGCAAGGCCCCGAAGGTCATGAAAGCCAGGGCCAGCAAGGCGAAGACGCAACCCGGCCCGGACACCCGGGCCGCCACCAGGCTTTGGTAGACCACGAGCACCAATCCGCCCAAGGCCAACAGCAAGCCGGCCAGGCGGACCGGCGACGCCCGGCGCTCCAGTATCAACAACGTCAGGATGGGCTGCACCCCCAGCAAGGTTGCAATCAGCCCCGGCGTCATCCCATGGGCCATGGCCTGGAAGTAACACACCGAATAACCGCCGATCAGCAAGAAGCCGGTGGCGGCGACGCGTTTGCCGGTACCTGGGTCGGGAAGCCAGCGCCGCCGCCATCCGCCAATAAGCGCCAGGGCCAACAGTGCCAGGCCGAACCGCAGAATCAGAAGCGCGATGGGTGAACCGTGGTCCAGCCCCCACCGAGTGAAGATGGCGGCGCTGCCCCACAGCAGCACGAACAACGCCATGGCAGCGGTCGCTGCCCAGGAAGATCGGGAAATACCCATGCAAGCATTACCTGTCGAAGAGGAAACAGGCTCCAGTGCGCCAGCGCCTAGAGGCAAGAAAGACTGGAGCGAGAAGGCGACCGTTCAGGCCAGCGCCACCACGGCGGGCGGCGCGACCGCTACAGCCACGGCAGCCACCATCACTGCAACGACAGGAGGAGATACCGGCAGGGCACACCGCCGCGGGCCTGGGGCAGGCTGCGCGGTTGAAGCGATGTGCAGAAATACCGGCATGGGATGTGTCCGAATGTGAACAGAGTTGAACATAGCAAAGGCGTCGCCATCCTGCAAAGCCCCGTGGTTTGTCGCTTCATTGGGCCCAGGCGCTGTAGGTCACGTCCTTGCCCACGTAGATGCGCATCAGATCAGCCCCTACTACCACTTTGCCCTGGGGCCAGGCCTGCTGGGCGCGCTGCAACAGCATGGCGTCGGTGTTGGTCTCGTCCTGGGGGCCAGGTCGGGAGATATGAGAGAACACCGCCAGCCTGGGCTGCGCCTGGGCGAACACCCTGCCCGCCTCTTCCGGTGAAGTATGGTGTTCGCGGATGGGCTTGGCCCAGGCCTCATCCTGATGATGACTGGAGATCACATTCACTTCGTGCACTAGCACATCGGCCCCCTTTGCGTTTTCGATGACCCGGGGGTCGTAACGGGTATCGCCCGACAGCGTCACCGTATGGCCCTTGTACTGAACCTTGTAGCCATAGCTGGGCTTGATGGCCGCGCCATGATTGACCGGGAAGGCAGTGACCTTCACCCCCTTTTCATCGAATACCACGCCTGGCCGGTGGAAGGTATGCACCTCGATGCGCTGCGCCTCGGCAGTGGACTCGTTGTCATTCTGGCGGATGATCAAGTCCGCCGTCATGGTCATGCGCAAGCCTTCGGCCACGATCTGGGTGCCCTGGGGCCCATAGAGCTGGAACGCGCTGGTCCTGCGGTTCTGCGGGCTGGGCAAGTAACTGGTGGCCCAGAGGTCGGCCAGGCCATTGATGTGGTCCGAATGGAAATGCGTGAGGAAGGTCGCGTTCACCGCGCCCAGGGGTACGCCGAGCTGGGCCAGGCGAATGGTACTGCCACGCCCGGCGTCGAACATCAGGTTCAGGCCATTGGCCTGCACCAGCGTGGAGGGTCCGAAGCGTTCAGGGCTCAGGCTTGGAGAGCCGGTGCCGAGCAGGGTCACCACCATGTCGGCGTGTTCGGCCTGCGCGGCCGAAGCTACAGAAGGCACGGCAGCCTGGGCGGCCCCCCAGACCATGACGCAAGCGAACGAGGCGAACAAGGCAACGGCTTTCATGGGCGTCCTTTCGAGGAAGATGGCGGTCGAGCTGCCTAAGCTATCCCTTTCCTGGCGCTTTGACTGCATGGTTTTTCTTCAGCCGCTTCGCTTTTTGCTACCGCTTCGCCAGGGCCCTATATGCCGCCGAGGCGGGATGACCGAAGCCTTCCAGCAAGTGCTCCCCGGGACATCAGGCGACGGTCACCCGGAATCGCTTGCTGGCTCGCGCCAATCGGCTGGTCGCCTGATTCAAGTGCTCCGACTCGCCTTCGAGCACACCGGCCTGGATCGCATTGTCCTGAGCCACACCTTGCAACGCGCCAAGGTCGTCCTTTACCTGCGTGCTCGCCGCCGACTGCGACTGAGTGCTGGCGGCGATCTGAAGGCTCATGGCACTGATCGAGTCAATGTCACTGGCTACCGTGCCCAGCAAGGCCGCGGCCTGGTCGGCACCCTGGACGCAACGCTTGGCCCCTTCCCGGCTCTCATCCATGGCCTGGGTCGCCTGGAGGGTGCTTTGCTGGAGCCGCTGGATCAGCGTCCTGACTTCCACCGTGGAACTGGCCGTACGCTGGGCCAGGTTGCGAACCTCATCGGCCACCACCGCGAACCCCCTGCCCTGCTCCCCGGCCCGGGCCGCTTCGATGGCAGCATTGAGCGCCAAGAGGTTGGTCTGGTCGGCAATGCCACGGATGACGTCCAGCACCGCCCCGATTTCCTCGGAAGCCTCGGCCAGCGCAAGCACGTCCCGCCCCGTGGTTTCGATATTACCCGCCAGGGCCTGAATCTCTTTGCGTATGTGTTCGACCGCGGCAGTGCTCTGGCGAGAATGTCCATTGATGGCCACCGCGACGCTCGATGCCTGGCCAGCGCAGGCGGCCACTTCCTCGATCGAGCCCGCCAAGGCACGAAGCGCCGCGTCCATCCGGTCGGCCGCGTCTTGCTGCTGATCGACGCCACCGCGAATGCCGGTAGTGGCGCCGCTCAGTTTCTGCGCCGTGGCGCCGAGACGATCCGCCTCGTCGATCACCTCGCCCACCATACGTTGCAGCTGGTCGAGGAACTGGTGGAAACGCATCACTACGGGGCTGTGCACATCGCTGCGATAGCCCAGGTCCACTTGGGTATCGTCGGCGCCGAGACGATTGGCGATATCCAGCAGGGCTTGCCCTTCCACGGCCTCGGCCTGGCTGCGCTTGGCCATGTACACCAGGATGACGCTTTCGACGACGACGTAGAGCGCGTGCAGCAGCACGACCCAGATGTTGTGCTCCTGCACCACATGCACGGCGCTGGAGTGCTCCTGGATGAAAAAGAACGCCAGGTGATGGACCGCGATGACACCGGCGGCAACGACTATGGGTAGCCAGTCGCGGTAGTACACCAGGCAGGCCAGCAGCACAAAGATACCGAAGTGCAGTTCGGTAAAGCCGCGCCCCAGGTTGATATGGAGCGCGGCCATCACCATCAGGCCGGTGCCCATGGCGCAACGAAGCAGCCGGGAGCCTGGGGCGATTCGCTGCAAGAGGGTAAGAACGATGGCGCAGCCCCCGCCGACCAGACCGGCCTGGGCCCAGGTATCCGACCACGCGGCAATCCCCAGGGCGGCCAGGAACATGAACCAGACTATGCCCAGCATGACGCGGTCGGCTCTCAGGTAATGCTCTTTGAGTTGATCATGTGAAGGACGCATGGTGAAACTGCCTGTGAATAATCGAGTGAATGACAATCGTACGTGGCTTGACCCGGTTATCGGCCGCTCAGGACACAACCTGAAGTGCCTGCCTGTGGAACATTTGCTACGCCGACTACAAGGATCCGGAATCGAGGCTAACCCTCAGGTCGGGTAACCGCTCGTCCGCTTTCCTTTATGCGGTGGATTGGCCGTTGCGCAAGTCACTGGTGAAGAAGGTCATTGGCTTATGCTTGGCTTGTTGGAACATGCGATTGGCCCATTCCCGCACAGGAGTCAATGTTAGTGACCGATTCGCTTGCCACGACTGAATTCGCTCGTCATCGCAGGGCGAGCGTGCTGATGGCTGCCGTGACGGCGACCCTGGTGATGTCGATCTGCGCGGCCATCGGCCCTATCACACTGTTCTGGACAAATGAAACCCGAATCGAACGCAATCAGGTGGAACAACACCTGGACCTCGTTCGCAGTACGCAAAGCCTGCTGGTAGACGCTGAAACCGGTCAGAGGGGGTATGTGCTAACGGGCAAGGAGGTGTTTCTACAGCCTTATTACATCGCCTCATCGATGATGCACCCTGCGCTTGCGCGCCTCCGCCAGGCCTACTCCAGCGACAGCCAGGAAGACATTGCCAGGGTCGAAGACCTTATCGAACATGCCGAGATGAAAATGGCACACCTGGAGATGGTGATCAGGCTCAGGAACGATTCGGGCTTTGAAGCGAGCGAGGCCGAGATTGCCTCAGGCCGCGGGAAGCGACTTATGGATTACGTCCGGAATCTCGGCGCTGAACTCATAGCCGCTGAAAACCAGCGTGTAGTGGTGCTCGAGGCCAAGTTGCAACGCAATCTCCGCTGGGCAGTGGTGCTCTCGGCCCTTACCTTTCTGATCACTCTGGGGCTGGGGCGCTTCATGTACCTGTCCATGCGCAGGACCATGCGGCGCCAGGCCGAGCTGGCTCAACAGCAGAACGACTCGGCCGCGGCCGCGGTTGCGGCCACGACCCAGCTCAGCCAGAGTCTCGCGGACCTGGAGCAGCGTAACGAGGAAATCGGCTTGCTCGCCGAGCTGGCTCAGCTGCTACAAACGGAGCTGAGCCAAGAGGAGGCTTTGCAGCTCGCCAGCACCTATTGCAAGCGCTTGCTGCGCAACAGCAGTGGCACCATCTATCTGTATCGAAACTCCGCCGATGCGTTGCAGCCAGCGGCCTTCTGGGGGCATACCCAGGTTCTGCAGGAGCCGGATCCTGCTCTTCTGAGCCCTCAGGATTGTTGGGGAATCCGTCGTGGTCGCCGTCATGTGGTCAAAGATGGCCACGACATCGCTTGTCGTCACTATTTTTCCGAGTTCGAGAAGGATGCCACCGTCCGCTGGTGCCTGCCCTTGATCGCTTACGGTGAGGTCCTTGGGCTGTTGTACATTCGCTTCGCTAGCCTTGAGCGGGTGCCCGAGGCAAGCTTGCAATGCGCCGAAGCCATCGCCGAGCAAACCGCCCTGGCATTGGCCAATGGCAGGATGCGTCAAGTGCTGCAAAGCCAATCCATCAAGGATCCGCTCACCGGCCTGTACAACCGCAGGTTCATGGAGGAAACCCTAGAACGCGAACTGGCCCGGGCCAAGCGGAGCGATTCGCCGCTTAGCGTCGTGATGCTGGACCTGGACAACTTCAAGGCCTTGAACGATCACCACGGCCATCCCGCCGGAGACGCCGTACTGCAAACCTGCTCGGCGCTCCTGCAGCGCTCGCTGAGGGCTTCGGACATCGCCTGCCGATTCGGCGGCGAAGAGCTGATGGTGATCCTCCCGGACTGCACCACGGAAGATGCGGTCATCAAGGCGGACACCATCCGGGCCTCCTTCGAAGCCATGACGTACGCGGAAATCGACGGGTCGCTGCGTGTGACCGCTTCGTTTGGAGTCGCCTGCACCGCGCAGTGCGGCTTCGACAAGAGCGTGCTGCTCAAATCCGCGGATGCCGCCCTGTACAGCGCCAAGCGCAGTGGCAAGAACCGGGTGGAACGCTGGCTGCCGCCCAGCGCCGAATAGCGCTCGGCCTAGGCTTTGCAGGAAGGATCGATACTCGCTGAGGCCGCTTCGAGTCCCGGCGGCGGCTAGGTTTTTCCGAAGTGCAGCCACAAGGAGAAGGCCCCCAGCACCACCCAGAACCCGGTGAAGATCCAGGGAGTACGCATGGAAAACAGCAATGACTGGCGAAACCCCTTCTCCTGGGCTTCATACTTGCTGAACAGCGGCGAGTCGTCATAGGCCGCGCCCATGGTCGGCTCGGCGCGTAGCAATTGGTACTGCTTGAAATGCCAATGGTCGATGATCTCGTAAGCCGCGCGTATGCCCGGCCAGGCATGCAAGGAACTGACGATTCCCAGCAGGGCGAGGATGGGTGGCACCACCAGGGTGAAGAGCTTGCCCCAGTCCGGGTTCAGGTTGGCCATGGAGGAGGCGAAGGCGATGACCAGGAACGATTGCGCGGAAAGGTAGGCATTGGTGCGGTTGGACAGCAGCGAGGTTTCGTACTGGATTTCGTTGCGGTAGAAGTCCAGCCGCGCCTTGGGCGTGCCGAACATGGCATTGTCGCTGGTCTCCTGGGCCTTGCTGGCCATGTCCTGCGGTTCAGTGATGATCTTGCTCATGGGCCTCCGGTTGAGCGAGACCGGCCCCGAGGCGGGCCGGCATTCGCGCGTTTCACTTTTTCATGTTCAGTTTCTTGCGCATGGTCGCGGTGATGGTCTGGCGCACCTTGGCGTAGCCTTCCCAAGGGTCATTGCCTTCCATCTCTGCGAGCCGCTCGTGAATGTTATGGATGTTCCACTGGTTGCCGCCCTTGAGCCCGGCCACTTCTTCGCGTGACACCGGTACCGATACCGGCAGGCCTTCGCGGGTACGGGCCGCGAAGGCGCAAATGGTGGTAGCCCCTTGTGAGTTGCGCAGGTAATCCACGAAGATCTTGCCCACTCGGTTCTTGGGCCCAGCCACCTCGGAAAAGCGATCCGGCAATAGCCTGGCCAGGTGGCTGACGATGGCATGGGAAAACGCCTTGACGCTTTCCCAGTCGTCCTTGGGCTTGAGCGGCACCACGATATGCATCCCTTTGCCGCCGCTGGTCTTGAGAAATGACTTGAGCCCCAGCTCATCGAGCACCGTGAGGGTCAGTTGGGTAGCTTCCACCATGGCCTTCCAGGGCAAGGCCGGGTCCGGGTCAAGGTCCAGCACGAAACGATCAGGATGCTGGCCGTCCTTGCTGGTGGCGTTCCAGGTATGGAACTCCACAGTGCTCATCTGTACCGCCCCCAGCAATGCCTGGGGGTTGTCCACCACCATCACCGGCTGGCCGGAAAATTCCGACCCCAAGGTCGAGATGCCGGGGATCTTCAACCGTTCGGCATGTTTCTGGAAGAACAACTCGCCGGCTACCCCTTCCGGCGCACGTACCAGCGCCACCGGACGCCGCTCGAGGTGGGGCAGTATCCAGGCCGCCACCTGGGCGTAGTACTGAGCCAGCTGTAGCTTGGTGGTGCCGCTGGTGGCATCGATCACACGGTCGGGATGGGTGATGCGGATCTCCCCGGCGAGAGCTTCCTGTTTGCCAACCCGGGTGGCCTTGAGCGGTGCCGGCTTGGCTTCGTCGGCGCCAGCGCTCGCGCCCCTGGCCGCCGTTCTGGCTGACGCAGCCTTGGCAGGTGCTTTGGTCGAGGCCTTCTCGGCCTTGAGCTTGGCCGTATCCATGGGCGTCTCCTGGGTAATTTCAGTGGCGGGCTTGTCCTGGCGCAAGCCGTGGAACACAGCGTGGCGCACCGAACCCTCACGGGTCATTTCGGCATAGGCCACCTCGGCCAGTTGCGTCGGCTCCAGCCAGTGGACGCCACGTGCCTCGGCGCCCTTGGGTGGGTTGGCCAAGGCGGGCTTCTTCACTTCCAGGGGCTGTAGTCGCGCATGGATAGTCTTCAAGGTGTGTTCGTTGAAACCCGTGCCCACCTTGCCGGCGTAACGCAGCTCCCCGCTGTCCGCGTCGTGCAGCCCCAGCAGAAGCGCGCCGAAAGCGCTACGGCTGCCACGGGGTTCGGTATAGCCCACCACCACGAACTCCTGGCGATGCTTGCACTTGAGCTTGATCCAGTCATTGCTGCGACGGCTGACATAGGGGCTGCCCAGGCGCTTGCCGATCAGCCCTTCCATCTTCAGGGAGCAGGCACTGTCGAGCAGTGACGTGGCCGCTTCGTCGAAGCTGGCGGAAAACCGCAGACCGTCATCCTGGTTGGCCTGCAGCAGTTTGTCCAAGGCCGCGCGTCGTTGCTCCAGAGGCACCTGGGACAGGTCCATGCCATTGAGGTAAACCAGGTCGAACAGGTAATAGACGATAGCCTGGGCCTGATCGCTTTCGAAGGCATTTTGCAGGGACTGGAAATCAGGTACGCCTTCATCATTGTTGACAATCACTTCGCCATCCAGCCAGGCGGATTCCAGCCCCAGAGCCTTCAGTGCCTGGGCCTGGCGCGGTAGCCGAGCGGTCCAGTCATGACCGTTGCGGGTAAACAGGCGAACCTCGCCCTGGTCGATCCGGGCGAGGATGCGATACCCGTCGAACTTGATTTCGTAGGTCCATTCTCCGGCCGGCGCGGACTCGACCAGGGTCGCCAGCTCGGGAGTGAGCGTCTCTGGCAGCGGTGCCGCCACCGCGCCTTCCAGCGCGCCGCGCTTCTTGCTTGAGGCGGACGGGCTCGCGGCGGGGGTAGCGGGCTTGGTGTCAGCCGAGCGGGACCTGGACGGCGTTTTCGCTGGTATCCTGGTCGAGGCCGCCTTGCCCCTCGCCCGCGGCACCAGGGTACGATCACTGATCACGCTGTCCGGGGCCGCTTCGAGCACGTCGTACTGATCATGGTCCCGGGCCGCCTCGTCATGAGACTTGATCAGAAACCATTGCTGCTTGCTTCCACTCATGCCGGTGCGAACCAGGTTCCAGACACCGCTGAGCTTTTCCCCTTGCAGGCGGAACTTCAGCCTGCCTTTTTCGAAGGCCTTGCGCGGCTCTTCCTCCGGCTGCCAGACACCCCGATCCCAGACGATCACATCGCCGGCGCCATAATGGCCCTCGGGGATATGGCCCTCGAAGCTGGCGTAGTCGATGGGATGGTCCTCCACCTGAATGGCCAGGCGGCGATCCCGGGGGTCCAGCGAGGGCCCCTTGGGCACGGCCCAGCTTTTCAGCGTGCCGTCCAGCTCCAGGCGAAAATCGTAGTGCAGATGGCTGGCATCGTGCTTCTGGATGCAGAACTGCAGCGCGTGCTCGGCGTCTTGGCCCTTGCCCGGGCGGGCCTGGCCGGAGGGCTCCGGCGTGGCTTCGAAATCACGCTTGCGGTTGTACTCCTGCAGGGCGTCGCTCATGGCGCTGGGCCTCCTGTGCTCGCGGATGCTCGCCCGCCGGGTTCAACACCCTGGCGGGCCGACGTTTCATGAAGCGCTTGAACGTCCGAAGCGATACGGGGGCAAGAGTTCCGCTGGTCGGCCGAGCGGTGGGCGGCCGGACCTCAGGCGAAATGCAGCTCCACGCCCAGCCCACGTAGCGCATCCCAGTAGGCCGGGTAGGTCTTGGCCACGCAGGCTGGGTCCTGGATACGGATGCCGCTGACCTGGAGCCCGGCCAGGGCGAAGCACATGGCCATGCGATGATCGGAATGGGTATCGATGATTGCCTCGCTGTGACTGCCAGACAGCGCGGGATCGGCCGCTACCAGCAGGTCGTCCCCTTCCACGGTCGCCAGGCCGGGCCGGATGGCGTTCAGGCCATCGTACAAAGCCTGTACCCGGTCGCACTCCTTGACGCGCAGGTTAGCCAGCTGGGTGAAGCGCACCGGGGTGCGGTTGAACGCGGCCAGCACCGCCAGGGTCGGGATGGCGTCCTGCATCTGGGAGCCGTCGATTACCGGCGCCATGTCCGGAAAGCGAGCGATATGGGCCTGGGCCTGGGCGTCGGGCTGCGTGAAGGCATCGCTGGCCACGCCCAGGTCGATGGCGCCGCCAGTCAAGGCTTCGGCGGCCCAAAGGTAGGTAGCGGCGGAGGCGTCCGGCTCGATCAGGTAGTCATGGGCCTGGTAGCCACCAGGAGCGACACGCCAAGTGGCGTCGTCGAGCATGTCCACCTGGGCGCCGAAGGCGCGCATGCAGGCCAGGGTCAGGTCCACATAACCACGGGCGCCGATGTCCTTGCCGGTGAGCGCCACCTCGATGGGCGCTTCGCCCAGGGCCGCCAGCATCAGCAGCGCGGAAACGTACTGGCTGGACAGGCCGCCGTCGATCTCGAGCCGGCTGGCCTTGAGCGCGCCGCCGCGAACCGTGACCGGTGGGCAGCCCGTGGGGCTCTGGGCATCGATACCCGCTGCCCGCAGTGCCTCCAGCAGCGGGCCGATGGGGCGTTTTTGCATATAGGCGTCGCCGTCGAGCACCACGGTGCCAGGCACGGTCGCCACCGCCGCCGTGAGGAAGCGCACCGCGGTGCCGGCGTTGCCCAGGAACAGCGGCCCCGCCGGAACGCGCAGGCCCCCGTTGCCGGTGACGATGAAGGTGGTGGCGTCCGGCTCTTCGATGGCGACGCCCATCTGCCGCAGGGCTTCGGACATGTGGCGGGTGTCATCGCTCTTGAGCGCGCCGCTCAGGCGGCTGGTGCCCGTGGCCAGTGCCGCCAGCAGCAGGGCACGGTTGGTGATGGACTTGGACCCTGGCGGCGCCACCCGCCCCTGCAAGGGTTTGCCGGGGGGAACGACGGTGACGGTGGGCAGGCTCATGGGCTTCTCCAGGGCGAACAGGGAAAAGCGCCGATGATGCCATAAAAGCCAAGGTCCGGCAGGCCTGCGCCCTCAGCGGCTGGGGGTAGCCTGCCCGGCAGCACGCCCGCTGAACAGGCGCGGCCCGAACACGTTGATCAGCAGGCCCACCATCACCAGCGCGCCACCGGCCCATTGCAGCGGGCCCAGGCGTTCACCCAGCAGCCAGGCCGAAGAACTGAGCCCCACCACCGGCACCAGCAGCGAAAAGGGTGCCACCTTGCCCGCCGGGTAACGGGACAACAGCGTGCTCCACAGGCCATAACCGAGCATGGTCGCGATGAAGGCCAGGTACGCCAGGCTCAGCAGCGAGCTCAGGTGAATGTTGAGCAAGGAATCGACGATACGCGCCTGCCCTTCAAGCCACCAGGACAACGCCAGAAACGGCAAAGGCGGCACCAGCGCCCCCCAGACGACCAGGGCGACCAGGTCCACGTTGCCGAAGCGCCGGGTGATGATGTTGCCCATGGCCCACATGGCGCCGGCGCACAGGGTCAGCAGCAGGGCCAGCATGGGCGTAACGTGATCTCCTTCCAGACCGATCATTGCCAGGCCACCAGCGGCCACCAGCAGCCCGAGCACGCTGGACGGGCGCAGTCGCTCACGCAGGAAGAGCGCGGCGAAGAACAGGGTGAAGAACGCCTGGCTCTGCAGCACCAGAGAAGCCAGCCCCGGCGGCATCCCGTGGGCCATGGCCTCGAACAGGAAGGCGAACTGCCCCAGGGAAATGGTGGCGCCATAGGCCAGCAGCCAGCGCCATGGCAGCTTCGGTCGCTTGATGAAGAGCGCCGCGGGGAAGGCGACAAGGGCGAAGCGCAACGCCCCCAGCAGCATGGGCGGCAAACCGTCCAGGCCGACCTTGATCACGACGAAGTTCAAGCCCCAGGCGACGATCACGACCAGCGCCAGTAACAAATCCTTTGGTGACATGCTTACTCCTGAGTGCCGCGGGCGACATTGGTCGGTGGGAAGAAACCTTTGCAGCCCTGGCCGAGTCGACTAGTGAAGCGGGACGGCGCCCATCGCGCCCCGGATGCGGGGCTTGCCTTGTGAGGCGCCTCATGGCCGAAGGGATGCGCTGGCATCTTAATGCCAAGCCTGGCGCCCCGCTACCAACTGCCTGGTTTTATGTTTCGGGAGCTCTCGAATGACCACCACACCCTCCTCCCCTCCTGGCCATGTCGCCAGCGGCCCCGCCTCTGCGGGCCTGCATGTGATCACTCTGGTCCATGGGCGCAGCGGCCATTTGCACAATCTTCTCAAGGGGCTGGAGCATTCCACCGTTCTGCCCCTGGGGCTGTGGGTGGTGCATATGAACGAGCCAGCCGCCGCGTTGCACAGCGATCGCTTTCCCGTGCATGAACAGGTACTCGAAGGCGTGGACGGCCTGCCCCTGGCCCGGGCGCGCAATGCAATACTCGGCCTGCCGGTGGAGGGCCCCTGGATCTTCCTCGACGTGGACTGCATCCCCTCCGAGACCTTGGTGGAGCATTACCTGGCCGCCCTGCGCGCCTATCCCCATGACCTGCACCTGGGCGCGGTGCGCTACCTTCCCGAAGGCGCCAACGCACCGGGCTGGAACGAAGCCAGCCTGCGCGCCCAGAGCGTGGCTCACCCCTTGAGCGTCTACCGCGGCGAGCCGGGAGATGAACTGGAACACGCGCTGTTCTGGTCGCTGAACTTCGCCTGTACCCGCCCGGTGTTCGAACGCATCGGCGGCTTCGACGAGGGCTATACCGGCTATGGCGCCGAAGACACTGACTTCGCCTTCCGTGCACAGGCGCGCCAAGTGCCGCTGCGAGTAGCCGAAGCCCTGGCCTACCATCAGTACCACCCGACCTATAGCCCGCCGTTGAATCACTTCCAGGACATCATCACCAACGCCCTGCGCTTTCATCAGCGCTGGAAGGTCTGGCCCATGGAAGGCTGGCTGCGCAGTTTCGCCGAGCGTGGCCTGGTGCATTGGGAGGGCGACACCCTGCAGGTGCTGCGCACGCCTGACGCCACCGAGGTGGAAAGCTGCTTCAATACCGCTCGCCAAGGCTTTTGAAGACTGCCTCGGCCTGCTCCTGGATAATGGCCGCCGCCCGAGCGCTGGCGGCGATGTCCGCCCAGCGGCGCCAGCGCCGGCCATCGAGGGCACCGGCTTTTTCCAGTACCGAGGGCCATTGGACCGGGGCGGGCCAGGCCTCCAAGCCTAGGGCAAGGCCCGCCGCCTCCAGGCGTCGCGCCTGATACAACTGCTCATCGAATGGACGTGCCTCGGCCACTGCCACGAAGCGGCAGCCCAGGGACGCCGCTTCGGACACCAGGCTATCGCTGGCGCTGCCCAGGACAACCCATGCCCGGCGCATTTCCTCCAGTGGATCGGCCAGGTGCCCCAACGGAACCAGGTTCGCCGGGGCCTTGCTGAAGGCATCGTCCGGCAGCCCGGCCACGCGTAGCTCAATGCCTGGGCAGGCCGCGGCCGCCGCTTCCAGCAAGGGGGCGCTCAGCCCGCTGCCGCCCCGCCCACAGATCACCAG
The DNA here is from genome assembly GCF_049895785.1 of Pseudomonas sp. DC3200b2. Taxonomy (NCBI): domain Bacteria; kingdom Pseudomonadati; phylum Pseudomonadota; class Gammaproteobacteria; order Pseudomonadales; family Pseudomonadaceae; genus Pseudomonas; species Pseudomonas sp. DC3200b2. Next base: position 1,138,420 of record NZ_JAFCTA010000001.1, on the reverse strand, counting down.
GACTCGTCCCGGCTCAGGTTCGGCCGCCGGTTGCTCGGCAAAGCGGGACAACCAGCCACTGTAGGCCGTCTTGGCGCGCCAACGCTCCGGCAGCGCTGGATCTTCCAGCTCCTGGGGATAGGGCGCGAGCAAGGCGCTGGCCGCTTCGTAGGCCAACTGGTGAGGCAGGTCGTCCCGCTGACCATGCTGGCGCATATAGATTACCGGAACGGAACACAGCCGCGCGAAGAGCGCCACTTCTACCGAAACGTCTACCACCAGCAGGCAAGGCCAATGGCTTTCGAACCACTGGGCCAGGCGCGCCATGCGCGAGCGCAGCCCCGGCACACCCAGCGGCGCGTAATGCAGCCCGGTCAGCGCTGGCTCCTCCACTCCTTCGGCGGTGTCCGGCGGCAACTCCAGGCGTTGGATATGCGAGGCCAGTGGTCCCTGCGGCAGCGCGCTGCCGATCAAGGTCACCGGATGCCCCAGTTGCTCGGCAATCGTCAGGGCCCGCACGCCGTGTCCAGCCCCGTGATGGTGAACGTAATAACCGATGTTGAATTCATGCATGGCCAGCAGCGACCTCGGCCAGCAGTCGTTCGTATCGGCTTAGCATCAGGTCGAAACCCCAGTTCTGCTCGGCCAGGGCACGGCAGGCCTGGCGGGACTTGCCTGCCGCGATCGGCATGGCTGCCGCCAGGGCCTCGACATCATTGGCCGGGACCACCACGCCGGTGTCCTCGGTCACCAGGTCGGCGATGGCGCCCCGGTCGAAGCCAGCGACCGGCGTACCGCAGGCCATGGCCTCGGCCACTACCAGGCCGAAGGGCTCGTCCCAGCAGGGGGTGACCAAAGCGACCTTGGCTTGGGCGAGTGCCTTGACCAACTGTTCCCGGGAGAGATGCCCCAGGTGGTGTACCCGTGGCCCCAGCAGGGGCTCGATGTACTGACGGAAATAGTCATCATCGGCCATGTTCCCGGCCAGGTGGATTTCCATGCCCGCCTTGCGCGCCGCTTCGATGGCCAGGTGCGCGCCTTTTTCGGGGACAAGGCGCCCAAACCACAGGGCATGGTCGCCCGGTGGCGTGGCCGAAGGCATCCAGGCCTGAAGGTCGATACCGTTGGGAATGACCTCGCACTCGGGCAACAGGTGCCGCCAACTACGGGCATTGGCGGCCGAGACCGTGCAGAACCTGCCAGCGGCGCGGCCGTCGCCGTAGGCGTTGATCAATTCGAAGAAGGGCGGCGTATGCAGCACCGTCAGCATTGGCGTGCGCAGCAGGCTGGCCATGGTCGCCGGCACATAGTGCAAGGCGTTATTGAAGATCACATCCAGGCCCAGGCTGTCGATGCGCTGCATCAGACCCAGGTAGGCATGGTGCTCGGCCATATAGCCTTCGCTCAGGCTGATCGGCAGGCAACGATGCTCGATGATGGGGTCGACCCGCAGCGCTTCAGCGCTCCCGTCCCGGGCGAACAGGGTCACCTCATGACCACGGGCGCGCAGGCCCAGCACAATGTCGTGGGTAAAGGCCTCCAGCCCGCCCGCGAAGGGTTGCCGGATGGGAAACTGGATATGCGCGATGACCCCGATACGCAATGGCCGGGACGGGGCCCGGAACTTCTGGGCGGCGGGGCTGTGGGAGGTGGTGGGCATCGGGTCTTCCAATGACAAAGGCCACCCGAGGCACTCGCGGCTCCGGGCCATGGGTCCCGGACCAGAGCGCTCGAGCGGCCGGGGGGGGGGGGTCAGGCGGCCTTGCGAGTCAGCTCTTTCTTCAACTGCTGCTTGAGCTGTTCCATCTGGGCGCCGATTTCGTCCAGCTTGTCGCCCAGCAATTCCTGGGCCTTGGGGAACATTTCCTCTTCCTCTTCTTCGATGTGATGCTCGAGCATTTCCTTGCACACCTTGGCCCGACCGGCGAAGGCCGGGGTGGCCGGATCGGTGGCCTTCAGGTCAGGCAGCACCAAGGCTTCCACCGCACGGTGCTCTTCCTTGGCCTCGTAGTACATCACGTCCTCTTCCTTGCTTCCGGCTTCCTTGAAAGCCGGGTACAGGATGTCTTCCTCGATATGAGTGTGCAGGGTGAGTTCAAGCTCGATCTTGCCCAGCAGCTCGGCCCGCTTCTTGACGCCGCGCTCGGTGGTCTTGGTCAGCTCTTCGAACAGCCCCTTGAGACGTTCGTGGTCCTGCTTCAGCAATTCGATGGCATTCATGGTGTGGTCCTCAGGCTAGGCTCGACGGTCATTTTTCTGGCCCAGCATGCCGTCGGTTCGTGCTGGCCCTGTTTGGCACTTCGAGTGAGTGGTCTCCCTTATGCTGAGCGAGACGGCGGGCCATTGGTTCCATCGGCTCAAGCGAAGGCGGATAAGCGGAAGGCGAGCCGGTTCAGGCAGAGCCTTGCAAGCGCAGCCGGCAAGCGCAGCCGCTTCGAACGAACGCGCCTGCTGGGCATCGAAAGCGATGTATCCCCGGCTGACGAACCTGACCGAGCCGGGCCGTCGAAAGCGTTTTGGAGGCTTGAATGAACAACGAAGAAAACCGCCGGCAGCCCAATGCCCCAGTGACCGACAGCGAAGGCAAGCCCGTGGATGTGGTGGAACGCGACATCGAACAGCCTGATCCGGATACCGACGATGTGGACAAGGTGATTACGCCCACCTCCATCAAGCGCAAGGAGCAGGACGTCGAGACCCTCGAACGCGCCAATCGCGAGGTGGAGCGGCGGCTTTGACCCCCATGATTCGATAACCTGGGACTGCCCCGGGCGCATTCGCCAGCTTCGCTGGCTCCAACAAGGTGATTGCCAGCTATGCTGGGTCGAGCGTCGCACTCGCGCGGCGCCCAGACACCCGATGGAGCGAGTGACCTGTGATCACCCCGACCCCGCCCTACAGCACCCGGCCCGGCGCCGTGCTCTGGCTGACCGGCCTTTCCGGCGCTGGCAAGACAACCCTGGCCCAGGGGCTGGCGGCGCGCTTGCAGCCGTTGGGCTACCCCTGCTTCGTGCTCGACGGGGACCAGCTGCGAACAGGGCTGAACCAGGACCTGGGCTTCAGCCCCGCCGATCGTGCCGAAAACGTCAGGCGCACTGCCCAGGTCGCGGCGCTCTTTGCCGAAGCAGGCCTCTTGTGCATCGTTTCCCTGATCTCCCCCTACCGTGCCGACCGCGAGCGGGCCAGGGAAATCATTCCGGCGTTCCATGAAATTCACGTGGCGGCTGACCTGGCCACCTGTGAAGCGCGAGACACCAAGGGTCTGTACCGCCAGGCCCGCGCCGGGCAGTTGCCGGGCTTCACTGGAGTAGACGCGCCCTACGAATCTCCGCTCGCGCCCCAGCTACGCCTGGATACCCACCGGCAGAGCCTGGCGCAAAGCCTGGAAGCCCTTGCCCGCTACGTTCAGCAGGCGCTGCCCTGGCAAGCGGCCCAGACCGCGCCCCTCGAAGTTCGTCACCAGCAGGCGTTGCACCTGTACCGCAATGGTGAAGTAAAGGAAGCCCTGCAAGCCATGGCCCGGCTGGTCGAAGAGGCACCCAACGCTCCGCTGCTGCATAGCAACCTGGCTGAGATGCTTCGCCAGCAAGGGCAGGCGCGTTCCGCGGTAGCTCATGGCGAACGCGCGGTCGCGCTGGCGCCAGCCGCCGCCTCGGCCCATAGCAACCTTGGCCTGGCCTGGTTCGACCTGGGCGAACTGGAGCGCGCCGAGACCTGCCATCGCCAGGCGCTTCAACTGCAGCCTGGCATGGTGCCATCTTTGAACAACCTGGCGAGCATTGCCCACGCCCGCGACGATCTCGAAGGCGCCATCGCCGGTTATCGTCAGGCCCTGGTGGCCCGGCCAGACTACCCTGAAGCGCTTTCCAACCTGGGTGCCGTGCTCATGGAAGCCGAGCGCCTGCACGAGGCCACCGAGGCGCTGGAGCAGGCGGTCGAGCTGGCACCCGACTCACCGGATGCGCTGTGTAACCTGGGCCTGGTGCGGTTGCGCCAGGCGCGCCCCCGGGAAGCCCAGCATCTGTTGGCCCAGGCGCTGCAACATCGCCCGAGTCATATCAAGGCCTGCATCGGCATGGCGCGCTGCCTGGCCGAGCTGGACCAGCGCGATCAGGGAGTGCAACTGCTCCAAGCCGCGGTGGCGCGCAGCCCGGAGCATGCCGATGCCTGGTGCCAGCTGGGTACAATGCACGCCGAAGAAGGTGACAGCGCCCTGGCCGCAGAAGCCCTGCAACGCGCCCTGGCCTTGCGTCCCGACTTCGCCGACGCGTCGGTGGGCCTGGCCAGCCTGGCCTTGGAGCGAGGTCGTCAGGCCGAAGCGGTGACCTTGCTCGAACAGACCCTGGCCGCGCATCCCGACCATCATGGGGCCCGCTATCACTTGGCCCAGGCACGCAAGGCGCGCCCGGGCGAACCTAACCTGGCGCGCATGGAGCAAATGCTGGCCGCCAGCAGCCAGGCCAGCCCGGGCCGACGCATCGCGCTGCATTACGCCCTGGGCAAGGGCCATGACGAGCTGGGCCAGTACGAAGAAGCCTTCAGTCATTTCTCCCAGGGCGCGCGACTCAAGCGCGCTACCCTGGACTACAGCAGCGAAGCGGACGAAGCGCGCCTGCGGGCGATCATCGCCGAATTCGACGGGCCCCGGCTGCGCAGCCTGGAGGGCCAAGGCGACCCCAGCGAGCTGCCTGTCTTCGTGATAGGCATGCCACGCTCCGGCACTACGCTCACTGAGCAAATACTGGCCAGCCATCCGAGCGTGGCAGCCGCCGGAGAACTTCACGAACTGCTGCGCCTGTTGCAGTTGCCGCTACCTGGCCATGGGTCGGCGCCCTACCCCGCGAACCTTCGCCAGGCCGATGCCGGGCACCTGAGCGCCCTGGGCCAGGAATATGTCCGACGGCTGCGCCGACATGGCCCCGACGCCTTGCGCATCACCGACAAGCTACCCGCGAACTACATGGCGGCCGGGCTTATCCCGGCCATGCTGCCCAATGCCCGGATCATCCATGTCAGCCGCGACCCGGTGGATACCTGCCTGTCCTGCTACACCCGCCTGTTCAGCGAGCATCAGGAAGCCACCTACGACCTGGCCGAACTGGGCGCTCACTATCGTCACTACGCGCGGCTGATGGCCCATTGGCGCCAGGTGCTGCCGACCGGGCGCCTGCTGGAAGTCCGCTACGAAGACCTGGTGGCAGACCTGCCCGGCCAGGCGGCGCGCCTGTTGGAGTTCTGTGGCCTGCCCTGGAACGATGCCTGCCTGGCTTTCCACCGCACCGAACGCAGTATCCGCACTGCCAGCCTGACCCAGGTGCGAGAGCCCTTGTACAGCAGTTCGGTGCAGCGCTGGCGCAATTACGAGGCATACCTTGGTCCCTTGCTCGAAGCGCTGGGGTCGTGCCGATGAGGTGCTTTGCCCTGGTAGGGTGGGAAGTTGCCTGAGTTCCCTCGCCCGCCTTCCCTGGCGGGCGCCCGGCTTCGCCATGCCTCCACTCGGTCGAGCCAGGCGCATTTCGCGTCGTCTGTGCCATCCGCACAAGCTTCGCCAGCTGGCACTGGCTCCAACCAGGTGTGCGCCGATCCGAAAGGCCTGAAAGCACAATCACCGCCAATCATCACAGATCCATACCTGGGGCTGGTCGTAGCCTCCACTGCCCCGATGCATGGTCACACCAAGGATCTGAATGGCGAAACCCGCGTTCAGCAGATACTGGTAGGCGCTACGGCGCCCGGTATTCACCCCCAGCATGAGTCGGGTCTGACCGTGAGCGAGGGCAAGGTCGTTGCAGGCGGTCAACAACCGTTCCATCCGCGCGCTGGCCTCGTCCCCACCGCGAACCATGGCGAACTTGACGTAGCACACACCCTCGCCGGCTTCGCTGCGGGGGCCGAAGTGGCAGGCGGCGAAGGCTTCGAGTTCGCCATTGGCCCCATGCAAGAGCAGGTTCGCGCCCAGCCCGAGGCGTTCCACGGCGTCGAGCTCGCCGGTAGGGTCGAGTCCGGCCGCCGCTTCATTGGCCAAGGCCGCGCAGGCCTGGCGCTGGGCCTGGCTCAGGGCCGCGCATACAGGGGCCGGGCCGCTGGCCTGACCTTCGACGGCCCGAGCCATGACCGCGGTCAAGGCTTGGGGCCAGAAACCGAAACCTTGATAGAGCCCCAGGTGCCGCGGGCTGTCAGGAAAGGTGAACAACCCCGCGTGATGAATCCCCCAGGCATCGAGCTGGCCGCTGACCGCCGCCATCAGCGCCTTGGCCAACTTGCGCTCCCAATAGGCCGGGCGCACCGCTACCGGCCCTACGACCGCATGGCTACCCCAGCGCGCGACACCCGCGACCCCGGCCAGCCGTCCGTTGATGTCTACCTTGAACCAGGCCGTATGCTCGGCACGCCAGCGACCCTCTACATAATCGCGATCGTTCCAGAACTCCCCCGGCGCGGCTGCGCCCATGAAGGTCGCAAAGGCTTCACGTACCACCTCGCGGGCTTCGCTCAGGTCGCTCTCGCGCAAAGGTTGAATCACAAAGTCGTCCATTCCGGCTCCCTGGCTGTGAGCACTTGAGACCCTGGCGTCTGTGCGTGGTTTCTTCATCACTCTCGCGACCACCTGCGCCACAACCACGGCGGCACTTTCCAACATGCGGGCCAACATGCGGGCCAACACGCACGCCAACACGCGGCTTGAAAAAAGCCGACCACCGGCCAGAACCTTTTCAGCGCCCACGTCTCTACTTTAATCATGACAGGGAGGTGGCATATGGCCGCAATCCAATCCAGCTTCGCCCGGCTTGACCTTGCAATGGATGCGATCACCGCATGGGAAACCCATTGGTCCCTGCGCGGCGATCGCTTGACCTGCAGGCATTGCGGGTCAAGCCAGGGCCGCTGGCAGAGCCGGCAGCCCTTCCAGCACAGGCGTAGCTGTGAAGTCGCCGTCTTCGCCGACCCCATGCCATGGGTCGCGGTGCCCGGCTGGCAAGGCTGAGCACTCATGCGGATACAGCCCTGGCTTCGCGGGACAATGCCAGAAGGTTCGGGCATTCCGGGAGGGATTCCGTACCCCGACGCCCCGTATCAGCCGCCTTGGTCCAGATCTCCGGCCAGCCTTGCATAGCCATCGTGGCCGCCGTGGGGAACAGCCGTTCCCATCTCCCTGCGCACTGCGTGATACCCTGGCCAGCCCTACTGTCACGATCTGTGAGCGTCCATGCTGGCACCCGAGCTCAAGGCTTTCTACACGGTGGCTCGCCTTGGCAGCATCACCCAGGCGGCGAAAAAACTCGGCCTGAGCCAGCCCACGGTCACTACCCAGATTCGCGCGCTGGAGGCGCGCTACGGCATAGAGCTGTTCTACCGAGGCGGGCGCCGCCTGGTGGTCAGCGAGGAAGGGGCAAACCTGTTGCCATTGGTGCAAACCTGGCTACGCCAGGAGGCGGACATCGAGTTTCACCTGCGCAACGCGAGCCAGATGCAAGGGAGCTTGCGCCTGGGCGCTACCGCCCCCTACTACGTGCTGGACTTGGTCAAGCGGCTACGTGCTCGCTTCCCCCAGGTCCAGGTAAGCCTGGAGATCGGCAACTCGCAGCAGGTGATCGAAGCCCTGGAAGAACACCGGGTGGACCTGGCGGCGTCCTCCCAGCTGGAGGACGACAGTCGATTCGTGCGTCTGGTGCTCGGCCAGGACCCGCTGGTGCTGGCGGTACACGGTAGCCACCCTCTCGCCGCCCATGCCTGCCTGCCGCCCCAGGCCTTGACCGGTCAGTGCCTGTTGATGCGAGAGGCAGGTTCTACCACCCGGCTGCTGACCGAGCAGATGCTCCAGGCCGCGGGTGTGATCCCGGGGGCACTGCTGGAAATCGGCAGCCGCGAATCCATTCGCGAAGCAGTGTTGCGCAACCTGGGCGTGAGCGTGATCGCTCGCCATGAAGTGCCGCATGACCCGGCGCTGCGGGTGATCGCCCTGGAGGGTGCGCCCCTGATCGCCGAATACCTCTATTGCCTGAAGGACCGCCGCCAGGCAAGGCTACCGGCAGCATTGCTGGCGCTGGCCCGCGAAGCGCAATGAGCGCATGACAAAAAAACCGATAGCAGTATCACTGCTTTTCGATCCGGTGCCATCAAGCGTTAGCAGGCCAAGCGCAGCATAAGCCTCGTTCCCCCCAACGAGGTACGAGCATGGGCGCGGTCGGTCTGCATATCAATGGTTTGCACAAAGCCTTCGGCGGCTTCAAGGCCCTGGATGGGGTCAGCCTGACCGTCAACCCAGGCGAGCTGGTGTGCCTGCTCGGCCCTTCCGGCTGCGGCAAGACCACCCTGCTACGCTGCCTTGCCGGCCTGGAACGCCAAGACCAGGGGCAAATCCATTTCGGCGAGCGCGACGTCTCGACCCTGCCACCCCAGGCGCGTGACTATGGCATCGTCTTCCAGTCCTACGCGCTTTTTCCCAACCTCAGCGTGGCGGCCAATGTGGCCTACGGGCTGGCCGGGCAAGGACGCAAGGCGACACGTGAACGGGTAGCGCACATGCTGGAGCTGGTGGGCCTGGCCGGAAGTGAAGCCAAGTATCCCGGCCAGCTTTCCGGCGGCCAGCAGCAACGCGTGGCCCTGGCCCGCGCGCTGGCGCCCAACCCTACAGTCCTGCTCCTGGACGAGCCCATGTCAGCTCTGGATGCTCAGGTACGTGAGCGCTTGTGCGGCGAGCTACGGCAGCTGCAGCGTCAGTTGGGCATTACCACCTTGATGGTCACTCACCATCAGGACGAAGCCATGCTCATGGCCGACCGCATCGCGGTCATCCATCAGGGCCGGGTGGAACAATACGGTGCCGCCGAACAGCTGTACCGCCAGCCCGCCAGCGCCTTCGTGGCCGGCTTCTTCGGCCAGGGCAACTGGCTGCCGTTCGAACGCGACGGCACACAGGCTCGGGTAGGAGGGCTGAGCCTGACCCTGGCCGCCCCCCCGGCCCATGCCCGGGGGCAGCTGTTCTGTCGCCCAGAAACGGTTGCGGTCAACCCGCCGGTACACGAAGCCAACCTGTGCAGCGCCAGGCCCAAGGGCCTGACTTTCCTGGGCAACCGCTGCCGGCTGGCGTTCGAGCTGGACAACGTTCCCGGGCATACCTTGCATGCCGAGCTATCCGCCGAAGCGACCCGTCGACTGGGCGAAGGGCCGCTGTGGGTCGCCCTGCCACCGCACCACTTGCAGGTATTCGCCTGATGAGCCGGGTCATGGCGTTGCGTGCAGCCTCGAGCACGACTTCTTCGCGGCCCGCTGACCTGGCCGATCGGCTACTGGTCAGCGGCGGGCTCACTGTGCTCCTGGCATGGCTATCGCTCGCCCTGCTCTGCCCCCTGCTGGCCATGCTCTGGCGAGGCCTGAGCGATGCCCCGGGGCAAGGCGGAGGCCTGACGGCGGCCGCGGCCCTGTTCGGCAGCGCGCATTTTCGCTGGTTGCTGGGTAACAGCCTGGCCACCGCGGCCACGGTGGTCGGCATTGTGGTGCCATTGGCCTACGGCCTGGCCTATGGGCTGCAGCGCAGCTGTATGCCGTTCAAAGGGCTGTGGCGGGGCCTGTCGCTGCTTCCGCTACTGGCACCCTCGATGTTGCCTGGGATCGCGCTCATCTACTTGTTCGGCAACCAGGGACTCTTGCGGCCCTGGCTGGACGGTAATCTCTACGGCTTCTGGGGAATCGTCCTGGGGCAGGCGATCTACTGCTTCCCGCACGCCCTGATGGTGTGCCTGTCCACCCTGGCCATGGCGGACAGCCGCCTGTTCGATGCCGCCGCCAGCCTCGGTGCCTCCCCATGGCGGGCCTTTCGCACCATTACCTGGCCGGCCAGCCGCCGCGGCCTGTTTGCCGCAACCTGCCTGGTATTCACCCTGTGCGTTACGGATTTCGGTGTGCCAGTGGTGGTCGGCGGGGATTATCAGACTCTGGCCCTGGAAGCCTACAAGGCGGTGGTCGGCCAGCAGCAGTTCGGCCGCGGTGCGCTCATCGGCCTGGTACTGCTAGGGCCTGCGCTGCTCAGCTTTGCGGTGGACCGCTGGCTCGGCCGGCACCAGCGCGACACCCTGGGTGGGCGCGCCCAGCCGCTGCGACCACAGCCAAGCCCAGGCCGCGACCGCGCCTACCTGGCCTTGGCGACCCTGATCGGCTTGCTGTTACTCAGTGTTTTCGCAATGGCTGTTTTCGCTTCCCTGGCGCGTTTCTGGCCGTACAACCTTACCCCCTCCCTGGAACACTACGCCTTTTCGGATCTGCCCGGCGGCTGGCAGGTGTACCGCAACAGTCTGGCCATGGCCCTGGGTACCGCTGCTGGCGGGGTGGTACTGGTATTCCTGGCGGCCTGCCTGGTGGAAAAGACCCGCCCCAGCGCACTGACCCGGACCATCGCGTTCTTGAGTTTCATCCCCATGGCGGTGCCCGGACTGGTATTAGGGCTGGGCTACGTCTTTTTCTTCAACCTGCCCGGCAACCCATTGCATGGCCTCTATGGGAGCCTTGGCTTGCTCAGCCTGTGCACCCTCGCCCATTTCCTTACTACCGCTCAGCTCACTGCCAACGAGGCCGTGCGCCGGCTCGATGGTGAGTTCGAAGCGGTGGCGCTGTCGCTGAAAGTGCCCCTGGCTTGTCATTTCCGCCGCGTCACGCTGACGCTGGCGCTGCCTGCCATGCTCGACGTGTTCCGTTACCTGTTCGTCTCGGCCATGACGACGGTGTCGGCGGTGATCTTCCTCTACAGCCCGGATAGCCTGCTGGCCGCCATCGCCGTGCTGAACATGGACGATGCCGGAAACGTCGGCGGCGCGGCGGCCATGGGGTCGCTGATCATGTTCACCAGCGCGGCGGCCTCCGTGGCCCTGGCGCTGCTGTCCCGCGCAGCGCTGCGCCGAGCCCAGGCCTGGCGCGGCCAGGCCAACTGATTTTCATACTGTCGCCCACCCGGAGCATTCCATGACCTACCAACACCCCACTCATTTGCAGGCCGCCATTCTCGACTGGGCAGGCACCGTGGTGGATTTCGGCTCCTTCGCCCCCACCCATATCTTCGTGCAAGCCTTCGCCAGCTTCGACCTGGCCCTGAGCCTGGAAGAAGCCCGCGGCCCCATGGGCATGGGCAAGTGGGACCACATCCGCGCGCTCTGCGATCAGCCCGCGGTGGCCGAACGCTTTGCGCGCCGCTTCGGCCACGCACCCACGGACGCGGATGTGACGGCCCTGTACGAGCGCTTCATGCCCCTGCAGATCGAAAAGGTCGCTGAACATTCAACGCTGATACCCGGCGCCCTGGAGGCTGTTGCCGCGTTGCGTGAGCGGGGGCTGAAGATCGGCAGTTGCTCCGGGTACCCCCGGGCGGTGATGAGCAAGGTCCAGGCGCTTGCAGCCGCGGCGGGCTACCGCCCCGACCATGTGGTGGCCAGTGACGAAGTACCCTGCGGGCGCCCGTACCCAGCCCAGGCCCTGGCCAATGTCATCGCCCTGGGGCTGGAGGATGTCGCCGCCTGTGTGAAAGTCGACGATACCACGCCGGGGCTGCTGGAGGGGCGGCGCGCCGGGATGTGGACCGTCGCGTTGCGCTTCTCCGGGAACTGCCTCGGGCTCAGCCTGGAGCAGTTCCAGGCGCTCTCCGGCCAGGAGCGGGCTGCCCATCGCCATCGCATCGATGCCGAACTGGCATCCTGCCGGCCGCATTACCTGATCGATACCCTGGCCGACCTGCCGCCAATCGTCGATGCCATCAATGCACGCCTGGCCCGCGGTGAACATCCGAGTTCGGACTGAGCCATCCCGAACTGTCCAGACAAAACCGTCCGCCTCATTCCCACCGGAGCCTTCTTATGTTCAAGCCCGCCGCGCTGGCCGTTTCCCTGTGCCTGGCCCTGGCCTCACACGCCCAGGCCGACACCGAACTCACCGTTTATACCGCCCTGGAGGTGGAACAACTCAAGCCTTACCAGGCCGCCTTCGAGCAGCAGCATCCGGATATCAGGATCAAGTGGGTACGCGACTCCACGGGCATCGTCACCGCCAAGCTGCTGGCCGAAAAGGACCGTCCCCAGGCGGACGTTGTCTGGGGCCTGGCGGGCTCGAGCCTGGCCATCCTCGACCACCAGGGCCTGCTGCTGCCGTACGCGCCGACCAACCTGGCGCAGATCGGCCCGCGTTATCGAGACCCGGCCAATCCGCCCGCCTGGGTAGGCATGGACGGCTGGGCCGCCACGCTCTGCTTCAACACCGTGGAGGCGCAGAAGCAGGGCCTGCCCAGGCCCGCCAGTTGGGCCGACCTGACCAAGCCGATATACCGGGGCAAGATCGTGATGCCCAACCCAGCCTCCTCCGGCACCGGCTACCTGGATGTAAGCGCGTGGTTGCAGACCTTCGGTGAAGCCCAGGGCTGGGCCTACATGGACCAGCTTCACCAGAACATCGGCCAGTACACCCATTCCGGCTCCAAGCCGTGCAAGCAGGCCGCCGCCGGTGAATTTCCCATCGGCATCTCCTTCGAATACCCGGCCGTGCAACTCAAGCGCAAAGGCGCGCCCTTGGACATCATCCTGCCAAGCGAAGGCCTGGGCTGGGAGATCGAGGCTAGCGCCATCATCAAGGGCACCGCCAAGCTGGACGCGGCACGCAAGCTGGCGGACTTCGCCTCCAGCCCAACGGCCATGGCCTTGTACCGGAACAACTTCGCAGTGCTGGCACAGCCGGGCCTGGCAGCCCGTTTCGAAGACTTGCCGGCCGACTATGAGCAGCGCCTGGTCAATAACGATTTCGCCTGGGCCTCGCAAAACCGTGACCGCATCCTGGCCGAATGGCGCAAGCGCTACGACGGCAAATCCGAACCCGTAGCCCGATGAGTCGGCAGGAGCCCATCATGACTGAAAAAACCACAGACCTGATCGTAGTCGGTGCCGGCATCCTGGGCCTTGCCCATGCCTGGGCTGCCGCGCGTCGCGGATTGAACGTGCGGGTGTTCGAACGTAGTCATACCCCCCTGGGCGCCTCGGTGCGCAACTTCGGCCAGGCCCTGGTCAGCGGCCAGGCCCCTGGCCCGATGCTGGACCTTGCCCGCAAGGCACGCGGCCTGTGGGCCGAACTGGCCGGACAGGCGGGGCTGCATCTGCGCCAGCAAGGCTCTTTGCTGTTCGCCCGCAGCGAAGCCGAGGAAGCCCTGCTCGAAGCCTTCCAAGCCGGCCGCGGCAAGGCCCTGGGCTATCGCAGCGAGCTACTGCGAGGCCCGGCCCTGGCGCAGCTGTACCAAGGGCGCTTCGCTCACCACCGGGCCGCGCTCCATGGCCTGGATGACCAGCAGCTGTACTCCCGGCAGGCACTGCCCCAGATCATTGCCTACCTGGCCAAGGAACTGGGTGTGCGTTTTCATTTTTCGGCCCTGGTCCGCGACCTGGCGCCGGGCAGCGTGGTCACCACCGAGGGCGTGTTCCGTGCACCCCGGGTGGTCGTATGCTCAGGTCACGACTACCAGACGCTGTTGGCCGAGCAGATGGCCGCGCTCAAGCCTCAGGTGTGTGCCTTGCAGATGCTCCGCGCTCGCCCCAGGCGCCCTCTCGACCTGCGCCATGCCCTTCTGACCGGCCTGAGCTGTGTGCACTACGGAGCCTACGCGGACCTGCCCGAAGCCGAGGCGATCCGCCAGGCCATACGCCGTGACCAGCCCGCGCTCGAAGCCCATGGCATCCACCTGCTGATCAGCCCTACGCCCCACGGCGACCTGATCATTGGTGATTCCCATGCCTACGGCAGCGATGCTTCGCCCTTCAACGCCGAAGCGGTGGACCGGCTGTTGCTGGAGCTGGCCGAACATACTCTCGGTGGCGAGCTGGAGATCGTGGAACGCTGGCAAGGCGTGTATGGCTGCCGCGGGCCCGGCCCGTTCAGCGTTACCCACGTGGGCGACGGCATCAGCGCAGTGCTGATGCATACCGGGCTGGGAATGAGCGTGGGGCTGGCATTGGGGGAACAGGTGATCGGGGACCTGTATGGTCCCAAGGGCGACTAGACCTTGTCCGGAGGAGACGGGCGAAGCCGCAGGCGGAGCTCGCGAAGGCCGTTACCCCATTCGAGAGGTTCGCGCCGCTCCGATGTGGGCTAGCCTGTAGACCTTTCAGATAGGATTTCAAGGTGATCGCGCTGTAGGCTCATTCAGTAATGAAATCGGCACGCGATCACAGTCAAGGTGCCGGCGCCGTAGTGATACACAAACCGGTGCTCTTTCGTTATGCGCCGGGACCAGTAGCCCGATAAATCGCCTTTGAGCGGTTCGGGCTTGCCCACCCCCTCGAAGGGCGTACGCATGCATTCGCCGACCAACCGGCAGACGCCCGCGTGGATCTTCGCGTCATGAGCGCGCCAGTACTCAAAGTCTTCCCAGCCTATGGCAGTGAAGGATACCTGGACACTTTCGGTGGCTGCCTTTTTATTCTGCTGCTTTTTCTTCTGGGACATCGATCGGAATATCCTTCGTGAACGCTGTCCCGGCCTTGTGTTGGGCAATGGATTCCCGAAGTCTCGAGGCATTCGACGCCGTACCGAGGAGGTACATCGTTTCGTTCATCGAGTTGAAATCTTCCAGCGATAGCAGCACAACGTGATCGCCGCGTTGGCGAGTGATGACCGTGGGCTCATGGTCCCGGCATACGTCATCCATGACTCGCTTCAAGCCTGCTCTGGCTTCGCTGAATGTAAGTACCTGCATGTCTCGTTCCTTCCTCTGACGCCAGAGGATGGCTGCAACCCTTGGGGGGAGGAGCCTGCTGATGTGTTGGCCTTGAAAAACAGTCAGCTTTCAAAGCATCCGGACAGAGTTGCTCCAATCATCGGGACGACGCCTGCCAGCGGCATCATGGTACAACACCTTGTACGAAACTCAATGCATGCTGAGTCCATTGACCGTAGGTTGGCATACCGACCGTCTATGCCAACGGCAGCTCTTGCAACCAGACCCGATTCTTGCCGCTGTGCTTGGCCTGGTACAGCGCCTGGTCGGCCGCATGCAGCCAGTCGCGCTCGCTGGCGTAACGGCGCGAATAGGGCACCAGGCCGATGCTCAGGCTGGCCTGGGCGGGTGAAACGCCGTCGGTCCATTCGGCGAAGCGCTTGCGGATATCGTTGAGCTGCTCGCAGGCCTGGCTGACGGGGACCCCGAGCAGGATCACGCAGAATTCGTCTCCTCCATAGCGCCCTGGCACGGCCTGGGGGCCAAGCCCGGCGCGCAGCAGATTCGCCAGGCGGCCGATCATGGCGTCGCCCACCAGATGGCCATGACTGTCGTTCACCGACTTGAAATCGTCGATATCCAGCAGGGCCAGTATGGCCCCCTGCTCACCCGCGCGGCACTGCTCGAAGGTTTCGCCCAGTCTGGTCATCCAGGCCGCCTGATGCGGCAGGTGGGTCATGCCATCGAGCGTGCTGATGAGCTTGAACGCCCTCTTGTGCTCGGCCAGTTGTACGGCCAGGCGGTAGCTGGCGCTAGCCACGGTCACTGGATAGACCACCAGCATGGGCAAGCAGCTGATCATCTGCAGTTGAGTGGTTTCCGGGGCTATGCGCAGCCCCGCCCCGGCCAGACCCAGCAACACCCCCACTGCTTGCAGCCCAAGGGTGGCGCGCAACATGGACGCGCCCCCGGCAGCCACTCCGTTCATGGCGACCATGGCCAGGAGCAACGCGGAGGGCAGGAGGTTCAGCGCCATCTGCCCCACCCAGAACCCGGCGAACAGGCCATCGAGCAGCAGATTGCGTTTCTCGGCGGCGTAGGGGTCCGCGCTGGCTCGGCCAAGGCGGTAGGCCAGGGTCGGCCAGCAGAAGGCATTGAGGGCCATCAGCGCCCAGACCCAGACTGGCGTATCCCCGCCCTGATAGGCCACGGTGCCGATGAATAGCGCGCTGAGCGCACAGCCCAGCGCGCGTGGGCCATAGATGCGGCGGGTAAAATCCCGGCCCAGTTCGCGACGGCTGCGTGGCATTGCTCGATCTTTCCTCAATGATCAGAGAAGCTGGCCATGGCGTCGATGGCTCTGCAATGGCCATGGCAGCCGAGCATAGATGCTCGGCGGTCGGATCATGTCACTTTGACATGGAGTGGACAATGGGCCGGCTCGCGCATTCGTCGGCCAGCACTTCGAAGCCGGGCGCTGTCCAAGCTCTGACAGCATCGCGCGGTCCGCACCCTAGCACCCTCTGCCGAAGGCCAACCTTTATCCGTGCCGCCCGGCGGCGAATCTCTTACACTTGCGCGCCGCAACAAGTCGCGGGGAGCCACGAAGTACCATGGGCAGCTGTATGAAGAGCGAAAGCGACACCCCTTCCACGCCAAGCTTTCTTTTTGGCGGGGGCCAGATGGGCGAACGTATCCGGGCCTTTGCCTGGACGCAGACGCCGCTTGGCGCGCCGGACACTTGGCCACAGTCGCTGCAATCGGCCCTGAGCATCTGCCTCAACTCCAGCTTTCCCACGGCCATCTACTGGGGCGAAGACCTACGCCTGCTTTACAACGATGCCTGGGCGCACGTTCCGGCCGAGCGTCATCCCCAGGCCCTGGCCCAGCCGGCCGCCCAGTTATGGCATGACATCTGGTCGGTGATCGGTCCGCAGATGCGCCAGGTGCTCGACGCGGGTGAAGGCGTGACCGTGTTCGACCAGATGCTGCCCATGCTGCGTGACGGCGTGGTCACTGAAACCTACTGGAACTACAGCCTGACGCCCATACGCGGCGAAGCAGGCGAGGTAGTGGGCATTTTCAATCAGGGCCACGAAACCACCGACCGGGTGCTTCATGACCGCACGCGCGAAGCACACACGGCCCGTCAGCGCCGAATGTTCGAACAGGCTCCCGGGTTCATTACCATTCTTCACGGTCCCGAGCATGTGTTCGAGTTCGTCAACAGTGCCTACCTGCGTCTGTTCGGCCATCGGGATTTCATCGGCAAACCCATCCGCGAAGTGTTTCCCGAACTGGCCGGCCAGGGGTTCTACGAATGGCTTGACCAGGTGTACAGCACTGGCGAGCGTTTCGTGGCGCGGCGCACCCCGATTCAGCTTGCCTTCGAAGGCGCTCCTTCCGAGCAGCGCTACCTGGATTTCATCTATGAACCGCTGACCGATGAAGCTGATCGTGTCATTGGTATCTTCTGCGAAGGCTTCGATGTCACCGAGGCACATGTGGCCGAAGCAGCCCTGGCTGCGAGCGAGGAGCGCTTCCGTTCGGCCCTGGAAATCGACACTGTCGGTGCTGTGTTCAGCGATGACCAGGGCGTGGTCATCGATACCAATGAGGCGTTCCTGCGCATGAGCGGCTACCACCGCGACGACGTGCGCGCTGGTCGCCTGACCTGGCAAAGCCTGACCCCGGAGCCCGGGTGGGACGAAGTACGCCACGCCTTCCTCGAACTCAAGGCTACCGGGGCCAGTACCCCCTACGAGCGCGAATACCTGCGCGAGGACGGCAGTCGCTGGTGGGGTCTGGTCGCGGCCAAGCGCCTGCCGGATGGCACCTGTTTCGAACTGGTCGTCGACATCAGCGACCGGGTACGCGCCGAGACGGCCCTGCGCGAGCAAACCCGCACCATGGAAACCCTGGACCGGATCAACAAGCTGCTGGCCGGCGACCTGGATCTTGAGCGGGTAGTGCAAACCGTCACCGATGCCGGAGTGGCGCTGACGGGCGCGAAGTTCGGTGCATTCTTTCACAACGTGCCGGATGAGAGCGGCGAACGCCTGGCCCTGTTTACCCTTTCCGGGGCGGACCGGGAGCAGTTCAAGCCTTTCGGCGGTCCCCGCGCGACGGCCGTGTTCGGGCCGACTTTCCGTGACGAGGGAGTGGTACGCTCCGACGATATCCTGGCTGACCCACGCTATGGCCGTAACGCCCCGCATCACGGCATGCCCAGGGGTCACCTGCCGGTGCGCAGCTACCTGGCCGTGTCGGTGGTATCGCGCCAGGGCGGTGTGCTGGGCGGGCTGTTCTTCGGCCACCCGGAGCGGGGACGCTTCAGCGAACGGCATGAGCAGGTGATGGTTGCCCTGGCGGCCCAGGCCGCGATCGCCATCGATAACGCCCGTCTGTTCCAACAGGTGCAAACCGCCAACGAAACGCTCGAACAGCGGGTCGCCCAACGGACCGAAGAACTGACCCAGGCCCATGAGGCCTTGCGGCAGGCCCAGAAAATGGAAGCCGTCGGCCAGCTGACGGGAGGTATCGCCCACGACTTCAACAATTTGCTGGCTGGCATCATCGGCAGCCTGGAAATTGTCGAGCAGCGCCTCAAGAGCGGCCGCCTGGACAAACTGGAGCGCTTCTTCCAGGGAGCCCAGACGTCAGCGCAGCGGGCAGCCGCGTTGACCCAGCGTCTGCTGGCCTTCTCCCGACGACAGACCCTGGCACCCCGGCCGACGGACGTGAACCGCTTGATGAGCGGCATGGAGGAGTTGATCCGGCGGACCGTGGGCCCCGCTATCACTGTGGTGGTACGGGATACGCCTGACTTATGGTCAGCGCGGATCGATGCCGTGCAGTTGGAAAGCACGCTGCTGAACCTGGCGATCAATGCGCGAGACGCAATGCCTCAGGGGGGGATGCTCCGCCTGGGGGCCGACAATCTATGGCTCGGTGGCGATGACGCGACGGCACTGGACCTGGCCCCTGGGGAATACCTGGCTATCGAAGTGGCGGATACAGGTACCGGTATCCCTGCCAATATCGTCGAGCGTATATTCGATCCCTTCTTCACCACCAAGCCCATCGGCCAGGGCACAGGGCTGGGGTTGTCCATGGTCCACGGTTTCGTCCGTCAATCCGGCGGCCAGGTGCGAGTCACCTCGAGCGTAGGCCAGGGCACCACCTTCATGCTCTACCTGCCACGCTACACCGGGGAAGTGGTACTGGATACCACGGCCCAACCGGCCCGGCCGATCGAAGCCGGCAGCGGCGGTACTGTCCTGGTGATCGACGACGAGGCCACTGTTCGCATGCTCATGGCCCAGGCGCTGGAGGATGCCGGCTACCGCACCCTGCAAGCCGACAATGGCCCTGCCGGGCTGGAGTTGCTGCAAGGGGGCGGGCGCATCGATCTGCTACTGACCGACGTCGGCCTGCCAGGCGGCATGAACGGCCGCCAGGTGGCCGATGCGGCCAGGGTGGTACGGCCCGGGCTCAAGGTGCTGTTCGTGACTGGCTTCGCAGAGCACGCGGTACTGGGAAACAACGACCTTGAACCCGGCATGGCGGTACTGACCAAGCCGTTCCCCATGGCCAGCCTGGCGGCGAAGGTGAGCGCCCTGCTTGGAGATTGAGACCGGGCGCGCCGCGCGTCGGCCAAGCGCCCGCTACGCTTTAGTTTGACCGGGGATCGCCGATGCTTAGAACCACCGGCGGGCCTGGCCCGCACGTAACTTCGACGGCTACGGAAAGGGCTCGATCACTATGGGTTTCATCAATAACGCCAAGCTTGCCACCAAGCTGCTCAGCGCCTTCGTGCTGTGCGCGCTGCTTACCTTGCTGGTAGGTATCATCGGCGGTCGTGGCATCAATCAGGTTGGCGACAGCCTCGATAGCGTGTTCTCCAACAACGTGGTATCCATCCTCAACGTCAACAAGGTTCGCTCGGCGGTCATCGCTCAAAACCGCGATCTCTATCGCTACCTGTCGCTGGTGGCGGCCAAGGCGCCCGAGGCCGCGCGGGCCGAGTTGCTTGGCGTCATGAACGCCAACCGCGACGAGGCCTGGAAAGACTTTACGGTTTATCGCGCAACCCCACTGGCCGACGACGAGCGCGCCGCTGGCGATGCCCTGGAGCGCGCTGACTGGAAAGCCCTGCAGGATGCCATCGATCAGGCCGTGACTGTCATCAACCAGGGCAATATCGAAGCAGCCCGGCAGGCCCTCAACGGCGCCGTGCTGGAAAGCTACAAACGCGTGCTCGACGATATTACCCTGATCCGGGATTCCAATACCCGGCAGATCGAAGAGGCTGCCGTTCAAGCCGATGCCACGGCGCAGCATGCCACCTACTGGCTGGTGGGCGTGATCGTTCTCGCCTTTGTGCTCGCCATCTTGCTGGGGTTGATCATCACCCGCGCCATCGCCCGCCCCATTGCCCTGGCGGTGGAATCAGCCCGGCGCGTAGCCGCGGGCGACCTGACGGTTTCCATTCAGGCCGACCGTACCGATGAGACCGGTCAGTTGCTGACGGCCCTGGGCGGCATGCAGAGCAACCTGAAGACTACCATCGAGGAGATTGCCAAGGCGTCCGAGCAACTGGCGTCGGCAGCCGAAGAACTGAGCGCGGTGACCGAGGAAAGCACCCGTGGGCTGACCCGTCAGAATGACGAAATCCAGCAGGCGGCGACGGCGGTGACCGAGATGACCAGCGCCGTGGAGGAAGTGGCCCGCAACGCGGTTTCCACCTCTGAAGCCTCGCGCAGCACGAGCCAGGAAGCCGAAACCGGACGTACCCAGGTACAGCAGGCGGTGGACGCGATCAACGGCATGGCCCGCGAGCTCAATGGCTCAACCGAAACCGTGCACACCCTGGCGGACCAGGTACGTAACATCGGCAACGTGGTGGATGTGATCCGTGGCATTGCCGAGCAGACCAACCTGCTGGCCCTCAATGCCGCCATCGAAGCGGCCCGGGCGGGCGAGCAAGGCCGCGGCTTCGCCGTGGTGGCCGACGAGGTGCGTGCCCTGGCGGCGCGGACCCAGACCTCCACTGGCGAGATCGAGACCATGATCGCCACCGTGCAGGCCACCGCCGATCAGGCTGTACGTGCCATGGGCAACAGCCAGTCTCTGGCCCAGAACACCCAGCATCTGGCTGTCGCCGCCGACCAGGCCCTTGAACGTATCACCCATGCTGTCGCCGGTATCAACGAACGCAACCTAGTGATCGCCAGCGCCGCCGAGGAGCAGGCTCAGGTGGCCCGCGAAGTCGACCGCAACCTGGTCAACATCCAGGACCTGTCGAGCCAGACCGCCGCTGGCGCCAACCAGACCAACGCCTCCAGCCAGGACCTTTCCCGCCTGGCTACCGCCTTCAACCGCATGGTGGCTCGGTTCAAGCTGTAAGCGCGGCGATTGCCCAGGCGGTCGAGGCCGCGGTCAGAAGTCCAGGCTCAGCGCCAGGTTCACCCCTTGCTGGGTGCTCTGACCGCTTCCTCGCCAGTGGTAGGCCGCATTCAGCGCCAGGCCGGGGCTCAGTTGGTGGCGCAAGCCCAGGCTGGCCCGGTCATGGTTGCGCGCCGGGCTATAACCCTGAAGCTTGAAACCATTGGCCGGCAGGCTGCGCAGAGAGAGGTCCAGGTACTGGGCGTCGTCGTTCAACTCGCGCTCATGCGCCAGCTCACCAAATACCAGAGTGGCGGGCGTCAATTGGCGGCTGAGGTGCAAGCCAAGGCCAAGTCGCCTGGAATCCTGGCGTTGATCATCCACGTTCAGGGCCGTGGCCTGGGCGCTCTTTTCCGAATACCCATCCACCTTGACGCTGGCGTAGTCGGCGCTGATGAAGGGCGATACTTGCCAGGGGCCGGCTGGTGCCATCAGGTTGTAGCCCAGGCGCCCGCTCAGTGCCCACAGCTCACCCTGGCTGTCGCCTTTTTCCGAGCGTTCGCCCAGGCCCAGATCGAAAGTACGCTTGAGCTGGTCATAGTCCAGCTTGCCCGCGGTCGCGGCCAGGTCGGCCCAGACCCGGCCCTGCCGGTATTGCGCGAAGGCCGTGCCGAGGTAGCTGTTCAGGCTATAGTCGGAATCCGCCGCGCCGGCTTCCACTCGCTGGCGGTAGTACCCGCCCGCCAATCCCAGCCGCCACGCCGTGTCCAGTCGGTAACTGCCGCCTACCATCAGGTTCAGGCCGTGGCCGTCGGCCTTGGCGCCGCCGCGGTGGCCATCCATGTCCAGGGATTGCCCACCGGTGTCGAGCATGGCCTGCCACTGCCCTACCGCTTGCCAGGGCTGGTTCCATTGCGCTCGCAGGCTGTCCTGATGGCTACGCAGGCTGCCGTGGGCCAGCTCCGGCAGCAATGTCAGCTCCCAGGGCGCCGATAGCAATGAGTAGGCGTAGTCGGCGATCAGCTTCTGCCCAGCACTGGTGGGATGCACGCTGTCGTTGAACAACAGCTTGCTCGGGTCGGCGTTGCCGCTGTTCAGGCCATAGGCCGCATTCTCGGTGCAGCCATTGCCGCTGAAACAGGTGCCCAGCAGATTCTGGTCCGTAGCCAGGCCATAACGACCGGGCTCGGCCACCACTTCCGAGAGCAGCAGGGGCACGTTGAGCGGGATGATCTCGGCATCGATCTGTGCCAGTTGAGACACCAGCGTCTGGTTGAATACCGCGCTGAGCGCCGATGTCCCGGCCTGGTTGGCGGTACCGTAGAGGTAGGGCGTAAGCCCCAGGTCAGGCAGCAGCCATACCATGATGTAGCGCGCGCCGGCCTGCTGCAGCGCGGACACGCTACTGGCCAGGCGGCCAGCGGCGGCGCTTGCCGTGGCGGCCGAGGTCACCTGCCCCTGGATGAAATCATTGCCGCCTCCGCTCAGGTAGTAGAGCGCGTTGGGGTCGGCCCGGTTGCCGTTGGCCAGGTAGCCAGGTCGGCTGCGCAGGAGCCGGCCACCTATTTCCACCCGGGACTCACCGGTGATGGAGTCGTAGATCTGGTCGGTTCGGTAGCCACCCGTGGCCCAGTTGTTTCCATCCGGTAGTCCCACGGCCTGGTTTATGGCCGAGGTAGAAGCGCCCAGTGCCAGGGCGTCGACCCCCAATCGCGTACCCAGTTGAGTGGAAGACACGGCGCCATAGATTTCTCCGCTGCCATCCTTGTAGCTTGGGCCGGTGCGGTTGGTGAACCGAGTACTGGCGCCCAATGGGCCGGCCAGGTCTGGAAACTGCCCGGCATCGCTGAGGCTGTCGCCGAACACGATCATGGTGGAGTATGGCGAAGGGTTGGCCGAGGCAGGCGTGACACCCAAAGCAAGGCCAAGCGCAACGGCTGTAGCAAGCGCGGTTTTTTTCATCATGCTGGTATCGTCCTTGTATTTTTATTGTTACAGGATCGGACGATAGTACTAATGGAACGGCATGAATACCGAGTTAAGTGACTTTTCCCTCTTTCCTACACGGAATTCGGTAGCTCCCTACAAGGCAAGGCGCTCAAGTCAGCAACCAGTGTCGGAGCGGCGAGTATTGCCCTTTATGCGATTCGAACAGCGTGAACTGGCTGGCGCTCAACCATAGTTCCGGCGGCATCACAGCTTCAGGGGCCTGACCTTGAAAGTCTCGGGCAAGGGTCAGGTGAGGCCGGTAATCACGACTTTCCTTGAGCAGGCCAAGCGGCAGCAGGGCCTGCTGCAGGTCATACGCCAGGCGGAGCAAGGCCTTAGGGGGTGACTGCGGCGCCAGCACCAGTACACCGGAGCGATGCCAGGCCTCGAGACGGTCCAGCGGCACCCGCAGAGCGCCACCGGGGGAGCGCACGGAATCAGCGGCCGCGAGTACCGAGGGCAGGCGCTCGAGACTGACTTCGCCAAGAAACAGCAGGGTCAGGTGAAAGTGTTCCGAGGGCACCTTACGGCCCTGCCCCAGGGGCAGCGTCTTGCGCCAGCGCGCGATGACCTGGCGCTGCTCGGCAGTGCAATCCAGCGCGAAGAACAAGCGTTTGAAGGGCTCGCCGGTAGCCCGTGGCTGAGGAATCATTGGCTCGGCTCCTGTAGCAAGAAACGGCCATGCGGGCCGCTGCACAATAGAGACACGGGCGGCGGGTTCGTTCAGCCGGAGCCAGCCAGTAGCAGCTACCGAAGCCTAGGTTCATTGCCGCGGGGCAGACAAGCGATGGCAAGAAACCCGTGTGAATACCGGCGCTATCGACTGAATGCTTTACAAGTCAAACCGCGGGTTCGTGGCTGGATTTGGCAACGGTCCCTAGCCGCTCTCTGAGGTGAACCTCTGAGAGCGGTTCGCTGAATAGATAACCCTGCGCCATGGGGCAACCTGCTTCACCTAGCCACTGCGCTTGCCCACGGGTTTCCACCCCTTCGGCCAGCGCGGGCAAGCCTAGGCCTTCGCTCAGGTGAATGACTGCTCGAACGATACGGGCGTTCTTTTCGCTCTGAAGCACCGTATCGATGAATGTTCGATCTATCTTCAGCTTGTCGAAGTTGAAATGGCTCAACTGTGCCAAGCTTGAGTAGCCCGTTCCGAAATCGTCCATGGCGACGCGTATACCCATCCTTTGCAAGGCGTGTATTTGCTTGCTGGCCATGGCTACGTCGTTCACCACCGCGGTTTCGGTTACCTCAAGCTCCAGACGGTTCGCTGGAAAGCCGCTTCGCTGCAGTGCGGTTTGTACCCGTTCGACGAGGCCTTCATCCCGAAGGTCCAGGGCGCTAAGGTTGAATGCCAGCCAAAGGTGGTCGGGCCAGCTCACAGCTTCCCGACAAGCCCGCTCCAGTAGCAGTGTGGTCAAATCCCGCATCAGCCCGGACCGTTCCGCGGCCCGGATGAAAGACGTGGGCGGAATCTGTCCATGCACGGGATGGTCCAACCGAGCCAAGGCCTCAAAACCGATAATCTGCTCTCCCTGCAAGGAAACGATTGGCTGATAGGCCAGGCTCAGGTAGCCATTATCGAGCGCCTCGCGCAGCAGCTGCGCCACCTGCGACTGCTGCTCAAGGTGCGAGTCGCGCAGGGGATCGAAAAAGCGAATCGTATTCTTGCCGTCGTGCTTGCCTTGATACAGCGCCAGGTCGGCGCGGCGAAGCAGGCTGCTGAGGTCTGCCCCATCCCTGGGATATTGAGCAACACCATAGGTGCCCGCCGCGCTCAGGCGCACAGAGCCAAATACCGCGGGGCTGGAAATCAGCGAAGCCAGTTGATCGAGCAAAAGGCGAGCAGCGTCGGCGGTTTTGGCGGAGCGGATGATCAGCGCGAATTCATCCCCACCCAAACGGCATGCAAAATCACCTTGCGGCAAGGATTTGCGTAGACGCTCCGCCAGTTCCTTGAGCAGCCGGTCACCGAAGGCATGACCATAAACATCATTGACGGATTTGAAGCCATCCAGGTCGAAGACCACTAGGAAGAATGGATCATCAGGGCGTAGCCTGCGGGAATGGAACTCCAACTCCAGGCCTCGCCGGTTGGACAACCGAGTCAAACTGTCATGGAGAGCCATGTCGATTGCGGCTCTTTCAGCGAGTTGGCGGCTGTGGACTTCTTTTTGAAGTTCGTAAACCCGACGAATGCCGAAGGCGAAGCCACACCAGCCCATGACCACAAAGCCAAGGAACAGCTCATCTGCTTGCCAACTCTCGTGCTGGGCACTGAATTGGGTGAGTTCTTCGAAAAGATCCAAATGAATGCCGAGCCAAAGCACTGACAAGCCCAAGCAAGCGATCACGATAGAATCCCACCAGGCCTGATGGAGGCGAAAGGATAGGCGCGATATGCGGTTTGCCATAGGGAAGTCATCGGTGGGATCTTGATCTTCAACTATCGACCCGCATGGAACATCCTTGAACCCATCGGTCAGTTCCTTGCCCTGTACCACGGGGCACGGGCTGGTCATGTTCGCGGTGGAGCACACCGGCGGATGAGTGGGTGTCCTGTTGGGGTTTGAATGATTTCGCTTTGAGGAGATTTTCTCGCGTGACAACACGAACCAAAACCAGTGCCTGGATACCTGGCCTATGCCTTGCCTTGGCTGTGGTGAACGCGGCCCAGGCGGATGACGCCCCGGCCTTGGTGAGCGCGCTTAACGAATACCGCGGCCAGCCCCAACGCTGCGGCGATCTGGCATCGCTGCCGCTGCCGCCCCTGACGCCGGACACGCGGCTGGCGGCGGCCGCCGAGGATTCGGGGGATTTGACCCAAGCGCTGGCTCGGGCGAACTACCGGATGGTCAACGCCCGGGCCATCAGCCTGTCCGGCCCCAGGGACGCTGCCGCGGCCATGGCTGCCATGGCCGTGCCCTATTGCCAGGTCATCCTGGACCCTCAGTTCGTGGATGTGGCCGTGACCCAGCAAGGACGCGACTGGCGCATCCTGTTGGCGCGCCCGTTGCTGACCGCCAGGCTGGGTACGGCCCAGGCCGAAGGCAAGAGCCTGCTCGAAGCGGTCAATCGGGCCCGCGCCCAGGCTCGCCAATGCGGCGGCCAAGCCTTCACCGCCAGCCCTCCCCTGGCCTGGGACGACACCTTGGGCAGCGTCGCCGAAGCCCATAGCCGGGACATGGCCAACCACAACTATTTCGACCATCTGGATCGAGATGGAAAACTGCCTGGTGATCGGGCCGAGCTGGCCGGCTACAGCGGTGCCCAGGTAACCGAAACCATCGCGGCGGGCCGGGACAGCAGCGCCAAGGTAGTGGAGGGGTGGCTGGCCAGCCCTGGTCACTGCGCGGCCCTGATGAGCCCGAGCCTGCAAGCCATGGGCGCCGCCTATGCCACCGACCCTAGGAGCGACGCCGGCATCTATTGGACAGCAATGTTCGGCGCGCCCTGACTACGATAGTCAGGCCCCCATGGCAAAGGTTTCCGGGTCCGGCCCCAGGCGTTGCTGTCGATCCAGTGCCTGGATCGACTGCCTATCCTCGTCAGTGAGGCTGAAGTCGAACACTTCGAAGTTGCTGCGGATGCGTTCAGGCGTTACGGACTTGGGAATCACGATGGTGCCGTTGTCCAGATGCCAGCGCAGGGCGACTTGGGCCGGACTCTTCCCATACTTGGCGGCGATGGCCTGCAACTGCGGGTCTTCGGCGACCTTGCCTTGGGCCAGAGGGCTCCAGGCTTCGGTATGGATCCCATGCTCTTGGTGGAAGGCACGCAGGTCGGCTCGCTGGAAATACGGGTGGGCTTCGATCTGGTTGACCGTTGGAGCGACTCCGGTTTCGTCGATCAGACGCTGCAGGTGGCTGGGGTTGAAATTGGATACGCCGATGGACAGCGCGCGGCCTTCGTCACGCAATGCGATCAGGGCTTTCCAGGTGTCCAGATAGCGGTCGGCCATGGGCAGTGGCCAATGGATCAGCAACAGGTCCACATAATCCAGGCCCAGGCGTTCAAGACTGCGCAGGGCCGCCTCCCGTGCCTGGTCAAAGCCCTGGTCGGCATTCCACACCTTGGTGGTCACGAAGTACGACTCCCGGGGCAGGCCGGCATCCTGCAGGCCCAGGCCCACTCCGCCCTCATTCTCATAGACGGACGCGGTATCGATGGAGCGATAGCCCACTTCGAAGGCCTCGCGCACCGCCTGGCGGGCTTGGTCTTCACTGGCTTTCCAGACCCCAAGGCCTAGCTGCGGCATCATCTTGTCGTCGTTAAGCGTGACGTAGGGAACCGATTTGCTCATGGAGCCTCCTCTCGAAAATGAATGACGCCTGGTTTACCGACACCGTCGTCCTCCGTGGGTTCGCAGGCTTGATGGGAACCGCCGACGCGGTTGCGCTCGGCCGGCTTTGAAACCAGAATGAAAGCACCCTTTGTCCTTCGGCGGCCTCTGAATGACCGAGCACCAGTTCGACGAAAGCCTGATGAAAATCCGTAAGCTGTTCCCTACTCCCTTGGTGAGTTGCCAGCTGCCGGAGCATGCGCGCCTCAATGAGCAGCTGAGCGCCGCCATTTTCGCGGAGGAAGCCCGGTCTCGGGGTGTACAGCACAGCAACCAGGGTGGCTGGCAGTCGGAGGCGGACTTCGCCAATTGGTCGGGCGAGGCCGGTGCCACCCTGCTCCAGTTCGCCCAGGACATGGCGCGCAGCCTTACGGCGGTGCACACCGCGGACAACGGCCTGGTTCACGCTACCTTCCAATGGCATTACAACGCCTGGGCCAACATCAACCGTGCTGGTGACAGCAACGGCGTGCATGGCCATGCCGGGGCCTTCTGGTCGGCGGTCTACTGGGTGGACGACGGCGGTCGCGCCCAGGACCCGAGCATTGGCGGCGACCTGGAATTCCTCGACCCCCGTGGCCTGGTGGCCTCGGCCTACCGCCCGGAGCTACGCATGCGTATCGAGGAGTGCGTCAGCGCCGGCTGCGCCACCACCGAAGCCGCCCGCAGCGGAACTTTGATGATGTTTCCCTCCTGGTTGCTACACAGCGTCCGGCCGTTCAAGGGCAGCCGTCCACGCATCTCCATCGCGTTCAATTTCGGCCTGTAACCGAGCCCGCACTGGCAGGCGTTCCGAAGTCACGGCTGCTGAAGTTCTCTGGCATTCTGGCATTCTGGCCTTCTGACCCGCCCGGCCCGCCAAATCCCCTGGGCAGGCCAAGCCTGGCCAAGTGATCAGGCCGCCTGACGCAGCGGGATATAGGTCAGGTTGTGCTGCTCCAGTGCAGCCGCGATCAGGGCCCCGGTCTCTTCCAGACGCGCGATCAGGTCTTCGCTCGGAGCAAGCAATGACCAGGCCTGCTCATGGGCGAAGCGGGCCAATCGCAACGCCTCTACCCGCTCCGCCGCCTGGCGCAAGTGCGTCATATCCGGCATGAAGGCGGCGAACCCCTCCCCTTTCAAGGCCATGCTCCGGATACCCAGCAAATGGCAAATGGCAGCCTTGGCGGCGATGTCGTCACGGTCGGCCTGACGAGAGCGCTCGATCAACTGTCGCAGGTCGGCGTCTACGGCTTGGCCCCCGTGAATCAGCCGGGGCCCCTGTTCCCACGCTTGGGGCGGGCAATCCTTGTTCTCGGCGCGCAGCGGAATGTGCGGGTTGATCTCCATGGGATAGATGCGGCACACCAGCGGGCGGCGCTCGTAGATGCGGCACATCTTGTTTTCATCGAGGTTGCGGCAGGCTCCCTGGTTGAAAGCGGCGAAGGTAATGGCCACATAGGCATGCACGCTTCCACTGGGCACCCGCAGCGAGCGGCGACGGGCATGCTGCAAGGCGGGGTCCAGGTCCAGCCGGGCGTCTTCCAGAAAGCCTTCGGTGAGCACGATCAATTGCCCGCCATCGTCGGCCCACTGCACCGCCTCGGCCAGGGTCAGGGGAACGTGATGATCGTTACAGCACTTGCCACAACCCACACAGGAAAACCGCATGCCCATACCTCAGTCGATGGACCCGGCGCCGAAAAACAGGCGCCGAGAGAAGGAGTACGGGGTATGTAGCAGAGTGCATGCCAATTGATACAAAGGTGAATGAGAGCGTCGGCTCAAGAACGATACCGGCTTATGACTCCAGGATTTCCCAGATAGCTGTCATCCGAGTCATAGGAGATGTCCGAATCAGGACTGGGTGGGCGGGGCGCCTCAGGCTGTCGCGTCGGGCTCGACCGTCGCGGAACGCCTCGTACCCTGGGCGCCTCGTGCAGATTCAACAGAGGCAACGCTGGTTCGATTCTTCCATTCGTCGCGCGATAGCCCGAGCTCAGGACGCGGCTGGGAGCCGAAGCGGGAGCAATCTCTACGCCGGTAGCGCTTATTACCGGTTGCGGTGCCGACCGTCCCAGGGGATGTGTGCGGGTAAAGGCCCCGGATTCGCGTCCTGTGTTGGCAGGGATTGCGCGAACGCCTCGCACTCGAGCAACCGAGGCCATTGGCCGACCCACGCCTGTGATTGGTCCGGAAGGTAAGATGATCGGGCGAGGACGCACCAACTGCTGAATCTCGGCTTGTTGCACCACCCACTTCCACCATACCGGTGCGCGACCATCCGGATCATGCTTGTTGATCGGATCGCTATTGCAATAGGCATACCCGTTGATGCCCCCGGGGCCAAAGGGGCTCAGGCTATCGTACCTTCCAAAGCGATGCAGCAATGGGAGATAGGGTCGGTAGCCATTTCCAAAGGCAATGAAGTCGTCAGGTTCGAGAAGCAAGCCGTTATAGCCGCTACGCTGTCGGTGCGGCGAGCTCCTACCGAATGGCGTATAGGCAAGGCTCCGTTCTTTTCCTGCCAGTAGCACGGAGCGAGTACTATCCGTGGCGAGCACAAGGGAAGTGATCATACGGCTATTCCTGTCTACTCAGTTTCCAGACATTTCACAGCATCTGGAAAAAAATGGCAGCTAGTCATCCTGCCAGCCAAGAGCGAGTGCGCCGCTGAACCGTTGTCGGATAGTGAGGATGGTTGCGACAAGCTAGGCGCTGAACCACCCTGCGTATCCCTCAGTCGAGTCCTCCTTTAGACAGCCTACAGCCGAAACGGCGGGTGATAGGGCAGCGTCCGGAACCTGTTCAATACCCCGCCTCAGGATCCGCCTCATTGAGCAAAGGCTGGCCAGCCTGCAACCGTCGCACATTCTCGACCACCTGCCGAGCGATGCTGCCCGGTGAGGCCGAGGACGCCATGTGCGGCGTAATCACCACGCCGGGGGTTTGCCATAAGGGGTCATCCGCAGGCAAAGGCTCTTGCTCGAACACGTCGAGCACCGCGCCGCGCAGAAGGCCGCTGTCCAGCGCGGCCAGCAGGTCCGGGACGACCAGATGCTCACCCCGGCCGCAATTGACCAGTACCGCGCCCGGCGCCAGGCGAGCAAAAACCCGAGCATCGAGCAGGCCACGGGTCTGCTCGGTCAAGGGCAGCAGACAGATGAGCATATCCAGCCCGTCGAGAAAAGGCTCCAGTTCCGCGGCCCCCGCGTAGCTGCGAACGCCCGGCAAGGCCTTGACCGAGCGGGCCCAGCCGCGCACCGAGAAGCCCAGGCTGGCCAGCGCGCTGGCGGCATGAGCGCCCAGCGCGCCCAGCCCCAGCACCCCTACCTGACACAACGCCGCGGAGCGTTGGCCCGGTTCGACCCAACGCGCTTCGGCCTGGTTGGCCAGAACCTGGTCCATACGGCGATGGTGATGCAGCACAGCCCATAGCACGTATTCGGTCATCCCCTGGCGGTGATCGGCATCGACGATCCGGCACACCGGGACGCCGGGCGGACGGCTGCCATCGCGCAACACGTGATCGATGCCGGCGGCAATGGATTGCACCAGGCGCAACCGGGGATACGCGCCCAGACTGCCCGGTGCCGGACACCAACAGGCCGCTACCTGCGCCTGCTCCGCCGCCGGCTCGCCGTGAAGATAGACCGGCAGCTCCGGTGCCAGCGCCTGGATCGCCAGGCGCAAGGTGCTCAGGTCATCGCTCGCGCTGATCAATACCACGCCGGTCATGAGCAGTAATCCTCTCGCTGGTCGGCGATGAGCTTGAGGGCTGCCTCCCAGGCCAATTGCATCAACGCCAGTCCTTCATCGTCATCGGTGAACTGGCTGGCGGTCAGCCGGCATACCGATTCGGAAGGGTAGATCAGTTCACTACCGCCGGCCAGGGCCTGGACCTGCGCCTGGCAGGCCCGCTCCAGGAAATGGATTTCATGGAAAGCCTCGGCTACCGTGCGCCCTCCGGCG
This sequence comes from Pseudomonas sp. DC3200b2, assembly GCF_049895785.1. NCBI lineage: Bacteria > Pseudomonadati > Pseudomonadota > Gammaproteobacteria > Pseudomonadales > Pseudomonadaceae > Pseudomonas > Pseudomonas sp. DC3200b2. The sequence goes on along the minus strand of NZ_JAFCTA010000001.1, from coordinate 1,107,095 downwards.
AGCAGACCATGGTTACGCAGGATCATGGCGCGGTGCGAGCCGAGGTCGCGTACCAGCCGCTCGCGTTCCTCCAGGTGCAGGGCAACCCCTTCGTAGGTGTGGTAAGCCAGCTTGCCGTAGAACTTCAGCGCATGCTGGGTAATCGGCAACAAACCATGGGCCTGGGCCGACACCGCCATGCCCGCGGCCGTGTGGGTGTGGATCACGCAGTTCATGTCTTCACGGGCCAGGTGGATGGCCGAATGAATCACAAAGCCGGCTTCATTGACGTTGTGAGCCTCATAGGCGGGATCTACCCGCCGACCGTCCTTATCGATGAGCACCAGATCGCTGGCGCGCATGTGATCGAACAGCACGCCATAGCGGTTGATCAGGAAGTGATGTTCCGGTCCCGGTACTCGTAGGCTGATATGGGTGTCGATCAGGTCGGTCATGCGAAAATGCGCCACCAGCCGATAGAGCGCGGCCAGTTCGCAACGTAGCTGCCATTCGGTGGGGGAACAGTGAGGGGTAACGCTCATCGGGGGCTCCGGCTAGTCAGGCATTGCCGCTACCCTGCAAGGCCTGCGCCAGCCCATACAGCTCGAATCGAGCATGCGCCGGACCTGCGCTGCGCGAACATGGTGCCGGTGCAGGCAACTGTGCCTCATGACTGATCGCGAAAGCGTAGGCCGTACCCAAAAAACAGAGGCAAAAAAAACGACCCCTAAGGATCGTTTTTTGGCTCATGGATGTTCAGTTGGCCCATGAGCGAAGATGGCGCAGCGGACGGGACTCGAACCCGCGACCCCCGGCGTGACAGGCCGGTATTCTAACCGACTGAACTACCGCTGCGCGATACACAGAGCGAGTGGTGGGTGATGACGGGATCGAACCGCCGACCCTCTGCTTGTAAGGCAGATGCTCTCCCGGCTGAGCTAATCACCCTTTGTCTCTCGGTGTGGCGCGCATTCTACGGAGGGCGTTTCCTGCTGGCAAGCACTTTTTCAAAAAATTTTTCGAGCCCTTCCAAAGACTTAGCCCAGGGTTGGCCTTGGCTCGAACAGAGAGAATAATGCCCGGCTTCTGTACTTAACGAGACACCCGCCAATGTGGTTCAAAAACCTGCTTGTCTATCGCCTCACCCAGGAAGTGCCGTTCGAACCCGAGGCCCTCGAAGCCGCGCTCGCCAGCAAGCCGGCCCGCCCCTGCGCCAGCCAGGAATTGGCGACCTATGGTTTCGTCGCGCCCTTCGGCAAGGGCGAAGACGCTCCGCTGCTGCACCTGAGCCAGGACTTCCTGCTCATCGCCGCGCGCAAGGAAGAGCGCATCCTCCCAAGCAGCGTCGTGCGTGACGCGGTACAGGAAAAGATCGAAGAGATCGAAACCGAGCAGATGCGCAAGGTCTACAAGAAGGAGCGCGAGCAGATCAAGGACGAGATCATCCAGGCCTTCCTGCCCCGCGCGTTTATCCGTCGTTCCAGCACCTTCGCCGCCATTGCGCCCAAGCAGGGTCTGATCCTGGTGAACTCGGCCAGCGCCAAGCGCGCTGAAGACCTGCTCTCCACCTTGCGCGAGGTCATGGGCTCCCTGCCAGTGCGCCCGCTGAGCGTGAAAATCGCCCCTACCGCCACCATGACCGACTGGGTGAAAACCCAGCAGCCAGCCGCGGATTTCTACGTACTGGACGAATGCGAACTGCGCGACACCGGCGAAGACGGCGGCATCGTGCGCTGCAAGCGCCAAGACCTGGCCAGCGAGGAAATCCAGCTGCACCTGAACACCGGCAAGCAGGTTACCCAGCTCGCGCTCGCCTGGCAGGACAAGCTTTCCTTCCTGCTGGACGACAAGATGGTCATCAAGCGGTTGAAGTTCGAAGAGCTGCTCCAGGATCAGGCCGAGGAAGACGGTGGCGAGGAAGCCCTCAGTCAGCTGGACGCCAGTTTCACCCTGATGATGCTGACCTTCGCCGACTTCCTGCCGGCCCTGTTCGAAGCCCTGGGCGGCGAAGACATGCCGCAAGGCATCTGACCAACCACGCATAACAATAAAGGAAGAGCATATGCGCGCCCTGGCCGCTTTCAGCCGTTTCGTGGGCAATACCTTCGCCATCTGGGTGCTGGTGTTTGCCGTTCTGGCGTTCCTGCAACCGGCCTGGTTCATCGGGCTAAAGGGGTACATCGTTCCCTTGCTTGGGCTGGTGATGTTCGGCATGGGGCTGACCCTGAAGCTGGACGATTTCGCCGAGGTGCTGCGCCACCCCTGGCGGGTGGGCCTGGGCGTGGTCGCCCACTTCGTGATCATGCCCGGCGTGGCCTGGGTGCTCTGCCAGGCGTTTCACCTGCCCCCGGAAATCGCCGTGGGGGTCATTCTCGTCGGCTGCTGCCCCAGCGGCACGTCCTCGAATGTCATGACCTGGCTGGCCAAGGGCGACCTGGCGCTTTCGGTGGCCATCGCCGCGGTCACCACCCTGCTCGCGCCCCTGCTGACCCCCGCGCTCATTTGGCTGCTGGCCTCGGCCTGGATGCCGGTGTCCTTCTGGGACATGTTCTGGTCGATCCTGCAGTTCGTGATGCTACCCATCGTGCTGGGCGTGATTGCCCAGCGCCTGCTCGGCAGGGCGGTGGCCGTTGCGGTAGAGGTGCTGCCACTGGTTTCAGTGGTGAGCATCGTGATGATCGTCTGCGCCGTGGTGGCGGCCAGCCAGGCCAGGATCGCCGAGTCCGGCCTGCTGATCATGGCGGTGGTGATGCTGCATAACGGCTTCGGCTATCTGCTGGGGTATTTCACCGGCCGCTTGTGCGGACTGCCCCTGGCCCAGCGCAAGTCGCTGGCGCTGGAGGTGGGCATGCAGAACTCAGGCCTTGGCGCCGCCCTGGCCGCGGCGCACATTTCCCCGATCGCCGCGGTGCCGAGCGCGCTGTTCAGCGTGTGGCACAACATCTCCGGCGCCCTTCTTTCTACCTTCTTCCGGCGGATGAAGGGAACGGAATAAGGCGCGCAGGTTCGTTCGCCAGCTGTTGCTGGCTCCCACCGGAGGGAGCACCTCGGTGTGAGCTAGCGGCAGCTAGCGAACGAACCCGAAACCTGCCCCTCAGCGCCAATCCCCCCGCAGGGCCTGCACCTTCTCCCGCAATACCGCCGGAGCCTGCTCGCCCGACCCTATCGGTGGCCCGGCGGCGACCTCTACCCTGGACCAGAACCGCTTGAACAGCCCCTTGTGTGGCGCGCGGCTGAAGAAGCTTCCCCACAACCCGCGCAGGGCCATGGGAATCACCGGCACCGAGGTTTGCTGGAGGATGGTGGCAGTACCGCTCTTGAAAGCGTCGATCTCGCCATCCCGGGTGAGCTTGCCTTCCGGGAACACGCACACCAGCTCGCCCGCGGCCAGGTAACCGGCGATATCACGGAACGCCCGTTCGTAGATCAGCAGGTCCTCGCTACGCCCGGCGATCGGGATGGCGCCAACGGTGCGGAAAAAGAAGTTGAGCACCGGCAGTTTGTAGATCCGGTAGTACATGACGAAGCGCACCGGTCGGCGAATGGCGCCTGCCAAGATGAGCGCGTCCACGAAGGAGACGTGGTTGCACACCAGCAGCGCGGGCCCTTCCTCCGGGATATGCTCCAGCCCGCGGTGGCGAACCCGGTACATCGAGTGGCTGAGCAGCCACACCAGGAAGCGAACGCTGAACTCCGGCACGATCTTGAAGATATAGGCGTTCACCGCCACGTTCATCAGGGAAACCACCAGGAACAGCTGAGGAATGCTTAGCCCCGCCCCGCTGAGCAGGCCCACCGCCACCACCGCCGAGATGACCATGAAGAGCGCATTGAGGATATTGTTGGCGGCGATTACCTGGGCCCGTTCATGGGCAGGTATGCGAGCCTGAATGAGCGCATACAGGGGCACGATGTAGAAGCCTCCGAAAATGCCCAGGCCAAGAATATCCACCAGCACCGGCCATACGCCGGGCTGGCCCAGCAATTCCAGCCAGCCATGACCCGCCCCCGCCGCCATCGGCACCCGGCCCGAATGCCACCACCAGAGCAGCCCGAACAGGGTCAGGCCAAAGGAACCGAAGGGTACCAGGCCAATTTCCACCTGCCGGCCCGACAACCGCTCGCAGAGTACGGAACCCAGCGCTATGCCGACGGAAAAGGTGGTGAGCACCAGGGTGACCGCGGTTTCGTCACCGTGCAGCCAGGTCTTGGCATAGCTAGGGATCTGGGTAAGGTAGATGGCGCCGACGAACCAGAACCAGGAATTGCCCAGCAACGAGCGGGACACCGCCTTTGGCTGGCCCAGGCCCAGACGCAGGGTATGCAGCGTCTGCGCGGGAATGTTCCAGCGGATCCTTGTGTGAGGCGCCGCGGCCGGGGCCGGCGGAATGAAGCGGCTGGCCAGGTAGCCGAGCACCGCCACTGTCACCATGGCCACTGCCACCGAAGGCGCATACACGGTTTCGGCCATCAGCATGCCCGCGCCTATGGTACCGCCAAGAATCGCCAGGAAGGTGCCCATTTCCACCAAGCCATTACCCCCGAGAAGCTCCTGGCGCTGCAGGGCCTGAGGCAGGATGGAGTACTTGACTGGCCCGAACACGGCCGAATGGGTACCCATGGCGAACAAGGCGATCAGCAGTATAGGCAGATGGCCGGTAAGAAAGCCCGCCGCGGCAACCCCCATGATCAGAATCTCGGCCAGCTTAACCGCGCGGATCAGTCGGTGCTTGTCGAACCGCTCCCCTAGTTGCCCGGCCAAGGCCGAGAACAGAAAGAAAGGCAGGATGAACAGCAGCGCGCAGAGGTTGATCCAGAAGGCGCGATCCCCTTCGATGCTCAACTTGTAGAGTATGGCCAGGATCAGCGACTGCTTGAAGACATTGTCGTTGAACGCCCCAAGCGCCTGGGTGATGAAGAACGGCAGAAAGCGGCGGGTGCGCAATAGCTTGAACTGGGAACTCATCGTCCTGGAACTCCTGATCCATCGACCTGATTGACATGGGACGCACGCGGCGGCAATAAGCCACACCCCAGGGTAGACATTGGTCGCGACTGACGCCGTCTGGCCAGCATGCGACACTGGCAATGCCCCAGGATTGCAAGCCTTTTCACCTGGCCGCCATCGCTTGCGATCAGCCAAGGCCAATACGTTCAGAAGGAAATTCCAATGTCGCTTTCCAGCGGACTGATCGCCGCGGTAGCCCTGGCCTACATGACCGTGATGTTCGCCATTGCCTATTGGGGTGACCGTCGCCGCACGTCCCTGCCCCCGCGTTTGCGGGCCTGGGTGTACAGCCTGTCCCTGGCGGTGTATTGCACCAGCTGGACTTTCTTCGGCGCCGTCGGCCAGGCGGCTGAACAGCTCTGGGCCTTCCTGCCCATCTACCTGGGCCCCGCCCTGCTGCTGCTATTGGCGCCCCAGGTGCTGCAGAAGATGGTGCTGATCAGCAAGCAGGAAAACATCACTTCGATCGCGGATTTCATCGCCGCCCGGTACGGTAAGTCTCAGCCCCTGGCGATCGTGGTGGCGCTGATCTGCCTGATCGGCATGCTTCCCTACATTGCCTTGCAGCTCAAGGGCATCGTGCTTGGGGTAAACCTGCTGATTGGCGCCAGCGCCGACGCCACCGGCCCCCGGGTACAGGACACCGCCATGGTGGTGTCGCTGGTGCTGGCGCTGTTCACGATCGTGTTCGGTACCCGTAGCCTGGATGTCACCGAGCACCATCGCGGCATGGTCCTGGCCATTGCCTTCGAGGCGCTGGTGAAACTGTTCGCCTTCCTGGCCGTGGGGGCCTTCATCACCTATGGCCTGTTCAACGGCTTCGGCGATCTGCTGGGGCAGGCGCGGCAGGCTCCAGCCCTGGGCGCCTACTGGAAAGAGACCATCAACTGGCCGTCGATGATGGTACAGACAGGGGTAGCCATGATGGCGATGATCTGCCTGCCGAGGCAGTTCCAGGTCACGGTGGTAGAAAACCTCGAACCGCGGGACCTGCGGCTGGCGCGCTGGGTGTTCCCCGGCTACCTGTTGCTGGCGGCCCTGTTCGTGGTGCCCATCGCCCTGGCCGGTCAGATGCTGCTGCCGGGTGCGGTGGTGCGGGATTCCTTCGTGATCAGCCTGCCCCTGGCCGAAGCCCACCCTGCTTTGGCGTTGCTCGCCTTCCTGGGCGGGGCCTCGGCTGCCACCGGCATGGTGATCGTCGAAAGTGTGGCCCTGTCCACCATGGTCTCCAATGACATCCTGCTGCCCTGGCTGCTACGCCGCCAGCGTGCCGAGCGGCCGTTCGAAGCCTTCCGCCACTGGATGCTCTCGGCCCGACGGGTGAGCATCCTGGTGATCCTGCTGTTGGCCTACGTGAGTTATCGCTTGCTAGGGTCCACCGCCAGCCTGGCCACCATTGGCCAGATCGCCTTCGCCGCCGTCGCCCAACTCACCCCTGCCATGGTCGGCGCGCTCTACTGGAAGCAGGCCAATCGCCGGGGCGTGTTCGCAGGGCTGGCGGCAGGCAGCTTCCTGTGGTTCTACGCCCTGGTATTGCCCATCGCCGCCCATAGCCTGGGTTGGCCCATCGATGCCTTCCCTGCCCTTAGCTGGCTGCATGGCAATCCGCTGCACTTGCCGATCTCAGCCCTGACCCAGGGCGTAGTGCTGTCCCTGGCAGGCAATTTCATCCTGTTCGTGTGGGTGTCGGTGCTGTCACGCACCCGCGTGTCCGAACACTGGCAAGCCGGGCGCTTCGTTGGCCACCACTACAGCCTTCGGCCCAATGCCAAGGGCTTGCTGGCGGTGCAGCTCGACGACCTGCTCAAGCTCGCCAGCCGATTCGTGGGCGAAGAGCGCGCCCGGGAAAGTTTCAGCCGCTTCGCCTATCGCCAGGGCAAGGGCTTCAACCCCAGCCAGACCGCGGACAGCGAATGGATCGCCCATACCGAGCGACTGCTGGCCGGCACCCTTGGCAGTTCGTCGACCCGGGCAGTGGTCAAGGCGGCCATCGAAGGCCGCGACATGCAGCTTGAAGACGTGGTGCGTATCGCTGACGAAGCCTCGGAGGTCTTACAGTTCAACCGTGCCTTGCTTCAGGGCGCCATCGAGAACATTACCCAGGGTATCAGCGTGGTGGACCAGCATCTGCGCCTGGTGGCCTGGAACCGCCGCTACCTGGAGCTGTTCAACTACCCGGAAGGCCTTATCGCGGTCGGCAGGCCCATTGCGGACCTCATCCGCTTCAATGCCGAGCGAGGCTTCTGTGGCCCCGGCGAGGCCCATGTGCACGTGGCGCGGCGGCTCGATTACATGCGTCAAGGGCGGGCGCATACCTCCGAACGGGTATTTCCCAATGGGCAGGTGATCGAACTGATCGGGAACCCCATGCCAGGCGGTGGTTTCGTCATGAGCTTCACGGACATCACGGCCTATCGCGAAGCCGAGCGGGCGCTCAAGGACGCCAACGAAAGCCTGGAGCGGCGGGTCGCCGAGCGTACCGCCGAGCTTTCGGCGCTCAACCAGGCGCTTTCCGCCGCCAAGGCGCACGCTGATACCGCCAACCGCTCCAAGAGCCGTTTCCTGGCAGCCGTGGGCCATGACCTGATGCAGCCCATGAACGCCGCGCGTCTGTTCTGCGCGGCGCTCGGGCACCAGGAAAAGGAGCTGCCCACCGATGCTCGCCCATTGGTCGCGCACATGGACAGCGCCCTGCGCTCGGCCGAAGACCTGATCAGCGACCTGTTGGATATCTCACGCCTGGAGAACGGTCGCGTCACACCGAACCGAGCAGCCTTCGCCCTGGACGAGCTCTACAGTGCCCTGGGCACTGAATTCTCGGCGCTTGCCCAGGAGCAAGGGCTTAGCCTGAGAGTGCGTGGCAGCGCCCAGCGCATCGACAGCGACATCCGCCTGTTACGCCGCATCCTGCAGAACTTTCTTACCAATGCCTTCCGTTATGGCAGCGGCCCGGTACTGCTGGGGGTACGTCGTACGCCCGGGCATCTGCGCCTGGAAGTGTGGGACCGTGGCCCGGGCATTCCGGCAGACAAGCTGGAGGTGATCTTCGAAGAATTCCAGCGCCTGGACAGTCACCAGACCCGTGCGGAAAAGGGGCTTGGCCTGGGCCTGGCCATTGCTGACGGCCTTTGCCGACTCCTCGGCCACCGCATCGAGGTGCGCTCATGGCCGGGGCGTGGCAGTGTCTTCAGCGTACAGGTGCCGTTGGCCGCGGCGGCTCCCACGGTAGTGCCGGCGTCGGCGCCCGCCGCGCTGCCCATGGGCGGTTTGAAGGTACTGTGCGTGGACAACGAAACCAGCATCCTCACTGGCATGGCCAGTCTGCTGACACGCTGGGGCTGCACCGTATGGACAGCCACTGGTCGCGATCGATGCGCCGAGCTCCTGGCCGAGGGCGCGCAGCCTCAGTTGCTGCTGGTGGATTTCCACCTTGACCAGGGTGACACCGGCCCGGCGCTGGTTGCCTGGCTGCGCACCCGCCTGGGCGCGCCTGTTCCGGGCGTGGTGATCAGCGCCGATGGTCGCGCCGAAACCATCGCCCAGGTCCATGCCGCCGGGCTGGACTACCTGCCCAAGCCACTCAAGCCGGCGGCCCTGCGTGCCTTATTGAACCGGCACCTCGCCCGGCGCGAGCTGACGCAGGCTTGAGTCCGTGTCCATTGGCCCAAAGAGATCATCCCCGCCGGCCACGGCGGCCTTGTCCAGCAACTCCGGGGGCAGGCGCTTGCTGGCCCGGGCGCCCAGCAACTTGAGCTGCTCGCTGCGGCTGACCAGATTCCCGCGCCCTTCGGTGAGTTTGTTCCGAGCGCTGGCGTAGGCCTTGTCCAACTGCTGCAGCCGGGTGCCTACCTCGTCCAGGTCCTGGATGAAAAGTACGAACTTGTCGTAGAGCCAGCCCGCGCGCTCCGCGATCTCCCGCGCGTTCTGGCTTTGCCGTTCCTGCTTCCAGAGGCTGTCCACCACCTTGAGGGTCGCCAGCAGGGTGGTAGGGCTGACCACGACGATCTGCTTGTCGAAAGCTTCCTGGAACAACCCCGGCTCATATTGCAGCGCGGCGGAGAAGGCTGCTTCAATGGGCACGAACAACAGTACGAAGTCCAGGCTGTGCAGGCCCTCCAGGCGACTGTAGTCCTTTCCGGCCAAACCTTTGATATGCGCTCTCAAGCTGTTGACGTGTTGCTTGAGCGCGCCCTGGGCCACGTCGGCTTCCGAAGCGCCCACGTATTGCTGCCAGGCGACCAGGCTGACCTTGGCATCGACCACCACTTGCTTCTCACCGGGCAGCGTGACCAGTACATCGGGTTGAAAGCGCTCACCGTCCGCGCTCTTGAGGCTGACCTGGGTCTGGTATTCCCGCCCTTTCTGTAGCCCGGCGTGCTCCAGCACCCGTTCAAGCACCAGCTCGCCCCAATTGCCCTGGGTCTTCTGGCCTTTCAGCGCCTGGGTAAGATTGGTGGCTTCGTCGCTCAGGCGCAGGTTCAATTGCTGCAGCCGCTCAAGCTCCTTGGCAAGGGAAAATCGCTCGCGCGCTTCCTGGGCGTAACTGTCTTCCACGCGCTTTTCGAAGGCCTGGATTCGCTCACGCAGCGGATCAAGCAACTGACCCAGGCGCTGTTGGCTGTTTTCCGAAAAGCGTTGTTCGCGCTCTTCGAAGATCTTTCCCGCCAACTCGGCGAACTGAGCCCTGAGTTCGTCCCTAGCGCCCTGAACATCGGCCAGACGTTGCGCGTGGCCTTCCTGCTGCTCTCTAAGCTCCGCGGTCAAGGCAGCGCAGCGCGCCTCCAATTGACGCAGCTCCCCTTCACGCTGTCGACGCTCGTGATCCCAGGCGTGAGCGGCATCGCGGCCGTTGTCCACCTCCAGCCGCAACAACTCCAGCTCACGGCCAGCGGCGGCCAGTTCCGCTTGAGCCGAGGCATGGCTGCGGCCCAGGTCAGCCAGTTCACGAGCACGCGTGACCGCTTCCTGGCGAGCAGCTTCTTCACTGGCCTGCGCCAGCCGCAGCCGCTCCTGCAGCAAGGGAATGTCCGTGCGGGCCGCTGTCGCGACGCGGTAGAAATACCAGGCCAGGGCAATGCAAGGCAGCGCACCGAGCAGGGCGCTGAAGACTAAACGAAGGACATCATCGGGCATGGGCGTACCGGTGGAAGTGCTGAATGGGCAAAGCGAGCCGGAAAGTCAGTCTACCTGCTACCCCGGTTATACCGAAAAATTACATGCTTCAACTTGACAGCGCAGCGGCTATGGACATCGATAATAGCGGCTCTGAAGCGCAATGGCCGTCGTAGAGCAATCAACGGTCACAATCCACAGAACCTGTGGATAACACAGTGGACAACACCCCTCCACCCTCCGCAAACCCCGATGGGACGGGGCCTCCAGACAAACTGTCCATTTTTTCACCAGCTAAAAAAAGTGTTTTTTTTCATTGACTTGAAAAACAGGAGCATGCTGCTCGAGAGCCGCATCACCGCTGCGCTGGAATATGACAGTTTCGCACACTGATGTGCACAACCTCTGGGTTATGCAAGTCCGTAAACGAAGGGCGCGGTGAAGAACAGCGCAAAAGGCGCAGCTCGGGGTAGGAACGGGCATTCCTCCAACACTTGGAAAGCCGGTTTCCAGTGGTCAGGCCTCGCTACCGTTTATCGCTTCCCTCACTGGGGTCTTGCCTTGACTGCCTTTTATCTATACGGTTATCCGCAGTTCGTACATAAGCTGAAAGCACATTTCGGCCGCTCAAGTCCCTCCAGCAACACCGTCGATGCCTAGCATCGAGTCTCGCTGTTCAATCGGACCCTCTCGGCCTTCAGGCCAGCGCCAAGCGTCTCTACCATTACGCCCCGCTGTCTCGCTTCCCAGGCTTGCCTCCCGCTGTCATGACCTCAGCCGGGCTGCCCCTCGTCTTGCGTACCGACCGCCGCCTGCATCACGTTCATCTATACGTCACAGGCGAGCTGTACTGTTCTGGCAGGTCTGCGCTATCTATCAAGCGCGCCGGAACAAATTCAATGCCGCACGGCTCTGATCCGTGTCAATCGCAGGAACACCCACAATGACCTTCAATACTCAAACCCAGGTTGCCATCCATACCCTGTCCCAAGCCTTCGCTCCGCTGCGTTGCGTAATCCTCGCGGCACGTAACGATAGCTTCAGTTTCTCCGTGGTCAACGAGCATGGCGTAGCGCGTCATACCGAACGCCTCTACCCGGAGCAATATGCTGCTCCAGCTCCGCTGCAGGCAGTCATCGAGCGCGCTCGCCAGTCGCTGGTTGCCTGATATGTGCCTTCGACACCTTGTCAGCAAGGTCGAATAGCTCCGACGAACGTACACTTGCGTCCCGAAGTTAAAGCTATGCTTTAACTTGAGCGATACGCGAGCGGCGTGTCGCTCCAGGCGAGCCCCGTTCGATCAATCGCTGCCACGCGTGGGGCTCGCCTTCTTACCCATTCCTGTTACAAAAAAGTGCCTAGCCATCGAGGCCCCAGGCGCGAGGTCTGCTTCCGCTCGCCTCCCTATCAGGTGACAAGTTCCTGGCCTTCAGCCGAGCTTCGTCAAAATGCCATCGCTTGGTTATAGCGCCCAGGCCAGAAGGGTTAGCTGTTCCCTGTAGCGAAACGCATTAGGGTTACCGTCAAGTATATGACGTCGAAAACAGAAGGCACGACTCGATTCTGTTGCGCGCGACGGCTCTTTTAGTTGGATTGTCCGACAAAAGTGCTCTAGCTTAGGTGATACAGAGGTGTAGCGCAGTTGCAGGTTTATTGGTACTTTGCCTCGGAGATCACCCTCGGAGTAACAACAACAATGAAAAAAGTCATGATCAGATCGAGCCTCGGCCTCGCAGTCACGCTTGCCTCCACTCAACTCTTCGCCAGCGGCTTCGCCATCAACGAGCAAAGCATCAGCGGCATGGGCGTGGGCTTCGCGGGTCGGTCATCATCGGCGGAAGACGCCAGCACCGTGGCAGGGAACCCGGCGGGCATGGCGCGTCTCAAGCAGGAACAATTCACCGTCGGCGCTGCTGGCATCTATGCCAACTCGGACATCGACCATTCCCGCTCGACCCTGGGTGGCAGCAGCGAAGGCGACATGGTGCCCCTGGTCGGCGTGCCCATGGGCTATTACGTCAAGCCGCTGGATGACCAGTGGGCCGTGGGCTTCGGGGTCTACGTGCCCTTCGGCCTGGCTACCGACTACGAAAGCGGCTATGCCGGCCGCTACTGGGCGGACAAGAGCGTGGTCAAGGTGATCACCTTCCAGCCGACCGTCAGCTACGCCTTCAACGACAAGGTGTCCATCGGCTTCGGCCCGACCATCAACCGCATCGAGGGTGAGCTGACCTCCCGCACCATCAACGCCGCCAACCCTATCTCCGGCGGCGACGGCCAGGTGAAGATCAAGGGCGACGACACCGCCCTGGGCTTCAACGTCGGTATCCTGGTCCAGGCCACCGACAAGACCCGCCTTGGCCTGACCTACCATTCCAAGGTGGACTACAAGCTGGACGGTGACACCAAGGTGCGAAACCTGCGCGCAAGGGCTGCCCTGCCAGCGTTCAACTTCAAGTCCGATGCTTCCCTTGACCTGACCACCCCGGAATCGGTGGACTTTTCCTTCACCCATGAGCTGGATGATCGTTGGACCATCTATGGCGGCAGTACCTGGACCCGCTGGAGCCGCCTGAAAGACATCACCGTGGAAAACTCCGGCAGCGCTACCGCAACCGCGCTTGGCCTGGGAACCATTACCGAAGAGCAAAACTGGCACGACACCTGGGCCCACGCCATCGGCGCCTCCTACAAGCTGAACAAGCAATGGACGCTGCGCACGGGGTTCAGCGTGGACCAGTCGCCCACCAACAACCACGACCGTTCGCCGCGCATTCCCTCGGGTGACCGTCGGATCTTCAGCGTCGGCGCCGGCTACAGCCCAACCGACAACATCACCTTGGACTTCGCCTACTCCTACCTCAAGGAAGAAAGCGTGGACGTGAACCTGGTCAGCGCCACCAAGGGTGCCTACAGCGCGACTTACCACAACAGTGCCCACGGCTTCGGCAGCTCGCTGACCTACAAGTTCTAAGCCAGTCGACGCTCAACGAACCCCCGCCCTGCGGGGGTTCTTCATTTCAGGGCGAATCCCGGATGAGTTGGCCTACCCCAGCGCCAGGCTCACCAGCATCACGACCTCCAGGCACTCCAGCAGCGCGCCGGCGGTATCCCCAGTGGTACCGCCCAGGCGGCGCAGCATCAGGCGTCGCAGGAACCAGAATGCCAGGACGCCGGCTAGCGCAGCCGCGGGAGCTACGCACAGGGCCAACGCCATACAGAGAGCCAGTATCCAGATAGCCGTCGACCGGGGCAGGTGCTCTGCCAGTGCTTTTCCAAGCCCCCCAGGCCGTACATAGGGCGTACTCAGGAACAAGCCCAACAGTGCCGCGCGGCCGAACACCGGCACCAGCCACCAGTATGTCGACGCGCCCCCTTCGACCAAGGCCAGCATGGCCGCGAACTTGATCAACAGCAGTAGCACGAGAGTGACCACAGCCATGGGCCCGCTGCGCGGATCTTTCATGATCGCCAAGGTACGCGCCCGGTCGCCATAGCCGCCCACCCAGGCGTCGGCGGTATCGGCGAGGCCATCCAGGTGAAGCCCGCCGGTCAACGTTACCCAGGCCAGCAACAACAAGGCCGCGTGCAATAGCTTCGGGCTGTCGGCCAGAAGCCAGTCCAGGGCCCAGAGCAGCATGCCGAAGAGCAGGCCGACCATTGGATAGTACAGCAGGGAACGGCCGTTCTGCGCCGGGCTCGGCATACGGGCAAGGCGCACCGGCAGACAACTGAGAAACTGCAGGGCTATCCACCAGGCCATCATGTCAGTTCCCGCCATTGTCCTGGGCCATCGAGGATCAGGCAGTGCAAGGCCCCATGGGCGACTTCTATCTCCAACAACCCCACGGCAGGCCGCCCCCGGGCGCGGGCGAGCAGCAAGCGGATCACGCCGGCATGGCCTAGCAGCAGCAACCGTTGGCCTGGATGGCTGGTCCGTAGCTCTTCCACGGCTGCCTCGACCCGATGGATAAAGTCCCCCAGAGGCTCGCCGCCAGGCGGCGGATAGGTGAACGGATCCTGCCAGAAGCGACCTAGGGCCTGCGCCTGGTCTTCCATCAGTTGCGCGGCGGTCTTGCCCTCCCATTCGCCGAAGTGCAGCTCCTTCAAGCCTGGCATGATCGACAAAGGCACCCCAAGGGCGGCCGAGAGGTGTTCGGCGAATGCGGCGCAGCGGCGAAGGGGTGAGCTGACGATGACATCCCAGGGCCCTTGCCCACCGACCGCCGCCTCGAGGGTCGCCCAGCCCTTGGACGTCAGGTTGTCGTCCAGACTGCCGCGAAAGCCACCGCCCCGGTCGGTTTCACCATGCCGCAGCAGGTCCAGGCGCAGGCTCACGCCGGACGATCGGCGACCGCCGCCTCGGCGAAGGTCGCCATGTTGCCGTGCAATTCACAGGCCAGCCGCATCAGCGGCACCGCCAGGGCCGCCCCGCTACCCTCCCCCAGGCGCAAGCCCAAGGCCAGCAGCGGCTGGGCCTGCAACGCCTGGAGCACTGCCCGATGCCCAGGCTCGGCGCCCTGATGGGCAAAGAATAGCCAGGCCGCGCAATCCGGGTTCAGGCGCACCGCGATGAGCGCGGCTACGGTGCAGATGAAGCCATCCACCAGCGCCGCCACGCCGGCCTGGGCGGCGCCCAGGTAGCTGCCAACCAGGGCGGCGATCTCGAAGCCACCGAAGCAGGCCAGGGCCTCAAGAGGGCCTGTACAGGACGGGCCGTGGACGCGCAATGCCGCCTCTATTACCTGGGCCTTGTGATTGACACCGGCGGTATCCAGGCCTGTCCCGGGGCCTACCAGATCCGCCGCCGGGCAATCCAGCAGCCAGGCCGCCAAGGCGCTGGCCGACGTGGTGTTGCCAATCCCCATCTCACCACCGATGAACAGCTCAGCGCCTTGGTCGGCGGCGAGCTGGGCGGTTTCTCGGCCCACCTGCAGCGCGTCGGCGCATTGCTCGGGCGTCATGGCCGCCGCCTGGGCGAAGTTACGGGTGCCGGCGCCCAGCCTCGCCTGACGTACGCCTGGCAAGTCCAGGGGCGTCACCGTGCCCAGGTCCACTACCGTCATCTGTGCCCCGAGATTGCGCGCCAGGACGCTGATGGCGGCGCCACCGTTGATGAAGTTGCGCAGCATCTGGCCAGTGACCGCCTGAGGATAGGGCGATACCCCTTCGGCGACCACGCCGTGATCAGCGGCGAACAGCCCGATATGTACATTGGCCAGGCGCGGTCGCGGGCTGCCTTGAAGCGCCGCCAGACGCACCGCGATGGTTTCCAGCTGGCCCAGCGATCCCGCCGGCTTGGTCAGTTGGCGCTGGCGCTCCTGGGCGATATCCAGGAAGGCGCCATCGACGGGCGCGCAGGGTTGGCACCACCAGGCTAGGGTCATGGTGTGGGTCCTTTGAGGGTAAGAGGTAGGCCGGCGACCGTGAGCACGACTTGCTGACAGCATTCGGCAATTGACTGATGCAGGCTGCCGGCTTCGTCCACATAACGGCGAGTCAGCTCACCCAAGGGAACGATGCCCAGCCCGGTCTCGTTGCTGACCAGAATGATCTCCCCCGGCAGATTCGGCAGCGTGTCAAGAAGGGTCTCCCGCTCCGCCGACAGTCGCGCCGCGTCTTCCAGCATCAACAGGTTGGTCAGCCAGAGCGTGAGGCAGTCCACAAGCAGGCAGCGGCCTGGCGCCGCATGGGTTTGCAATGCCTGCGCCAGGGCCAGGGGTTCCTCTACCAATCCCCACTGCGGCGGGCGCCGCGCCTGGTGCAGCTTGACCCGGGCGTCGAGCTCGGCATCCCTGGGCTCACTGGTTGCGATATAGGTCACCGGCAGCGTGCTGGCCTCGGCCAGCCGTTCGGCCAGGCGGCTCTTGCCGGAGCGAGCGCCGCCAAGGATCAGTCTGAGCATGTCAACGGTCTCCCGTGCACAAGGCGCGCAGCCGGGCGGTGTCCAGATGCGCTTCGACCAGGTCGGCCAGGCGATCGATATCGCGCTCGCGCAGCCCTTCATAGTCGTGCCCGGCAGCTTGTTCCAGACCCGCCCAGCGCAGCAAGGCGGCACAGGCGGCCGGCTGCTCGAACAGCCCATGAACGTAGGTGCCCATCACCTGGCCATCGTCGCTGATGGCCCCGTCGGGGCGCTGGTCGTCGAGCCAGAGCGCAGGCCGCGCCAAGGCTGTGCCGGTACTGACGCCAGCGTGGATTTCATAGCCGCGGACAAAGGCGCCGGCATCGGCCAGCTGGCCGCTGACATTGCGCAACTGCTTGTGGGCCGCCAGGGTGGTTTCCAGCTCCAGCCAGCCAAGGCCCTGGCAATCACCCGCCGGCCCTTCCAGGCCAAGAGGGTCGTGAATACGCTTGCCGAGCATCTGTAGCCCGCCACAGATGCCCAGCAGCTTGCCGCCATAGCGCAAGTGTCGGCGTATCGCTCCCTCCCAACCCGCGTCCCGCAGCCGCTCAAGGTCGGCGCGCACGCTCTTGGAGCCTGGCAGGATGATCAGGTCAGCCGGTGGCAGGCTATCACCAGGCCTCACGAAGCTGAGCGATACCTGCGGGTGCAACCGCAGCGGGTCGAAGTCGGTGTGGTTGCTTAGCCTGGGAAGCACTGGTACCACCACACGAAGCAGCGTGCCCGTCTTGCTGGGCTGGCGGCTGTCGAGGGCATCCTCGGCCTCCAGGTGGAAATCGGTCAAGTAAGGCAATACGCCAAGCACGGGCTTGCCGGTGTGGGCCTCCAGCCAATCCAGCCCGGGCTGGAGGAGCTTGAGGTCGCCCCGAAAGCGATTGATCACGAAGCCTTGTATCCGGGCCTGTTCGTTTTCGGAAAGCAAGGCCAGGGTGCCGACCAGGTGGGCGAAGACGCCGCCCCGGTTGATGTCGGCGACCAGGATGACCGGGCAATCCACCGCTTCGGCGAAGCCCATGTTGGCGATGTCGCCCTCGCGCAGGTTGATCTCCGCGGGCGAGCCCGCGCCCTCTACCACTACCACCTGATGGGCAGCCTCCAGGCGCTGATGGGAGGCAAGCACCGCGCGCATGGCGGTAGCCTTGTAGCCGTGATAGCGCATGGCATTCATATTGCCCACCGCCTGGCCGTGAATGATGACCTGGGCCCCCGTATCGCTGTTGGGCTTGAGCAGTACCGGGTTCATGTCGGTATGTGGCGCCAAGCCGCAGGCTTGCGCCTGTACCGCCTGGGCACGACCGATCTCGCCACCGTCGGCCGTCACCGCGCTGTTGAGCGCCATGTTCTGCGGCTTGAACGGCGCTACGCTGAGGCCTTCTCGACGCAGCCAGCGACAGAGCGCGGTCACCAGCGTGCTTTTACCCGCATCGGATGTGGTGCCCTGCACCATGAGCGTGGCCATCAATTGTTCCCAGCGATAGCGGCCAATGCCCGGGCCAGCCGTTGAAAGTGCGCCTCTTCGGCCGGCAAGCCGAAGCGCAGGCTTTGAGTATGGCCGAACAGGCGCACCAGGATGCCCCGCTCGGCCAGCGCCAGGTACCAGGTTTCGGCTTCGGCCTGGCGTACCCATTGGAACAGCCCGCAACCTCCGCTCGGGGCCAAGCCATATTCAGCGAGCAGGGCCGCCAGGCGCTGGCTGGCCGACTGACAGCGCTCTATCTGCCGGCGATGACCAGCCCGATCGCGCAAGCATTCCGCGCCCAGGACCCGGGTCGGGCCGCTGACCGCCCAAGGCCCCAATTGCTCGTCCAGCGCGGCCAGCAGTCTGGGCGCGGCCAAGACAAAGCCCAGGCGAACGCCGGCCAGGCCAAAGAACTTGCCGAACGAGCGCAATACAATCAGCCCGGGCCTGCCAGCCTCCGCCGCCAGGCTGTGGCAAGGAGTCAGGTCCATGAACGCCTCGTCCACTACCAGCCATCCTCCGCGCGCCACCAGACGAGCCTCCCAGGTCAATAGGCGGTCACGATCGATCAGTTGCCCGGTGGGGTTGTTCGGGTTGACCACCACCAGCACGTCGAGCCCGTCGAGATAGTGGTCGACCTCGCCTTCGGCCAGCTCCCGCACCACGTGGCCGCCACGGCGCCAGGCCTCGGCATGCTCGGCGTAGGTGGGCCCGAGCACACCCACCTTGCCGCCGCGCCTGAGCCTGGGAAGCATCTGGATCGCGGCCTGGGAGCCGGCCACGGGCAAGGCCTGTCCCGCGCCATAGTACTGGCAGGCGGCCACTTCGAGGCCATCGTCCGCCTCAGGCAAGCGGGCCCAGGCCTGGGCCGGGATCAAGGGCACTGCCCAGGGCCAGGGAGCGATCCCCGTGGACAGGTCCAGCCAGGCCCCTTCCTCGATACCGAAAGTCTTGGCGGCAGCGCGCAGCCGCCCTCCGTGTTCAAGCATACAGACTCGCCCCTGCGCAGATCAGCAACAACCATAGCCAAACGCCTCGCTGAACCAAAGCCCAGGCGCGCTCGATGCTTTCAGCGGTGGGCTGCGGCCCCTCGCCCAGGCGCGGCCGCTCATGCAACTCGCCGTGATAGGTGGCCGGGCCGCCCAGTTCCACGCCCAGGGCGCCCGCGCCGGCGGCCATCACAGGGCCAGCGTTGGGGCTGTCCCAGGCACCGGCCTGGCGCCGCCAGCAGCGCAGCGCGCCAGCAGTACGCCCCAGCAGGGCGTAGGTCAGGGCACACAACCGCGCCGGAATCAGGTTGAGCAGGTCGTCGATCCGCGCCGCCGCCCAACCGAAGCGCTCGAAACGTTCATTGCGATAGCCCCACATGGCGTCGAGGGTGTTAGCGAGGCGATAGAGGACCACACCCGGGACACCGGCGACCATGAACCAGAACAGCGCGGCGAACACCGCGTCGCTGCCGTTCTCCAAGGCCGACTCGGTAGCCGCCTTGGCTACGTCAGTGGCGTCCAAGGCGTCGGTTTGCCGGCTGACCAGGCGCCCGACGCAGTGCCGCGCGCGCTCCAGATCACCGCCACGCAGCGCCTGGGCCACAGGCTGCAAGTGCTCTCCCAGACTGCGCAACCCCAGGGCCCAGTACAGTGCCAGCACTTCCACCAGCCCGCCAATGATCGGCAGCCAGGACAGGAACGTCAGGACCAGCACCGGCGGCAGCACCGCCAGCAGCCAGGCAGTGACCCCATGGCTGCGCCAGCCGTGGCCGGCAAAATTGAAGCGTTGCTCCAGACGCTGGGCAAGCCGGCCGAAGCCCACCAGCGGGTGCCAGCGCCGCGGCTCGCCGAGCAGCGCATCCAATGCCACGCCCAGCACACAGGCCAGGGCCAGACTCATGGCGTGCCTCCCCAGCGGTCTTCGAATACCAGCTCTTCCAAGGGCCGCGCCTTGGCCCAGCCCTCCAAGGAGAGCATCGGCTCGCTGTAGAAATCGGTCACCGGCCCCAGGCACAGCACGGCCACGGGCCGGGCGCCGGGGGGAACCGCGAGCAATTGCCCGAGGCGATCGGGGTCGAACAGCGAAACCCAGCCCATGCCAAGGCCTTCGCCACGAGCCGCCAGCCAGAGGTTCTGCACCGCGCAGGCCAGGGAGGCAAGGTCCATCTCCGGAAGGGTGCGCCGGCCGAAGACATGGGCTTCACGACCCTCCATCAGCGAGACCACCAGCAGTTCGGCGCATTCCAGCACGCCCTCGACCTTGAGCTTCATGAACGTATCGGAGCGTTCGCCCAGGGCCTGCGCGGTACGCACGCGCTCTTCCTCGACCAGACGATGAATGTCCTGGCGCAGCGCCGGGGAGCGCACCCGGATAAAGCGCCACGGCTGCATCAGGCCGACGCTTGGCGCCTGGTGCGCCGCGGCCAGCAGCCGTTGCAAGGTGTGCGGATCGACTTCTCCACCGCTGAAATGACGCATGTCGCGGCGTTCGGCGATGGCGCGGTAGATGGCGGCTCGCTCGGCCTCGGCATAAGCGTGTTCGGTGACCACTAAGTACCCTCGGGCTTGAACAGAGCCGCGGTGGCGGCCAGGTTGGACGGGAAGTAGAAATGCACATAGGAGGCGGTGAGCCGACCGCTCTGGTAGACCGCTTCGGCACCCCGGCCGCCATTGGGGCTATGGCCACGGGCCACCGGCACCCATGGTGTATCGGTGAGTGAATGGTGATAGGTGTGGCCGCGCAAGCAGCCATGGCCCAGGTCCACCTCCTGCAACGCCAGGGCCGCCAGCCTTTTTTGCAAGCGGGCCTCGCCAGGCATCAACCCTAGCAGCGGGGCGCGTTCCCCGGCCACGTCAGTGAGGCCGTCGAGCAGATACAGCATGCCCCCGCATTCGGCCAATAGTGGCTTGCCTGCCTGGTGGTGAGCGCGGATGGCCGCCAGCATCGGCTGGTTCGCCGCAAGCTGGCGATGGTGAAGCTCGGGGTAGCCTCCGGGTAGGTAGAGACTGTCGCAGGCGGGCAGCGCGGCGTCAGCCAGCGGGGAGAAGAAGTGAAGCTCGGCGCCCATGGCCCGCATGGCATCCAGATTGCCGTTATAAAGGAAGGCGAAGGCCTCGTCCCGGGCCACCGCGATACGCACCCCGGCCAGGATGGGCTCGCTCAGGCTCGGCTGCGGCGCCTCGAAGCTGACAGGAAGCGGTAGCGCCTCGGCCTCTGCGCCCAGCACGCCAGCCAGTGCCTCGGCTGCCGCGTCCAGGCGTCGATCCAGGTCGTCCAGTTCACTGGCCTGGACCAGGCCAAGATGCCGACTGGGTAGGTTGATGGCCTGTTCGCGCGGCAAGCCGCCGAACCAGCGCAATCCTTCGGTCAGGCTGTCGCGCAGCAGTTGACCATGCCGTGGGCTGCCCACGCGGTTGGCGATCACACCGGCAAAGGGCAGTTCCGGGCGGTAACGCGCCAGGCCAAGGGCCAGGGCGCCAAACGTCTGCGCCATGGCGGTACCGTCGATCACCGCCAGCACCGGCACACCCAGGGCAATGGCCAGGTCAGCGCTGGACGGGGTGCCGTCGAACAACCCCATCACCCCTTCCACCAGGATCAGGTCCGCGCTTTCGGCGGCCTCCCACAGCAACCGCCGGCTCTCATGGGCGCCGACCATCCACAGGTCCAGCTGGTAGACAGGGGCGCCGCTGGCCCGCTCCAGGATCATCGGGTCGAGAAAGTCCGGCCCGCACTTGAACACCCGCACGCGGCGACCAAGATTGCGGTGCAAACGCGCCATGGCCGCGGTGACGGTAGTCTTGCCTTGACCGGAAGCGGGGGCGGCAATCAGTACCGCAGGGCATCGCCGTGCCTGGCTCACCATTCGATCCCTTTCTGCGCCTTGATGCCCGCCTGGAAAGCATGCTTGACCAAGCCCAGCTCGCTTACCGTATCGGCTATTTCCAACAGCTCCGGCCGCGCGGCGCGGCCCGTCACTATCACATGCTGCAGAGAGGGTCGGCCGCTCAGGTCGGCCAGTACCATGGGCAGGTCAAGGTAACCGTGCTTGAGGGCGATGTTGAGTTCGTCCAGCAGCACGAAATCCAGAGCCGGGTCCCGCAGCATGGTTCGCGCCACGTCCCAGGCCGCGGCCGCGGCGGCGATGTCACGCTGGCGATCCTGGGTTTCCCAGGTGAAGCCCTCGCCCATCACATGAAAGCTGACCTCTTCGGGGAAGCGGCGGAAAAACAGTTCTTCCCCGGTGGCCTGGCGACCCTTGATGAACTGCACCACGCCGCAACGCATGCCATGACCCAGCGCGCGGGCCAGCATGCCGAAGCCGGAACTGCTCTTGCCCTTGCCATTGCCAGTAAGCACCAGCAGCACGCCTCGCTCGTCCGGCGAGGCGGCGATACGGGCATCGATCACGGCTTTCTTGCGCACCATGCGCGCCTGGTGGCGCTCGTCGCGCCCGGTGGTATCGTTCATCGCTGCTCTCCGCTCGCTCGCGGGGGCGCACCAACGCCGCGCCTGCGCCGGGATCGGCGGGCACGCGAACGTCGATGCCGCTCTCACCCGCGCGGCGATCTCGTATGACAGGCGCAGGTCACGCCCATGGGTTTCAGGCCGGTCTCCGGGCTTATGAGTGGGCGCTGCCCAGCTTCAGCGCCTTCCCGGTTCCCCAGTGGCTTGTGCTCAAGCGTGACTCATCTACCGTTGCGGGGGCAGCGCCGGGTTCGCACCGGCTTCCCTGTTTCACCCGAGCGCCTGCGGCACGTCGGACACCTGAAACGATCGGCGAAGGGTAAGGGGTTGGCCCCACAGCGTCAATGCGGCATGTTGAACCTCCGCCGGCTCGCTGCCTCTACGGTACATACCGCTCGCCAGGAAGCTGATGCCATGCCCAAGTCCAGTCTCGCCCTTATCGCTCTGTTGGCCACCAGCATGGCCGCCTGCGGGGAAAGCGCCAAGCTGCAAGTATCCGACGGCACCGGTCCCTCGCCGAAACTGCCCGCGCCCAACAAGACCCTCGTGCCTACCGTCAACATCGCGCCCGCCGTGGGCTGGCCCGTCGGTGTCACTCCCAAGGCGGCGCCGGGCACCCAGGTGAAAGCGTTCGCCGAAGGCCTGGAGCATCCTCGCTGGCTTTATGTACTGCCCAACGGCGATGTACTGGTGGCGGAAACCAACTCCCCCGCCAAGCCGGACGACAGCAAGGGCATACGCGGCTGGGTGGCGGAAAAGGTCATGAGCCGGGCAGGCGCCGGCGTGCAGAGCCCCAATCGCATCACCCTGCTACGCGACCAGGACGGCGACGGGGTAGCGGAAACCCGGGAGACCTTCCTCAAGAACCTGAACTCACCCTTCGGCATGACGCTGGTAGGCCAGGATTTCTACGTGGCCGATACTGACAAGCTCCTGCGCTTCAAGTACCAGCCGGGCGCCACCCACCTCAGCGGCGACGGCGAAACGGTCACCGACCTCCCCGCCGGCAGCCTGAACCACCACTGGACCAAGAATGTAATCGCCAGCCCCGACGGCAGGAAGCTATACGTTACCGTGGGCTCCAACAGCAACGTGGGCGAGAACGGCATGGCCGCCGAAGAGGGCCGCGCCGCGATCTGGGAAGTGGATGCCGCCAGCGGCCAGAAGCGCCTGTTCGCCACCGGTCTGCGCAACCCCAATGGCCTGGCCTGGGAGCCGAAAACCGGCAAGCTGTGGACGGCGGTCAACGAGCGGGACGAGATCGGCAGTGACCTGGTGCCCGATTACATCACCTCGGTGAAGGATGGCGGCTTCTATGGCTGGCCCTACAGCTACTATGGCCAGCACGTGGACGTTCGGGTCGAGCCCGGCAATCCTGAGCTGGTACAGAAGGCCATCACCCCGGATTACGCGGTCGGGCCACACACCGCCTCCCTGGGCCTGGCCTTCGCCCAACCCAAGCAACTGCCCGCCCCCTTCGACCAAGGGGTGTTCATCGGCCAGCACGGCTCCTGGAACCGCGAGCCCCATAGCGGCTACAAGGTGATCTTCGTTCCCTTCGAGAATGGGATGCCCAAGGGGCAACCGCTGGACCTGCTGTCCGGCTTCCTCAATGACAAGGGCGAAGCCATGGGGCGCCCGGTCGGCGTGGTGGGCGATGACAAGGGCGGGGTGCTGGTGGCCGATGATGTAGGCAACAAAATCTGGCGGGTGACTCGCCAGTAGTGAACCGTGGCCCGGCGCGTGCCTCAAGCGCGCCGGCAGTTGTTCCCACCCGCTGGATTCAAGGCGCCGTTTGCGCCAGCCGTTCTGGCTGGATGACGCGCTTGGCGTCCAGATAGGCCTTTTGCCAATAAGGTTTGTCCAGGTAGTCCAGGCGCACCGTACCTCCGGTAGAAGGTGCGTGCACGAAGCGCCCTTCTCCCACGTAGATTCCGGCGTGACTCACCTGCCCGCCACCCTGGGTAGAAAAGAACACCAGGTCGCCGGAGCGAAGCGCGGCGCGGTCCACGCTGGGGGCATGCATGGCGATCAACTCCGCGGTGGTACGCGGCAAGGCTATCCCCGCCGCGTCTCGGTATACGAAGCCAATCAAGCCACTGCAGTCGAAGCCTGCCGCGGGGGTGTTGCCGCCCCAACGGTAGGGCGTGCCCACCAGGCCGATGGCCCGGAACAGCACGTCATCGGCCTTGATCGAAGAATAATCGCTCGGGTCGACCATCAGCGGACGGGGGGCCGCAGCCACAGGAACAGGCGCGGGCGGCGGCGGGGTTACGCAACCGGCAAGCACCACCAGCGGCAGCGCTGCCAGCACACGAAGGAAGAAGAAGGCCATGGACAGGGGTTCCGAGTTCGACTGCCGATGAAGATTAGCGTTTAACCCGCTGTTTTCCATAAAAAAGGGCAGCGAAAGCGTGACCGCTCGTCGCTACCCTTGTCAGGCGTTGCGCTGGTTTACTTGCGAGCCATCTCGCTGACAGGCGCCATGGCCAGCATGCGCTTGGCTTCGATATAGGTTTTGCTCCAGTAGCGGTCGCCCAGACTGTCGACCCGTACACCACCGCTGCGGCGGCTGCTGGAGTGAATGAACTGATCGCCGCCCAGGTAGATACCGGCGTGGCTGACCCGGCCCTTGCGCCCCGAGGTGCCGAAGAACAGCACATCGCCCGGCTTGAGGTTGCTACGGGCAACCAGCGGCGCCTTGACATTGATCATTTCGCGGCTGGAGCGCGGCAGGGTCATGCCCGCCTCCTCGCGGAACAGGAAGTTGATGAAGCCTGTGCAATCGAAGCCACTTTCAGTGGTGCCGCCGAACTGGTAGCGGGTACCGATCAAGGATTTGCCGCGTTCAAGGATACTATCGGCCAGCAAAGGCAGCCGATACGGCGCCTTGCTGGAAAACGTGGCCAGGTCATCCTTGTCGTCGGCTTCGTCAGCCTCATCGAACACGGAAGCCTGGGCAATGGATGGGTGGCGAAGCTGGGTTGGCGCCTGAGGGGCGCGTTCGGCGGTAACGAGGGCGGACACCTGCTGTTGCGAGACCGGTGACTGGGCTGCGCAGCCGACCAGCAGGGTAACGAGTGCAAGGGGCACGAGGGGTGCGAAGCGCTTGAGCATGGGCACGACCGTGTCGGTTGGTTGAAGAAGAGTGGAATATGCCTTCTATCGGCCTCATTTGCAAATTTTATAGAACATTATGTGACTCCCGTTGTTCAGGCTGACATCTAACGCGCAAATTGCCGGTCTAGAGCGCTTGAACCTGAAGAGCCCCGATTCCAAGCCCATGATCTTGTTGAGTTATCCGCGATGCCCAGGTAACGAACCATTTCATGGAAAAAAGTCTCGGTAGATCCGCTTCGCTTAGCCGGAGATAAGCGATATAAGAAAGCTATCAGTAGCGAAACCACTACTGCGCCGGTCAAGTGGCGGCCGAATTGAGAAAGCAAGGGTCATGCCAGGCGAGCCCAGCTCATTCGCCAGCCGTGCTGCCGTACAGGCATGATGGCGCTATCACCAGCCCAGGGTTTCCTTGAGGAAAGGGATAGTGAGCTTGCGCTGAGCTTGAAGGGAAGCCTGGTCAAGGCGTTCGAGCAGGTCGAACAGCGAGCTCATGCTGCGACTTCCGCGGGTAAGGATGAAATGCCCCACCTCGTCGGTCAGGTGCAGGCCCCGGCGCGAGGCTCTCAGCTGGAGCGCTCGCAGTTTGTCTTCGTCGGAAAGTGGCCGCATCTGAAAAACCAGGGCCAAGGTAAGGCGGGACTTGAGGTCCGCCAGCTTCACGGGCAATTCCCGTGGGGAATGTGACGCGGCGATCAGCAGGCGACGCCCACTGTCACGCAGGCGATTGAACAAGTGGAACAAGGCTTCTTCCCAATCCGCCTTGCCGGCGATGACCTGGAGATCGTCCAGGCATACGAGCTCATACTGGGCCAAGTAATCCAGAATGCCAACACCCCGCTCCAGCAGCTGGGCCAGAGGCAGGTACACCGCTGGCTGCCCCTGCTGCTCCATGCGCAAGCATGCCGCCTGCATCAGATGAGTGCGCCCCACCCCCGGCTTGCCCCAGAGGTAGATCAGGCTCTCCGTCCAGCCGGCATCCGCATCGCACAACCGCTCGACGTAGCCAAGCGCCGCGGCGTTGGCTCCGGGATAGTAGTTGACGAAGGTGGCGTCATCACGCAGGCGCACACCCAGCGGGAGTTGGATCGGCTCTTTCATGCGACCTGGGGTTACGCCTCAACTCAAAAGGTGCCCGATTCTAGCGGCTTGGCTGGAAGCTGCAAGCTTGACGCGCGCCAGGCCCGCCGGCAAGGGCCGATCGCGCCCCGCCGACCGGCCAGGGGTATCTACAACTGCGGATCCTCACCACCCCCGTAGAGGTCCGATTGCTTGTAGAGCACGTGCATATGGCGCACCAGCACCATGATGACGGCGGCGACCGGCAGGGCCAGCAGTACCCCGGTGAAGCCGAACAGCTCACCACCCGCCAGGATGGCGAAGATCACCGCCACCGGATGCAGGCCGATGCGATCGCCCACCAATAACGGGGTCAGCACCATGCCTTCGAGCATCTGGCCGATGGCGAATACCGCGCCGATGGCCACCAGATGCCATGGGTCCAGGCCGAACTGGAACAACCCCGCCGCGAGCGCTGCGCTGATACCGGTGATAAAGCCCATGTAGGGCACTATCGAGGCCAACCCGGCCAGTACCCCGACCAGCAGACCCAACTCCAGGCCGGTGAGCATCAGGCCCACCGAATAGATGCCGCCCAGGGCGAGCATGACCATTAGCTGGCCGCGCACGAAAGCGCCCAGCACCTCATGGCATTCACGAGCCAGCGCAACGATTTGCCCTTCCCGATGCCGAGGCAGCAGGCCACGGATCTTGGCCATCATCAGATCCCAGTCTCGCAGCAGGTAGAAACCCACTACGGGAATCAGCACCAGGTTGGCCAGCCAGCCGATCAGAGCCAGGCCCGAGGCGGTTGCCCTGGCCAGCACCAGGCCAACGATATCGGTGGTCTGCCCCATGTGGGCGGAAATGGCCTCCTTGATCTTGTCGAACTTCCAGAAGCCCTCTGCCAGCCCCAGCCGCGACTGAACCCACGGCAGCGCCACCTGCTGCAGCCAATCCAGAAACTGTGGGGTCAGTTCGTACAGCCGTACCACCTGCTTGGCCAGCATGGGGATTACCACCACCAGCGCCAGGAGCACGATCAGGGTGAAGAGCGCGAACACCACGACCACGGCCAGGGTGCGGGACAAGCGCAGACGCTCGAGCCGGTCTACCAGCGGGTCGCCCAGGTACGCGATCAGCATGCCGACCAGGAACGGCGAGAGGATAGGGTGCAATTCGAAGACCAGGGCGACGGCGACCAACGCCGCGCCCAGCCAGAACCAACGCTTCTTGTCTGTCATGACCACCCCTTACCAGTGGAACCGCAGAGGTTCGGGCGCGAGCGCGGGCGCCGCGCCCGGCGTGGCGGGGATCGACGCATCGGCGGGCGTCGCCGGCATCTCCTGCAAACGAGCCAGGCTCAGTTGCGCTCGCAACTGGTCGGCGCTGGCGGTCACCTGATAGAGAACGCGATCGCCCTGCACGCTTAGCAGGCGGCCGCCCAGGGTATCGAGTACGCGCCCCAGTTCAGCGTAATGGTCCAGGGTCATGCCCTGCACCTCCACCGTCAGGTCGCCACTGGCGCCCGGCTTGACCGTATAGCGGGGCGCAAGCCGTTGCGCCACGGCCAGCATCACCGCATCGGCCAGGCCTGCCTGATCGGCCGCCTCCACGCTGCCCTGTTCTTTTTGCCCGCCCAGCCAGAGCCGCCATTTCGCCTGCCAGCGCTCCCCGCTGGGAACCGCATGCACGGCCAGCAACGCGTCGGCGCCATAGCGTTGGGATACGCCTTGCAAAGGCGCCGGGTCGGCGGTTTCCAGGTTCTTGGCCGTGGCCGCCAGTTGTTCCGGCAGGTCGGCCATGGGCAGCTTGAGTGGCAGGCCACGGTGCCTGGCGGCCTGGCGCAGCGGGGCGGCGCTGGGCTGGGCATCGCCGGCCAGGATGGCGCCGGCGGGACTGTCGTTCAGCCACCAGGCAAGGATGGAAGGGCGATTGGCGCCCCAGGTCGCCAGCCCGGCCTGACGCAGGGCCTTGTCTGTACTGACCGGGTCGAAATCCACCTGCAGGACCTGGGGCGGCCCGGCCTGGTAGCCGTATTGGCTGATGATCTGCTGCGGGTTCTTGCGAACGCTCGCCAGGGCGCCGCCGCCATAGGCCCTGGCATCACCGGTCAGGCGCAGCACCAGGGTTTCCAGGGCGCGCTGGGTCGCTTGGTCCCGTTCTTCCGGTGCCTGGCTGGCGACCGGCTCGCTGACCTCGTACAGGTTGGCGACGGTTTCGCCCCAGGCCGCCAGATGAACTAGACCGAACAATGAAGCGAGCAGAACGGGGCGCAGGCGCATGGGCTGTTTTCCAAAAGACCGTGTACTAAGAGAAGTGGGACCCACTTTCCCTGAAAACATTCGCTCTGCCAACCACGGCGCGCATTCGAGGGCTCGCCGGCCCGGCCGCGTTCTGGCCTGAACAGGCCAACCCTGATAAAATCGCGCGCCTTCGCAGACCCCCGTGGTCGTTTCCTGTATCGCCCCTCTTCAAAGGCCTGGATCATGAGCAAGCAACCCTCCCTGAGCTACAAGGACGCCGGTGTGGACATCGACGCCGGTGAAGCGCTGGTCGAACGCATCAAGGGCGTGGCCAAGCGTACCGCGCGGCCTGAAGTGATGGGCGGCCTGGGAGGCTTCGGCGCGCTGTGCGAGATCCCGGCCGGCTACAGGCAGCCCGTGCTGGTCTCCGGTACCGATGGCGTGGGCACCAAGCTGCGCCTGGCCTTGAACCTGAACAAGCACGACAGCATCGGCATCGACCTGGTGGCCATGTGCGTCAACGATCTGGTGGTCTGCGGCGCCGAGCCGCTGTTCTTCCTTGACTACTACGCCACCGGCAAGCTGAACGTCGACGTGGCGGCCACCGTGGTCACCGGTATCGGCGAAGGGTGCGAACAGGCCGGTTGCTCTCTGGTGGGCGGCGAAACCGCCGAGATGCCAGGCATGTACGAAGGCGAGGACTACGACCTGGCCGGCTTCTGCGTGGGTGTCGTCGAGAAGTCGGACATCATCGACGGCTCCCGGGTGGCTACCGGTGACGCCCTCATAGCCCTGCCCTCCTCGGGCCCGCACTCCAACGGCTACTCCCTGATCCGCAAGATCATCGAGGTTTCCGGCGCGGACCTCGCCACCGAGCAGCTCGACGGCAAGCCCTTGGCGGACCTGCTCATGGCGCCGACCCGCATTTACGTCAAGCCCCTGCTCAAGCTGATTGCCGAAACCGGTGCCGTGAAAGCCATGGCCCACATCACCGGCGGCGGCCTGCTCGACAACATCCCGCGCGTGCTGCCGGCTGGCGCTCAGGCCGTGGTCGATGTAGCCAGCTGGCAGCGCCCGGCCGTGTTCGACTGGCTGCAGCAGCAAGGCAATGTAGACGAGACCGAGATGCATCGCGTACTGAACTGCGGCGTGGGGATGGTGATCTGCGTGGCTCAGGCTGACGTCGCCCGCGCGCTCGAGGTGCTGCGTGCCGAAGGCGAACAGCCTTGGGTGATCGGGGAAATCGCCACCGCGGCCGAAGGCGCCGCCCAGGTCGAGCTGAAAAACCTCAAGGCCCATTGATGCCCGCGCCTTGCAACCTGGTGGTCTTGCTGTCGGGCACCGGCAGCAACCTTCAGGCAATGATCGACCAGTTCCGCCACGCTGACAGCCTCGTGCGCATTCGCGCGGTCATTTCCAACCGCGCCGATGCCCCGGGCCTGGTTCGCGCCGAGAACGCCGGCATCGAAACCCGCGTGCTGGAGCATGCCGGTTACCAGGGCCGTGAAGCCTTCGACGAGGCCCTGATGGCCCTGATCGACAGCTTCGAGCCCAGCCTGGTGGCCTTGGCGGGCTTCATGCGCATCCTCAGCCCGGGCTTCGTCCGTCACTACCATGGCCGCCTGCTGAACATCCACCCTTCGCTGCTGCCCCGGTACAAAGGGCTGCATACCCATCGCCGCGCGTTGGAAGCCGGGGACGCGGAGCATGGCTGCAGCGTACACTTCGTCACGGAGGAACTCGACGGGGGCCCCTTGGTCGTACAGGCTGCCGTCGCGATAGCAGCCGAAGACACACCGGACACCCTCGCCCAGCGGGTTCACGCCCAGGAACACCGGATCTACCCCCTGGCCATCGACTGGTTTGCCCAAGGCAGGCTTGGCCTGACGCCCACCGGCGTTGTGCTCGATGGCCACCTGCTGCCAGCCAGTGGCCATTTGATTCGCCCATAGGAGACCATATGCGTCGTGCCCTGTTATTCGCGCTCGCCCTGTTCGCCCTACCCAGCGCACAGGCCGCAGACCTGAAACCCTTCTCGGCCAGCTACACGGCCGACTGGAAACAACTGCCCATGAGCGGTACCGCCGAACGCAGCCTCAGCAAAGGCGCCGATGGCGACTGGACGCTCAACTTCAAGGCATCGATGGTGATCGCCAGCCTGACCGAAAGCAGCACGCTGCGCATGGACAAGGACACTTTGCTTCCGCAGAAATACCACTTCGAGCGTGGCGGCCTGGGCAAGGCCAAGACGGTGGACCTGGACTTCGACTGGACCGCCAAGAAAGTCACCGGTACCGATCGCGGAGACGCCATCACCCTGCCCCTCAACCGAGGCGTACTGGACAAGTCCAGCTACCAGCTGGCGCTTCAGCATGACGTGGCGGCCGGCAAGAAGAGCATGAGTTACCAGGTGGTGGACGGCGACGAAATCGACACCTACGACTTCCGCGTTCTGGGTGAAGAGAAAGTGCAAACCAAGGCCGGCAGCATCGACGCCATCAAGGTCGAGCGCGTCCGCGACCCTACCCAGAGCAAGCGGGTGACCGTACTCTGGTTCGCCAAGAGCTGGGACTACCTGCTGGTCCAGCTTCAGCAGATTGAAACCGATGGCAAGGAATACACCATCATGCTGCAGGACGGCACGGTGGATGGCCGAAAAGTCCAGGGCAGCTAATCGCCTTCTAGCGTGACCGAGGTCCCTCGGTCACGTTTTTCCCTCCTTAAAACATTCTTCACTCGCCTTCATCTAGTGCGACACTTTGCCGCAGGCCACGCCACGCCTGGGCTGCAGCTTTTTTTATGGAAAACGCAACAGTTCGTTGCGCTGGCGATGCGTTCCCATATTCCCGCCAGACTCCTATAACGGAAGCACGTCCCTTGCGACGACTACCCAGAGGAGTATCAACATGACTGTGAAAGTAAGCGAACGTGACGATGCCCACATGTCCCATGAAGGCCTGGCGGCCGGGGTGCGTATCTGGGATGTATACCAACAGGACCTTCTGGTAGGCATGTTTCACAACGAACACGATGCGCTGGCCTACCAGCATGAGCTGGAGGCACAGGAGGCCGTTAGGGCTGAGAAGATTGAGGTCCATCAGGACACGCTGAACTGAAACCCATTTATCAGACAGCGAGGTAATCGCGGTGGGAGCTAGCGCCAGCTAGCGAAAAAGCTGTGAGCTGCACCCTAAAGGTTGGATGGGTGTCCAAGATTTAGGGTGCAGCTCAAGCACGATTCGTCAGCTCCGCTGACTCCCACCGGCAATGCGTAACGGGCGCAGTTCCCTAGTGCAAGGCGTCACCACATCAGATCATCGGGAATCTTGTAGGCGGCGTACGGATCATCGCCGTCAGGCTCTTCCGTGGGGGTGTTGAGCAGCACGATGCGGCGTGGCTCCCGCTCCTGTACCTTCAAGGCCGCTTCGCGGGGAATGACCTCGTAACCGCCTCCGTGGTGAACGATGGCCAGGCTGCCGTTCGACAGCTTGCTACGCATCAGGCTGTTCACGGACAAGCGCTTGACCTTCTTGTCATCCACGAAGTTGTAATAGTCTTCGGTGGTCAGCTTGGGCAGGCGAGTCGCTTCGATCAGTTGCTTGACCTGAGCCGTCCTGGCCTTGGCCTCGGCCTTGGCTTGCTGCTGGCGGTTGAGCTCTTGGTCCTTGCGCAGTTTTTCGGCGGCGGCCTCCTGGGCCAGGCGCTTCTGGGTGTCGTCCGCCTCGGCCTGGCCCTTTTGCACCAGCCGCTTGTGCTTCTGCTGCTCCTTGCTCACCTGCTTGACTTGTTTCTGGTTGACCAACCCTGCCTTGAGCAGTTGGTCACGAAGGGAAAGGCTCATGGTGCTCACTCGCTCTTGCTCAGCCGCAGCTGAGCGTTTTCTGTTCCTGACGTTTCGCTTCACCCCAAAGGGCATCGAGCGCCTCGAGGTCGCAATCTTCGATGACTTGGCCCCGCTCGCGCAACACCTGTTCGAGGTAGCGGAATCGACGCTCGAACCTGCCGTTGGCACCGCGCAACGCCTGCTCCGGGTCCACCTTCAGCTTGCGGGCCAGGTTGGCCACGGTGAAGAGCAGGTCGCCGAGTTCGTGCTCCACTGCCGACGCGTCGTTGCCCGCCATGGCTTCGAGCAGCTCGTCCAGTTCCTCCCGTACCTTGTCCACCACCGGCAGCGCCGCCGGCCAGTCGAAGCCCACCGAGGCGGCGCGCTTTTGCAGCTTCACCGCCCTGGGCAGGCCCGGCAGGGTCACCGGCACGTCGTCCAGCAATGAAAGCTGTTCGGGCGCGTCGCTACGCTCGGCGCGCTCCTCGGCCTTGATCGCCTCCCAGCGGTTCTTTACCTGGGCTTCGTCCAGGCGTGGGCTGTCCAAGGGTGCATAGAGATCGCCGGTGGCGAACACATGGGGATGCCGCCGCACCAGCTTGCGGGTGATTCCGTCCACCACCTGGGCAAAGTCGAAGCGGCCCTCCTCCTGGCCCAACCGGGCGTAATACACCACCTGGAACAGCAGGTCCCCCAACTCCCCAGGCAGATGGGCGAAGTCCTGACGTTCGATGGCGTCGGCGACTTCGTAGGCCTCCTCCAGGGTATAGGGCACGATGCTGGCGTAGGTCTGCTTCTGGTCCCAGGGGCAGCCGTTTTGCGGGTCCCGCAGGCGTGCCATCAGGTAGAGCAGGTCTTCCAGTGTGTAGGCTTTCTCGGGCTGGCTCATGGGGTACGGTTACGCCGTGCTTCGATGATGTTGGGCAGCTGGGAGATGCGCCCCAGCAACCGCCCGAGCGCGTCCAGCCCTGGAATCTCGATGGTCAGAGACATCTGCGCGGTGTTGTCTTCCTTGTTGGAGCGGGTGTTGACCGCCAACACGTTGATCCGCTCGTTGAGCAACACCTGGGAGACGTCGCGAAGCAGGCCGGAACGGTCATAGGCGCGGATCAGGATGTCCACCGGGTAGGTGAGCACCGGCACCGGCCCCCAGCTGACCTGGATGATGCGCTCGGGCTCCTTGGCGCTGAGCTGCAGCACCGAGGCGCAATCCTGGCGGTGGATGCTCACGCCACGGCCCTGGGTGATGTAGCCGACGATGGCATCGCCCGGCAGCGGCTGACAGCAGCCCGCCATCTGGGTAAGCAGGTTGCCCACCCCCTGGATCTGGATATCCCCGCGCTTGCCCGGCTTGTAGCCGCTGGAGGACTTGCGCGGGATCAGGTCGAGGGTATCGAGATGCCCACGGTCCGGCTCGGCCAGTTGCTGCGCGGCGTTCACCAAGGGGGCCAGGCGCAGGTCACCGGCGCCCAGCGCGGCGAACAGGTCTTCGGCGGTCTTGACGTTGGCTTTTTCCGCCAGGCGCTCGAAGTCTACCTGGGGCAGGCCCAGGCGGCTGAGTTCGCGCTCCAGCAGGCTGCGCCCGGCGGCCACGTTCTGGTCACGGGCCTGGAGCTTGAACCAGTGGACGATCTTGGCCCGTGCCCGAGAGGTAGTGACGTAGCCCAGGTTGGAGTTCAGCCAGTCCCGGCTCGGGCTGCCGTGCTTGCTGGTGATGATCTCTACCTGCTCACCGGTCTGCAGGCTGTAGTTCAACGGCACGATGCGGCCGTTGATCTTCGCCCCCCGGCAATTGTGGCCGATCTCGGTATGCACCCGGTAGGCGAAGTCCAGGGGCGTCGCCCCCTTGGGCAGGTCGATGGCGTGGCCGTCGGGGGTGAATACGTAGACCCGGTCCGGCTCGATGTCGACCCGCAACTGCTCGGCCAGCCCACCGATGTCCCCCAACTCTTCGTGCCATTCCAGGACCTGCCGTAGCCAGGAAATCTTCTCTTCGTAATGGTTGGAGCTGGGCTTGACGTCGGTGCCCTTGTAACGCCAGTGCGCGCAGACGCCGAGCTCGGCTTCCTCATGCATGGCATGGGTACGGATCTGCACTTCCAGCACCTTGCCTTCCGGGCCTATCACCGCGGTGTGCAAGGAGCGATAGCCATTCTCCTTGGGGTTGGCGATGTAGTCGTCGAATTCCTTGGGGATATGCCGCCACAGGGTGTGCACGATGCCCAGCGCGGTATAGCAGTCGCGCACTTCCGGCACCAGCACGCGCACCGCCCGAACGTCGTAGATCTGGCTGAACTGCAGGCCCTTGCGCTGCATCTTGCGCCAGATGGAATAGATATGTTTCGCCCGCCCGCTGATATCGGGCTTCACGCCGGTTTCGGTGAGTTCACGCTCGAGCTGGTGCATCACGTCGGCAATGAAGCGCTCGCGGTCCAGGCGCCGCTCGTGCAGCAGCTTGGCGATCTGCTTGTATTGCTCAGGTTCCAGGTAGCGGAAGGAGATGTCTTCCAGCTCCCACTTGATATGGCCGATACCGAGGCGATGGGCCAGGGGCGCATAGATATCGAAGACTTCCCGGGCCACCCGCTGGCGTTTTTCCTCAGGCGCGTTCTTCACCGCGCGAATGGCGCAGGTGCGCTCAGCCAGCTTGATCAGCGCCACCCGTACATCGTCGACCATGGCGACCAGCATCTTGCGCAGGTTGTCCACCTGCACCTGGGTGCCGAGCACCAGCGACTGTCGGGGGCTGAGGCTGGCGCTGATGGCCGCCATGCGCAGCACACCATCGATCAGCTTGGCGACCACCGGGCCGAAGCGCTCGCCCACCTCGGCCAGCCCGACCTTGCCCTCGCGCACCGAGCGGTAGATCACCGCGGCCACGAGTGAATCCTGATCGAGCTTGAGGTCGGCCAGTATCTCGGCGATTTCCAGGCCAGCCTGGTAGCTGGACGTACCATCGGCCCAGGAATCCTTGGCGTTGACGTTAGCCACGTCAAGCGCCAGGGCGAACTCGCACGCCTGCTTCAACGCTTCCCGGTCGAGCGCCAGGTCCACGCTGACGATATGATCGAGCCACGCATCGAGGTTGATGCTGCCGTCCGTATTGACCGGCTGCTGTGCTCTCACCTGTACCATCTTTACCTTCCCTATGACGCACTACGGGTGCGCCAACATTCGCTGGCTCAGGCTCCCACCCGGCGCATCCGCGCCTCGGGCTGATCTCTGGAGCCGGGACCGCCGCCACTAGCGGGGTCGCCAGTCACATTGCCTGGTCGTCCTGACCTTTTTCAAATAACGCCATCGCCTCGACATGGGAGGTTTGCGGGAACATGTCGAGAACGCCGGCACGTTTCAAACGGTAACCCTGTTGCTGCAACGCCACTGTGTCACGGGCCAGGGTCGCGGGATTGCACGATACATACACAATGCGGCGCGGCCCCAGCGAGGATATATGGCGAACTGTTTCAAATGCCCCGTCACGAGGCGGATCCAATAGTACCGCAGAAAAGCCTTTCTTCGCCCATGGCGCGCCTTGCAGGGGTTGTGACAGATCGGCTTGGTAAAAGGTCGCGTTGGCCAGACCGTTATCGATCGCGTTGGTCGCCGCGCGGTCGACCATGCCTTGCACCCCTTCCACGCCGACCACTTCCCCGGCCAGGCGCGCCAGGGGCAAGGCGAAGTTGCCCAGGCCGCAGAACAGGTCCAGTACCCGATCTTCGGCGCCGGGCGCCAGCCAGGCCAGGGCCTGCTCGATCATGGCCCGATTCACGGCCTCGTTGACCTGCACGAAATCCCCGGGCCGATAGCCGAGCCGCAGGCCCCAGGGCGCCAGGGCGTATGCCAGGCGATCGGCGGAATCGTCAGGATGCGGCTCGCCTGTG
Source organism: Pseudomonas sp. DC3200b2 (assembly GCF_049895785.1). Lineage (NCBI taxonomy): Bacteria > Pseudomonadati > Pseudomonadota > Gammaproteobacteria > Pseudomonadales > Pseudomonadaceae > Pseudomonas > Pseudomonas sp. DC3200b2. Next base: position 1,071,048 of record NZ_JAFCTA010000001.1, on the reverse strand, counting down.
CCCTGCCACCAGAGCTGAGCGCCCTGCCCCGCGCAAAATTCGCGCAGGCGCGCCTGGTCCGCGTCCTCAAGGGGCGCGGTATGGCGCACGAGCACGGCCGACTGGGTGCCATGGAACAACTCGACATGGCCGATGGCGCGGGGACGGTTCAACTGACGCAGGACTCCAGGTAGTGCCTGGAAAATCGACTGCAAGGGTTGTACCAGCACCGGGCACTGATCGATGTTCACGATGTGCTGGCTGGCCGCCGCGCGAAAACCCACTTCCAGGCGCTGCTGGGCCTGATCCCAGCGCACGGCGACACGGGCTCTGCGCCGATAACCGAATTCCGGGCTCACCAGGGGCGGCGCCCAGGCATCCGGGGCCGTGCCACCTACCTTGGCCAACTGCTCGGCCAGTTGCCGCTGCTTGAGGGCCAGCTGGTCTTCATGGCCGATGTGCTGCACGCTGCAACCGCCACAGCGGTCCACATAGGGGCATGGCGCGGGCCGTCGCATGCTTGAGGCTTCGATCACCCGTTCGGCCCGCGCCTGTACTATCTTGCCTTGCGCGCCAAGGACACGAGCATCCACCGTCTCGCCAGCCAGGGCGCCGCTGACGAACCAGGTGCGCCCATCCTCGAAGCCGATGCCGCGCCCGTCGGCGGCCAAGCGCTCGATGCGCAGGCGCTGCTTCTTGCCCGCTGGCACCACCGCAGCCCGCTGACCGCCGCTGGGCTGGAAGCGCAGCCCGCCATTCTTGCGTGCCATCAGTTGGGCGCGTCGAACAGGCCGCTGGACAGATAGCGGTCGCCGCGGTCGCAGATGATCGCCACCAGTACCGCATGCTCCACTTCCTGGCTGATCCGCAACATGCCGGCCACCGCGCCACCGGAAGATACGCCGCAGAAAATGCCTTCCTCCCGCGCCAGGCGGCGAGTGACGCTCTCGGCCTCGGCCTGGGCCATGTCGACGATGCGGTCGACCCGTTCGGCCTGGTAGATCTTCGGCAGGTAGGCCTCGGGCCAGCGACGGATGCCCGGGATCGCCGCCCCCTCCATCGGCTGCAAACCCACGATCTGGACCGCCGGGTTCTGTTCCTTCAAGTAACGGGAGGTGCCCATGATGGTACCGGTGGTACCCATGGAGCTGATGAAGTGGGTAATGCTGCCGCCGGTCTGCTGCCAGATTTCCGGGCCCGTGGTTTGATAATGCGCCTCGGGGTTGTCGCCGTTGGCGAACTGGTCCAGCACCTTGCCCTGCCCTTTTGCCTGCATGCGCTGGGCCAGGTCGCGCGCGCCTTCCATGCCTTCTTCGCGGCTGACCAGGATCAGCTCGGCGCCGTAGGCGGTCATGGCCGCCTTGCGCTCGGCGGTGGAGTTGTCGGGCATGATCAGGATCATCCGGTAGCCCTTGATGGCCGCGGCCATGGCCAAAGCGATGCCGGTATTGCCAGAGGTGGCCTCGATCAGGGTGTCGCCAGGCTGGATCTGCCCGCGCAGCTCGGCCCGGCTGATCATCGACAGCGCCGGCCGGTCTTTCACTGAACCGGCCGGGTTGTTGCCTTCCAGCTTGAGCAGCAGGGTATTGCTGGTGGCGCCGCCCAGGCGCTGCAGGCGAACCAGTGGGGTATTGCCGACGCAGTCGGCGATGGTGGGGTAATGCACGGTCATGGGCTTTTCGTAATCTGAACGGCGGGGGGCGCTATGATACGCGCATTCGCCGCTGCCCCATATCACGCAAAAGTTGATCGTTATTCAAACGAGTTATAACTGCGATCGGCAGGCAGGGATCTCCCCGGGCGCCATGACTGCTCCATGACCACCGCATCCTCCTGGGAAAGATTCACAAGGCTTCACAACGGTGCCGCGGAATCATCCCACTAGAGCCCGCCAGGCCTCTAGATGCGCATCTCGGGCGGCTTCGGCCATGACCGGCCGGAGCCGCAACTGCTGCCCGGGCATGGCCTGCGCCAGCCGGGCCATCGACAAGGGCGTGAGCGCGCCGAGCCGGGGATAACCTCCGATGGTCTGGCGATCATTGCCCAACACAATGGGCTGGCCGTCGGGGGGTACCTGAACGGCGCCCAGCGTGATGCCCTCCGATACCAGCCCAGGGCCTTGATGCGCCAGCACCGGACCGAGCAGGCGCATGCCCATGCGGTCGGCGCGGGTATCCAGGGTCCAGGGCTGATTGAACGCCTCGAACAGGCTCTGCCCGGAAAACTGCCCCACCTGGGCGCCCAGCACCAATTCCAGCGGCCGTGCCAGGCTCAAGTCCGGTGGGCGCGCCGTGGCCGTTTCGCGCCCGAGCCCTGGCGCCCCGAGAAAGCCCAGGCGGTCGCCTATCGCCAAGGGCCGGCCGTCACCGTGCAAGCCACCCAGGCTATCCCGCGCCACCGTGGCCAGGCTGCCCAAGGCGGCAGGCGCGCTGAACCCACCCGGCGCGGCCAGGTAGGCGCGCAACCCCTCACGAGGGCTGCCGAACACCAAACGCTGGCCACGGCGCAGGTTGAAGCTGCGCCAAGGCAATAGCGCCGCGCCGTCCACGGTCGCCTGCAGGTCGGCGCCGGCCAGCGCCAGCAGGCAATCCGCTTGCGCCAGGAGGGCAAAGCCGCCCAGCGGGATCTCCAGCACGCCGGCCGAGGGCGCGTTGCCCAACAGCAGGTTGGCATGGCTCATGGACAGCCAATCCGCCGCGCCGCCTTGGGTGATGCCCAGGTGGCGCACGCCGAAGCGGCCGGCATCCTGCAGCTGGCACAGCGGGTGGGTTTTTTCGATCAACAGGCTCACGGCTGGTTGCCCTCCAGTGGCATCGGGTCCCCACCCAATTCGAGGAAGCGCTCACGGCTGATCGCCTCGAAGCGTACGCTGTCGCCTGGGCTGAACAGGCTCTGGCCCGCGACGTACAGTTGCGCTGGCGTGCGCCCCAGCAGGTTCCAGCCGCCTGGCGAGTCGCTGGGGTAGATGGCGGTCTGGCGTTCGCCGATGCCGACGCTGCCGGCCGCGATACGCTGACGTGGCGTGGTGAGCCGCGGCGCCGCCAGCGCCGGTTCCACCAGCCCCATGAAGGCGAAGCCCGGGGTGAAGCCAAGGGCGAACACGCGGTAAGCCTTGGCGCAGTGTCGGCGCACCACCTCATCGACCGTCAGGCCACTGAGTTCAGCCAGGCGGGCGAGGTCTGGCCCCACCGTGGGGTGGTACCACACCGGCACCCGGTGCTCGCGGCCCTGGGCGCTTGCCGCCGGGGCCAGGCCCTGAGCCGCCTGGCGCACCCGCGCCCGGGCCTGGTCCATGTCCAGTGCGAGCACATCGTAATGCACCAGCACGGTGGTATAGGACGGCACCAGGTCGACCAGGTGATCGCCGAAGGTACCGCGCAGGCGCTCGACCAGGGCCAGCAACCAGCCGACGTTGGCTTCGTCGATGGTGTCGAACAGGCGGATCATCAAGGCGTCCAGCCCTACGGTTTCCATGGTCCCGATTCGGTCATTCCCGAAACTGAAGCGGTGCCCGCTCATGACCGTGCCGACTCGAGTGCCTGCCGTATGCGGCGCACCGCAGCCACCGAAGCGGCGTTGTCTCCATGCACGCACAGGGTATCGCTGTGCAGCTGCAAGGGGCTGCCATCCCGGGCCACCAAGGCTTGGCCCTTGGCAAGGGCCAGTGCCTGAGCCACCACGGCATCGGTCCTTTCATGCACGGCCCCGGGCAAACGCCGGGATACCAGCTGGCCATCGGCCTCGTATGCCCGGTCGGCGAAGCTTTCGAACCACAGGCTCACCCCGAACTCAGCCGCCAGGGCGCGCTGGGCGCTGTTGTCACGCATGGCCAACAGCACCAGGGGCACCTTGTGGGCCGCCACGGCACGCATCACCGAAGCCAGTAGCGCCGGCTGGGTCATCATGTCGTTGTACAGTGCGCCGTGGGGCTTGACGTACTCTACCTGGGTCCCTTCCAGGGCGCAGAACGCCTGCAGGGCGCCTATCTGGTAATGCAGCAGGCTTTCCACCTCCTCCCCCGAGCAGGCCATGGAGCGGCGACCGAAGCCGACCAGGTCCGGATAGGCCGGATGCGCGCCGATGCGCACCCCGTGACGCGCCGCCAGGGCCACGGTGCGGCGCATGGTCAGCGGGTCACCGGCATGGTAGCCACAAGCGATGTTGGCGCAGTCGATCAAGGGCATGACCTCGGCGTCCAGGCCCATGGTCCAGGCACCGTAGCTTTCGCCGATGTCGCAGTTGAGAAGAATCATGGGCCGCTCCAGCCGACAGGACACCTGGCCAAGGTAGAAGCCTGCGTGGCGGCCGGTCAACTCAGAAAAAGCCGCTGGGGGCGATAAGAAAAGCTTAAGCGCCCTCTTCGGCGATCAGCGCCTGGGCCATGCTTGCCACCTGCTCTGACAACGCCATGCCCGGCCCCGCCCGCCAGGCGGCGATGATGTCCATCGGTGGCGGCGTGCGGATGCCCTCGATCAGGCGCAGGCTGCCATCGCCCAGTTGAGCGGTAACCAGGGGTAGCGGCAGGGAGCCGATGCCGAAGCCGTTCTGCACCAGCCGAATGATGGCCGATGCCGAGTTCACGCAGTTCACCCTGGCGTTGGGGAGTTCAGCGTCGTGCAGCAGGTTGAGCAGGTCCTGATGCGGGCGGGAATTGCGGGAAAAGGTGACGATCCGCTCGCTGGCCAGGGCGGCCAGGTCTGGGTAGTGGCGGTCCTGCGGCGATCCCGTGGCGACGACCCAGGTCATGGGATAGCGCTGCAACAGAGTGTTGCGTACCGTATCGAGGCGCACCATATCGGTCTGCAGGATGATGTCCTGGTAGCCTTTTTCCAGTTGCTCGCACAGGTTGCGGGCGGTATCGGCGGTGATCTCCACCTCGACGCCGGGCCAGGCGGCGTCGATGCGGGCGATGAGCGCGCTGAACCAGGTCTGGATGACCGTGTCCATGGCGCCGATGCGCAAACGTCCGCGGGCCAGCGCCGGGTCTTTCAAGGCCCCCTTGAGGGCGTGCAGGGTATCGACCATCTGCTCGGCGTAGTCCAATACCCGCTGCCCTTCCGGCGTCAAGGTGACGCCGCGCGGGTCGCGCACGAACAGGCGGCAGTCCAGCTCGTCCTCCAGCGCGGCGATTCGGCTGGAGATGGATGCCTGGGTGGTGAACAGCTTTTCGGCGGTCAGGCGAAAGCTTTTGAGCCGGGCAACCCAGACGAAAGTTTCCAGGAATCGAATGTTCATCAGGGGCGCCCTCCTTTGCGTGGCAGTATTTCAAGGCATGGGCGACCAGGCGATCAAGAAAAAGCTATCGCCGGACACCGGATTTTCTCACTGGACGCGGCCGCCGGCAGCTTCCAACAATCGGGCCATAACAGTTCGAGGCGCCAGGCGCCGCCACAATAAGAAGACTTCGCTGCTGCCGAACGCGGCATAGCCGCCTTTCCAGGGCAATAATCATGAACGAATCGCTCAACCTCTGGCCCCTTCTGGGCGTCGCGGTCATCGTCCTCGGCTTCATCCTGCGCTTCAACCCCATGCTGGTCGTGGCCGCCGCGGCGGTCGTCACCGGGCTGGCGGCACAGCTGCCGCTGGAATCACTGCTGGCCAGCATCGGCACCGGCTTCATCAAGACCCGGACCCTCCCCCTGATCATCCTCCTGCCCCTGGCGGTGATAGGCCTGCTGGAGCGCCACGGGCTACGTCGGCATGCCCAAGCGTGGATTGGGCGCTTCCGCCAGGCCACGGCCGGGCGCCTGCTCATGGGCTACCTGTTCATGCGGGAAGTCACCGCCGCCCTTGGCCTGACCAGCCTGGGGGGCCACCCGCAGATGGTCCGCCCTTTGCTGGCACCGATGACCGAGGGCGCGGCCGTAAGCCGCCATGGCCCGCTTTCGCCTGGCCTAAGGCAACGTTTGCTGGCCTTTTGCGCGGCGACGGACAACATCGGCCTGTTCTTCGGCGAGGACATCTTCGTGGCGTTCGGTGCCATTGCCTTGATGCACACCTTCCTGCTGGGCGCGGGCATAGAGGTGGACCCGCTGCATATTGCGGTCTGGGGCATTCCCACAGCGCTGAGCGCCCTGATCATCCACGGCCTGAGACTGTATCGGCTGGACCACTACCTGGCCCGTCACGGCGCGGTTGAGGGCGCGTCCGAAGGAGCGAAGGCATGATTCTTTCCATCCAATACCTTTACTGGCTGGCGGGCGTGGTGCTGGCGATCACTTGTGGCCTTATCCTGGCCGATCGTGCTCACCCACGGCGCTGGCGCAGCGGGCTGTTCTGGGGCCTGTTCGCCATCGCTTTCCTGGTGGGCGAACGCCTGCCGCCGGTCCTGGTCGGTGCTGGCGTGTTGGTCATGGCGGTGCTGGCCGGCTGCGGCGGTGTCGCCACTGGCAGCTATCGGCCCTTGGCCGAGCGGGCGCAGGCAGCGGTGGCGGCGCGCCTGGGCAATCGCCTGTTCATTCCCGCCCTGGCGGTCCCGTTGCTGACGGTAGCGCTGGCCCTGGGGCTGAAAAACCTTAAGCTGGGCGAGCGCTTCCTGCTCGATCCGGCCAATTCCACCTTCGTTGCCCTTGGCCTGGCCAGCGTCTTGGCCCTGGGCCTGGCCTGCTGGCTGACCCGGGATACCCCAGCCCAGGCCATGCGTGAATCGCGTCGCCTTACCGAGGCGCTGGGCTGGGCCCTGGTGCTGCCGCAGATGCTGGCCATGCTGGGCCTGATGTTCACCGAAGCCGGGGTAGGCAAGGCCGTGGCCTTCCTGGCCAACAGCTACATCAACATGGACTATCGCTTTATAGCGGTGATGGTCTATGTCGTGGGCATGGCGCTGTTCACCATGGTCATGGGCAACGGTTTCGCGGCCTTTCCGGTGATGACCGGCGGGGTGGGCGTTCCCATCCTGATCGGGGTGTACCATGGCAACCCCGCCGTCGTGGCCGCCATCGGCATGTTCTCCGGCTACTGCGGCACCCTGATGACACCCATGGCGGCCAACTACAACCTGGTCCCGGCCGCGCTGCTGGAGCTGCCCGACCGCTACGCGGTGATCAAGGCCCAGGTGCCCACCGCCCTGGCCATGCTGGTGGTCAACACGCTGCTGCTGTACGCATTGATGTAGCGGCGCAAGCGAGGGATGCACAGGTTCCGTCGGCAAGGTATGGTGCGCCACATCATACTGACGGGCCTAGGGCATTCGAGGGGCGGGCGTGTTGAGGAAACTGGGAATCAAGGGGCGGGTGATTCTGCTGACCATGCTGCCGGCCAGCTTGCTGGCGCTGCTGTTGGGCGGCTATTTCACCTGGGTGCAGCAGAACGAACTGCGTGGCCAGTTGCTCGACCGCGGGGAAATGCTGGCAGGCCAGCTGGCCCTGCTGGTGGCGCCGGCCCTGGCCGAGCGTGACACCGAGCGGCTGGAGCGGGCCGCGGCCCAAGCCCTGGAACAGCCGGACGTGCGCAGCGTGAGCCTGCTCGACGCCGAGCGTGGACTGCTGGCCCATGCCGGCCCCAGCATGCTCAACCCGGTACCCAGCGCCAAGGCCGACGAACTGGCCCAGCGCAGCGGCAGCGATGCCACCCGTTACCTGCAGCCGGTCTTCGATCGCGACCGCGATCTGGTGGGCCAGCAGACGCCGGCCGGGGCCGATCGCCTGCTGGGCTGGGTGGAAATCGAGCTGTCCCACGCCAATACCTTGCTGCGTGGCTACCGCATGCTGTTCGCCAGCCTGGTGCTTATCGCCGCGGGCCTGGTGGTTACGCTCTTCCTGGCCTTGCAGCTGGGCCGCGGCATCAGCGCGCCCTTGGCGCATATCAAGCTCGCCGTGGCACGGATCAAGGAAGGCCGCCTGGATTACCGCCTGCCCACCCTGGGCAACCACGAACTGGACGAGCTGGCGGCCGGGATCAACCGCATGGCCCAATCCCTGGAAGAAGCGCACGAGGAGCTCCAGCACAGCATCGACCAGGCCACGGAGGACGTTCGGCAAAACCTGGAGACCATCGAGATCCAGAACATCGAGCTGGACCTGGCGCGCAAGGAGGCCCTGGAAGCCAGCCGGATCAAGTCCGAGTTCCTGGCCAACATGAGCCATGAGATCCGCACCCCGCTCAATGGCATCCTGGGCTTCACTCACCTTTTGCAGAAAAGCGAGCTCACGCCGCGACAGCTCGATTACCTGGGCACCATCGAAAAGTCGGCGGACAACCTGCTGGCGATCATCAACGAGATCCTGGATTTCTCCAAGATCGAAGCAGGCAAGCTGGTGCTCGACAGCATTCCCTTCAACCTGCGCGACCTGCTGCAGGACACTCTCACCATCCTCGCCCCCGCGGCCCACGCCAAGGACCTGGAGCTGGTCAGCCTGGTTTATCGGGACACACCGGTGGCCCTGGTGGGCGACCCTCTTCGGCTCAAGCAGATCCTCACCAACCTGGTGAGCAATGCGATCAAGTTCACCCGGGACGGCACCATAGTCGCGCGGGCCATGTTGGAGGACGACGACGAAGACGAAGAGAAGGCGCAGCTACGGATCAGCGTGCAGGACACGGGGATCGGCCTGTCAAACGAAGACGTGCGCGCGCTGTTCCAGGCGTTCAGCCAGGCGGATAACTCCCTGTCCCGGCAACCTGGCGGTACCGGCCTGGGGCTGGTGATTTCCAAGCGCCTGGTGGAGCAGATGGGCGGAGAAATCGGCGTGGACAGCACACCGGGCGAAGGCAGCACCTTCTGGATCAGCCTTACCCTGCCCCGCGCCCGCGATGACATCGAGGATCATCCCGCGCCGCTCCTGCTGGGGCGGCCCGTGGCCCTGCTGGAGCAGCACGAGCTGGCCCGGCAGGCCCTGGATCATCAACTGCAGGATCTGGGCCTCAGGGTACTGCCCTTCGCCTCGCTTGAACGCCTCACCGAAGCGGTGACGGCCTCTCGCCTCGCCGGCCAGCCCATCGAGCTGGCGGTACTGGGCCTGACGCTGCAACAGATTACTCCGGAAAGGCTTGGCCCGCGCTTGCGCGAGCTGCAGCAACAGGGTTGTCATCCGGTGGTGCTGTGCCCTACCACCGAGCAGGCGGCTTATCACGACGTGGTGCCGAACCCGCACAACCAGCTCCAGGCCAAGCCGGCCTGCAACCGCACCCTGCGCAGGGTGCTGAGCGAACTGATCAGCCCCCAGCGTGGGCTGCCCGCGCCCGATGAAGCGCCCTCGGTGCGCTCGCCGCGCATCCTCTGCGTGGATGACAACCCAGCCAACCTCTTGCTCGTGCAGACCCTGCTCGAGGACATGGGCGCCACGGTGGCAGCCGTGGACAGTGGCGAGGCGGCCCTGCAGGCGGTACGCGAGCAAGCGCTGGACCTGGTGCTGATGGACGTGCAGATGCCGGGCATGGATGGCCGCGAAACCACCGAGCGCCTGCGTGCTTGGGAGGCCGGGCGCCCCGGGGCGCCCTTGCCGGTGGTGGCCCTCACTGCCCACGCCATGGCCAACGAAAAGCGCGCCCTGCTTCACAGTGGCATGGACGATTACTTGACCAAGCCAATCAGCGAACGCCAATTGGCCCAGGTAGTGCTCAAGTGGACGGGGCTGACCCTCGGTGCCCCCCCGGCTGAGCGCGCCAGCGAATGGGTGAGCGGCGACAGCGTTGAGCAGGTGCTGGACCTTGAAGAAGGCCTGCGCCTGGCCGCCGGCAAGCAGGATCTGGCCACCGACATGCTCGCCATGCTCCTGGCTGGCCTGGATGAAGACCGTCAGGCTATCCAGACGGCCCGCGAGAGCGAGGATAGCGAGGCCTTGATAGAGCGCATTCACCGGCTGCATGGGGCGACCCGATACTGCGGCGTACCCCAGTTGCGCACAGCCTGCCAGCGCAGCGAAACCCTGCTCAAGCAGGGCGATCCGGCAAGCCAGGCCGCCCTGGACGAGTTGGACCAGGCTATCGTTCGCTTGGCCGAGCAGGCGCGACTCAGCGCCTAGGCAGGCGATTGACGGCGCCGCCGGGCAAGCCCGCGGGCGTGCTATCATGCGCGCCCTTTTTCGGAGGCCCTATGGTCGAACACGATTTCCGCTACAGCCTGCTCACGCCCCAGCACACCCTGATCGAATGCCGGGCCCTTTCGCCCGGGCGCTATCAAGTGACGGGCAATGGCGGCGCCATCCGCGCTGACGACGTGCTGCTGGTGACCCTCAAGGGCAGTCAGACCCTGAGCATGCGCCTGACCGTGGAAAAGGTTCGTCACCTGATCAACCCCATCGGCCAATGGACCGCCGTGGCGCGTGGCCCGGTGTTCAAGGAACTGGCCATCCATCGTTGGGACGTCACCTGCGACCAGTGCGGCAAGGCCATGAACTTCGAGTTCGCAGTGGACGCCAGCCTGGGCGAAGCCGCCCTGCAACCAGCCGCCTCGGCGCGTATCGCCGAACTGGGCTGGGGCGCCGAGGGTGACGGGCATCGCTGCCCGGCGTGCGTGGCGTAACCGGCGGAGGTACGCAGCTGCAGGTTTACTTCGAGCCCTTTCCCCAGCTGGCGCTGGGTCCCACGATGGGAGGCAGCGCAGCTGCCGAATCGGCAGATCTACCTGAAGCGCCTTCCCCAGCTGGCGCTGGGTCCAGGGTGGAGGTAGCTCTACAGCGCACCCAACCCCTGGAGACGCTCCCTGAGGCTGGCCGCGGTCTGCTCACCGAGCAGGGTCGCCTTCACCTCGTGCCTGGGGTCAAGGATGAAGGTGACCGGCAAGCCTTCCGCCGAAGGCAAGCCCAGGGTTTCGGCCGGGTCCTGGTCCAGCACGCGGTAGCTGATGCCCATGCTGTCTACCGCTTGTACCAGCTCAGCCCCATGGAGCTGGTCGAAGTTGACTCCGAGCACCTGCACGCCCTGGCTGGCCATGTCCCGGGCCAAGCCATTGAGTTCCGGGATTTCGCGGCGGCAAGGGCCGCACCAAGTCGCCCAGTAGTTGAGCACCAGCCACTGCCCGTCCAGCGCCTTGGCCGTAACCGGCTGGCCCCGGTGGTCCACGCCCAGGTCTTGGCCACAGCCACCGAGGGCCAAGGCCAACAGGCCAGCCCAGAGTGCTCTCTTGCCGTATCGAAGCATTGCCGTCCTCGTCATCCGCGGTGAGGCAGGTAGAATAGCCGCCACTCGATAGCACAGGCGACCCCCATGAGCGACCTTATCCTGTACCACAACCCGCGCTGCTCCAAATCCCGTAGCGCCCTCGAATGGCTGCAGGGCCAGGGGCTGGAGCCTACCGTGGTGCGCTACCTGGACACGCCCCTGGACAAGGCAGCCCTGAGCGACCTCCTGCGCCGACTGGGCCTGGGCGCCCGCGAGCTGTTGCGTACCGGCGAAGAAGCCTATAAAGCGCTGAAGCTGGCGGATCCAAGCCTTAGTGAAGAGGCGCTTATCGATGCCATGGTCCGCGAGCCGCGCCTGATCGAACGGCCGATTCTGGTGCGTGGTGAACGAGCAGCGATCGGCCGTCCCCTGGAAAACCTCAAGGAGCTGCTGTCATGAGCCAAGCCTACGTGCTGGTCCTGTATTACAGCCGCCATGGCGCCACCCGCCAGATGGCCATGCAGGTGGCCCGCGGCGTGGAACGCGCCGGGCTTGAAGCGCGGATCCGCACCGTGCCAGCGGTATCGACCGAATGCGAGGCAGTGGCGCCTTCGGTGCCCGAGGAAGGCGCGGTGTACGCTACCACTGAGGAACTGGCCGGCTGCGCCGGACTCGCGCTAGGTAGCCCTACCCGCTTCGGCAATATGGCCGCGCCGCTGAAATACTTCCTCGACGGCACCAGCAGCCTGTGGCTGAGTGGAGCGCTGGCGGGCAAGCCGGCGGCGGTCTTCACCTCCACCGCCAGCCTCCACGGCGGTCAGGAAACCACACTGCTTTCAATGATGCTGCCGCTGCTGCACCACGGCATGCTGATCAGCGGCCTGCCCTACAGCGAATCCGCCCTGCTGGAAACCCGTGGTGGCGGCACGCCCTACGGCGCCAGTCACCACGCCGGCGGTGATGGCAAGCGCCCGCTGGACGAACACGAAACCGCCCTGTGCCGAGCCCTTGGCCTGCGCCTGGCCCAGGCGGCGCAACAGCTGGCCCGCCCCCTGGAGGGCACGGCCTGAATGCGTGATTACCAATGGCTGCATGAGCATTGCCTGAACCGCTTCGGCTCGGCTGCCGCCCTCGAGGCGCGTTTGCCACAACCGCGCACGGCTGAAGCGCTCAAGGCCCTCACCGACGACCGCTACCTCTCGCTGCTGGCCCTGCGCATTTTCCGCGCCGGGCTCAAGCACAGCCTGGTAGACGCCAAGTGGCCCGCGTTCGAAGCGGTGTTCTTCGGGTTCGCTCCAGAAAAGGTGGTGCTGATGGGCGGCGAGCATCTGGAACGCCTGATGCAGGACGCCCGCATCATTCGCCACTTGGGTAAGCTGAGAAGCGTACCCATCAATGCCCAGATGTTCCTTGACGTCGCTCAGGAACATGGCAGCTTCGGCGCATTCATTGCGGACTGGCCGGAAGACAACATCACCGGTCTGTGGCGCTACCTCACCCGCCACGGTAACCAGCTTGGCGGGCTTTCGGCGCCACGCTTTCTGCGAATGGTGGGCAAGGACACCTTCATCCCCACTCAGGACGTGGTAGCCGCGCTCAACGCGCAGAAGATCGTGGACCGCGTGCCCACCAGCCAACGAGACCTGGCGGCGGTACAGGAAGCGTTCAACACCTGGCGCGCCCAGAGCGGGCGGCCACTGTGTCAGCTTTCGGTGATGCTGGCGCATACGGCGAATCACTGAACCCGTCGGTGATCCACGCCGTGAGGTGATCAGGGATACCCCAGCACTGCCTTGAGCCGCGGGAGATTGCGTTCGACCCAGCCGCGGTCGATCGCGCCCCAATCTCGAATCCGGTAGCAGCCGATATGGTTACGCTCGCCCTCGGCCTGTTCGAACTCGCACAGGATATCCAGCTCCGCCAGGGCGGAAACCGTGTCTTGGGCAGTACGCCTGGGCATGCCGGTCAGCTCGGTCAGGGCCGGAATGCTGCCGGCCAAGCCGCTGTCGATCAGGTAGGCCACGTATAGGCGCCGGTAGAAACTGCTGCGGGTTTTGCTGACATCCATGGATGATTTCCGGTCAGGCGGCGAGGTCACGCCAGGTGAGGTAGAGCCGCAGGTCGAATTCCAGCTGGTGGTAGCCGGGCTGCATATGCTCGCAGAGCTTGTAGAACGCCTTGTTGTGGTCGGATTCCCTCAAGTGCGCCAGCTCATGCACCACGATCATCTTGAGAAACTGCGGCGCGGCCTCCTTGAACAGGGACGCGATGCGAATCTCCTTCTTGGCCTTGAGTTTGCCGCCCTGGACGCGAGAGATCGCCGTGTTCAGCCCCAGCGCGCGATGGGTGAGGTCGAGCCGGTTGTCGAACAGCACCTTGTCGGGGCTGGGCGCGCTGCGCAGATATTCCTGCTTGATGTCCAGCACATAGCCATACAGCGCCTTGTCACTTTGCACCGCGTGCCGCTCCGGGTAGCGCTGTTGCAGATAGTCGCCCAGGCGCTGCTGCTCGATCATCTGACGCACCCGGGCTTGCAGGTCGGCGGGATAGGCTTGCAGGTATTTGAGTGGGGGCATGGCGACAGGTGTTCGAGGAGGCAGCCACGAGTGTATCCCATGTGCCCGGGCAGCCCCAGTCCAGCGCAGACCTGATGGACGCCATCATGACGCGGCGGCAAGGGTTGTGGGCCTATCCAGCAAGGGCTGTCGGCCGGGCGACCTAAGCATTCAGTTTTAAAGCTTGGCATTTTAGGCCTGCCTGTCCCGACGGGTACTGGGCTTTAATTTGCGGCTGCCTGTAGTCCAGCAAGGCAAGCGTTAGCTCAGCGGTTCTCCGAGTTGCGTCGAAACACTAAGCGACATCGGCATCGGCATCCAGGCACATCTTTTATCCAATCACGGCGAACATAGCTGACTCTAATTGCTCAACAGCATCAACTTTCGCCCGATATTGTACCAAGTTACGTCGGGTATTTACATTGAAATTTTACCCAGTATCATGTTCACCGTTGGCTTAATCAGCAGGCAATTCCAGGATTGCCAGGACGACATTCTATATTTGAAGGATCACTGAAGGAGCTATGTACATGAGCAATACTGAAAACATGCATTTAGCAGCTCATTCATTGAGCAAGAAATGGCAAGAGCGCTTCGCCTTTTTCGATCAACATGGTGGGCCGCAGGCACCAGGGCACAAGGATGCATTGAAAGCACTCCCCTTTCGCAAAGGGCTAATGATCGGAATGAACTTCATCGCCTGGTTCTTCGGCCCGATCTATCTGTTCGTACTGGGAATGTGGCGCAAGAATCTAACCTTGATCGCTATCATATGTGGAATCATGCTTATCAGCGCCCTTATGGAGATCGTGCTCGATATCACCTTGCCGCGTGCGTTGAATATGGGCATCAATGTCGGGTTCTCGATGATGTATGCGAAGATTACCAATTATGGGTATTACCTTACTCGAGTTAAGGGTTCGAAAAGCTGGAATCCGTTCGAAGGCATGCGTTGGGCCTGAGGCATGGTGTAGCAGCGGTCGTGCTGGCTGTGTGATGGAGGTAGTGCAGCCCCGACTCCTGATCGAAGTACTGGTCCTGGAAGCGCAGGCTCTGCTCGACCTCGCTGACTCCAGTGAGTCCAGCCCGCCAGGCCTTGAAGCTGGCTTGCCAGACGGTTCTGCCCTCGACGTCGCTCATTCCAGCGGGGTGCCGATGGGGTCGGTGTGGTAGTAGTAGGTCGTTTGCTCCTCGCCTTCCAGGTTGTCGATCCGGGCCAAGGGGGCGTAGCTGTCGGGTTTGTGGAAGCAAAAATGCTAGCCTTCGGGGGCTGTTCCAAGCTGTCGTCCGTCCGCCAGCGTCAGAGTAGTCAGTTGTTTAGCGGGTCGCTGTTAACCGGCGAGCAAAATCGGTGCAAAAGGCCTATCTATTGACTATCAAGATATATTTCGCATCGTTGAAATATAAAGCTCGCGCAACTATATCGACAGCCTCCTTTCCCAATCGGTGCGTTCCATCGAGACCATCACCCTGGAACTTGCATGCCCTGATGGGGCAGGATGCTCCCAGCTTCAATAGTCTGGAAGACGTTCTGGTCCGGGCCGGTCAATTGGTCAAGCGATTGCTCAAGGATCGCGGCATCGAACTGCCGGCTACCGTCATGGCCGAAGCCTGCGCTGATACCACTACGTGGTGGAAGGCATCAAGGATGTACTGGGCACCAAGAAGGCTTGATACCCGCCGGGTAACAGGCTTATGCGGCCGTTGTCTGAAAGACCGACCGCCGCCAGCAGGCCGCCCGCTTAGAGGTTCATCAGGTCCACGAACCGAGGCGCTGCGCTCTCGTCGATGCGCAGATCGGTGAAATTGAACAGGTCGCGGTCGGCCAACTGGGACGGCACCACATTCTGCAAGCCACGGAAAATATTCTCGGTGCGGCCCGGGTGCTTGCGCTCCCACTCCACAAGCATGTCCTTGACGACCTGCCGTTGGAGATTTTCCTGGGAACCGCAGAGGTTGCACGGGATAATCGGGAACTGCTTCATGTCCGAGTAGGCCTGGATGTCCTTCTCGGCGCAGTACGCCAGAGGGCGAATCACCACGTTACGGCCGTCATCGGCCAGCAGCTTCGGCGGCATGGCCTTGAGCGAGCCGTTGAAGAACATGTTCAGGAAGAAGGTTTCGACGATGTCGTCGCGATGGTGCCCGAGGGCCATCTTGGTGGCACCGATTTCGTCGGCGAAGGTATAGAGAGTGCCGCGACGCAAGCGCGAGCATAGCGAGCAGGTGGTCTTGCCTTCCGGGATCAGCGCCTTGACCACCGAATAGGTGTCTTTCTCAAGGATGTGGTACTCCACACCCAGTTCCTTCAGGTAGGCCGGCAGCACGTGCTCGGGGAAGCCGGGCTGCTTCTGGTCCATGTTCACCGCCACCAGCTCGAAGCGGATCGGCGCAACCTTCTGAAGGTGCAGGAGCACGTCCAGCATGGTGTAGCTGTCTTTGCCGCCTGACAGGCACACCATCACCTTGTCGCCGTCCTCGATCATGTTGAAGTCGGCCACGGCCTCCCCCGCCAGGCGGCGAAGACGTTTCTGCAGTTTGTTCTGGTTGACCGAAAGGGTGCCCATGATGGAGAAATCCTGATACGTGCCGACAGCGGAATGCGAAGGCGCGCATTCTACCTCCAATTGGCCGCCAGGCGTAGGCCATTGCCCGCGGCGGGGGCCAGGCCAGGCGACCGATGGCCAACCCACCGGCTCGGCAAGCGTCAGCCTGACCGGGCATAATCGGCCCCTTCGGAGCCGAGCCTATGCCAGACCAGCTGTTATCCCGCGTGGAAGCCTGTTACACCCAGGCCGAAGCCTTCTTCAAACGCCCCTTCAAGCGCCCTGTCGTGAGCCTCAAGTTGCGAGGCCAGAAAGCGGGCGTGGCGCACCTGCACGAGAACAAGCTGCGCTTCAACGAAGCCCTGTACCGTGAAAACACCGAGGACTTCCTTCGCCAGACCGTTGCCCACGAGGTGGCGCACCTGGTAGCGCACCAGCTGTTCGGGGACCGCATACAGCCCCATGGGGAAGAGTGGCAACTGATCATGCGTGGCGTGTACGAACTACCGCCGTTGCGCTGCCATAACTACGAAGTGAAGCGGCGCCAGGTGAAGCGGTACATCTACCGCTGCCCCTGCGCCGACGGAGTGTTTCCCTTCACTGCACAGCGCCATGGCCTGGTGCGCCAGGGTCGGCGCTACCTGTGCCGGCGATGCCACCAGGCATTGGTGTTCAGTGGGGAAACCCGGCTGGAGTGAGGGATATCGCCGGTTGGCGGCGAACACAGGAGGCCCGACACCAGGGGGGCAGTTCACCCTGTGGGAGCCAGCGCCGGCTGGCGAATCTTCGCTAGCTCCCACAGTGAGTTTCATTTACAGGCGCGAGCCTTCGGCAACCTTCAGGTCGTCTTCAGGCCGGGTCAGTTCCAGGGGGGCGCCACCGGAAGCGAGTTCGCTTTGCAGGGTTTTCTCATCCAGCTGGCCTACCCACTTGGCCACCACGACCGTGGCCACGGCGTTGCCGACCAGGTTGGTCAGGGCACGGGCTTCGGACATGAAGCGGTCGATGCCCAGGATCAAGGCCAGGCCTGCCACCGGCAGGTGACCCACCGCGGAGAGGGTGGCTGCCAGCACGATGAAGCCGCTGCCGGTGACACCCGCGGCGCCCTTGGAGGACAGCAGCAAGACTGCCAGCAGGGTCAACTGGTGGAACAGGTCCATGTGGGTGTCGGTGGCTTGGGCAATGAACACCGCCGCCATGGTGAGGTAGATGGAGGTGCCGTCCAGGTTGAAGGAATAACCGGTCGGGATGACCAGGCCGACCACGGATTTCTGCGCGCCCAGGCGTTCCATCTTGGCCAGCATGCGGGGCAAGGCCGATTCGGAGGAGGACGTGCCCAGTACGATCAGCAGCTCTTCACGGATGTAACGCACCAGCTTCAGCACGCTGAAGCCGTGGGCCCGGGCGATGGCGCCCAGCACCAGCACTACGAACAGCACGCAGGTGATGTAGAAGCACAGCATCAGCTGGCCCAGTTGCACCAGCGAGCCCACCCCATAGTTGCCGATGGTGAACGCCATGGCACCCAGCGCGCCCAGGGGAGCCAGCTTCATGATCATGTTGATGACGTTGAACATGGCGTGTGCGAAGCGATCGATCAGCTCCAGCAGTGGGCGACCGTAGCTGCCCAGGCGATGTAGGGCAAAGCCGAAGATCACCGAGAACATCAGCACCTGGAGAATGTCGCCAGTGGCGAACGCCCCAACGATGGTGCTGGGAATCACGTTGAGCAGGAAGCCCACCACGCTCTGGCCTTCGCCCTGGGTAACGTAGGTGGCGATCTTGGAAGCATCCAGGGTGGCCGGATCGATGTGCATGCCTGCGCCAGGCTGGACGATGTTGACCACGACCAGGCCGATGATCAGGGAGATGGTGGAAACGATCTCGAAATAGAGCAAGGCATAGCCGCCGGTCTTGCCCACCGCTTTCATGTTTTGCATGCCAGCGATGCCACTGACCACGGTGCAGAAGATGATGGGCGCGATGACCATCTTGATCAGCTTGATGAAGCCATCACCGAGGGGCTTGAGCATCTGCCCGGTCTGCGGATAGTAGTGGCCTAGCAATACGCCGATGATGATCGCGACGATCACTTGGAAATACAGGGATTTGTAAATGGGCTGACGAGTCGTCATGGCAGTTTCCTCAAGCGTGCCCGCAGCGCCTTCCACGGACAACGACACATGAAGCGGTAACCCTCCTGACCCGGAGGGATTTGTTCTGGGCCTCGCTGCGCCAGGCCTTGCCGTCTACAAGGCAAGCCCCGTGCCAGCTTGCTTGAAAAGCCGAAACGGCCATGATCCAACGGCGCAAGCAAAGTATAGGCAGCGCCCTGTTACGTCCGCGTGGCGGATTTTCGCCAAGCTGCGGGAGCCACCATCGCTCCATGGCGGATATCCGCCATCAGTGGCGTGGAAAGCTGATCCGGAACCGCGCCCCGCCCAGGGGAGAGTCTTCGATAGCCAGGGTGCCGTGGTAGCCGCGGATGATGTCATGGGCAACAGCCAGGCCGATCCCCTGCCCAGGGTGCTGGCGATCGAGTCGCTCGCCCCGTTCGAGGATGCGGCTGCGCTGGGCGACAGGGATGCCCGGGCCATCGTCCTCCAGGAGCAATTCCAGACGCTGGCCGATCACGCTCAGGCTCACGCTGACGTCGCCCAGGCAAAGCCGCCAGGCGTTCTCCAGCAGGTTACCCAGCAGTTCGAGCAGCGCGCCTTCCTCCAAGGGCAACAAGCCAGGGTCCGCCAACGCGATGTGCAGCTGCACCGGCTTGTCGGGATAGACCTTGCGCAGGCTGCTGGCCAGGTTATCCAGCACCGGTCGTACAGCCACCTGCCGACGAACCAGGCCACTGTTGCGCACATTGGCTCGCTGCAACTGGTAGTCGATCTGCTGGCTCATGCGGGCCACCTGGGTGCGCAGCACCGCGCCTTGCTGCCCGGCCTCACTGGCAGGGTTACCGCTGGCCAGACCCTCGCCGATACCCTGGAGCACACTCAGCGGGGTTTTCAGGCTATGGGCCAGGTCGCCGAGGGAGTCCCGGTAGCGTTGCCGTTGCTCGCCTTCGCTGGCCAACAGGCGGTTCAGGGAGCGGGTCAGGCGCAACAGCTCGCTGGGGTGACGCTCGCTCAACCCCTGGCGCTGACCCGCTTCGATCTCGTCAAGCTCAACGCTGAGCCGGCGCAAGGAGCGCAGGCTCCAGGTCATGCCTGCCCAGAAAAGCAACAGCAGCGCCACCAGCGCCGCGCCGAACCCCAGGTAAAGGCGCTCGCGCAAGGCATCGAGGGTGCGCTGGTAAGGGGCGACCGATTGCATGGCCACAAAGCTGAAGGCCGCGCTTTCGCCGCCCAGCAGGCGCACCTCCACATCGTAGGCCCAGTATTCCTGCCCGTCGGGGGCGGCGAAGCGGGAAAATCGGCTGCCCTGGCCATCGTAGCGCGGGCCATAGCTGGGCGCCGGCGCTCCTTGGCTGCTCCAGGCCAGCCGGCCGCGCTGGTCGAAGATATAGCCCAGCAAACGTTCGTCGGGTACGTCGAGGCGCTCGTCCCGCATTGGTATCGGCTCAGGCATGCGTAGCTGCCCGGCTTCCAGGCGCGCGGCCGAGATCAGCCGGGTCACTTCCGTGGCCAGCCGTTCCTCCACCGAATCGCGCAAGGAAAGGCTGAAGGCGCCCTGCAATGCCGGCAGTAAGCCAAGCATGAACAATACGGCCAGCAGCACGCCCGCCAGCATCAGGCGAAAGCGCAGGGAGCGGATCACCGGCAGCGCTCGGTGAACAGGTAGCCCAGCCCGCGCACGGTCTCGATGGGGCGGAAGCCATCGGCCGCCTCGAGCTTGCGCCGGATGCGGCCTACCAGCACTTCGATGACGTTCGGGTCATGCTCGCCTTCGTCCGGATACAGCTGGGCCATCAATTGCTGCTTGGCCACTACCTGCTGGTGATGTCGTACCAGGTACTCCAGGATGCGGTACTCGAACGCCGTAAGGCCCAGCGGCTCGCCCTGCAGGGAGGCCTGCTTGCGGTTGAGGTCCAGGCTCAGGGGGCCGGCGACTATGGTGGGCTGGATGAAGCCACTGGCGCGACGCAGCAGGGCGCCCAGGCGAGCCTCGACCTCTTCGAACTGAAAAGGCTTGACCATGTAGTCGTCCGCCCCGGCCGCCAGGCCTTCGACCTTGTCTTGCCAGCTTCCCCGGGCCGTCAGGATCAGGATGGGCATGGCCAGGCCTCGGCCACGCCATTGGCGGATCAGCTCCAACCCGGACAGCCCCGGCAGGCCCAGGTCCACAATGGCCAGGTCGAAGGCCGTTTCGGCGGCTTCCGCCAAGGCGGCGCGGGCATCGGCCACGGCGGCCACCACGTGCCCGCTCTCGCCAAGGCGGGTCTGCAAGTGATGGCGCAAGAGCGCTTCGTCTTCAACCAGCAATAACTTCATTGCACGCCACCACACCCTGGCCAATGGAATCGGCGGCAAGGTTAACCCGCCAAGCCCGCCCCTCGCTATCGGCCACCTTGCGCTTCAGCCGGCGGCCGAGGCTTGACCCAGGCGCCGCAAGCCTTCATCGATGTGGTCCAGTCCTGGCCGGGTCCGCCTGTTCGTCGTCGAAGGCGTACCAGGGCACGACCCTCGCTTTGACAATTACGCGGCCTTGGCGATACTGGGCGCTGTCATACGACAACAGATAACGACAATAACGGAGGCTTCATGACCGCATCGAGCACCGCCGCCCCTTCGTCCCGGCGGCTTCTTCTTACCGGCGCCGCCGGGGGGTTGGGAAAAGTTCTGCGACAAACCCTCAAACCTCACGCTTCGCTGCTGCGCCTGTCGGATATCGTGGAACCGCAAGCGCCAGAGGAGCACGAGGAAGTGGTGGTCTGTGACCTGGCCGACAAAGCGGCCGTGGACCAGCTGGTCAAGGGCGTGGACGCCATCCTGCACTTCGGTGGCGTATCGGTGGAACGGCCGTTCGAAGAGATTCTCGGCCCGAACATCTGTGGCACCTATCATATCTACGAGGCTGCCCGCCGCCATGGCGTGAAGAAAGTCATCTTCGCCAGCAGCAACCATGTGGTCGGCTTCTACAAGCAGAGCGAAACCATCGACGCCCTGGCGCCACGTCGGCCGGATGGTTACTACGGGCTGTCGAAGTCCTACGGTGAAGACCTGGCGACCTTCTACTTCGACCGCTACGGCATCGAAACCCTGAGCATTCGTATCGGCTCTTCGTTCCCCGAGCCACAGAACCGCCGCATGCTCTGCACCTGGCTCAGCTATGACGACCTCACCCAATTGATCGTCAAGGGCTTGGAGACGCCCAACCTTGGGCACACCATCGTGTTCGGCATGTCGGATAACCCAACCGTATGGTGGGACAACCGCCTGGCCGCGCATCTGGGGTATGAACCGAAGGACGGTTCGGCCCGCTTCGTCGACAAGGTGGAAGCCCAGCCGCCGGTGGCCGCCGACGATCCGGCAGCGCTCTACCATGGCGGCGCTTTCACGGCACAGGGGCCATTCGAAGAGGCCTGAGCGCTCCACCAGCTCGGCCCAGCTGGCGAAGCGGTCATGGATGACCATCCGCCAGCCAGCGCAGCTGCAACCTGTCCAGTGGGACCCCAGCGCCAGCTGGGGAATTAGCCGGCAGCGATGTTGGGGCCACCGGCAGAAGCGTTCAAGCGGGCTTGAACACTGCCCGCAGGCATTGATCGCCCTTCTCCTTGAACAACCGGTACCCCTCTGCGCCGTCTTCCAGGTCCATGGGGTGTGTGAGCAGCCAGGAGGGGTCCAGTTCACCGGCCTGGATGTGCTCGAACAATCGCGTGGCGTAGCGCTGCCCCGGTTGTTGCCCGGCGCGTAGGGTCAAGCCCTTGTTCACCACCGCGCCCATGGGGAACTTGTCCAGCAGCCCGCCATACACGCCCACCACCGAGACCGTGCCGCCCTTGCGACAGGCACGGATGGCCTGGCGCAGCACAGTGCCACGCTCGGTATGCAGGCGCAGGAGCTGCTTGGCCTTGTCATAGACGAAATCGACCTCGGTGCCATGGGCCTCCATGCCCACGCAGTCGATGCAGCGGTCCGGCCCGCGGCCACCGGTGAGCTCGAGCAATGCCTGGTGGATATTGGTGGTCTGGTAGTCCAGGGGAATGGCGCCGAGCTTGTTCTCGGCCAGGGTCAGGCGGTTGCTCAGGCGGTCAATGGCGATTACCCGTTCGGCGCCGAGCAGGTAGGCGCTGGCGATCGCCATCAGGCCCACCGCGCCGCAGCCCCATACGGCCACGGTGTCACCTGGCTGAATGCCGGCGTTATCGGCGGCGAAGTAACCCGTGGGCGCGGCATCGGAAACGAACACTGCCTGCTCGTCAGTGACGCCGTCAGGTACCTTGAACAGGTTCACGTCGGCGTAGGGCACGCGGATGTAGGTGGCGTGGCTGCCGGCATAGCCACCGAAGGCATGGCTGTAGCCAATGATACCGCTGCAGGGTTGCCCGTAGGCCATCTCGGTGACGCAGGGATTGGGGTTGGAGTTGTCGCAGCAGGAGAAATCCTGCCGCCGGCAGTGCTCGCATTCGCCACAACCAATGATGGACACGGTGATCACCCGGTCGCCTTTGCGTACCGATTTCACCCGCGCACCGACCTCCACCACCTCGCCGAGGAATTCATGGCCCAGGATATCTCCGGCGTGCATGGTCGGCACGTAGCCGCCGAGCAGGTGCAGGTCCGAGCCGCAGACCGAGGAGAGGGTGACCTTGATGATCGCGTCCTGGGGGTTGATCAGCTTGGGATCGGCAACGGTTTCCACTTGCAGGCGGTTAGGGCCTTGCCAGGTCAGCGCGCGCATCAGTGTATCCCTCCTTCCAGGGTCTCGCCGGCCACTGGCGATTCAGCTTGCCCACGATGATCGGGGTGAATGAACAGGAAATCGCGTTCACCATTGCGCCCTCGGCTGGTGGCGATCTCGCCGGTTTCCATCTGCTGCTTCAGGGCGCGCAGTAGATACAGCAGGGCTTTATGGGTGAAGCGACTGATCAGCGACGCCAGGGCGTATCCCGGCGCGCCCTTGGGCGGCTCGGTGGCCAGGACCAGGCGGATCTCCGTGCCCTGTCCCTGGGGCGCTGGGCTGAAGCGTGCATCGGCCTCATGCTGCCAGACCCCTTCGCCCGGCGTGTTCCAGCGCAGCGCGCGCCCCGCCTCCGGCTCGCTCTGGACCAGCGTCCAGCCAAAGGTCCGCTCGCCCGGCCCACGCACACTCCAGCGGTAGGTATCGGGCCCGGTCTGTTCGATGCTATCGACCCAGGGAATCAGCGGACCGATATTGGCCGGGTCCCGACACCAGGCAATGACCTCTTCCACTGGCTTGTTCACGGTAATGCTGCGGCTGACCACCTTACTGCTGGCCCAGCCGGTTTCAGCTTCCCACTCTTGTTCCATGGGGGTATGAGCCACCGCCGCCTTGAGCTCGCAACGGCCCTTGTAGCCGCGCCAAAGGGTCCAGCCGCCCAATACCAACTGCAGGCCGCCCTTGAGGCCGCCAGCGCGCAAGCCGTTCAGCAGCAGCGCGCCGCCTCCGGCCATGGAGAGCATCCGTTCGGGCTGGCTAAGGTTCGGGCCGCGCTGGTCGGCCTTGCTGGAGGCCAGGGTAGGTCGAGTCGCCATGGGCATTTCCTTCTTCGCTGGGCTTTTTCGAGAGATCGACGCCAGAGCCCGGCGTTCAATCAGGCTTCGGCATTCCGGACGAAGCGATGCGCTGGAGGCTACGACAGTCTCACGTATACGATTCAGCGATGAAGGAAACAGCCAGCCCGCCGCTGCGGTCCTATTGAAGGCAGCCGTGCAAGAACGGCGTCTGAGGAGGCCAGTATCGTGAAAATCGTGTGTCTTGGATGGGGCTCTCTGATCTGGAAGCCCGGAGATTTGCCAGTGGCAGGCCAGTGGCACCACGATGGGCCCGAGTTGCCAGTTGAGTTTTCCCGAGTGGGGGACAGCCAGGAACTGGCTACCGCCCTCTGCGCCGATGCCCGCTCCATTCCGGTGTTGTGGGCGTGGCTGGCTTGCGACGACCTGGCCCAGGCCTGCACGGCGCTGAAGGCTCGGGAAGGCATCCCGCCCGACCGTCACGATGGCGTGGGCAGCCTGGTCGTTGCCCCGTCCGGGGGGCCTCTACGCGCCTGGGCAGCGGAGCGCGAAATCGATGCTTTGATCTGGACGGCGCTTCCGCCCCGCGTCCATGGCATCGAGGGCCGCCTGTTGTCGATCGAAGACGCCCTCGCCTACCTGGGTAGCCTGCGCGGGGAAGCGCAGGAGCACGCGCGCGACTACCTTGCTCGCGTGCCCCGGCAAATCGATACGCCGATTCGCCGCGCGGTGCGAGAACAGCTAGGCTGGGGCGAAATCTGAATACCTGGAGGAATTCGCATGAAAGCCGTCATCGTCAGTGGCCCCGGTGGGTTCGACCAGCTCAAGCAGGTTGACCTCCCCGACCCTGGCCAGCCGGGCCCCGGTGAAATTCGGGTCGCGGTGCGGGCCACCTCGCTCAATTACCACGACCTGCTGGTCGCCAACGGCAGCATTCCCACGCCGGGGGATCGCATTCCCATGGCCGACGGCGCCGGCACTGTCGAAGCCGTGGGCCCAGGGGTGACCGAGTTCAAGGTTGGCGATGCCGTGGTATCGACCTTCTTCCCCCAATGGCCGGCCGGCCCTGCCTTCGCAGAGGTCGGCAACTTCGCGCTTACGCCCGGGGACGGCGTGCAAGGCTTCGCTTGTGAATACGTGGTACGGTCAGCCAGGGCCTTCACCCTGGCGCCTCGAGGCTGGTCCCATGCCGAGGCGGCCACCATCACCACCGCGGGGCTGACGGCCTGGCGCGCGCTGGTGGGCGATGGCCAGCTCAAGGCCGGGGATAGCCTGTTGACGCTGGGCACCGGCGGAGTGTCGATCCTTGGCCTGCAACTGGCCAAGGCCATGGGCGCGCGGGTGATCGTCACCTCCTCCTCCGATGAGAAGCTCGAACGCGCCCTGGCTCTGGGTGCGGACGAAGGCATCAACTACCGCCGGCAGGCGGAATGGGGCAAGGCCGTCCTCGAACTGACAGGGGGCCGCGGAGTGGACCATGTGCTCGAGCTGGGTGGCCCCGGCACACTGGCGCAGTCCATCACGGCGGTGCGCGTGGGGGGGCATATTTCACTGATCGGGGTGCTGACCGGGCGCCAAGGCGATGTACCCACCAGTCTACTCATGGCCAAGCAGGCACGCCTGCAAGGGTTGATCGTGGGCAGCCGTCGCCAGCAGCAAGAGTATGTCGCCGCTCTCGAACAGACCGGCATCAGGCCAGTGATCGACCGCAGCTTTGCCCTTGGCGAACTGGCCGACGCCTTCCGCTATCAAGAGGCGGGCAGCCACTTCGGGAAGGTGGTGGCGCAGTGGTGACGGAAGATCGCGCCTGGGCATAAGCTCAGGCGCTTTGGTGCTTTCGAGTGCTCCATGGGTTGGTTATAGTCGCGGTGCCCGAATCCCTATAGCTCCTAAGGACAGCCTCATGCGTAAACTGCTTGCAGCCTCGCTCTTCTGTGCGGGGGCGCTGCTGGCCAGCGCCGCCAGCGCGGCCCCTACCTTGCTGAATGTTTCCTACGACGTGATGCGCGACTTCTACAAGGACTATAACGCCGCGTTCCAGAAGCATTGGCAGGCCGAGCACAACGAGGCCGTTGCGGTGCAAATGTCATTCGGCGGTTCGAGCAAACAGGCGCGGGCGGTGATCGACGGCCTGCCGGCCGATGTGATCACCATGAACATGGCCACCGACATCAATGCCCTGGCGGACAACGGCAAGCTGGTGCCTGACAATTGGGTAACCCTGCTGCCGAACAACAGCGCGCCCTTCACCTCGGCCACGGTATTCATCGTGCGCAAGGGCAACCCCAAGCAGTTGAAGGACTGGCCGGACCTGCTCAAGGACGGCGTTCAGGTGGTGGTGCCCAATCCCAAGACCTCCGGCAACGGCCGCTACACCTACCTTTCCGCCTGGGCCTACGTACTCAAGAACGGCGGCGACGACACCAAGGCCAAAGCCTTCGTTGGCAAGCTGTTCAAGCAGGCGCCTGTGCTGGACACCGGCGGCCGGGCCGCGACCACCACGTTCATGACCAATCAGATCGGCGACGTGCTGGTGACCTTCGAGAACGAAGCGGAGATGATCGCCCGGGAGTTCGGTCGCGACCAGTTCGAGGTGGTGTACCCCAGCGTGTCGGCTGAAGCCGAGCCACCGGTAGCGGTGGTGCGGACGGTGGTCGAAAAGAAAGGCACCGGCGCCCTGGCCACGGATTACCTGAAATACCTGTGGTCCAGCGAAGGGCAGACCATCGCCGCCAACAATTACCTGCGTCCACGTGACCCGGCCATCCTGGCCCAGTATGCCGACCGTTTCCCCAAGGTGGATTTTCTCTCCGTGGAGAAAACCTTTGGCGGCTGGCGCAGCGTGCAGAAAACCCACTTCGCCGACGGCGGCGTGTTCGATCAGATCTATCAGCAGTAACCGCGCGGCCCGCTTGAATTCCCGCTCCGCGCCCATTAAGTTGTAAATCATCCCTTGCGCGTCGTTGCCCAAGGCCTCTTGCCGAGGCCTTGCGGTAGCGCGCGCGCCTTGCCGACCCTTTTCGGGGCCTCCCTATGACACTCGCTCACTCACCCGCTGTGCCTTACCGGCCAGAGGTCGATGGCCTACGCGCCCTCGCCGTCCTTCCGGTCATTCTCTATCACGCTGGCGTCCCCCTCCTGAGCGGCGGCTTCGTTGGCGTGGATGTTTTCTTCGTCATCTCGGGCTATCTCATCACCGGCATCCTGCTGGCGGAATTGAGCCGCGGGGAATTCTCCCTGCTGCGCTTCTATGAGCGTCGTGCCAGGCGCATCCTGCCAGCACTGAGCGTCATGATGCTGGCTTGCCTGCCCATGGCCTGGCTCTGGCTGGACCCGCTGGACATGAAGGGCTTCGCCAAAAGCCTGGTAGCGGTACCACTGTTTTCCTCGAACCTGCTGTTCTGGCTGGAAAGCGGTTACTTCGATGGGGAAGCGGACCTCAAGCCCCTTATCCATACCTGGACCTTGGGCGTGGAGGAACAGTACTACCTGCTGATTCCGCTATGGCTGTTGCTGACCTGGCGCCTCGGTACCGGCATGCGCTGGCTGAGCCTGGCCGCGATAGCTTTGCTTAGCCTGGCCTGGGCTGAGCTCGGGGCCCGGGAGGCCAGCAGCGCGGCCTTTTTCCTGCTGCCTGGGCGAGCCTGGGAGCTGCTGCTGGGTTCGCTGCTGGCCCTGTATGCCCGCGGCCGGCCTGGTCATGCCCAAGGCACTGGGGTTCGGCAGCAAGCCCTGGCCGCGCTGGGCTTGGGATTGCTCATGGCAGCGATTTTCACCTTTGACCGAAGCACGCCCTTTCCCGGCCTGCATGCGGCGGTACCTGCCCTGGGCGCTGCCTTGCTGATCCTGTTCGCCGGGCCAGGGACCCTGGTCGGCAGGCTGCTCGCCACTCGGCCATTGGTGGGCATCGGCCTGATCAGCTACAGCGCCTATCTCTGGCATCAGCCTTTGCTGGCCTTCGCTCGTCATCGCAGCCTGCTGCCCCCCTCGCTCGAACAGATGCTGGCGGTAGCCGCGCTTTCACTGGTGGTGGCCTGGGCCAGTTGGCGCTTTGTGGAGCGCCCCTTTCGGCAACCCGGCCGCTTCGCCCAGCGCCAGGTATTCACCGGCGCGGCCCTGGCTTCAGCGCTGTTCATGGCGCTGGGCCTCAGCGGCTTTCTCACTCAGGGGTTCGCCCGCCCAGGCGAGGACGCCGAACTGCTTCATGCCTTCGAAGACCCTACCGTGCGAGCCGCCTGTGACCGGGACTATCGTGGCGACGGCTGGGGGATCGGACCCTGCCACTTCGGCGCGCCTGCCCTAGCCGGACACACGGACGTGGCGGTGTTCGGCGATAGCCATTCCGAGGCCATGCTACCGGCCTTTGATGAAGCCGGCAGGCGCGCGGGGCTGAGCATCGCCCACCTGGGCGTGGGCGGCTGCCCTCCCCTGCTGGGCGTGGACGTAGCCGTGGGAAACTACGGGCCCGGGGCATGTGCCGCCTTGGCCGAGCGGCAGCTGGCGTATGTACGGGAGCATGGGGTCAGGCACGTTGTCCTGATCGCCCGCTGGTCGCTTTATACCAGCGGCGGCTACGGCCAGGATCGCATGACTCGATATTTCCTGGTCACTGCGCAACAGCCAGGCCACAGCCAGGTCCTGTCCCGCCAATCCTTCAGCGCGGCTCTGTCTCGCACCCTGGCCGCATACCAAGAACTGGGTGTCAGGGTGGATGTCGTGGCACAGGCGCCGCAACAACTGGCCAACCCCAAGTACCTGTATTACCGGCTCGCTCATGAAGCACAGGCCAGCGCCGAAGCCAAACGACAAGCCATACGCGCCCTATCCATCCCGCTGGCCGAACACGAACGGTTGCAAGGGTTCACGCGTAGCCTGTTCCAACAGCAACAGGCCCAAGGAAACCTGCGACTGCTCAGCCTGGATGGTCGCCTCTGCGACCGGCAGGCGTGCCTGATCGGTGACGACCAGTCCTATTACAAAGACGTCGACCACCTTAATGGCCACGGTGTCGCGCTTTTTACCGAGGACGTGCTCGGCTGGTTGTCTGGCGGATCCTAGGGGCAGGCTCCAACTCTATGTGCCTGCCCGCGGGCAATTCGGACCCGCCTACGGATGCCGCCGCCCCAATCCGGGCGGCACGCCGCTGCTATCGGTGGCTTCCCACGGGCCGGCGGGGCTGGTGGCCCAGCTCCAGCCATTGTTCCAGCGGTAGTAGGTACGCTGCCGGTAATACACACCAGGCTGGTCATCCAACACATAGACACCCAGGCCTTGATCCCAATGGCTGGGCCCGCTCGGTGGCGGGGCGAAGCTGGCGGATGTGCGGGGCGCCGGGCGTTGGGCTGGCGCCGGTGGCGTCGGCTTGCTGGCCGGTGGTTTGCTGGCCGGTGCCGTCTGGATAGGCGGCAAGGGCTCCGGCACAGGTTCACTGACGGGCCGCTGGACCGTACAGGCGCCCAGGCCCAATGCCATGGTCAGCAGCATCAGGCGGGAAGTGACGGTCAGGGAGTGGGGCATGCTCAAGGTTCCGCGGTATCGATGGTCAAGGTATAGGCGTCCGGCGCGCCAGGCACGGGCGCGCCAATGCCGGACCATTCGCCTTGGGTAGGCTGGCCGGAACGACTGACGCGTGCCATCACTTGGACATCCCTGAAACCGGATAGTTTCAACCCAGGCTGCATGGCGTCCGCGTCACTGAGGGCAAGGCGCGCGGGCAAGTCCGCCACGCGAAGGCGCCTGACCGCCAAGGGCATCGGTGGGCCGGAGGCGGCCCGGGCGAATACGAACACCGTGTCAGTGGGCGCTACCCGGGCCGCGACCGCCGGGGCCAGGGCGACTTGAACATGCAGCCCTGAAGCCGACGCCTCCTTGCCACCGGCGGTGAGTAACTCCGCCCGGGCCCGGTCAATGCCCGTCTGTAGCGCGGCGCGGGCCGGATCCGCAGGCGCCAGGGAGGCCTGGAGGCGTTGCCAGTAGCCGATGGCCGCCGCCCAATGTTTGCCTTCGAACGCGGCGATGCCCAACAGGCCGAGGCTGGTACCTTCGGCGGGGTTGCGCTGCAGTGCTTGATCCACCAGAGCCTGGATCTGGCCGGACCACTGGCGCCCGGCGGCGAAATACATCGCCTGTGCCCACTGCCCGAGCAACTCTGGCGGTCGCCCGGCCAACTCGGCCGCCCGGGCGAACAAGGGCACGGCCTCAGCGGCTCGGTTCTGACTCATGTAGGTCCGGGCCAAGAGGTACAGGCCATCCGGCGCATCGGGCTGGGCCTGCACGACGCGCTCCAGGCGCGTCAGTTGCTCGGCCGGCGAAGCCGCGGGGGTGGCGAGCTCACGGCTGAGGCTGAGCCGCTCCAGGGCGCCGAAGTGCAGATATAACCCGAAAGCCACCAGCGGCACCGCCAGGGCAACACCCCAGACCGTCCACCGCCCCGTTCTGACGCCCGGCTGCTGTGGGCCTGGCTCGTTAGGGGCCTCGGCCAGCAGAGCCCTGGCCATCTCTGCCTGGGCCGACTCCCAATCGGCCTGGCTCAGGCGCCCCGCCTCGCGCTCGGCGTCCAACAGGGCCAGGCGCTCGTGGTAGAGGCTCACGTTGACCCGAGCGCGGGTATCACCGTGCTGCCCCGGCGGCCGCCGCAGAGGCAGCAGCAGGAAGGCTGCGGCGATCGAAGCCAAGACCAGGGCGCTGACCCAAAAATCAAGCATCCTCATCACCCTTGAGCAATTGGTTCAGCCGCGCTTTCTCATCCTCGCTGAGCGCGACTGGTACCTGGCTGGGGGAGCGCTGGCGCAGGAGCGCCCAGGCCAGCCCTCCCGCGCCAAGCAAGAAGCCCACCGGCCCTAGCCATAACAGCCAGGTGCGCGCCTCGAACTGCGGCTTGTAGCGCACGTATTCCCCATAGCGCGCTACCAGGTAGTCGACGATCTGGGCGTCCGACTGGCCTTGCAGGAGGAGCCGGTGGATTTCCCGACGCAGGTCCGCGGCAATGGGCGCATTGGAATCGGCGAGGTCCTGGTTCTGGCATTTGGGGCAGCGCAATTCCTGGGTCAGGACGCTAAAGCGCGCCCTCTGCGCTTCGTCGGCGAAGCCATAGGTGTCGATGGCCGCCTCGGCCAGGCCAGGGCTCAGCAGAGCGGCCCACAGTGCCCAGACGCCTGGTCTCATGGTTGCTCTCCCGTCAACAGCGCCTGGTAGCGCGGCGCCAGCTCATTGCGCCACACCTGCTCGTCGAGAATCCCCACATGCTTATAGCGGATCACACCCTGGGCATCGATCAGAAAGGTTTCCGGCGCGCCATACACACCAAGGTCCAGGCCGAGGGAGCCCTGGGGGTCACTGATATTCGTCTGGTAAGGGTCGCCCAGGCTGCGCAGCCAAGCCTTGGCCGCCGCGCCATCGTCCTTGTAGTCGATACCATGAATGACCACGCCAGCGGCCGCCAGCCGGATCAGGGTGGGGTGTTCCTCCCGGCAGGCCACGCACCAGGTACCCCAGACATTGACCAGGGCCGGCCTACCGAGCAAGGCATCGCGGCGCAGGGGGCGGCCGTCCTCCACGCTGCTCAGCTGGAAGGCCGGGAAGGGCTGGCCGATCAGCGCCGACGGCAAGGTGGCCGGGTCCAGGTAGAGGCCGCGATAGAGGACCATGCCCAGGCCTAGGAACAACAATAGCGGGACAGCGAGCCAGAGGCGTTTCATGAAGCCTCCCGCGCGGGCTTGCCGACCGTTGACCCGCTACGCTCGCGCGCGCGGCTACGGTAGCGCCTATCGCTGGCGGCCAGAAGCCCGCCCAGCGCCGTAAGCAGCCCGCCAAGCCAGATCCAGCGAACGAAGGGCTTGACCTGCAAGCGCACGGCCCAGGCGCCGTCGGGAAGGGGTTCCCCCAGGGCCACATAGAGGTCGGCGAAGAAGCCAGGGTCGATGGCCGCTTCGGTCATCACCGAGCCCTGGGCGCTGTACAGGCGCTTTTCCGGGTGCAATACGCTTTCGGTATGCCCGTTGCGGCTCACCTCTACGATGGCACGGTCGCCCTTGTAGTTGGGCCCGCGCATGGTCTGGGTACCACGGAAGATAAAGGTGTAGCCTCCCACCTCGGCGCTATCGTTGGGCGCCATGCGCAGATCCCGGGCGGCGTTGAGCTGGGTGGCGAACACCACCCCCACCGCCGCCACCGCCAGGCCCAGATGGGCCAGTTGCATGCCCCAGTAACTTCGACGCAACCGCCATAGCCCTGACACACCCTGGTGACGTAGCTTGTCGGCCAGGTCCCGCAAACCGGTGAATACAACCCAGAGGGCCAGCCCGGTAACCGTTGCCAGGGGCCAGCCCTGATACCCGCCAAAGATGGCGAAGAGCAGGCACAGCACCACACTGGCGAGGACCACAGGGGCGAGCATGCGCAGCAGCCAGGCGCCGGGCGTCGCTTTCCAGCGCATAAGCACGCCGGCGCCCAGGGTCAGCAGCAGCAGCCCCATGAGCGGCACGAACAGCATGTTGAAATAGGGCGGCCCCACAGACAGACGCGCTCCGGTCAATGCGTCCAGTAGCAAGGGGTACAGAGTGCCCAGCAGGATGGTAGCGGCCGCGGTGACCAGAAGAAGGTTATTGGCCAGCAGCAGTGCTTCCCGGGATGCCCAGGACCAGCCGACCTGGCTGCGTACCACAGGAGCGCGCAAGGCGAACAGCGTCAGCGAACCACCTATGACCAGCAGCAGGAACGCCAGGATGAATACCCCACGCGTCGGGTCGGAGGCAAATGCATGGACTGACGTCAGTACGCCGGAGCGAACCAGGAAGGTGCCCAGCAGGCTCAGGGAAAACGCTGCGATGGCCAGCAGTACCGTCCAGCTCTTGAACACGCCTCGCTGCTCGGTCACCGACAGCGAATGCAACAGCGCTGTGCCGACCAGCCAGGGCATGAAGGAGGCGTTTTCGACCGGGTCCCAGAACCACCAGCCGCCCCAGCCCAGCTCATAGTAGGCCCACCAGGAGCCCAGGCTGATGCCGACGCCAAGGAAGCTCCAGGCCACCAGGGTCCAGGGCCGCGACCAACGCGCCCAGGCGGCATCCAGGCGGCCGCCCAGCAAGGCGGCGATGGCGAAGGCAAAGGCCACGCAGAAGCCAACGTACCCCATGTAGAGCATGGGCGGATGGACAATCAGGCCAAAGTCCTGGAGCAAGGGATTGAGGTCGCGCCCTTCCAAGGGCACTTGCGGCAGAATGCGGGCGAAGGGATTCGAGGTCGCCAGCAGGAACAACAGAAAGCCGCTGCTGATCAGCCCCATCACGCCCAATACCCGGGCCAGCACGTCGGCCGGCAGTTGCCGCGAACACACCGATACCGCGAAGGTCCAGCCCGCCAGTATCAGTGCCCAGAGCAGCAGCGAGCCCTCATGGGCGCCCCAGACCGCACTGAACTTGTAGTACCAGGGCAAAGCGGTATTGGAATTCTGGGCCACGTAGGCCACGGAAAAATCATTATGCACAAACGCCTGGGCCAGGCAGGCGAAGGCGAACGACAGGAAGGCGAACTGCCCCCAGGCCGCTGGCCGCGCCAGGGCCATCCAGGCGGGCACCGCTCGCCAGGCCCCGAGCAGAGGCAGGGTGCCCTGCACCAGCGCCAGGCAGAAGGCCAGCGCCAAGGCCAGCTGGCCCAATTCGGGCGTCATGGGTTGGCTCCCAGGCGACCGCTCGCTTTCAAGGCTTTGTTCACTTCTGGTGGCATATAGGTTTCATCGTGCTTGGCCAGGACCTCATCAGCCCGGACCACTCCCTGGGCGTCGAGCACGCCCAGGGCGACTATGCCCTGTCCTTCCCTAAACAGGTCTGGCAAGATGCCATGATACTGGATAGTCACCGAGCGATTGAAGTCGGTAACCACGAAACTGACCTCCAGGCTGTCCTGGCTACGACGCAGCGAGCCGCGCTCCACCATGCCACCGGCCCGGATGCGCGCACCCTGAGGCGCCTCGCCGCTGGCGATCTGAGTGGGTGTGTAGAACAGGTTGATATTCTGCCGCAGCGCGCTCAGTGCCAAGGCGGCGGCGAGGCCCAGGCCGGCCAGCAATGCCAGCATCAGCAGCAGGCGTTTTTTGCGCACCTTATTCATGCCAGCTCCCGGCGTGCCCGACGAGCGGCTTCGAGGAGCAGGCGACGGCGTGCCCGCCAGGGCGCGACCAGGTTCCACGCCAACACGCCGAGGCCCACGCCATAGGCCGACCACACATAGGCGCCGTGACGCCCCATGGCGAGAAAATCGCCCAGACTGCTGAAACTCACCGCGCGTCCTCCCTGGCCAAGGCCGTTTGCAACGCGGCCCGGGCCCACTGACTGCGTCCTTCGCGAGCCAGCAGTTCGTGGCGCATCCGCAGCAGCAACACGAAACCGAAGAAGCAATAGAAGCCTGGCACCGTCAGTGCCAGCGGCGCCCACATTTCAGCCGGCATGGCCGGACGCGCGCCTAGGGTAAAGGTCGCGCCCTGGTGAAGGGTGCTCCACCAGACCACGGAATACTTGATGATCGGCAGGTTTACCACACCGACCACCGCCAGCACTGCACAGGCCTTGGCGGCGCTTTCCCGGTTATTGAGGGCCTGCCCCAAGGCGATGACGCCTGCGTAGAGAAACAGGAGGATCAGCATGGAAGTCAGGCGCGCATCCCAGACCCACCAGGTCCCCCAGGTAGGCTTGCCCCAGATGGAACCGGTAATCAGGGCCAGGGCTGTCATCGAGGCGCCGATGGGCGCAGCGCAATGCAGGGCCAGGTCCGCCAGCTTGAGCTTCCAGACCAGCGAGACGACCCCAGCCACGGCCAGCAGCAGGTAGCAGGACTGCGCCAGCATGGCCGCGGGCACATGGATGTACAGAATCCGAACGCTATCGCCTTGCTGATAGTCCGGCGGGGCGAAGGCCAGGCCCCAGACAATGCCAACCAGCAGCAACAGCGCCGCCAGGCCGCCCAGCCAGGGCAGGCAACGACCCGCCAGGGCATAGAAGCGTGGCGGTGATGCCAGCCGATGAAACCAGGCCCAGCTCATACGCGATTCACTCTCATGCTTGATCATTCGTTCAGGCTGATACGCAGCCCAGCCACTACGGCCAAGGGCCCCAGGCTGAGGGTCGCCGCCGCCAGGCTGCCCAGCCACAGCAGGAACCCGGCCACCGGCAACCCTTCCAGAGCAGCGCGCAAGGCGCCGCTGCCCAGGATGAGCACCGGAATATATAAAGGCAGTACCAGCAAGGCCAGCAGCAGGCCACCACGGCGCAGGCTGACCGTCAGGGCCGCGCCGATCGCGCCGAGCAGGGTAAGCACGGGCGTACCGAGCAGCAGGCTGGCCACCAGGGTAGGCAGGCTGTGGGACGGTAGCCCAAGCATCAGGCCCAGCAGCGGCGCGAGCACGACCAGGGCCAGCCCGGACAATGCCCAGTGGGCGAAGAGCTTGGCCAGCACCGCGGGAAGCATGCCGTGGCGGCTCAGGGACCACTGTTCCAGGGAGCCGTCTTCGAAATCCTCGCGAAAAACACCCTCGAGGGACAACAGCACTGCCAGTACCGCCGCTACCCATACCAGCCCAGGTGCCATCTGCCGCAGCAGGGCCGGGTCCGCGCCCAGCGCCAATGGAAAGAGCGTGGCGACCACGGCGAAGAACACTAGAGGATGCGCCAGCGCCGACGGGCGTCTGGCCAGCAGTTGCCCTTCCCTGCGCAAGAGACGGGCGAAGACCACCAGGCCGATAGCCTTCATCAGCGAGATTGCATCCAGCAGGGGCAGCGGCGGCCTGGAGCCAGGCCTGTCGATCGGAGCGTCACGAGGCACCTTCGAAACGGCGGCCGGCGATTATACACGGCGACGGCCCAGCGATTCATGAAGCCGACGTCTCAACGCCCAGGCGCAGCTCACGATAACGGGCCGGCATACGGCTCAACTCGTGGTGAGAGGTCAGCACCACCGCCCCTCCCCCTTCGCAATGGCCCTGCAGGTGTGCCTCAAGGGCAGCCACCGAGGCGGCGTCCAGCGCGGTAAAAGGCTCGTCCAGCAGCCACAGTGGCGCTGGCGCCAGATATAGCCGGGCCAACGCCACGCGCCGACGCTGGCCGGCTGATAGCCGCTGGCAGGGCTGATCTTCATAACCGGCCAAGCCTACGGTGGCAAGGGCGGCGTTGATGGCAATCCGGTCCGCCGGCATGCCCAGGGCGCATAGCCAACTCAGATTCTCCGACGGTGTGAGGCTCAGCTTCAACGCCGGCGCGTGCCCCAGCCACAGCAGATGGCCAGCCAGGTCCGGTAGCGCTCGCGGCAAGGGCTGACCATTGAAGCGTACCTGGCCGGCAGTGGGCGTCATCAGGCCGGCCAGCACTCGCAGCAACGACGTTTTACCCGCGCCGTTGGCTCCCGTGACCTTGAGCATTTCACCACTGCTGACACTCAGCTCCAGGCCGTCGAAGAGCATTCGCTCATCACGCTCGCACACCAGGGCGTGGCCTTGCAGATGTACCGACACCTTGTGTTCTCCATGGGCTGGCCGCTCGGTTCAAGTCTCCCCTGCCAAGGCCGATAGCGATAGCAATCACGACCTCGCCACCGCTGCCTGGGTGGCCGGGAATTATACACAGGGAGGCCCGGTAAGGACCGTGCCGCCTTTGGCACCTTGAGCGCGAGTCTAATGACCAACGAAATCAGCGCCGTGGCCGCGGCCGCCAATCTGGCTGCCGCCACCCGCTCCGCCGCGGCCAGCGCCGAACTGCTCAAACTGTTGCAGTCGGTGGATGGCTTGCTCGAACCGGGGCAAAGCGCCAAGGCCGAAGTACTGTCCATCAAACAGCTGCCGGGCCAGTTCCAGATGCTGCTGCAGGTCACCCTGGACAGCGGGCGCCAGGCGACAGTGCAAGTGGGCGGCACGCAGCCGCTGGCCATCGGCACCCCTTTGCTGGTCACCCGAATGCTTTCCGAGCAACTGGCTGTGAGCCTGGCCGGAGCACCACGCACGGGCCTGACCACGCTGGACACCCAGCAACTGCCCGTAGGTACCCTGGTGCAAGGCAAGGTCGTCACCTCCGTGCCGTTAAGCAGCGACAACGGGGGTGGCTACCGCGCCATGGTTACCTTGCTCAATACCGCCCTGGCTGGGCAGACGCTGACCATCGACAGCCCGCAGCCTCTGCGCCTGGGCAGCCTGCTCAGCGCTCAGGTGCAGGGTAGCCAGGCCCTGGGGCTGGTGCAATTGGGCGGCCAGCTGGACCAACTGGCCGTCGCGCAACAGATCACCACCCAGGCGAGCCGCCAGGCATCGCTGCAGAGCCTGTTGAGCCTGATCCAGACCAACCAAGGCGCCACCAGCCTGCCACCGACCGTGCGAGAGGCCGCCTCGGCGTTGCTTGCCCTGGCGCCTGGCATCACCGAGCTGGACAGCCCCGAGGCCGTGGCCCGGGTGCTTAACCATAGCGGCATATTCCTGGAATCCGGGCTGCTGACTGGTAGCCTGGAAACGCCCGAGCTGGACCTCAAGGGTTCGCTGCTGCGCCTGGTGGCGACCATCTTGCCGAACCTGCCCAGCCAGGGGGCGGCGGGAAGCGCGCCAAACCCGGCGACCCTGGCCACCATGCTGGCCACGGCGCCCGGTTTCGTTCGCAATGCCCTAGGCGTACTAGGCCAGATAGGGCCACGTTCCCAGGAAGCGCCCGGTTTTCCCCTGAGCGAGCGCGCCCTGACCAAGGGCGCTCATGAGGGTGAACTGCAATCGCTGCTGCGCCTGGCCTCGGCCGCGCTGTCGCGGGTGCAGACCCATCAGCTCGCAGCCCTCGAGCAGAATCCGGGGCATGCTCAGGGCACCCCGGTTCATAACTGGCAAATGGAAATTCCGCTGCGGGTGCTCAATGATATCGTTCCAATGCAAGTGCGCATGCAGGCTCAGGACGGGCCCGAAGAGCGTGACGCTGAGGTGGAGCGGGACGCCGACGGCAACCGCCTGCCGCCGCGCAAGCTGTGGCGCCTGGACCTGGCTTTCGACCTTCCGCGCCTGGGCCCATTGCATGTGCAGGCGCAGCTGTTCAACAGCAACCTGTCCAGCCAGGTCTGGGCGGAACAGCCCGCGACCGTGGCCGTGGTCCGCCAGGAGCTACCCTGGTTTCGCGAACGGCTCCAGGCGGCAGGGCTGAATGTCGGCGAACTGGACTGCCACAGCGGCCGCCCTCCCCAGGGCAATCGCACTCGTCTCCAACAACGCTGGGTGGATGAAACCGCATGAGTCAACGCTACCCCCGCCAGGCCATCGCCCTGAGCTACGATGGCATCCAGGCCCCTACCCTTTCCGGCAAGGGCGACGACGAACTGGCCGACGCCATCATCGCCATCGCCAAGGCCCATGAAGTACCTATCTATGAAAACGCCGAGCTTGTGAAGATGCTTGGCCAACTGGAATTGGGTGACAGCATTCCCCGGGAACTGTACCTGACGATTGCAGAGATCATTGCGTTTGCCTGGTACTTGCAAGGGAAGATTCCGGTGGGAGTGGATATCAATCCGCCGGGTGAGCGGGACGTTACGCCCATATAAACGAGATATTGAAGCTCTGGGCTAGTGGTGACTCTCACTCTGACATGAGCAACTCCGGGTCACTATACGCTCCATCGCACGGATATGGATAATTCAGCGCGTTCTCAACCTCACTGAATGTCAGCTTTTAAAGCAATAGAAAGGAGGGCATAAAGGTGTATATAGTTTGGAGGACCACAGCGCATGAATGACAGTCTACTTTCCAGTTCCGCGTTTGGCTTGATAGGAGCGGACGCGACAAACTCGCCTTATCTCGTGCTGGCTGCAGCTACCGCCAAGCGCATCAACTACACACCGTTTGGACGCTCTTCAGCTCAGCGAGTTGGATATAACGGCCAAATGAAGGAAGCGATTACCAACGGCTATTTCCTAGGTAACGGGCACCGCCATTACTCGCCTACGCTGTATCGCTTCATAGCTTGGGACAGCCTAAGCCCTTTCGTTGCAGGGGGTATCAATGGTTATGCTTACACCGGCGGCGAACCGGTGAACAGGATCGATCCCAGCGGTCGTTCTTGGCTTAACCGAGCGCTATCCAGGATACGTGAATGGACGATGCCGGCACGTAGGCAACCTAGACACCCGGCTGTCGTCCTTCAACGCGTTAGACATCACATGGACCTTACCCCTGTCAGCGAGGTGAGAGCTGCCGTCCTAGAAAAGACCCCGGCCTGGACAACGCGAGACTTGATCATCGTACCGCCGGATGCATACAGCTCTTCCCGAATCCCTCCCCTGAGCCGCTCCGAATCGCTACGGAGCGGAAGATCAAGCGCATCCTCGGTAGAACGGCTTCCCGTTACTCGCCCTACACGACGTGGTGCTCTCGATGCCAATGACCTAGAAGAGCTGAGGCAATTCCGATTGGGACGAGGGATCAACGATGATATGTCCAATGCCCGCAGATTCAGCACTTCCAGCATTCGCTCGACAGGTTCAATCGATAGCCTGGTTGCTCGGAGCATGGATCCACCTCCCCCCTACCCCCTGCCCCCGAGCTATGAAGAGGCCGTTGAATCAGCAGCGCGCCGATAGCCTGGATCGTGTCCCAGGAAATGGCGTAACTAAACCAACCGAAGGCGCCCCGTGGGCGAAAGAGGATGGCCATCGTGGTTCTCAGGGCGCGGCCACCGCGCGGCACGTCAATCGCTTCGCCCACGCATGCGCAGCGGCGGAGCGACCGACCCTTTCGACATTGCGGTCCACTGGAAGCGGGGCGATCACTGAAAAACCTATCAGTCTGTCAGCTTAAGCCAGCACTGCGAATGGCGTTAAATGATCCCGTGAAACATTCAGATGGGGTAGCCACATATTGAGCGACATAAGGCTTGAGAGGCCTAGGCCATTACACCGCTCTGTCGGAACTCGACTCCTGGCCACCGACCTCGCCGGCTCCGCCCTGGCGACTAAAGCCTCAGGGCCTCGCTATTTCATCCATTACACCCCTTTCGGCTATCGCGCTTCAGGCCAGCAGGCGATGGGTTTTTGCGGAGCCTTCCAAGAGCACTCCGGCCTGTACCAATCTGGGCATGGCTACCGCGTGTATGCACCATTGCTCATGCGCTTCAACCGGCCGGACGTATTAAGCCCTTATGGCGAGGGTGGTTTGAACCCATATATCTATTGCGGCGCCGACCCGGTAAATAGGACGGACCCCTCCGGATTATTTTTCCAGCATGTATTAGCTAGGCTCAGGGGATTCAAGCGAACCCTTCAGTCGTTCGCGCGGCCGCGCGCAGAGGTGCTTTTCTTTGATGACGTATCAACCGTCGGTTTGTCAAAGACGACTTTTTTCGTCGACGCGCATGGCGACATCGGAAAAACCACCTTCAACAATATGGAGCTAACCCCAGAGCGGCTGGCGAACACCATTATGGAAAACCCTCAGGCCAGGAAAATGCTTGAACGTTCAAATAAGGTAGAGCTGATCAGTTGTTTCGGCGCCGACGCTGCGGAAAATACTCCAGCAGTCGCACAACAGCTCGCGACGCATTTCAGGAGGCCGGTGGTGGCCTATTCTGGCGAGACCACGGGCTGGTCTGGACTCAGCTATTATAAGCATGCCCATCACAAAGCCAGGCACTTCGATTATTCCAGGCCTGCGCCGACATCGGCTGGCCTAAGAAAGCCCCAAGTGCTTGGCACTGATAACAAATGGCCCTTTTACCGACGGCACGTATTCCAGCCTCGAACCTGAGGTTGAACGGCTATGGCCATGAATATTGCCAATCAAATTCGAAGCTACCAGTCACCGCCCATCAAGCCGGACTCTATAGACCCCTAGCCCTTCATTAGCCGTTTTCACCCTCCATGCAACTTGCTCATCAACTCCGCCTCGGCCTGTGTCAATCCGCAGGCCTGAGTGAGTTCGTCGATGCTGGCGCCCATGTGCACCAACTTGGCGGCCTGGGCGAAAGAAAGCGTCTCCGGGTCTCGCTGTTCGAGCTGGAGCAGCTTGTCCGGCAGAGGCGCGACCACCGCGCGCAGTTCGTGGATGGCCTCGCCCATGCGCACGGTGCCGTTCTGGTAGTCGTCGAGGCGCTTGGCCAGCTCGCGGATGCGCTGGTCGCGCACCGCGTCGCCAGCGGCCTGTTCGGCGGCGATACGTTGCTGGTTGCGGGTATAGGAAATGAACAGCGCCACCGACCCGGCCCACAGGATGGCCAGGACGATGACGGCGGCTTCGAGGATCAACTCAGATATTCTCCAGCTCAGACCACTCTTCTTCGGACATCATCTTGTCCAATTCGACCAGAATGAGCAACTCGCCGTTCTTGTTGCACACGCCCTGGATGAACTTGGCCGATTCCTCATTCCCCACGTTGGGCGCGGTTTCCACTTCGGATTGGCGCAGGTAGACCACCTCGGCCACGCTGTCCACCAGAATACCGACCACCTGCTTGTCGGCCTCGATGATCACGATACGGGTATTGTCGGTGACATCGCTGGACGCCAGGCCGAAGCGCTGGCGAGTGTCGATCACCGTCACCACATTGCCGCGCAGGTTGATGATCCCTAGCACGTAGGCCGGCGCACCGGGCACCGGGGCGATTTCCGTGTAGCGCAGCACTTCCTGAACCTGCATCACATTGATGCCGTAGGTTTCGTTATCCAGGCGGAAGGTGACCCATTGCAGGATCGGATCCTCGGAACCCTGACCGGACGTTTTCTTCATACCTTCACCCCTCGCTCCCGCCGCTGCGGTCTATTGTACCTACCCTGAGCCGTTGCCCCGGGACCTATCGTTTATGTCCAGGCCTGTTCTTGGTCCTGGCTTGGGATTGCGCCTTCGCTTCGGCCGCGGCTTTGGCCCGAGCCTCGGCTTCCTGTCGTTTGACCGCGCCGCTGGCAATCATTTCAGCCAACTGCGCCACATCCAGCAGCGCGCACATGTGCTCGATCACCGTGCCCGCCAGCCACGGGCGCTGACCCCGCTGCAGCCGCCATTTGATTTCGCCCGGTTCAAGGCGCAGAGAACGGCTCACCGAGTGCACGGCCAGCCCCCACTCATAGCCTTGCACCGAGATAACGTATTGCAGCCCTTGCTGGAAATCGTCCCGATAGCGATCGGGCATGACCCAACGGGCGGTATCCAGGACCTTGAGGTTGCCACTGTGGCTGGGCAGCAGCCCGAGAAACCACTCGGGCTGGCCGAACAAGGGTGTCAGTTCCTGTCCCGCCAAGGGGTAGATCGACCCCAGGCACACCAGAGGTACCGCCAGGGTCAGGCCGGCCACATCGAACAGCAGGCATTCGAAAGGCTCGTCGGCCCAGGCAGGTCGGCCCTGCTCTACTGGCGTGCCGGTGCCTCCGGCCATGCTTGCGCCTTGGCCGCGGGGCGCTTGAACAGGCTCCGCGGGAGCAGCCTTGGGCGACGCCGCCTCGGCCCGGGGCTGTTCCGGCAGTTCCAGGGGCGCCGGTGGCACAGGCTCCGTTGGCACGGCTACCGGTACGGGCGCCAGCGCCTCGGCCAGAACGGCGGCCGAGACCTGCGGCAAAAGCGAGGGGCCAGCCCAGCGACTGGGCTCATCGAACCGAGGCAGAGTCTCCACCTCGGCCACGGGCCGCGTGGCACGGCGAGGCTCCATGGCCGCCGCGTTCGCTGGCGAGGGCGTGGGCCGCCGGGCGTCACGAATCTGCTCCTCGAGCACTGCGGCCTGGAACTCATCCAGCACTGGCGATTCGGGCAAGGGCTGCGGCGCCTCCGACGCAAGCACGGGCGCCGACGGAAGGCTCATGTCCGGCTCAGCGACCACAGCTTCCTCGGTGGCCTCTTGCAACAGCCCGTCCAGGTAGGACTGCAGGGCCTGTCGCGGGCGCCGGGGAATATCCACGGGACGGCTCATGTCAGGCCACCTGGGTGAGAAGTTGTTGCCCAAGCAAATGCTTGAGCAAGGCACGGTAGGCGATCACCCCTCGGCTCTTGGAATCGAAGCGCGAGGGCGTCAGCCCAGCCCGGCTGGCATCGCGCAGACGGGTATCGACCGGGATGTAGCCTTCCCACACGCTGGTCTGCCAGCGGTCGCGAAGCACCTTGAGGGTCCCCAACGATGCCTGGGTCCGACGGTCGAACAGGGTCGGCACGATGCTGTAGGGCAAGGGTTGCTTGCGCGAGCGGTTGATCATGGTCAGGGTATTGACCATGCGTTCCAGGCCATTGACCGCCAAGTGTTCGGTTTGCACAGGCACTACCAACTGCTGGCTTGCTGCCAGGGCATTGACCATGAGCACGCCTAGCAGCGGTGGGCTGTCGATAAGCGCGTAGTCGAAATCCTGCCAGAGTTGCGCCAGCGCTTTGGCCACGACCAAGCCAAGGCCGCTCTGGCCAGGCGATTGGCGCTCCAGGGTCGCCAGCGCCGTGCTGGATGGCAATA
The DNA here is from genome assembly GCF_049895785.1 of Pseudomonas sp. DC3200b2. Taxonomy (NCBI): domain Bacteria; kingdom Pseudomonadati; phylum Pseudomonadota; class Gammaproteobacteria; order Pseudomonadales; family Pseudomonadaceae; genus Pseudomonas; species Pseudomonas sp. DC3200b2. Next base: position 1,027,867 of record NZ_JAFCTA010000001.1, on the reverse strand, counting down.
AGGAGATTCGCTCTTCGTTGGTCGGTAGCAGCAATTGGCCAGGCAGCCCTTCAGGCACGTGGCCTTTATGCAGGAACAGGTCGAAACAGCTGTGTTCCTGGCCGTCGGGGTCGTTGCCGAAATAGCTGGTCAAAGAGCCATGCGGGTCCAGGTCCACCACTACCACTCGCTTGCCCGCATCAGCCAAGAGGCCGGCAAGTGCGACTGTGGTGGTGGTTTTTCCGACACCACCTTTTTGGTTGGCGATTGCCCAGACTCTCATGCGTGGGGTTTCCGATAACTGAATTACAAGGCCGGCGACGGGCTTTTGACTCCGGAGCCCGCGCCTGACGATACTGCCCCGGATGGTGCACTTTGTGTGCCAGCCCGCTTGAGCGCCGCATCGGGCGTGGCGTTGGCCGTACCCGACCCGGTCAGGCTGCGACGCACCTCCAGATTTCGCGAAATCACCAGCACCACCCGCCTGTTGCGCGCGCGACCGTCAGCGCTGTCATTGCTCGCCACCGGTTGGTATTCACCATAGCCTACCGCTGCCATGCGTCCGGGATCGATACCATCCATGGCCAGCATCCGCACGATGCTGGAGGCTCGCGCCGAAGACAATTCCCAGTTGGTCGGGTACTGGGCGGTGCGAATCGGCTGGTTGTCAGTGAAGCCTTCCACATGAACCGGATTGGCGAAGGGCTGCAAGATACCAGCGACTTTTTCGATGATGGCAAAGGCGCGGTCACTGGGAATAGCGTCGCCGCTTCCGAAGAGCAGCCCGGATTTCAATTCGATCTCGATCCATAGCTCATTGCCACGGACCGTCAATTGATCGGCGGCGATCAGGTCGCCGAAGGCATTGCGCACGTCATCAGCGATGGTTTGCAAGGCCTGCGCCTGGCCGACGGCGGCTTCGGGTTCTTCGTTCTCGGTATTCAACGGCGTGGCCGGCTGCGTGGTACGTGGCCGCTCGTCGCCGATCGGAATGGGCTTGAGGCTGCGCTGCTGTTCATTGAAGACGCCCACCAAGGCATCGGACAGCACTTTGTACTTGCCTTCGTTGATCGATGAGATGGAGTACATCACGACGAAAAAGGCGAACAGCAAGGTGATGAAATCCGCGTAGGACACCAGCCACCGCTCATGATTCTCATGTTCTTCAACCACCCGCCGACGACGCATCTGTCACTCCATGAAGCCCTGAAGCTTCAGTTCGATGGACCGGGGGTTTTCGCCTTCCGCGATAGAGAGCAGCCCTTCCAGGAGCATTTCCCGATAGCGAGACTGACGCTGCGCCAAGGCCTTGAGCTTGTTGGCCACCGGCAGCAGCACCAGGTTGGCTGACGCCACACCGTAGATGGTGGCGACGAAAGCAACAGCTATGCCACTTCCCAACTGGGAAGGGTCGGCAAGGTTGCCCATCACGTGGATAAGCCCCATCACCGCGCCGATGATACCGATGGTAGGCGCATAGCCGCCCATGCATTCATAGAGTTTGGAAGCCTGGATATCGCGGCTTTCCTGAGTGAAGAAGTCCAGCTCCAGGACGCTGCGCACCGCTTCCGGCTCGGCGCCGTCTACCAGCAACTGCAGGCCTTTGCGGGCATAATTGTCCGGCTCGCTGTCAGCCACGCTTTCCAGGCCGAGCAGGCCCTCCTTGCGCGCCACCAGGCTCCAGCCCACCACCTTGTCCACGCCGCCGGCCATGTCCACCCGGGGCGGGAATACAATCCACGGAAGGATCTGCAAGGCACGCTTGAAGGCGCTCATGGGCGTCTGCAGCAAGGCCGCTGCCAGGGTTCCGCCCAGTACTATCAGGGCGGCAGGCCCGTTGACCAGGGACGGCAGATGACCGCCCTCGAGAAAATTGCCGCCGACAATGGCGACGAAGGCCAGAATGATGCCAATCAGGCTCAGTACATCCATTACTGGCAGCCCTCCGCCAGGTAACGCCCGATGTCGTCCAGGCTGTAGACGGCATCGGCCAGGCCAGCCTTGGCCACAGCCATGGGCATGCCATAGATCACACAGCTGGCTTCATCCTGGGCCCAGACCTGGCTACCCACCTGCTTGAGCAAGCGCGCGCCTTCCCGGCCATCGGCGCCCATGCCGGTGAGCACTACCGCCAGCACCTTGTCTGCGTAGGCCTTGGCCGCCGAGCCAAAGGTGATGTCCACGCAGGGTTTGTAGTTCAGGCGCTCATCGCCGGGAAGGATCTTCACCGTGCCGCGCGCGTCCACCATCATCTGCTTGCCGCCTGGCGCCAGCAGGGCAAGGCCCGGGCGCAACTGATCGCCATCCTCGGCCTCTTTCACGCTGATCTTGCACAGCTTGTCGAGACGCTCGGCGAAAGCACGGGTGAACGCCGCCGGCATATGCTGGATCAGCACCAGGGGCGACGGAAAGTTGGCGGGTAACTGGGTCAGTACTCGCTGCAAGGCTACCGGCCCGCCCGTGGAGGTGCCGATGGCTACCAACTTGTAGGCCTTGCGCTTGGGCGGCGGGCTGTTGCCGGTAGCGGCAGGCGCGGGGGTACCGGCCCGTCCGAGGGGCGCAGTCGAAGCCGTACCCAGCGGGCGCGCGGGCGCGCGGCTGCCCAGGGGTTCCCGAGGCGCCGGTGTAGCGACGGCAGCGCTGGTCGAGCCATGGCCTGGCGTGGGGGAAGAGAAGCGACGATTGCTACGGGCAATGGAGTTGACCTTCTCGCACAGCAATTGCCGCACCTTGTCGGGGTTGCGCGAGATGTCCTCGAAATTCTTCGGTAGGTAATCCACCGCTCCAGCATCCAGGGCATCCAGGGTGACCCGGGCGCCCTCATGGGTAAGCGAGGAAAACATCAACACGGGCGTGGGGCACCGCTGCATGATGTGACGGACCGCGGTAATGCCATCCATCATCGGCATTTCGTAGTCCATGGTGATGACGTCAGGCTTTAGGCTCAGCGCCTGGTCGATGGCTTCGCGGCCATTGCTGGCGGTGCCGACGACCTTTATGTTGCTGTCTTGCGAAAGGATTTCCGTGAGACGGCGGCGGAAAAACCCCGAATCGTCCACCACCAGCACTGTGAGTGACATAGTTACTCCGTTACGGGCCGCCGACCCCGGAAAGCCGGCGGCCGCGGTATCAGATACGCCGGGCGGCGTAGCGCTTGAGCATGCTCGGCACATCGAGGATCAAGGCGATGCGACCATCACCGGTGATGGTGGCCCCGGACATCCCGGGCGTGCCCTGGAGCATCTTGCCCAACGGCTTGATGACCACCTCTTCCTGGCCCACCAGCTGGTCAACGACGAAGCCGATACGCTGGGTGCCCACCGAGAGAATGACCACGTGGCCCTCGCGCTGCTCGCTGTCCTGGGCGCCAGGCACCAGCCAGCGCTTGAGGTAGAACAGGGGCAATGCCTTGTCCCGGACCACCACCACCTCCTGACCGTCGACCACGTTGGTGCGGGACAGGTCCAGATGGAAGATTTCGTTCACGCTCACCAGGGGGAAAGCAAAGGCCTGGTTGCCCAGCATGACCATCAGGGTAGGCATGATCGCCAGGGTGAGCGGCACCTTGATGACAATCTTCGAGCCCTGCCCCTTGGCGGAGTAGATATTGATCGAGCCGTTGAGCTGGGAAATCTTGGTCTTCACCACGTCCATGCCCACACCACGGCCAGACACGTCGGAGATTTCGGTCTTGGTGGAGAAGCCGGGGGCGAAAATCAGGTTGTAGCAATCGGACTCGGACAGCCGGTCCGCGGCGTCCTTGTCCATCAGGCCCTTTTCCACGGCCTTGGCGCGCAGTACCGCGGGGTCCATGCCCTTGCCGTCGTCGGAAATGGACAAGAGAATGTGATCACCTTCCTGCTCCGCCGACAGCACGACCTTGCCGGAACGCGGCTTGCCCGCGGCCTCGCGCTCTTCCGGCATCTCCACGCCATGATCCACGGCATTGCGCACCAAGTGCACCAGCGGGTCGGCCAGGGCTTCTACCAGGTTCTTGTCCAGGTCGGTTTCTTCACCCACCAGCTCCAGGTTGATTTCCTTCTTGAGCTGGCGCGCCAGGTCGCGAACCAGGCGCGGGAAGCGGCCGAACACCTTCTTGATGGGCTGCATGCGGGTCTTCATGACCGACGTTTGCAAGTCCGCCGTGACCACATCGAGGTTGGAGACAGCTTTGGACATGGCCTCGTCGCCGCTGTTGAGGCCCAGCCGCACGAGGCGGTTACGCACCAGCACCAACTCGCCCACCATGTTCATGATTTCGTCCAGTCGCGCGGTATCGACCCGCACGGTGGTTTCCGCCTCGCTGGCAACGGGCTTTTCACCGCCGGCCGCCGGGCGTGCTGCCGCTGGGGCCGCCGCTGGCGCCGGCGTGGCCGGGCGAACGGGCTCGGCCTTGGGTACGGGAGCGGGGGCCGGAGCTGCCGCGGCGGGCTTGCTCAGGGGAGCGGCGGGCGCTTCGACCACCGCGGCTTCGGCGTTGAACTTGCCTTTGCCATGAAGCTGGTCGAGCAGCGCTTCGAATTCATGATCGGTAATCAGTTCACCGCCGGCTACTGGCGCGGCGGGAGCCGCCGGTGCGGCCGGCGCCGCTTCCGGAAGGTTGTCGGCCGCGAAGCTGCCTTTGCCATGCAACTGATCGAGCAGCGCTTCGAATTCCGCATCGGTGATTTCATCGCTGGCAGAGGCAGCCGCCGCCGGCTCCGCGACAGGCGCCAAGGCTTCAGGAGCGAACTGCCCCTTGCCATGCAACTGGTCCAGCAGCGACTCGAACTCCGCGTCGCTGATCTCGTCATCGCCCACGGGGGCCTCGACGACCGGGCTGGGTGCCGGCGCGACGGCAGGCGCGGCCATCACTGGCGCCGGTGCCGGGGCTGGAGTCTCCATAGCCGCCGGCGCTGCACCGGCCGGCTCGGCCAGGCGAGAGAGCGCCGCGAGCAGCTCGGGGGTAGCGGGCGTCAATGGCGAACGTTCGCGTACCTGACCGAACATGCTGTTGACGGTATCAAGTGCTTCAAGCACCACGTCCATGAGCTCGGAATCCACGCGGCGTTCGCCCTTGCGCAGAATGTCGAACACGTTTTCGGCAATGTGGCAGCACTCCACCAGCTCGTTGAGCTGGAGGAAGCCGGCGCCACCTTTAACAGTGTGGAAACCACGAAAAATCGCATTGAGCAGATCCGCATCGTCGGGCCGGCTTTCCAGCTCCACCAACTGTTCGGACAACTGCTCGAGGATCTCGCCGGCCTCTACCAGGAAGTCCTGGAGGATTTCTTCATCGGCGCCGAAGCTCATTTGGGTGCTCCCTGGAAATCGGTAATTGGCATCCGGCTCGGATAGCGCCCTTGGGCGCCTGTACGATGAGCCCACCCTTCAGGGGTTAGAACCCTAGGCTGGAAAGCAGGTCATCCACATCGTCCTGGCCGGATACGACGTCTTCACGCTTATCGGCATGAATCTGCGGACCTTCACCCCGGGAAGCGTCTTTTTGTGGATTTTTTTCGCTCTGCAGGCTCTGCGGGTCATGCTGGATACCGGCGAAACGGTCCACCTGGCTGGCCATCAGCACCAGCTTGAGCAGGTTCGATTCCACATCCGTCACCAAGGCGGTGACGCGCTTGATCACCTGGCCGGTAAGGTCCTGATAATCCTGGGCCAGGAGAATGTCATTCAGGCTTGAGGATAGCCGCCCGGCATCGCTCTCACTGCGTGCCAGGAAAGCATCGACGCGCTTGACCAGGTCACGGAAGGTATCGGCATCCACCTCCCGACGCATGAAGCGCTGCCAGTCTACCCGCAATGCACGGGCTTCCTCGCCCAGGTCATGGACCAGGGGCGTGGCCTGCTCCACCAGGTCCATGGTGCGGTTGGCGGCGTTTTCCGTCAGGCGCACCACATAGTCAAGGCGCTCGGTGGCATCCGTGATCTGTGATACCTCCTCGGCCTGCGGCGAGCGAGGGTCGATCTGGAAATTGACGATGGCGCTGTGCAGCTCGCGTGTCAGCTTGCCCACTTCCTGGTACAGGCCACGATCGCGCGTCTGGTTCAGCTGATGAATCAGCTGCACCGCGTCGCCGAACTGACCCTTCTCCAGGCTTTCGACCAACTGGCGGGCATGGGTTTTCAGGGTCGACTCAAAGTCACCCAACGGCAGATTACTGGACTCCATGGCGCCCCCTATGCGGCCTCAGCTGTTGACACGCTCGAAGATCTTCTCGATCTTTTCTTTCAGCACCTGGGCCGTGAAAGGCTTGACCACATAGCCGTTGACGCCGGCCTGGGCCGCCTCGATGATCTGCTCGCGCTTGGCCTCGGCGGTCACCATCAGCACCGGCAGATGCTTGAGACGCTCGTCGGCGCGCACCTGGCGCAACAACTCGATACCGGTCATGCCCGGCATGTTCCAGTCCGTGACCAGGAAATCGAAACCGCCGCTCTGGAGCATTGGCAAGGCCGTATTCCCGTCGTCAGCCTCTGAGGTATTGGTGAAACCCAGGTCGCGCAACAGGTTCTTGATGATCCGCCTCATTGTCGAAAAATCGTCGACGATAAGGATTTTCATGTTCTTGTCCAAGTAAACCTCCAAGCAGTCTCAAACACGCCCGCTCCGGGACGTGCAGTCAATCGAATCCGGTTTTGCACACTTACACGACTGCCTGAGCAGGCGTGGCGGGCGGTGATATCACACAGCCGGCACACCGTTCCAGCATTCTCTTTCATTTTTGCCGCCAAGCGCCCTTTCGCGCACCGACGGCACCCCAAATCCTGTTGCGCCGCCGCGCCTCAGCGCGCGCTGCGCCACTCACCCAGGCGGCTGCGCAAGCGCGCCGCGCACTGGCTGTGCAGCTGGCTGACACGAGATTCGCTCACGCCCAGGACTTCGCCGATTTCCTTGAGGTTGAGCTCCTCGTCGTAGTACAGCGACAGCACCAGGCGCTCGCGCTCCGGAAGGTTGGCGATCGCATCGGCCAGGGCCCGCTGGAAGCGCTCGTCCTCCAGCCCCCTGGCCGGCTCGCCGCTACCACTGGCGCCGTCCTCGTGCAGCCCTTCGTGCTCGCCGTCCTGCAATAGGTCGTCGAAACTGAACAAGCGACTGCCCAGGGTATCGTTGAGGATGGCGTAGTATTCCTCCAGCTTCATGTTGAGTTCGGCAGCTACCTCGTGATCTTTAGCGTCACGGCCAGTTCGAGCTTCGATCCGGCGGATGGCTTCGCTCACGGTGCGGGTGTTGCGATGCACCGAGCGTGGCGCCCAGTCACCCTTGCGCACCTCGTCGAGCATGGCGCCGCGAATGCGGATACCGGCGTAGGTCTCGAAGCTCGCGCCCTTGGTGGAGTCGTACTTGTTCGCCACCTCGAGCAGGCCGATCATGCCTGCCTGGATCAGGTCCTCGACCTGTACGCTGGCGGGCAGTCTCGCCAGCAGATGGTAGGCAATGCGCTTGACCAAGGGGGCATAGCGCTCAATCAGCTCGTGCTGCTGTGACTGACGAGAGGCATTGTTGTACATCCGGTATCCACTGGCGCTCATGAGACAGGCCCCGCACTGGTTTGCTGTACCAAACGTTCGACGAAGAATTCGAGATGCCCCCGCGGGTTGGCCGGCAGCGGCCAGGTATCCACTTTCTGCGCGATGGCCTTGAAGGCCAGGGCGCACTTGGACCGCGGGAAGGCTTCGTAGACGGCGCGCTGCTTCTGCACAGCCTTGCGCACGGTCTCGTCATAGGGCACCGCGCCCACGTACTGGAGCGCAACGTCCAGGAAGCGGTCGGTCACCTTGGTGAGCTTGGCGAACAGGTTGCGCCCTTCCTGCGGGCTCTGGGCCATGTTCGCCAGTACTCGGAAGCGGTTCATGCCGTAGTCGCGGTTGAGCAGCTTGATCAGGGCGTAGGCGTCGGTGATCGAGGTGGGCTCATCGCACACTACCAGCAATACTTCCTGGGCGGCGCGCACGAAACTGACAACCGAGTCACCGATGCCCGCGGCGGTGTCGATCACAAGCACGTCGAGGTTGTCGCCGATCTCGCTGAACGCCTGGATCAGCCCGGCGTGCTGTGCCGGACTGAGATGGACCATGGTCTGGGTGCCCGAGGCGGCCGGCACGATGCGGATCCCGCCCGGTCCCTGCAAGAGCACGTCGCGCAGGTCGCAACGCCCCTCGATGACGTCGGCCAGGGTGCGCTTGGGAGTCAGCCCCAGCAAGACGTCGACATTGGCCAGGCCCAGGTCAGCGTCCAGCAACATCACCCGCCGGCCGAGTTCGGCCAGTGCCAGCGATAGGTTCACTGACACGTTTGTCTTGCCGACGCCGCCCTTGCCGCCGGTCACCGCGATCACCTGTACGGGATGCATGCTGCCCATTCGTTCTTTACCCTGTCACTAAGCCGCTGGCTACACCACGGCCCGCTCGCCCCTGGGGCGAACCGGCACTGCGCGCGGTGCAGGTAGGTTCCAAGCCAAGCAGCACGCCCTTGGGCGTACTGTCGCGCAACCACTTGCGCATGCATTTCATCTTCATCACCTCAACCCGCGCGCTTGCTCGGGCTGTGGTAGAGGTCCGCGAACATGTCGGCCATGGCCTCTTCGCTGGGCTCCTCTTGCATCTGCACGCTTACCGCCCGGCTCACCAGCTGGTGCTTGCGCGGCAGATGCAGGTCGTCCGGAATACGCGGGCCATCGGTCAGGTAGGCCACCGGCAGATCATGACTGATCGCCAGGCTGAGCACCTCGCCAAGGCTCGCCGTTTCGTCGAGCTTGGTGAGGATACAGCCTGCGAGGCCACAACGCTTGTAACTATGGTAAGCAGCCGTCAACACTTGCTTCTGGCTGGTCGTGGCCAGCACCAGGTAATTGCGCGAGCGAATGCCGCGTCCCGCCAGGCTTTCGAGCTGCAGTTTGAGGGCCGGGTCACTGGCTTGCAGGCCCGCGGTATCGATCAGCACCACGCGCTTGCGTAGCAGTGGTTCCAGCGCCTGGGCCAGGGATTGGCCAGGATCGACGTGGGTCACCGGCACATTGAGGATGCGACCGAGGGTCTTGAGTTGTTCCTGGGCGCCGATACGGAAACTGTCCATGCTCACCAGGGCAATATTCTGCGCGCCGTATTTGAGTACATATCGCGCCGCCAGCTTGGCCAGGGTGGTGGTCTTGCCCATGCCGGCCGGGCCGACCATGGCAATGACCCCGCCCTCTTCCAAAGGCTCGGTCTGGGGCGTGGCGATCATCCGGGCCAAGTGGGCCAGCAACATGCGCCAGGCCTGACGCGGCTCGGCGATGCCTTCCACCTGAGCCAGCAGGTCACGCGCCAGAGGCCCTGACAGGCCGATGCGCTGCAACTTGCGCCAGAGGGTCGCCTGCTCCGGGCGGCTGCCTTGCAGCTGGGTCCAGGCCAGAGAGCCAAGCTGGACTTCCAGCAGCTCGCGCAGGCCGGACAGTTCGGAGCGCATGGAGTCGAACAGGCGCTGGTCCACCGCCGCCGGAGCAGGCGTGGCCGGGGCCGCCGGACGGGGCGCTTCGTTGAGGGTAGGCTCGATCAGCGGCTCGGGCGCGGTCAGGGGCAAGCCGGCGAACAATTGACGGTTGGTCACGCCGTCGCTGGCGCTGCGGGTATCCAATTCCGCCTGGGCCGACACGATGCGCGACTGCGTCTTGCGCAACTCGTCCTCGAGTTCCATGTTCGGTACGCGCGGCGCCAGGGCCGACAGCTTGTAATCCAGCGCGGCGGTAAGCTCGACGCCACCGGCGATCCGGCGGTTACCGATGATCGCGGCGTCAGCGCCCAGCTCGTCACGCACCAGTTTCATGGCTTGACGCATATCCGCGGCGAAAAAACGCTTCACTTGCATATCCCGCTACCTCAGCCGTTGGGCCCTACTGTCGCAACGATCGTCACTTGTTTGTTATCCGGTATTTCCTGGTAGGCCAACACATGCAGGTTCGGAACCGCCAATCGCCCGAACCTCGACAACATCGTGCGGATCGGCCCGGCCACCAGCAGTATCGCCGGCTGCCCTTGCATTTCCTGACGCTGGGCCGCTTCGATCAAGGACCGTTGCAACCGCTCCGCCATGCTCGGCTCCAGCAAAACGCCTTCTTCCTGACCCTGACCAGCCTTGTGAATACTATTGAGCAATATCTGTTCCAACTTCGGCTCCAGGGTAATGACCGGGAGCTGAGACTCAGTGCCTACAATGCTTTGCACGATGGCACGAGACAAACCGGCTCGAACCGCAGCCACAAGCGCGGCGGTATCTTGACTCCGGATGCCGCTGTTGGCGATGGCTTCGGCGATGCTGCGGATGTCCCTCACCGGCACTTGCTCGGCCAGCAAGGCCTGCAGCACCTTCAGTAAAGCAGACAGGCTGATGACACCGGGCACCAATTCTTCGGCCAGTTTCGGTGACCCCTTGGCCAACACCTGAAGCAATTGCTGTACTTCCTCATGTCCGATCAGCTCGTGGGCGTGCTTTTGCAGGATCTGGTTCAGGTGAGTGGCAACCACCGTGCTGGCATCCACCACGGTGTAGCCCAGGGATTGAGCCTGGCTGCGGGCACTGACTTCGATCCATACCGCTTCCAGGCCGAAGGCCGGGTCGCGCGCCTGAATACCATTGAGCGAGCCGAAGACCTGGCCGGGGTTGATGGCCAGTTCGCGGTCGGGGTAGATCTCGGCTTCCGCCAGGATGACCCCCATGAGCGTCAATCGGTAGGCACTGGGCGCCAGGTCCAGGTTATCGCGGATATGCACCGTGGGCATAAGGAACCCCAAGTCCTGGGAAAGCTTCTTGCGCACGCCCTTGATCCGTGCCAGCAATTGCCCACCCTGGTTGCGGTCAACCAGCGGAATCAGGCGATAGCCCACTTCCAGGCCGATCATGTCGATGGGGGTGACATCATCCCAACCCAGTTCCTTGGTTTCCTGGGACCGTTGCGGCGAAGGCAGCAGTTCTTGCTGGCGCTGGATTTCCGCGGCCGCTTCGAGTTTGACCTGGTTCTTTTTCTTCCAGAGCAGATAGGCGCCGCCACCCGCAACGGCGGCCAGGGACAGGAATGCCAGGTGAGGCATGCCCGGCACCAGCCCCATGACGGCCATCAGGCCGGCCGACACGGCCAGGGCCTTGGGCGAGTCGAACATTTGACGGCTGATCTGCTTGCCCATCTCTTCCGAACCCGAGGCGCGGGTCACCATGATGGCCGCGGCACAGGACAGCAGCAGCGAAGGCAACTGGGCCACCAGGCCGTCACCGATGGTCAACAGGGCATAGGTGGTACCAGCATCGGCGAAGGTCAGGCCATGCTGGAGAATACCGATGGCCATGCCACCGATCAGGTTGATGAAAAGAATGAGCAGGCCTGCGATGGCGTCGCCGCGAACGAACTTGCTGGCACCATCCATGGAGCCATAGAACTCGGCCTCCTGGGCGACCTCGGCGCGGCGCGCCTTGGCCGCGGCCTGATCGATGAGCCCGGCGTTGAGGTCGGCGTCAATGGCCATCTGCTTACCCGGCATGGCATCGAGAGTGAAACGCGCGCTCACTTCCGAAATCCGTCCCGCGCCCTTGGTCACTACCACGAAGTTGATGATCATGAGGATGGCGAAGACCACGCCACCGACCACGTAGTTACCGCCGATCACGACCTCGCCGAACGCCTGGATCACCTTGCCCGCCGCTTGATGTCCTTCATGGCCATGAAGCATCACCACCCGCGTGGAGGCCACGTTCAGGGCCAGACGCAACAGCGTGGCCACCAGCAAAATCGTGGGAAATACCGCGAAGTCCAGCGGACGCATGGCATAGACGCACACCAGCAACACCACGATGGACAAGGCGATATTGAAAGTGAAGAACACGTCCAGCAAGAACGGAGGTATCGGCAATGTCATCATTGCCAACAGAATCAGCAGCAACAAGGGCACCCCAAGATTGCCCTGGCTCAGGCTCCGCGCGCTGCTCAGTAATTGTGTGCGATCAACCGCCATCTCTTGTTCCCCACAAACTTTTGACGCGTATGCGTTCTGACGGGGGGTAGTGCAAGAAGCTCTCCAGTTTTGGCACTTGCTGCCGAGGAGCGTTCAATGCTGGGGGTGACGGTTCGTCGGTGACCTTGAAATATGCGCGGCCGGCAGGAGCTGGCGACTGCTGGTGTTGGACACGGCTGACCACCGAAATGTCCAACAAATAGGGTTCGGTTCACCAGTGGGAGTCAGCGCAGCTGACGAATTGGGCTCGGTCAGAAAGCTTTTTCGCTAGCTGGCGCTAGCTCCTACCGTGATTGCCTCGCTGTCCAATGAATGGGTTTGAGTTCAGGGGTATTCATGGCGGATCAGGCCCTAGCCGGCGCTTCCGGGCGAGGGTTTGGGCGCTTCACCACTTTCGTCGCGCTGGAGGTCCGCCGGAATCGGCATATCCTTGGGTGGCTCGGGGCGGCGGCCGGTGCCGGGGCGGTATTGGCGGATCTGGTACACATACGCCAGCACCTGGGCCACCGCCAGGTAGAGCCCAGCGGGAATCTGCTGGTCCAGTTCCGTGGAGTAATAGATCGAGCGAGCCAGGGCCGGCGATTCGAGGACCTGCACCTCGTGGGCCACGCCTATCTCGCGGATCTTCAGCGCGACCATGTCCACCCCCTTGGCCAGCAGCATGGGCGCCCCGCCACTGTCGGCGTCGTACTTGAGCGCGACCGCGAAGTGCGTGGGGTTGGTAATGATCACGTCAGCCCGGGGAATGTTGGCCATCATCCGCCGCTGGGACATTTCCCGCTGCATCTGGCGAATGCGGCCTTTCACTTCAGGCCGTCCTTCGGCGTCCTTGTGCTCGTCCTTGACCTCCTGCTTGGTCATCTTCAGCTTTTCCTTGCCCTGGTACAGTTGCAAGGGCACGTCGATAGCGGCAATGATCAACAGACCAAGGGCCATGTACAGCGAGCTCCAGCCCACTACGTGGATGGCGTGGGCCATGGCCTGCTCCAAGGGCTCATGGGCCAGCGCCAACAATTCAGGCTGATCGCGCTTGAGCACCCATACGGCCACCGCCATGGTCACGCCGAACTTGCCCAAGGCCTTGAGCAACTCGGTGACCGCATGCTTGGAAAACATGCGCTTGAGCCCGCTGGCTGGGTTCATCCGACTGAACTTGGGCGCCAGTGAACCCGCGGCGAACAGCCAGCCGCCCAGGCAGATCGGGCCGACGATCGCCGCCAGCAGCAAAATGATCAGAATCGGCTGCGTACCAGCCAAAGCCATGCGACCGGAGTTGAACAGGAAGAAGGCCATCTGGTTGGTGTCCATCAACACGTCACGGCGCAGGCTGAAGTTGTACTTCATGATGCCCATCAAGGTCTCGGCCAAGGCGCCACCGAAGGCCAGCAGCGCGCACACGCCCGCCAGCATGACCACGAAGGTATTGAGCTCCTTGGAGCGGGTTATCTCACCCTTCTCCCGAGAGTCTTTCTTGCGTTTCTCCGTGGGGTCTTCTGTTTTGTCCGCGCCGCTCTCGCTCTCGGCCATGGCCTCACCTCGCTTGGGTCAGTTCACGCAGCCAGCGCAAGGCCTCGGTTGCCAAGGGCTGATACTGACTGAGAATGTCGGCCATGTTGATCCACAGGATCACCATGCCCAGCACCAGTGTCATGGGCATGCCCACCGAGAAGATATTGAGTTGGGGGGCCGCTCGGGTCATTACGCCCAGGGCGATGTTCACCACCAGCAGCGCGGTGATCGCGGGCAGCACCAGCAGGATCGAAGCTCCCAGCACCCAGCCAATGCGGGTAACCAGGTCCCAATACTGCGCGGTGAACAGGGCATTGCCCACCGGCAACGTACGGAAACTGTCGGTGAGCACCTCGAATACCACCAAGTGCCCATTCATGCTCAAGAACAGCAGGGTCACCAGCATGTTGAAGAACTGACTCACCACTGCCACGTTTACCCCGTTGGTCGGGTCGATCATCGAGGCGAACGCCATGCCCATCTGGATAGCGACAATCTGGCCCGCGATGACGAAAGCCTGGAACAACAGATGAATCGACAGGCCCATGAGCGCGCCCACGATGATCTGCTCCGCCACCAACAGCAGGCCGCTGAGGTCCAGGGCCTGGACCTGCGGCATGGGCGGCAGGCCGGGGACGATCACCAGGGTAATGGCCACGGCCAGATATAGCCGGATCCGCGTCGACACCATGTTGCCGCCAAACAACGGCATGGTCATCAGCAGGCCGGCGACCCGAAACAGCGGCAGAATGAAGCTTGCCACCCAGGTGCCGATCTGAACGTCAGTCAGCTGTAGCATGGTCAGCCGATCAGGCCCGGAATGCTGCTGTACAGGCCTGTCATGTAGTCCATGAACTCTCGCACAATCCACGGCCCAAGCACGATCAGCGTTATCAGCATCACCACCATGCGGGGAAGGAAGCTCAGGGTCTGTTCGTTGATCTGGGTCGCCGCCTGGAACATGGCCACCACCAGGCCCACCAGCAACCCAGGCAGCACCAGGATGGCGACCATCAGTGTGGTAAGCCAGAGCGCCTCACGAAATATATCTGTCGCGACTTCCGGGGTCATGGCCGCCTCCTTGGATCAAACACCGCCGAAACTGCCGGCCAGGGTACCGATGATCAACGCCCAGCCGTCCACCAGCACGAACAGCATGATCTTGAAAGGCAGGGAAATGATCAGCGGTGAAAGCATCATCATCCCCATGGCCATCAGCACACTGGCCACCACCAGGTCGATGATCAGGAACGGAATGAAGATCATGAAACCAATCTGGAAAGCCGTCTTGAGTTCCGACGTGACGAAGGCCGGTACCAGAATGCTGAGCGGCGCCTGGTCGGGACTGGCGATGTCCGTCCGGCGCGACAGGCGCATGAACAGATCCAGGTCGCTCTGGCGGGTTTGCGCCAGCATGAAGTCCTTGACTGGCACCTCGGCCCGGGCCAAGGCGTCCTGGGCGCTCATGCGTTCAGCCAGGTACGGTTGCAAGGCGTCGTTGTTCACCCGGTCGAACACCGGCGCCATGATGAACATGGTCAGGAACAGCGCCATGCCCGTCAGCAGCTGGTTGGACGGCGTCTGCTGCAGGCCCAGCGCCTGGCGCAAAATGGAAAACACGATGATGATCCGGGTGAAGCTGGTCATCAGCATGACGAACGCCGGGATGAAACTCAGCGCGGTCATGATGGCCAGGATCTGCAGGCTTACCGAGTATTCCTGCTGCCCGTTGGCTCCGGTGGTCATGGTGATCGCTGGCAAGGACAGCGGATCGGCGGCCAGCACGGAGGGCGCGATCAGCGCCCCGCAAAGGGGAATCAGCCAGCGCAAGGTGCGCATCACTTCCTATCCTTATGATCCTTGCCAAGCAGTTCCATGAGCCGCTGGGCGAATTCTGGCGCCACGGGTTCACCGGGCGTGGTTGTCTCAACAGGGTGCTGCAGCACGTGCAAGGGGGTGATGCGGCCTGGCGAAAGGCCCAGCAGGATCTGCTCCCGGCCCACCTGGACCAGCACCAGCCGGTCCCGCGGGCCGAGGGAGCGCGCGCCCAGCAATTCGATCACCTGCCCGCCACGAGGGCTGACCTGCTGCATCCGCCGCAATAGCCAGGCCAGGCCCAGGATGACCGCGACCACGGCCAGCAGCCCCAGGGCCGTCTGCCCCAACTGCGCCGCCATGCCACTGCCCAGCCCCGTCGCCGGAGCGGTCGCGCCTGCCACGGCGGCGGGCGCGGATTCGGCTGCGGCCAGACCCAGCGAGACGGTGCTCAGGCCCCACGCCAACAGAGCCCTCATCAACGCAGCTTCTTGATACGTTCGGCCGGGCTGATCACATCGGTCAGGCGGATGCCGAACTTCTCGTTGACCACCACCACCTCGCCATGGGCGACCAGCGTACCGTTGACCAGCACGTCCAGCGGCTCGCCCGCCAGCCGGTCCAGCTCGATCACCGAGCCCTGGTTCAACTGCAGCAGGTTACGAATGTTGATTTCGGTGCTGCCCACTTCCATGGAGATGGTCACCGGAATGTCCAGGATCACATCCAGGTTGGGACCTTCCATGCCGTGGGTATCGGAAGGTTTGGGGGAAGAGCCGAACTCTTCCATGGGCAGGCGGGTGCCGGCCGGCCGCGCCGCGGCATCGGCCTGCAACAGGGCGTCGATATCGTTCTGGCCTGCCTCGCCGGACTCGCTCAAGGCTGCGGCCCACTCATCGGCCAGTGCCTGATCGTCGGCGGAGGTGTCTTTATCGTCAGCCATCGTTATCCCTCAATGTGCATGAATGTCGACGCGCCGACTCAACGGCGCTCGATAGGTGTGGTGATCTGGAGCGCCAGATTGCCCTTGTGCGAGCCCAGCCGCGCCCGGAACGAAGGTACGCCATTGGCGCGCATGACCAGTTCCTCGGGCAATTCCACCGGGATCACATCACCGGGCTGCATGTGCAGGATGTCCCTGAGCTTAAGTTGTCGACGGGCCACGGTGGCGCTCAACGGCACCGACACATCCAGCACGTCTTCGCGCAGAGCCTTGATCCAGCGCTCGTCCTGGTCGTCCAGGTCGGACTGGAATCCGGCATCGAGCATTTCGCGGATAGGCTCGACCATGGAGTACGGCATGGCCACATGCAGGTCGCCACCGCCTCCATCCATCTCCACATGGAAGGTCGATACCACCACGGCCTCGCTGGGGCCGACGATGTTGGCCATGGCGGGATTCACTTCGGAGTTGATGAATTCGAAATTCACCTCCAGCACCGCTTGCCAGGCTTCCTTCAGGTCAATGAAGGCCTGGTCCAGCACCATGCGCACCACGCGCAATTCGGTCGGCGTGAATTCACGCCCCTCGATCTTGGCATGACGTCCGTCGCCTCCGAAGAAATTGTCCACCAGCTTGAACACCAGCCGGGCGTCCAGAATGAACAAGGCCGTGCCGCGCAGCGGCTTGACCTTTACCAGGTTCAGGCTGGTCGGAACGTAAAGCGAATGGATGTATTCGCCGAACTTCATCACCTGTACGCCACCGACCGCCACGTCCGCCGAGCGCCGCAGCAGGTTGAACATGCTTACCCGGGTGTAGCGCGCGAAACGCTCGTTGATCATTTCCAGGGTCGGCATGCGTCCGCGAACGATGCGGTCCTGGCTGGTCAGGTCATAGGTTTTGACGCTGCCCGGCTCGACCGGAGATTCGGTCTGTACCAGGCCATCGTCTACGCCGTGCAGCAGCGCGTCGATCTCGTCCTGTGATAACAGATCCTGCATGGCCATAGGTCTTCCTATTGCAATACGAAATTGGTGAACAGCACTTGGTCCACGCCCAGCTTGCCAACCTCTTTCTGTGCCACGTCCTGAACGCTGGCGGTCACCTTCTGCCGCAACATCTCGATGCCCACCGGGCTGGCCAGGGTAGAGAAGTCCTGACCTGACAGGACCATCACCAGATTGTTACGAATCACCGGCAGATGAACTTTAAGCGCGTCAAGCGCGGCCTGGTCATGGGTCATCAAGGTCATGCTCACTTGCAGGTAACGCTGCTTGCCATTCTGCGTCAGGTTCACCACAAAGGCCGGGTCCAGGGCCATGTAGATCGCCGGAGCCTTTACAGGCGCCGCGGCGGCGTCAGGCGCTTTCTCTTCCTTTTGTTGGGACTTGTTCATGAAGTACCAGGTTCCGCCCACGGACGCGCCGACCGCAAGCAACAACCCAATGACGATGATCAGGATGAACTTGAGCTTGCCTTTTTTCTGGGGAGCGGCGCCTGCGTCTTCTTCTTTCTTAGCCATGCCAATAATCCGTCGCGATAAGGGGTACTCGAACACCTGCAGGCTAGCGAGCAAGTGTTATGCCAGATCGTCCTGCACGGGCCAGCGCTGCGTTATGCACTACCGGACCAACCTGGCGTCGCGGCAGGCTCCGCCTTTTCGACGAGGATGCGGTGATGGTACAGGATGCGCGCACTCATCAATGGGCCCAGTTACTGCAGGTCAGCCAGCGCTGGTTCGACGACTACCCTGATCTGACCAGAGCGGCCAGGAACGAAGGCCGGTACCTGCTGGATCTGTTTGGCTTATCCAACCTGGACCCGGACGAGATCCACTGGCATCGCTTCACCGAGGCAGTGTCCAGCCCCAGGGCCTACAGCGGCTGGGCGCATGAGGGTCCACCCGTGCAAAGCTGCAGCTTTACCGAGCTGATCATCCAGCGCTTTCCAGCGGCCGATCAGGACAGCCTTGACGTACTCGATCAACTGAGCGGTTTTTATACCGTCGCGCGATCGCCCCGGTTCGATGAACACTGCGAAGTCAGGCTGCTTCCCAGTCAACTGAGCGCCGTGTTCTGGAAGCGCGACTTCGCTACTCGATACCGCACCCGCTTGGCAGATTTCTGGCGCGTACGTACGGATGACTACATCACGCTGAATCGAGCCATGGCTCTGGCGCGTCTTGGTCATGCCCGCGCGCAGGGCGATCTCGATGCCAATGGCCTACGGCAACTGCGCGGCGCGCTGGCGCCAAGAACGGGCCAGGTGTTCGGCCCCACTACCCTGGCCCGCCGCCAAATGCCTGACAACGGGCTGCGGATTTCGATGCTTACCATCGACAAGGCCGTGAGCCGGAACGTGCTCTGCATCGAGACACCCTCGGCTGGGCTCTTCCTGTACAACCTCAGCCACTCCCCCGTGGTACGGCACTTTACGAGCCATGCCGCGCTACACCTCTGGCTGATGGAGCAAGGGCGCCGCGGCAGCGCCATGATGAAACCGGAGGAATACTTCAATTTCGATGATGGTCCCACGCCCCGCGCGCTTACCCGCCTTGCTCAAGGTCAGCTAGGCCCGGCATCGGTTTCCGGTGTGCCCCTGCCTCCAGGTCTTGACCCCTTCGAGTGGCTGGCCGAACGCGCCCACGCTGAAATGCAGCGCAACGCCGACCATGCCTTGACCAGCGACAGCAGGTTGCGCAAGGCGCAGGCCGTTGCCTTTCTTTCCACCCTTTCGCGGCTGACCGCTGATTTTGCTCCCATTGGCTGGCCCATGGCGCTGGCCAGCGTCGCCGCCGCCATGACCAGCATGGGCCTGTACATCGATCAGGCGGTAGAGGCACGCTCCAGCTCAGAACGCAACCAAGCCATCCTGGGGGCCGTAGGCCAAGGGCTACTGGCGCTGTTCACTCTCCCCTTCCTGGCGACGGGCGAGCCGGCGGACTGGCCGTGGGAAACCGATGAAGACACGTCGCCTCCACCCACACCGGCCCTTCCCCGATCACCCGTTTCCAGAGAGCCACTGAATGCTCGCGGCATGATCGAGCGCACCGACCTGGACATGCTTTTCGCCGTTCAGGAGGCTGGCCGAGCGCAACCGGTCACGACCCTTCTGGAAAACGGGTTGCCGCCGACTGGAGAGTTCGCTCGATTGCCCCCCATGCTTGATGGGGCGGCCTTGCGAACCTTCGGCAGCGCCGAAGGTGCCCTGGCATTCGCCAAGGCTAACTTCGACGGCCCCTTCCATCTTTTCCGCATCCAGGCCCGGGGGTTGAGGGTGGTCTCGCTACGCCTGAACCTTCGCCTTAATCGGGCCAATACCCTTGCGCTTTTGGGTCAGCAGGATAGAGCCCTGACCCCGCCGGAACTGGAGACCCTGGCCGACGGCGCCTGGCTGGACAACGAATGCCACCTGGCTCATGCGCAAATGAGCCCGGCTCGGCTGCGGCTGCTTTCCCCGGTCGAGCCCAGGCCCTGGTACCTGACCGGTGCTCGGGTGCTGCGGGGCGTGCGACGCCAGCCGCTGAGCAGCGTGCTCGCGCCGAGCTACCTGATCGAAGTCGAAGACAGTCTACGGCTCGTACGTTTCGATCCCTTCAGCGAAAGCTGGCGAACCGTCCTCGGGTCGGCCTTTCGCTACAACGATCGCATAGGTCGGTTCGAACCCTTTGATATCTCCCGCGCGGCCTCTCCCGGAAGTACCGAAATCGAGGCGGCCACGGCTGAGCTGGGCATTCCCGCACACTACCCCTGGATCATCCCGGAAACGGCCGAGGCCGAGCGGCTCCCCATCCCAAGGGAGATCCACAGCGTCTGGCTAGGCCGGCGCATGCCGCGCCAGCTGGCGGATAACGTGCTGCGCAATGCCCGAGAGGCCGGCAAGGGCAAGCGACCCTTTACCTACCATTTATACCTGGACGTGCCTGATCCGCTGGACCGAAGCCTGATGCTAGCCGATCTGGCCGAAGCGCCGGACAACCTGCGTATTCACGAGCTGCGCCAGACACCGTTCTTCGATGATTTCATCCATACGCCCTATCACGCTCAATTCAGGGCAGCCACACAGGCAACCGGAATCAATTACGCGAGCGCGGTCGATGTGCTGCGCTATCGCCTGCTGCAGTTCCATGGAGGGGTCTATATGGACGTGGATGACTACATCTATGGCAGCACCCTTGAAAACGAAGGCTTCAGCAGTTACGACTGGACAGTGTCGCCAGGGCGTCTGCTGCTGAACAATCTGGTCAGCGAGCCGCGGCTTGGCTTGCATTGCGGCTTCAATACCAGCAATTTCGCGACCTTGGCGGACAACCCACTGCTGGAAAACGTATCACGGGAAAGCTACAACCGCTTTCTATCCAACCGCGACCTGTACTATCAGCGCCCCTATGAGGGCGTTGACGACGCCGAGAGCGTGACCACCTACGCCAGGCGGATCAGCCAGGTCACCGGCCCCGGTGTCTTCAATGATGTGTTGTTGGATAGATTGCCGGACGTTCGCCAGTTCCGCGCCCTCTGCCGCATCGCCAACGAGCTTTATGTGCCGGCCAGGGAAGCTGGCGCCTTGTATCGGGAGATACGCCGGCATACCCACCGCTATTGCCCGCTGGGATGGAGGATCCGTATCGGTGCCACCTCCAGCTGGCTGCACACGCGTTGATACCCTCCGCTACCTCGGAGCCGCTCGCGCGGCCCGGGTCTGGAATCCAGCGCCTGCAGTCGACAGCGCCGCCGAGCGTCGTAGCGAGCCACGAACGTGAAGGCAAGGCAAGGCCCGCACGCCCGCTTCGCTGGCAACGCCCAGTGGCTCAGGCGTAGTAATCCACCAGGCTGCTACCGACCACCGACTGGGTCGCGGCGGCTTGGGCTACAGCCGAAACCTCAGCATCCTCGCCATCGCTACCGGTGATATCGCCGCTACGACCACCGCCCTGGGCTGCCTGGGCGTGAGCCTGCTGCTGTTGCTGCTGTTGGGACTGCCGCGACTGGTCAGACACGCTCACGTCCACCTGGCTCAAACCCTGCTGCGCCAGCATGTCACGCAAGCGGCCTTGCTGGCTTTCCAGGGCATCCCTTACACCCAGGTGCGCGCTGTGGAAACTGATCTGGGTCTGCTGGTCAGCGGTAACGTCAACGCGGATGTCCAGGCGTCCCAGCTCCAGTGGGTTCAACTGGATATCCGCTGACTTCAGGTTCTGGCTCGACAGGTACATGACCCGGTTGACCAGGCCTTCGCTCCAGCCGTTCTGCTGCATGTTCAAGGGTTGCGCCAAGGGCGTGGCCGCGGCCGCGCCCTTGCTACCCACCGCCTGGCTCAGTTGGCTCAGCGAGCCGCCCAGGTCACTGACCCGGTTGCCGCTACCTTCGCCCAGGCCGCTCTTGAGCTCGCTTATCGCCCCGATGCCGCCTTCCTCGGTGGCATCGCTAGCGCCATCGGTGAGCTTTTGCTGCTCGCCAACGAGCCCCAGGCTCTCGGCGAACGTAGACGTACTGGCCGGATCGCTCGCCGCTTGGGTTTGAGCATCCTGGGCCTGGGCCTGAGCATGAACCGAAGTCGTCCCCTGGGCCTTGGCGCTTTGCTCCAAGGCCATGCGCACCATGGGAAGGTCTGCCAGAGGATCGGCGGCCGGATCGAAATCCTCGGCGGCGTCGGTGGCCCCAGGAGTAACCACGGCCTGTAGCTGTGCCGGATCAAGCACCCCCTGCGGCTGCTGGCCCGGGTCAAGGGGCGCGTCGGTGGAAGCAGTGGGCACCTGGGGCTCGGCCACACCCGGAGCGGCCAAGGCCGGTTCGGGCATGGCCGCGGTAGCCGCTTCATCGGCGGGGTCGGCATCCTTGACGTTCGCTTCATCGTTTGCGGCAACTTCGTCAGCCGGAGCGCTGTCGTTTGCCTTATCCGTCTCGCCGACGCGATCCGTCTTATCCGCCTTATCTGCCTTATCCGCCCGACTGACCTTGTCGGCTTTCGAAACCGGCGAAGCGTTGCCGCTGGCGGCAACCGACGGTTTATCGTCTTTAGCCTTGCCTGCCACCGCTGACTTTTTGTCGCCCTGCGTCAGATGATCATTTGGCCGCGTGCTTGCCTTGGGCGAGGCTTTCTGCGGCTGCGCCTGATGCTCCTTGGCATAGACCTCAGCAAAGCTGGAAGTCGCGTCCTTGGCGGTATCAGCGGCTTTGTTCACCGAGCCGACCGCGGTAACTTGAGTTTTGCCAGAAGCCCCGTTCAGGCTCCCGATTTGCAAGAGTGGGTTTGAAGCGACCGTCATGACAACGACCCCGCACAGTGGGTAAATGAACTGTTGCGGGGACTAAAGCAAAAGGCGGGCCATAAACTCAGTGATACTCAAGGCTCCCGTCGCATGGCGAGGAAAGCGGCACGAACGTCGGCATAGAGCGTGGCGATCTGCGCTTGCAGAAGGGCGATTGTCGCGGCGGGCGCTTCCAGGGGTTGTTTCTCAAGGTCGCCACAGAGCCGCGCCAAACTCAGCGCGCCCATATTGCTGCTGCTGCCCTTGAAACTATGGGCTGCCTCCCGCACGACCCGAGGGTCGGTGGCGCTCATCAACTGGCCCAGGCGGTGCTCCGAATCCTTCAGGTATGTTTCCACCAACAGGGGGAAATCCTCGCCCATGAGCTCTTCCAGCTTGGCCAACACGTCTGCATCCAGCGGTGGTGTGGTCACGTCGTTCTCCTTGGCGGCGGATTATGCCTGACCCTCCCAGGTGAATTCCACGCGCGCGCTACGCCCGTCATCGGACCAATCAGCGGCCTGGCTCAAGGCCCGCACAAGCCTCATGCCCCGGCCGGAGTAGCCAAGCCCTTCTCCGGCCTGCTTCAGCGTACCGGAGACATCGAAGCCCTCACCGCTGTCCTCGATGAAGATCACCAGCCGGCCGCCGTCTTCCCCTTGCGGCGAAACCGTGAGCTGAACCTTGACGTAGCCGTCCTGCAACTGGCGCAGGCGCTCCTCGCGAAGTTGGTAATAACGGGTGAAACCATCGGCGTCGCGCTTGAGCGAGGACTCCAGCCCCAACACGCCATGCTCCAGGGCATTGGAATACAACTCGGTCAGCACGGTATAGAGTGCGCCGCTCTGGTCACGCAGGCCACGCACCTCCTGCAAAAGCTGGAGCAGGAACGGCAACGGGTTGTAACGCTTGAGGGTCTCGGCGCGGAATTCGAACGAAACGGTCCAGTCCGTAGGGGTCGGTTGCCCACGATCCGGTGACAAGGCCGCCGGCGGCAGGCTGGCCGAATCCACCGCCGCCACCTGTACCATGCTGACGTCGTCACGGGTCTCTCCGTGGAACGCCTGCAAGGCCTGGCGAATGTCCTCGAAGAGTCGGTCCCGGTCCTGGTTGCTCGCCAGCACGGCCTCCAGACGCTCCACCCCGAACAGCATCTCGCGATCGTTGGTGGTTTCGATCACGCCATCGGAAAGCAGGAAGATGCGATCCCCCTGTTCGATGGGGAATGCCTGGGTCTTGGGATCGAAGCGCTCCGGGGCAAGAATCCCCAAGGGCAGCGCCTTGGACGACAGTAGCACCCGCTCGCCGTTGTTTCGCAGCAAGTAGCCGTCGGGCATGCCGCCATTCCAGACCTCAACCATGCGGCGATTGACGCTGAGGTTGATCAGGGTGGCACAGCAGAACATGTCCGGCGGCAGTATGCGCTTGAGCTTGGCATTCATCTCCCGCAGGGTTTCGGTCAGGCCGTAGCCCTTGGCGGTCATGCCGTAGAACACATCGGCCAAGGGCATCGCGCCTACCGCCGCCGGCAGGCCATGCCCGGTGAAGTCGCCGAGCAGCACATGCAGGTCTCCGCCCGGGCTGGAGGCAGCCAGCAGCAGATCGCCGTTGAACAGGGCATAAGGTGACTGCAGATAACGGATATTGGGCGCGCCAAGGCATCCGGAATGCGCTACCTGGTCGAACACGGCCTTGGCGACCCGTTGCTCGTTGAGCAGGTGACCATGGTGGCGGGCCAGCTCGTCACGCTGCTTGAGCACAGTGGCCTGCAGTCGGCGCATGCGCTCCATGGCATGGATCTTCGCGGCCAGGATGATCTGGTTATAGGGCTTGGGAAGAAAATCATCGCCGCCAGCCTCGAGACAGCGCACCAGCGCTTCGTCTTCCGACATCGACGTGAGGAAGATCACCGGCACCAAGGCTTCGCCGGCCAGTGCCTTGATACGCCGCGCGGCCTCGAAACCGTCCATCACCGGCATCATGACATCGAGCAGGACGATCTGCGGCCGCATCTGCTCGAACACCCGTACCGCCTCGTCGCCGTTACCTGCCTGGAGCACATGGTGCCCCTGACGCCGGACGATGCTTGACAGCAGCATCCGGTCCGTCATGTTGTCATCGGCGATCAGCACCGAGACCGAGGGGCTGTCCGGGAGCATCAGTCGACCGAGAACAGCTGGGTGAAGTTGGAAATCCCCAGGATCTTCTTCACGTCGCTCGATGCGTTGATCAGGCGGATATCGGCCTTTTCGCCTCCGGCGTGGTCCCGGAGCAGCAACAGCATGCCCAGCGCCGAACTGTCCAGGTAACTGGTGCTGCCCAGATCCACCACGACCTTGATGTCCTTGGCTGGCAGGTAGCGCTCGAACGCCTCGCGAAATTGTTGATGGCAACCGAAGTCGAACCGACCGTCGATGCGAATGACGAGCTCCCGGGTTTCCTCTGACAGCGTTGCTGTGATTACTGCCATATGGCGTTCCTTCTTTAGGCGATTAACGGAAACTGGCTAGGCCGGGCCCACGGCGTCGAAGACAACGGCCAGGGCCTTGGCGAGCGCACGCCCGGCTGCGGCTCACAAGTGTTCAATGCCGCGTGGCTATTAGTGCGTCAGTATGAATCAGACCGCGGCAGGCGCTGGGAAAGTTCATCCAGCAATCGCTGTTCGCGCTTGTCTTCCAGCGTGCGCGCCTCGGTCATGTAGCGCATGACCAGTTTGCGCAGCCCTTCTACCCGAGCATAGGCCTTCTGCCAAGTATCGCGGGCGTTGTTGAGGTTGTTCTGATGCCAGGCCAGGCTCTTGCGCTGTTGCCCCACCGCCGTTTCCAGCTGGCTGAGAAACCGCTGGTAGTTCATCAGCCACTGACCCGATACACCGTGGGTGCCATTGGCGATCCACTGCTGCTGGTAGTTCATCCGGAACTGCTCCAGCTCCTGCAACTTGGCTTCCGCCAGGCGCACCTGGCCTTGGAAATGGCCCAGACGCTGAGCTGCCGTGCGTTCGGCCTTTTCCGCCATTTCCACTACCGGCGCCAAGCGCGCCGCGCGACTGGTAGCCATGATCGATCAACCCGGCGCCAGCGGACGGAACACCGTCGCCAGGCGCTCAGAACTGGCCTGCAGGCTCTCGTTGTCGTGCAGGCCCTGGCGCAGATAGTGGACCAGCTGCGGGTGCAAGCTGATAGCCATGTCCGTTTCCCGATCCCCGCCGGCCACGTAGGCGCCAACGCTGATCAGGTCGCGACTCTGCTGGTAGCGAGACCACAGCTGCTTGAACTGCTGGGCCTGGGAAAGGTGCTGTGGCGTGACCACCGAGGGCATCACCCGGCTGATGGACGCTTCGATGTCGATGGCCGGGTAGTGTCCCTCTTCGGCCAGGCGGCGAGAGAGCACGATATGGCCATCCAGTACGCCGCGGGCCGAGTCAGCGATCGGGTCCTGTTGGTCATCCCCCTCCGAGAGTACGGTGTAGAACGCCGTGATCGATCCACCCCCGGCTTCGGCATTGCCGGCGCGTTCCACCAGCTTGGGCAGCTTGGCGAAAACCGACGGCGGGTAGCCCTTGGTCGCCGGCGGCTCGCCAATGGCCAGAGCGATCTCCCGCTGAGCCTGGGCATAACGGGTAAGCGAATCCATCAGCAGAAGAACGTTCTTGCCCTTGTCACGGAAGTATTCAGCGATACGGGTGCAATACATGGCCGCCCGCAGGCGCATCAGCGGCGCATCGTCCGCCGGGGCCGCCACTACCACCGACCGCTTCAGGCCCTCGGGCCCGAGAATATGCTCGATGAACTCCTTTACTTCGCGGCCCCGTTCACCGATCAGCCCCACCACGATGATCTCCGCCTCGGTGAAGCGCGTCATCATGCCCAACAGTACACTCTTGCCCACCCCGGTGCCGGCGAACAGGCCCAGGCGCTGACCACGGCCCACCGTCAGCAACCCGTTGATGCAGCGAATGCCCACGTCCAGCGGCTGGCTGATGGGGTCACGGTTCAAGGGGTTGATGGTAGGGCCGTCCAGGGGCACCCAGTCTTCGGCGCGCATCCGCCCCTTGCCGTCCAGCGCGCGGCCGGCTCCGTCGAGAATCCGGCCCAGCATGCTCATGCCCATGGGCAGGCGGCCGGTGTCAGCCAGAGGCACTACCCGCGCGCCAGGCGCAATACCGGCAGCGCTGCCGACAGGCATCAGAAACACCTTGCTACCGGAGAACCCCATGACTTCGGCTTCTACCTGGGAGGCATGGTAGCTATCGTCGTTGATCACCACGCAGCGGGTACCCATGGCCGCGCGCAAGCCCTCGGCTTCCAGGGTCAGCCCTACCATGCGCAACAGGCGGCCCTCCACCACCGCCTGGCGGGGCAGATCCACCGCCGCGGGATAGGTGCTGAGCCGCTTGGCGAAGCTGGTACGGTCAAGTCGCATCGCTGGTCTCCAGTTCAAGGCGCAGGTCGGCTTCGGCCGGATGCATGCCCTGCTCGTGCAACTGGTCGAACAATTGCGCCAGGGCCTGGGTGATGCGCGTTTCGACGCTGGCGTCGATCCGGCTGTGTTCACTTTCCACGCGACAACCGCCGGGCAGCAAGGCCGGATCTTCGAGGATTTTCCACTTCTCCTCGTGTCGCTCACGCAGGGCCTTGATCTGCTCGAAATCCTGGGGATGGATGAAAATCCGAATATTATTGGCGCCCATCGGCAACAGCTTGAGCGCTTCCTGGGTCACCCGTTCGATCTGGGAAGATTCGATACGCAATTCGCGCTGGATCACCTCACGGGCGATATGGCTGACCAGCTCCACCAACGAACGCTCGATCTGGGTGTCCTGCTCGGCGATAGGCGCCAGCAAGTTGCCCATGAGGGTTTCCAAAGTGGCCAGGCGGGCCTGCAAGGCAACCTCCGCCTCCTGCCGTACTTTGAGCTGGGCGGCATGGAAGCCGTCGCGCTCGCCCGTGGCGAAGCCTTCGTTGTACGCCTCCTGGCGAATCGCCTCCAGCTCCTCGAGGGTCAGTGGCTGCACCTCCTCGAGGGGCACCTCTTCGATTTCAGCGACCTCTTCGGGCTCCGGCTCCGGAGGGGGTGACTCGGGGTCGAAACTCGGCAGCCGCCAAACATCCACGCCCTGCAGATCCTTGGCGCGAATCAATTCGCTGACCGGTTCCTTGCTCGACTGGCTCATCAATGATTTTTCCTGGAAAACGCTTCGGCGAGCGACGCGGCTTGGCTAGGCTGTGGGCGAAAGCGGCGACCTGGCACCGGGCCGTCGGCCCCGCCCGGCCGCCGGCGGGCGGACTCTCAGGTAGCGACGCAGCACCCGACGAAGCCGTCTTGCACACAGTCTAGCGGCACGCCGCGGCGTGCATAAGATAGGACAGCTGGAACCTTAGATCATTTCCTCGCCGCCTTTGCCACCCAATACAATTTCCCCCGCCTCGGCCATTCGACGGGCAATGGTGAGGATTTCCTTCTGCGCCGTTTCCACGTCGCTGACGCGCACCGGCCCCTTGGAGTCCAGGTCGTCGCGCAGCAGCTCGGAGGCTCGCTTGGACATGTTCTTGAAGATCTTTTCCTTGATGCCATCGTCGGCACCCTTGAGGGCGACCACCAGCACTTCCGAGGACACCTCGCGCAGCAGCGCCTGGATGCCACGATCGTCCACGTCCTTGAGGTTGTTGAACACGAACATCAGGTCTTCGATCTGGCCGGACAGCTCGGCATCGATCTCGCGGATCGAATCCATGAGCTGGCCTTCGACCGAGCTGTCGAGGAAGTTCATGATGTCGGCGGCACGCTTGATACCGCCCAGGGTAGTACGGGCCGTAGTGGAGTTGCCCGCGAACTGCTTCTCCAGAATGGTGTTGAGTTCCTTCAAGGCCGCCGGCTGCACCGTGTTCAACGAAGACACGCGCAACACGATGTCCAGGCGCGCCTTATGGTCGAAGTGGCCAAGCACTTCGCCAGCCTGGTCCGGGTCCAGGTAAGCCACCACGATGGCCTGGATCTGCGGATGCTCGTAGCGAATCACGTCGGCCACGGCCCGCGGCTCCATCCACTTTAGGCTGTCCAGGCCACTGGTGTTGCCGCCCAACAGGATGCGGTCGATCAGCCCGTTGGCCTTGTCTTCGCCCAAGGCCTGGGTCAGCATCTTGCGGATATACCCGTCCGAGCCTACGCCCAGGCTGGTCTGGTCGCCCACGCTGGCCACGAACTCGGTCATCACCTCCTCGACCTGCTCACGGTGCACATTGCGCATCTGCGCCATCGCCACGCCGACCCGCTGGACTTCCTTCGGCCCCATGTGCCGCAGCACCTGGGCCGCGTCGGTCTCGCCCAGGGACAGCAGGAGGATCGCGGCCTTGTCGACCTTGGTAAGCTTGGGTACGGCAACTGCCTG
Organism: Pseudomonas sp. DC3200b2; assembly: GCF_049895785.1. NCBI lineage: Bacteria > Pseudomonadati > Pseudomonadota > Gammaproteobacteria > Pseudomonadales > Pseudomonadaceae > Pseudomonas > Pseudomonas sp. DC3200b2. The sequence continues at coordinate 999,010 of NZ_JAFCTA010000001.1, read as the reverse complement.
ATTGCTACTCATCTGCGTTGATCCACTCTTTCACGACCTGCGCGACACGGCCCGGGTCTTCGGCCACAAGACTCTTGATTGCATTCAACTGGGCGTCATAGCCCTCCGTGGGGCTCGGCAGCATGATGCTCTGCGGCCCGCCCAGGCTGACCCGGTCCTCGGCCAGCTCCCCATTCATTCCAGTGAAGCCACCAGCGCCGCCGGCGATACCGCCCGCGCCAGGTACACCCTCGCCATCCACCGCCAGCTGCTTGGACTTGCCGCCGCCAGTGATGTTGTTAAGTACCGGGCGCAGCACCCCGAACACCAGGAACAGGATGAACAACACGCCCATCGCCTGCTTGACCACATCCCAGAACCAGGGCTGCTGGTAGAAGGACGGCTCGGCGATCACCTCGCCCTGATCCGGGCTGAACGGCGCGTTGATCACCGTCACGCTGTCTCCCCGGCTGGCATCGAAGCCCACCGCGTCCTGCACCAGGCGCTGGAAGCGCGCCAGGTCTGCGGCGCCCCAGGGCGTATGGGTGATCTCGCCATTGGCCGGGTTAAGCTTGGCCTGGTCGTCGACCACCACCGCAACGGAGAGCCGGGTTAGCCGGCCTTGCTGTTGCCGGGTATGGCTGATGGAGCGGTCCAGCTCGAAATTCTTCGTGGACTGTTGCCGTTTGTCCGCCGGGTAAGGCGCGAGCATCGGCTGCCCGGTGGCCGGATCCATGATCTGCTGGCCATTGGCGTCGAGCAAGGGCTGGCCTGGCTGGATGGCCTGGGGCGCTGCCGCGCCGCCACCGCCACGGGTGGTCTGCGGCGCGGAGGCCGGGCCGGGTGGCTGGTTGCTGAGGGCGCCTGGCACCCCTTGCGGGCCGCTGCTGCTGGAACGTTGCTCGCTCACCGATTGCTCGCTGCGCAGTGCCGGCTGGTCCGGGTTGAACTGTTCGGACGTCGACTCCACGGCGCTGAAATCCACCATGGCCGAGACTTCGGCCTTGAAGCGGTCATTGCCCAGCACCGGTTGCAAAATGCTCTGCACCCGCTGGGTCAGCATGCTCTCCATGCGCCGGGTATAGTCGAACTGCTTGCCGGCCATGCTCAGTTCGGAGTTTTCGGCCTGGTCCGACAGCAGGTTGCCTTTCTGGTCCACCACTGTGACCCCGGCACGCTCCATTTCAGGCACGCTGGTCGCCACGAGGTTGACGATAGCCATCACCTGGCCGGGGTCCAGGGTACGGCCGCCATACATTTCAACCAGCACCGAAGCCGTCGGTTTGCGCTCATCGCGTACGAATACCGAGCTTTTCGGAATCGCCAGATGTACACGGGCGCCCTTGACCCCGTTCAGGGCCGAGATGGTCCGTGCCAGCTCCCCTTCCAGGCCGCGGCGGTAGCGGGTCGCCTCCATGAACTGGCTGGTGCCCAGGCCCTGGTCCTTGTCGAGAATTTCGTAGCCGACATTGCCGTCGCTTTGCACTACACCGGCAGACGCCAACTTCAGACGCGCTCGGCCGATGTCTTCCGACTTCACCAGCAGCGCGCCAGTGTTCGGCTCCACGGTATAAGGGATGTCCGACGCCGCCAGGGTATCGGTCACCTGCTTGGCGTCCATTCCCTGCAGGCTGGTCAGCAGCGGCCGGTAATCAGGCTGCTGAGACCAGAGCACCACGGCGAAGCCGATGGCCACGCTGGCGGCCAGGCCGACCAGCAAGCCCACCTGCCGCAGCACTGGCATTTTCGAAAGGTTATCGAGAAAGGCCATGCCCGGCATCGACTTGCCGCTTGCCACCGGGCTCTTCGCCGGTACGTTGTCCGTAGTTGCTTCCGCCATGACCTAACCTGCCCTCAAACCGGCATTTGCATGATGTCTTGGTAAGCCTGCACCAGCTTGTTACGAACCTGGGTCAGCGCTTGGAAAGACACGCTCGCTTTTTGTGAGGAAATCATTACATCCGTCAGATCGACGCCGCTCTTGCCGATCTCGAACGCGTTGGCCAACTGACTGGCCGCCTGCTGGGTGTCGCTGACCTTGTTCACCGCGCTGCCAAGCAAGTCGGCGAAGCTGCTGCCACCGCTGGCGCTCACAGCCGAAGCCGCGCTGGCCTTGGACGCGCCCATGGCTTCGAGCTGCATGGAACGCATGTCCATCATCAAGCGATTGAATTCAACACCTTGGGTCATGGCACTGCTCTCCTGGCCTGCAAGTTTTTTGACGGTAAAACCGTCGTCTACCTAGGGAGTAGCAAGAGCAGTGCCAACGGCAACAAGGGCGATACATCAGCTAGCGAACAGGTACGTCTCGACATCCATGCCGGCGTCTCTCATTTGAGCCAGCTTATAGCGCAAGGTTCGCGGGCTGATGCCCAACCGCTCGGCGGCTTCCTTGCGCCGACCACGCTCGGTTCGCAGGGTATCGAGGATCAACTCGAACTCACGACGACGCAGGTCATCACCCAGGCCGCCGGGTAGACGTTCGCTGGCCGCTTCGCGGTAATTCACCGCTGGCGCGGTTCGCAGCGCAATGGCGGCATCGCCGAGACAGAAATCCTCAGGCGCAACCAGACCGTTCTGCTGCAGGATCAGCGCCCGCTGCACAGCGTTGTCCAGCTCGCGGACATTGCCCGGCCAGGGATAAGCCAGCAGCGTTGCCTGGGCGCTATCCGACAGCCGGACAATTCCCAGACGCATCTTCGACGCATGTTGAGCGAGCAAGCGTTCGGCCAGGGGCAGGATGTCTCCCGGCCGGTCGCGCAGGGGCAACCAGGCCAGGGGGAATACTGACAAGCGATAGAACAGGTCTTCACGGAAGCGCCCCGCGGCGACTTCCTCCTGCAATTGGCGGTTGGTGGTCGCCAGGATGCGCACGTCCAGAGGGATTGGGCGCCGCCCGCCCACCCGTTCCACTTCTCGTTCCTGCAGGACGCGGAGCAGCTTGGCCTGCAAGCCAAGAGGCATCTCCGAGATCTCGTCCAGCAGCAAGGTGCCGCCATTGGCCTGCTCGAACTTACCAGACTGGGCCGCCACCGCTCCGGTAAAGGCACCTTTCTCGTGGCCGAACAGGGTCGCCTCGAGCATATTGTCGGGAATGGCCGCGCAGTTGATCGCTACGAAGGGTTGGTCCGCCCGCGCTGAATGCCGATGAATATAACGCGCCAACACCTCTTTACCCGTGCCGGACTCGCCGGAGATCAGCACAGTCGAGTCACTACGAGCCACCTTCGCCGCCAAGGCCAGCAGGCGCAGGCTGGCCGACTCGCGCGCCACCGCCGGGTCGCTGTCCGCGGCCGGGAGTTGCCCCAAGGCGTGGCGCTCGACCAATTGCAGCAAGGCCTTGGCCTCGAAGGGCTTGACCAGGTAATCGACCGCGCCCTGGCGCATCGCATCCACCGCCTGGCTGACACTGCCATGGGCAGTCATCAGCAAGACCGGCAACTGCGGCCAACCGGCGCGCAACTGGCGTAGCAGACCATGGCCGCCCATACCTGGCATGTTCACATCGCTGATCACCAGACTGAATGCGCCGACGGCTACTCGCTCCAGGGCCTGCTCGGCCGAGGACACCGCCACATGATCATGACCAGCCAGCGACAAAGTATCGGCCAGGGCCTCGCGCAGGGCGCGATCATCCTCTACCAGGAGAATGCGGATGCTCACCGGACGGCCTCCTGCTCCAGCAACGGCAAGGTCAGCAGCGCACAGGTGCCACGACCCGGCCGGGACCTGAAGCGCAGCTGGCCACCGTGCGCCCGAGCGATCGCCACCGCTACCGCCACGCCCAGACCGGTTCCGTTGGATCGGGTAGTGAAGAAAGGTTCTCCAAGCCGCGCCAGGGTGGTCTCGTCGATACCCGGCCCGGCGTCGCTCACGCATAACCGCAGCTCTGTGCCCCGGCTGTACAGGTGGACCTTGAGCCTAGGCGCAGCTGTGCTGGCCTGCAGAGCGTTCTCGAGCAGATTGAGCAGCGCGCCGACCAGGGTGTCCCGGTTGCAGTGCAGTGTTCCGTGGTAGACATCACACTGCCAGCGCAGCACAACCCCTTCAGTACGGGCGAGAGCTGCCTCTCGCAACGCGGAAAATAGCTCGGCGGGTGCCAGGCGATCGTTCAGGGGAAGCTCACCGCGGGCGAATACCAGCATGTCACGCACCTGATGTTCAAGTTCGTGCAGCCGATCCTTGAGACGACTGGCGAAACGCTGGCGAGTCTCGGCGGGGAGTACGCCCTCTTGCAGATGGCCTGCATAAAGCATGGCCGCGGAAAGAGGCGTGCGAATCTGATGAGCCAGCGAAGCGACCATGCGACCGAGGGCCGACAGCCGCTCGTGCCGGGCCAGTTGCTCCTGCAGGTGTCGGGTTTCCGTCAAGTCCGTAAGCAGAACCAACTGACCGGGCTCGGTGCCCAGGGAACGGGTGGAGATGGACAGGCGACGGCCATCCTTGAGCGAAACCTCATGACCGTCATCGCGGCGGGGGGCGAAGCAGCGGCCGATCACTTCACGCCATTGCTGCCCAACCAGTGGCGGGCCGAGAAGCGCCACCGCCGCTGGATTGGCTTCAGCCACCACTCCCTGGCCATCGATAACGATCACACCGCCGGGCAGCACCTCCAACAGGTGTTCGAGGCGATTGGCCAGACGTTCTTTCTCCGCCAACTGACGCAGGCGTTCCTCGCCCACCTGCGCCAATTCTCCTTTTAACTCGCTGACCCGGCTTTCCAGAAGCCGATAAGACTCATTGAGCTGAGCCGATACCTGGTTGAACAAGGCAAAGGCCTGGTCCACGTCGTGGGGATCACGGGCAGGGTAGGACTGGGAGTCGAGCAGCGGGGCGGCCTTGGACATCATCGATTCTCGTGGCTCACCGTCAGAAAACGGTCTTGATAAGCCGGAGTTGCAATTGATGTGCCTGCCAGGGGCTGAAATGCCCGAGGTCATGGTCGGAGATACGAAGGTTGGTACCCGTCAGGGGAGACGAACCAAGCCGGCTCGGTCGCCAGCTTCGCTGGCTCCCACCGGAGCCAGCGAAGGCTAAGGAAAGCAGGGTAGCGGCAGCGGGGCTGCCGTCCCGAGGCGGTCAGTCGTCGATGGCTTCGTCGCCGTCGCGTCGGCTCATGCCGTATTTACGCATCTTTTCCACCAGCGTAGTACGACGAATGCGCAGACGTTCGGCGGCTCGGGCAACGATGCCATTGGCGTCGTCCAGGGCTTGCTGGATCAGCCCCTGCTCGAGCCCACCCAGGTAATCCTTGAGGTCCAGCCCCTCGGGAGGCAGCAGGGCGCTGGAGCTGAAGTCCGGCGTATGGCCATTGATGGCGACGCGCTCTTCCAGGTCGCTGCGCAGGCTATCCACCAGTTGCTCGTCTTCATCATCCACATAGCGGAATTTCTTCGGCAGCTCGGACACCCCGATCACGCCATAGGGATGCATGATCGCCATGCGCTCCACCAGGTTGGCCAGTTCACGCACGTTGCCCGGCCAGGCGTGCCTGCACAGCGACATGATGGCGGCGGAGTTGAAACGGATGGATCCGCGCTTCTCATGCTCCATGCGCGAGATCAGCTCGTTCATGAGCAGCGGAATATCCTCCACCCGCTCGCGCAGAGGGGCCATCTCGATGGGGAAGACATTGAGGCGGTAGTAAAGGTCTTCGCGGAAGCTGCCCGTCTCGATCATGCTCTCGAGGTTCTTGTGGGTGGCCGCGATGATGCGTACGTCGATGCTCTGGGTCTTGTTGCTGCCCACTCGCTCGAAGGTGCGCTCCTGCAGCACGCGCAGCAACTTGACCTGCATGGGCAGGGGCATGTCACCGATTTCGTCGAGGAACAGCGTACCGCCGTTCGCCAACTCGAAGCGGCCTGCGCGGCTGGTGATGGCACCCGTGAAGGCGCCTTTCTCGTGGCCGAAGAGTTCGCTTTCCAGCAACTCGGCGGGAATGGCGCCGCAGTTGACCGGAACGAAGGGTGCGTCGCGTCGCTTGGAGTGATAGTGCAGGTTGCGCGCGACCACTTCCTTGCCCGTGCCCGACTCGCCCAGGATCAGCACGCTGGCGTCGGTATCGGCCACTTGCTGCATCATCTGGCGCACATGCTGGATGGCGCGGCTGGTGCCGACCAGGCTGCGGAACAGGTTGGGTTCGCGCTGGCGGCCCCGTTCGCGGGCCTGGTCATACATTTCGCGATAGACCTGGGCCCGATGCAGCGAGTCCAGCAGCTTGCTGTAGCTGGGCGGCATCTCCAGGCTGGAAAGCACGCGCCGGCGCTGGTCCTCGGGCAGCTCCACATGGGAGCTGTCGCCGAGCAGCAGCACCGGCAGGAATTCATCCCAGGCGGCGATGGTCTTCAGCAGGCCCGGCAGGTTCGCCGGCGCGCTCAGGGTGCCGACCAGCACGCAAAGCACTTCGCGACTGGAGGGCAGGCCCTCGACCGTTCTCTCCCAGTCACCACTGCCGCATGGCAGGTTGTCTTCACCGAGGAAACTGAGGATCACCGCCATGTCGCGGCGGCGAACGCTATCGTCATCGATCAGCAGAATTTTCGTTTCACGCCACATGCAATAGCAACTTCCCTAGTCAATACCCGCTACGGCCGGATGCCCGCTACGGCGATGTGCCACCCTCATGGCTCTGAACCTTGAGACGCCGGAACCTGTTGAACAGGCACTAGTAAAGTCAAAAAAGCCGGCACAGTCAAATTTATGGCGCGTTGATGGCGCGAGTCGCGAGAGCACCCGGCTCTCGCTTAACGGAACAGCTGGTATACCTTGCTGGCATTCTGGCCTTGGCGGACCTGTTGAAGCTCCTCGACCACCGACTGGCGCTCGCCGCGGCTGGCGTCCACCAGCTGACGATACAGGTGGAGCAGGGATTCGAGATTGTGGCGGATCACCGCCGGGTCTACCGATACGCTATCGAACAGGCCATCGAGGCATGCGCGGATCTGCAGATCGAGCTTGCCGATCGCTGCCCAGTCTTTCACCGCCAGTGCTTCGCTGAGCGCCACGCGGGTGTATTCGATACGTTCAAGGGCACTCATGGTCGAGTCCTCGCGATTAATCCTGAGCTGCATGACCGATCGCATCCCAGCCAGCCTTGACGGTGATCATCAGGCGAGCGACCTCGTCGACGATGTTCGGATCGTTCTTGCGGTTCGCCTGGATCAGCTGCTTCATCATGTAGGCGTACAGCTGGTCGAGCCTAGCGATACCCTTCTTGTCGTCGGTCTTCTCCGGGTCCAGCCCCTCACGCAAGCCACCGATGATCTCGATGGCCTTGCCCAGCATCACGCCCTTCTCCGCCACCTGACCGCGCGCCATGGCGCCCTTGGCCTGTGCCAGGCGATCCAGGCAGCCCTGCATCAGCATCTGCACCAAGCGATGAGGACTGGCCTCGGACGCCTGGGCGTGGGAATTCACTTTCTGGTATTGGCGGAGCGCCTTCATGGGATGCATCGGAAATGGCCTCTTGGAAAAAGGACGAAATCGGCGGGACCGGAAGGTCCCCATGCTCAGTTTATCGACGTAGAACGGGCGAACTTTAACGCGACGCTGAAATGAAAAAGCCCGATGAGCCACGTGGACTCATCGGGCAAAGACAGCCAGGCATCCGATCAGTCGTCGGAGTTGTTCATGGCTTCAAGCGTGTTCAGCACACTGGTGCTGGTCGCGTTGAGTTGCGCCACCAGGGTATCCATGGCCGTGTATTTGGCGGTCAGAATGGCCGTCAAGGACTCGGTGCGTCGATCCAGCGCGTCCTGCTGCTCGTCCAGGTCGCTCAACTTGGCATTGAGCGACTTCTGACGGGTTTCCAGCACGCCACCGGTTTGCGTGTACCCTTCGATGATGTCGTCCATCCGGGTAATGAGGCCATCTTCACCGGTGAACAGGGTGGCCACGTTGCCATACTGGGTCTTCATGGCCGTGTTCCACTTGGTGTCGTCCAGGGACAACAGGCCGGTGGAAGAGTTGGTGCCTACCCCAAGCTGAGACAGAACGCTCAGCGAGCCGCTGGTGGTGCTGACTTCAGTCAGGGCGCCGCGAATCTGCGACACCAACTTGCGAACCATCGCGTCACCCGTCAGCGCGCCGGCCGACGTGGTGGCCGAATCGCTGGTACTAGTGGTCGCACCGGTGGAGGTGACCTTGGTCTGGTTGTTGATGACCGTCATCATGGTGTTGTAGGCATCCACGAACGACTGCACCGAGGTTTTCAGCGTGTCACTGTCGGACGCTACGGTCACCGTCGAGGTACCCGTGCCCGTGAGCGTCAGGCTCAGACCGCTCACTGCCTTATCGACAGTATTGCTGCTGCTGGTCATGGACAAGCCGTCGATGGTATACGCCGCATCGACCGGCCGAGCGGTGATGTAGCCCGCGCTGGTGTTATCCCCGGTATTGAGTTGCGCCGTACCGTCGATGGTCAGTTCGGAGATCCCGCTGGTGGAGATGTCCGACCCGGCGCCCGTGGTGGTGGACGTCAACACCAGGCGCGACCCGTTCGAGTCCGTCACGATGTTGGCGCTGATGCCACTGGACGATAGCGATGAGTTGATCGAGTCACGCACACTGCTCAGGGTCGCGCCGGAACCAACGGTGACCGAATAGCTCTTGCCGCCCTGGGTGATAGACAAGGTACCGGAACTGATGGCCGTGCTCGAGCCGCTGGTGAACAGCTTGCTGGCCACTTTAGAGGCGGTAGCCAGCTGCGTGACATTGACCGAATAGCTACCCGGGGACGCCGTGTTGTCCGAGGTTGCCTTGACCACTGTCTCCAGGGAAGAAGACGCCGTCAACCCCATGAAGGTGTTGGTATTGTTCAGCGCGGCCGCGGCCGTCTGGAACGCTTCCAACGCACTCTTGAGGCTACCGATGCCCGACAGCGTGGTATTGGTGGCGGTTTCCGCCTTGGTGATCTGGGTCTGCTTAGGGCTGGTGGACGCGTTCACCAAGGCACTGACGATCGATGATGTATCGATGCCGGAGCCGATGCCGCTGACCGTGATCCCGCCGCTCGAACTGACCGATGTAGTGGATGTTGTCGAAGCCATTGATCCTCTCCTGTAGGTCAGCCGCCGAGAAACCGGCGGGCTGCCTTGTTCACCGGAACATTACAAGTTCCGTGCCCACCTCAGGCCTGCTCGTCGAACAACAGGCTGTGGGGATCTTTCAGGCGTTGCGCCATCTTCAAGGCTTCCTCGGAAGGGAGCTGCCGAATCACCTCGCCGCTTTGGGTCGCGACTATCTTCACCACGACGTCACCGGTGGTTTCGTCGATGGAAAAATTAAGATTGCGCTGGTTGGCATCCACGAACGCCTGGATGTCCTCCACGGCCTTCTCAACCTGATCGCGCTCGACCTTGCCCGTGGGCGCCACGCTGTTACTGGCGGCCGACGGGTCGTTGGCCGAAGCGGGCGTCGAGGGGCCGATGGCGGCGGTCGGCGTTATGGGCTTGCTGACTTCAAGCGCCTTTACTGCATTGACACTCATGTCCATAACCATTTACCTCAGGGTGAAAACAACAAAAGGGCGCGCTCGGCGCACCCTCTCGTCATTGACCATCGACCGATATTACTGAAGCAGCTTCAGAACAGCGGACGGGATCTGGTTGGCCTGAGACAGGATCGCGGTGGAAGCCTGCTGCAGGGTTTGTTGCTTGGTCAGCTCAGCGGTTTCCGCAGCGAAGTCCACATCCTGGATGGTGGAGCGAGAAGCGGTAGCGTTCTCGATGATGTTGCTGATGTTGCTGATGGTGCTTTCCAGACGGTTCTGCTTGGCACCCAGGTCGGCACGGGTGGTGTTCACGGTGTTCAGTGCAGCGTCGATGGCGCTGATGGCCGAGTCGATCGCGGTGTGGGCAGTGCTTACATCAGTACCGGTGATCACGGAGCCGCTCAGGCCCAGGCCGGCAGCCGAAGCGTCCAGGCTGATGCCCAGGTCGATGTGCTGGTCGTCACCGGTCATGGCGCCAACCTGGAACTGCAGGCCGGAAGCCGAACCGTCCAGAAGCTTCATGCCGGTACCGAAGGTGGTCGACGTGGAGATACGGGTCAGTTCTTCGCTCATCTGGCTGAATTCGGACTGCAGAGCGGTACGGTCAGCGGTGCTGTTGGAGTCGTTGCGCGACTGGACAGCCAGTTCACGCATACGCTGCAGGATGCTGGTGGTTTCTTGCAGCGCGCCTTCAGCGGTCTGGGCGATCGAGGTGGCGTCGTTGGCGTTCTTGGTGGCTACGGTCAGACCCTTGATCTGGGTGGTCAGACGGGTAGCGATCTGCAGGCCAGCGGCGTCGTCTTTGGCGCTATTGATCTTCAGGCCCGAGGACAGACGGGTCATCGAGGTGCTGGTGGCGGACGAAGCCTTGTTCAGGTTGTTTTGAACGGTCAGGGAAGCGATGTTGGTATTAACGGTCAACGACATGACGAAATCCTCAACGGGAATGATGTACTTTTGGCTACCGGCCCTGGCTGGCCGGAAGTGGCCTAGAGAACCTACGTACTAGTTATCGTCGTGTTGGTCGCTGTCTTGAGGGGCCATTTGCAGATTTTTTCGCACCTCTTTGTTTTCCTCTTCAATTTCAACGGGTTAAGACGTTAAGCGCAACCCGGCGAAGATGGAAAACTGTGACTCTCTTGGCAATTGTCCCGACCTTCAACTTGCCATGCCGGGTGTTTCGAACTTGCCAGGAAAGGCCTCGCGGTTGGGCGATGTTTCAAGCCTGCCCGGCCGTGATGAGCGTCACCAACTCGTACTGCAGGGCATCGGCTACACCTAGCCAATCCTGAAGCTGTTGACGCGAAAAAATGTCGTTGACCAGCAAGCCCCAGGTTCGCTGCTCTTCTGTCCCGGCCTGGGCCAGGCGCGGCGCCAGGGCGTCGAACAGGTCCACCATTCGCAAGGCCGCCTCGACATCACGGCCCAGGCGAAACAGCCCGGCACACAGAAGGCAGGCGTCGATCAACTCATCCGGTTCAGTCACGCACAAGGTTCTCGTCGAACGAGGTGCCCGCGATCAGCGCGCCGCCCCGGCTGGTATTGAAGAAAGCGACCTGTGGATGCCGAGCGATATAACGCTCCAGTTCAGTGAGGTAGCTGCGGAAATTGAGCTGGGTACGTACCCGACCGCCGTGGCCGTCCAGCACCCAGTGACGGGCATGGGTCAACTGCGGACCCAGATCGCCGTCCTGCCAGCCGGCGTGGGTCTTGTCATTGGGAAAGGCGAAATCCGCCCCGAACAGCGTCACCCGCGCCGCGCCCATGCGCACGGCCAGGTCAACCGCCGGGTGGATCACGCTGCCGCCTCCATGCAATTGGGCCTTGGGCCAACGTCGCCGGGCCTCGGCATAGACAGGACTGGCCGAATAGGTGGCCAGGCGACGGCCTCGCCACTGGTTCAATACGTCCGCCGCCAGCAGGGGCATGTAGACCAGCGTACTGGCGTGGGAACGTTCAGGGGGCAGGTGACGGGGCGAGATACGCTGGTCGATACTGACCACGATATCCGCCACTATCCCCCGCTCGAGCAAAGGCCGGTAGGCGGTGTCCACGCAGATCAGCAGGGGCCCTCCGGGACGTCGGGCCTGGCGCAAATGCTCATAGTGCAGTTCCAGGCTGGGCCCCGTCGCTACTACATAGACGTCCGCGCCCTCGATGGTGCCGAACAGCTCGGCGACGTCGCCATCGCTCGACAGCAGCGGCGCGTTTTCTTGCAGCCGGGCCACCAGCTCCGGATCCTGTGCAGTGAAGACGCGATTGTTGAACGCCAGATGGGTTTCACTCACCAGGCGGTCCCGAATCTTGGCAGCCGCCTCCTCGGCCAATACCAGCTCGGAAGGGAGCGCGAAGAAGGGCAGCTGGATTTCCCCGGCATCGCCCGCATGGGCCAGGCTAACCCGAGGATCACTGAGCCAGTCAGTGTGGTCGGTAACCTGTAGCACCAGGCCTAGCAAGGGGCCATTGAGGATATGTACCTGCAATCGCTCCAGTCGCGGCTCCGCCAGCAGCACTCGCTGCAGGTCGCCCAGGCCGAAGCCGTACAAATGAACCACCGGGGCGCCTTCGGGCAAGCTGGCGGCTTGCAGTTGCGCTTCGGCGAGCCGACCATGACGGCTGGTCAGTTGAATCCCGTCGATGCTCAGGGTTTGTTCCTTCCCCTCCACCACTTCGACCGCCAGGCCGTCCACGGACTGACCTTCGGTGCGAGCCGCCAGCTCGGGCCAGCGCTGGCGAAGCACCGCCAGGTTTTCACTCAGAGTGTCCGTCATTACCCGTTGCGCCCGCGAAACCTATTCGCGGTAAAGGATAGCCGAACCCCACGAGAGGCCGACACCGAAACCGCTGATGGCTACACGTTTCCAGCTGGAATCCATCAAGTGTTTCTCCAGCAGCAGGGCGATGCTCGACGATACTGTATTGCCGGTCTCGACCATGTCCTTGACGAATTTCTCGGGCTTGTCTTCCTCGAAACGGCGCGCCACGGCGTCGACGATGGCCGCGCTGCCCTGGTGGATACAGTAGGCGTCGATATCGTCAGCGCTGAGCCCCGAGGCTTCCAGCAAGGCAGCCAGGTGCTGTGGCACCTTTAGCAAGGCGAAGTTGAAGACCTGGCGGCCGTTCATATAGAACACGCCATCGTTCACCTTAAGGTGCTCGGCCCCTGCCCCGTCGGTACCGAACATGGATTTGCCCAGCTGCCAGGTCGCATCCTCGCCCATCCAGGTCGCGGTGGCCGCGTCGCCGAAGAGCATGGTGGTGTTGCGATCTTCCGGGTCGACGATCTTGGAATAGGGGTCGGCGGTGACCAGCAGGCCATTCTTCAACCCGGCGGCTTCCATGAAGCCCTTGAGGGCATACAGCCCGTACACATATCCGGAGCAGCCCAGGGAGATATCGAAGGCCGCCACCGTGGTGGTCAGGCCCAGCTTGTGCTGCACAATGGCCGCGGTATGCGGCAGCCCTTCGGCGTCACCGTTCTGGGTCACGACGATCAGGGCGTCAATGGCATCCTTGCGCAGTGTGGGGTTATTGGCGAACAACGCATTCACAGCCTCTACGCAGAGGTCGGAAGTTTCCTGCTCCGGCGCCTTGCGTGGCAGGAATGCCGAGCCGATCTTGCCCAGGATGAACTCTTCATCCTTGCCGAATTTCGCACCTTGCGCGTAATTGTCCAGGCCGGCGGCCGGTACGTAACTCGCTATGCTTTTGATGCCAATCATTCTGGCTTCCCAAAAAAAGAATCGCTGGAACAACGCGCCGCCACCCCGACGTAGCGCTGACGGAGACCTGAGCGGGCAAGCCGAGGGGGAATGGAAGGCCGCCCGGGCGCCTAGACGTGTCAGGTTACAATATTGAGGAGATGCGCAAAATGACTGGCAGGTCACGTGACAGCCTTGTCATTTGAGTCAAAACCAGGCTTCCCCAAGGGGGGCGTGGACCTGCGCCGCTCTGGGAGCGACGTTCACCAGCTTCGCTGGTTCCCACCCAGCCCCGTTTGCAGCCGGGCCTCTGGGTGGGACCCAGCGCCAGCTGGGGAACCGGCGGGGGTCAATCCAGCAAGGGCCAGGCCAGGGGAGTGCCGCGCTTGATGGGTTGACGGGCCTTGCGCCCGAGAACCGCCTCCAGATGACGTGGCGGCAGCCCGAGGCCGGGGCGGATGGCCCGCACGTTTTCACTGGAGAATACCTCGCCCGCGGCCAGGTCCCGAGTGACATAGAGCGAGCGGCGAAACACCATGGACTTGCGTTCGGCGACCGTCGGCCCATAGCGCACCTGCCCTAACGCTTGCCAGGCTCGCTCGGTCTCGGTGACCAGGCTGGCCAATTCCGCCGGCTCCAGGGAAAAGCTGGCGTCCACGCCGCCTTCAGCGCGGCTCAGGGTAAAGTGCTTTTCTACCACGGTAGCCCCTAAAGCCACGGCCGCCACCGCCGCTCCCACCCCCATGGTGTGGTCCGACAGCCCCACCTCACAGCCGAACAGCTCGCGCAGATGGGGAATGGTGCGCAGGTGCGTGTTCTGTGGCGTGGCGGGGTAGGTGCTGGTGCACTTGAGCAGGATCAGGTCACGACAGCCCGCTTCCCGTGCCGTGCTCACGGAAAGCTCCAGCTCGGCCAGGCTCGCCATGCCGGTAGAAATGATCAGCGGCTTGCCCGTGGCCGCGGCGCGGCGGATCAGTGGCAGGTCGGTGTTTTCGAAGCTGGCGATCTTGTAGGCCGGCACATCGAGGATTTCGAGGAAATCGATAGCGGTCTCGTCGAAGGGTGACGAAAACGCAAGCATACCCCTGGCCCTGGCCCGCTCGAAAATGGGTGCATGCCATTCCCAGGGCGTATGCGCCTGCTGGTAGAGTGCGTACAAGGACGTGTCCGCCCAGAGGCTATCCGGGTCGCTGATATGGAACTCGCCTTCGTCCAGGTCCAGGGTCATGGTATCAGCGGTGTAGGTCTGCAACTTCAACGCATGAGCCCCGGCCTGGGCGGCGGCGTCGACGATGGCCAGCGCACGGTCCAGGGATTGGTTATGGTTGCCGCTCATCTCCGCGATCACCAGGGGCGCGCTATCGGCGCCCACCTGCCTATGACCGATCTTGATCATCTCGATGCTCCAATGCTCGGGTGAATTCACACGCCTGCTGGCTGAACCCGGCGAGGCGGAAAAGCTGCAACGAAGCCTGGTTGTGAGGCAGTACCGCCGCGTCGACACGGATGACATCCGGCCAATGCCGGATCAGCCACGCCTCCCCTGCCCGCAACAGCCACCGCCCCCAGCCTTGTCCCAGCCAGGCCTCGAACAGATAAAGGGAGACTTCGGCGCGCCCCGGCTCGCTGGGATGGCGGTCGTAGCGCAGCATGCCGATCGCTTGCCCCCCAACCTCGGCAATGAACAGTGCCCGACGTTTATCGGCCAGGGTGCCGTACAGCCAGGCCAGATGCAGCGACCAGTCCAGTGGCCGGGTGTCGTAGGAGGCCAGGCGCACCGCCTCGGCGTTTCGCCCGTCGAACAGCCGCTGAGCGTCGTCGGCCGTGGCAGCCCGCAAGCTCAACAGCGGCCCCAGCAGAGCCGTGGCCACACGCTGTGCGCCGCGGCCGTCCACTAGCTGGCGGGCCCGCTCGGCCAGGCTCTGGCGCAGCGGGGCATTGGCGATCAACAAGGCTATGGCGCCACGCAAGGCGTCCTGGGTCAGGTCCTGGGCCAACCCCAGATAGAGGTGCCCGCCAGCCCGGGCCAACGCCTCGGCATTGCCCACCTGGTTCGCGGCCACAGCCACACACAGGCTGGGCAAGCACAGGGCAGCGCGCTCCCAGCTGGTTCCACCGCCGGCGCCAATGAACAGGTCGGCCTCGCCCATCAGCTCGGCCATCCGAGCGCTGTAGCCAAGCAATCGCCATCCTGGATGGGCTGCTACCTTGCTCTGCAATTCAGCCCAGCGCGGATGACCGTGGCCCGCCAACAGGGTCACTTCCAATTCCGGCCAGGCACTCAGGGCTTCCAGGGTCATCAGGGCCATGCCGGCCACATCGAAGCCACCGAAGCTGACCAATACCCGGCGAACCCGCGCCGATGCCGGTCGCGCATGGCCTTGGAAAGCAGTGCCAAGCAACGCATGGCGCGGGCCCAGCAGCCGCTGGCAGGTCGAAGGCAACAGGGGCTGGTAACGCTCCCGGGAGGCGGTCAGGTTCTGGTCCAGCAACAGGTCGGCATCGTGCGCTCGGTCAGCGAGATCGTCGATCACCGCGATGCGTTCGGCGATGGCGCGTGCCCGCTTTTCCCAATGAGCGTCCAGTTGGTAATGGTCTACCACCAGCCAATCGAAGCGCTGCCCATCCAGGGCCGCCAGGTCATCCCCTTCGACCGAAAGGCGGATAAGCGCGAAGCCCTGGGCTTGCACCAGGGCCGGGTCAAAGCCCGGCAGTTCACGGCAAGCGAAACTTGCCTGTAGGCCTCTTCGACGTAGCTCGAGCGCCAACGTCAGGCAACGGGCCAGGTGCCCTACCCCGATGTGGCTGGACGCATCGGCTCGAAAGAGCACATTCACGATTCAAGCTCTCCCGCCGCGCTCAACGCCTGGTGCATGAATTCCGCGCGTCGCCAGTCTTCCTCGGTATCGATGTCCTGCACCAGGTAACGTGGCAACTGCACCGGCAGGCTGCATGGCGAGAAGAGCGGATCGCCGCGCAGCCAGGCCTCCCGTCTTCCCCAATAGAACTGCCCAGCGTCCTGATAGGCCGTCGGCAAGTCTTGTGATCGGGTATCGCGGTACTCAGGGTAGAGCGCGCTCAAGGCACCTTCAGCGTCGAGCACCAAGGCACGCTGCACCGGGAATGCGAAGGTACAGACGGAGAAGGCATAGCTTTTGTCTGGGCGCGCTTCCAGCAGCGCCAGGCCTTCGCGCAGATGACACGCCTGGACCAGCGGCGCGGTGGCGTACAGGCAACACGCCAGGCTCGCCTGGGGCAACTGTTCGAGGGCATGAGCCACGACGGGCAGCGTGCCGGTGTAATCGTCGGCCAAGGCGGCCGGCCGCATGAAAGGCACTTCGGCGCCTTCGGTCAAGGCGAGCTCGGCGATGGCTGGATCGTCCGTACTGACCACGATCCGGTCGAAACACCCTGCGCGCCGCGCGGCGCGAATGGACCAGGCGATCATGGGCAGGCCGTTGAACGGCCGCAGGTTCTTGCCAGGCAGGCGCTTGCTGCCTCCTCGCGCGGGGATGATGGCCACCTTGCTCATGCCAGCGCCCCCGTCAGGGTATCGACGATGTAACGCTGTTCGGTGGCCGTCAGGCCCGGGTACAGGGGCAGGCTCAGGGCTTCACGGTAATAGGCTTCCGCCTCTGGGAAGTCGCCCGGGCCGAAGCCCAGTTGCCGATAGTAGGGCTGCAGGTGCACCGGAATGTAATGCACGTTCACCCCGATACCCGCGGCACGCAGGCTGGCGAACACTTCATCCCTGCGCTGCGGGACCCGCACCACATACAGATGCCAGGCCGACTCGGCGCCAGGCTGGCGCGCGGGCAGGCGCAGCGGCGACCTGGCCAGGGCCTGGTCGTAGGCGGCGGCCAGGGCGCGTCGGCGCTGGAGGAAGCCATCCAGGCGCGCCAGTTGGGATACACCGAGCGCCGCCTGCAAATCCGTGGCCCGGTAGTTGAAGCCCAACTCCAATTGCTGGTAATACCAGGGCCCATGGCTGGGCTCGGTCATCAGGGCCGGGTCGCGGGTCATCCCATGGCTGCGCAGGCGTCGCAGGCGCTCGGCCAGCGCGGTATGGCGAGTGACCACCAGCCCACCCTCCCCGGTGGTGATGATCTTCACCGGATGAAAGCTGAACACCGTCATGTCGGCGTACTGGCCGCTGCCCACGGGCTGCCCTTGGTAGGACGCACCCACCGCGTGGGACGCATCCTCGATCAGGGTGAAGCCGTACTGGCGCGCCAAGTCGGCAAAGGTAGCCATGTCGCAGCTTTGACCAGCGAAAGCCACCGCCACCACCACTTTGGGCAGGCGCCCTTCCCTCTCGGCCACCGCCAGCTTGGCCGCCAGCGCCTGGGCGCTGATGTTCCAGGTGAAGGGATCGATGTCGACGAAGTCCACCTGGGCGCCACAGTACAGGCCGCAATTGGCCGATGCCAGAAAGGTATTGGGGCTGGTCCACAGCCAGTCTCCCGGGCCGAGCCCGGCGGCCAGGCAAGCCAGGTGCAAGGCGGCGGTCGCGTTGCTCACCATGATCCCGTGGTCGGTACCGCAGCGGCTGGCCATGGCCGCTTCGAATCGCTCGATTGCTGGGCCCTGGGTCAGCCAGTCCGAACGCAGCACCTGCACCACCGCGTCGATGTCCGCTTCATCGACGCTTTGCCGGCCATAGGGGATCATGACGCCAGCCCGGCATGCAGCCGGGCGATGGCTGCCAGGTCGAGAAACTCGGGGTTCGTGTCGGAGCTGTACTCGAAGGCCTCATCCACGGGGGCACCCCGTTCGCCGCGAGCATCCAGGGCGAAATCCAGGTCTACGCTAGTGAAGCGCACCGACGGCTGAATGGTGAAATGGTCGGCGAACTCCAGGGTCATGCGTGCGTCATCCTGGGGGACCATCAGTTCGTGCAGCTTCTCGCCGGGGCGAATCCCCACCGTGCGCTGAGGCAGCGAGGGCGCCAGGGCCGTGGCCAGGTCGACGATGCGAATGGAGGGAATCTTCGGCACGAAGATTTCGCCGCCATGCATACGGGCAAAGCTGTCCATGACGAACTGCACGCCCTGGTCCAGGGTGATCCAGAAGCGCGTCATGCGCGGGTCGGTGATCGGCAGCTCGGCAGCGCCCTCGGCCAGCAACTTGCGGAAGAACGGCACCACCGACCCCCGCGACCCCGCGACGTTGCCGTAACGAACCACGGCAAAGCGCGTGGCCTGTTCGCCGGCGATGTTGTTGGCCGCCACGAACAGTTTGTCCGACAGCAGCTTGGTGGCGCCATAGAGGTTGATAGGGCTGGCGGCCTTGTCCGTGGACAAGGCCACGACCTTCGCCACATGGTTTTCGATGGCCGCGGCGATCACGTTCTCGGCGCCCGTCACGTTGGTGCGGATGCATTCACCCGGGTTGTATTCCGCCGCCGGCACCTGCTTGAGGGCGGCGGCATGTATCACGTAGTCCACCCCGCGCATGGCGGTACGCAGGCGCTCGGCGTCACGCACATCACCCAGGAAATAGCGCATGCAGGGCGCGTTGAACACCTGCTGCATCTCGTACTGCTTGAGCTCGTCACGGGAGAACACCACCACGCGCCGCGGCTGGTACCGCTCCAGCAGACGACGAATGAAATGGCGCCCGAACGAGCCGGTGCCGCCGGTGATGAGCAGGGATTTTCCGTCGAACATAGCGATGCCTACTTTTCCATAGCGGGGTTTGAGGGCAGACGGTTTTTTGACCGCGGCCGCGCATGGAGAGTTTGGAGCAATATGCAGGCCAAGCGGGCGATGGATGGTCACTAGGGATTCGCGAGGCCCCAGCATTGCCGCCTGGCAAGCTCACCCTATACTAGGTGCAAATCGAACCGTCGGAGCAGTACCGCCAATGATTGGAGTCATTCTCGCCGCAGGGGTAGGCTCACGCTTGCGCCCCATGACCAATGCGAAACCAAAGTGCCTGGTAACGACGGCTGGCAAGGCCATCCTGCAGTATCAAATCGACGCCTATCAACAGGCTGGTATTGAGACACTCGTCATAGTGGTCGGATACGAGGGCGCTAAGGTCAGGGAGTACTGCAAGCATATCAAGGACATAGAAATTGTCATCGTGGAGAACTTGGACTACGAGGACACCAATAATATGTACTCTCTCCACCTGACCAACAGGCATGTCGCTGGCAGGCCCTTTATTTTGAACAATGCCGATCTGTCCATCGATCCAAGCATAGTGAGTCGTCTGTTAGATGACCCGCATGAAAACGCGGTCGCAGTAGATAGGTCGCTTTACAATGCAGAGTCTATGAAAGTCAGTGTAGATGACGCTGGATTGATCGTTGATATCGCCAAGACCATCAGTGAATCCGACGCCTACGCCTGCTCAATTGATTTTTATAAGTTTTCGGCTCAAGCAAGCGAAACTTTCTTCGAGCACATCAGAAAAATCATTGATGAGGAGGGTAAACGCAAGGATTGGACAGAGGTAGCGATGCAGCAGTTGTTCCAGAACCGGTGCTTGGACTTCCACCCGTGCGACATTACAGGGAACAAATGGGTTGAGATAGATAATTATGCCGACCTCTCCCTATCGGACAGGCTGTTTTCCAACCTTGATGCCAGGCTACCAGAAATAGACCATTTCGTTTTCGATCTTGATGGAACTCTGTATGTAGGCAACGAACCAGTGCCAGGCGCGAGCCAGGCCATTGCCAAATTGAGAGCCTGCGGCAAGCAGGTCTACTTTGTTTCCAACAATTCTTCCAAAAACAAGCAGGACTACGTTATGCGCCTGCTAAAGCTAGGCATTCCAGTGGAAGAAGCCGATATCGTGCTTTCGACTGACGCAGCCGTCAGCTGGTTGAACCGCCGGCGTGTCGAGAAGATTCATGTTTTAGGCACGAACAGCCTCAAAAAAACCCTCCTGGACGAAGGTTTCAATATTGATTCCGCAGACCCGGAATTCGTTCTGGTAGGTTACGATACAGAACTCAGCTACAAGAAACTTGTAACGGCGTGCAAATACATCAACGAAGGCACGGATATTCTGGCCACTCATCCCGACATGTTTTGCCCTTCTGAAATCGGGCCGATACCGGATATCGGAGCAACCTTGGAAATGATTCGCCTGACCACCGGAAAAACACCTTTCCAAGTGTTTGGCAAGCCAAGCAAGGAAATGCTCAAGCCTCTGAAGGAGCGTTTCGACCTGGATTTGACGCGTACGCTGGTCATAGGGGACCGACTGTTCACTGATATCGCGATGGCCAAGGAAGCGGGGTGCCTTGGACTCCTGGTGCTGACTGGCGAGACGTCTCGCGAGCATCTTGAAGGCGCCGCCGTTCAGCCACATTTCGTGTTGGACAGCGTCGCCGCTTTGCTGGAGTAAGTCGGCAAGCTTGGCAAAGTATTTGCTCGACTCTCCATCGTCGCCACTCCATGACCGTTTTCTTGACGGTCATGTCCAACCCAGAGTGGTTCGTCTTCTGGAGTGGTTGCGCATGTCAAAAGTCATCCCGGTTACAAGCCCTTTGCTCCCTCCGCTGGAGGAGTTCATCCCCTACCTAGAGCAGATGTGGGAAAGCCGACGGCTGACCAATGGCGGCCCGTTTCACCAGCAGCTCGAGCAAGCCCTTGCCCAATATCTGGGCGTTGATCATCTGTGCTTGTTCGCCAACGGCACCTTGGCGCTGGTGACCGCGCTGCAAGCCCTGCGCATCACGGGGGAAGTAATCACAACGCCCTATTCATTCGTAGCGACAGCACACTCGCTGTTATGGAACGATCTGACCCCTGTGTTCGTGGACATCGATCCGGTCACCTGCAATCTAGACCCCGCCAGCATCGAAAAGGCGATCACTCCGAAAACGAGCGCCATCTTGCCGGTACATTGCTACGGCACGCCATGCGACGTAGAACGCATCCAGGCAATCGCAGACAACTATGGGCTGAAGGTGATCTACGACGCTGCTCATACCTTCGGGGTTCGCCAGAACGGGACAAGCGTTCTGCGCCACGGCGACCTGTCAATATTGAGTTTTCACGCTACCAAAGTGTTCAACACCTTCGAAGGCGGCGCGATCGTCTGCCCCGACGCCAAGACCAAAAAACGCATCGATTACCTGAAGAATTTTGGCTTCGCTGATGAGGTCACTGTCGTTGCGCCAGGCATCAACGGGAAAATGAGTGAGATCAACGCAGCGTTTGGCTTGCTGCAACTGCGGCACATCGATAATGCGCTTGTCATGCGTCAACGCATTGACCAACGTTATCGGGAAGCGATTCGCTGCATTCCCGGGTTAGAACTCTTCGACGCAGTCCCGGGCCATGAGCCTAATTACTCGTACTTCCCGATCCTTGTGACGGAGCGCTACGGTCTCAGCCGAGATCAAGTCTACGAGCTCATGCGGGAGCACGACATCCTGGCGCGTCGTTATTTCTATCCGTTGATTTCAGAATTTCCGATGTATCGGGGTTTGCCGTCGGCAGATCCGGATAAGCTCTCGGTCGCCAAGCGCATCTCCTCTCAGATTCTTTGCCTCCCGATTTACCCTGATCTTTCTGAAGACGTCGTCAATTCCATCTGCCAAATGCTTCGCGAAGGAGCGGCCCGATGAAGGTGCGCAACGTCCTTGTCTTTCCAGCGGGCACCGAAGTTGGCCTCGAGATCTTCAACGCCTTGAGAAGCTGTAAGGAAGTAAAGGTATTCGGAGCGGGCCAAGCCGTCAGCAATCCCGCCCAGCTCGTTTTTGATGAGTATCATCTGGTCGCCAGCATTCATCAACCGATGTGGTTTGAACAGTTGTGCGAGCTGTGCGAGCGTTTGTCGATCGACTACATCTATCCAGCCTATGACGACGTCATCGTTGCCCTCCAGGATGTTGCTGATCGTTTGCCCTGCCCGGTCATTGCAGCGAGCCCGGAAGTCTGCCGCCTGACCCGAAGTAAATCGAAAACCTATGAAGCCCTGGGTGCGCTGATACGTGTTCCTAAAACGTTTGAAACTCCCGGGGATGTCACGAACTTCCCGGTATTCGTCAAACCTGACAAGGGGCAAGGCAGTCAAGGCGCCACCCGTGCTGACGATCAAGCAGGTTTGGCCAGCGCGATCAGCGCTTTAAAGGAGCCTCTGATTTGCGAGTTCCTGCCAGGCGAGGAATACACAGTGGACTGCTTCTCAGACCGAGACCGCGGGCTATTATTTGCCGGCGCCCGCCGCCGCGTCCGCACACGCAACGGAATTGCGGTGAACAGCGTGAGCGTCGAGCTGCGCGAAAGCCACGCGATCGCTTCACTCATAAGCGATCGGCTACGAATGCATGGCCCATGGTTCTTCCAACTCAAGCGTGCGGCTGATGGCGAACTGACGCTATTGGAGATCGCCCCACGCATAGCCGGCTCGATGGCTTTGAATCGCGTGCGCGGTGTCAACTTTCCGTTGCTTGGGATCTATGAGCATGAACGTCTGCCGCTGGGTTTGCTTACCTATGAAGGTCCGCTGGAAATAGACAGGGCCTTGAGCAATCGCTATCGGCACTGCATCAGGTTTTCTCTAGCTTATCTAGATCTCGACGACACGCTCATTTTAAGAGGCGAGGTCAACCTAAGCATCATCGCCTTTGTATTTCAATGCATCAACCGCGCGATTTCGGTGAAACTAATCACCCGCCACCGTTTCGACGTCGAAGCAACACTACGCCAATATCGCCTCACTGGACTTTTCGACGACGTTATACACATTGTCGATGGGCGGGCTAAATCCGAGTTTATCAAGGAGCGTGATGCCATATTCATTGATGATAGTTTCGCCGAACGTCGAAACGTATCGGAGAAATGCGGCATTCTGACTTTCGACTGCAGCATGATTGAGATGCTACTCGACAGTCTTCCCCCATTACGGGCGTAACCATCCGATCCTATAGGAAAGCTCATGCGTAAATTTCTCGCAGACTGGCTTGTTCTGCCAATATGGCGGTTGTTGGATCGACTTACGCCTAAGCGATCCAACAGTTGGGCGTTCGTCGTACATCATTTGAAATCTGACCAATTCGTGGAGAATTCCCGCGCCGTATTCGAAGCGGTGAAATCGGACACTTCCATCGAGAAAGTCATCCTCACCCGCGGGGTGAAGCCGACCTTCGAACTTCACGGCCACGTCAATACCCAAGTGGTCGATCTGCAGTCGTTCGCAGGACTAAGAGCATTGCAACGTTGTGGGGTTCTGTTCGTAACCCATTCGGTCACGATGGACCTATCGATGCGCTGGCCCCCGCGCCAGTTCAGCGTTGTCAAACCGAGCCTCAGGAGACGGATCATCGTCAATCTGTGGCATGGAATTCCCTTAAAGAAACTGCTTGCCTTGGCCAACGATCAGGTTAGGGCTCATACCGACCGTATGAGCTTTCGGCGCAAAGAGCGCGCTCACTACGCAGGCTTGATCAGCTCTTCAGCAATGGATAGCCATGCCATGGCGGCCATGTTCCATCCTTTGCGGTACGATCAAATGTGGGTGACGGGCCTGCCCCGTACAGATTTTCTCTGCCAATCGGTGGAACGCCTGCCAGCCTATCTACGCGATGGCCTGGGCCGCATCCAGGGGATAAAGAAAGGCCGACGGATGATCTTGTACGCGCCCACCTATCGTCAGACTAAAGTCAGCGGGGCGAGCTACTATCATTTCCGCCAGGCCGAGGTCGATGCGCTTCGCGCCTTGCTTGACCGACACGACGCGGTATTGGGTTTGCGTCTTCACTATTTCAAAAATTCCCAGGATCTTTTTAATTTCGCCAGTATGATAGACGGTGATCGAATCATTGAATTGGATCACGATCAGTTTCCCGATATCGCCTGTGTGCTCAGGGAAGCCGACTTGGTGGTCACGGACTATTCAAGTGTTTTTGTGGACGCTTTATTTCTTGAAAGGCCGGTATTCAGCTTCGCTTACGACTATGACCACTACCGTCATGAACAAGACGGCCTGCTCTATGACATGGACATTGTCTTCCCCGGCCCACTCGTACAAACTTCAGAGGCGCTGGTTGCCGCGTTGGACCGAGAGCTTGAAACCCCGCGTCAGGTGGCCAGCGACCGCTACGTAGTCGCTCGCAAAGTGTTCTTCGACCATTTTGATGACCTGAATACCGCGCGCGTAATCCATAATGTCAAAGCGCTGGTCGACCATTAACTTCGGCTGAGAGCGAGGCGAGGCGCAATGCCTTCGCCTCGCCCCGATCAATCCACGGCACTATCGAGCGGCCTCCAGGCGCTCAGCCAAGAGTTTGCGCCGTCGCCCTCTAGCAAGCCGCGCGCCATCACTGTCTCGTGCAGTCGGCTAGCGCAATCCTGTCGATAGAGCGGATCATCAAGTAGCTGGCGAAGCGCGTTGGCAAGATCCTTAACGGTATGGGCCGCGGTGATCACTGGCCAGGCTGAGGGTTGACTGCTTATTACGGCAGAGCCACAGGCACCATGTTCCAATACTCGGTGCTCTGACGTGGCCAGGCTACTGAAAGAAGCCATGGGGGCAATAATGGCCACATCCAGTTCGAGTTTTGCCAAACAGTATGGATAGCGGTGCGCTTCCACTGATGGGTGAAATTCCTTGACGTCTTCCCGCAGGCTTTCCGGCAACTTGCCGTAGAACACCCATTCCACGTCGCGGAAAGTCGACAGCAGTTGGGAAACGATTGAAAGATCGACTGCCCCGTCATCGACACATACGCATCCAACACGTGTCACCTGCCGGTTCGATCTGGCTATGGGCAAATCGCGCCATTCAGTAGGTGGCAACAGGCTAGGGATGACTTCAATAACCGAATGCATACCTTCGACCCGCTTGGCTTGGTCCGGCGTAGCGACCAGTACCCTATCAAAGTCAGCCAGTTCGAGGTGTAAGTTGGCTGACTCGATAGCTTGATCGCTTGCGTACGAAAGATCGCAGACTGTGCAAGGACTCAGTTCTGTCTTCAGCTTGTGAAGGCTGGCACCGATAGCGGCCATACCATAGGTCAAAACGATCGTCCCAGGCATCAAACGCAGCCATTCACTCTCAAGCGGTTGGGCTTCAACCAAGCCGCCCTCCAACCTGCCGGCCATGCGCAGGGTCTCCAGAGGCTTGGAGATGCGGTAATCGTGCTCACCCGGCTGGCCTTTGGCGACAACCACTGGCAAGCCCGCAAAACTCATTGGACGCCACAGTACCTGTGGATCCTTGTCGAAATCGAATCCGTTTCCACGCAGGGCGTAGAGTTGACTGCCGCTCGGGTCTTTACCTAACGAGCCGCCCCATTGCGCATACATAGCCCAGACATCCGCTTCACAATTCTCATGGAACCGGCGTACCGGCTCGGTCAAAGCCACCCAGGCGCGGGGGGTCCAGAGATTGAGATAGCCTGCCCAATGCAGCTTGAGAGACAAATCCACATCGGCCCATCGCTGGGTAAATCGGAGCTCGTCAAAGCCGCCAACCTGTTTGAACTTGAGCTTGGATATCACGAGACAATCACGAGAGAAGCCAATCACGTTTCGCTGTGCCTGGATATATTCCAGCGGCACAGTGTCCTGACGATACAGCGCGGTCTCAGCCGGCCCTTCTAACCCCAAGCGAACACCAGCATCCTTGAAGCGCTCACCTCGCTCTACCCGCCGAGCCGTAACGGCGCCAATTTCAGGGCGCATCGCCTGGTCAATCATCAAATTCAGCCACTGCTCCTCTACCACGACACAGGCCGGGTCAAGAAAAGCAATGTAATCGTCGTTGCAAGCTTCGACGGCACCGTTCATTGCACTATTGGTACTCAAGAGTTCAGCACTACGCAGCGAAAGCACCTTACCCTGAGCCTGTTCTTCGAGCTCCTCCATCCAGCCCAACAAAGAGGGGGACGTATCTTGCGTCTCGACCAGCAGCACGTGGAAAGGGTCGTATTTCGTGTTCATCAATACGCTGGCGACACAGCGCTTCATGTTATCCAATGGTTCCCGGACGGGGATGATCAGCGCGACTGAAGGGGTCTCTTGAGCATAATCGATATCATAATGGCGTGCTGTGGATTCGATCACGCGCGCGTTGACATACCCTCGCCGGGCCAAGTGTGCGGACAAGGCACGACGCTCATCCGGCTGCGTTTCGAGCGTTTCGGCCCGACGGAGCGTCAACGGCTCGCTGATATGACCAAAGCCTTGCTGGCCGGCTTCGATAAGTCTAAGTATAAGATCCAGCTCGAAAGCCCCCGGGTAGGCATTATCAAACCCGTCGACAGCCAGAAGAGCATCCCGGCGGAAGAGCCAATGACCTGCCATGCCTGCCGGCACACTTAGTAATTGGTCGAAATTGAAGTTACTCCTCAATACAGGCCAGAGGCCCCCACGGGTATCGACGTAAACTTCATCACAGAATATGCCCGGACACGCCGGATTTCCGAGCAGCTCCAAAAGCGCGACGCTAAGCGCATCGCGATTGAACTGCACGCCTGCATCCATATGGATTAGCCAGTCGAATGAGACCTCGGAGATCAGCTGGTTGATGTGACCGACACGCTCGTCGAGATTGCTACTCACCCAATAGAGCCCTCGCTCTACCTGGCCTGACCCTACTCCAGGACGCGTTGATAACACCACCACAGTAGCATTACTCAACAAGGGCGCTTGACGATCCAAGGCTGTCAACGTACGAAAAAGAGCCGACTCTTCGTTTTTCATATCGCTGATGAGGATCAGCAGGGCGGGCCCGCCGCCTTGTGATCGCACATGGTTGTCAATAAGCGCCCTTCTGACCGGCCCGAGTTGTCGCTTGTCCAGCCAGCTCATGAAGTCTGGTTGCGCAAACCCCGGCAATACGCTGTGGAGCCATGCAGCTAAATCATAGGCAGGCCCAGATTCAGCTGATTCATTAAGCGCCAGGGGAGAAGTGCGTACATGGGTATTTTGAGCTGAAGGTCGCACCCAACCCAGCTCGCTCAAAAGGCGACGGAAGAGCTTGTGGAAGGCCGCAGGCCCAGTAGAGTCATTCCTGCCGCCTTCGCTCGACTGCTGAGATGAAACCCGGTAGAGCGTCAAGGTCTCATTCAGCATGGCGATATCTCCCTGCCGCATAAGTTTGACGTAGATCGCCAAGTCTCCTAACCAGCTGATGTGTTGGTCATCCAAGCCAAATATGCTGTCTCCAAATGCGATCAGATCGGCTCGCCTGCAAAGAACCGATGTCGGTTCGCCAATGAAGTTGAAGGTGTATTCTCCGAGAAACGACGTAAAGTCCTGACCATGCACCCGCATGCTTTCAGCGAAAGGGAATCGGGTGGCATAGGTATCAGGTAGTGGTGAGTCGTGCTCATCGATCAACTGCCGCCTTGCGGTGACCAGGCTCAAGCCAGGGTAACCTTCAAGAATCTCGACTTGCCGGCTGATGCAATTGGGCTTAAGAAGGTCGTCATCGTATAGGAACTTGATGTACTTTCCGCGTGCCCGCCGTACGCAACTGGTAACGTTGGGTGCTTCTCTAAGCTGTACATCATTGCGCGCATAATTGATCGGCCACGGGCTTTCAGGCTCGAGCCGCTTGACGATCTCGCCAATAGCGTTTGTAGGGCAATCGTCGCCGATGACAATCTCAACTGCGGGATAATCCTGGGCAAATGCGCTTTGCAACGCCGCTTCGAAAAACGTGGCTTTGTAGGCAGGAATTACAATACTTACCAGTGCCGAAGGTCCCATTTGGGCTCCCGTTTATTCAGTTTGATCGGTAGACGGTGAGGTCAATCAGGCGTCCAGGCGTCCAGCCAGCGCCCGAGCGCGGGACCGTGCAACATGAAGTCCCGGTGGATGGCCTTACGCAGCGCCAGGCCTTGGGCGGCGCTGGCGACAGGGTCGGCCAGGTGCGAGCGAATCGCGGCTATCCACTCCTCGGTGCCGTTGCTGCTGACCAAGGTCACCGGCAGGCTGCCGCGGTAGCTGCGGGTTTCGGTGCACACCACCGGGAAGCCGCAGGCGCCGTATTCCAGCAAACGCAGGTTGCTCTTGCAGTCGTTGAAGATGTGCTGTTCCAAGGGAGCGATGGCCAGGTCCAGATCGAGGCTGGCCAGCTTGGCCGGGTAGTCCTCCAGAGGCACTGAGCCGTGGTATTCGTGCACATAGGGGCGCAACTCTTCCGGGCACATGCCGAAGAACACCCAGTGCACCTCATTGGCCAATGCCTTGACCACGTCCTTGATCAACAACAGGTCGCCGGTGTGACTGGTTCCGCCGCCCCAGCCCACCCGCGGCTTGGCTTCGCCCCGCCGCTTGCCTTGCAGATGAGCCCAGCGCTGCGGCGGCAGCATATTAGGCACGACCCGAATGTCATCGATCATGTCAGCCATGACTTCGGCAAGCGTCTGGGTGGATACCACCAAGCGGTCGCACAGGCCCACGCCGTGGCGTAGAGAGGACTGGATATCCTTGGCCAGGAAACGCTTGTGTTCGTTAGCGCCTGGTACGTCCAGCAGGTAATCGTCCAGTTCGTACACCCTGAACGCCGGGCTGTAACGCTTGAAGGACTCGATCCCTTCGGCGGCGCGCAGGCTGTAGCGACCCTGGAAGATTACCGAGTCCGGCTGGATGCGGCCCATTTCGGCGAGCGAGGGTACGCCGTGGTACACCAGGCCTGTGGCCAGGCCGGCACGCTCGACCTCGTGGAACGGCTGTATCAAGCGGTAATGCCCCACTGCGCCAGGGTTGATCGGCAAGCACAGCAGATGTGGGCGCAGCCGCGATTCGAATGGCTGCCAGGCGCCATGCAGGCCTGCTTCCAGGCCGAAGCTCGAGCCGCCGAGGGTCAGGTTAGGGTTGTAGGCTGGGTCCTTGACCAAGCGGGGCATCCACCGCTGGTAGGCTTCAGCCATGGCCCGATCGTAACCGGGCCGCAGTTGCGCCGTGTTGTCCGGGGCGGAGCGATAGCCCAGCACGGCATCAGGTGTCCACACGGTCAAGCTGCCGGCATCGGCGACGCGCAGGCAGAACTCAACGTCCGGACAATGCTCGCCCAGTACATCCGTGATCAGCCCGCCCAATGCTTCGAAGAGGCTGCGTCGAACCAGCATGCAATGCTGGCTGACCGCCGTGTAGTTCTGCGGCACGACCAGACGCTGCAGATACCCTCTGGCGGTGGGAGCCTCGCCCAGGAAGGGTGAACCGGCAATTCCACGCAGGCCCAGGATCAGCCCTGCGTGTTCCACACGACCGTCGGGCCCTAGCAGCTTGGCGCCAGTGATACCGACCTCGGGCCTTTGGCCGATGGCCAAGAGTTCATCGAGCCAGGCCCCCTCGATGATGCGACAGTCAGCGCTGAGCGTGAGCAGGTATTCGCCTCGCGCCTGCCGGGCCAGGCCGTTGTAGCGCTGGCCGCGCACTTGCCCATCGGCCTGCTCGACCACGCCAATCCTGCCTTGAGCGATGCTCTGCAAGGCTTGCAGCCAGTCCTGTGTGGCCTGGGAGGCCGAGGTTTCCACCCCGATCAGCACCTCATAATGTTCGTACTGGGTTTTTTCCAGCAGGCTGTCGAGGCAGGCCTGCAGCCGGGCCGTGTCGTCCGATGCCAGGATCAGAACGCTTACCAGAGGCCGGGTTTCGTGCACATAGCGCACACGGAGGAAATCGCCGACCTGCGCGGCCCGCCATTCGAAGGCCTGGCCAAGGCGCGCCAGGTGGCCGGCCAGTGAATAGTTATGCCCTTGAGCGACGCTGCCAAGGGCCAGCCACCCGGCATAGGGCGAGGCTTTCGCATGCAGCAGTACGTCCGGCACATGCTGGATGGAGCCCAGCCCGTATTGTTCGGCCATGCGCAATACCAGGTCCGCCGCGGCCGCTTCGCCCGCTCCGCCGTCCAGGCCGCCAGCATCGGCAAAGCCCTGTCGGGAAAAGGCAACCGCCCGCCCCATGTAGGGGTAGGCACGAGCCAGGTCCAGGTTGAAGTCGGGCTTGAAGACAGGCTCGGGTTGCGGCAGATCCGCGCCACGGTCTTCGTCGCTGTAACAGGCCTGGATACCCTCCTTCGTGGCGATGCGCTCGGCCAGTTGCAACAGGGCGTGAGGGGCCAGGGTGTCGCCGGCTTCGAGCAGATAGAACCAATCAAAACCCTCAAGCTGCACCAGCAATTCGTTCAATTGACTGGCCCAGTCCGCCTGCAAGGGGGCGTAGACGTGAGCGCCCTTCTGTTCCAGCTCAGCCTGAACGCTGGACAACACCAGGCAGCCACAGGCGCCGTAACTCTGTGCCTCGATGCTGGACAGGGTAACGTCCAGCTCCGCCTGATCGCCTCGGGCAAACACCACCGGCATGATCTGCGGCTGAAAAGGCCAACTGGCGATACGCTCGGGCAACAGCGCGCGCCCGCCTTCGGTGAAATCACGACTGGCCAGCCACTGTTGGTACATCTCGGAAAACGTACGGGCGCTACTGCCGATCCGAGCATCCTGGGTCAGGGTCTGGATATGCAGCAGACGCGTAAGCGGCAGCTCTGTGTAGTCACGCTCGGCTTCCGGGATGGGGGGTGTAGTCAGGCTCCACACCCTGACCGACCCCGGCCAGGGTGCCCGCTCGCCACTGAGTTGGCCGATCAACCGGACCACCACCGCTTGTTCCAGCCCATGCCGTGCGGTGACGTCTACCCCTCGGTAGCGCAGGGGCTCTAGACGCTCGGCGCAGAGTGTCTGAGCGATCACCGCGAGATGGCCGTGACGCAGCACGCTGACATAGAGCGCCAGGTCGAAATCGACCTGCAATTCGCTTTCGGCATCGACCAGGGCAGGCACTACGCGCTTGAGGTAATTTCGACGCAGCAGTGTCGCGCTCAAGCTACCAATGAAGTTGATGGGCCAGGCTTCAAAGAACGCCAGCAGGTCACCGCCCTTGAGCAAGGAGTCATCGGTGAACAATGAGAAGTTTTCTACCCGCACGGGTAGCAACACGCCGTCGGGGTCTGCGAACCAGCGTAGGGCCGAGCACATGCCGGCGTCCGGATAGGCGTCGAGCACCTGGGCCTGACGCGCCACCAGGGTCGGCAACAGCCAGTCCTCGCTGTGCAGGAATTTGACGTAGACACCCTTGGCCTGATCAAGCGCCCATTGCACATCGGCAGGATAGCGCAAGGGTTTGGCATGCGCGTGGTAACGCAGGGAAACCGTCGACGTGGCCTGGGCCTCCTTCACCAGCCGGGCCACCTCCGGGTCGCCCGAGCTGTCACTGACGATCACCTCCAGGGCCGGGTAGTTCTGCCCAAGGGCGCTGTGAAGCGCGCGGTAGAAATGGGTAGCGTCCTGGACCAGGACGGCGATGGAAACCAGCGGTGTCGATGTCATGTAGAAACTCGCCTGATGGCCGCTTCAGCCTGCGGGCGGCCAGAAAAATGACGGCAACGGTGTACTGAGCAGAGCTGTGCAAAAGGGGTGCCGGAAAACCGCCGAAAACGACAAAGCCGCCAGCACCGTCCTATCAAGCATAGGCAGTGCTGGCGGCTTTGTAGACTCCAGCCAGCGATGCTGGCGTCCAGGCCGATGTTACAGGCGATCGAACAGGTTCAGCTGCGAGATCTTGGAGAAGGACAACTGCGCAGCCTGCAGCATGGTCTGCTGAAGAGTGAGCTGGGTGGTCGCTTCGGCCAGGTCCGTATCGCCGATCTGCGACTGGGTCGTCGCGTTGGCGGTTTTCAGGCTGGTGATCTGCTCGCTCTGGATCTCCAGGGCGTTTTCCCGGGCACCGATGGAACCACGGGTGACGTCGATGCGGTTGTTGGCCGATTGCAGGTTACCCAGGGCCGACTCGAGCGAGTTGCGCAGCTTGAGCTGGGCTGCCGAGTCGTTGACGGTGGGCGTGTTCAGGGCCACTTCCAGCTGGTTCAGGGTATCGAGCACGTTCTGCGTGCTGTGCGTGTTGGCGCTTACGGTGAACTGATCGTTGGCCGAGGGCGTACCGCTGACGTTGAAGGTCACCCCGGCGGTGGTCAGGGAGCCGCCACCGCTGTAGGTGCCGCTGGTCACCGGCTTGCTGCTGTCGGTCAAGGGCTGCGCGAACACCTGGTAGTCGGTGGCGCTGGTGAACTTGATCACCGCCCCGTTGGTGGGGAAACCGGCGGTATAGGCAGCCGAGTCCGTCACCGCGCCCGCGGTCATCTGCGCGGTGGAGGTGTTGCTGGCCAGGCGGTTGGCGGTCACCGTGTCCGGGCTGGTGGTCAGGCTGAAGGTGCGGCCCGCCAGGACGGTGTCGGCGTTCTCGCCCTTGGCCACGTTGGTGTTCACGTTGAAGGTCACGCCATACAGGCTGATGCTGTCGCCACCTTCCTTGTCGAAGTCGTAGCTGCCCTTGCCCGCGGTCTGCGCGGTCACGTCGTTGCCATTGGCGTCGGTGACGGTGTACTGGCTGGAGCTGGCGAAGGTCAGCGTGAACGGCTGGCCAGGAGCGAAGCTCTTGTTGTAGTCGGTCAGCGAGGTCATCTGCCCATTGGACACCGACAGCTTGCCGTCTACCGTGGCAAGCGAGGTCTGCTGGGTGGTGGTACGGCTGGTATTGGTGGCCAGATCGAAGATGTTGAAGCCGGTGTCATTGGTAGCCACCGTCAGGGTGTCGGACACCTGCAGGCTGAGCTGAGTCTCGTCGCCTTGATAGGTATAGGTGCCATCGCTGTTGAGCGTGTACGGCTGGGTCGTGGTCTTGGAACCCGAGAACAGGTACTGGCCGTTGGCGTCCTTGGTGTTGAGCAGGCCGTAGACGGTTTCCTTGATCTGGCCGATTTCGCTGGCGATGGACTTGCGGTCGTCATCGGTCAGCGCGCCGTTACCGGCTTCGGTGGCCAGTTCCTGGGCGCGCTGCAGCGCGGTGGTGATATTGCTCAACACGCTTTCTTCCGAGGACAGCGAGTTGGTGGCGCTGGTGATGTTGCCTTTGTACTGATCGAGCACGGCGCTCTGCTGGCGCAATTGCAGCAGCTTGGAGGCCCCGACAGGGTCGTCCGACGCGGTCTGGATGCGCTCGCCGGAACTGATCTGGTCCTGGGTCTTGGCGGTGGCCGCGAAGTTCTTGGTGTAGGCGCTGGTGCTGTTGGCGAAATACTGTCCGGTGGAGATACGCATGTCGTGGCCTCCTTACAGGGCGTTGAGCAGGGTAGAGAAAACTTCCTGCGCAGTCTTGATGATCTGCGAGGACGCCGTGTAGTACTGCTGGAACTTGACCAGGTCGGCGGCTTCTTCGTCGAGGTTCACCCCGGCGACCGAGTCCCGGCTGGCGGTGGCCGAGGTCAGCACGGCCGCCGTGGCGGTGGCGTCGCTGCTGGCCTGGGCGGCCTTGGCGCCGACGTCTTCCACCAGCTTGGCATAGGCACCGGTCATGCTGACGCCGGTGCCGGTGGAGGCGCCCACGGTCTTGGCGTTCTGCAGGTTCACCACCGCGGTGGCGTTGCGGTTGTCCGAGGCGCCGTTGCTGTTGAAGGCCACGGTATAGCTATCGCTGGCCGCCGGCGAACCGCTGACGTTCATCTGGAAACTGGCGGTCATGGCATTGCCGTCGGCATCGAGCATGGCATTGCCATTATCGTCGAGCATCGGTACGGTCACGCTCAGGGTGTTGGTCTGGTTGGGCACGATGGTGCCCGTACCGATGCTGGCACCGCTGGCGTTGTAAACGGTGTAGCCCTGGCTGCCATTGCTGGCGCTGCCGAACACCAGCTTCACCGGCAAGCCGTTTTCGATACCGCTCTGGGCCTTGGCCAGGGCGGCGCTGTCGTAGACGTCCAGCTTGGTCGTCAGCGTCGGCTGGGTGACGCTGCCAGTGCCGCTGTTGCCCGAGCTGCTGGTGGCGGCGAGCGGGCCGGCGAAGGCCAGCTTGGACACATCCGTCATGACGGTCGTGATCTGGCTGGCGCCGTTGCGGGTAGGCGTCACGGTAAAGCTGTCACCGGCGCTCAGGCTGTTGCCGTTGAGTGCCAGGGTGAAACCGTCGATGCTCGGCGCCGGGTCTTCGTCCAGGGTATGGCTACCCATGGCGGTGCCGTCCGAGCGAGTGACGGTGTAAGTATTGGCATCGGTGAACTTCACCGCGTAGTTGTACGCCGTCAGCGCGCTGCTGTCGGTGATGGTGACGTCCAGGTTGCCCGAGCCGGCGCTGTTGCTGGCGCTGGCCTGGCTGCGGCTGCTGACGGCGGCGGTGCTGTTGATGCTGGAGAACAGGCTGCTGCCGAAGTCGCCATTGGCATCCAGGCCCTGGCCGAGCTGCTGGTTGATCGAGTCGCTCACCACCATGGCCAGGCGGCCCAATTCGTTCTGGGCAGGCTGCAATACTTCGCTGCGATAGCGCAGCAGGCCGCCGATCTGGCCACCACTGACCACCGAAGTCACCTCGGTGCTATAGCTGGCATAGTTGACGGTCAGGCCGTAGGTGGTCGGATCGCTGGCGCTGGGCTGGGCGGTCAGGGTGTTGGACGAGGTGCCGGACACCAGCGCTTGGCCACTGCCCAGGTACACATCGTACTGGCCGTCGCGCTGTTGCACGGTCACGCCCACCAGTTCGTTGAGCTGGCGCACGGCTTCGTCGCGGGCATCCATGAGGCTGTTCGGGGTGCCGTTGCCGGCCATCGAGACAATCTGCTGGTTGAGCGATGCGATGGACTTGCTCAGGGTGTTGACCTGCTCCGAGAGCGTAGTCAGCTGGCTGTTCACGTCGGTATTGGACGACGAAATCTGCGACGCGATGGTGTTGAAGCGATTGCTCAGGGTCGAGGCAGCGGTCACCAGCAGCTGGCGCGAAGCGGTGTCGCTGGGCGACGCCGCCGCGGTTTGCAGCGAGGTGAAGAAATCCGACAACACCGAGGTGACCCCGGTGGCCTTGTCCGACAGCAGGGAGTCCAGCGTGGCGGCGTTGGTCGACAGGGTGCTGGCTTCGGCGTCCAGAGCGGTACTGCTCGCAACCTGGTTCTGCAGGTAGGAGCTGTAGATCCGACGAACTTCGGCCAGGGTCGTGCCCGTGCCCACGTAGCCGGCGCCACCGATGCTCTGCAGCGCGCCCGCGCTGGACACCGTGGACTGCCGAGAGTAACCGGCAGTGGCCACGTTGGAGATGTTGTTACTGGTCGTGGTCAGCGCGGCCTGGCTGGTGGACAGCCCCGACAGACCGATGTTGATCAGATTCGCCATGGTTCAAACCTTATAAAGTCGTGGAAGAGCCGTTCGACGCGTAGTTCCCGTAGCTCTCGAGCTGCTTGGCGATGCCTGCGATCTTGCTCGCGTAACGCGGGTCGGTCGCATAACCTGCCTTCTGCAGCTCTTTGACAAACTGTGCCGGGTTATCGGCAGACTTCACCACTTCTTGATAGCGGTCGTTGTTCTGCAGCAGATTGATCAGGTCGTGGAAGCTGTCGGCGAAGGAATCGTAGGCGCGGAACTGCGCCGACTCCTTGACCACCTGACCGTTCTCGTATTCGGCGGTGACCGCGCGGGCGGTCTCCCCTTTCCAACTGGAGCCGGCCTTGATGTTGAACAGGTTGTAGCTGGTGCTGCCGTCGCTCTGACGCAGCACCGACTTGCCCCAGCCGGTTTCCAGCGCGGCCTGGGCCACCAGAACCTTCGGGTCTACGCCAATACGCGCGGCGGCCTCTTCAGCCATGGGCAGCATGGTAGCCACGAACTCTTCACGCGATGCGAAGGCAGCCTTGCCCGGGGCCAGCGGCACCTGGGTCAAGGTACGGGCAGTGACCGGGGTCGCCTTGGTGGCGCTGGCGTAGTCGGTGGTCCAGTCGCCATAGGCACCGGCGGCCTCGCCCTTGCCGGCCTGAGCGGCGTTGGCACTGGCCACGGCGGAAGCGACGCCGCTCGGCGCGGTGGCCGGTACGTTGATACGGTTGTTGGCAACCGGCGGGTGCAGCAGGTTCGCCTGGGGCGCCTGACCACGGACCAGGGTATTGCGGTCGGTGGCTTCGGTGGCGCTCGGCACGATGCCCGCCAGCAGCCGGTCGACGGACTTGCTCGGCAAGGCCAGGCGACGCTGGTTGAGCATTGCCATGTCATTGTGGGCAGAAGCCGTGGCCGCCTGCGCATCGGCGCTGCCGTTGCGCACGGCGCCCAGGGCGTGCTGATTGCCTTCAGGGCGGGCGAAGGGGTTGCCGCCCGGGCGGGCGACGTCCTTGCTCTTGGACAGCTGACGCATGAGCACGTCTTGCAGGCCGATGCCGTTACCCTGGTGGGACAGGCTCACCGCCAGCTGCTGGTCATACATCTCCTGGTACTGCTTGACCGAATCGGAATTCATGAGGCTGTCCTTGCTCAGGGACTGGTTGGCCGAGCGCATGGACTTGAGCATTTCACCCACGAACACCGATTCGAACTCCTGGGCGACCTTGCGCAAGTTGGCCTCGCTGTCGCGATTGCCAACCTTGAGCGCGTTCAAGCGGTTCAGGTCGGTGTAGGCGCCAGAATCAGCGCCTTTCGAAACTCCACCAGAAGGCATGTCCATGCTGCGTCACCTCAGATTACGATCAGGTCGGCTTGCAAGGCACCGGCCTGCTTCAAGGCTTCAAGGATCGCCATCAGGTCACTGGGCGCGGCGCCAACCTGGTTGACGGCACGCACGATCTCGTCAAGCGTGGTTCCGGGGCCGAACTTGAACATGGGCTTGGCTTCCTGTTCGGCATTGACCTTCGAGCGTGGAACGACGGCGGTCTGGCCATTGGACAAGGGTCCGGGCTGGCTGACGATCGGGTCTTCGGTGATCGTCACTGTCAAACTGCCGTGAGTCACTGCCGCTGGCGTAACCTTGACGTTCTGGCCGATCACGATGGTGCCGGTCCGAGAATTGATGATCACCTTGGCCATGGCCTGGCCCGGGTCTATTTCAAGGTTTTCCAGTACGGACAGGTAGTCCACACGCTGGTTGGGATCAAGCGGCGCGGTCACCCGAACCGATCCCCCGTCCACTGCATTTGCAACTCCCGCGCCAAGTAGCTCGTTGACCTTGTCGACGATGTGCTTGGCGGTGGTAAAGTCCGGCCGATTAAGGTTCAGGGTCAGGAAGTTGCCCTGATCGAAGCCGCTCGGCACGGAACGCTCTACCGTTGCGCCGCCAGGAATCCGACCTGCCGAAGGCACGTTCACGGTGATTTTCGAACCGTCCTTGCCTTCAGCGTCAAAACCACCCACCACCAGGTTGCCCTGGGCGATGGCGTAGACGTTGCCATCGATACCCTTGAGCGGGGTCATCAGCAGGCTGCCGCCACGCAGGCTCTTGGAGTTACCGATGGACGACACCGTGATGTCGATGGTCTGGCCGGGCTTGGCGAAGGCTGGCAGATCCGCATGAATGGACACCGCCGCCACGTTTTTCAGCTGGGCCGAGCTCGTGCCCGCGGGCACCTTGATACCGAACTGGGCGAGCATGTTGTTGAACGTCTGGATGGTGAACGGCGTCTGGGTGGTCTGGTCACCCGTGCCGCTCAGACCCACCACCAGGCCGTAGCCGATCAGCTGGTTGCTACGAACGCCCTGGATACTGGCGATGTCCTTGAGACGTTCGGCATGGGCGCCGAACGCGGTCAGGAACAACAGGGATGCCGCCACCAACTGCTTGAAGTTCAACATGGTCATACGCACTCAGAAAGGAAAGTACGGGCTAGAGAAGAACCGATCCAACCACCCGGGCTGGCTGGCCTCGGCAAAGGAGCCGGTGCCTGAGTAGGTGATGCGCGCGTCGGCCACTCGGGTCGACGACACTGTATTGTCGGTCGCTATGTCGTCTGCACGAATCAGGCCAGCTATGCGTACCAGTTCCTGACCGGTATTGAGGGTCAGCCACTTCTCGCCTCGAACCGAAATGATCCCGTTGGGCAGCACGTCGGCCACGGTCACGGTGATCGAGCCGGTCAGGCTGTTGCCCTGGGCCGCCTTGGCGTCGCCGTTGGTGGTACGGTCGCCGCTGTAGCCGGCGTCCAGGCTCAGGTCACCCCCACCGAGTGGGTTGTTGGTGGTGCCGCTGCCGCCGAACAGCGAGGTCAGGCCAATGCTGTTGCTGCTGCTCTTGGTCACCTTGGAGTTGGCGCTCTTGCTGGCCGAAGTTTTCTCGGCCAGGGTAATGGTGATGATGTCGCCCACCCGGAACGCCTTGCGGTCGGTGTACAGGTTCTGGTCGAAACCGGCCTGGTAGATCGAGCCGTTGTTGGCGGCCGCCGGCAGCGGAGTGCGTGGCAGCACCGGAGCGTAGTACGGATCGTTCGGCTTCGGGGGTGGCGCCATGCAGCCACCCAGGAACGCGGCTCCGGTCAACAACAGCACAGCAGACAGACGACGATTCATGACTCCAACCTCACGGTGTAACTGATCCTTCAGGCGTTTGAGCAAGCGATTAGGGGTGCGGCGTTGTGCGATTACAGGTTCTGGGTCAGGTTCTGCAGCATCTGGTCCGCGGTGGAGATCACCTTGGAGTTCATCTCGTAAGCGCGCTGGGTGGTGATCATGTTCACCAGCTCTTCCACGGTGCTCACGTTGGAGTTTTCCAGGGTGTTCTGCAGCACGGTACCGAAGCCGTTCAGGCCAGGCGTACCCACGTTGGGCGCACCGCTGGCAGCGGTTTCCAGGTACAGGTTGCCGCCGATGGACTGCAGGCCGGCCGGGTTGATGAAGTCCGCGGTCTGGATGTTGCCGATTACCTGGGCGGTGGCGCTGCCGGTGGTGGTGATGGAAACGGTACCGTCGGTGCCCACGGTGAAGGTCTGCGCTTCGGCCGGCACGGTGATAGCCGGTTGCACTGCCAGGCCGTTGGCGGTGACGATCTGACCGTCCGAGTTCAGGTGGAAGGTGCCGTCACGGGTGTACGAGATGGTGCCGTCCGGCTGCATCACTTGGAAGAAACCACGGCCGTTGATGGCCATGTCCAGAGGCTGGTCAGTGGTCTGCAAGCTACCGGCGGTGAAGTTCTTCTGGGTGCCGACAATGCGCACACCGGTACCGACCTGCAGGCCCGAGGGCAGCTCGCTGTCCTGGGTCGAAGCCGCGCCTGGCTGACGTTTTACCTGGTACAGCAGATCCTGGAACTCAGCACGGTCTTTCTTGAAGCCGGTGGTGGAAACGTTGGCCAAGTTGTTGGAAATGGTGGTCAGGTTGGTGTCCTGAGCAGCCAGGCCGGTTTTACTGACATAAAGTGCTGGAAGCATGGTGTTCTCCTTAGGGTGCCGACGGCGCGGTGCCTGTAGTGTCAATAAAGGTGTGGGTTACCATTACATTTGCAGGACGCGTGCCATCGCCTCATCGGCTTCCTTGGCGGTCGTCATCATTTTGATGTGCATCTCGAACTGCTTGGAAAGCGCCATCACTTGGGTCATTTCCTCCACGGCATTCACGTTGCTGCCCTGCAGGAAGCCCGAGGTCAGCTGAACGGCGCCGTCGACCGCGGCGGGCTCACCGCTCTTGGTATGGATCAGGCCATCGGTGCCTTTGGTAAGGTCAGCCGCCTTGGGGTTTACCGTCTTGATGCGGTCCACGGTAGCCATGACCGAAGGCGCCTGGCCGAGGGAGCGGATGCTGATGGTCCCGTCCTGGCCGATCTCGATCTGCTCCTGCGGCGGCACGGCGATCGGCCCGCCATTGCCCAGCACGGCCATGCCGGTGCTGGTGCGCAGCACGCCCAGAGCGTCCACGTTCAGGCTGGCGCTTTTGGTATAAGCCTCGGAGCCATCCGGGGCCAGCACGGCGATCCAACCCTCGCCACCTACGGCCACATCCAGGTCGCGACCGGTCTGCACCATAGGGCCGGCACTGAGGTCGGTGGCCGGGCGTTCGGTCATGGCATAGGCGCGGGACGGCAAGGTATCGCCGAACACCGGCATGGAACGCGCCTGTTCCAAGTCTCGCTGGAAACCGTTGGTAGATACGTTCGCAAGGTTGTTGGCGTGAGCCTTCTGGGCCAAGGCGTTCTGGCTGGCACCGGTCATGGCCACATAAAGCATTTTATCCATGGTCGTCTCCTTGGCGGCTTGCGCCGCTGAATCGCTGAGTACCAGGGATATAGCAAAGCCCGGGCCAAGTTTTAAAAACCTGATGAAAAGGCTCTAGGATGGGGGTTTCAGAGGAGTGTCGAGATTCCGACGGGCACGGTGCGCCGAGATTTCGGCGGCCCCTTGCCGGTAATGGCAAGAGGGCGACCTGTATTTGTTGACGGCGAAGCGGCGAAACAGGCGTTAAAGCAGCGGGCGCTGCTGTCAGCCGAAAGTCGCCGTGGAGTCAGACTAGGGACGGCAACCTGCATTGTGGAACGGCCCGGCGAAGCGCTGGAAGGCCTCGCCAGGGTCGTTCTGCACACAAACGAACTGACCGGTTTTCAGGCTCTGATACTTGTACCATGGAGCCGGCGCGCCTTCGGCGAGCCCGCCGGTGGCGGTCAAGAAAATCATCAACAGATGTACAACCTTTTTCATGGCGGCTCCAGGGCCAGGGCGGCGGCTCCTTGCGCCGCCCCGGATGCATCAGGTCATTTGGATGATGGTTTGCATGATGGTGCTTTCGGTGGAAATGGTCTTGGCGTTCGCCTGGTAGTTGCTCTGCGCCTTGATCAAGTTCACCAGTTCGCTGGTCAGGTCCACGTTGGAATCCTCCAGCGAGCCCGCCGTCAGGGTTCCCATGGTGCCGCTGTTGGGCGCGCCTACCACCGGCACACCGGAAGCGGACGACTCGCGCCAGCCAGTGCTGCCGTTAGGGGTCAGGCCCTGGACGTTGGCGAAGTTGGCCAAGGCCACCTGGCCGACCGTCTTGGACTGGCCGTTGCTGTAGGTACCGAAGATGTTGCCTTCACTGTCGATGGACAGCGCCGACAGGTTACCCGTGGCATAGCCGTCCTGAGACTTGGCGGTCACCGCCGACGTGGTGTTGTAGGACGTAGTGTTCGCCATGTTCAAGGTCACGCCACCGGTAGCCGCGGTCGAACCGTTGCTGGCCATGACGCCACTGGCGTTCTTGGCTGCCGGGGTCCAGTTGGTCAGGGTCAGCTTGCCGGTCGAATCAACGGTGAAGTCGCTGCTGGTGGTGCTGGCCAGGCTGCCATCAGAGTTGAAGGTGAAGTCGGCACTGTACGGTGTCGTCGACGTCGGGTCGTTCGGGTTCACGCCATCGATGGTGGCGTACATGGTCCAGTCATTGGTGTCGTTCTTCACGAAGTACTGGGTCATGGTATGGGAGTTACCCTGACTGTCGTAGATGTCGGTACTCCAGGTGTAGTTGTAGCTGTTGGTGTCCGTGGCATCGAACGGGGTCACCGTGGGTACGCTGTCGCTGGAGTTGACGTTCATGGTTTCGGTGACGGTTTCGGTGGCCTTCGGAGCCAGCGAGGAGGTGTCGACCTTGAGAGTGGTCAGCACGCCGTCGATGACATTGCCATCGGAGTCGGTACCGTAGCCCATCAGCTTGTTGCCGCTGGCATCCACGATGTTGCCAGCGTTGTCGGTGCCGAACGCACCGGCACGGGTGTAGACCTTGTTGCCGTTGTCGCTGACCACGAAGAAACCATTGCCGTTGATGGCCATGTCGAGGCTGGCGCCGGTGCTGCTGATGGTGCCCTGGGTGAACTGCTGGGAAACGGCGGCGGTGGCAACGCCGGAACCTACGCCGTTCTTGGAGCTGCCCAGGAACAGCGAGTTGGCGTAGACGTCACCGAACTCGGCGCGCGACTTCTTGAAGCCAGTGGTGGCAACGTTGGCGATGTTGTTGCCGGTGACGTTAAGTGCAGTGTTGGCCGCGTTGAGACCGCTCAGGCCGGTATTGAACGACATAATCTACTCCAGTGCCGATAAGCCGGCTTACGATCCGATGGTTTTGACTTTCGACAGCGCTACGCTCGAGCCGTCGGCTAACTTAAGGGTCATGTCACCCGTTGTACTGCCTACCGTCACACTTGTGACGGTCGCTGGCAGATACGTCGTTTGTGCAACTTCGCTGCCATCTACCGTGGCACTGGCCACAAATTTATAAGTGCCCGACGAAAGGACGGTGCCTTCATTATCGGTACCATCCCACGGGAAGCTTACGGTGCCCGCGGCCTGGGACCCCAGGTCGATGTTCTTCACCAGGTTGCCGCTGGCGTCATACACCTTCACGGTAGCGTCGGTGCTGGCCGAGGCCAGGTCGAACTGCCCGGTGATGCCGCTGGTGGTGTTCACTACCGCGCTGCCGGTCTGGGCAAGCACCGAGTGCCCGACCAGGGCCGAAGCCTGCAGTGCCTGGCTCGAGGTGTAGTTGCCGGCCAGGGTGGTAACCGTATCGTTGAGGT
Organism: Pseudomonas sp. DC3200b2; assembly: GCF_049895785.1. Lineage (NCBI taxonomy): Bacteria > Pseudomonadati > Pseudomonadota > Gammaproteobacteria > Pseudomonadales > Pseudomonadaceae > Pseudomonas > Pseudomonas sp. DC3200b2. The sequence goes on along the minus strand of NZ_JAFCTA010000001.1, from coordinate 956,609 downwards.
TATTGATGCCCTCGACGCTACTGAACTGGGCCAGCTGCGCCACGAACTCGGAGTTGTCCTGCGGGTCCAGCGGGTTCTGGTTCTTCATCTGCGTTACGAGCAACTGCAGGAAGGTGTCCTTGCCCATGGTTTCCGTGCTCGAAGTCGAACTCGAGCTGCTGGAGGAAGTTGTCTTGCTCGCATTCGAAACCGCATATTGCGAAAGTATCGACGAGCTGGTGCTATCAGTAGTGGTAGTCATGGTTTATCCCTTGGCTTACTGACCCAGCGTCAGTACTTTCTGCATCATGGTCTTGGCGGTGTTCATGATTTCCGCGTTCACCTGGAACGAGCGGCTCGCTGAAATCATGTCTGCCATTTCCTCAACGACGTTCACGTTGGGGTAGTACACGTACCCGTCCTGGTTCGCCGCCGGGTTGTTCGGTTCGTAACGCGCTTCAAGGTTGCTCTGGTCTTCGACGATGCCGGTCACCTGCACCCCCTGCCCCGCCACGCCCTGGTCTTCGAACAGCGAACCGCCCGAGGCGCCGGCCTGGTCGGCCAGCACGGTGGCGAACACCGGATGACGCGCGCGGTAGGTCTGGTCGATGCTGGACGATACGGTTTCGGCGTTGGCGATGTTGCTGGCGGTGCTGTTGAGACGAGTGGTCTGCGCGCTCATGCCAGTACCGGCGATGTTGAATACGCTGGACAGAGACATGGATTACTCTCCTTTGATGGCCGTGACCAGGCCCTTGAATTTGTTGTTCAGCAAGGTGAAGCTGGCCTGGAAGTCCACACCGTTCTTGGCGTAGTTCGCCTGCTCGATCTGAGCGTCCACAGTGTTCTGGTCCAGGGAGGGCTGGCTTGGGATCCGGTACTGCAAGGTACCGTCGTCATTGCTCAAGCCCTGGGCATCGATATGCATGGTGTTGGTCCGCTCCAACCCGAAGCTGCCGTTCTGGCCTTTGTCGGCCTGAGCGGCGAGGACTGAAGAGAAGTCCAGGTCACGCGCCTTGTAGTTAGGGGTGTCGGCATTGGCGAGGTTGTTAGCCAGTACCTCGGCGCGCTGGGCACGGAAGTGCAGTGCCTGCTCGTGAATGCCGAGTGCCTTGTCAAAACTGATGCCCATGAGCGGTACCTCTGCGACGAAACATGATGTGCTGACCTGGATATAGCAACTGCTGTGCCAACTTTGCAAACCCTTGATTTGAAAGGGTCTCTACATCAGACCCGGAAACCGTCGCCAGAAAAGCGGCAATCTGTTTCCTCGAGCAAGCGGCAAAGCGGCAAAGACGGCGCCAGAAAAACTGCCGTCGAGGGGAGTGGTGCAAGAGTGGGGCCAAAGGCTGAAATAATCTGTGCCAGATTGACGAGCCCGACGCCCGTACGGGCGCTTCAGCCATGATCACGCAGCTTGAAGGAGAATGCTGTCCCTACCATGGCAAAGCCGTGGTAGGCGCCATTCAATCCGCAGCCGTCAGCGCTTGCACGCTGGCTTTCTACAAGGAGGTAAACGCTGGGATCGTGGTCCGCGCTCATTGACAAGGTGGGCAAGAAATTTTCACTCGATCAGCACGCGGCCAGCGAGATCTTCGGAGATGACCTGAATGCGTTCTCCCGATACGAAAGGGCAAGACCAAGCCACCCCTGGACGTTGGTACAGCGTCTCGAGCTGCTGGACCGCCACCCTGAACCGCTCGACGAGGTCAGGATGACGTAGCATTCAGTCAGCTAGGGGTGTCCAGGCCGCTGGAATTCCGGCGGCGCAGCGGCAATCAGATTGCCTGGTAGATGATGCCGGGGCTGCACTGGACCATCTTGTACTTGTCCGGCAACCCGTTGAGGGCCTCCGAGGCGCCGAGGAACAGGTAACCGCCTGGCTTGAGCGTGCCATGGATGCGGGACAGGATGTCCTTCTTCACGTCCGCCGAGAAATAGATCAGCACATTGCGGCAGAACACGACGTCGAACTTGCCCAGGGACATGTAGCTTTCAAGCAGGTTGATCGGGCGGAACTCCACCCGGCTGCGAATGGGCGCCTTTACCGCCCAGCGGTTGCCGGGCTTGGTGTCGAAGTAGCGCTGCAGGCGTTCGGGTGACAGGCCACGGCCAATGGCCAGGCTGTCATATTCTCCGCCCTTGCACGCCACCAGCATCGAAGGCGACAGGTCGGTGGCCACGATCTGTACCCCGCCCTTGAGCTGCCCCGGATTGGCCTGGGTGAACTCTTCCACCGTCATCGACAGCGAATAGGGTTCCTGCCCGGACGAACAGGCCGCCGACCAGATCCGCAGCCGCTGGCCGGGGCTGGCCTTGATCATTTCCGGGAGCACCTTGTTCTTCATCACTTCGAACGGGTAGGTATCCCGGAACCACAGGGTTTCGTTGGTGGTCATCGCATCCACCACCTGCTCGCGCAGGCCGCCGCGGGGCTGGCTCTGGATGCGCTGCACCAGTTCACCCAGGCTCTTGATGCCCTGCTGCTCCATGAGCTTGTTGAGGCGGCTGGACACCAGGTACTGCTTGTTCTCGCCCAGCACGATGCCACAGGCCTTTTCCAGGAATGCCCTGAACTGTTCAAAATCGGAATTTGCCGTAGCCAAGGGTGCCGCCTCTTCTGTTGTTGAAACTTCGCCGAGCCGCAGCCCGATCAACCTTTTGCATTGATACGTTCGACCACCCGGGATGCGAGATCGTCCGGACGGAATTTAGCCAGGAAGTCGTCAGCGCCGACTTTCTTCACCATAGCCTGGTTGAACACCCCTGACAGGGACGTGTGCAACACGATATGAAGCTTCTGCAGTCGAGGATCGCTACGGATCTCCGCGGTAAGCGTATAGCCATCCATTTCAGGCATTTCGATATCCGAGATTAGCATCAGGAATTCTTCGTTAGGGTCCTTGCCCTCGGCGACCATCGCCTGAAGATATTCCAACGCTTGCCGCCCATCATTGAGCGCCACCACTTCCACGCCCACGGTTTCCAAGCAACGACTGACCTGCTTGCGCGCCACGGAAGAGTCATCCACGGTAAGCACTCGCAAGGCCGTGGCCTTCTGTTGCACGGCTTCGTCGATCACGCCGGAGCTGATGGTTTCAGAAACCGGCGACACTTCGGCTAGGATCTTCTCCACGTCGATGATTTCCACCAGCTGGTTGTCCACTCGCGTCACCGCCGTCAGGTAGTGGTCGCGACCGGTACCCTTGGGTGGCGGATGAATCGCCTCCCAGTTCATGTTGACAATGCGTTCGACCGAATGAACCAGAAAACCCTGAATCTTGGTGTTGTATTCCGTGATGATCACGAAAGTGTCTTGCACGGCTTCCAATGACTGCGAGCCTGTCGCCATGGACAGGTCCAGAATCGGGATGGTCGCGCCACGGATATTGGCGACCCCCCGCACCACCGGGCTGGACTTGGGCATCAAGGTCAGCTTGGGACATTGCAGCACTTCGCGAACCTTGAAGACATTGATGCCGTACAACTGTTTGCCGTTCAAACGGAACAACAACAGTTCAAGGCGGTTCTGCCCTACCAGTTGCGTGCGCTGGTTTACCGAATCCATCACACCAGCCATGTTTAACCTCCACCTTGTACTGTCGGCGCCGATTCAGCCTTGCTCGGGTGCCGCCGCATTTGGCACGTCACTTGCTCAAGCATAGCCATGAACGAGAAAACGCCATATTCACGACATCTGATCGCGACCCTCTACGGGTTGTTCGCCACCTTGTGTCTGTTCGTTTCGGGACGCCTGCTCGCCGACGAGGTGACAGCGCCCGAACAGCTTATCGGTGTGACCCAAGGGTTTCTTGAGTTCACCGTTGAAGATTATTTAGCGACCAGCCAGACGCAAGGCCGCTATGACATTGAAGTCGCCAATCTCGACCCTCGCCTGCGCATGCCCCAATGCGACCAGCAACTGAGCGCGCGCCTGGAGAGCCCGGCGGTTCCCTTGGGCCGGGTGACCGTGCGGGTGCGTTGTGAGGGCAGCTCGCCCTGGACAGTGTTCGTGCCGGCCACGGTGAAGCTCTATCGGGAAGTGGTGGTGACCACCCGTCCGCTGAAGCGTGACACGGTGATTGCCGAAGGCGATGTCGCCATTCGCGAACGGGACGTGGGCCAGCTGAACCAGGGCTTCCTGCCCAGCCTCGACCAGGCCATTGGCCAGCGGGTCATACGCCCGACCACCATGGACCAGGTACTGGCACCGGTGCAGATCGAGCAGCCGGAAGTCATTCGTAAGGGGGACCAGGTAGTGATCACCGCGCGCAGTGGCACCCTTGCCGTGAAAATGCCGGGAGAAGCTTTGAGCGATGGGGGCATGAACGAGCAGATCAGGGTCCGCAACCTCAATTCCCAGCGAGTGGTCAAGGCCCGTGTCACAGGCCCCGCCCAGGTGGAAGTGTCCATGTAGAGACGAGCCGCTCTGGCGGCCGGAGCCCAATTTTCCTACACTTGGTCAGTGAACCTTGCCGTTGGGGTGATTTCGAAAAATTACCCTAAAGTTTCTCCGCAATGGGTCGAAAACAAGGCAAGCGTCCAAATACCAAGGGGTTTTTTATCATGGTCATCGATTTCCGGAGCGTTACCGGCTCCACTCAGGTTTCCAGCACTACGCGTACTTCCGGCAGCAAGTCGGTTGGCGCCGTGGATGACGTCAAAAGCGTCGAGGGAACCAAGCAGGCGGGCGAATCCGTGCAACTGAGCGACGTGGCTCAGCACATGCAGAAAGTCACCGACAGCCTGGGCACTGACACGCCGGTCAATGCTAGCCGCGTTGCCGAGCTCAAGCAGCAGATCGCCGACGGTACCTACAAGGTCGACAGCGATCGCGTTGCCAGCAAGATGCTGTCCTTCGAAGCCTGAGTGTTTTTCGCTCAACGTTAACCGGGCGCAGTGAACACCGAGACCCGCCATGCACGACACCACCTTGTTGCAATTGATTGAGAACGACATCGCACCCGCCGAACAGCTCCAGGCCTTGCTGCGCGAGGAGTACACCGCGCTGCGAGGCCGCGACATGCAGTTGCTGGAGAACATCCTGGCGCAGAAGCAGTCGTTGATCGTGCAACTGGGTCAGCATGGCCGTCGGCGCAGCGAGCTGCTGGCCGCCCTGGGATTGTCTCCGGATGCCGAGGGCCTGGCCCAGCTGGCGCAACGCTCGGTGATTGGCAAGACCCTGGTAGAGCGGGGCGAACAACTGGCGGCGCTGCTTGCTGATTGCCAGGCGATCAACGAGCAGAATGGCCGGGCGATCCAGTTGCAGCAGTTCGCCACAGCCAACCAGCTGCGGATACTGAGTGGCGGGGAAACTCCGTCGCTTTATACCGCTCGAGGGGCAACCGCGCGATTGGCCACGGTGCGGGCGTTCAGCCAGGCATGACAGGCAGAGCATTCGGTCACTATTTTCATTGCCGAAAGATTTTCTGTAGTCGAGTATCGCCGGGCATACGGTGATGGCACAATGCCTTATTGCCCGTTACGCTTCTAGCTTGGAGAACCGAGTACCGTGTTCAACGCCTCGAGTGCGGATGATGCGCCGCAGCCGCCAAAAGTCCTCACTACACCGCTGGAAATCCTGGCCAACATCAAGTCGCTGATGGACAGCCATGACCCGCTGATCGTGACCTTCACCGAGCGTCAACAACGCTTTCAGAGCTTCGTAGTGGCTGTGGATCGTGATCGTGGCACCTTGTCCCTGGATGAGCTGATTCCTCGCGACGGCGAACGCTTCATGAGCAACGGTGAGGCGTTTCGCGTCGAGGGCTTTCATGACGGCGTGCGCATCGCTTGGGAAAGCAATGGCGCCTATAGCATCCTGGATACGGATCACGGGCGCAGCTATGTTGGCGCCTTGCCGGCCGAGGTCGTCTATCACCAGCGCCGCAACGCATTCCGGGCGGCCTTGAAGCTCAGCTCACTGGTGGACGTGGAATTGGCGGGTGACAAGCTGGCCAAGGGCATTCGCGGCAAGCTGCTGGATGTTTCCGCCACCGGCTGCAAGCTGCGCTTCGAAGGTGATATCACCGAGCAACTACAGTTGGGTCAGGTCTATGACAAGTTTGCCGCCGCCCTGCCCTTTGGCGCCATTACCACCCCGGTGGAGCTGCGCTACCTGCATTTCGAAGAACGGCTGGATACCAGCTTTGCCGGTGTGCGCTTTCATAACATCGGCGGATTGGTCCAGCGCAACGTAGAGCGCTTCGTCTACCAGCTGCAGCGGGAAACCCGCCGGTTCGACAAAGACGATTTCTGACGTTTGAGCGCCGGCCCTGCCGGTTGCCGTGGCCTTAGTGCTCCTTCATCTGGTCGTCCACCACCTGCTCGTCTACCCGCGGGTCAAGCGCGGCGACCAGGGGCGAGCTGGTCATGTTGTCAGGCATGGCCACATGGTGGAGCGGTGCATCCTGAACCTGATGCAGATTGGTGACGGCCTTGGGACGGATCCGCCAGACCAGCACAAGGGCGAAGAACGAGAAGAACCCATACAACGCCTCGCTGCCATACCACTTCATGAGCACGCCAGCGGCCAATGGCCCGATGCTCGCCCCGATGCCGTAGGTCACCAGCAGCATCGCCGTCAGGGACACCCGGCGGTCGCCTTCAACATGGTCGTTGGAAAAGGCCACCGCCAAGGGGTACAGGCAGAACTGCAACAGGGAAACCACGAAGCCGCCGACGAATATGAATGCCATGGGCATGCTGAAGAACCTGGGCAGCACCGCCATGATCAACGTCAGTACAGATAACGCCAGGGCGATGCTTCTGATCAACAGCGCGCGGTCATAGCGATCCGACAGCCACCCCAAGGGCCATTGCACCACCAGCCCGGCGAATACACAGCAGCCCATGAACAGCCCTACCGCCTCGGTGCTCAGGCCTTGGCCCGCCGCGTACAACGGCGCCAGGCCATAGAACGAACCGATGATAAGGCCAGCGCCCAGCACAGTGGTCAACGACTGCGGAACACGCTGGATGAAAAAGCGCGGGTCCATGGGCACCGGATGCAGCGCCGCCGGGTGAATGCGCCGCGTCAGCGCCACCGGCACCAGGCACAGCGCAAAGCACAGCGCGACCATCATCAGCAGCTCCAGGCCCAGTTCCGGATGAAGTACCAGAATCAGCTGGCCCAGTACCAGGCCCAGGTAGGAGGCGATCATGTAGCCGCTGAACACCATCCCTCGCTGGCTGGCTTCGGCCTGCTCGTTCAGCCAGCTTTCGATCACCATGTATTGGCACATCATGCCGAGCCCGACTACCAGGCGTAGCCCCAGCCAGACAGGCAGGAAAGCCGTGAGGCCATGGCCGAGCACAGCGGCGGTAACGATGCCGGCGCAAGCGGTATAGGCGCGAATGTGCCCGACCCGGGCAATCAGCCGGTGACCCAGCTTGCCCCCCAGCACCAGGCCGAAATAATAGGCCGCCATCAGGGCCCCCACCCATAGCCCATCGACATGATCGGCTCCCAGGCGCAAGGCCAGGTAGGTGCTGAGCAAACCTGAACCGATGAGCATCATCAGCGAGGCGAAATAAAGACCGCGAAAGTTTTTCCAGATTTGACGCATCGACGATCCACAACTCCGAACAAGTAGGTGCAGTTGCTGCCCTGGCGAAGAGCCCGTGGCCCGTAAGCCGCCGGGTCAGGCCTGGGTGGCGAGAACGCGGCGCTCCCAGGGGGTGATTTCGTCCATGAAGCTGGTCAACTCCATCGTCTTGGTCGCGATGTACCCTTCGATGAACTCCCGTCCGAACAGTTCAACGGCCAGGGCGCTGGCTCGCAGCCGGGCAAGGGCGCCGTCCAGTGTCCGGGCAAGCGCCAGATGTTCAGGCACGTCGAATTCCCCCTGGATGGGCGGGGAAGGCTCCAGACCCTGCTCGATGCCGTGCAGGCCCGCCGCCAGGCTGGCGGCAATGGCCAGGTAAGGATTGGCATCGGCACCGGGCAGGCGATTTTCCACTCGGCGTGCCTCAGGTCCGCTGGCGGGTATACGCAAGCCCGCCGCCCGGTTGTCCTCGGACCAGCAGGCGTTGTTAGGCGATGCGTAGGGGTGGAAGAGGCGCTGGTAGGCGTTCACATTAGGCGCGAAGAACGCCGTGAAATCGCCCAGGGCCGCCTGCTGTCCGCCAATGAAGTGACGAAAGGCCGCGGTCGGCCCGCCCTGATCGTCACTGAACACGTTCGCGCCGGTATCGGCCCGAACCACGCTCTGGTGAATATGCATCGAGCTGCCAGGCACCTTGGCCAGTGGTTTGGCCATGCACACCGCCAGCAAGCCATGCTTGAGCGCGACTTCCTTGAGCAGGTGCTTGAACAGGAAGGTCTGGTCGGCCAGCACCAAGGGGTCGCCATGCAACAGGTTGATCTCGAACTGGCTGACGCCCATTTCATGCATGAAGGTGTCCCGAGGCAGGCCCAGCGCGGCCATGCAGCGGTAGACCTCATCCCAGAACGGGCGCAAGCCATTGTTGGATGAGACGCTGAAGGCGCTGAAACCTTCCTCGCGGCGACCGTCACCACCTGTCGGTGGCAGGAAAGGCTGCGCCGGATCCGGGTTGGGCGCGAACACATAGAACTCCAGCTCAGTGGCCACTACAGGCACCAGGCCATGCTCGGCGTAGCGGGCCATAACCTGTTTGAGTAGCGCACGCGTGGAAAGCCCGCTCGGGGTACCAGCGAGTTCACGAGCATCGCAGATAGCCAAGGCACGAGGCCGTTCGCTCCAGGGTAGGCGGTAGACATTGGCCAGGTCAGGCACCAGCACCAGATCACCGTCATCACTGCCGTAGAAGCGAGCCGGAGGATAGCCACCCATGATGGCCTGCAGTAGAACGCCGCGCGCCAGCTGGAGCCTTCGGCCCTCGCTGAAACCAGCGGCGGTCATGACCTTGCCGCGAGGCACGCCGTTTAGGTCCGGGGTTACGCATTCGATTTCGTCCACTCCCGCCAATGGGCCTTCGCTCAACATGCCGTCTATCCTTATCGTTATGGTGATGTCACTTGGCATCGGGACACGTTGTCACTGGCAGGCTTTTATATCAAGTCCAGGGGTGGTTCCAGCCAGGAGCGTACTGAGGATGGAGGAATGCCCAGCCGGAAGGAAGCCCATGGCTGGCGACGAAAAGGATAAAGGAATGGACGCCTGTGGAAGGCAGGCTGAAGCGCTGCGAAAGCGTGTGGTGTCCCCGGCAGGAATCGAACCTGCATCTGAGCCTTAGGAGGGCCCCGTTCTATCCGTTGAACTACAAGGACAGCAGATGGTAATGCCGTTGGGGTCGAATCAGCTCCCAACCGAAAGCGGCTGCAAATCTACCATCGACGTCCCCGGGGTGCAAACCCGTAATAAAGTTAGGCTAGGCTGATTTCGACGGAAAAATGGCATTGGAAACGTAGCGCAGTCCGATACCGGCCATTTGCCCTCTCACCGCTGGACATTTACCCGTGATTTCGTGCAATCTGCACGGCGAAACGCGTCAAACAATGCACAATGCATGTAAACGTTTCTAGATTGTAAAGCTAAGTTGTTGTTTTAAAACGGATTTTTTATCAGCAAGCGATTGGCACGCAGTGTGCTACTACAGTAGTGGCATCTGAATACGCTCAGCCTGCAACAACACATTGGAGACATGGATGAACGCCGCCCTTTACCTACTGAACGTTTTGGCCATGGTTGCAGTAGTTTCGTTTCATTTTTTTGCAGGGGCGCCGGATGCCACGGTCAACATAGACGTGGACCACTGGGTGAAGCGACCCATCGCCCAGAGAGCGGGTATGCATGAACAATCGCTGGGGACCTTGGCGTCCAGCCCCTCCGGGCAGGATATGGTCGAGGGGCCGTCCCAACGCCTCGACCGGTATACCTTCTGAGGCTCTTTCCATGTCCAGATCCGCAGTGTTTTTCCTGACCAGCGCCCTGCTTTCATTCATTGCCGCCGCGGCAGTACCCTACCCGGCCAGCCTGCTCAGTGCTCTACTGCTCGCGACCAGCCTGGGATGCAGCGTGCTGTTCGTACTGGCCCTGGTGCGAGGAAAGCGCATCAGGTTCAATCCGCAACTGCGTTGAGTCGCTCGTCGATCAACCCCAGCAGCGCCTGTGCCGCGTCAGCCAGAAAGCCAGAGTTGTCCAGCAGGAGGATGCCTGACGCATCCCCTCTCCAGCCAATGGATTGATGGAGCTGAGCATTGCGTGCCAGGCGGGCGTCGATCTGTGCAGGTGTCTCACGACCTCGAGTCTCCAGGCGCTCTCTGAGCACCTGGTTCTCGACGGTAATCAGTACGGCCAGAAGGCTTGGGTACTTCACCAGGGCCTGCGGTAGATATCCCCGCGACCCGTTGACCAGCACCCAACGCCCCGCTTGCAAGGACTGTTCGATTTCGACAGGGATGCCGTAACAGAGATCATTGGCTCGCCAACTGAGCGCGAAGCGTCTCTCCCGAAGCATCGCTTCGAAGGTTTCATGGCTAACGCCCAAGGCCTGCTCACCCAAGGCTTCGGCAGACCGGGTAATGACCCGCCGGGCGACCTCGATGCCTCTCTCGGCAAGCCCCGACCTGGCGGCATCGATGACGCTGTCCTTTCCGACGCCGGAGGCACCCATCAGGTAGATCAACCGCCCTTGCTGCATTTCATCCGCCTTTTCTGCACATGCTCGCGAATAGTCTGATTGCCACTATGCTGTGAATGAAAGTATGCCCAGCCCAGCGGCGAAGGAAAAGCCGTTGCCACAGGGTGCTGGCTTGCCACGGACAGGACTGGGACAATAGAGCCCCTTGTGGGCTGGCTATGTGCCATTTAATCCGAACCAGTCCACATTTCGGATTTTCGGTAGTGGCAATGCGCTGTGGTTGCATTCAAAATTTGTCACAGAATTGGCGCCAAGGTACTGACGTATGGCAGGCATAATGTTCACTCAAACGGCAAATCTGATGGAACATTCGGCGAAAGTGACTGTCGTACCCACATCCCGCGGCCCGCTCCGAGGAACCGCTTTCCTGAACTCAACCGGTTAACTATATGCGCCCAATGAAACAGGCAGTCTATTCCAGCCGCACCGCAGACAAGTTCGTCGTGCGCCTTCCCGACGGCATGCGCGAGCGTATCGCCGAGGTCGCCCGCACCCATCATCGCAGCATGAACTCAGAGATCATCGCGCGCCTGGAGCAGAGTCTCATTCAAGAAGGTGCGCTGGGCGAAGAACTGAGCATGCGCCTGGACAGCCCCGAGCTTTCGCTGCACGAACGGGAACTGCTGCAACGTTTCCGCCAGCTCTCCCACCGTCAGCAGAACGCGCTGGTTGCGCTGATCGCGCACGATGTGGAGATGGCCGCCGAAGCTGACGCTTCATAGGCTTTACCTGGGCGCGGTGCATGTATGTGCATCTACAGAAAAGGCCAGCGCAATGCTGGCCTTTTTCATTTGAGCTGGCTACATAAGAAACAGCGTAGCCAACCCTAGAAATATGAAGAAGCCGCCGCTGTCCGTCATGGCGGTAATCATCACGCTGGCACCCATGGCAGGGTCCTTCCCAAGCTTGGCCAACGACATCGGAATTACAACCCCCATGAAAGCGGCCAGCAGCAGATTGAGCGTCATGGCAGCTGTCATGACCAGGCCCAACGACCAACTGTGATAGAGCATCCAGGCCACGACACCGATTACACCGCCCCAGATCAGACCATTGAGCACTGCCACCGACAGCTCTTTCTTGAGCAGACGCCGGGTATTCCCCGTGCTCACCTGGTCCAGCGCCATGGCGCGAACGATCATGGTGATGGTCTGGTTGCCCGAGTTGCCGCCAATGCCGGCCACGATGGGCATGAGCGCGGCCAACGCCACCAGGCGCTCGATGGAGTCCTCGAACAGGCCGATCACCCGCGAAGCGACGAAGGCCGTGATCAGGTTGATCGCCAGCCAGGACCAGCGGTTGCGCAACGAACGCCACACCGAGGCGAAGATATCCTCTTCCTCGCGCAAGCCTGCCATGTTGAGGACTTCGCTTTCGCTCTCCTCGCGGATGAGGTCGACCATTTCATCGATGGTAAGACGGCCGATGAGGCGACCGTTCTTGTCCACCACCGGCGCCGAGACCAGATCATAACGCTCGAAGGCTTGCGCGGCCTCATAGGCATCGGCGTCAGGATGAAAGGTCACCGGGTCACTGGCCATGACCTCCGCCACGCGCTTGTCCGGGTCGTTGACCAGAAGGCGCTTGATCGGGAGCACGCCCTTGAGCACGCCTTCCTGGTCGATCACGAAGACCTTGTCGGTGTGCCCGGGCAGCTCGCGCAAACGCCGGAGATAGCGGAGTACGACCTCCAGGGTGACATCTTCGCGAATGGTCACCATCTCGAAGTCCATGAGGGCGCCGACCTGGTCTTCCTCGTAGCTCAACGCCGAGCGCACCCGCTCGCGCTGCTGGGCATCGAGGCTTTCCATCAGCTCATGGACTACATCGCGCGGAAGCTCCGGAGCCAGGTCGGCCAGCTCGTCGGCGTCCATCTCCTTGGCAGCGGCGAGCAGCTCATGGTCTTCCATGTCCGCAATGAGGGTTTCCCGCACCGCATCCGACACTTCCAGGAGAATGTCGCCGTCACGCTCAGCCTTGACCAGCTGCCATACCGTCAAGCGGTCGTCCAGCGGCAAGGCCTCGAGGATATAAGCGATGTCGGCCGAGTGCAGGTCATCGAGCTTGCGTTGCAGCTCAACCAGGTTCTGCCGGTGGACCAGGTTCTCTACGAGGGCTTGATGCTGCCCTTCCTGCCGGTGAGTGAGATCTTCGACCACCCGCTGCTTGTGCAGCAGCTCGACCACTTGGCCCAGGCGGTCCTGCAGGCTCTCACGCAGGTCTTTAACTTCGACTTCGGACATAGGTGTACTCCACTCCCAGTAGTGGACCACACCGGGAGATCAAACTTTCAATGCTATAGGGGCCAACAGCGTGGTGGAGCTTCTACTGGGTAAGTCCATGAAAGGCGTTCCAATGCCCCGGCGGGGCAGACGGCGGCAATGATACTCGCTCATACGCCTTTTTGGTTACTAAATTCTGGATTTACAAATGCTTGGCTGCGGTTGCTGCTTGGGTATAGCAGCTTTATATGACGAAGCATCCAGCAACAACCCAAGGCCCGCCGCCACCCGCTCCACCGCTAACCTTTGAACCTCAGGACCCCACGGCCAAGGAGGCGATCATGATCCGCAAGCAGAGCTTGCCCGCCCTTACCCTTTTCCTCGCTCAGGTCGGCGTGGCCAGCGCCACGACCGTGCACCACTGTACCGGCGAGCAGGGCGAACCCAGCTACACCTTCAGCAGCTGTGCCAATGGCGAGGCGGGCCGGCCCCTGCGAGCCTGGAACCCGCCCCCAGGAAGTGTGACGCCCGGCCCCGCGCCCTCGCCTGAAGCCACGACCGACAACCCGCCCGCAAGGCGACCGGCGCACGAACCTACCCTTGCCAGCGTACCAATGCCACGGCGCAGCGAAGCCCGGCAAACGATTGGGCCGACTCGAGAAACAAAATCCAGGGAGCCAACGCAGAAGAAGGCCAAGAAAAAGCCCGCACGCTATGTGCCCTGGCGTTGAGCGCCTGAGAGGTTCATGCAGGCGAAAAAAAACCGCATCCAAGGATGCGGTTTTCAAAAATGGTGCACTCAGGAGGATTCGAACCTCCGACCGCTCGGTTCGTAGCCGAGTACTCTATCCAGCTGAGCTATGAGTGCGGATGGGTGTTTGTTAAACCAGTCAACCCCTGGTACTAGACTCACGGATGATTCCGGCAAGCCTGATATGGTGCACTCAGGAGGATTCGAACCTCCGACCGCTCGGTTCGTAGCCGAGTACTCTATCCAGCTGAGCTATGAGTGCAGATGGGCGTTTGATGAACCAGTTACCCCTGGTATAAGACTTCGAGGAGAACCTCGCAATCCTAGTATGGTGCACTCAGGAGGATTCGAACCTCCGACCGCTCGGTTCGTAGCCGAGTACTCTATCCAGCTGAGCTATGAGTGCATTTACTGCTCTAGCAGCCCGCACTGCGGCGGACTGCTTGAATATGGCGGAGAAGGGGGGATTCGAACCCCCGACACCCTTTTGAGGTGTACTCCCTTAGCAGGGGAGCGCCTTCGGCCACTCGGCCACCTCTCCGTAACACGGGGCGTATATTAACCACGTTCTTTCCCGTTTGCAAACAAAAAAATCGAAGAAAATTAAAGGCTTGGTTCTTCGTCTTTCTCCTTGCGGATTCGCTGGTAGATTTCTTCACGGTGAACCGCCACTTCCTTGGGCGCATCGACGCCCAGACGGACCTGATTGCCTTTGATGCCCAGCACGGTCACGGTGATTTCGCCATCGCCAATGACCAGGCTTTCCGTGCAGCGGCGCGTCAAGATGAGCATGAGGATCTCCTAAAGGGTTTCGAGGGAAGGTCTGCAAAAAAGGGCGTCACGACCGGCCTTGCCGGCCGCTTGCCAAAAAGCGTGGACATTGGCCCGCGCAAAAAGAAAAAGGGCGCGGACCAGGCCGCGCCCCAGGTGGACGCCTCACTCGCCCTGACGGGCGCCGGCATCCAGGTCGAACGCCGTATGCAGGGCGCGCACGGCCAGCTCAAGGTATTTCTCCTCGATCACCACCGAAACCTTGATTTCCGAGGTGGAGATCATCTGGATATTGATGCTCTCCTTGGCCAGGGCTTCGAACATGCGACTGGCGACACCGGCGTGGGAGCGCATTCCTACCCCGACGATGGACACCTTGGCGATCCGGGTATCCCCCACCACTTCCCTGGCACCGATTTCCGCCGCGGTGGCCTGGAGCACGCCCAGGGCCTTCTGGTAATCGTTGCGGTGCACGGTAAAGGTGAAATCGGTGGTGTTATCGTGCGAGACATTCTGCACGATCATGTCTACCTCGATATTGGCCGCGCTGATCGGCCCCAGGATCTTGAAGGCCACGCCCGGGGTGTCGGGGACACCACGGATGGTCAGCTTGGCTTCGTCGCGGTTGAAGGCGATGCCGGAGATGATCGGCTGTTCCATGGTTTCCTCTTCGTCGATTGTGATCAGGGTCCCTGGACCCTCTTGGAAGCTGTGCAATACGCGCAGCGGAACGTTGTATTTGCCAGCGAACTCCACAGCGCGGATCTGCAGCACCTTGGAACCGAGGCTGGCCATTTCCAGCATTTCCTCGAAGGTGATCTTGTCCAGCCGCTGGGCCTGCGCGACCACTCGAGGGTCAGTGGTGTACACGCCGTCCACGTCGGTGTAGATCTGGCACTCATCCGCCTTGAGCGCCGCCGCGAGGGCCACGCCAGTGGTGTCGGAACCGCCGCGGCCCAGGGTGGTGATGTTGCCGTTCTGGTCAACGCCCTGAAAACCGGCGACCACGACCACTCGCCCGGCTTTCAGGTCTTCGCGCAGCCGCTGGTCGTCGATCTGCAGAATGCGCGCCTTGTTATAGGCGTCGTCCGTGAGGATCCGCACCTGGTTGCCGGTGTAGGACACCGCTGGCACACCGCGCTTGATCAGCGCCATGGCCAGCAAGCCGATGGTCACCTGCTCGCCGGTCGATACCACTACGTCCAGTTCACGCGGCTCCGGCTGGTCGCTGATCTGCCTGGCCAGATCGATCAGCCGGTTGGTTTCCCCGCTCATCGCTGAAAGCACGACCACCAGGTCATGCCCTTGCTCGCGGAATTTCTTGACCTTGTCGGCCACTTGCTCGATTCGCTCGATCGAGCCCACCGAGGTGCCGCCAAACTTCTGTACGATCAAAGCCATTTCAACGCCGCCTCAAGCCCAACAGGGCCCCCATTAATCGTCCCCCCCGCCACGCCACGGCACGAACCGTGGCGTCCGGCGGCCTTACAATCCTTGCTCAGCGAAAGGCAGCGCCAGCGCCAGCGCCTGGTCCAGCGCGGCGGCATCGACACCACCACCCTGAGCCATGTCTGGCCTGCCGCCACCCTTGCCGCCTACAACCGCCGCGGCCTGCTTCATCAGGTCCCCCGCTTTCAGACGAGCCGAAAGGGCCTTGGTGACGCCCGCCACCAGCACGACTTTTTCATCCTGCACGCCGCCAAGGAGAATAAGGCCCTCCCCCAGCTTGTTCTTCAACTGATCGACCAGGGCCAGCAGCCCCTTGCCATCGACGCCATCGAGGCGAGCGCTCAGTACCTTCACGCCCTTGACGTCCACGGCCTGGGCGGCCAGATCGTCGCCAGCGGCGCTGGCGGCCTTGGCTTGCAACTGCTCCAGCTGCTTTTCCAATTGCCGGTTGCGCTCGAGAACGGCCTGTAGCTTGTCCAGCACGTTATCCCGGCTGCCCTTGAGCAGGGTCGCGGCTTCCTTGACCTGTTCTTCCGCGGCGTTGAGCAGGCTCAGGGCCGTGGCGCCGGTGACCGCCTCGATGCGCCGCACGCCGGAGGCCACGCCGCTTTCGCTGGTGATCTTGAACAGCGCGATATCGCCGGTGCGCTTGGCGTGGATACCGCCGCACAACTCCACGGAGAAGCCATCGCCCATGGTCAGCACCCGAACGCGGTCGCCGTACTTCTCGCCGAACAGGGCCATGGCGCCCTTGCGCTTGGCGCTCTCGATGTCCATTTCTTCGATCTGCACCGCAGTGTTGCGGCGGATCTCCCGGTTGACGATATCCTCGAGGGCCTTGATCTGCTCAGGTTTGATCGGCTCGAAGTGGCTGAAGTCGAAGCGCAGGCGCTGGCTGTCCACCAGGGAGCCCTTCTGCTGCACGTGGTCGCCGAGGATCTCGCGCAGGGCGGCATGCAACAGGTGGGTAGCGGAGTGGTTCAGGGAGGTGGCCTGTTGCAGGTCGCCTTCGACCTGCGCCTGCACCTGCTCGCCCACCTTGAGCGCGCCCAGGGCGACGACGCCATGGTGCAGGAAGGCACCACCGGACTTGGTGGTATCCGCTACCTGGAAGCGTGCGTTGCCTCCTTGCAGGTAACCGCGGTCACCTACCTGACCGCCGGATTCGGCGTAGAACGGCGTCTGGTCGAGGATGACCACGCCTTCGTCGCCTTCAGCCAGGGTATCCACCGCCTGGCCATCCTTGTACAGGGCGATGATCCTGCCCTCACCGCCATGGGTGGTGTAACCGAGGAATCGGGTGTCCTCTTCCACCTTGACCAGACTGTTGTAGTCCAGGCCGAAGGCGCTGGCGGAACGGGCACGCTCGCGCTGGGCGTTCATTTCCCGCTCGAAACCGGCTTCGTCCAGGGTGAGGTTGCGCTCCCGGGCGATGTCCCCGGTCAGGTCCATGGGGAAGCCATAGGTGTCGTACAGTTTGAAGATCACATCGCCCGGCACCACGCTTCCTTCGAGTTCGGCCAGGTCCTGCTCGAGGATCTTCAGGCCCTGCTCCAGGGTCTTGGCGAACTGCTCTTCCTCACCCTTGAGCACGCGCTCGATGTGAGCCTGCTGGCTCTTGAGCTCCGGGAAGGCTTCGCCCATCTCGGTCACCAGGGCGGCGACGATCCGGTGGAAGAAGGCGCCGCTGGCGCCCAGCTTGTTGCCGTGTCGGCAGGCACGGCGAATGATCCGCCGCAGCACGTAGCCGCGGCCCTCGTTGGATGGCAATACCCCGTCGGCGATGAGGAAGCCGCACGAACGGATATGGTCGGCGACGACCTTCAGCGAGGGCTGGCCATCGTTGCCGCAACCTATGGCCTGGGCAGAGGCTTGCAGCAGGTGCTGGAAGAGGTCGATCTCATAATTCGAATGCACATGCTGGAGCACGGCGCTGATGCGCTCCAGGCCCATCCCGGTGTCCACCGAAGGGGCCGGCAACGGGTGCAGCACGCCATCGGCGGTACGGTTGAACTGCATGAAGACATTGTTCCAGATCTCGATGTAGCGGTCGCCGTCTTCTTCCGGCGAGCCGGGCGGGCCGCCCCAGATGTCGGCGCCGTGGTCATAGAAGATCTCGGTGCAGGGGCCGCACGGGCCAGTATCACCCATGGTCCAGAAGTTGTCCGACGCATAGGGCGCGCCCTTGTTGTCGCCGATGCGCACCATGCGCTCGGCCGGCACCCCGACCTCCTTGGTCCAGATGTCGTAAGCCTCGTCATCGGTGGCGTACACGGTGACCCAGAGCTTTTCCTTGGGCAGGTTCAGCCACTTCTCGGAGGTCAGGAAGGTCCAGGCGAAGGTGATGGCGTCACGCTTGAAGTAATCGCCGAAGCTGAAGTTGCCCAGCATTTCGAAGAAGGTGTGGTGGCGCGCGGTATAGCCGACGTTTTCGAGGTCGTTGTGCTTGCCGCCGGCGCGCACGCATTTCTGGCTGCTGACCGCGCGGGTATAGGCGCGTTTTTCCTGGCCGAGGAAACAATCCTTGAATTGGTTCATCCCGGCATTGGTGAACAGCAAGGTGGGATCGTTGGCGGGGATCAGAGAGCTCGAGGCGACACGGGTGTGGCCTTGCTCTTCGAAGAAGCGGAGGAAGGCTTCACGGATTTCTGCGCTTTTCATAGGTTCTTCCACGGAGACAGCGGCCAGGGGCTAAGCTTGCGTCGAATCGACGGCAAAGGGCCGCATTATATCGGCCCTGCCGCGTGGGTACAGTGTGTTTGTACGATTGAGTCCATCAATTGGACGATTCCAGGGCGCTTCGGCCCGGGAAGCGAGCGAACACCTCGATCACCCGCTCGATCTGGGTTGGGCTGACATCCAGGTGGGTAACCAGGCGCAGGCGCGGATTGGCGGTCAGCCAGACCCCTTCCCCCTTGGCATGACGCGCCAGGTCGGCGGCGCGCCCACCAAGGTTCAGGTAGACCATGTTGGTCTGCACCGGCTCTACTGCATAACCGAGGGCCTGTAGCCCGGCCGCCAGTCGCTCGGCATTGGTGTGGTCCTCGGCCAGGCGGGCTACCTGATGATCCAGAGCGTAAAGGCCGGCGGCCGCCAGAATGCCGGCTTGGCGCATGCCGCCGCCGACCACCTTGCGCCACCGCCGGGCCTTGTCGATCAAGGGCTCGCTGCCGCAGAGCACCGACCCCACGGGCGCGCCCAGCCCCTTGGACAGGCAGACCGACACCGAGTCGAAGTGAGCGCTGATGGCCCCAGGGGCTACGCCAAGCGCCACCGCGGCGTTGTAGAGGCGCGCGCCGTCCAGGTGCAGGCTCAGGCCGTGCTCGTCGCAGAGGGCACGAGCCGCCGCTAGGTAGCTCAGGGGCAGCACCTTGCCTTGCATGGTATTTTCCAGGGCCAGCAGACGGGTGCGGGCAAAATGGAAATCCGTCGGCTTGATGGCCGCGGCAACCTGGGTCAGGTCCAGGGAACCGTCGGGCCGGTGCTCCAGGGGCTGCGGCTGGATCGAACCGAGCACCGCGGCGCCACCGCCCTCATACTTATAGGTATGGGCCTGCTGGCCGACGATGTATTCGTCGCCGCGCTCGCAGTGAGCCATGAGGCCGAGCAGATTGCTCATGGTACCGCTGGGTACGAACAGCCCCGCCTGCAGGCCAAGCTCGTCGGCCAATCGCGCTTCCAACTGGCGTACGGTGGGGTCCTCGCCATAGACGTCGTCGCCGGTGTCGGCACGCATCATGGCGGCAAGCATGCCGGGCGTGGGGCGGGTTACGGTGTCGCTGCGCAGGTCGATGGGCATCATCGGGCGATTCCTCGAACGTCGGACGCTCAAATCTAGCACGAGGCATGGGCCAGGATTCCCGCCTGCGACCATCTGTGCTAATAATGCGGCGCCGTGCTAGCACGGTAACGTTCTCAGGGCGGGGTGAAAGTCCCCACCGGCGGTAATGGCCTGGCCTAGCCCGCGAGCGCTCGCCTCGGCGAGGTCAGCAGACCCGGTGCGATTCCGGGGCCGACGGTATAGTCCGGATGAAGAGAGAGCGGATACCCAGTCACGCCCCTGGCGCGGCAGGCTTCCCTCGTGTGCCCTGTTTATGACTCATGAACAGGAGAATCCCATGCAATCCCCTTCCGAATCGCGTATCGCGTTCATCCAGGCCAGTTGGCACAAGGATATCGTCGACCAGAGCCGGCTTGGTTTCCTCGACACCCTCGCCGGGCTCGGCATCGATGCCAGCCAGGTCGACTGCTTCGAAGTCCCGGGTGCCTACGAAATCCCCTTGCACGCCAAGCTGCTGGCGCGCACGGGTCGCTATGCCGGCATCGTCGGCGCGGGCCTGGTGGTCGATGGCGGCATCTATCGCCATGATTTCGTCGCCCAGGCAGTCATCGACGGCTTGATGCGGGTCCAGCTGGACACTGAAGTGCCGGTGTTTTCCGTGGTCCTGACCCCTCATCACTTCCACGAGGGCAAGGAACACCACGATTACTTCTTCCGTCACTTCCGGCTCAAGGGCGCCGAGGCCGCGCGGGCCTGCATGAACACCCTGGCCAAGGTCAGGGACCTCAAGGGGCTGCTGGCCTGACCATCGAGCCGTGGCGCCCCGAGCCTCGTCGACCCGGGGCTCCACGGTCGCATTCAGGCCAGGGGTTGCCCCTGGTACGGCACGATCAGGATACCGGCACGCAGGCCGTTCCTGACCTTGGGGTTGGGAAAGATGATCCGCGCGTCCTGCTCCTCCACCACCCAGCGACTATGCTCGTCCTCGGCCAGCAGATACCCGGGCGGCAACGGCGAGAAGTTTTTCACATCGGCGTCCAGGTGCAAGGTGAAGGCATCGCTGGCCTTGATGACCTCACGGGACACGCTGAACAGTTCAAGCCCTTGTAAATCCGCCTCATCGAGCTCACCGCCCCGCCCTTCGATCAGCCCGCGCAGGCATTGATCCAGACGAGACAGGTCGACTTCGGCGTTCTGTCCGAAAGGGCGAGCCTTGCCTAGCTCCAGGGTGAAGGCTTCGGCGCCGAGCTGCTCGTAGGAATAGGCGCTGAAGGTAATGGCCGGACGGTTCTGCAGCAACACGGCCTGCATGCCGGCCCGGCGCAGCCGGGCCAATTCCCGGCGGGAGTGCGCCCTGCCCTCTTTCCAGGGGTAGAGCGCGAACTGCTCGATTTCCGAGCCACGGATCGCCGTATGCAGGTCGTAATGCAGGCGCTGCCGCCCTGCCCGGCTGAAGAAACCCGCCGCCAGGCGCTCCAGCTCGAACGCCCGCATGGCCTCGAAACCGCTGGAGGCCTCGTGACGGCCGTTGAAGAGACGGTTGATGTCCTGCTCGATGTAGCGCTCCCCACGGCGGATCGCCTCGGGATTGCCGAACAGGAACAGCAACCGGGCCCGGGGCTGCAGTTCGCCACGGGCAATGGCATGGATCAGCTCGTCGAGCAGCTCGATCGGGGCGGTTTCATTGCCATGGACGCCCGCGGAAAGGAGCAGGTCCAGGCCGCTGTCGTGCTCGTCGGCTGGCTGCACTTCCAGCGCGCCCGGAGCCAGCCAGCGCAAGCAGGTGCCCCCGGTGGTCATCTGGATCTTCTGTGCCGGCTCCCGGTCGGCGAGGGTCAGTTCAAGCAGTTTGCCAAGCGACAGCATGGGCCAGGTTCCTCGCCGAGATCAGTGATGATGGCCGCAATCGGGGCCATGGACATGACCTGCCTCGTCATCACCCTGGTCCGCCGGCTCCATCTCCAGCTGCAGGCTGACCAGGTTGGTGGCCATGGGGCGCAGCAGCAGGTTGGCGTACTCGGTGTCGCCATCTTCTACATCCACGCCAATGAGCAACTGATCGTTGCCGCCCTGCTGAATCCAGATCTCCTTACCTTGCCAGACCACCGCCAGGCGGGTACAGGCGGTTTCCAGCTGGGTACCGTCGTCATCTTCAAGAATCAGCCGCAGCACATCGGACATAGTGGTATTCCCGGTCAATTGAGTTGGAAGGGATAAACCGAGCCGAGCCGCAACAGACCGGTCAGTTCATCCAGCGCCGTACGACATTCGAGCAGCAGTTGCGGGTCGGCCAGGTCGGCCTCGCCGAGGCGATCCCGATAATGACGGTCTACCCAATCAAGCAGCTGCCCATACAAGGCGTCGGTCATGATAACCCCTTGGTTCACCGCCGCCAGTTCTTGTTCGTTCAGCGCCACACGCAAGCGCAGGCAGGCCGGCCCGCCGCCGTTGCGCATGCTCTGCTTGAGGTCGAATACCCGCACCTCGGCGATCGGACCGTCGCTGCCCAGCAGGCCATCGAGGTAAGCCCACACCCGTGGATTGCCACGACATTCCTCAGGCACCACCAACACCATGCGGCCGTCCGGGCGAGTCAGCAGCTGGCTGTTGAACAGGTAGGAACGCACGGCGTCCTCCACACTGACCTGATCCCTCGGCACAGCGATGGCCTGGAACCGGCCGCCGCGGGCGGCGAGCTTGGCATCGAGTTCGCCAAGTACCTGGTCGGTATCGAGGAATGCGTCCTGATGATGAAACAGCACTTCGCCGTTGCCCACGGCGATCACATCATTGTGGAACACGCCCTGGTCGATCACCGCCGGGTTCTGCTGGGCGAACACCGTGCCGGCCTCGCTCAGCCCATGCAAGCGGGCCACGGCCTGGGACGCTTCCAAAGTCTGCCGGGCAGGATAGCGCTGGGGCGCCGGGCGCCGACTGTCGAACGCGGCGCGGCCGTAGACGAAGAACTCTACGCCCGGCTCGCCGTAGGCCCGGCACAGGCGGGTATGGTTGGCCGCGCCCTCGTCGCCGAACTGCGCCACCGCCGGCAGTGCCGCATGGTGCGCGAAATGCGTGCTGTCGGCGAACATGGCCGCCAGCACCCGGCTGGTGGTGGGGTGCTCGATACTGCGGTGATACTTGCAGTTAAGGTTGGCCGCGGTGAAATGCACGCGCCTGTCCGCGGTATCGGCGCTCGGGCTGACCGTGGCGGCGTTGGCCACCCACATGCTCGAGGCCGAGCAACTGGCGGCGAGGATGGGCATCGCATCGCGCGCCGCGCTGGCGATGACCTGCGCATCGGTACCGCCAAAGCCCAGGCGGCGCAGGCCAGCGATGTCCGGGCGCTCTTGGGGAGCGAGCACCCCCTGCACGAAACCCAGGTCGGACAGGGCCTTCATCTTGGCCAGCCCTTGGCGCGCGGCTTCCTTGGGGTTGGACTGCGCCTGGCTGTTGCTCTGGGAAGCAACGTTGCCGTAGGACAGGCCACCATAGTTGTGGGTCGGCCCCACCAGCCCGTCGAAATTGACTTCAAACGCTTTCATCGGCTCGGCTCCAGCAAGTTCTCGTGCGTTACAGGGTCACGCCGGGCGTGAGCGTGGGCGGCAGGCTGACCCGTTCGGCCTCCAGGGAGGCCACCGGGAAGGCGCAGTAGTCTGCGGCGTAGTAGGCGCTGGCACGGTGATTACCCGAAGCGCCAATGCCGCCGAAGGGCGCGCTGCTGGCCGCCCCGGTCAGTTGTTTGTTCCAGTTGACGATGCCGGCGCGGCTATGCAACCAGAAATGCTGGTAGCGCTCGGCCGAGTCCGACAGCAGGCCGGCTGCCAGGCCGTAGCGCGTGGCGTTGGCCTCGGCGATGGCCTGGTCGAAGTCTTGGTAACGCACCACTTGCAACAGCGGGCCGAACAACTCGTCGTCAGACTTTTCGGCGATGGCGGTGACGTCCATTACCCCGGCGGTAAGCAAAGCGGCGTCGGGGCTTGGCTGAGTCATGGCCAGCAAGGCCCGACCGCCCTGGGCCAGTAGCGCGGCCTGCGCCTCCATCAAGGCTTTGGCGGCCGCCAGCGACACCACCGCTCCCATGAAGGGCGCGGGCTGCTCATCGAAGGCGCCTACCCGCAGGTTACGCGCAACTTCCACCAAGCGATCCAGCAGGCGGTCACCCCATTCGCCGGCCGGTACCAGCAGGCGGCGGGCGCAGGTGCAACGCTGGCCGGCGGAGATGAACGCTGACTGCACGATGGTATAGACGGCAGCATTCAGGTCTTCCACCTCATCCACCACCAGCGGGTTGTTTCCGCCCATCTCCAGGGCCAGGATCTTGTCAGGCCGGCCGGCGAACTGCTGATGCAGGTGATTACCGGTACGGCTCGATCCGGTGAAGAACAGCCCGTCGATGTCCGCCGCGGCCAGGGCGACCCCGGTCTCCCGGGCACCCTGCACCAGGTTCAGCACACCGGCGGGCAAGCCCGCCTGCTCCCAGCACGCCACCGTCAGGGCCGCCACCGCCGGGGTCAGTTCGCTGGGTTTGAACACCACGGTATTGCCCGCCAGCAAGGCCGGCACGATATGCCCATTGGGCAGATGCCCCGGGAAGTTGTAAGGCCCGAATACGGCCACTACGCCGTGGGGCTTGTGACGCAGCACAGCATTGGCATCACCGAGCACGCTTTGCTTCTCGCCCGTACGCTCGCGATAGGCCTGTACCGAGATCGCCACCTTGTTGATCATGCTGGTGACCTCAGTGGCCGCTTCCCATAGCGGCTTGCCGGTTTCCTCGCCGATGCAGCGCGCCAGTTCATCCGCGCGAGCCTTCAGCCGCTCGGCGAAGGCCTGCAGGTGAGCGACGCGGGCATCCAATGGCAGTGACGCCCAAGCAGGAAAGGCCTGGCGAGCAGCGGCCACGGCTGCGTCAACCTGGGCCGCCGATGCCCCCTGGCCCTGCCACAGTACCCGCTGGCTCACGGGATCGAGAGACTGGAAGGCCTCGCCTTCGCCTGCGAGCCATTGCCCGCCAATGAACAGGGTAGTCATGCCTGGCCCTCCAGAGCCGTAGTGGGTGACAGGGGCACGGCGCGCACCTGGTCGCCGGCGTGAAGACGCAGACGCCGAGCGGTCAATGGGTCCACCACCAGCGTGCCGGCGGCCAGCCGCGCCGGTGCAGCGGTAATACGGCACTGCTCCAGCTGACGGTTGTGGATCAGATACACCGGTGCGTCATCGCCCGGCGTACCCACGGCCAGTACCAGGGTCTTGCTTTCCTGAACGGCGCGGATCTTGGCTACTTCGCATTCCACCGCGGGCCCGGCATCGAAGATGTCCACATAGCCCTGGTAGTTGAAGCCTTCGGCACGGAGCATGGAAAGCGCCGGCTCGGTATCGGGGTGGACCTTGCCGATCACCGCGCGCGCCGCCTCGGACAGGAAGCAGGTATAAAGCGGGAACTTGGGCATCAGCTCGGCGATGAACGCGCGGTTGCCGACGCCGGTGAGGTAGTCCGCCTGACTGAACTCCATCTTGAAGAAGTAACGCCCCAGGCTTTCCCAGAAAGGCGAGCGTCCCTGGTCGTCGGAGATGCCGCGTAGCTCGGCGATCACCTTCTTGCCGAACAGGGTGGTGTATTCGGCCATGAACAGCAGCCGCGCCTTGGCCAGCAAGCGGCCGTTGAGGCCATTGCGCATGTCGTCCCGCAGGAACAGCGAGCACAGCTCGGAATTGCCGGTCAGGTCGTTGGCCAGGAAGAGCGTGGGAATCTCGCGGTAGATGTTCAGCTCTTTGGATGCACTGACAGTCAGGCCTACCCGGTAGTTGTACCAAGGCTCGCGCTGCCCCACCGCCCCGGCGATGGCCGAAGTACCCACCACGGTGCCGTCGTCGGTTTCCAGTACGAACAGGTAGTCGGTATCCCCGCGCTCGGCTTCGCCACGGAAGCTTTTCTGCGCCCACTCCACGCGCTGGCCGAGGCGCTCTTCATTGGCCGGCAAGGTAGTCAGGCCCGGGCCGGTGCCACGGGCCAGGTCGATCAGCGCGCTAAGGTCGCTGCTGCGTACAGGACGAACAATCATGCTTTCTCCTCGGGCAGCCCAGCTGAGGGGCCGCGATCGTCCGCCTGGCCAGCGCCAGGCGGTGCACCTTGCTGTTACACCGCCACCAGGCGCACGCTGGCGCCTTCACCGACACCCAGGCGCTCGGCCACCGCGGCGGGCAAGCCCACCGGCTTGCCGGGCGCCCAGTCCAGTTCCAGCAGGGCGGCGCGGTAGTCCTGCAACTGACAATTGGCGACCAGGTACGGCCGCCCGCCCTTGCCGGTTTCGTCGATTCGCACCGGCACCACCCGGCTGGTGGCGATCGAACGGATATTGGCGACCCGGGCATGCAGGGTCGGCCCGCCGTCGAAGATGTCGATGTAATGTTCGGTTTCAAAGCCTTCGCGCATCAGGATGTCGAAGGTGATCTGTGCCCTGGGATGCACCTGGCCCATGGCTTCCTGGGCGGCATCCGGCAACAGCGGAACATAGATGGGGTAATGGGGCATCAGCTCGGCCAGGAAGGTCCGGCTTTTCAACCCGCAAAGCCGCTCGGCCGCCGCGTAGTTGATATCGAAGAAATTACGCCCGATCGCGTCCCAGAACGGGGAATCCCCTGCTTCGTCGCTGTATCCCACGATTTCGGTCACCACCGAGTCGGCGAAACGCTCGGGATGGTTGGCCATGAACAGCAGCCTGGCCCGGGAATTGAGCTCAGCCCAGGGCGTGCTGACCAGCTCTGGCAAGACATAGAAACTGGTCAGCAGGCTGTTGCCGGTCAGATCGTGGCACTGGGAGAGTACATGGATCTTGTTGTGGATCTTCAGTTCACGAGAGGCATGAACGAAGGTCTCGTTGCGAAAGCTATAGAACGGCTCTGAATAGCCAGCCGACGCCACGATGGCCGAGCAGCCGACGAGCCGCCCCTGGGCGGTGTCTTCCAGCACGAAGAAATAGCTTTCTTCGCCGTTGAAGCTCACCTCGGCGGCAAAGGAAGCCTCGGATGCCACGATCTTGTCGCGCAGACGCTCGAGATCGTCGGGAAGGGACGTGACACCGATGGGGCTGTCCGCGGCGAGCCGTTGCACCTCGTCCAGGTCAGCCATTTGCGCCGGGCGCATTACGAGCATGGTGCCACTCCTTGAATCGGAAAGAAGAAGCGGGGCGCCAGGCACCCCGCCAGTCACTGCGACCGGCCAGCCACACCGGTCAGGCACGGCCAGTCAGGCTTGGGTCAACTGGGCAACGGCGCGTTCGAAGCGGTCCAGGCCTTCGTCGATGTCAGCCTCGTCGATGACCAGGCTCGGAGCGAAGCGGACCACGTCCGGGCCGGCCTGGAGGATCATCAGGTCCTGACGCTCGGCGGCATTGAAGAACTCCTTGGCCTTGCCTTTCCAGGGGTCGCTTAGCACGCAGCCGATCAGCAGGCCCATGCCGCGCACCTGGTTGAACACACCATAGCGCTCGCCGATGGCGCGCAAGCGGGTAGCGAAACGCTCATGCCGAGCCTGCACCCCGGCCAGTACCTCGGGCGTATTGACCACGTCGACTACCGCCTCGGCCACCGCGCAGGCCAAGGGATTGCCGCCGTAGGTCGTGCCGTGCACACCTACGCTCAGGTGTTTGGCGAGCTTCTCGGTGGTCAGCATGGCCCCGATAGGGAAACCACCCCCCAGGCTCTTGGCGCTGGAGAGCACATCGGGCGTCACGCCGTAATGCATGTAGGCGAACAGCTTGCCGCTACGGCCCATGCCGCTCTGCACTTCATCGAACACCAGCAGGGCATTGTGCTGGTCGCACAGGGCGCGGGCACCTTCGAGGTAGGCCTTGTCCGCCGGCAATACCCCACCCTCGCCCTGGATAGGCTCCAGCACCACGGCGCAGGTCTTGCCCGAGATCGCGGCCTTGAGAGCGTCAAGATCGTTATAGGGCACATGGGTGATGCCTTCGATCTTCGGCCCGAAGCCATCGGAGTACTTGGGCTGGCCGCCCACGCTCACGGTGAACAGGGTGCGACCATGGAAGCTGTTGACCGCGGCGATGATCTCGCACTTCTCGGGGCCGAAGTTATCATGGGCCACGCGACGCGCCAGCTTGAAGCAGGCTTCGTTGGCCTCGGCGCCGGAGTTGCAGAAGAACACGCGCTCGGCGAAGGTCGCCGCCACCAGCTTCTTGGCCAGGCGCAGGGTAGGCTCGTTGGTGAACACGTTGGACACGTGCCACAGCTTGTTGGCCTGCTCCGTCAGCGCCTTGACCAGGGCCGGATGGGCATGGCCCAGGACGTTCACCGCGATGCCGCCGGAGAAATCGATGAGTTCACGGCCAGCCTGGTCCCAGACACGAGACCCGGCGCCACGCACAGGGATGAACCCGGCCGGAGCATAATTGGGGACCATGACCTGGTCGAAATCGGCGCGTTGCACCTGGGCGTGATCAGCGGACATCAGCGTCTCCTGAAGCGAAGCGTCGGCCCGAGAGTGGCCGACGATGGGGGGATTGTAAGGAGTGGTCGGGCCGGGGCCTTGCCGCCAAGCGACAACTTGTTACAGCCGCACACCCCGGAAACAGGGGGTTTTCAGCAATGCGACATATAGGGTCACAAAGGCGTAAGTTTAAAGGAGGTCAAACCGAGGGGGCCAGTAAAGGTGGCGAACTGCTGTTCAAGGCAACTCTACGGCTGGCTAATCGGAATTTGCCAGCTTCGCCGGTTTTTGGACATCAGGGGGCGATGATTGAAGAGTACATACCGATTGCGCACGCGCCTCAAGTAAGGTTTCGCCTTTACGGCGACCCCCTTTGTTTCGGCAAAGGGGGGAAACCATTCGCGCTTTTCGTTCGGCCCCCGCCAAGGCGGGGGTTCCCTCCTTCCGGCATGGCTCGGGCTTGGGACGCGTCGACAGGGCATCCCTGCCCTGGCGCCGCTCGCCCGCCTTCCCTGGCGGGCGCCCAGCTTCGCCATGCCTCCACTCGGCCGAGCCGAGGCGCATTCCGCGGCGCCTGTGCCATTTGTGCAAGTCTCGCTAGTACCAGCCCGAACTCACCCTCGCTCAGCCGGCACCGGCGCCAGCTCGAAAGGGCTGCCGGCGCGACGCTGGTTCCGGTCCTCACGGGGCGTAGCCCCAAAGAAATTCCGGTAGGCGCTGGAAAAATGCGGGCCCGACGAGAACCCGCACGACAGCCCGATCTGGATGATCGACTTGCTCGTCTGCATCAGCATCTGGCGCGCCTTGTTCAGGCGCAGTTCCAGGTAATACTGGCTGGGCACCCGGTTCAGGTACTGCTTGAAGATGCGTTCCAGCTGTCGTCGCGAGACGCACACGTGCTGGGCGATCTCATCCGTGGTCAGCGGCTCCTCGATATTGGCTTCCATCAGGAGCACCGCCTGGGTCAGCTTCGGATGACTCGACCCCAGCCGGTTCTGCAATGGAATGCGCTGGCGCTCGGCCCCTTCGCGAATGCGCTCGACCACCAGCTCTTCGGACACCGCGCCGGCCAACTCGGCGCCGTGGTCGCGGGTCAGCAGCGCTAGCATGAGGTCAAGCACGGCCAGGCCGCCGCAAGCGGTGAGGCGATCGCGGTCGCAATCGAACAGGTGACTGGTGGCGATCACCTTCGGAAAGCGCTCACTGAAATCGTCCTGCCAGCGCCAATGCACCGAGGCACGGTAGCCGTCGAGCAGGCCCAATTGGGCCAAGGGATAGATACCCGCGGACAAGCCGCCAATCAGGCAGCCGCCGCGTACCTGCTGCTTGAGCGCGCTGGCCAGGGCCGCCGGCATGGTCGGCGGCGGCTCGTCCGCTACCAGGAATAATTTCTGGCATCCTTCCAGCCGCCCCGTCCAAGGCTCGCCAGGCAACTGCCAACCATCGGCGCCCAAGGCTTCGGCATGCAGGAACACCGGTTCATAAACGACCTCGGGATGAACCCGGCTGGCAACACTCAAGGCTTCCTCGGCCAGTGCCAGGGTCAGCGCCCTGGTGCCGGGCCAGATGAGAAAACCGATACGCTGGGCAGTCATTGAGACACTCACGCAAAAGAAGGCGGACAAGGGCGAGCGGCGAGCTTGGCCTGCTTATTTAAGACTACCGGAGAGGAACTGGCGCAGGCGCTCGGACTGAGGGTTCGCCAGGACTTCCCGCGGGTTGCCCTGCTCTTCCACCAGCCCCTGGTGCAGGAAGATGACTTGGTTGGACACTTCCCGCGCAAAGCCCATCTCGTGAGTGACCACCACCATGGTCCGCCCTTCCTGGGCGAGAGACTGCATTACCTTGAGCACATCGCCCACCAGCTCCGGATCCAGCGCGGAGGTGGGCTCGTCGAACAACATCACCTCCGGCTCCATGGCAAGGGCCCGGGCGATCGCCACCCGCTGCTGCTCGCCGCCGGACATATGGCCAGGATAGGCATCCTTACGGTGGGTCACCCCTACCTTCGCCAGGTAATACTCCGCTTTTTCCAGGGCCTCCTTCTTGCTCACCCCCAGTACATGCACCGGGGCCTCGATCACATTCTGCAAGGCGGTCATGTGCGACCACAGGTTGAAATGCTGGAACACCATGGCCAGCCGCGAACGCAGGCGCTGGAGCTGCTTGGGATCACCGGCCTTGAGCCCGCCGGCCTTGTTGGGTACCAGCTTCAGGGCTTCGTTGTTGAGCAGGATGTTTCCCGACCAGGGCTGCTCGAGCAGGTTGATGCAGCGCAGGAAGGTGCTTTTGCCCGAACCGCTGGAACCGATGATGCTGATCACGTCGCCGGCTCTGGCTTGAAGGCTGACGCCCTTGAGCACTTCGTGGCTGCCATAGCGCTTGTGCAGGTCCTGGACTTCGAGTTTGTTCATGGAGTCGGTCTCTGAAATATGGCCGGGCGGCGCGATGCCGCCCGGGAACGCGTCAGCCCTTGCGTGGCGCCAGATAGCCGAGCCAGCGCCGCTCGGCCAGCTTGAACAGCCGCACCAGGATGAAGGTCAGGGCCAGGTAGATGGCCCCCGCGGTGATGTAGGCCTCGAACGGCAGGTAATACTGGGCGTTCACGGCCCGGGCGGCGCCGGTGATGTCCATCAGGGTCACGATGGAGGCCAGGCTGGTAGTCTGCAGCATCATGATCACTTCGTTGCTGTATTGCGGCAGCGCGCGGCGCATGGCCGAAGGCAGCAGGATGCGCCGATACATCAGGGCACGGGACATGCCCATGGCGCGGGCCGCCTCGATCTCGCCATGAGGCGTGGCCCGCAGACTGCCGGCGATGATCTCGGCGGTATAGGCGCTGGTATTGATGGCGAATGCCAGGCAGGCACAGAAGGTGGCGCTGGACAACCACGGCCAGAACACACTTTCCCGCACGGCCTCGAACTGCGCCAGGCCGTAGTAGATGAGGAACAACTGCACCAGCATGGGCGTGCCGCGAATGACGTAGGTGTAGGTCCAGGCCAGGGCGTTGACCCATGGCCTGCGCGAAACCCGCATCAGTGCCAGCGGGAAGGCCACCAACAATCCTGCGACCAGGGAAATGGCCAGCAGCTTAAGGGTTTCGAGCAGCCCTTCCAGGTACAGCGGCAGGCTGGCCTGGATCACGGTGTAGTCGAAAATCATAGTTCAGCCGTCCTTACGCCCGCCGAATAACGTCGCTCGAGCCATTTGAGCAGCAGCAGCGAGACACTGGTGATGATCAGGTAGAGCCCGGCGACGGCCAGGTAGAAGGTGAAGGGCTCTCGGGTCGCGTCCGCCGCCTGTTTGGCCTTGAACATCATGTCCTGCAGACCGACCACGGAAATGAGCGCGGTGGCCTTGGTCAGCACCAGCCAGTTGTTGGTGAAGCCGGGAATGGCCAGGCGGATCATCTGCGGCACCAGCACGCGGAAGAAGATCTGCAGGCTGCTCATGCCATAGGCCATGCCCGCCTCGGCCTGGCCCTTGGGGATACCCATGAAGGCGCCCCGGAAGGTCTCGGACAGGTAGGCACCGAAAATGAAGCCCAAGGTGAAGACACCGGTGAGCAGCGGGTCCAGGTCGATGTAGTCGTCGTAGCCCAGCAGGGGCGCCACTCGGTTCACCACATCCTGGCCGCCGTAGAAGATCAGCAGGATCAGCACAAGGTCCGGGATGCCGCGAATCACCGTGGAATACAGCTCACCCAGCCATGCCAGTACCCGCACCGGGGAGAGGCGAAACGCAGCGCCCACCAGGCCCAGCACGATCGCCAGCGCCATGGACGAGAGCGCCAATTGCAGGGTCAGGCCGACCCCCTCGAGGATGACCTCGCCGTAGCCTTTCAACATGCTCGCAAGCCTTCAGAGTGAGCGTCACGCGCTCAGGGCGGAAAAACGAAGCGGGGCCGCGCACGGCCCCTGCTCGCGGAGGGGATGCGGTTATTTGCCGTAGATATCGAAGTCGAAGTACTTGTCCTGGATCTGCTTGTACGTACCGTTGGCGCGAATGGCAGCGATGGCCGCATTGAGGCGCTCCAGGTTGGCGCTGTCGCCTTTGCGCACGGCGATGCCCACGCCGTCACCGAAGTACTTGACATCGGTGAAGGCCGGCCCGGCGAAGGCGTAGCCCTTGCCGGCGTCCGTTTTCAGGAAGCCATCCTGCAGCAGCGTGGCATCGGCCAGGGTGCCATCCAGGCGGCCGGCGGCGAGGTCGAGGTAGACCTCGTTCTGGGAGGCATAGGGTTTGACGTTCACGCCCTTGGGCGCGAGCACTTCATTGGCGAAGCGTTCGTGGATGGAGCCACGCTGCACGCCGATGTTCTTGCCGCTCAGGCCACCCAGGCCGTCGTCTACGCTGGTGCCCGCCTTCATGACCAGGCGCGCCGGAGTGTTGTAGTACTTGCCGGTGAAGTCCACCGACTTCTTGCGGTCGTCGGTGATGGACATCGAGGAGAGGATGGCGTCGATCTTGCGCACCTTCAGCGAGGGGATCAGGCCGTC
The DNA here is from genome assembly GCF_049895785.1 of Pseudomonas sp. DC3200b2. Lineage (NCBI taxonomy): Bacteria > Pseudomonadati > Pseudomonadota > Gammaproteobacteria > Pseudomonadales > Pseudomonadaceae > Pseudomonas > Pseudomonas sp. DC3200b2. The sequence continues at coordinate 924,082 of NZ_JAFCTA010000001.1, read as the reverse complement.
GAACTCCTGCTCGACCCAGACGCACTTGACCTTCATCTCGGCGCACAGCGCGTTGCCGATGTCATAGTCGAAGCCCACGATGCTGCCGTCCGGTGCCTTGGAGGCGAACGGCGGGTAGGCCGCTTCGATACCGATCTTCAACGGCTTGTCTTCGGCCGCGGCGGTAAACGAAAGCACGGACAGCGCCAGGGCACCAAGCAGTGCGAGCTTCTTCATGGGAGTACTCCATCGGATGGCGGCGCTGGCAGGGCCAGGCGCGGAGCCAGGATAAATCGCGCCACCGAAGCGGAGGCGAGTGCTGGGCATTTTAACGGCGAGTCGGAGCGGGAAATTTCTGCAATGCGACAACATATTACAGAAGCCTGGCCGAGTGGAACCGTCCACCTTGACAGCCAGGATCCCTGTTGATCTAGAAGCGGTAAGCCAACCAGAAGCTACTGCAAATTTCAAGCCCACCGATCTGACCCCTGTACTAGAGGCATCGGCGGGCGCCTTCCAACGCTTCGCGCCGTCGATCTGTTTCGATCAGTTTCACGACGGCATTATCCGGTAACACGGTACCTGTTTCCATAAAACAAAAGCCCCGCCGAAGCGGGGCTCGATAAGCGGCGAGGGGTCAGGCGGCCGCCATCTGTCGATGCGTATCGATCAGGTGCTGCACGACCCCAGGGTCGGCCAGGGTGGAAATGTCCCCCAGGGCGCCATATTCGGCGGTAGCGATCTTGCGCAGGATACGGCGCATGATCTTCCCCGACCGCGTCTTGGGCAGGCCCGGGGCCCACTGAATGACGTCGGGCGAAGCGATAGGGCCGATTTCCTTGCGCACCCAGTTCTTGAGCTCCTGACGCAAGGCCTCGCTTGGCTCTTCCCCGGCATTGAGGGTCACATAGACATAGATGCCCTGCCCCTTGATGTCATGTGGCACGCCCACTACCGCGGCTTCGGCCACTTTCGGGTGGGCCACCATGGCGCTTTCGATCTCGGCGGTACCCATGCGGTGGCCGCTCACGTTGAGCACGTCATCCACCCGGCCGGTGATCCAGTAATAGCCGTCTTCGTCCCGCCTGGCGCCGTCACCCGTGAAGTACATGCCGCGGAACGTCTTGAAGTAGGTATCGACGAAACGGTCGTGGTCTCCATACAGCGACCGTGCCTGCCCGGGCCAGGAGTCCAGAATCACCAGGTTGCCCTCGGCTGCCCCTTCGATGATGTTGCCCAGGTTGTCCACCAGGGCGGGAATGACGCCAAAGAACGGCTTGGTAGCCGAGCCTGGCTTCAGCCCGATGGCGCCCGGCAACGGGCTGATCAGCACGCCGCCGGTTTCGGTCTGCCACCAGGTGTCGACGATCGGGCAGCGCTCCTTGCCCACGGTCTTGTAGTACCAGTTCCAGGCTTCGGGGTTGATGGGTTCGCCCACCGAGCCGAGCAGGCGCAGGCTCGAGCCATCCGCCCCGGCCACTGCCGCGGTGCCTTCGGCCATCATGGCGCGAATGGCGGTAGGCGCGGTGTAGAGGATGTTCACCTTGTGCTTGTCGATGATCTTCGATACGCGGGTGATGTCCGGGTAGTTGGGCACCCCTTCGAACAGAAGCGTGGTAGCGCCGTTGGCCAGTGGCCCGTAGACGATATAGCTGTGCCCGGTGACCCAGCCTACGTCGGCCGTGCACCAGTAGACCTCACCCGGACGGTAGTCAAAGACACGTTCATGAGTAAGGGCCGCATAGAGCAGGTAGCCTGCGCTGGTATGCAGCACGCCCTTGGGCTTGCCCGTGGAGCCTGAGGTGTAGAGGATGAACAGCGCCTCTTCGGCGCCCATTTCCTTGGGCGCGCAAGTGCTGGAAGCCACTTCCAGCAAAGCGTGGTACCAGATGTCGCGGTGACGGTTCCATTCGATCTCGCCGCCGGTGCGCTTGCAGACGATCACTTTCTGCACGCTGCTGGTTTCCGGGTTGGTCAAGGCGCGATCGACGTTCGCTTTCAACGGCGTCTTCTTGCCGCCCCGCAGCCCTTCGTCCGCGGTGATCACCACCTTGGAGCGGCAGTCGATGATGCGGCCAGCCAGCGCTTCCGGGGAAAAGCCGCCGAACACCACCGAATGAATGGCGCCGATGCGGGCGCAGGCCAGCATGGCCACCACCGCTTCCGGGATCATCGGCATGTAGATTGTCACCACGTCGCCACGGTGCACATCCTGGCCACGCAAGGCGTTGGCGAACTTGCACACTTCTTCGTGCAGCTCACGGTAGGTGATGGTGCGGCTTTCGGAGGGGTCGTCGCCCTCCCAGATGATGGCGGCCTGGTCGCCACGCGCTTCCAGATGCCGATCCAGGCAGTTGTAGGCCACATTCAGGGTGCCGTCGGCGAACCATTTGATGTCAACGCGATGGTCGTCGAAGGAGGTCTGCTTCACCTTGTCGAACGGCTTGATCCAGTCCAGGCGCTTGGCTTGCTCGCGCCAGAAACCGTCGGGGTTCACTACCGACTGCTGGTACATGGCCTTGTAGGTCGCCTCGTCGGTCAGCGTGTTGGCCTTCACGTCAGGGCGTACGGGGTACAGGGAAGCCGCGGTCATCTTTTCGGTCCTCGAAGAGCATCATTGTTCTTGTAGGGTTGCGTTGTACGTGATGCAAGCCCGGCACAACCATTCGACGATGGTAGTAAAGGCGAACGCCGCACACCCAGGGGCAAATTATTACCTCTTTCGTTAATACTGTTTATCAAAAGCCAGCCTGTAAGCGGCGTCAAGCTCGCGCCTAGAATGCGCACCGCCAGCAATGGCAACGACCGAACAGCCCCCACGAAGGCCTGCTCCCATTCCTCGAACCGAACGCCCGCGACCTGCAAAAAGGTCGCGCGGCCTCGCTCGACCGCAAGAAGGTGAAACTCGATGAAACGCTCCCTGTTCGCGCTGACCGCTTCAGCCTGCCTGTTGGCCGCTGGCGGCCTGCAGCCGGCGCTGGCCGATCAGACGAAGGTAGAACACTATGAGTATGGCGCCCATCTGGACATCGCCAAGGTGATTTCCATGGAACCCGTGCCTACGGTGTGCAAGGTGGTCCCGCTGCGCATGCTGTACGAGGACAGTCACGGCCAGCAGCACATGCTCGAGTATGAAGCGATGGGCAACGGCTGCATGGATTGAGACCGGCCGGGCCAGGCGCATGCGCTCCGGGCGCGCCGCCTTCAGAGCGGCTCATCCCCATGCCGGGGCGCCGCCAGGCTCCGCCGATACAGGTGCAGGCTCAGCAACAGCCCGCCAGCCGCGGCGATCGCCGCCACCAGGAAGATGGAGGCAAAGCCAAAGCCAGAGGCCACGGCCCCGGCTACTGGCCCGGTAAGCCCAAGGGACATGTCCACGAACAGCGAATAGGCCCCCACCGCCGCGCCTCGGCTGGAGGCCGGCACCAGGTTCACGGCCTCCACGCCCAGGGCCGGGAACACCAGCGAGAAACCGAATCCGCTCAAGGCAGCGCCGGCCATGGCCCATTCCAGGCTCGGCGCTGCCCATAAGAGCAACAGCCCCAGCGACTCCACGCCGAGACAGGCGATGGCTACCCTGAAGCCTCCCAGACGGTTGATCATGCCACCGAAGAGCAGGCGCGCGCAGATGAAGCAGGCGCCGAACACGCTCAGGCAGAGTGCCGCATTGCCCCACTGCCGGGAGGCGTAGTAGAGCGTGATGAAGGTGGCGATGGTGCCGAAACCGATTCCCCCGAGCGCCAGGCCGCAGCCATGCGGGAATACCCGGCCAAGCACATGCAGGAAGGGCAGGCGTTCTCCAGCGACTATGGGCGCGGCGAGCTTGGGCCATGCCAAGGCCACGCCCAGTGCGGACAACAGCACCACCGCCAGGCCCATGCTCCATAGCCCCAGATGCTGGACCAGCCATACACCGCTAGGCGCGCCAACGGCCAGGGCCCCGTAGCTGGCGATACCGTTCCAGGAAATCACCTTGGCGGTGTTGGCCGGGCCCACGCGGCCGATACCCCAGCCGATGGCACCGGAACCTACGAGGCTCTCGGCAGCGCCCAGCACCACGCGCCCCACCAGCAGGCAGGCCAGGCTGACCCCAGGCCAGCTTTGCAGCGCCGCCGCCAGCAGCATGAACACACCGCTGGCCCCGCACCCCGCCAGCCCGTAGATCACGGCCCGCTTGCTGCCGCGAGTGTCGATGAAGCGACTGGCCGTGGGCCGGCTGAGCAGGGTAGCCAGATACTGAACGCTGATCACCAGCCCCGCCAGAACCGCGCCAAAACCCAGGTCGGTGTGCACGAACCCAGGCAATACCGCCAGCGGAATACCGATGTTCAGGTAACCAATGAAAGTGAACAGTACGATGGAAACGACTTGCAGGGTGACCGCCAGGGGGTGCGGTGTGGAAGACATGGGAAGCGCCATGGAGACCGTGAATGACGCATTCTAGCAGGGCCAGCTAAAAGCTTTCAGCTTGCGCCGAGGCGGAAATGAGCGGCGCATCGTCAAACACGCCGCCTTGCCCTGGAGGTATCAGTCCGCGCCCTGCCCCACACCTACCGGAGCGACCACGGGCCTCGTCTTCTTCAATCGGTACAGGCCCAGGGACACCAGTAGCCACACCGGGATGGCCATCACCGGAACCTGCATCCCCGTGAACCACATCACGCCAAGGATAAGCGCGACGAAGGCCAAGCACAGGTAATTGCCCACGGGGAACCAGAACGCCTTGAAGCGTGGAACCACCCCTTGGCGGGTCAGATGCTGGCGGAAGCGCAGGTGGGACCAGCTGATCATCGCCCAGTTGATGACCAGGGTCGCCACTACCAGCGCCATCAGCAATTCCAGCGCGTCATGGGGCATGAGGTAGTTGAGCAACACGGTAACCGCGGTAACCACGGCCGAGGCCAGCACGGCCAGTACAGGGACGCCGCGACCATCTACCCGCCCCATAATCGCTGGCGCGTCCCCCTGTTCGGCCATGCCGACCAGCATGCGGCCGTTGCAATAGGCGCCACTGTTGTACACCGATACCGCGGCAGTGAGCACCACGAAGTTGAGCACATGGGCCGCGGTGCCGCTGCCCAGCATGGCGAATACCTGGACGAAGGGGCTTCCGCTGTAGGCATCTCCGGCCGCGCCCAGGTTCTGCAGCAGGCTGTTCCAGGGGATCAGCGACAGCAGAACCACCAGCGCGCCCACATAGAAGATCAGGATGCGCCAGATGACCTGGTTGACCGCCTTGGGGATTACCCGCCGCGGCTCGTCGGCTTCCGCGGCGGTGAAACCGAGCATTTCCAGGCCACCAAAGGAAAACATGATCAGCGCCAACGCCATCACCAGCCCCTGGACGCCGTTGGGAAAGAAGCCGCCGTTCTGCCACAGGTTGGCCAAGGACGCCTGGGGCCCGCCGTGCCCGGACACCAGCAGGTAGGCGCCCAGGGCAATCATGCCCACCACCGCCAGGACCTTGATGATGGCGAAGGAGAACTCGGCTTCGCCAAATACCCGTACGTTGGTCAGATTGATCAGGGTCACCAGGGTGAAGAAACCGGCGGCCGAAGCCCAGGTGGGGATTTCCGGCCACCAGAACTGGATGTACTTGCCCACCGCGGTCAGCTCGGACATCCCCACCAGGGTGTAGAGCAGCCAGCAGTTCCAGCCGGAGAGGAAGCCGGCGAACCCGCCCCAGTAACGATGGGCGAAATGGCTGAAGGAGCCGGCCACCGGCTCCTCGACGATCATCTCGCCTAGCTGGCGCATGATCAGGAACGCGATGAAACCGCACAGGGCATAACCGAGGATCATCGACGGCCCGGCGGACTTGAGCACGCCGGCCGAGCCGAGAAACAGCCCGGTGCCGATGGCGCCGCCGAGGGCAATCAACTGGATGTGGCGGTTCTTCAAGCCACGCTTGAAGCCGCCGCTGGAGGTGGGCCGAGGGCTCATCGCATACATTCCTTGTTCTTGTTGGCTGTACAGCCCGGCGCGCGGGAAGCGCGTCGGGTCGAAGAGGTGAAGGCCGCCCACAGGGGACGGCCGTCGGCAAGCGAAGGAGTGTACATAGCGAACCACGGACTCGGCATAGCGGGAATACGAGCAACGGACAAGCAGGAATCCCTTGCTCAGCGCTTGGGCGAGCCGTCGGGCCTGCCCTTGGGCGCGCGCGGCTTACCACGCACCTCGCTCGGCCGTTCGGCGACCACGGAGCCGCGGCTCGGCGCCGAACCTGGCCGGGCTTGCTCACGGCCCTTGCGCGGCGCTCGCTCATCGCCGCCTTCCAGCGCCGGACGTATCTGACGCACGCGCTCGTTGCGGCCCAGCGGCCTGGCGGACTTGCGCTGCATGCGCTCGAGCTTTTCCTTGGCCTTGGCGGTCTGCGCGGGCAAGGCCACCGGGGTCAGGCCGACTTCGGCGCTGAGAATGTCCACCTCGTTCTGGCTCAGTTCGCGCCAGCGCCCCATGGGCAGGTCGGAATTGAGGAAGACCGGGCCGAAGCGCACGCGCTTCAGGCGGCTGACCACCAGGCCCTGGGATTCCCACAACCGACGCACTTCACGGTTGCGCCCTTCCATCACCACGCAGTGGTACCAGTGGTTGAAGCCTTCGCCGCCCGGTGCCTCCTGGATATCGGTGAACTTGGCCGGGCCGTCTTCCAGGACCACGCCCGCCTTGAGCCGGGCGATCATGTCTTCGTCGACTTCGCCACGTACCCGCACGGCGTATTCCCGGTCCATTTCATAGGACGGGTGCATCAGGCGGTTGGCCAGCTCGCCATCGGTGGTGAACAACAGCAGGCCGGTGGTATTGATGTCCAGTCGGCCGACGTTGATCCAGCGGCCTTCGCGAGGACGCGGCAGGCGGTCGAACACGGTGGGGCGGCCTTCCGGATCATCGCGGGTGCAGATCTCGCCGTCGGGCTTGTTGTAGATGATGACCCGGCGAACCGTTTCGGCGGCTTCTTCGCGGCGGATGAGCTTGCCATCGACACTGATGGCGTCATGCAGGTCGACACGCTGGCCCAGGGTGGCAACCACCCCGTTGACCTTGATGCGGCCTTCGCCTATCCAGGCTTCGACATCACGGCGCGAGCCAACGCCGATGCGGGCCAGGACTTTCTGCAGCTTTTCGCCGGCGGGTGGTGCTGGCGGCTGGGTGGATTCGAGTTCGTGGTCATTCATGTTTGGCACCTCCCGGTGGGTTGACGACACGGCGGCTTTCGCCGAAGGGGCGCGCATCATACGCGTATTGGCCCGGTCACGCACGGGCCCCGAGTGAAGTATTCGACCGGCGTATCAGCGGCCGATGTCCGAGGCGGTGCCGGCGCTGTCTTCGTCGACGTCTGCCGCCTCGCCCTGGGCCTGCGAGTCCTCGCGCAGGTCGTCGAAGTCGGTCTTGAGCCCCGCCTCCATGCTGTCCAGCTCCAGCAGCAGGCTGCGGAAGCTCGTTTCCTCGGCCGGCGGAGCGGGCTCGGCGTCCTCTTCCATGGCGCTGGCATCGGCCAGGGCCTGCAGCTGTGCCGGCACCGGTATCTCGTCGTCGTCCAGCGGCGCCTGGGGCTCTAGCTCTCGCAGGTCGGCCAGGGGCGGCAGCTCGTCCAGGCTCTTGAGGTTGAAATGATCCAGAAACGCCTTGGTGGTAGCGAACATGGCGGGACGCCCCGGGACCTCCCGGTGCCCTACCACGCGAATCCATTCCCGTTCCAGGAGCGTCTTGACGATGTTGCTGTTCACCGCCACGCCACGCACGTCTTCGATCTCCCCACGGGTAATGGGCTGGCGGTAGGCGATCAGGGCCAGGGTTTCCAGCAAGGCGCGGGAATAACGCTGGGGCCGCTCCTCCCACAGCCGGCCGACCCAGGGGGCGTAACGCTCGCGGATCTGCAAGCGATAGCCGGAAGCTACCTCCACCAGTTCGAAGGCCCGGTTGTCACAGGACTTGCGCAAATGCTCCAGGGCCTTGCGAAAGACCGTGGGGCCGGGACGCTCGGGCTCGTCGAACAGGGCGTAGAAATTGTCCAGGCTCTGAGGCTTGCCCGAAGCCAGCAGGAAGGCTTCCAGCAAGGAGGCCAGCTCGCGCGGTTCGTTGAGGTTCATGGATGCTCGGTCGGTGCGTTCAGTCCCCGCGCATCCGGACATGGATGGCGGCAAAGGGCTCATTTTGCACCAGCTCGATCAAAGATTCCTTCACAAGTTCGAGGATGGCCATGAAGGTGACGACCACGCCGAGCTTACCCTCGTCCGGAGTGAAGAGTTCGACGAAGGGCACGAAACCGCCGCCCCTGAGCCTTTCCAGCACCTCGCTCATACGTTCCCGGGTCGACAAGGCCTCGCGGGTCACCTGATGGCTTTCGAACCGGTCGTTGCGCCGCATTACCTCGGCCATGGCGAGCAACACTTCCTCCAGGGCCACATCCGGCAACAGGCGCCGCGCCTTGGCCTGGGGCGCGTCCAACTGCGGCACCAGGATCTCCCGGCCGACCCGCGGCAGCCCATCGATACCCTCGGCCGCGGCCTTGAAACGCTCGTATTCCTGCAGACGGCGTATGAGCTCGGCCCGGGGGTCGCCCTCTTCTTCCTCGACCTGGGTCGAACGCGGCAGCAGCATCCGGGACTTGATCTCCGCCAGCATGGCGGCCATCACCAGATACTCGGCGGCCAGTTCCAGCCGCACGCTCTTCATCAACTCCACATACGCCATGTATTGGCGAGTGATCTCGGCGACGGGAATGTCCAGCACGTCGATGTTCTGCTTGCGAATCAGGTATAGGAGCAGGTCCAAGGGCCCTTCGAAAGCCTCAAGGAACACCTCCAGCGCATCCGGCGGGATGTAAAGGTCCTGGGGCAGCTCGGTGAAGGCCGCGCCGTAGACCAGTGCCAGTTGCATCTGCTCGCCGGATCCGGCCTCGGCCGACGCCGCGCTGTCGCGAGAGGCCTCGCTCACGCGTCGGCCATGAAGGGCGCCGGGTCCCCGCAGCCCACGCGCACCACCTGCGGATCAGCCTCGGTCAGGTCCACCACCGTGGAGGCGACAGCGCCGCCCTGACCGCCGTCGATGATCAGGTCCACGTGGTGTTCCAGCCGCTCGCGCATGTCGTAGGGGTCGCTCAAGGGTTCACTGTCCCCGGGCAGGATCAGGCTCACGCTCATCAAGGGCTCGCCCAGGGCCTGAAGCAGTGCCTGGGCAATGGGATGGGCCGGCACCCGCAAGCCAATGGTGCGCCGCTTGGGGTGCAGCAGCAGCCGCGGCACTTCCCGCGTGGCGTTGAGGAGGAAGGTATAGGGGCCCGGCGTCTGCGCCTTGAGCAGGCGGAAAGCCGCAGTGTCCACCTTGGCGAACAGGCCCAGTTGCGACAGGTCGCTGCACAGGAGGGTGAAGTTGTGCCGGTCGTCCAGTTGACGCAGGCGACGAACGCGCTCGATGGCGGATTTCTCGCCCATCCGGCAGCCCACCGCATAGGACGAATCGGTGGGGTACACCACCACTCCCCCGGCGCGGATGATGTCCGCGGCCTGCTTGATCAGGCGCGGCTGCGGGGATTGCGGGTGAATCTGGAAAAACTGGCTCACTTCATATCCTTGCTGATAGGCGTGAACGGTCATGACCAAAACGCTCCCACAACGGTGGCAGGTCTTCCGGCACCGGACGGTAACTGCCGATTTCACCCCAGTTGCCCGGCCCGTGGAAGTCGCTGCCGGCGCTGACCAGCAGGCCGAACTCCCGGGCCAGGATAGCCAGAGTACCTGTTTGCTCGTCCGCCTGCAGGCCGTTGACCACTTCCAGCGCGTGACCTCCCGCTTGAAGATAGTCGGCCACCAGGCGACGGCGCTTGCTCCGATTGAAATCATAGTGCATCGGGTGGGCCAGGCTGACCCAGGCGCCCGCCGCGCGCAGGGTACCGACCGTTTGCTCGAGGGTAGGCCAGTGCTGCTTCACGTCACCGATCTTGCCCGCGCCAAGCCAGCGGCGAAATGCGGTGGCCCGGTCCGGTACATGCCCTGCCTGCACCAGGAAGTCCGCGAAGTGCGGCCGCGCCGGCGCGTTACGGCTGTCCCCCAGGGCGGCCTGGATCGCCCTGGCGCCTTCCAAGGCACCGGGCATCCCCTTGGCGGCAAGCCTGCGGTCGATCTCCTGGGCCCGCAGCCAGCGCCCGGCGTGCAGTGCCTCCAGCGCCTCGCCCAGGGCGGGTGCGTCCAGGTCGAAGCCGTAGCCGAGCACATGGATGGTCGCGCCACCCCAGGTACAGGACATTTCCACACCGCTGACCCAGGCCATGCCCAATGCCTCGGCAGCGTCCCGTGCCTCGGCCAGGCCATCCACGGTGTCGTGATCGGTCAGCGCCAGCAGCCGCACCCCCTGACCATGGGCGCGGGCCACCACGCTGGCCGGGGCCAGGGCGCCATCGGAGGCTGTGCTGTGGCAATGCAGGTCAACATTCATGGGCGGCGCTTTCGAGTTCAGGAAGGTTTGCTATTATGCCGCCACATCCCGCGCCTGGCTGCCATTGTGAAACAACTGATCGACTTCATCCCGCTGCTGCTGTTCTTCATCGTCTACAAAACCGAACCCCGCACCCTCGACCTGGCAGGCCACAGCGTCGATTTCGGCGGTATCTTCAGTGCGACCGCGGTGCTCATCGGCAGTTCGCTGATCGTCTACGGCCTGATGTTCCTGCGTCAACGCCGGCTGGAAAAGGGCCAGTGGCTCACCTTGCTGGCCTGCCTCGTGTTCGGCGGCATGACCCTGGCCTTCCATAGCGAAACCTTCCTGAAATGGAAGGCGCCAGTGGTCAACTGGCTATTCGCCCTGGCCTTCCTGGGCAGCCATTTCATCGGCGACCGCGTGCTCATACAGCGCATCATGGGCCACGCCCTGAACCTGCCCGATGCGGTCTGGACACGCCTGAACATCGCCTGGATCGTGTTCTTCCTGGTGTGCGGCGCGGCCAACCTGATCGTGGCCTTCACCTTCGAACGCTTCTGGGTAGACTTCAAGGTATTCGGCAGCCTGGGCATGACCCTGCTTTTCCTGCTCGGGCAAGGCGTGTACCTCTCTCGCCACCTGCAGGACACCGCGCCTACCACCAAGACCGAGGACTGACATGCTCTACGCAATCATCGCCACTGACGCCGAGGGTTCCCTGGCGGCCCGCCTGGCAGCCCGTCCCGCCCACCTTGCGCGCCTGCAGGCGCTGCAGGACGATGGCCGCCTGGTGCTGGCCGGCCCCCATCCGGCCATCGACAGCAACGACCCGGGCATTGCGGGCTTCAGCGGTAGCCTGATCGTGGCCGAGTTCGCCTCTCTTGACGCCGCTACCGGCTGGGCCGAGGCCGACCCCTATCGCGCCGCGGGGGTCTATGCCCAAGTGGTGGTCAAGCCCTTCAAGCAAGTCTTCCCAAGCGCCTGATCGACCATGAGCGAGCTGCTGCTGATAGACGACGACGTGGAGCTGTGCGAGCTGCTGAGCAGTTGGCTCGCCCACGAGGGCTTCCAGGTACGCGCCTGCCATGACGGCCAGAGCGCCCGCAAGGCGCTGGCCGAGGCCGCTCCGGCAGCCGTGGTGCTGGATGTGATGCTGCCCGACGGCAGCGGCCTGGAACTGCTCAAGCAATTGCGTAGCGAGCATGCCGAGCTGCCGGTAGTCATGCTTTCAGCCAGGGGCGAACCGCTGGACCGCATCCTTGGCCTGGAGCTGGGCGCGGATGATTACCTGGCCAAGCCCTGCGACCCTCGGGAACTCACCGCGCGCTTGCGGGCAGTGCTGCGGCGCAGCCACCCTACGGCCAGCGCCACCCAGATGGAGATAGGCGACCTGAACTTCAGCCCAGTGCGCGGAGTGGTCAGCGTGGACAGCCATGACATCTCCCTGACGCTTTCGGAAAGCCGTATCCTCGAGGCCTTGCTCAGACAGCCCGGCGAGCCCCTGGACAAGCAGGAGCTTGCGCAGTTGGCCCTGGGTCGCAAGCTGACCCTCTACGACCGCAGCCTGGACATGCATGTGAGCAACCTGCGCAAGAAAATCGGCCCTCACCCTGACGGTCGGCCACGGATCGTCGCCCTGCGTAGCCGCGGTTACTATTACTCTGCCTGACACGAGCCCGGGTTTACCAAGTCTTTACTCTGGCCTGACCGCGCCTGACGCTGCCCTCCGTAGACTGAACTCATCCGGTAAACGACCGGCGACCAGACAAGGAGATCCACCATGCGCAAGACCCTCACCGCCCTGCTGTTCGCGGCCACCCTGCCGACCTTGGCGATGGCCGCGCCCCAAGGCCCGGCCCATGGTCCCGACGAGCCGCCTTCCCACGGCCCGGCCATGATGCACCACCGCGGCCCCGGCATGCTCGAGTCCCTGGACCTGAACCGCGACCAGCGCCGTCAGGTTGGCCGGCTGATGGGCGAGCAGATGCAGCAACGGCACAAGATCACCGAAAGCTACCTGGCAAAACTGCCGGAAGCGGAGAAGAAAGCCATGCATGATGCGCTGGCCACTAGTGAGGCCAAGACCCGCGCAGACATCCGCGCCCTGCTGACGCCCGATCAGCAGAAGCAGTTCGACGACATCGTCAAGAAGCAGGACGAGCGCCGCGCCGAATGGGCCGAGTTCATGGCCTGGAAAGCGCAGAAGGAAAAGAAGGCCCAATAACCCTGCAGTTGGGTAACCTGTAGCCCCCTGATTGCCCGGTCGGTGCTCGGCCGGGCTTTGCCATTTGCCTGGAGAGGTGCTTTCGTTGCGTTCATTGTTCTGGAGGATCCTGGCCAGTTTCTGGCTGGCGATTACCCTGGTCGCAGGCCTCTCCGTTCTCATGGGCCATGTGTTGAACCAGGACACCTGGATCCTCAGCCGTCATCCGGCGCTCAAGCATTTTTCGCAGAAATGGACCGAGCGCTATGAACAGGATGGCGCCGACGCCGCTGAAACCCTGCTCGAGGAGCACAAGCGCCGCTACCATGTGGATACCCAGGTGCTGAACGAAGCGGGCGAAGCCGTGGTGCCGGGCACCGTCCCGCGTCGCGCCCTGGCCTTCGAGGCGCGCCAGACCGAGGATGATCGCCGGCTGCCATGGCGCCGCCTGACGACCGAATACACCAGCCCCAAGACGGGCGACACCTACCTGTTCATCTACCGCATTCCGCACCCGGAAGTCGACGCCTGGCATCGCCAGAGCCTGTTCTGGCCACTGGGCGCGCTGGCCATCGCCCTGGTAGTGCTGACCCTTTTCAGCCTGCTGGTGACCCTCTCCATTACCCGACCCTTGCAGCGCCTGCGCGGCGCGGTCCATGACCTGGGCCAGGCCGCCTACCAGCAGCACAGCCTGGCGCGGCTGGCGGCCCGCCGCGATGAGTTCGGGGTACTGGCCACTGATTTCAATCGCATGGGCGCGCGCTTGCAAAGCCTGATCGGCAGCCAGCGGCAGTTGTTGCGCGACGTCTCTCATGAACTTCGCTCGCCCCTGGCGCGCCTGCGCATTGCCCTGGCCCTGGCCGAGCGCGCCGAGCCGGCTGAGCGCGAGCGCTTATGGCCTCGGCTGACACTGGAATGCGATCGCCTGGAAGCGCTGATCAGCGAGATTCTCGAGCTCGCCAGGGTAGACGCCGAGCAGGTCAGCGCCGAAGCCGTGCCTCTTGAACCCTTGCTGGCCGGGATCGCCCGGGACGCGCGGCTCAGCGCCCCGGAACAGGCGGTAGACGTCCGGGTTTCATCTCATCTGGCGCTGCGAGGCTGGCCAACCCTGCTCGAGCGGGCCACGGACAACCTGCTACGCAATGCCCTGCGGTTCAACCCGGTCGGCGCCCCAATCGAGCTGACCGCCGTCCCGAGCGACTCGGGCGTTACCATCTGTGTACGCGACCACGGCCCTGGCTGCGCCGAGGAGCATCTGGCGCAATTGGGCGAGCCCTTCTACCGCGCTCCCGGCCAGACGGCTCAGGGCCATGGCCTCGGCCTGGCCATCGCTCGCCGCGCCGCGGAGCGCCATGGCGGTAGCCTGGTGCTGGGCAACCACCCCGATGGCGGATTCGTAGCGCGGCTGGAGCTACCCCTGGACCCGCCCTCGGCGGCCTGAGAGACCTTTCAGCGCAAGGCGCCCCCCGTTCCCCAGCTTCGCTGGGTCCCACCGGTGGGAGCTCGCGAAGCAAGCGAACCCGCCTCAGCCACGCCCTGTCCAGGTGCTGACGAAAGCTTCGGCCGAAGCGCGGGTGGCCGGGCGTACATCCTGTGCCGGGGTACCCAGGTAGATGAAGCCGATGATCTGTTCATTGGCCGCCAGGCCCAGCCCCGCGGCGACCGAGGGCGCGAAGGACAATTCCCCGGTGCGCCACATGGCGCCTACGCCCTGGGCATAGGCTGCCAGCAAGAGCGCATGGGCCGCGCAGCCGGCGGTGAGTACCTGTTCAGAGGCAGGCACTTTCGGATGCGGCGTGACCGAAGCCACGGCCACCACCACCAAGGGCGCGCGCAAAGGACCTTTGCGCGCCTTTTCAATGGCCGCTTCCCTGCCCTCGCCGCCCGTGACCGCCGCAGCCTCGGCAAGCAGGTCACCCAAGGCCAGGCGGGCATCTCCTTCCACCGTCAGGAAACGCCACGGCCGCAACTGCCCATGGTCCGGCGCCCGCAAGGCGGCCTCGAACATCAGCCGACGTTGCTCGTCCGTGGGCGCCGGGTCGACCAGGCGGCTCACCGAAACGCGTTCCAACAGGGCTTGCAGCGCTTCCATCGTTCACTCCCATCGCTATGATGGCCCCAGTCTAGCGTTTACACCCCTGACCCCGCAGGTAAAATGTTCGGCTTCTTTCTGCCAGCGTGGGCGCCATGTCCCTGTCGACCCTTCGAGTCATTGGTTTCATCATCGGCATCTTTCTGATCACCCTGGCAGTGAGCATGGCGGTGCCCATGGCGACCCTGGTGCTGTTCCACCGCACCGACGACCTCCAGGGTTTCCTCTGGGCCAGCCTGCTCACCTTCCTGTGCGGGCTGGCCCTGGTTATCCGCGGCCGACCGGAACAGAGCAACCTGCGGCCCCGGGACATGTACCTGCTCACCGTCAGCAGCTGGGTGGTCGTGGCGGTGTTCGCCGCCCTGCCCCTGCGCTTCAGCGCGGACATCAGCTACACGGACGCGTTTTTCGAAAGCATGTCCGGCATCACCGCTACGGGCTCCACGGTGCTCAGTGGCCTGGATACCCTTTCTCCGGGCCTGCTGATGTGGCGCTCGCTCCTGCACTGGCTTGGCGGCATCGGCTTTATCGCCATGGCCGTGGCGATCCTCCCGCTGCTGCGTATCGGGGGCATGCGTCTGTTCCAGACAGAATCCTCCGACCGCTCAGAAAAACTCATGCCACGCTCCCATATGGTCGCCAAGTCCATTGTGCTGGTGTATGTGGGTATCACAGCCGCGGGCACCCTGGCGCTATGGCTCGCCGGCATGAACGCATTCGACGCGGTCAACCACGCCATGTCGGCCATTTCCACCGGCGGCTTCTCAACTTCGGACCTGTCCTTGGCCAAATGGCACCAGCCGACGGTGCATTGGGTGGCCATTGTCTTGATGATCCTGGGCAGCCTCCCCTTCACCCTCTATGTGGCGGCCGCGCGCGGAAACCTGCGGGCACTGTTCGGAGATGCCCAAGTGCGAGGCTTCCTCGGCCTGCTTCTGCTGTGCTGGCTGGTCATGGGTAGCTGGTACTGGCTGGGCACTGGGCTGCCTTGGTATGAAGCCCTGCGCCATGTGGCCTTCAACGTGACCTCGGTGGTAACCACCACTGGCTTCGCTCTGGGCGACTACAGTCTCTGGGGCAACTTTGCCCTGATGTTCTTTTTCTACCTGGGGTTCATCGGAGGCTGCTCCGGCTCTACCGCCGGGGGCATCAAGATCTTCCGCTTCCAGGTCGCCTACATCCTTCTCAAGGCCAGCCTGAACCAGCTGATTCATCCGCGCGCGGTAATCAGCCAGAAGTACAACCGCCACCGCTTGGACGAGGACATCGTGCGGTCGATCCTGACCTTCTCGTTCTTCTTTGGCGCCACCATCGGCCTGATCGCCCTGGCCCTTGGCTTGATGGGGCTGGACTGGATGACCGCATTGACCGGTGCCGCCAGCACCGTGTCCGGCGTTGGGCCTGGACTGGGAGATACCATTGGCCCGGCCGGCAACTTCAAACCCCTGCCAGACGCGGCCAAATGGTTGCTCTCCCTGGGGATGCTGCTTGGCCGCCTGGAAATCATCACCGTGCTGGTGCTTTGCGTTCCCGCGTTCTGGCGTCATTGAGGCCAGGCTCGGCATTGGCTATGCTGCGGCCATACAAGGCCCGTTCCAGCGGAGGCACCGATGGACACTGAACGCGGTTTCGCCAGCTTCGCCGAGTTCTACCCTTACTACCTGGCCGAGCACAGCAATGGCACCAGCCGACGACTGCACTTCGTAGGCACCAGCCTGGTCATTGCCTTGCTGACCTACGCCTTCGCCACCTTCAACTTTGCCCTACTGCTGGGCGTACCCGTGGCGGGCTACGGCTTTGCCTGGGCCGGCCACTACTTTTTCGAGCGCAACCGCCCGGCCACCTTCCGCCACCCGTTCTACAGCCTGCTGGGTGACTTCGTCATGTTCCGGGACCTGATCACCGGCAAACTGGCTTTCTGAAGACCTGGGCAAGCCTCCGTTCGGCTCAAAGCCCCGCCAGCAGCTTGCGCGCGGCGTCCCGGGTTGCCTCGTCCGCGTCCTGCAACAGTTCATGGAGCAGCCAGCTCGCCTGTTGGGGCTGGCCCTGATCCAACAGCGCCCGGGCTTCGTCCAGGCGATCAGCCGCCTGGGCCTGGTGTTCGATGTCATCGAAGTCGATGCTCAGCTCCCCCAGGTCTGGCAGCTCGCTCTCGCCCAGATCCAGTGCCGCGTCGCTGGACGTACTCACCGGTTCCAGCGCCGGCAGCAGGGCAGGTTCGTCGGCGAACGCATCGAGGAAGGCGGCATCCAGGTCGTCGCCCTGATGCTGGAGCGGTTCGATTGGCTCCAGTGGATCGTCCGCGAAGCCACTGAGGAACTCGTCTTCCTGCAGCTCCATGACTTCGGGCAGCTCTCGCAGGTTGGAGAAAAACAGGGCCTCGTCCGCTGAAGGCGCGGGCGTGGGTGGGCTGGAGTCGAGCCGAGGCGCAGGCGCGGGCGGCTGGTCGAAGGGGTCGACCGACGACCAGTCGGCGTCCAGGGAAAGGTCATCCAAGTTGAGCTGGAATTCTCCAGGCGAAGCCTCTCCGGGCTCGGCCGCCAGGCTTGGGAAATCGTCCGGGGCGCCCAGATCGCCAAGGGCGTCGAAATCGATGTCCAGGTCTGAATTCGCCGGCTCCGCCGCGGCTGGCACGTACGCTGGCTCAGACAAGGCAGCGTTGTCCCGGCTCTCGCTGCTCGATTCGGGCTCTGGCGCGGCGCCGCCTTGGGCAACGGCAATGCCCGCAGCCGCCCCGGCCGCCAGCGCCACCGCCGCGGGTGCCAGCTTGGGAAAGCGCGAGCGGGTCTGTTGCAGCACCGCATCGTCTTCACCGTTGGCCCGCAGCGCTGCTTCCTCCTCGGCATAAGCGTGGGCGTTGCCTTGCAAACCGAGCACCTCGAGGATGCGCAGGCGCAGATCACGCCGCTCGGGCTGCCGCTGTAGCCCTTCGCGCAGAACCGCCAAGGCTTCGTTGAAGCGGCCATAGGCGATATAGATGCTGGCGGCGTCGAGTGCGTCGGTGGCGGCGCCTTGTTCCCGGCGAGAAGCGGCCGTTGCCGCGCTGTTATCGCTGAGTGTAGGCGCGAGGGATTCTGGCGCCGCCGACTCGGCCTGAGGGAGAGTGCGCGCAAGCTCCGGCTCAGGCGGAGCCGGAGTTCGCTGACGGCGCCGCTGCAGCCACCAGGCAGCGATCAGCAACAGCAAGGCCAGGAGCGCGCCCAGTTGCAGCAGCCAGGTGAGGTCGTCGTTTTCCGGTTCTACCACCAGCGGAGCGGGTGCCGCCGAACTCGGCGCCTGGGCTGAAGTAACGGCGGGAGACGGAGCGGGCGTGGGCTTTGACGTCACATCGGGGGCGACGACGGTGCTCGTCGCGACCGCAGCTTGCCCTGGCGCGTCGCTGGTCGGGGCCGATGCGCCATTGGCCTGGGTGGCGGAAGGCGCCTGGGTCGCGTTGTGTGCCGGCGCGGCCGCGGCCCGGGCGGCGGCCAAGGCCTGGGCTTCGTTCAATCGGGCCTGCAGGTCGGCGAGCTGTTGATCTCTGCTCGCCCGTTCTTCTTCCAGGGTCGTCAGGCGCGCCTGCAGGTCGTCCACAGACTGCTGCAACTGGCGATTCTGCGCCGCGGTCGCGGTCAATTGCTCGCCGGTGGCCGATTCCCTTGGCGTGCTTTCCCTGGCTTTCTGACGAGACGCGGCCGGTGGTGGCGTAGCCGGCGCGGCTTGGGTCGGCATGGGAGCGACGCTGGACACCGGCTCCGGGCGGGCGTTGGTAGCGACCAGCGGGGGCGTGAGAGCAACGCTGCCCGGCGGGTCGATCAGCAGGGTATAAGCACGCAGAAGCTGCCCGGTTGGCTGTGTTACCTGCACGATGAAGCTCAGGGAAGGCTCGACAACCGCCTTGCTGGAACTGACATGAATCACCTGCCGACCGTTGCGCAACAGCGGCGTGAAACGAAGATCGGTGAGGAAGAATGACCGGTCCATCCCGGCCCTGGCGAATTCGTCCGAGGTACCCAGGCTTACACTGATGTCGCTTTCGTCCAGGCCGCCGGCATCGGTGAGGGTGATGTCTGCGTTCAGCGGCTGGTTCAGCGACGAGTGCAGGCTGATCTCGCCCAGGCCAAGCGCGCCAGCCAGGCTCGACCATGCCAGGATGAAGCCGCCCAGCAGCGTGCGAAGGCCCAGGCGAGAGCCCTCTATAGGCGTGGACCAGACAGTTCGGGTAAAACGCTTGCGCATGAGCATCCCTTCGGAGCGACTTCCACAGCCTTCCTTATAGCGTGCGACCCGGGGAAACTCAAAGCGCAACGCCGGTTATAGCCTTAACTGCGTTTTTCCAGGTTGGCCAGTACCTTCGCGTGCACTGCCATGGCGGTGGCCAGCTCCTGCTCGCTAACCCCCGTGAACAACTCGGCGCGCAAGGCGTTGGCGATGGTCTCGATCTGCTCGATCAAGGGAAGCGCCGATTCGCTGAGGCTGATCTGCTTGGCCCGGCGATCTTCCACGACCGCATGGCGGCGCACCAGGCCCTGGCTTTCCAGGCTATCGAGCAGACGCGCCAGGGTCGGCCCTTCCACGCCGACGCTTTTGGCCAATTCACGTTGGGTGGGGGGCGTCTCGAAGCGGGCCAGATGCAGCAATACCAGCCAGCGCGCCTGGGACAGGCCAAGCCCGGCCAGACGACGGTCCAGTTCAGCGCGCCAGCCACGGGACAGATGCGCCAGCTGCATGCCGAAGCGGTGTTGGTCAGTCAAAGGCATAGGCTACTCTAGTCAATTGCAACTATTAGCGAGCTAAGCATGCGCCACGGTCGATTGGCAAGGCCTTGGCCACTTGCAACCATCCGCTGGTTCATAGCTCGAACTCCGACTGCAACGCAGCGCGTACGCAGTAGAGCACCCCTTCGGGGACACGCCCCTTGAAGTGCTCGGCGATCTCGCTGACCGGCGGTAGCTCGCCCTCGCCATCCAGGAAGCTGTCCTGAATCTCGCTGAGCAGCTCGAACGGCAAGTCCAGTGCCTGTTCAAGCGACAGCTGCTGAGTGGCAATGGATTCGGCGAGCAGCGTATAGACATTCTTTTCGGAGCAATTGAGCTGCCCGGCCATCTGCGCGGGGGTCATGCCGGCCCGGGCCAGGCTCACCAGCTCGTGACGCAGATCCGCCACGGGCGCGCGGGCTGACGCGCCCTCGCCACCGGCGAGAACTTCCAGGAAGGCAGCACCGTACCGTTCCAGCTTGCGCGCGCCGACGCCACTGACGCGCGCCATTTCGGCAAGGCTCGTGGGTTGGCTGCGCAGCATTTCCAACAAGGTAGAATCCGGGAAGATCACATAGGGCGGCACACCGTGCTCCTCGGCCAAGCGCCGGCGCAAGGCACGCAAGGCTTCCCAACGTTCGCGCTCCTCGCCACGCACCAGCTGGCTGGCCGGGCTGGCGCCCCCACGGGCGACCGCCTGGGGCTTGAGATCACGGCGCAATTCCAGGCTGACTTCGCCGCGCAACAGGGGACGACAGGCATCGGTCAGGCGTAGCCCGCCATACCCCTCCAGGTCGATATCGGCCAGGCCGCGGGCCACCAGCTGGCGATACAGGGAACGCCACTCGCCTTCGGCGCGGTCCTTGCCAACACCGAACACGGCCAGGCGCTCATGCCCGGCGCCGCGCACCTTTTCATTGTCACGGCCGAGCAGCACGTCCACCAGATGGCCCACGCCATAGCGCTGCCCAGTGCGATAGATGGCGGACAGCGCCTGGCGAGCGGGCTCGGTGGCGTCCCAGGTCTGCACGCCGTCCACGCAGTTGTCGCAGTGCCCGCAGGGCTGGGGAAGGACTTCGTCGAAATAGGCCAGAAGCGCCTGGCGGCGGCAGCGGGTTTCCTCGCACAAAGCCAGCATGGCATCGAGCTTGTGCTGTTCGACCCGCTTGTGACGCTCATCGCCCTCGGAGTTCTGCATCATCTGCTTGAGCATGAGCACGTCCTGAAGGCCGTAGGCCATCCAGGCATCGGCGGGCAGGCCATCGCGACCCGCCCGGCCGGTTTCCTGGTAGTAGGCTTCCAGGGACTTGGGCAGGTCCAGGTGGGCCACGTAGCGTACGTTGGGCTTGTCGATGCCCATGCCGAACGCGATGGTGGCGACCATGATCAGGCCTTCCTCATTGAGAAAACGCTTTTGGTGCAAGGCGCGCAGTTCCGCCGGCAGCCCGGCGTGATAAGGCAAGGCCGGGAAGCCCTGGCCGACCAGGTAGGCGCAGACTTCATCCACCTTCTTGCGCGACAGGCAATAGACAATGCCGGCATCCCCCTTGCGCTCGGCGAGGAAGGCCAGCAGCTGCTTGCGTGGCTGCTCCTTGGGAACGATCCGATAAAAGATGTTCGGCCGGTCGAAGCTGGACAGGAAGCGTTCAGCGTCATGCAGTTCCAGGCGGTTGACGATTTCTTCCCGAGTTCGCTTGTCCGCGGTGGCGGTGAGCGCGATGCGCGGCACATCCGGGAACAATTGCGCCAGCTGGCCCAACTGCAGGTATTCCGGGCGGAAATCGTGGCCCCACTGGGATACGCAGTGCGCCTCGTCGATGGCGAACAGCGCAATGTTCAACTGCTGCAGGAAACTGAGCATGCGCGGCTGCACCAGCCGTTCCGGGGCCAGGTACAACAGCTTGATCTCGCCTTGGCGCAGCCGCACCGCCAGCGCGCGCTGCTGCTCGGCATCGAGCGTGGAGTTCAGGGCGGCCGCGGGCACGCCGAGTTCATCCAGGGTCGCCACCTGGTCTTCCATCAGGGCGATGAGGGGAGACACGACGATGGCCAGGCCGTCACGCAACAGCGCCGGCACCTGGTAGCACAATGACTTGCCGCCGCCGGTGGGCATGAGCACCAGTGCATCCCCGCCTCGCGCCACCCGCTCGATGATCGCGCCCTGGCGGCCGCGAAAGCTGTCGTAGCCGAAGACGTCCTTGAGGACACGTTGTGCCTGTTCCAGCATGCATGACTCCCGGAAAGCGCGAAACACCGACCACGGGTCGCAAAAATGGCAGGCAGTATATCAAACCGCCTGGCCGGACGCTTTTACCCGCCTTGCGGTGGCGCTGGACCGGGTTGAGGGCCTAGAATTCACCCTTGTCATTTCCCCAAGGTAGCCCTACATGTCCTTCGCCGAGCAACTCACCCGCCTGCAAGTCTTCCTGGACGCCGACGAGCTCCACGAAGAAGCGCTGGATTTCGTAGCGGCGCATGGCTTCTTGACCGCGCTGTCCATTTCCACCGAAACGGTGCCGGAGCGCGAATGGATCGACGCGCTCTTCGCCGAGGAGCCGCGCTACGCTGATGCCGCGGAGCGCGAAGCGATCGAGGGTACCCTGGTGCAGCTCAAGGCCCACATCGCCCGGCAGTTGGCCAGCGATGACGAGTTCGAGCTGCCATGCGACCTGGACCTGGGCGACGACCCGGACGACTCCGAACTCCGCGGCTGGTGCATCGGCTTCATGGAAGGCGTGTTCCTGCGCGAAGCGGCATGGTTCGAAACGGCCGAGGATGAGGTGAGCGAACTGTTGCTGCCGATCATGGTGGCGTCCGGGCTGTTCGATGAACAGCCGGAATTCGCCGACATCGCCGCCAGCCCGGAGCTGCAGGCGGAAATGGTCGAGCAGATCCCGGAAATCCTCACTGGCTTGTACCTGCTCAGCCACGCCCCGGACGAAAAACCCGCGCTGCTCAAGCCGCGCACCCACTGATTCGTCGAAGGCAAAGCCTTCCCCAGCTGGCGCTGGGTCCCACCAAGGCCATGCAAGGTTCAAGGCCTTTCCGGCTGAGTGAACATTCGCGGTAGGAGGCAGTGCCAGCTGCCGAACGCCCCGATGAAACGGCACTCACCCGCTCTGCCGACTCCTGTCGGGATCCCGGGAGGCCCTGCCGAACGGGGCTTCCCGGGATCCCAAGCCGCGCTTAAACCGTGCTATCGACCTTCAGGGAATGGTCGCCCAGCAGGCCATTGATGATGGCCGAGTTGTTCTGCAACCCCACTACCATCCCATTGGCGTCGGTGCTCACGTTATAGGCCTGGGCCAGGTTCACATGTTGCAGCTCGATGCTCTGGACAGCGGCGCCTCCAGCGGTGGTGCTGATGTCGATGGTCGAGACCAGGCTGTCGCCGCTGCCGCTTACCTTGAAGCTGAGCAAGCCTTCCAGGTCACTGTGGCTGGCGTCCCCCAGCAAGGCTCCAAGATCAAGAGTATCGGTACCTAGCTGGAAGTCAGTGACCGTGTCCGTACCGCTGTCGCCCGCCTGCCAGACGAAGGTATCCGCTCCAGCGCCACCGCTGAGCGTATCGTTGCCGCTCCCCCCGATCAGCGTATCGGCCCCGGCGCCGCCGTACAGTTGGTCATTTCCCTTGCCGCCTTCCAGGATGGTGGCGCTATCGCCGGCGTGGAAGATGTCGTCGTAGTCCGACCCGATCAGATGCTCGATGCTGTTCAGAGTCTGCCCGCTGGCCCAGCCCCCCGTGCTGCCATCGCGCAAGTCCACGGTCACCGCGCTGGTGGCCGCGGCGTAGCTGGCGGTATCCGTGCCCTCACCGCCGTCGAGCAGCACGGTGTGGGCGCCAGCGATCAACAGGTCGTCGCCCGCGCCACCATGCAGCTCCTGGGTGTCGGTGTCACTGGCTACCAGCGTATCGTCCGCCTCGGTTCCGTTGACCACGGCAACGCTCGCCGCCTGTGCCTCGACCAAGGCGCTGCTGTGCGCGGTTGTCTCGGCCAGGGCGGTGTCTGTGGTGGTGGCCGTCGCGGTCGATGCCTGGGCCTGGCTGTAGTCCAGCGTCAGGTTGAGGTCATACGCCTCGGTGCCGATGGCCGCGTCGGTGTTGGTCAGGGTGATATGGTAGGTGCCCGCGGTGGTCGCGGTGATGCTGTTGTCGCTGACCGCCACGGCGCTGCCATCGTCCAGGGTGTAGGTGGCCGTCACCGCCCCCGTGTTGATCGCAGCGGAGTCCAGCACCAGGGTTTCGCCCTGGCGCAGGGATACGCTGATCGTGTCACTGGCAGTGGCCGAGTGAGCGACGCCCAGGGTACCCGTGATCAACAGTGCCGCGGTCAGCGCGACGGTATTGGCGTAGAACTGCGCTCGCTGCACGTCCAGGCTGGTGCCGCTCACTGCCAGGGTAGCGGCACTGGTAGCGGTGAAATCCGCCGCCAGGCTGGCGGACGCCTCGCTGCTCTGCGCGCTGGCGACCGCACTGGCGGTAGCCTGCGGGTTCACGTTCACGGTAAGGGTAGAGCTGGCGCGGTCACCGTCATTGTCGACCAGGGTATAGCCGAACTGCTCGGTGTAGCTGTTGCTGTTGTTCGCGGCAACGTACTGGTACTGGCCGGTTTGCAGGTTGATGGCGAAGGTGCCGCCCCGGCTGGTTTCCACCGTCAGCGCGCCGCTGGTGCTGTCGAAGCTCCAGGTGCTGCCGGCGCTGCTGGCGCTGACCGCGCTGGCGCCATCGAAGGTGTAGGTCACGCCATCCACGCTGACGGACAGCACATGGCCACCGTCCACGCCGAACTTGGCAACACTGGTCAGGGTGCCACTGGCTGAACCGCCGGTCACTGTCCCGCTGAGTACCGCCGACAGCTGCGAGAGATCGCTGACCACCACCGGCGCCGTGTCCGTGCCTGTGGTGCCATCGTAGGCGATCGGGTCCAGGTAGATAGCCTTGGCGCTCGGCCCAAGGCCGATGGCATAGGACTGGATCTGGTTGGCATCCAGGAAACTTTGCCAGGCCGCCTGCTCCGTGCTGTCAATGCCGTCGCCCAAGGCGGTATCGGTCTTGTTGCCGGATTGGCCATTGCCGGTCTTCGGACGGTCGTCCGACAGCGTCGGGTTGCCGTCGGAGAGGAAGTAACTGACGTTCTGTGCCCCGGTCAGCTTGCCAGCGGTGGCCCAGGCCTGTTCAGCGCCAGCCAGGGCGTAATCGTAGTTGGTGCCGCCACCATTGGTCAGGGCATCGCTGTTGATCAGCGCCTTGGCTTCAGCCACCGTCATCCACTGGGTGCTGAGCACGTTCTCATGGTTGTTGAAAGTCACTACCTGCACCCGCACATCGCCCAGATTGTCGTACTGGGTCAGTAGCTCGGTGATCGCCTGCTTGGCCAGGTCCAGACGGCTGAGCCCATTGACCTTCGAATCATTGCCCATGCTGTTGGAGATATCCAGCACCACCAGGACGTTGCTATCGACAGTGGACGAGGCCACGCTTTCGGTAATGGGCGCGGCGACAGGGTTGTCGTCCTCGATGCGCACGTTGAGCCAGGCGGTGCCCGAGTCGCCATCGCTATCGGTGGCCACCAGCTTGAAATCCTCGGACAGTTCGCTCTGCCCGACATTGTGCTGCTGCGCCTCGGACAGGGTATAGCTGTAGCTCACTACGCCGGTGCTGGCATCGTAGCCCGTGATGGTCAGGGCGTTACCCAACTGACCGGTGATGGTCACCGGCAGGCCGGTGGAACTGCCACCGATGACGTCCACTCCATCGATGGTCAGGGTGGCCAGGCCATCCCTGGTATCGAGGGTAAAGGTGCCGGTGCGGGTCAGCTCGGTGGCATCGGGATCGCTGCCGCCTGGCAGGTTGGCCTCGTAGACGCGCTCCTCGCCGCCGTCCACGCCCAGCCCGATGAAGGTCACCGGATCATCAGGGTTGGTGACATTGACGGTAAGGGTCGTGGTTGCCGTATCGCCATCGCTGTCGATCACCGAATAGCTGAAGACATCGGTGCCGTTGCCGACGGTCGCATTGCCGGCGAGCAGATCCCGGTAGGCCTGGCTGGTGGTGTCCAGGGTATAGGTATAGCTGCCGTCCGCGGCCAGCACCAGGGTGCCATAGGTGCCAACGTAGGTGCCGGCATTGGTGACCGGGCTGGCGATGGCATCGGCCCCCAGGGCGTCGTTGCTCAGCACGTTGCCACTGACCACCGAGGTGGTGTCGTTCACGTCGGCGGTGTCAGCGACGGCAACAGGGTTATCGTCCTCGATGCGCACGTTGAGCCAGGCGGTGCCACTGTCGCCGTCGCGATCCGTAGCGACCACCTGGAAGTCTTCGGATAGTTCGCTTTGCCCTTGGTTGTGCTCCTGGGCAACGGAAAGGGTATAGCTGTAGCTGACCACACCCGTGGCGGCGTCATAGCCGGTGATGGTCAGCGCATTGCCCAGCTGGCCGGTAATGGTCACCGGCAGGCCCGTGGCAGTGCCGCCGATGACATCCACGCCGTCGATGGTCAGGGTGGCCAGACCATCCCGGGCGTCCAGGGTAAAGGTACCGGTACGGGTCAAGGCGGCTGCGTCCGGATCGCTGCCGGTACTGAGGTTGGCCTCCAGTACGCGCTGCTCGCCTCCGTTCTGCCCGAGATTGCGGATGATCACTGGGTCATCCAGGTTGGTCAGGTTCAGCGTCAGGGTCGCGGTACTGCTGTCGCCGTCGGAATCGCTCAGGGTATAGGTGAAGGTATCGCTGGCCGAGCGCCCGCCATAGAGGGCATCGAAGGCGGCCCCGGCGGCATTCAGGGTGTAGGTGTAGCTACCGTCGGCTGCCAGCACCAAGGTGCCGTAGGTACCCACGTAGGTGCCAGCGGCTACGCCACCTCCGGCCACCGCGTCCGCGCCCTGGGTATCGTTGGCCAATACGTTTCCACTGACGCTGGTCAGCTGCTCGGTGGCCGTCACTGCCTGGGCATCACCCACGGCGGTTGGCACGTCGTCCTGGATCACAACGTCCAGGCTGCCCGTGGCGGCCGTACCGTTGCTGTCCACCGCAGTGACGGTGAGGCTTTCGCCCAGGGTGTTGGTACCGTCCCCGGCTGGATGCTGCTGATTGCCGACAAGGGTATAGGTGTAGGTCAATACCCCGGTGGTGGTGTCGAAACCCGTAACCGTGAAGAGGTTGCCGTCGGCGGTGGTGAAGGACTGCCCTATACCCACGACCTGGCCGGCGCGTACCACGTCCAGGGTTCCGATGAGCAGGCTCGTCAAGCCATCGGCCGCCGTCACTGTGAAGCTGCCGCTTTGGGTCAGCGCGGCCGCGTCCGGGTTCGACCCCGTGGCCAGGTTCGCCTCGTTAACGCTCACCTCGCCCCCGGCCACGTCCAGCCCGCCCAGCACGACCGGGTTATCGGGAGGCAGTACCGGAGCCGCCGCAGCCAATGTCACCAGAGGCGGCAGGTCCGGATCGGGAAATTCAGGCGTGGCGGCCAGGCCAGCGGTAGGAAAACCGACCGTCGGCGCAACGGCGCCCCCTACCTCGGTCAGCAATACGAAGCTATGCCCCCCGCCGCCACTCGGGACCCCGGTGACGCCCGTACCTGTCGGGCCGGCCGCGGTCGGCTCGGAAGCCAGGGTCGGGTCGACGCCCGCGGCGATGGCCTGCTGCAAGGCATTGACGTCATCCAGGGCGGTGTCGGCGATACGGTCGCCCTCGACCTGGATGTCCGGGGCCTGATGATGCAGCAGCCCTTCGTTCAGAACCAGCGCGCTGCCACGGCCCAGGGCCAGCTCCTGGCCGTTCTGCAGATGCACGGACACGGCACCGCCAACGCCGGTATCCAGCTGCTCGCCCGCATAGAGACGATCACCTTCCACCAGAATGCGACGGGTGCCATCACCGGCGACTGCGAATACCTGCCCAATAACTTTACTGACGACACCGATCAAGGTTGCCATTGCCCACTCCTCCATTGCTTCTCAGCACCAGGCCGTTGCGCAAAGGAGACAGGAGATGTGCCCCGGAGTTCATGACCGGCTGGCGAATTGCTAGCTTCGACCATGGCAAAGCGCCATTTTTTTGCGTAAGGTACTGAACGAACGCAGTACGATTACGCTCTGAGACGCTTTGTATCGAACATGAAAGCGGAAAACCGCCCTGCGGACTGCGGTGACAGAAAACCGCCACCCTCACAATTGCCCAAAATCCTTCTGGAGTACGACCCGCCGATCCCTTTTCACGCTTCTCGACTACTCCCGGTAAACTATCCGGAGGCCGCCCCATGCGGCACTTCCAGCGATTCCGGCATAGCTAAGATGAACCCAAAGGTACGGCGCTTCATAAGTTTATTTGGCGATAAGTGTTATGAAAAAAAGTTCTTAACGATCCGGAATTTTCTTTGTATCTCCAGTGTTAGGATCCGTGCACGGAATTATAAGAAAATTCGCCAAAAAAATGGCGACTGCCAATATTCAGGGACAGGGAGAAGTACATCGATGCGCATTTTAACCCCCATCTGCAGCGCGGTATTGTTGGCGATAGGGGCCTCCCAAGCCCACGCCATGACGCTCCAGGAGGCGATCCAGAGCACGGTGGACACCCACCCTGAATTGCAATCGAACATCAACAGCCGGCTCGCCGCGGATGAGGACGTCAAGGTTGCCCGGGGCGCTTACCTTCCCAGCGTCGACTTCGTCGGCGGCTATGGCCGCGAGAAGACAGATTCGCCCACCACCCGCGCCCAAGGCGGTCATCACAAGGAGCTGCTGACCTACACCACCTCCGAACTGCGCCTGCGCCAGATGCTGTTCGATGGCTCCAGCGCCACTCGCGAAGTGTCTCGCACCGAGGCGGTTTCCACTTCCCGCGCGTTCTATGTTCAGGGTGTGGCCCAGGACCTGGCCCTGCGCGCCGTGGAGGTTTACCTGGAGGTGCTCAAGCGGCGCGAGCTGGTGGACCTGGCCAAGAACAACCTGCAGGCTCACCTGCGGGTCAACGACCAGATCGGCCTGCGCACCGAACGCGGTGTGGGCAGCACCGCCGACAGTGATCAGTCCCGCGCCCGTCGCGCGCTGGCCGAGAACAACTACCAGACAGCCCTGGTCGACCTGGCGGACGCCGAAGCCAATTTCTTCAGCGCCACCGGCCGCATGCCCGATGAACTGGAGGCCCCGGCATCCATCCGTGGCGAACTGCCGGCCGATATCGCCGAAGCACGCCAGACGATGATCGACGCCAACCCCTACCTCAAGTCCGCGCAGGCCGATGTACAAGCGGCCGAGCAGCAGTACGAGGGGGCCAAGTCGCAGTTCTACCCACGGGTGGACGCCGAGGTGGCGGTAGGCGCCAATGACAACATCTCCGGCGAGGAAGGCCATGCCAACGACTGGCGCGCCGGTGTCGCCGTCAGCTACAACCTGTTCCGCGGCGGTAGCGACAAGGCGCGCCTGCAAGGCGACGCGCATCGCATCAACCAGGCGATGGACATTCGCAACAATGCCCTGCGCAGCCTGAACGAAAACCTGTCCCTGGCCTGGAATGCCATGCTCAACGCCCGCCAGCAGGCACCGAGCGCCCGCGAATATGCCGAGACGACCACCAAGGTGCGCGCGGCCTATCAGAACCAGTTCGGCCTGGGCCAGCGTACCCTGCTGGACCTGCTCGACAGCGAAAACGAACTCTACAACGCCAACCGCCGCTATACCGAAGTGCGTTATACCGAGGAGTATTCGATGTACCGGGTATTGGCGAACATGGGTGAGTTGCTGCCAAAGTCCAGGATCGTGCTGCCGGCAGAAGCCGTGGCCAAGACGGATGTGAAGAGCGAAGCGCGGTTGCCTGAAATGCGTTAAGCCAGACCGGCGCCAGGGTTCGCCCGCTGGCGCTGGCCCCTACCGGAAACCGGGGTAACCCGGAAACTGGCGAGGGTAATGACGAATGCGGCCTAAGGGCATGCCAGCATTCGCCAGCCTTTGCGGGTTCAGCCCACCAGGCATGGATCGATCACCAGCACCACCTTGCCGGTGATCTGATTGCTGGCCAGTTCGGCGAAGGCTTCCTCGGCTTCGCCGATAGGGAAGGTCCGGGCGATCTGGGGGTTGAGACGTTTTTCCGCGAACAGTGGCAGCACTTCCTGGCCCAGCTCGCGAAGGAGTTCGGCCTTGAAGCTGTCGTCACGGCTGCGCAGGGTGGAGCCGATCAGCTGTATGCGCTTGCCCAGCATCAGCCCCATGTCCAGCTGGGCCTGGCGCCCGCCCATCACGCCGATCAACACCCAACGGGCGTCCTGCGCCGCTACCTGAAGATTGAGCTCTGCGTAACTGGCGCCGACCGGGTCAAGGATGACATCGAAGGGCCCCAGGTCCTTGAGCCCATCCAGGCCGATGTCGCGCACCACCCCACCCTGGGCGCCGAGCTGTTCGCAGTAGGCCAGGCGCCCGGCCGAGCCGACCGTCACCCAGGTAGGGTTGCCGAAAGCCTTGCACAGCTGGATCGCCGCCGAGCCGATGCCACTGGCGCCGGCATGCAGCAGAACCTTCTGGCCGGGCTTCAGGGCGGCCAGCTGGAAGAGGTTCAACCAGACCGTGCCATAGACTTCCAGGATACCCGCGGCCTCGATCAGGGTCAGGCCTTCCGGCACCGGCAACACATGGCGGGCGTCCACCACCACCTCCTCGGCCATGCCGCCGCCGGCCAGCAAGGTACAGACCCGGTCTCCGACGTTGAGGGACACACCCGCCCCCACTTCGGTGATGATCCCGGCGCATTCAAGCCCAAGGACTTCGCTCGCGCCGGGCGGTGGCGGGTAATGCCCGGCCCGCTGCAGCAGGTCGGCCCGGTTGAGCCCGGCGGCCGCCACGCGTATGCGCACCTGCCCCACATCGCACGTCAAGTCCGGGTACTCGGCCCATTCCACATGCCCTTCCACGCCTTGCAATGCCTTCACGCTGCCTCCATAGTTCACTCAGACTGAGCCCCGCGCACTGACGCGGGGTTTTTTGCATAATGTGACCCAAATACCGGGCTACCGCATGAACAGGATTTAATGTAGTAGCCCTGGAACCGGTCCATTCAAAGACGGCCTAATATGCGTGATCAATTGTCCCCTCGTCGAATGAGCATGAAGCAACTATTCCCCGGCACCGCCCTGGCGTTAGGCATCAGCCTCAGCCTGCTGTCAGCCCCAGGCTTCGCGGCCAACAGCTGGAACAGCCTTCAGCCTGACCGCGACGAGGTGATCGCCAGCCTCAACGTCGTTGAACTGCTAAAGCGTCATCACTACAGCAAGCCACCGTTGAACGATGCCCGTTCGGTCATCATCTACGACAGCTATATCAAACTGCTCGATCCTTCGCGCAGTTATTTTCTCGCCAGTGATATTGCCGAGTTCGACAAGTGGAAGACCCAGTTCGATGACTTCCTCAAGAACGGTAATCTCGACCCTGGCTTCACCATCTACAAGCGCTACCTGGACAGGGTCAAGGCTCGCCTGGACTACGCGCTGGACCTTCTGGACGAAGGCGTGGACAAGCTCGACTTCAGCACCAACGACACGCTCGAGGTGGAGCGCAAGGATGCTCCCTGGCTTACCAGCAATGCCGAGCTGGACGATCTGTGGCGCAAGCGTGTCATGGACGAGGTGCTGCGCATGAAGCTGGCGGGCAAGGATTCCAAGCAGATCCAGGAAACCCTCACCAAGCGCTACAAGAATCAGCTGGCCCGGCTGGACCAGACCCGCGCCGAAGACATCTTCCAGGCGTACATCAATACCTTTGCCCAGTCCTACGACCCGCACACCAACTATCTGTCGCCGGACAACGCCGAGAACTTCGACATCAACATGAGCCTGTCCCTGGAAGGCATCGGAGCGGTGTTGCAGAGCGACAATGACCAGGTGAAGATTGTCCGCCTGGTACCGGCCGGCCCCGCCGACAAGACCAAGCAGGTAGCCCCTTCCGACAAGATCATCGGCGTAGCCCAGGGCGACAAGGAAATGGTCGATGTCGTCGGCTGGCGCCTGGACGAAGTGGTCAAGCTCATTCGCGGGCCCAAGGGTTCGGTGGTGCGCCTGGAAGTGATCCCGCACACCAACGCCCCCAACGACCAGACCAGCAAGATCGTCTCCATCACCCGCGAGGCAGTGAAGCTCGAGGAGCAGGCGGCGAAGAAGTCGGTATTGCACCTGAACCAGGACGGCCGCGACTACAAGCTCGGGGTGATCGAGATTCCGGCCTTCTACCTGGACTTCAAGGCCTTCCGCGCCGGCGACCCGGACTACAAGTCCACCACCCGCGACGTGAAGAAGCTGCTCAGCGAGCTGCAGAAGGAAAAGGTCGACGGGGTGGTCATCGACCTGCGCAACAACGGTGGCGGCTCCTTGCAGGAAGCGACCGAGCTGACCAGCCTGTTCATCGAGAAAGGGCCGACCGTGCTGGTGCGCAACAGCGACGGCAAGGTAGACGTACTCGAAGACGAAAACCCGGGCGCCTTCTACAAAGGCCCCTTGGCGTTGCTGGTCAACCGCCTCTCGGCCTCGGCGTCGGAAATCTTTGCCGGCGCCATGCAGGACTACCACCGTGCATTGATCATCGGTGGCCAGACCTTCGGCAAGGGCACGGTACAGACCATCCAGCCCCTGAACCATGGCGAGCTGAAACTGACCCTGGCCAAGTTCTATCGCGTTTCCGGGCAAAGCACCCAGCACCAGGGCGTGCTACCGGACATCGCCTACCCTTCCATCATCGACACCAAGGAGATCGGCGAGAGCGCGCTGCCTGAAGCCATGCCGTGGGACACCATCAAGCCTGCGGTCAAGCCTGAAAGCGACCCGTTCAAGCCGTTCCTGGCTCAGCTGAAGGCCTTGCACGACAAGCGCACCCAGGACGACGCCGAGTTCGCCTATATTCGCGACCGGCTTGCCCTGAGCCAGAAGTTGGCGGAGCAGAAAACGGTGAGCCTGAACGAGGCCCAGCGTCGCGCCGAGCACACCAGCATCGAGGCCCAGCAACTGGCGCTGGAAAACGCGCGTCGCAAGGCCAAGGGCCAGGAGCCGCTCAAGGAGCTGAAGAAAGAGGAGGAAGATCCGCTCGCTGGCGCTCCTGACGACAGCAAGCCGGAAGAAGACGCCTACCTGGCCGAGACCGGGCGCATCCTTATCGACTACCTGCGCCTCAATACCCAGGTGGCGAAACATTGATAAGCCCGCGTTAAAGCCGGATGAATGATGGCTTTTAGTCATCATTCTGTCATGCAACTGTCGTGAAATAGCAAGCCGGGCTCAGGCCCGGCTTTTTCTTTTGCGGCATCGGGGCTCGCATGACCATCACCGAACAGCTCGGCGCCCTAAAGGCCATTCTGGCCCAGGGCAGCGTCCATACCCTCTTCCAGCCCATCGTGTCTTTGGCCGAGCGTCGCCTGCTCGGCTACGAAGCCTTGACCCGGGGCCCCTCCAACAGCCCACTGCACTCACCGCTGAATCTGTTCGCCGTAGCCCGGCAAACCGAGCACCTCAGCGAGCTTGAAGTGCTGTGCCGGCAGACCGCATGCCGTTGTTTCAGCGAGCAGCGCTTGCAGGGCAAGCTGTTTCTCAACGTTTCGCCGGAATCGCTGCTCGAACCCGTTCATCCTTCCGGGCTGACCCTGCAGTTGCTGCAACGCTATGGCCTGTCGCCGAGCCAGGTGGTGATCGAGCTGACGGAGCAGACGCCCACCGATGACTTTCAGTTGCTGTCACGGGCACTGCACCATTACCGCGCCATGGGCTTCACCATTGCCCTGGATGACCTTGGCGCCGGCTATTCCAGTCTGCGTCTGTGGTCCGAACTGCGTCCGGACTATGTCAAGATCGACCGGCATTTCATCGAGGGCATTCATCAGGACGCCCTCAAGCGCGAGTTCGTCGGGTCCATCCTGCAGATCGCTCGCCGCTCCCGCGCTCAGGTGATCGCGGAAGGCATCGAGCAGGTGGAAGAACTCACAGTGCTCAGCGAGATGGGCGTGGACCTGGTTCAGGGCTACCTGATCGCGCGCCCTCAGGATCGCCCCGTGCGTGATGCCAGCGCCCTTCTGCCTCGGGTTGAAACGGCGCCCGTATTGGCCGAGGAAGGCCGCGACCTGCGAGACCTCCTGTTATCCCAGGCCGCGGTGCGCGCCGATGTTCCCATCGCCAAGGTGCTGGAGGCCTTCGGCCTGCAGGCCAACCTCAATTCCATGGCGGTGCTCGATGAGCAAAGCCGACCGTGCGGCATCGTGCATCGTCACTCGCTGTCCGACGCCTTGCTCAAACCATTCGCCACCGAACTGCTCGCCCGAAAGCCCATCAGCCGCCTGATGGGTGAAGACTTCCTCGCCGTGGAAATGGGCCAGTCGTTGCAGCAAGTGAGCCGACTGCTCACCAGTCGCGCGCGCCAGCGCATCGAGGAAGATTTCATCATCACCGAGGGTGGGACCTACCAGGGCATGGGCCGGGTCATCGACGTGCTAAAGCTCATCACGGAATTGAAGATCGAACAGGCTCGCTATGCCAACCCCCTCACCCTGTTGCCAGGCAATGTACCCATCCGCCAGTGCCTGGAGCGGGCTCTGTCCCAAGGGCGGGAAGTTGCCGTGTGCTACATCGACATCGACAGCTTCAAGCCCTTCAATGATCTTTATGGGTATAGCCGCGGGGATGAGGTGTTGCTGGCCCTGGCTCACTGCCTGAACGAGCGAGTGGACCCAAGCCGGGACTTCCTGGGGCATATCGGTGGCGACGACTTCATGCTGGTACTGGGCTCGGGGGACTGGCAGCCGCGGCTGGACCGGCTGATCGAAGACTTCACCCAGCAATGCCGCCGGTTCTATCGCAGCGAGCACCTGGCAGAGGGCAATTTCGTTTCCCACAACCGTCAAGGGGTGCGTCAGATCTTCCCGCTGCTATCCCTGTCCATCGGCGTGGTTCATGTCAGGGCCGAAGACTGCCATGCCCTGAATGCCGAAGACCTGGCAGCGAAAGCCTCCGAGGCCAAGCACAGAGCCAAGGAGATGGAAGGTTCGGCGGTGTTCATGCAGCCGGCAAATTGGGCGGGTATCCCGCTGTAGCAGCCGGCCTTGGCCGCGACCAAATCTGACACCGTGCCACGCCCTGTCGCCGCCAAGGCGGGCTGCTACGGGAATGTGGGATTTCAATCAAACCCGGAAACAAATGCTCTGTGAGCGCGTCGGCGTTCAGGCAATACCCTTTCTGGACATCCGCCAAGGAGGCTCACCATGGCTTATCGCACTCATACGCTCAGGCGCGGTCGTTTTTCCGAGATTGGCCGCGCGTATCTGATTACCATCACCACGGACAAGCGCCTCGCGCGCTTCATGGACTGATTTCAGGCCAGGCCTGCGTGCTGGCTGGCCCTGTAGCCCGCTCTTGGCGGCGACGGAGCATGCTGGTCGTACAGGACCCGCGCCGCCAAGGCCTGCTACGAGGGGTCGGCGTGGTGGGCCCCTGGATAGCTGTACTCGAATACCCGCGCCACTTCGGAAGCATGCCAGGACGCGGCGGCCACGCCATCCACCGGGCCGGAAAACCGACCCAGGCGCTCGACGCACTCGAAAAAACCGGTCCGTGGCAGGCGGCTGGCGCCCTGACTGATCACCAGGGAGCTGCGCAAGGGCTGTTCGGCCCGGGCATCGAGCATGGCCAGATGTTCCAGGGCAGCGGTAAGTGTCTGCATGGCGGGGGTGGGCAGTTGCAACCGCTCCAGTAGCGCGCGATAGGTAAGCAGGTGCCGCTGGCGGCGCGCGACGTCAAGCTCGCTCAGTAGCTCGTCCCAGTGCTGTCGGCTGATCCTCACCGGCATCCTTCGCCCTCCGCGTCCGGGATGGCGCATGGCGCGACGACGCGCAGCGCGCGTTCCGGTTGAGCGACCTGTGCTTGACCTGGGAATGTCATTGAAACCCTCCTGGAAACCGGCCAGCGGCCCGATGACGACAGAAGGGATCATCTTAACAGCGCCGACGCTGGCGAGGAGCCCCACGCAGCGCCGGGCCGACATACGTGACTGTCGCCCCCTCAGGAACGGCCCAGGTATTCGCCTTCCAGAGGCGCGACCTGCTCGGGTACGCGCTCGGCCACATTCAGCGCTTCCGGAGTTTGCCGGGAACGCCAGGCGCGGAAATGTTCCAGTTCCGCCTGGACCACGCGCATCACGAAGCCCAACACGGCGATATCGTCGAGCATGCCCACACCGAGCAGCCAGTCCGGCACCGCGTCGATCGGGCTGACGAAATACAGCAGGCCGGCAACGATGGAGAACACGGCCTTGGTGCTGACGGCTCGGTATTCTCCGCGCCAGTAGGCTAGGCACAGGGCTTGCAGCAAGGCTATATCCTCTTTCACCTGGCCCAGGCGTTTGCCGCGCATCTTGCGGGTCACGGCAATGGCCAGGGCCGGAAGCCGACCACGGGCAACCAGGCGCTCGGCCAGGGGAAGAAAGCGGGTGAAGCCAAAGGGTGCCTTCATGAAGCCTCCGGACAGGTCTGAAGGATATCCACAGTTTTTGTGGATAACCATGTGAACAGTGGCGCTGGATCGGGCTACAGGCCCCAGCGCTCAAGGGTCAGGGTCGAATCGGCGTTTTTTCGTTCACATCTCGTTGTAAACGAACGCCCATAACAGGGCCGTGAAATGGATACAACCCCTCTGGATTCTGACTTGCCGCTAGGCTGAGGGTTCGCTTCCATACGCCGCCAACGCATGCCAGACCCTGAAACGACAACGCCCCGGCAGGCGGGGCGTGGTCGACAGCGAACGGCTTACTGCTTCTTGGCAGCGGCGTCGTCTTCAGGCGCCTGCTCGGCGTCCTCGTTCCCGGCCGCCTTGGCCGGGTCCTTGATACCGATCAGTTCCAGGTCGAATACCAGCACCGAGTTGGCCGGGATGGTCGGGCTTGGGCTTTGCGCGCCGTAGGCCAGGTCGCTCGGGATGAACAGCTTCATCTTCTCGCCCACGTGCATCAGCTGCAGGCCTTCCACCCAACCGGGGATCACGCCGCTGACCGGCAGGTCGATGGGGCTGCCGCGCTCCACGGAGCTGTCGAACACCTTGCCGTCGATCAGCTTGCCAGTGTAGTGGACGGTCACCACGTCGGTGGGCTTGGGCTGCGGGCCGTCGCCTTTCTGCACGATCTGGTACTGCAGGCCGGAGGCGGTGGTCACCACGCCGTCCTTCTTGCCGTTTTCTTCCAGGAACTTCTTGCCGGCGGCCAGGGACTCCTCGCTCATCTTGGTCATCCGCTCCTCCGCGCGCTTCTGCAGCGCGGCGAAGGCCTCGACCAGCTCCTCGTCCTTGAGTTTCTGCTCCTTCTTGCCTACCGCGTCTTCGATACCCTGGGCCACCGCCTTGGAGTCCAGGTCATCCATGCCTTCCTGGGCCAGGCTCTTGCCCATGTTCAGGCCGATCCCGTAGGACGCCTTCTGGGCAGGGGTTTTCAGCTCGACGCTGCTGGTTTGCTTGTCGCAACCGGCGAGAACCAAACCTACCAGGGCGATCGCAGCCGCCAACCGATGCTGTTTCATGCTGTTTCCTTGTGTGGGGCGCCATACGAAGGGCGGACGAATAAAGCCGCGAGCTTAGCAGGCGGGCCAGACCAAAGGCTATGCCATAGGAGAGGCAAAGGTCCGATAAGTTCAAGCTACCAAAGGATTTTCCCCTTGGCAGCTGAAATTTTGTTTACCTCTCAGGCACGGTTTTCCTCGCCGTCCCGATAGCCCGCCGCTACCTCGCGAACAGCGTCGCAGAGCCATTGCCCCGGCAAGGACAACGGCAAGGCCGCATTGCTGCAGATGCCCACGGAGCCCCCAGGTTCGCGTACCCCCAAGCGCAGCTCGCACAGCTCGCCTTGCTGGACGTCACTTAGCACTGC
Source organism: Pseudomonas sp. DC3200b2 (assembly GCF_049895785.1). NCBI lineage: Bacteria > Pseudomonadati > Pseudomonadota > Gammaproteobacteria > Pseudomonadales > Pseudomonadaceae > Pseudomonas > Pseudomonas sp. DC3200b2. Next base: position 886,785 of record NZ_JAFCTA010000001.1, on the reverse strand, counting down.
ATCCCGCGGAGCCACCCAGATGGCATCGCTGGCCAGAACATAACGACGGCTCAGGGTTGGCGAGAGGGTCTCCAGGCGCTGGGCAGAGGGCGCAATGCCGCATTGCACGAACAGGCTGTCGGCATGCTTGCGGATGGTGGTACCGGCGAGCGGCAGCACAAGGGGGAACGCGGGTATCCGGCCAACGTCCGTGGTACCTGCTCGCAAGAGCGGATGACCTGGCCGTACGACCAGGGTCATGGCCTCGCTGTACAAATGCTCGAAGGTCAGCCCCTGGATCTGCGGATTGTCGGCCACACGGCCGATGACCACGTCCAGCTCCCCGACATGCAACTGCCCCAGCAAGTAGGCGCCCGGCCCGGTGGCCACGCTTACCACCAGGGAGGCATGACGCTCGTGCAACAGACTCAGCACCTGGGCCATGAACTGGCTCTCTACTGTCGAAAGGACGCCCACCCGCACCAGTGGCGGTTCATGGGCACTGTCTCGCAAGGTACTGACGCCATCGCGCAGTGCCTGCACACAAGGCCCGGCGTAGCGCATGAAACGCACGCCGGCGGGCGTCAAGGCCACGCCTCCTTTGCTGCGCTCGAACAGACGCGCCTGCAGGAGCTCCTCGAGCTCCTTCAGCGTCTTGGAGATGGCCGGCTGACTGATGGAAATCGCGTCGGCCGCCTTGGCGAAGCTGCCGTGACGGGCGATTTCCAGGAAGCACAGCAGGTGCCGGAATTTGATTCGGGTATCGAGATTCATGGCGCCGATTCTACTCGGATCGCCATGCCTGGAGTCGAAACCTTATCCTGGTCCTAGCTTGCGATCTCCACCCGTCCCTGACGCAGCCTCACTGGCCAGGTACTCAGCATCTGGGCCGGGTCTTCCAGACAACGCCCGTCGCGCAAGCTGAAATGCTGCTTGTACAAAGGCGCGGCGACCACGGGCTCGCCACTCAGGTCGCCGATCAGGCCACGACCGATCACCTGGGCGCCTGAGCGCGGGTCGCGGTTGTCCACGGCATAGAGTTCGGTCGACTGCCCCGGCAGGTAGAAGAGCGCGACCTGGCGACCCTGGTGCCAAGCCACCACCCCTGAAAACGGCACCAGGTCCCATTCCTGGCAGAGGGTGATCCATTCGGGTTCGACGGATTCGATACGGTTCACGGCGTTCATCCCAGCACCTCCTCGGCAACCTGGACAGGGATCAATGTGACTTCATCCGCACGGGCAGGCCGGCGCTGGCCGCGCTCGCGCACGAAGCGCAGGCTCGGGTCGTCGCGATGCTCGTTGACGAAGGTGCGGAAGCGCTTGAGCTTTTCCGGGTCTTTCAGGGCATTGGCCCATTCGCATTCATAGCGATCCACCACCAGTTGCATCTGTGCTTCCAGTTCATCGCCCAGCCCGAGGCTGTCGTCGATGATCACGGCCTTGAGGTAGTCCAGCCCGCCTTCGAGGCTTTCGCGCCAGACGGAGGTCCGCTGCAGCTTATCTGCCGTGCGGATGTACAGCATCAGGAAGCGGTCGATGTAGCGGATGAGGGTCTGGTCATCCAGGTCAGTGGCGAACAGCTCGGCATGGCGCGGGCGCATGCCGCCGTTGCCGCACAGGTAAAGGTTCCAACCGTTTTCCGTGGCGATCACGCCCACGTCCTTGCTCTGGGCCTCGGCGCATTCCCGGGTGCAGCCGGATACGGCGAACTTGAGCTTGTGGGGCGAGCGCAGGCCCTTGTAGCGATCCTCGATGAGCAGCGCCATGGCGACGCTGTCCTGCACGCCGTAGCGGCACCAGGTGCTGCCTACGCAGGATTTGACCGTGCGCGTGGACTTGCCGTAGGCATGCCCTGTTTCGAAGCCAGCGTCGATCAGCTCTGCCCAGATGTCAGGCAGTTCGTGAAGCTGGGCGCCGAAGAGGTCGATGCGCTGCCCCCCGGTGATCTTGGTATAGAGATCGTATTTCTTGGCCACCGCGCCGATGGCGATAAGCTTGTCCGGGGTAATCTCGCCACCGGGAATACGGGGCACCACTGAATAGGTACCGTTCTTCTGCATATTGGCCATGAAGGTATCGTTGGTGTCCTGCAGCGGCACCAGCGAAGGCTCCATGATGGGCCGGTTCCAGCAGGAGGCCAGGATAGAGCCCACCGTGGGCTTGCACACATCACACCCAAGGCTGCCGCGGCCATGGCGGGCATGCAGCGCCTCGAAGCTCTCGATACCTTCTACCCGCACCATGGCGTAAAGCTCCTGGCGAGTGTAAGGGAAGTGCTCGCACAGGCTCTTGTCCACGGCGACCCCGCGGGCGCTGAGTTCATGCTCGAACACCTGCTTGAGCAAGCCGGCGCAACCGCCGCAGCCAGTGCCTGCCTTGGTCTGGCACTTGAGCGCGCCAAGGTCGCCACAGCCCCCGTCGATGGCAGCGCAAATGGCGCCCTTGCTCACGTTGTGACACGAGCATACGGTCGCGGTGGCAGGCAAGGCATCGGCACCCAGCAGCGGTGCCGCTTCGCCCCGGGGCAGGATCAGGCTGGCAGGGTCGGCCGGCAATGGCAGGCCATTCTGGGCGTACTGCAGCAAGGTGTCGTAATAGCTGTTGTCGCCGACCAATACGGCGCCGAGCACCTTTGTGCCGCTGGCATCCACTACCAGACGACGATAGCTGGCGGTGGCCTCGTCGATGAAGCGGTAGCTGCGAGCTCCTGGAGTAGCTGCGTGTGCGTCGCCGATGGAGCCCACGTCGACCCCCAGCAGCTTGAGCTTGGTGGACATGTCCGCGCCGCTGAAGCTGCCGCTTGCGGTTTCGGTCAACAGGCCGGCCAGGTTGCGCGCCATGGTGTAGCCAGGGGCGACCAGGCCGAACACCATGCCGCCCCAGGCGGCGCACTCGCCGATGGCGAAGATGGCTGGATCACTGGTGCGGCAGTCACTGTCGATCACTACCCCGCCCCGGGGCCCGATCTCCAGGCCGCACGCCCGCGCCAAGGCGTCCTGAGGCCGGATACCGGCGGAAAAAACGATCAGGTCGGTTTCCAGGCATTCGCCGCCGTCGAAGTTCATCCGGTAGCGATAGGCCTCTCCGGCTTCCACGCACTGGGTAGCGCGAGAAAGATGTACGCCTACCCCGAGGGCTTCGATCCGCGCGCGCAAGGCAGCCCCGCCTTCGGCATCCAGTTGCACTGGCATCAGTCGCGGCGCGAACTCCACCACATGCGCTTCGAGCCCAAGTGACTTCAATGCATTGGCCGCCTCCAGTCCCAGCAATCCACCGCCAACCACCACGCCTCGCCGCGCGTTGCAGGCAGCCGCGCGGATGCGGTGGAGGTCACCCAAGGTTCGGTACACCAGACGGGCGTCACCCTCGCAGCCGGCAATGGGCGGCACAAAGGGGTAAGAGCCCGTGGCCAGCACCAGGCGGTCATAGTGGTACCGGCCCTTGTCAGTGATCACGGCACGATGCACCCGGTCGATCTCGAGCACCGTCTCGCCGTGGTGGGCCTGAATGCTGTTGTCCCGGTAGAAGCTCTCGCCATTCATGGCCAGGGTTTCGGCATCCTTGCCGGTGAAGTATTCGGACAGGTGCACCCGGTCGTAGGCGCGCTGGGGCTCTTCGCCAAAGACATGGACGTCGAAGCGCGCGGTGGCGCCATGCTGTACCAACTGTTCAAGCAGATGGTGGCCAACCATGCCGTTTCCGACGACGATCAGTTGTTCACGCGGCGTGTGGGTCAAGATCGAGTTCATAGGCTGCCTCGCTTGGCTAAAAACAGAAAGGCGCCTGGAGCCCAAGAGAGCTCCAGGCGCCTTTGCCTGGTATTCACGGTATGTGTTGTAAGGGAGCCGCGTTGCTCACCACCGCCATGCCGGTCGGCTTTGACCGCATGACACCCGGGCGCTGCGCCGGGTTTGTTGATACCGACTTTGCAACGCCTGTGCCAATCCATAACCAGTTGATTTAACTGGTTTTCTATAAACTTTAGGTAGTCTTGGATGACCCAAGGCGGTGCATGGACATTCAACAGTCCCGGTTATAGGGCATCAATAAACGTCTCGCAGATAGCGATGTTCGCGCCCCAGCGCGCTTAGGTAATCGTCGGCCCGGGCCGCGCTCAACCCCCCGAATCGCTGAATCACCTCTCGCAGGGCCGCATGCACGTCCTTGGCCATGCGCTGGGCATCGCCGCATACATAGAAGCTGGCGCCCTCCTCCAACCACTGCCACAGGCGCGCGCCCTGCTCCAGCAAGCGGTGTTGCACATACACTTTCTCGTCCTGGTCGCGGGAAAACGCGGTATCCAGACGAGTCAAGTGCCCGCTGCGCAGCCAGCCTTCCAGTTCTTCCCGGTAGTAGAAATCGGTGGCGCGGTACTGCTCGCCGAACACCAGCCAGTTACGGCCCTCGGCTCCTTGGGCCTGACGCTCGTGGAGAAAACCGCGGAAAGGGGCCACGCCAGTGCCTGGCCCTACCATGATCACGGGGGTGTCAGGATCTTCGGGGATATGAAAGCGCGCCGATGGCTGAATGAACAGCCGCACCTGGCTGGCGCTGGCGCGGTCCGCCAGGTAGCCCGAGGCAACCCCATGGCGGGGCTGCTGGCCATACCGGTAGCGCACCGTGGACACAGTGATCTGGACTTCGTCCGGAGTATGCGCGGCGCTGGAACTGATGGAGTAGAGCCGAGGCTGCAAGGGCTGGAGCAGCGGCCGCAGCTCCTCGACGCCAGGGCGCAGGTTGTAGGCCTGCAGGAGATCCACCAATTGACGGCCCCACAGCCAGCCCTGCAGTTCGGTCTTGTTCTCGGGCGCCAGCAGCCGTTGCAGGTGTAAATCCCCGCTGGCGCTGGCCACCCAGGCCAGCCATTGCGGGGTGACCCGGCTGATATCCAGATGCAAGCGCAACGCCTCGGCCAGGGGCAGCGAACCCTGCTCCAGGTCCCAGCTTGCCTGGCCATCCAGCCCTAGGCTGATGAGGAACTCCGCCACCAGCGCGGGGCAATTTTCCGGCCAGATGCCAAGGGCATCTCCGGCTTTATAGGTGAGGCCCGAGCCACTGAGGTCAAACACCAGCTGCCGAGTTTCCTTGGTCGCCCCCGGGCCGCTGAGCAGCCGGTTGTGCAACAGGCGCGTGCTCAGAGGGTTACAACGGTCATAGCCTGCTTGTCGGGGTTGCTCGGCGATCGGCACGGGCATCGTCAGGGGCAACTCCAAGGCCAGGGCCTGGCATAGCTGGCGCAGCCACTGCCCCGATCCGGCGCTGTCGCCACCATGGCAGTCCTGCCGGGGCACCAGCGCGGTGGCACCCAAGGCTTGCAGTTGTCCGTCCAGGCGTCGTCCAAAGCCGCAAAAGGCGTCGTAACTGGGATCACCCAAGGCCAGCACGGCATAACGAAGGTTGGCCAACGCTTCTTCATTCTGCAGCGCGGCCCAGAAGCTCGCGGCGTTATCCGGCGCCTCGCCGTCGCCGAAGGTGCTGGTCACCAGCAGGGCGAGGCTGGCCTGGCGCAAATGCGCCGGAGTCACCTCATGCAATCCTTTGAGCTGCAAAGGCAGGCCTTGTTGCGTCAGCTGAGCGCCGAGGCGCTCGGCCAGCGCCTGAGCCGTGCCCGTCTGGGAACCCCACAGCAGCAAGGGTTGACCTTCAACAGGCGCCACCTCCGCTTCGCCCAGCCGCTGTGCCGGCGGCCCCACACGCTCCAGGCGCACCGCCGCGAACTTGAACGCCGGTTGCAGCGAGTCCGCGTCCACAGCGTCCTGGGTCAGGGCATTGACAGCCAGGCCTTCGCCATGGACATCGCTCCAGTGGAAGGGCGCGAAACAGTTGCCCGGACGTACTCGGTCAGAGACCAGAGCCGGTAGCTCGGCCTGGCCGCGGCGGGTCGACAGACGCACACGGTCGCCCTGCGCGATGCCTAGGGCCACCGCATCCTCGGGATGGATTTCAACGAAGGGCCCGGGGTTGAGGCGATTCAGGGCCGGGACCTTGCCGGTCTTCGTCAGGGTGTGCCACTGATGCTGCAGGCGCCCGGTGTTGAGTACCCAGGGAAACGCTTGGTCAGGGCGCTCCACGGATGGCAAGTGTGGTCGTGCCAGGAAACGCGCCCGCCCGGTGGGCGTCGGGAAGCGCAGGCCCTCAGGGTCCAGATAACGGATAGGGTTGCGCCGGATGCCGGTTGACTGTACCGGCCACTGCACAGGGCCCTGGCGCAACTGCTCATAGTCAGTGCACCCCAGATCGTAGCCGGTCTGCGGGTTGGCGAAGCCGCGGATTTCCTCGAACACCTCGGCGGCGTTGGCGTAGCTGAAGTGAGCGCCATAGCCCATGGCGCAGGCCACCCGGGCGATCAGTTGCCAGTCCGCCAGGGCGTCGCCGGGGGCTGTTACCGCCTGCGCCGCCAGGGTAAGGTTGCGCTCGGAGTTCACCATCACCCCGTCGGCCTCGGCCCAGAGCGCGCCAGGCAGCAGAATATCGGCATAGGCGTTGGTTTCGGTATCGAGGAAAGCGTCCTGGCTGATGACCAGCTCAGCGGCTTTGAGGCCTTCGATCACCCGGTTGCGGTTGGCGACACTGGCTACAGGGTTGGTACAGATGACCCAGCAGGCCTTCACCTCGCCTTGGGCCATCGCCTCGAACAGGCCAACCGTGCCTTCGCCGCTCTCGGTACGCAGGTGACCGCTCGGCAGCCCCCACCGGGCTTCGCTGAAGGCGCGATCCGCGGCGACCAGGGCTGAGCGCTGGCCTGGCAGGCCAGGCCCCATATAACCCATCTCGCGCCCACCCATGGCGTTGGGCTGACCGGTGAGGGAAAACGGCCCGGCGCCTGGGCGGCAGATCGCCCCCGTGGCCAGGTGCAGGTTGCATAGAGCGTTGGTATGCCAGGTACCCTGCACGCTCTGGTTCAAGCCCATGGTCCAGCAGCTCATCCAGTTAGGATTTTCACCAATCCAGCGCGCCGCCAGGCGCAGGTCTGCTTCCGCCACCCCGGTGATGGCGGCTACGCGCGCGGGGGTGTAGTCCGCGAGGAACTCGGGCATGGCCTCCCAGCCTTCGCAGTGTCGGGCGATGAACGCCTGATCGACGCGCCCGTCTTCCAGAAGCAGGAACAGCAAGCCATTGAGCAGGGCCAGGTCAGTGCCGGGCCGAACCTGCAGGAAGAGGTCGGCTTTTTCCGCGGTGGCGGTGCGCCGGGGGTCTACCACGATGAGCTTCGCCCCGGCCTTGCGCCTGTCGAGCAGGCGCAGGAACAGGATCGGATGACAGTCGGCCATGTTCGCCCCGCTGACGAAGAAAAGGTCGGCGTGGTCGAAGTCATCGTAGGCGCCTGGCGGGCCATCCGCACCCAGGGACTGCTTGTAGCCCGTGCTGGCACTGGCCATGCACAGCCGCGAGTTGGATTCGATATGGCGAGTACGGATAAACCCCTTGGCGAGCTTGTTGGCCAGGTACTGGGCCTCGAGGGACATCTGCCCGGAGACATAGAGCGCCACGGCATCCGGGCCATGGGTATCGATGATGTCGCGCAGGCGTTGGGCGCACTGCTCGATGGCGGTTTCCAGCGCCACGGCGGTCGCGGGTGATGACCGGTTCGGCCGGGCCCAGGCCTTGTCCAGGCGTCCAGGGTCGATCAGCGGCATGTGGGCGGTCATGCCCTTGGTACAGAGCCGGCCCTTGTTACTCGGGTGGGCCGTGTCGCCACTGACAGCGATGATGCGATTGTCTTCTACGGTCATCACCAGCCCGCAGCCAACCCCACAATAGGGGCAAACGCTGCGTACGGTTGCCTGGGCCATTGCCGTGTCTCCTTCGCCTGAACGCAAAAAGGCGCCGGTTGCCCTCGCCTTTCAGCGGAGCAACACGGCGCCTTTGTCGTGACTGCAGCCTGCGTTGGCTGCGTTTGCGAAGGAGGAATGCAGGTTTTGGGCCAGGGCCGCCGAGGGTGGGCGCTAGCGAATAGCCCTAGAGGCAGCACCGGATGCGCCAGTTTCGCTGGCTAACCGTGGAAAAGCCAGGGCAGCTAACGCATTGCGCCTGGTCACAGAGCCCTTTCGCTAGCTGACGCTAGCTCCCACTGTGATGGCCTCGCTGTCCAACGAAACTCGCCGGCCCTGCGGGTGGCTGGAGTACCAGGTCGGTCTGGCATGCACGCAATTGGCGCAAGATAGGCTTATCTCGCACGACTTCGGTTCAGCGCGGAAAAAAAAAAGCGACCCGAAGGTCGCTTTTTTGGTGCTGGAAACGGTTCAGGCGTTCCCAGCGAGATATGGCGCAGCGGACGGGACTCGAACCCGCGACCCCCGGCGTGACAGGCCGGTATTCTAACCGACTGAACTACCGCTGCGTGATGAATCAGGCTTTCGCCCAAGGTGTAACGGCTGACCGAAGCGGGGTGTGCTCCGATCTCAAGCTTGTAGGCAACCAAACCTGGAATAAAAATGGCGCAGCGGACGGGACTCGAACCCGCGACCCCCGGCGTGACAGGCCGGTATTCTAACCGACTGAACTACCGCTGCGCGTCGGTGGACTTTCGTCCGCTCTAGAATCAGAGCACTTCGAAGTGGTGGGTGATGACGGGATCGAACCGCCGACCCTCTGCTTGTAAGGCAGATGCTCTCCCAGCTGAGCTAATCACCCGTGTACTGCGTCGAAGTGGTGCGCATTTTGGACAGGAGGCGCATGTAAGTCAATACCCTGCTTGAAGTTTTTTTCAAAACCTCAAACGTAGATCATCTTGCGGGTCATGCCGCCGTCGACGACCCACTCCTGCCCGGTGATGAAGCCAGCGTTCACCGACAGCAGCCAGGACACAGCGGCGGCGATATCCTCCACCGTGCCGACGCGCCCGACCGGGTGCTGGGCATGATCCTGCTCGTCCAATGGCGCAGCCCGACGCTCGCCGGGGTCTCGCGCATCGACCCATCCGGGGGAAATGGCATTGACCCGGATTTCCGGGCCGAGACTCACGGCCAGAGCATGGGTCAAGGCCAGTACACCTCCCTTGCTGGCGGCATAGGCCTCGCTGTCGGGCTCGGATTGATGAGCCCGGGTCGAACAGAGATTGACAATGGCACCGTTGCGCGCCCGCAGGTAAGGTGCGCAATGACGCGCCAACAGCATGGTGCCTGTGAGATTCACGTCCAGCACCCGGCGCCACCGAGCCAGCGGCAGGCTTTCCAGCGGACCGTTATGGGACGTGGCCACGGCGGCATTGCAGATTAGGGCATCGAGGCGACCGAAACGCGCCAGGGCCTCGGCGACACCGGCCACTACCTGTTTTTCGTCGGCCACGTCCATGCCGACGAAGGTAGCGCCCTCCCCGAGGGAGTCCGCCACCAGGCGGCCGCGCTCCACATCGATGTCACTGAGCACCACTTTCCAGCCTTCCACCAGCAACCAGGCCGCGATGCCCAGGCCTATCCCGCGCGCGGCGCCGGTCACCAGTGCCACCTTGGCGTCTCTGAAGCCGCTTCCAACGATTTCCATGGGTATCACAGCGCCGCGAGGCCTCGAGCCATGTCGGCCTGAAGGTCAGCCAGGTCTTCCAGGCCCACCGCCACCCGGATCAAGCTGTCACTGATGCCTGCGGCTTCACGCTCCTGGGGTGACAACCGGCCGTGGGAGGTGGTTGCCGGATGCGTGATGGTCGTCTTGCTGTCGCCCAGGTTGGCAGTGATGGATACCAGTCGAGTCGCGTCGATGAAAGCCCAGGCACCGGCCTTGCCGCCCTTGACCTCGAAACTGACCACGCCGCCAAAACCGCCGCGCATCTGCTGCCGTGCCAAGGCATGCTGGGGATGACTCTCCAGGCCTGCATAGTGCACCCGCTCCACGCCCGGCTGGCGTTCCAGCCATTCGGCCAGGGCCTGGGCATTGGCGCAGTGGGCGCGCATGCGCAGGCTCAAGGTTTCCAGCCCCTTGAGGAAAACCCAGGCATTGAACGGGCTGAGGGAAAAGCCGGCGGTACGAACCACGCCGACCATTTCCTTCATGTGTTCCGCGCGTCCGGCCACCACGCCGCCCATGCAGCGCCCCTGGCCGTCGATGAACTTGGTCGCCGAATGCACCACGATGTCGGCGCCAAGCGTGAGCGGCTGTTGCAAGGCCGGCGTGCTGAAACAGTTGTCCACCACCAGCAGCGCGCCCTTGGCATGGGCCACCTCGGCCAGCGCGGCGATATCCACTAGTTCCGCCAGGGGGTTGGAGGGAGATTCCACGAACAGCAGGCGGGTATTGGGTTTGATCGCCCGCTGCCACCCGCCTACATCGGCCAGCGGTACGTAGTCCACTTCGATACCGAAGCGCTTGAAGTATTTGTCGAACAGGCTGATGGTCGAACCGAACACGCTCTGGGAGATCAGCACGTGATCTCCCGCGCTGCACAGCCCCATGGCCACGCCCGTGATGGCCGCCATGCCGGTGGCGAATGCCACCGCCTGCTCCGCCCCCTCCATGGCCGCGATGCGCTCCTCGAACGAGCGCACTGTGGGGTTGGTATAGCGCGAATAGACGTTGCCAGGCACCTCTCCGGCGAAACGGGCCGCCGCGTCGGCGGCGGTGCGGAACACGTAGCTGGACGTGAAGAACAGCGGGTCGCTGTGCTCGCCCTCCGGCGTCCGATGCTGGCCGGCGCGCACCGCCAGGGTGTCGAAGCCCACGCCGTCGAGATCACTGTCAAGGCGTCCTGCGTCCCAGTCCTGGCTCATGGCCTGCTCCTTCAGTTGTTATAGAGGTCGATGATGGCGCTCACAGCCTGTGTCTTCACCTTGGCCATGTCATTGCGAGCCGTGTCGATCTTGCTCAGGTAGGCTTCGTCCACGTCGCCAGTGACATACTTGCCGTCGAACACCGCGCAATCGAAATGGTCGATCTTCACCTTGCCGCCACCCACCGCGTCGATGAGGTCCGGCAGGTCCTGGTAGATCAGCCAGTCGGCGCCGATCAGGTCCGCCACTTCCTGGGTACTGCGGTTGTGGGCGATCAGCTCATGGGCACTGGGCATGTCGATGCCATAGACGTTCGGGTAACGCACCGCCGGCGCGGCGGAGCAGAAGTAGACCTTCTTGGCCCCGGCTTCGCGGGCCATCTGGATGATCTGCTTGCAGGTGGTACCGCGCACGATGGAGTCGTCCACCAGCATGACATTCTTGCCGCGGAACTCCAGCTCGATGGCGTTCAGCTTCTGCCGGACCGATTTCTTGCGGGCCGCCTGGCCCGGCATGATGAAGGTGCGGCCAATGTAGCGGTTCTTCACGAAGCCTTCGCGGAACTTCACCCCAAGCTGGTTGGCCAGTTCAAGGGCGGAGGTGCGGCTGGTATCAGGAATCGGGATGACCACGTCGATATCATGCTCGGGGCGCTCGCGCTGGATTTTCTCGGCGAGCTTCTCACCCATGCGCAGGCGAGCCTTGTAGACGGAAATGCCGTCGATGATCGAATCGGGCCGCGCCAGGTAGACATGTTCGAAGATGCAGGGCGCGTAGTGCGGGCTGGGGGCGCACTGGCGGGTATGCAGCTTGCCGTCCTCGGTGATGTACACGGCTTCGCCCGGCGCCAGGTCGCGGATCAGGGTGAAACCGAGCACGTCGAGGGCCACGCTCTCGGAAGCGATCATGTACTCCACGCCTTCATCGGTGTGACGCTGGCCGAACACGATGGGGCGGATGGCGTTCGGGTCACGGAAGCCGACGATGCCATAGCCGGTGATCATGGCCACTACCGCGTAGCCACCCCGGCAGCGCTTGTGAGTGTCCTTTACCGCCGCGAACACATCTTCCTCGGTGGGCTGAAGCTTGCCGCGCACCGCCAGCTCATGGGCGAACACATTGAGCAGCACTTCGGAGTCCGAGCTCGTATTCACATGGCGCAGGTCCGAGGCGTAGATCTCCTTGGCCAGCTGCTCCACATTGGTGAGGTTGCCGTTGTGGGCCAGCGTGATCCCGTAGGGCGAGTTCACGTAGAACGGCTGAGCCTCGGCCGAGGTAGAGCTGCCCGCCGTGGGGTAGCGCACATGGCCGATCCCCATGTGGCCCACGAGGCGCTGCATGTGCCGCTGCTGGAACACATCGCGCACAAGGCCGTTGTCCTTGCGCAGGAATAACCGGCCATCGTGGCTGGTCACAATACCGGCAGCGTCCTGGCCGCGATGCTGCAAGACGGTTAACGCGTCATACAGCGCCTGATTGACGTTCGACTTACCGACGATACCGACGATGCCACACATGCGACACAACCCCTACTTAGTGAACCTGAACGGACCCTTGCTGCGCCGCTTTCGGCGTCGGCAGAAGGTGCTCCTTGAACGGAATCTCGACCGGCGAGGTAACCCCGGCCGCCAACCACTGACTGCTCATCCCCAGAACGAGGTTTTTCGACCAATCGGCGACAAGAAGAAAACGAGGCAACAGCTGCGATTGTTGCCACCAAGGGTCCTGCTGGACCGGCCCCAGGCTCATCAGCCCCGCGGCGATCACTACCAGCAGCCCGCCTCGGGCAGCGCCGAAGACCATGCCCAGGAAACGGTCGGTTCCCGAAAGACCGGTGACACGGATCAACTCGCTGATCAGGAAATTCACCATGGCCCCGACCAGCAGGGTGGCAACGAAGAGAATGGCGCAACTGGCGATGACACGGGCCGAGGGGGTCTGGATGTAATTCTCCAGGTACGGGGCCAGGCCGCCGCCGAACATCCAGGCCACGGCGCCCGCCACTATCCAGGTAAGCAGCGAGAGGGCTTCCTTGACGAAGCCGCGCTTCAAGCTGATCAACGCGGAGATGGCGACGACCGCGATGATCGCCCAATCGACCCAGGTGAATGCCACTTTTCGGCCTACAGACAGATAAGGCCGCGCATTTTAGCAGAGAGGAAGGTTCCGGTTAAGCGGCATTCACCGATGACAGGCATCGCCCTATCGCCACCGACCGCCAGGGCCTGGTCTGGTCTGGTCTGGTCTGGTCTGGTCTGGCGCCCAGGATCAGGCGCGCTCAGGCTCGAAGCGAACCACGAAGCCCTTGAGGTTCTGCTGTCGATTGATGACGTCGCGCACGCGCTCGGCCTCGGCGCGCTCTATCAACGGACCCACGAACACCCGGTTCTTGCCCTCGGAAGACCGCACATAGGCGTTGTATCCCTGGGCGCGCAGGGTTTTCTGCAGCGCATCGGCACCGGCCCGGTTGGACAGGCTGGCCAATTGAACCGACCAGCTGACCGGCACGCCATTGCCGTCGAGCTTGTTGGCTGTATCGGCCTTGGCCACCGCAGCCGCGGCTGGCGTAGCGGGGGCCGGGGCCGCCACCTTGGGCTGGGGCGCCGGCTGGCTCACCGGCGGCGCCGCGGCGATAGGCGTGCTGGGGGGCTGGGCCTGGGCAGAGGCCCGAGCCGTGACGTGAACAGGCGGCTGGGCGGGCGGCATGGCCACGGGCGCCTGGGCGGAGGGTTCATTGGCCACCGCCGCTGCCGGGGCGTCCGGAACGGCGGCCGGCTGCACCTTCACATCCGGCGCCACCGGAGCGGTAGGCGCCGCGGGCGCGTCCACACGCACCTCGCGCAACTCGTCAGGGCGACTGAAGAGCATCGGCAGGAACACCACCGCCAGTGCGATCAACACCAGAGCCCCAACCATGCGCTGCTTGAAGACGTTATCCAGCAAAGCCATCGACGGCTACCTCCAGGCCGTGTCGCTCGAGCCATTGCAGGGCCTCGGCGACACAATAGAAAGATCCGAACACCAGTATCTCGTCGTGGGCGCCCGCCTGCTCGCATTGGTGGGCCAGGGCATCCTCGACACTGCCATGTGACGTTACCCGAGCGCCAAGGTTCGCCAATGCGCCGTCCAGTTCGCTGGCGGGCCGGCTTCGCGGCGAGGGCAGCGGCGTCACCGCCCAGTCACCGATGCAGGGCAGCAGCGGTTCGACCACGCCGGGCAGGTCCTTGTCGGCGAGCAGGCCGAACACAGCGTGCCGCTTGGCCGGAGCAGCTCCGCCGGCCAGACGTCGGCTCAGGTATTGGGCGGCATGGGGGTTGTGGCCAACATCCAGCAACAGCCTCAAGGGCTTGCCGCGCCAGTCGATGCAGCGACGATCCAGGCGGCCGGTGACCCGGGCGGCGAGCAGGGCCTGGACGATCTCGGCACGCCGCCAGGGCTGCGCCAGCAGGGCAAAGGCCTGCAATGCCAGCGCGGCGTTCTCCATGGGCAAGTCAAGCAATGGCAGATCGCTCAACGCCAACGCCTGTCCGTCAGTGCCCTGCCCTCGCCACTGCCAGGCGGCATCGCCCATGGTCAGATCGAAGGCGACCCCGCGTACAAGCAACGGGCAACCCTTGGCCTGGGCCACGTCCACCAAGGGCTGTGGTGGCGAGGGATCACCGCACAGCGCCGGGCGACCGGCCCGAAGAATGCCCGCCTTCTCGAAGGCAACCGACTCCCGGGTGTTCCCCAGCCATTCGGCATGATCGATGCCGATGCTGGTCACCAGCGCCAGATCGGCGTCGATCAGGTTCACCGTATCGAGACGGCCACCCAGGCCAACCTCAAGCACCACCGCGTCGAGGTTCGCCGAAGCGAAGAGCCAGAAGGCCGCCAGGGTGCCCATTTCGAAATAGGTGAGCGTGGTGTCGCCACGGGCGGCCTCGACGGCCTCGAAGGCGGCGCACAGCTGCGCATCGCTGGCTTCCCGACCATCGAGCCGCACTCGCTCGTTGTAGCGTATAAGGTGCGGCGAACTGTATACGCCGACTCGCAAGCCTTGCCGTGCCAACAAACTGGCCAGGAACGCACAGGTGGAACCCTTGCCATTGGTGCCAGTGACCGTGATGACCCGAGTTGCCAGGGGGCCCAGTCGCAGCCGGTCGAGCACCTTCCGGGAGCGCTCCAGGCCCATGTCGATCGCCACGGGATGAAGCTGCTCGAGGTAGGTCAGCCAGTCGGCCAGGCTACGAGGCTTCATACCTCGACAGGCGCGGGCTCTGCCGACGGAGCGGCGATCACGGCCTGGCCGGGGGTTGGCACGTTCATCATCTGGGCCAGCAGGCGGGCCAGGCGCGGGCGCAACTCCTGGCGGTCGATGATCAGATCGATGGCGCCATGTTCGAGGAGGAATTCGCTGCGCTGGAAGCCTTCGGGCAGCTTTTCACGCACGGTCTGCTCGATGACCCGTGGACCGGCGAAGCCGATCAGCGCCTTGGGCTCGCCCACGATCACGTCGCCGAGCATCGCCAGGCTGGCGGATACGCCGCCGTAGACCGGATCGGTGAGCACCGAGATGAAGGGCAGGCCTTCTTCGCGCAGTCGGGCCAGCACAGCCGATGTCTTGGCCATCTGCATCAGGGAAATCAGGGCTTCCTGCATGCGTGCCCCGCCGGAAGCGGCGAAACAGACCATTGGACAACGGTTCTCCAGGGCATGATTGGCCGCGCGCACGAAGCGCTCGCCGACGATGGCGCCCATGGAACCTCCCATGAAGCTGAACTCGAAGGCGCTGGCCACCACCGGCATGCCCATCAGGGTACCGCTCATGGAGATGAGCGCGTCCTTTTCGCCAGTCTGCTTCTGCGCGGCGGTGAGGCGATCCTTGTACTTCTTGCCGTCGCGGAATTTCAGGCGGTCGACCGGCTCCAGGTCCGCGCCGAGCTCCTCGCGACCGTCGGCATCCAGGAAAATGTTGAGCCGCGCGCGGGCACCGATGCGCATGTGGTGGTTGCACTTGGGGCAAACGTCGAGGGTTTTCTCCAGTTCCGGACGGTACAGCACCGCCTCGCAATTCGGGCACTTGTGCCAGAGCCCCTCGGGCACCGAACTCTTCTTCACCTCGGAACGCATGATCGAAGGGATCAGTTTGTCTACCAACCAGTTGCTCATGCCTGTTTCTCCAGTAACTGGGCGACCCGATCACGGGCCGGGCCGGGGACCAAGGGGCCGCCACGGTCATTCAAAACCAGGGGAGCGCCGGCGCGCCTCACCCTCTCGAAAAATACGCAAGCGCGCTCGGGGACCGCCCAGGCGCGCTGAAGAATTACGACGGCGGCTCCGCCGCCGCCGTCACATTGCCATCCAGGGCGGTTCAACCCCGGGAACGCACGGCCTTGACGAAGGCCGCCACACGATCGGCATCCTTGATGCCCTTGCTCGCTTCCACCCCGCCACTGACGTCGACGGCATAGGGCCGCACGCGCTCGATGGCTTCGCCGACGTTTTCCGGCGTGAGACCGCCGGCCAGGATGATAGGCTTCGGCAGCCCGGCGGGCACCAGGTTCCAATCGAATGCCAGGCCCGTTCCACCAGGCACGCCTTCGACATAGGCGTCGAGGAGCAAGCCGCTGGCGTGACGGTAATGCTCGCAAGCCGCGGCGATGTCATCCCCGGGCTTCACGCGCAGGGCCTTGATATACGGACGCTCGTAGCGCTGGCACTGCTCGGGGGTTTCGTCGCCATGGAACTGGAGCAGGTCGAGGTGAACCGCGTCCAGGGTTTCGTTGACCTCGCAGGACGATGCATTGACGAACAGCCCCACCACCGTCACGAACGGCGGCAGGGCGGCGATGATCTCCCGTGCCTGGCGTACATTCACCGCGCGCGGGCTGCGTGGATAGAACACCAGGCCTATGGCGTCGGCCCCGGCGCGGGCCGCGGCCAGGGCGTCCTCGACGCGGGTGATGCCACAGATTTTGCTGCGAACGGCGGCCATGACGCTACTACCTCCAGCTGTTCGAAAAGTCGGGGGATGGTAGCAGAGGTGCCGCCCCGCGTCAGCTTGGCAGGTCGGCGAAGCCGGTAAGGAAGTGTGGCCCGATATAACGATCAGGCAACGCATAGGCCTGGGGATACTCCACGCTGACCAGGTACAGCCCATAGGGATGAGCGGTGACCCCACCCTGGCGCCGCTCGCGCCCTTCGAGCACTTCCCTGGCCCAGCTCACCGGTTTGTCGCCGCTGCCGATGGCCATGAGCACACCCGCCAGGTTACGCACCATATGGTGAAGGAAGGCATTGGCGCGAACGTCGATGACGATCATCTGGCCATGACGGGTTACCCGTAGATGGTGCAACTGCTTGATCGGCGACTTGGCCTGGCACTGACTGGCGCGAAAGGCACTGAAGTCGTGGGTGCCGAGCAGGGGCGCGGCCGCCTCGGCCATGCGCGCGACATCCAGGGGACGGTGATTCCAGGTCACTTCTTCGCCCAGGTGCGCGGGACGTATCGGGTCGTTGTAGATGACATAGCGATAGCGACGGGCTACCGCCTTGAAACGTGCATGGAAGTCCGCCGGCATGGGCCTTGCCCAGGTGACACTGATGTCATGGGGCAGCTCGGCATTGGCCCCCATTACCCAGGCACGCTCGGGGCGAACCGCCTGGGTATCGAAGTGCACCACCTGCCCGCAGGCGTGCACGCCGGCGTCGGTGCGTCCGGCGCAGAGTACCGAGACCGGGCTGGCCGCCACCCTGGACAAGGCTTTTTCCAGGGTTTCCTGCACGCTGCGCACGCCGTCGGCCTGGCGCTGCCAGCCTTTGTAGCGCGAGCCCTTGTATTCCACCCCGAGGGCAATGCGGCTGTAGCCCGCCGCGGCCACTTCATCGGCCGCGCTTTCGTAGATATCCACCAACTCAACAACCCATCTTAGGAAACGACGACGGCAGCCCGGGAGGCTGCCGTCAGCGGAATTGCACTTGAAGCTAGCTCAGGGCGGCGAGCATCTGCCGCGCCTCCTTCTGTTGGGCTACCGTGCCTTCCTTGAGCACTTCGTCGAGGATATCCCGCGCGCCCTCGGCATCGGCCATCTCAATATAGGCGCGGGCCAGGTCCAGCTTGGTGGTGACTTCGTCGGAGTCAGCCAGGAAGTCGAATTCGTCGAGCCCGCCGGAAGCGCCATTGCCATTATGCAGGCCGTTGCTGGCTGACGCCTCGCTCAGACTGCGAGACAGCTGGTCGAGCTGGGAATTGACGTCGCTCACATCCGAGGCGAAGCGGTCCTGATCATCCTGCTGCTCGTCCGAGAGAGACAGATCGAAGTCATCCAGCGGATCGCGCTCTTCCTCCACCTCCGCCGTCAGGGCGGCAGGCTCGGGAAACTCCTCCTCGGTCAATGCCTCAGCCGGGACCGACTCCACTTCTGGAGCGGGCTCGCTGGCGCGTTCGGCCGCACTCTCTCGAAGCAGGGTGTCGAAGTCCGGCGTATCGGTGGCCGCCGCCAGGCTTTCCGGCGTGGCGGCCTCGGCTGGCTCACGCACGGGGGCCGGCGTTTCCGGCGCGGTTTCGATACCGTCCAGGCTCAGGTCGAAATCCGTATCGAACACATCGCCGATAGGTTCAGGCGCACCGGGATCGTCCTGTAGCAGATCCTTGACGTATTGGGCGTCGAGCTCCGCGGCAACGGCCGCCGCGCTCAACCCGGCGGCGAGCCCGGCCATGGCCGGGAAGCGTGACTTGAGCTCTTCGACGCGCGCCTGGTTGGCCCCGTCAGCCATCAGGCGACGCTCCTGGGCCACGAAACCATCGCGGTCACCTTGGTGAGCGTAGGCCTCCATCAGTTTCAGGCGCAAATCGCTGCGCTCGGGCTCGGCTTCGCTGGCAACTTCAAGGATATCGGCGGCTCGCGTGTACCGCCCATGAGCCATGTGCTCCTCGGCTTGCGCCAAAGGATCATCCTCGGCCGGCGCCACCACCAGGGATGCGACCGAAGGCACGTCGCTCACCGGGGCTGGGCGGCTGGGACGTTCGTAAACGGGCGGCGCGGCCGCGGCCGCGGCGGCAGCCGCCGAAGCCGCGACCATCGCCGGGGACAGACGCACCGAGGGCGCGGCGGTGCCAAGCCCTTCGAAGCTGGTGGCGGGCAAATCGAAGTCTTCAGCGCGCATGTCCTGGCTCTCGGCCAGCTCTCGTGCCATGCGCGCGTGCCGCTCCGACTCCTGTTGGGCCTTTCGTCGGCGGGCCAGCAGCCAGGCGGCCAGCAGCAGCGCGGCCACGGCCACGCCGGCGGCAGCGCCTACCAGCCAGGGATTGCCCTCGTCTTCCTGGGTACCGTCCGGCGCAATCGCCGGGGCAGCCGCGGTCGGGTCCGGCGAAGGGGTCGGCGTCACCTGCGCCGCGTCGCCAGGTGCCGTTGCACTTTCCGGGGTCGCAGGAACGGTTGGCGGTGGAGTCAGCTCGGCATTGATAGCGGGCGCCGGTTCAGGCGCCGCGGCGTTGTCGGGTGGCTGGACCGTAGTGGCATCAGGCGACCCGGCGAGCCCCTGCAGGCGGGCCAACTGATCGCTCTTGAGCTGCAGCAGCCGCTGGGCCTTGTCCAGTTGGCTTTGCAGATCCGCCAGCCGGCTTTGTAGCTCGCCGTTTTCGCGACGGGTGCTGTCCAGGCTTTCCTGGGTCACCGCCAGCTTGTCCGCCAACGCCTTGCTGTTATCAGACGTTGGGCCATTGCCGCGTCCCTGCGCGCTTTCACCGGAAACCAGGCGCAGGTTATCCCGCTGAGCAGGGGCCGGCGCCGTGCCGGAGCCGTTGCGCTGGGTAGCGTCAAGCTGCTGAGCTCGCGGCCCCAATCGGCGACCCTCGCGCCAGGCGGCGTTCTGCCGCGCCACCTCGGCCACGGCCTGGGCCTGAGGCAATGCGGTGGCGTCGCTGGCATCCGGCAGGCGCAGCACCTGGCCGGAGCGTAGACGGTTGATGTTGGCGTCCTGGAAGGCATCCGGGTTCAGGGCCTGAATGGCGAGCATGGTCTGCTGAACCGAAGCTTCCTGACGGTAGCGGGCAGCGATTTCCCACAGCGTGTCACGGTTGCCGGTCCTGTATTCGCGGGCCGCTGGGCCGGGCGCGCTTACCGCTGGGGTGGGCGCGGGGGTCACCGCTGCCTGAGCGGCCTGGGGCGAGAATCGGGAAGGGTCGACCAGCACGTTGTAGTCACGCAGCAAGCGGCCACTGGGGTAGATCACCTGAACCAGAAACTTGACCAAGGGCTCGGGCAAGGGCGCCGCCGAGGTCACCTGGATGACACTGCGACCGCTGGGGTTGATCACAGGTGTGAAGCTGAGCTGGTTCAGAAAAGCCTGGCGGTCCAGCCCGGCGCGAGCGAACTCCTCGGGGGAAGCCAGGCTGGGCACGATTTCCGGCGCGGTCAGCGCGGCGACGTCGCGCAATTCGATTTCCGCCACCAGGGGCTGGTTGGCGGCCGACTTCAAGGTCAACTCACCCAGTTCCAAGGCTTGCGCCAGCCCGGAAGACAGCGTTGTTGCCGCGGCTATCGCCAAGACCAGTTTGCGAACTTGAACCATGGCCAGATCCTTTTGTGCGTGCCGGACGAGCGTCGTCGTTCGTGAAAACTTTTACAAAGTATGCCCAAGTATCTTTTACGAAAGGCCTTTTATCAACAATTCCGCCAGTTGTACCGCGTTGAGGGCCGCGCCCTTGCGAGCATTGTCCAAGGTAAGCCAGAGGCTGAGCTCGCAGGGGTCGTCGATGCCCGAGCGTACCCGGCCTATATACAAAACGTCCTGACCTACCGCATCGCCCACCGCGGTCGGGTAGTCCTGCGCCCCGGTCCACTCTACCCCGGGTGCCTGCTCCAATGCCTGGCATACCGCCTGCACGTCGACGGGCTCGGCGGCGCGTACTGTCACGCTCAGACTATCGCCGAAGAACACGGGTGCCTGGATGCAGCTCACCGCCACATTGAGTAAAGGCATTCGTAGCAGTTCGCGCAATTCACGGTGAGCACGTTTTTCCAGCGCCAGGTGACCCGCCGCATCCGGAGTGCCGACCTGGCCCAGCAGATTGAAGGCTACCTGCCGGTCGAATAGCTGGGGTTCCAAGGGGCGCGCATTGAGCAGTTCGGTCGTTTGCCGAGCGAGCTCCCTGACCGCCTCGCGACCTTGGGCGGACATGGGCAGGCAGGCGGTCACAGTCAGGTGCTCGAGCGTCAGCAGATCGCTCAGGGGCGACAGCGCCAAGGCCACCGCCGTGGCGATACTCCCTGGGGTCCCCAGACGTTGCGGCCAGGGCGCTTCGCCCAGCTCGTGGCCGTTGATTTCCGGTACCACCACGGGCACGCCACCTGTCGCGGCCAGGTCGATCACCGTGCAACCCGCCTTTGCGGCCATCTGCGCGCAAGCCTCGCTCACCGTTTCAGTGGCGCAGAAAAACGCCAGGCCTACCTGGGCAAAATCGAAACCGTCCAGTGCCTTTACCCGCAGATTACGACCATGGAATGGCATGGACTGCGCCACCGAGGCCTGGCTCGCCAACAGATGAAGCTGGCCTACCGGAAAGTTACGCTCCTCGAGTACCTGCACGAGGGTTTCACCTACGGTGCCGGTGGCGCCAACAACGGCGATATCCAGGGTATCGGGCATGAATGTTCTCCAGAACAAGGGTGTCATTGTCCGGGCCTGGAAATGAAAAACGCGGCTGACGGCGACCTTCCCATGGAAAGCCACCAGCAGCCGCGCCGGCCCGGCGGGTACAACCGTTTCATATGCGCCAACGGCTAGAGGAGCGCGCGGATCTAGCCCGCCGTGCCCGGCCGTGGCGCTGCAAGCCGCTATCAGCGTTCCAGCAGGATGCGCAACATGCGCCGCAACGGCTCGGCCGCGCCCCACAGCAACTGGTCGCCGACGGTGAAGGCGCCCAGGTACTGCGAACCCATGTTCAGTTTACGCAGGCGTCCAACCGGGATGTTCAGGGTACCGGTCACCTGGGTGGGGGTCAGTTCCTGGATGCTGGCCTCACGGTGGTTCGGCACCAGCTTCACCCAAGGGTTGTGCTGGCTGATCATGCCTTCGATATCGGCCAAGGGTACGTCCTTGTTCAGCTTGATGGTCAGCGCCTGGCTATGGCAACGCATGGCACCGATGCGCACGCAGATACCGTCCACCGGCACCGGGTTCTTGAAGCGGCCGAGGATCTTGTTGGTCTCGGCCTGGCCTTTCCACTCTTCACGGCTCTGGCCGTTGGGCAATTCCTTGTCGATCCAGGGAATCAGGCTGCCGGCCAGGGGTACGCCGAACTGCTCGGTGGGGAAGGCCTCGCCACGCATGGCGGCCGCCACCTTGCGGTCGATGTCGAGGATGGCGCTGGCCGGATTGGCCAGGTCATCGGCCACGGCCGCCTGGGTGGCGCCCATCTGGCGAATGAGTTCGCGCATGTTCTGAGCACCGGCACCGGAGGCGGCCTGGTAGGTCATGGCGCTCATCCACTCCACCAGGCCGGCTTCGAACAGGCCACCGAGCCCCATGAGCATCAGGCTCACGGTGCAGTTGCCGCCGATGTAGTTGAGGGTGCCGGCGTCCAGTTGCTGGTCGATCACCTTGCGGTTGACCGGATCCAGCACGATGACCGCGTCATCCTGCATGCGCAGGGTAGACGCCGCGTCGATCCAGTAGCCCTTCCAGCCCGCCTCGCGCAGCTTGGGGAAGACTTCGCTGGTGTAGTCGCCACCCTGGCAGGTCAGGATCACGTCCAGGCTTTTCAGCTCGTCGATGCTGTAGGCATCCTTGAGGGGCGCGACATCCTTGCCCACGGCGGGGCCCTCGCCACCTACGTTGGAGGTGGTGAAAAACACCGGTTCGATCAGGTCGAAGTCCTGCTCCTCCAGCATCCGCTGCATGAGCACGGAACCGACCATGCCGCGCCAACCGATCAGACCTACACGTTTCATCGCAACTACACCCTTGAAAAAAGTGGGCCGCCGCCCTTGCCGAATCGCGGCGGGCCCGAGAGATTACAGATTTCGCAGGGCCGCGACTACTGCGTCGCCCATTTCCTGCGTACCGACCTTGGTGCAACCGGGCGACCAGATGTCACCTGTACGCAGGCCCTGGTCCAGTACCTTGCCCACGGCCGCCTCGATGGCCTCGGCCGCTTCAACCTGATTGAAGCTGTAGCGCAGCATCATGGAGACCGAAAGAATGGTCGCCAGGGGGTTGGCGATGCCCTGCCCGGCGATGTCCGGCGCCGAACCATGGCAAGGCTCGTACATACCCTTGTTGTTCGCGTCGAGGGACGCCGAGGGCAGCATGCCGATGGAGCCGGTAAGCATGGAGGCTTCGTCGGAAAGGATGTCGCCGAACATGTTGTCGGTGACCATCACGTCGAACTGCTTGGGCGCCCGCACCAGTTGCATGGCGGCGTTGTCCACGTACATGTGGCTCAACTCGACTTCAGGATAATCCTTCGCGAGGTCTTCCACCACTTCCCGCCACAACTGACTGGATGCCAGCACGTTGGCCTTGTCCACCGAGCACAGTTTCTTGCCGCGCACCTGGGCCATCTCGAAGCCCACCCGGGCGATGCGGCGGATTTCGCTCTCGCTGTACGGCAAAGTGTCATAGGCCTGGCGTTCGCCATTACCCAGCTCCCGCATGCCGCGTGGCGCGCCGAAATAGATGCCACCGGTGAGCTCGCGCACGATCAGGATATCCAGGCCCGCGACGATCTCCGGCTTGAGCGACGAGGCGTCCGCCAACTGCGGATAGAGGATGGCCGGACGCAGGTTGGCGAACAGGCCCAGCTGGGAGCGGATCTTGAGCAAGCCACGTTCGGGACGGATGTCACGCTCGATCCGATCCCACTTGGGGCCGCCCACCGCGCCGAGAAGCACCGCGTCGGCGGCGCGGGCGCGCGCCAGGGTCTCGTCTGCGAGTGGAACGCCGTGGCGGTCGATGGCGGCGCCGCCGATCACGTCCTCGGCCAGGTTCAGGCCCAGATCATAGCGTTCATTGGCCAGGTTCAGCACCTTGACCGCCTCGGCCATGATTTCCGGACCAATGCCGTCGCCAGGGAGAATCAGGATCTGCTTGCTCATGCTTGTTCTCATTCAAATGTTCAATGGCGCCATGGGTTCATTCGCAACCTGGCGTTTGCCTGTCCGGGCCCGGTCGCGCGCAAGCGCGGCTGCTACCAGGGCGGTTATTGGCGGAACAACCAGGGCTGCGTGGCCCTGTGCCTGCTTTCGAAAGCACGGATGGCGTCGGCGTCCTGCAGGGTCAGGCCGATGTCATCCAGGCCGTGAAGCAGGCAGTGCTTGCGGAATTCGTCGATCTCGAAGCTGTAGGCCTTGCCGTCGGGACGGGTCACGGTCTGCGCGGCCAGGTCGACGGTCAGCTGGTAGCCCGGCTCGGCCTCGACCTGCCGGAACAGCTCATCCACCTCGGCGGCGCTGAGAATGATCGGCAACAAACCGTTCTTGAAGCTGTTGTTGAAGAAAATGTCGGCGAAGCTGGGCGCAATCACACAGCGGAAGCCATATTCGTCCAGAGCCCAGGGTGCATGTTCGCGGCTGGAACCACAGCCGAAGTTTTCCCGGGCCAGCAGGATGCTCGCGCCCTGATAGCGTGGCTGATTGAGCACGAACTCCGGGTTCAGTGGCCGCTTGGAGTTGTCCTGGTAGGGCTGGCCCACGTCCAGGTAACGCCACTCGTCGAACAGGTTGGGCCCGAAACCGGTGCGCTTGATCGACTTGAGGAATTGCTTGGGGATGATTTGGTCCGTGTCTACGTTGGCGCGATCCAGGGGAGCGGCAAGGCCGGTGATACGGGTAAAGGCTTTCATGCTGCGCGCTCCTCGGACAATTCACGGACATCGACGAAGTGGCCGGTCACCGCGGCGGCCGCGGCCATGGCCGGGCTCACCAGGTGAGTGCGACCGCCCGCGCCCTGACGGCCCTCGAAGTTGCGGTTCGAAGTGGACGCGCAATGTTCCCCGGCCTCGAGGCGATCCGGATTCATGGCCAGGCACATGGAGCAGCCCGGTTCACGCCATTCGAAGCCCGCCTCGATGAAGATACGGTCGAGCCCTTCACGCTCGGCCTGGGCCTTGACCAGGCCCGAGCCTGGTACCACGATGGCCTGCTTGATGGTGGAAGCTACCTTGCGCCCCTTGGCCACGTCCGCGGCGGCGCGAAGGTCTTCGATACGCGAGTTGGTGCACGAGCCGATGAAGACGCGGTCCAGGCGGATGTCGGTGATCGGCTGGTTCGGCCGCAGGCCCATGTACTTGAGCGCGCGCTCTATGGAGCCACGCTTGACCAAGTCCGTCTCGGCGGCCGGGTCCGGCACGTTCTGGTCCACCGCCAACACCATTTCCGGTGAGGTCCCCCAGCTGACCTGAGGCTTGATCTGGGCGGCGTCCAGGCGCACCACGGTGTCGAAATGGGCGTCGTCATCGGACTTGAGGCCTTGCCATGCCGCAACGGCCTTGTCCCAATCCGCGCCGCTGGGAGCGAAGGGGCGCCCCTTCACGTAGGCAATGGTCTTCTCGTCGCAGGCCACAAGGCCGACCCGGGCCCCTGCTTCGATGGACATGTTGCAGATGGTCATGCGGCCTTCCACCGAGAGGTCGCGGATGGCGCTACCGGCGAACTCGATGGCGTGGCCGTTGCCGCCAGCGGTGCCGATCTTGCCGATGACCGCCAGCACAATATCCTTGGCGGTCACGCCAAAGGGCAAGCTGCCCTCGACCAGTACCAGCATGTTCTTCATCTTCTTGGCGACCAGGCACTGGGTAGCCAGCACGTGCTCCACCTCCGAGGTACCGATGCCGTGGGCCAGCGCGCCGAAGGCACCATGGGTGGACGTGTGGGAATCACCACAGACCACGGTCATGCCGGGCAGGGTCGCGCCCTGCTCCGGGCCGATCACGTGCACGATGCCCTGGCGCTCGTCGTTCATCTTGAATTCGGTGATGCCGTATTCATCGCAGTTGTCGTCGAGGGTCTGCACCTGCAGGCGCGACACCTGGTCGGCGATGGCTTCGATGCCGCCCTTGCGTTCCGGGGTGGTGGGCACGTTGTGGTCCGGCGTGGCAACGATGCTGTCGACGCGCCAGGGCGCGCGACCAGCCAGGCGTAGTCCTTCGAAAGCCTGGGGCGAAGTCACCTCGTGAACGATGTGACGATCGATATAGATCAGCGCGGAACCATCGTCCCGCTGCTTGACCAGGTGGGAATCCCAGAGCTTGTCATAAAGGGTTTTACCGGCCATCGAAACAACTCCTCGTCAGGCATGACTTTGCGCAGGGGGCGGCGGCGTTTTGTCGCGGCTCAAATAAAGACCCCAGGCTTGTGATAGACATGCTATGGGGTTAGATTCAATAACTCAAATTCATATTTTTTATATTCTGGATAACAACAAGGAATTCGAGTTCGTGGATCTGGCCAACCTTACTGCCTTTATCAGCGTCGCTGAAACCGGAAGTTTTTCCAATGCCGGCGAGCGCCTGCATCTTACCCAGCCGGCCATCAGCAAGCGGATCGCTGGCCTTGAAACCCAGCTCGACACGCGCCTGTTCGACCGGCTCGGCCGCGAAGTAAGCCTCACCGAGGCGGGTCGCGCCCTGCTTCCCCGGGCCTACCAGATTCTCAATGTGCTCGAGGACACACGCCGCGCACTGAGCAACCTCAATGGCGAGGTCACCGGCCGCCTGACCCTGGCGACCAGCCACCACATTGGCCTGCACCGGCTGCCGCCGTTGCTGCGGGCCTTCACCCGGCGTTACCCCAACGTGGCGCTGGATATCCAGTTCCTCGACTCCGAGGTCGCCTATGAAGAGATTCTCCATGGTCGCGCGGAACTGGCCGTCATCACCCTGGCGCCGGAGCCTTATGGCCTGATCAAGGCCGTGCATATCTGGGACGACCCACTGGACCTGGTAGCGGCACCCGAGCATGCCTTGGCCCGGCAAGCCGAGGTATCGGTGGAGGACATCGCTCGCCACCCCGCCGTGTTCCCAGGCGGCAATACCTTCACCCATCACATCGTGCGACATCTGTTCCAGGCGCGGGGGCTGACGCCGAATATCGCCATGAGCACCAATTATCTAGAAACCATCAAGATGATGGTGTCCATCGGCCTGGCCTGGAGCGTGCTCCCGCGCACCATGCTCGATGAGCAGGTGACTCGGCTTTCACTGCCAGGCGTACAGCTGAGTCGCCAGCTAGGCTACATCGTACATACGGAACGCACGCTTTCTAATGCCGCCCGCGCGTTCATGGCATTACTGGAAGCGGAGACTGTCCCTTCTTGAAAGCAACAGGCAATTGCCCGATCAAGGAAGCCCGGCCCCATGCCCAAGAGCCTCAACCCACGCGCTCGCTTGCCCCGCATCCAGGCAGTGGACCCCAAGGAAGCGGAAGCCGCCTGGGAGAACGCCTCACAATTGCTCGCCGCGCTCAACGGCGCGCGCCTGGGCGCCTGGTATTGGGATATCGAGCGCGGGCTGATCAATTGGTCCAGAGGCACGCAGGCCTTGTTCGGCTTCGACCCCAATGAACGCCTGGCGGCCGACATCGACTACCTGGATCTGCTGCCGGAGGAAGACCGCGGCCGTACCGTACTGGCCTTCGAAGCGGTGCTGCGAGGCGAGCCCCAGGATCATCCGATGCGCCATCGCATTCGCTGGCCCGACGGCAGCCTCCACTGGATCGAGATCAGTGGCAGCCTGGTAACAGGGCGGGACGGCCGCCCGCACATGGTCGGTGTCGTCCGTGAGATCACCCTCCAGCGGGAGCGGGAAACCGCCCTCATGGCCTCGGAGCAACGTTTCGCCACGCTCTTCCATCTGAGCCCTAACGTGGTCATGGTGACCCGCCGCAACGACGGCATGATCTACGAGGTCAACCATCACTTCGAGAAGGTGCTGGGCTGGCCCGTTGCCCAGGCGGTAAACCGGACTACCGAGGAGCTCGAGTTGTGGGCCGATCCGCCCCGGCGCCTGGAATGGGTACAGGCCACGCTGGCCAACAATGAGCCGGTCACCCGGGAAGTGAGGCTGCGCACGGCGGCCGGACACTTGCGCGAGGGCATTCTGTGCAGCCAGAACATCGAGCTGGACGGCTACCCGTTCCTGCTCAGTACCTTCGTCGATACCACCGAACGCCTGCACGCCGAGCAACTGCTCAAGGACAGCCAGGAGCGGCTGGACCTGGCCATTGAGTCGGCGCGGCTGGGGACCTGGGACTGGCACCTGCCCAGCGGCATGCTCTATGCCTCGCCCCGGGCCGCGGCGCTGCACAATTTGCCGGAGCAAGCCCTGCACGTGCCGTTCCGAGCATTTTTCAGGCGGCTGGCGCGCAAGGAGCGCGAAGCCTTGATCGAGCACTTCCGCGAGGTACTCAGCGGTGCCAGCCTCCATTACCAGGCGACCTATTGCGTACAGCTGAACGACGGCAGCCATCGCTACCTGGAAACCCGGGCGCGTCTGTATCGCGACGGACAGGGGATCCCGACCCGGATGGCCGGCACCCTGATCGACATCTCTGACCAGGTGGAGCGGGAACATCGCCTGCAGAATTCCGAAGACAAGTTCATCCGCCTGTTCCAGGCCAGCCCCTATCCGGTGTGCGTGAGCGAGCAGGCCAGCGGTCGTTTCGTTGAGGTGAACTCATCGTTCTGCGAGACCTTCGGCTGGACCGCCCGCGAGGTAATCGGCCGCACCGCCGAGGAATTGGAGTTGTGGTCCGATGACCACCAACGCGATGCCCTGCAAGACCAGCTCAAGCGCTTCGGTCGAGTTCGACACCGAGAAGTCATTGGCCGACGCAAGACCGGTGAGCCGTTGATCCTGGAAATCACTCTGGAACCGATCGCCCTGGAGCAGGGGCCGTGCCTGTTGATGACCGCCAGGGACATGAGCCAATTGAAGAACGCTCAGGCGCAGATCCAGCACCTGGCCTACCACGACCCCCTCACCAACCTGCCCAACCGCGCCCTGTTGATGGAACGCATCAGCCAGCAGGTCACCCTGCTCAAGCGCCATAACCAGCGGGGCGCCCTGCTCTTCCTGGACCTGGACCACTTCAAGCATATCAATGACTCCCTCGGCCACCCCGTGGGCGATACTGTGCTCAAGGTAATCACGGCGCGGCTGGAAGCCAGCGTACGCCTGGAAGATACCGTGGCCCGGCTGGGTGGCGACGAATTCGTGATACTCATCGGTGGGCTGGAGGGAAGCCGCAGCGAGGTGACCGAAGAAGTGCGCGCCCTGGCCGACACTCTGCGCGAGCTGCTCGCTGAACCCATGTCGCTGGACGGTCATCGGCTACGGGTCACGCCCAGCATCGGCATGGCGCTGATACCTGACCACGGCACCACGCCGGCGGACTTGCTCAAGCGCGCTGATATAGCCCTCTACCGCGCCAAGGATTCGGGGCGCAATACCGCGCAGATGTTCCATAGCGCCATGCAGAAGGTAGCCAGCGAACGCCTGCGCATGGAGAACGACCTGCGCCTGGCCATTGCCCGAGGCGAGCTGCATTTGTATTTCCAGCCCCAGCTCGACGCCCGGGCCGAACGGATCATAGGCGCGGAGGTGCTGTTGCGCTGGCTGCATCCTCAGCTGGGTCAGCAATCCCCTGCCCAATTCATCCAGGTGCTGGAAGAAAGTGGAATGATTCTGGATGTCGGCAACTGGATTCTCGATCAAGCCTGCGGCGCGTGCGCGCGCTTGCTGCAGGCCGGCCTGATCGATGTCGACGGCTTCAGCCTGTGCGTGAACATCAGCCCGCGGCAATTCCGACAGGCGGATTTCGTCGACCGTATCGAGCGCAGCCTGCGTGACAACCAGTTGCCTTGCAGCCTGCTCAAGCTGGAAATCACCGAAGGCATCGTCATCCAGAACCTGGACGACACCATCAACAAGATGCGCGCGCTCAAGCGCATGGGGGTGACCTTCGCCATGGATGACTTCGGCACCGGTTATTCCTCCCTGACCTATCTGAAGCGCTTGCCCGTAGACACCTTGAAGATCGACCAGTCGTTCGTGCGAGATTGCACCCATGATCCCAACGATGCGGAAATCATCCGCGCCATTGTGGCGATGGCGCGCAGCCTGAACCTTACGGTAATTGCCGAAGGTGTCGAACTCAGCGAGCAGCTGGAGTTCCTGGACCGCCTGGGCTGCCACCTGTACCAGGGCTACCTGTACAGCCGGGCCGTGCCCTTCGAGGAATTCCAGGCCATGTTGATCGGGGTATGAAAGGACGCTCGATGGCCGAATACAAAAAAAGGGGCGCCCCACCAGGCGCCCCCTTTTCACCTCTCGCGTCGAGCGATCAATGTTCCAGCACAGGCTGCTGCGTACCACCGATCGGGATGCGTTTTGGCTTGGCCTCTTCCGGCACGACGCGCAGCAGGTCGATGTTCAGCAAGCCGTTCTGCAATGCCGCGGCCTTGACCTCGATATGGTCGGCCAGGCGGAACGACAGCTTGAAGGCCCGCTGGGCAATGCCCTGGTGCAGGTAGGTGACGCTGCTGGTGTCACCTTCGCGGCTCTTGCCTCCGGTGACGGTCAGCACACCTTTCTCGACCTGCAGGTCGAGGTCCTGCTCCTGGAAGCCTGCCGCGGCCACGACGATACGATATTCGTTATCGCCATGCTTCTCGACGTTGTAGGGTGGGTAGCTGCTACCCGACTCATTGCGCAACGCCGACTCGAACAGATCGTTGAAACGATCGAAGCCAACGGAATGACGGAACAGTGGTGCCAAGGAAAATGCAGTGCTCATGACGATCTCCTGAGAGTTCAGCGAGTAGTTGAATCCGCGACCCGACTGCGGCATCGCGTACTGAACAGATATGGACTCGCCAAACACTTTCAAGACCGTTCGTCGGCTTTTTTTCAAGCCAGGGCAGGTTCAGCCAGCCCCAGCAGGGCATCGATGCGCGCGCAATCGGTTTCCTTTCTCAAGGCCGAGAACAGCATCACTGCTCCGGGGTAAGTCCGCGTCAGCATCGCGACCCATTGCTTGAGGCGGCCGGGCGCATAGCGCGGTGACAGCTTCGCCGTGGCCTGGCCCCAGAAATCTTGCAGCAAGGGCACCACCTGTTCCCATTCCATCGGCGTGATGGCCTGGCCCTGAGCTGCCGCGGCAATCTGCAGGGCCAGGTCCGGACGCGATACCAGCCCCCGGCCCAGCATGAAATGCGCCGCTCCGCTGATTTCACGGCAGCGCTGCCAGTCTTCCACCGTCCAGATCTCGCCGTTGGCATAGACAGGAACCTTGACCGCGTCCTGCACCCGCGCCACCCATTCCCAATGCGCCGGTGGTTTATAACCGTCGAGCTTGGTACGCGCATGGACGACAATGCGCTCGGCGCCGCCCTCGGCCAGCGCCCTGGCGCAATCCATGGCGCTGGAGGGGCTGGCATAGCCCAGGCGCATCTTCGCGGTGACGGGAACATGGGCCGGGGTATCGCGACGCACCTGGCTGACGATGGCGTGCAGCAGTTCCGGCTCGTTGAGCAACACCGCACCCCCTCGGGAGCGGTTGACTGTCTTGGCCGGGCAACCGAAATTCAGGTCGATCACAGGCGCGCCCAGCTCGCAAGCTACCGCCGCGCTATCCCCCAGGAGGTTGGGTTCAGATCCCAGCAACTGCACATGCAACGGCGTACCCGCGCGGGTCTGGCTGCCATTGGCCAGTTCCGGCGCCAGCTTGAGAAAGCTCGAGGGTGGCAGGGCACGGTCCGAGACACGGATGAATTCAGTGACGCACCAGTCGATGCCACCGACCCGAGTCAGTACATCGCGCAGAATATTGTCGACCAGCCCCTCCATGGGGGCCAAGGCAAGTTGCATGGTTCAGGATCCGGGCGTGGGCAGAACGGCACAGCCGTAGCCATCGATGAATTCGCTAGGCATTCGCTTGGGCCGGCCACTGGAGAGCTCGATGCAAACGAAGGTGGTCCGGGCGCGCAACAAGGTGGCGCCATCGCTGGGGCGTATCAACTGGAAACGACGGTTCATTTTCAAACGCTGGTCCCAGTCGATGATCCAGGTCCCCAGGATGAGCTCGTCCCCTTCGTGGGCGCTGGCCAGGTAATCGATTTCATGGCGCAGCACGGCCATGGCTCGGTCCAGGCGGCGGTACTCCGCCAGGTCCAGGCCCAGGTAGCTGGAATGGCGCCAGGCGCAGCGTTCCAGCCAGGTGACGTAGACAGCATTGTTGGCATGGCCAAGCCCGTCGATATCGTCGGCGGTGACGCGCAAATCGAGGGTGAAGGGTAACGGCAGATCCCAGTTCATATGCTCTCCTGCGCGCAACGTATACCGTAGGGCCGAAAAAACAAAAGGCCCATTCAATAATCGAATGAGCCTTGATTCCCGGAGATCGGGGTAAACGTGGCGTCCCCTAGGGGACTCGAACCCCTGTTACCGCCGTGAAAGGGCGGTGTCCTAGGCCACTAGACGAAGGGGACGCAAACCTTCGAGCAGGCCCGCCGTAGCGAACCCTGGCAAATTGGTGGAGCTAGACGGGATCGAACCGTCGACCTCTTGCATGCCATGCAAGCGCTCTCCCAGCTGAGCTATAGCCCCAAATTTAACGCCTGGCGGCGTGTACCACCCAAGGGCGATACAGGTAAAGTGGCGTCCCCTAGGGGACTCGAACCCCTGTTACCGCCGTGAAAGGGCGGTGTCCTAGGCCACTAGACGAAGGGGACAGACCTTCTTTCCGACCGGCCTGGTGACCGGCTTGCCCCAGATCTACAACAGCACCTCGGGCGAGGAATTTGGTGGAGCTAGACGGGATCGAACCGTCGACCTCTTGCATGCCATGCAAGCGCTCTCCCAGCTGAGCTATAGCCCCACAGCGCGGCGCTTTGTTTCAGCACCATGTCGTGGACGGGGCGCATATTAAGACGCCACCCCTACCTTGTCAAACTAATTTTGCGAAATTCTTGAAAAATTTCTCCCGGCATTCAAAGGCTTAGGGAAGCGGCCTGGTCCTGCAGGGGCTGGAGGCCAGGCCGGACGGCACCGGCCGGCCTCCATGCCCAGGTAAAAGGATCAGCCCAGCTCAGCCAACAGCTTTTCCCATTCCTTGTTTTCCTTCTTCGAAACGCCACCAAGCAGGTCCAGTGCCTGGCGCAAGCGATAGCGGGTCAGGTCCGGCCCGAGGATTTCCATGGCATCGAGCACCGACACAGAACTTGCCTGTCCGGTAATGCCGGCGAACATCAGCGGCATGGCGTCGCGCAGCTTGAGGCCAAGCCCATCGACCACAGCCTGGATGCAGGCGGTGATGCGATCCTTCTCCCATTGCCGCAGGGCCTCCAGTTTCCACAGGATCAACTGGATGACCTGCCGCACCTGATCGGGGCTCAGCTTCTTCGACACGAACAGCGACGGGTCCAGACGCACGCCGCCTTCGAAGAAGAAGCCGCCGAGCAGCGCGATCTGGCTGAAGGTTTCGACCCGCCCCTGCACCAGCGGAGCGATCTTGAGCAGGTACTCCGGATTGAAGGCCCACTTCTGTACGCGGGTGGCGAATTCCTCGACGGGCAGCTCGCGCAACCATTGCCCGTTCAGCCAGGACAGCTTCTCGATGTCGAAGATGGGCCCGCCCAGCGAAACCCGCGAAAGGTCGAAGTGCTCCACCATCTCCTCCAGGGAGAACTTCTCGCGCTCGTCCGGCATGGACCAGCCCATGCGGCCGAGGTAGTTGAGCATCGCCTCGGGCATGAAGCCCATGCGCTCGTAGAAGGTCACCGAGGTGGGGTTCTTGCGCTTGGACAGCTTGGACTTGTCCGGGTTACGCAGCAGGGGCATGTAGCACAGCTGCGGCTGTTCCCAGCCGAAGTACTCGTAGAGCTTCATCAGCTTGGGCGCCGAAGGCAGCCATTCCTCGCCGCGCAGCACGTGGGTGATGCCCATCAGGTGGTCATCCACCACGTTGGCCAGGAAGTAGGTAGGCAGGCCATCGGTCTTGATCAGCACCTGCATGTCCATGCGATCCCACGGGATTTCCACGTCGCCCCGCAACATGTCCGGCACCACGCAGATGCCCTCGCCGGGCACCTTCATGCGGATGACGTGGGGTTCTCCCGCTGCCAGGCGCCGCTGCACTTCTTCTGCGGAAAGCAAGAGCGCGCGACCGTCGTAGCGCGGGGTTTCGCCGCGGGCGATCTGCTCGGCGCGCATCTGGTCCAGCTCCTCGGCCGTGCAGAAGCACGGAAAGGCATGGCCGGCATCGACCAGTTGCTGGGCGTAGCGACGGTAGATGTCGCCGCGCTCGCTCTGCCGATAAGGGCCGTGAGGGCCGCCTACGTCCGGGCCTTCGCTCCATTCGATACCCAGCCAGCGCAAGGCGTCGAAGATCTGCTGCTCGGATTCACGGGTAGACCGCAGCTGGTCCGTGTCCTCGATGCGCAGAATGAATTCACCACCGTGCTTTTTGGCGAAGCAGTAGTTGAACAGGGCGATGTAGGCCGTGCCAACGTGGGGGTCGCCGGTGGGCGACGGCGCGATTCGGGTGCGAACAGTGCTCATGAAGGGTCTCGAAGAGGACAATACAAAGGCGCGAATGGTAGCAGGCCGGGTGGCCGGGGCCAAAGAAGCTCTGCTGTCTACCACAGGATTTCACCACTTCAACAAGTCTCCGTCAGGAGGTCGGCGGCGCGTTTCGATTCTGACCAACTGGTCATTTTGGAAAAGCATGTATTGCCAAGCTCCGCCAGAAGGCCCATAGACCAAAACGTCGGTTTTCCCTGGCCCCTTGCGGGGACCGCCGTCAGCTCGCAATGCCGGCCCCTGGGAGGCGTGGGCAACGGGCTGACCACAGGTTTGTATGATTGCATCAAGAGAGGTATATAAATTTACCAGATGCCTGCCACAGCGATCTGCAGCCTGAATGGAAGGAACGCCAAGCACTGACAAAACCACCAGAATTTTTGGCCACATAACTGCTCCTACATCACTTTGTCCAGCGACCGCCCGCCAGACGCAACATTACAATACACTTCTCATATTGCACCGCCCTATCAACGCTGTTCAAATCGAACCGCACAACCAGTCGGCGGAGCAAGACAGTGAAGGTCAACATGCTTTGTGTAGGCGGCAAAATCTCCTTCAACCAGTTCAAAGCCATCCTTGATGAATCAAGCTTAAACTCACGCATCACGTTGCAGAATGCCAACCTCATGCCAAGACAGCCACTGCTCTCGCTCATAAAAGATTCAGAAGAAAAGAATCTGCATATTTCATTATCTGGCAAAGGCATTTCAGCCGGAGACCTGATAGATATCATAAGCATGATTCGTCACCCTCGGACTTCCATGGATATAGCGGACATCGACAACTACCGTATCGGCGACATCCCTGCCATCGCAAAGGCAATGGGACCGCGAAGTTTCGACATCTCAATCAATAGCCACGGAATCAATCATAACACCGCCCCACGCCTTATCTCCGTCCTCGCGGAAACACCAGCTTCGTTGTATCTTAGCTCGCTTACAATCATGACTGCCGCAGCTGTCGAGACCACGCTATCGGCCATAGGAGGCCGCGCATTCTCGCTGGAAATCGATGCAAAGGCTTCCACTCCCCAGAGAACAGTTGACACCTTGAGGAAGGTTCATTCGAACACCAGTATAAATCTCACCAATGCGGACGTCTTTTCCACCAACTACATGCCATTGATCGCAGATGCAATTGACAACAAGAACTGCACCGTCAACCTGAGCGCTACACGCTTTAACCTCAAACAATTGAAGACGTTTATCCACAGATTTTCCAACAGCGTGAAAATTCAAATCGATTCGGCACATCTGTATCATCCGCGCGAGATACCTGAGATCATGAGCCTTTTGGGATCTCGGAACATTAGCCTCAATTTCAATGGCCGTCAGCTTGCGGTCGACCCTTCAGACGGAGACCTACTTAAAAAATTTATAGAACACGCCAAGACAAAGGACACCATTACCATCAATACCATGCAGTACCCTCCTCTCAGCTATATATTGCCGATCATAAGCTCCACGGCACATACAAACCTATCTCTTATTTATAATGGATCTCAAATAACCGACACAGAAGCTCACGGAAATGTCGTAGTCAGGGGCATACATGCTGCGACGCCTTCCACGATGATAACGGTCAATTCGGTGGGGGTAACGAACTTCCGACTCGAGAATTATCTTGAGATCGTCCGAGCTGCTGGTTGATGATGGAGCCATGAGCCGAGAGTAGTACTTGCGCACTACTCCCTGCCCGCATAAGCGTTACACCGCCAACAGCCGCTCCCGCAACTTGGCGATCTCGTCGCGGGTCTGGGCGGCGGCTTCGAACTCCAGGTCGCGGGCCAGTTGCAGCATCTTTTCTTCCAGCTGGCGGATGCGCTTGTTGATCTCGCTGGGGCTGCGCAGCTCGGCTTCGTACTTGGCGCTTTCCTCGGCGGCCTTGGCCATGCCCTTGCGTTTCTTGCTCTTGCCGCCAGGGATGTTGGCGCCTTCGAGGATGTCCGCGATGTCCCGGACCACGCCCTTGGGCACGATGCCATTGGCCTCGTTGAACGCGATCTGCTTCTCGCGACGCCGTTCGGTTTCATTGATGGCGCGCTCCATGGAGCCGGTGATGGCGTCCGCGTACAGAATCGCCCGGCCATTGAGGTTTCGAGCCGCGCGCCCGATGGTCTGGATCAGCGAGCGCTCGGACCGCAGAAAGCCTTCCTTGTCAGCATCCAGAATGGCTACCAGGGCTACCTCAGGCATGTCCAGACCCTCGCGGAGCAGGTTGATGCCCACCAGGACATCGAAGTTACCCAGGCGCAGGTCGCGGATGATTTCCACCCGCTCCACGGTGTCGATGTCCGAGTGCAGGTAACGCACGCGCACGTCATGATCGGCCAGGTAATCGGTAAGATCCTCGGACATGCGCTTGGTCAGGGTGGTCACCAGTACCCGCTGGTCCAGCGCCACCTGCTTGCGGATTTCCGATAGCAGGTCGTCCACCTGGGTAGAGGCCGGGCGTATCTCAATCTGTGGGTCCACCAGGCCGGTGGGGCGCACTACCTGCTCCACCACCCGGCCGGCATGCTCCTGCTCGTAAGGCCCGGGCGTGGCGGAAACGAAGATGGTCTGCGGCATCACCGCTTCCCACTCATCGAAACGCATGGGCCGGTTGTCCAGGGCCGAGGGCAGGCGGAAGCCGTATTCCACCAGGGTTTCCTTGCGCGAGCGGTCACCCTTGTACATGGCACCGACCTGGGGAACGCTCACGTGGGATTCGTCGATCACCAACAGAGCTTCGGGTGGCAGGTAATCGTACAAGGTAGGCGGCGCGGCGCCCGCGGGCCGGCCCGAGAGGTAGCGCGAGTAGTTTTCGATGCCGTTGCAGTAGCCCAGCTCCAGCATCATCTCCAGGTCGAAGCGGGTACGCTGCTCGAGCCGCTGCGCTTCGACGAGCTTGTTCGCCTTGCGCAGGTAATCCAGTCGCTCCTCCAGCTCCACCTTGATGTTCTCGATGGCGGAAACGATGGTTTCCCGAGGCGTCACGTAGTGCGTCTTCGGGTAGAGCGTATAGCGGGGCAGGCGCTGGATGACCTCGCCCGTCAGCGGATCGAAGGACGAGATATTTTCGATCTCGTCGTCGAACAGCTCGATCCGAATGGCTTCCAGGTCCGATTCGGCGGGGAACACATCGATCACGTCACCGCGCACACGGAAGGTCGCGCGAGCAAAATCGATCTCGTTACGGGTGTATTGCAGCTCGGCCAGCCGGCGCAACAGCTCGCGCTGGTCGAAGCGGTCGCCCCGGTCCAGGTGCAGCACCATGCGCAGGTAGGTTTCCGGGCTGCCGAGGCCGTAGATGCAGGAAACCGTGGTCACGATGATCGCATCCTTGCGCTCGAGCAGGGCCTTGGTCGCCGACAGCCGCATCTGCTCGATGTGGTCGTTGATGGACGCATCCTTCTCGATGAAGGTGTCCGACGACGGCACGTAGGCTTCCGGTTGGTAATAATCGTAGTAGGAGACAAAGTACTCCACGGCATTGTTGGGAAAGAACGCCTTGAACTCACCGTAGAGCTGGGCCGCCAGCGTCTTGTTCGGCGCCAGGACCAAAGTAGGCCGCTTCACCTGGGCAATGACGTTGGCAACGCTGAAGGTCTTGCCAGAGCCGGTCACCCCCAACAATGTCTGGTGGGCCAGGCCGGCATCGATGCCTTCCACCAGCTGACGGATCGCGTCCGGTTGATCTCCGGCGGGCCGATATTGGGTAACGAGCTGGAATTCCGACATGACTGACCTCGTGAACCCTTCCGGGCTGTATCCATGAACAGTACTTCGGGCCTGACGAGGCCGTCAAATCACGACACAAGCATCAAGACCCCGTACCGGTGTTTCAGGGTGTAAAAAAAATCGAACAAGCTGTCGCTTAGCCTCGGCTTGCCCTCTATACTCAACGACCGTTGGCGCACCGCACTGGTGCGGACTTCTCATCCTCCACTTACAGAGCCACGGTCCATAATGAGCCTGTTTTCCGCTGTCGAATTGGCGCCCCGCGATCCCATCCTCGGCCTCAACGAAGCCTTCAATGCCGATACCCGTCCCGACAAGGTCAACCTGGGTGTAGGCGTTTACTACAACGAAGAAGGCAAGATCCCGCTCATGCGCGCGGTGATCGAGGCTGAACAGGCGCGGGTCGCCCAGCAGGCGGCTCGTGGCTACCTGCCCATCGACGGTATCGCCGCCTACGACAAGGCCGTGCAGACCCTGCTCTTCGGTGCCGATTCACCGCTGCTGGCCGAGGGCCGCGTGGTCACTGTCCAGGCCGTTGGTGGCACGGGCGCGCTCAAGCTGGGCGCGGACTTCATCAAGCGGCTGCGCCCCGAGGCCGTGGTCGCCATCAGCGACCCGAGCTGGGAAAACCACCGCGCGCTTTTCGAAACCGCCGGCTTCCCGGTCCGTGACTACCGTTACTATGATGCGACCAGCCATGGGGTGAACCGTTCCGGCTTGCTGGAAGACCTCAACGCCCTGCCCTCCGGGTCGGTGGTGGTGCTGCATGCCTGCTGTCATAACCCCACCGGCGTGGACCTGAGCCGCGACGACTGGCAGCAGGTGCTGGACGTAGTGCGCGCCAAGGCGCATATCCCCTTCCTGGACATCGCCTACCAGGGCTTCGGCGACGGCATCGCCGAGGACGCCGAGGCTGTGCGGCTGTTCGCGCAGGCAGGGCTGACTTTCTTTGTGTCCAGTTCCTTCTCCAAGTCCTTCTCGCTCTATGGCGAACGGGTCGGCGCGCTGTCCATCGTCACTGCTTCCAAGGACGAAAGCGCCCGGGTACTGTCCCAGGTGAAGCGCGTGATCCGCACCAACTACTCCAACCCCCCCACTCACGGCGCCATGATCGTGGCTACGGTGCTGAATACGCCGGAACTGCGTGCCCTGTGGGAAGGCGAACTGGCACAGATGCGCGGCCGCATCCGCGAGATGCGCCTGGAGATGGTCGATCGCCTCGCCAAACTGGGCGCGCCACAGGACTTCAGCTTCATCAAGCAACAGCGGGGCATGTTCTCCTACTCCGGCCTGACCACCGCTCAGGTGCATCGCCTGAGAGACGAATTCGGCATCTACGCCCTGGATACCGGTCGTATCTGCGCCGCCGCCCTCAATGGCCATAACCTGGGCCCCGTGACCGAAGCCATCGTCAAGGTGCTATAAAGGCGCCTCGCTCGCGGGTCCAGCAACCCGCGTCAGGCTGACGGCCGGGGCTAGCGGACAATGCCCATTCGCCAGCTTGCGCCACTGCCTACGGCGTTGACTTTACGAGGGTTATCAGTAAGATACCCTCGTTGTTCCGCGATAGCTCAGTCGGTAGAGCAAATGACTGTTAATCATTGGGTCCCTGGTTCGAGTCCAGGTCGCGGAGCCAACCTCCCCTCGCCATCTTTCCTTTTTTCCTGATCTTCAGCCAAGCCCACACAAGCGGATATCGCTGTCGGTACCTGATCCCGGCTGGTCGCCTGAATCGTTCAGGGCGCTTCCCCCAGCTCGAAGAACAGGCCATCACTCCATACCCCCAGCAGTGACTGCCCGTTGGCCACCCGAACGACGGCCAGGTCTACCAACTGGTAAAACACGTTGCGGTGGATCAGCGCATCGAGCTGGTCCCGTACACGAACATAAGGGGACGGCTCGCCCGTGACCGGGTCCGTATCCACTCGCAATGGATGTTCAGCGCCGGCGACGAAACGGTTCTCCACGTTGTCGGTGAAATGCAGTCGCTGCGCTTCGCCCTGCCCTTCGACCTCCAGGGCTACCGCAACGAAAGGCGCGTCCTCGACCCGAATGCCGACCTTCTCCACGGGGGTAACCAGGAACCACAGATGGTTCTCCCGCTTCAGGATGGTGGAAAACAGGCGCACCATCGGCTGCCGGGTGATGGGGGTTCCCTGGTAGTACCAAGTGCCGTCTCGGGCGATGCGCATGTCGATGTCCCCGCAGAAGGGCGGGTTCCACTGATGCACCGGCGGCAACCCGGCGGCCTTGGGGATCTGGCCAAGCAATGCGTCTGCTTTCACCGGGTCACTCATGGTCCTGCTCCTTACTCGCTCATGCCCAACAAGCGCTGAGCGTAGTCCTCCATGGGCGGGCCAAGCAAATCTTCCGGCTTGTTGTCATGGAACGTCAGCAAGCCCCCGCGGCTGCGGATGGTGGCGGTGTCGATGAGATAGCGGGTACTGGTTTCGATCAGCATCATCTGTACCACACCGCTGTCGATGCCCAAGCGGTCGATGGCCTCCTGGTCGGACCATTCATCCAGGTTGCCGATACGATCGTCGGCCCGTGCGAAGCGGGTATAGAGCACATAGTGTGCCCCTACGCTTCGCGCTTCGCTCAAGGCCTGTTCCAGGCCTTCAGGCTGAGCGGCGCGACGAACCATGGGGAAATACTCGACGAAGCCGCGGAAGGCTTCCTCAGCGACCACGTTCGGTCGTGGATAGGCGCCGCCTGGCGGCATGAAGGCGCCCTGGGCGATGTAGATGAACGAGTCGGGCTGCAAGCGGAAGTTGGTGGAGCGGCGGGTCTGGCTGTGATCCAGCACGCCGGCATCACTGAGCTGATCCTTGGCGACCATCCCCATGTCGCTGACACTCATGCAGCCGCCCAGCATCGACAGCACCATTACCCCTACTGCTGCTCGCACCCTACGCATCATTCTCTCCAAAGCCGTGACGGAAACCCGGCGAATGCCAGCCTGGATGCAGCTTTTGCGCCAATCGGCCGCAACTATCAAGGCCGCGGCAATGCCTTGCGCATCGATTGCACATGGAAAATGCCAAGAAGCAGGATTTGCATGCGGTCCAGCCAGGGATGAGAACGGTGCCGCAGCAGGGCGCTAACGGCGAGCAGTTCAAGGATATGCAGCCCCAGCAAGCCGATACCGGCCACCAGCATCCAGGCCGAGAAGGGTTTTGGGAAGGCGTTGAGCAGGTTGACCAGGAACAGCCACCAGAACACCAGGGTAAGGGCCTTGGCCACCCCGGCCCCCAACCTCGGAAGATTTATCATTGAAGCGGCCTCGCGACACGATCATAAAGGCGTACCTTACTGAAAATGCCGCGAGGCGTCTGCTCAACGGTTCAGGTGTAGCTCGACCCGGCGGTTCTGGGCGCGGCCGGCATCGGTGGCGTTGTCGGCCACGGGCTGGCTTTCACCGAAGCCTTCGCTGCTGAGCTTGGCCTGCGGCACACCCTGCTGTACCAGGAAGTTCACCACGCTGGCGGCACGACGCTCTGACAAGCCCTGGTTGTAGCCATCGCTGCCTATGCTGTCGGTATGCCCATCGACCTTCACGCTGACCACATCGGCGGCGGTCAAGCGGCCCAGCAAGGCGGTCAGCTGGCTTTGCGCCTCGGCGGTCAGATCAGATTTGTCGAACTCGAACAGCACATTGCCTGCATCATTGAGCGTAATGACTTCTTCCTTGGGCGCGGGCGCTGGCGGTGGCTCAACGGCGACCGGCGGTGCCGGTATCGCGGGAAGCGGGCAACCGTTATGTGACACCGGCGTGCGTGGCGGTGTATCCGGGCAGCGGTCGCGACGGTCGAATACGCCGTCTCCATCGGCGTCGCCATCCTGGGCAAAACAGATCAAGCCACCGGCCACCGCGCCGGCAAGCCCTCCCCCGGCGGCCCAGGCGCCGCTTTCCAGCGCGCCCAGACCTGCGCCCGCAACGCCTCCAAGGGCACTGCAAATAGGCCAGTTCCCCTGGTTGAGCGGCGCGGTTCCATCACTGCGCGAGGCACAACCAGCCAGAACACTGCTGACCAGAAGAACGGGCAACAGCGCCCGCACGATCATTCTCATCGTCGAAACTCCTGTGTCGCCGGCCAATGCCGGTATGAGGATTAAAGCGCAAGGCAGATCAGTCTGCCGAAATACAGGCAAATTGATTGCGCACTAGGCGCGAAGTTTCGTGAGCGCTAGTCTTTGTTTTCGTAATAACAGGGAATGTCTCATGAGCGGTTCAACCCAAACGCCCCAGCAAGCCATCGCGGCCCTGCTCCATGAACAACAGCCGGCGCGCTTGCTGGTGCTCTCGGCCAGCGGTTTCCCGGCCCTGGACGCCTTCATGGACGCCTACCCGTACACGGCCCTTGGGCTGGCCGGCCCCGGTCGACTGCCGGCGGAATTGGCGGGCCGCCGTTTCGACCTGGCCTTGGTGGTAGATTGCCTGGAACATCTGAGCCTACGGGAAGGCCAGGAATTGCTCGGCGGTGTCCGCAATCTCAACAGTGGCCGCCTGGCGGTGCTGGCTGACCTGCAGGCCAGCCCCTGGAAGGAAACGGACTTCTACGCCCTTGCCCTGCAGAAGATGGCCACCTTCGCCCGGGATGAGCAAACCCTTGGTTTGTTCACTTATGACCTTCGTCAATACAAGCAGGCGCCGGACTGGCTGAACGCTCGCTTCTGGGCCAACCCGCAGCACTTTGGCAAATATTGGTGGTAAGCATGACAGTAGCCGTATGCCCCTGCGGCAGTGGTAACCGACTTGAACTGTGTTGTGGCCGGTTTCACCTGGGCCAGCCCGCCCCAGATGCCCAGCACCTGATGAGATCCCGCTACAGCGCCTATGTGCTTGGGCTGGTGGACTACCTGGTAGCGACCACCCTCCCCGCCCAGCAAGCCCGGCTGGATCGCCAGGCCATGGCCACCTGGAGCGCGGAAGCGACCTGGCTGGGGTTGCAGGTGGAAGCGGCCGAGGTCATCGGTGGCAAGCCGGAACACGCCTTCGTGACCTTCGTGGCCCGCTGGCACGACCAGGGTGGAGAGCACAGCCACCGGGAACGCTCGGCTTTCGTGCAGCACGACGGACGCTGGTATTTCATCGACCCCACCGTGCCACTGGCTGCCGGACGCAATGATCCCTGCCCCTGTGGGGGCGGGCAGAAATTCAAGAAGTGCTGCGCCGGGTATCTGTCTAATACCGCGTAGGGGCCCGGGGCGGCAGTGGGAGCCAGCGAAGCTGGCGAATTCGCACCCGTAATAAGGCCATTCGACGGCTTTGCGACCCCCAGGGTGAACCGAGCCCTCGGGATCACGCCAGCTTGAGGTGAGACGTATCCGGAGGCGGCGGCGCGGCGGTGGCAGGCCGGCTACCGAGTTCCGCGCCCACGGGTGCCAGGCTCAGCCCGGAGAGATCGACCCTAGGCGCAGGGGCCGGGGCGGCATCGGGTTGCATCAAGGCA
The DNA here is from genome assembly GCF_049895785.1 of Pseudomonas sp. DC3200b2. NCBI lineage: Bacteria > Pseudomonadati > Pseudomonadota > Gammaproteobacteria > Pseudomonadales > Pseudomonadaceae > Pseudomonas > Pseudomonas sp. DC3200b2. The sequence continues at coordinate 843,357 of NZ_JAFCTA010000001.1, read as the reverse complement.
CCAGGCTCGGCGATTTCGTAGGCCGGGGCATCGACTTCAGCGAAGGCAGCCATGTAGTTGTCCCGGGGCATCACCTTGGCACGGGCCGTTGGGGCCACCACGGGAGGCGCTGCCAGTTCGATGGCTTCAACCTCGGCGGTGGGCGCGGCCGCGGGCATGGCCTCCACCTGCGCCCAGGCGCCTACCTTGGCCATGGCCTGGCGAAAGCGTTCGGCCGCCGCCAGCTCAAGGCGCGCCTTGAGCACGAGGCGGCGCCCCGAGAACAGCAACTCGGTACGCTCGGCATCCGCGCGGAACAGGCGGCCCACTTCGGCCTTGACGGTATCGGGGTCATGGCCCGGGAGGCATTCACCGCGAAAGGCTATTTCGTACAAGGGCATGCTATGGTCTCCTGCAATGGGCTGGATGCTAGCGGACATGAACGCATACCGCCCAGCCAGCCAAGGGAGACGGTAGATGCGATTGGCGCGATCCATGGTACAGCTCGTCGGCCTGGCATTTCTGCTTGGGCTGGGCGGCTGCGCCACCTGGCTTACCGGCAATTATGACGACCCTGAGGTACACCTCAAGCGGGTCGAAGTGGTAAAGGCCCGACTGCTTGAACAGCGTTTTCGCCTGCGCTTCGAAATTCTCAACCCCAATGACCAGGCCTTGCCCGTGCGCGGGCTGACTTACAAGGTTACCTTGGAGGGCATCCCCTTGGCCGAAGGCGAGGACGACAGCTGGTTCAGCGTGCCGGCCAACGAACGGGCGATACATGTGGTGGAAGTGCGCACCAATCTTTGGGAGCACCTCAAGCCCCTGGCCAGGCTGCTGCGTCATCCCGACCGTCCGCTGCACTATCAGCTGGAGGGAGAACTGCGCACCGGGGTATTATTCGGTCACAACCTTAGCCTGCGGCGAACGGGTGAAGTCACCCCCGCAGGCTTGCTTCCGGAGTAGTAATCAATGTCGCAGCAACCACACGTGCATGGGCCCGATTGTAATCACGACCATGATCATGGCCACCACGACCATGGCCATGTGCATGGCCCGCACTGCAACCATGGCCCCCAGGAGCCCGTACGCAACGCCTTGAAGGACGTCGGCCGCAACGACCCCTGCCCTTGCGGCAGCGACAAGAAATTCAAGAAGTGCCACGGGGCCTGATTCTTTCCTGACGCACAACGAAGAAGCCCTGGCGATGCCAGGGCTTTTTTGTCACTCCGTTTTGCTCTGCACCGCGCCGGCGGTGTTGTCCATCAGGCTCTTGGTGGCCGTCTGGATGAACGCGTCAAGCTTGTTGCGAAGCGCGGGTGCGTCCGCCGTCTCGGGAATCAACTCAGCCTTGGGCTCGCGACCCAGGGTGTAGCGGTAAAGCTTGGGGTCCATGTCGCGGGACTCGATCAGGATGCGGTCGCCAGTAACGATGGCCACGCTCTGCTCGCTTCCGGAAGGCTTGATGACACCGAAGCCCTGGTCGCCCTGCTGCAGGTTGAGCAGATCGCGGCCCCAGCACTGGTGCTGCGCTTCCCCGCCCAGCCGTCCCATGATGGTGGGCACGATGTCGATCTGAGTGCCCACGGTGTGGTTCATCGCGCCGAACTTGTCCTGGATGCCCGGGGCGATCAACAGCAAGGGCACGTTGAAGCGGCTCAGGTCCATTTCGGTCAGTTGCCGCTCGTTGCCGAAACCATGGTCACCGACGATCACGAACAGGGTTTCCTTGTAGTAAGGCGACTGCTTGGCCTTCTCTAAGAACTGGCCCAGGGCCCAGTCCGAGTAGCGCATGGCGGTGAGGTGCTGGTCCAGGCTGCCACGGCCGGTGACCGGCTCCACCGGGAGATCCTTCGGCAAGGCGTAGGGCGTATGGTTGGAGAGGGTTTGCAGCAGGGCGTAGAAGGGCTTGCCCTGGGCGGACAGCTTGTCCAGTTCCTCGTTGCCGCGACTGAACATGTCCTGGTCGGAAACGCCCCAGGTCGGGTCCGAGAACACCGGATTGACGAAGTCGTTGCGGCCGATGAAGGTGGTCATGCCCTGGTTGCTGAAGAAGCCGGACTGGTTGTCCCAGGCGAAGTCACCGTTGTAGACGTACACGTCATTGTAGTCGCGCGGGCTAAGCATCGCGGGCAGGCCGGAGAGCTTGTGGCTGCCTTCGGGGGTCTGCATCAGGTATTCGAAGCCCGGCAGGTTCGGGAAGCATCCCATGGTGGCGAACATGCCCTGGTGAGTATGGGTGCCGTTGGAGAAGAAGTGGTCGAACAGCAGCCCCTCCTTGGCGAGCTTGTCGAAGTAAGGAGTGATGCCCGCCTGGTCGCCAAGCGCGCCCACCGAATGGCCAGCGAAGCTTTCCATCAGGATGACCACCACGTTGCGGATAGGCAGGGTGTTGCCCACGGGCGGCGTGAATACCCGACGCACCGCGGCGGTGTCGGCATCGACCAGGCGCTCGTTGCTGGTCAGCAGCATGTCGCGCACGGTGCGGGTGGCCTGGGCCTGGGGCAGCGTGGCGTGCCAGATGTTGTCGCGGTCTTCGGACATCCGGCTCTTGGCGGCGCTGATCAGGGTAAGGATGCCGTTGAGGCCCAACTGGTTGGCGAAGTTGGAGTCCGTGGTGTAGGCATCGCCCCAGCGCAGGGGCGGGCCCTGGCGCAGGGTGCCACGGGCGGCGACCACCGCGATCAGCAGCAGTACCACGAACACGCCGACACGGGCGTACCAGGGGGCGACGCGGCCACCTGCCCGGGTATCGACCGAGGGCCGGGTGGCCCGGCCAATGCCCTTGAATACCAGGCTCAACAGCCAGGTCACCAGGGCCCACGCCAGCAGATAGCGCACCACCGGGTAGCCGTACCAGATCATGCTCAGCACGGTTTTCGGATCTTCCTTCACGTACTGGAACACCAGGCCATTGAGCCGCTGGTGAAACTCCCGGTAGAAGTCCATTTCCAGCAGGCCGGCGAACAGCGCCAGACTGGAGGTGATGGTCAGCCAGGCGCGAAACAGCCCACGGCTGGCCATGGCTCGGGCGCTGAGCACCGCCAGCAGCAGGGGAATGAGCAGGTACACCGTCAGGCGCAGGTCGAAGCGCAGCCCATTGGTGAAGGCTTCGACCAGGGCCGAGGTGCTGGCATCGCCGGCCGAGTCGAGGTTGTAAGCCAGCAAGGCCACGCGCAGGCCGCTGAGCAGGACCATGATGGCAAGCCCGCTGAGCAGGAGATAACCCAGGTGGGCTTTGAGCGAAGGCTGCGACAAGCGCTTGGATGTGCGGTCAGCGCGGGGGACTTCCAGGGTAGCCATGTGTCGTCGGGTATCCGTAGAGGGTGGGCGGGAGGTCGCGGAGCGGGCCGGAATTCTGCAACCTGGCGGCTGAAAAATTCGTGACCCCGCGCCGCGGCCGGCTCAGTCGTTGCTGGGCTTGCCGATGGCCTGAAGCACATACTGCGGCAAGGCGAACGCCCCCAGGTGGATTTCCGGGTTGTAGTAGCGAGTCACGATGCCGCTACCGGCATAGCGCGCCCTTAGCACGTCCAGCGACAGCTTGCGGTAGTCGGGCCGGGTCGCGCCCCAGGCGAAGGTCATGGCGCCGCCGATGTAGGTCGGCACGGCGGCGTGGTAGAAGTGCCAGTCGGCGAATAGCCCGCGCAGGCGGCTGGCAGTGGTTTGCACGCCTTCGCGCTGCATGAAGGGCGTACCGTTCTGGGTTACCAGGATGCCGCCCTCGTTCAGGCAGCGGTGGCACGCCTGGTAGAAGTTCTCGGTGAACAGCACCTCTCCCGGACCGATCGGGTCGGTGGAGTCGGAGATGATGACATCGTAGCGTTCCTGGGTGGTGGAGACGAAACGCATGCCGTCGTCGATCACCAGGTTCAGGCGCGGGTCATCGAAGGCGCCATTGGAATGGTTGGGCAGGAACTCCTTGCACATGTCCACCACGGTGGCATCGATTTCCACCATGGTGATGTGCTCGACGCCCGGGTGACGCGCCACTTCACGCAGCATGCCACCGTCGCCGCCGCCGATGATCAGCACGCGCCGCGCCGCGCCATGGGCCAGGATCGGCACGTGGGTGAGCATTTCGTGGTAGATGAATTCATCCGCCTCGGTGGTCTGGATGACCCCGTCCAGGGCCATCACCCGCCCCATCACCGGGTTCTGAAAGATCACCAGATGCTGGTGGTCGGTACGCACTTCATGGAGCAGCTTCTCCATGCGAAAGCGCTGGCCGTAGCCTTCGTAAAGAGTTTCCTGGTATTCGCTCATGTATGTGCCCCCTGACTATCCACGGCAGCCGCTGGCCGCTCGGGTGAGAAAGGGGCGCATTCTACGACGTCGCCCGCGCTCTGGCGAACACGACGCATGAAACTTGATAGGGGAGGATCAACCCGGGCGCTGTTAGGGTACGTTTCCTAACGGCGGGCGGCCCTGGGACCGAGGATGGCCCAGATGATCAGCCCCAATATCGGCACGATGGCGATCAGCAGGATCCACAGCACCCGAATACCGACCTCTTCTCCACTGCGCAGCACGTGAACGATCGCCCACAGGTCCAAGGCCAGTACCACCAGGCTGAACAGGCTATTGAAAGTGGCGCCCATGCCGCGCTCCTTGACGATGCGATTCAGTTCCAGCGAACCAGGCCAGGCCTCGGGCTGCTCAACCGGCGGCCGACTCGGCCCGGGCCGCTTCCAGGGCCGGCGCGGCGTAGATGCTCAGCGCCTCGCACAGGCCGCGGACCCGCTCCAGGTCGTTGCCATACACCAGCACCGCCTGCAATTCAGTATCCAGCACTCGGCTGAAGTTGAGCAGCACATAGCCCCCGGCCTCCCGGTTCATGCTGGAAAGCTGGATCTGCAACCGATTCAGAGCGGTAACGGCATCCGTTTTCTGCAACTGGCGCGGCTTGAGGTTGAACGGCACTTGCGGGCCGAAAGACCCCATGATCTGCTCCAGCAGCTCCGGGTAGGTGTCGGCCTGGAACAGCACGGTATCCGGCAGGCTGCCGACCACCACCCATTCGCCCAGGGGGATGGGGAAGCTGTCGTCATAGTTGACGTCGGGGTTGGCGGCCAGGAAAGCGTCCGGGTCCGCGTAGGCATCGGCTGCCTCCGCGGCGATCCGAGCGATGTCTTGCTCCTTCATGCAGCCGGAGCTGATACAGGTGAGGAGTTCGGTCAACTGGCTTTGCATGGCGACTTTTCGGCTAACAATGGGGAGGCGCAGGATAGCAGAACCTGACCCGTGGGGCTTCCAGGCGCTCAGTCGGCCACCAGGGGTTGCAACTGCGCCTGGGTATCCAGCGCACCCATGGCTTGCGCAGCGCCCAAGGCATCGACACCGGCCAGGTCACGGGCGCTCAGGTCAGCCCCGGCCTCGAGGAACAGCTTTACCAACTCCGTGCGGTTGAACATCGCGGCCATCATCAAGGCGGTACGGCCGTCGGCGGCGCTGCCGTTGACGTTCGCGCCACCGGCCAGCAGCCGACGCGCCATCTCCAGATTGCCTTTGAAGGCCGCGCCAGCCAGTGGCAGTTGGTTCTTGCCGTTGGGGATATCGGGACGGGCGCCGGCCTTCAATAGCACATCGACCGCCTCGAGGTGGCCATGATAGCTGGCAAGCATGAGCAAGGTATCGCCGTTCTGATTCCGCAGATCCACTGGCAGCCCCTTTTCAAGCAGTTGCCGCAGGGTAGCTGCGTCGCCCTCGCGGGCAAGGTCGAATACCTGCGCGGCGAGTTCGCCAAGCTGGTCATCGCTCACGGCTGGGGTCAGGGTGGAATTTGCCATGGAGAACTCCGGCTGAATGAATAGGCAACCAGTGTTCTGGAGACTCGGACCGTCGGTCAACAGCGTGGCTCAATGCTGCCAATGAAGGGAACTAATGGGCAAAATGATGTCATACCTGTATCCCTTCATACCCTCCCCTGCACAGCCCCTGCAAATGTGATCTCCATCACGCAAAATGCATCCCTGACCGCTGCGTATCTTGCAAGATGCACGATGGGATGAAAATCCTCTTTTCCTCAACTACCTGATTTTACTGGGGTTTCCTTAGTCAGCGCAGTTGGCACGGTGGCTGCAATACCCTATGCATAGCCTGCCCATTGATGCTTAGGAGTCGCCAGATGGATTTCCTTCAAGAAAAATTCGCTAGCCTGTTTTCCGAATACGACGTGGTGACCCAGCCACGCCCGGATGGCGCCGTCCTGCTGACCCTGCGCGATGGTGAAGGCCGCCAGATGCGCCGCTCGATCTCGTACTCGCAGCTCAACACTCCGGAACAACTCTCGTGGGTCATCAGCGCCATTCGCCGTGACCTGGCCGGTGAAGTCAGCCAGCTGCCGGACATCCATCTGTTGCAAAGCCAGAACCGCTTCGCCCTGCCGACCTATCATTCGGTCTAAAGCTGGAGCGGACAGCAAGGCCATCACGGTGGGAGCTAGCGCCAACGAGTGAAATGGCTTCCTGAAAGAGCGCCAGTCGCCAGCTTCGCTGGCTCCCGCAGCGTGTTCAAAAGCGGCCTGGATCGATCGCAGCGAAGCTGTCGACGATTGGATGATTGGCCTGCAGAGAGGTTCCTCGCGCCAGGCCGCAGGTTTTCATGCCAGCCAACCGTGCTGCGTCCAGCTCCGCGGCGACATCCGATAGAAACAGAATTTGCTCCGGTGGCAGGTCGATCGCGGCCGCGATACGGCCATAGGAGTGCGCCTCACGCTTGGGCCCGCTGGTGGTATCGAAATAACCAGAGAAGAGCCCGCTCAGGTCTCCGGCTTCGGAACAACCGAAGATCAATTTCTGCGCCTGGATAGACCCGGACGAATACACATACAACCCATAGCCACTCCGATGCCAGCGCTCCAGGGCGGCCACTGCGTCTGGGTAGACATGCCCCTTGAGCTCGCCCTGGGCATAGCCTTGCTGCCATACCTGGCCTTGCAGAGCCTTCAGCGGCGTGACCTTGCGATCTTCTTTCATCCAGCCCAGCAGCAGTTCGAGGGTGCGCTCCAGGTCGGCGCCAGGCTCGCCGGCTTCTTCGCGCGCGGCCGCCAGCGCCTGGCCGACCTCCGGCTCGGCCTCATGCTCGCGCACGAAGGTCGGCAGCCGGGCGGCCGCATAGGGAAAGAGCACGTCGTAGACGAAGCTGACCGCGCTGGTGGTGCCTTCGATGTCGGTAAGAATGGCCTTGATGGGCATGCGGGGTCCTTGTCAGTCTTCCAGGCGCGGGAAGCGCTGGGCAATGGGCTCGCCAGTGAAGCGGGCCACCCAGCCCTCGGCATTGTTGAACAGGCGAATGGCGACGAAGTGCGGGTGCTCGCCCATGTCGAACCAGTGGGGGGTGCCGGCGGGCACGGAAATCAGGTCGTTCTTCTCGCACAATACGGCGTAGACGTATTCGCCCAGGTGCAAGGTGAACAGCCCGCGACCGGCGACGAAGAACCGTACCTCATCCTCACCATGGCGATGCTCTTCCAGGAACTTGGCCCGCAGCGCGGCCTTGTCCGGATGGTCACTGGCCAGGCTGATGACATCCACGGTCTGGTAGCCACATTCAGTTACCAGGCGGTCGATCTCATCACGGTAGGCTGCGATCACCTCTTCCTGGCTAGCGCCGGGCGCGATCGGCGCATTGGCCTGCCAGCGTTCGAAGCGCACGCCCTGCTCCGCCAGGGTAGCGGCGATGTCCTCGCCATGGGTGAGCACCTTCTCAGGCAAGTCCGGGGTGCTTTCGTGGTAAACGGTCAAGCGACTCATCAGGCACTCCTTGGGTCAGCGTACCGCCCGTAGTTTCAATTCACAGTCGAAGAGGAATTCGAACGCCTCGACCTGGCGCAGCGCATCGGTCATGGTCGCTCCCCAGGTATACAAGCCGTGACCGCGGATCAGGTAGCCCACGCAGTCGGGGTGGGCCTCCAGCCAGGGCTGTACCTTGCCGGCCAGGCGGGCGATGTCCTGATCGTTGTCGAACACCGGCACCACTACCCGACTTTCATGGGTCACCACGCCAGTGAAGGCTTTTTGCAGCTCGTAGTCTTCGAACACCAGTTCGCTGCCCGCGGTGACACGGGACAATACCGTGGCGTTCACCGAATGGGTATGCAACACGGCGTTGATGCCTGGCCGCCAGCGGTAGAGCTGGGTATGCAGCAGGGTTTCCGCGGAGGGCCGCTTGCCGGGCTCCAGGCTGTTGCCGTCCATGTCCGTGGCCAACACGTCGTCCGGACCGAGCTGGCCCTTGTGCCTGCCGGACACCGTCAGCAGCGCCTGGGTTGACGAAAGGCGGGCAGAATAGTTGCTGCTGGTCGCCGGAGACCAGCCCCGGGCATAGAGGAATTGCCCCGCCTCGACGATCTGCCGGGCCAGGGTGTCACGGTCCGGGGTCATACCGGCTCCTTCTTGTCGAAAACCACGATCATAACCGTTGCGGCCAATGCGGCCAGGCTGGCCAGCGCGAAGGTGCCGAACGGCCCCAGCGCTTGCCAGCTGTACCCGGCGTATACCGCGCCCAGGGCGCCTCCGATGCCAGCCAGGGCTGCATAGAGCGCCTGGCCCTGGCCCTGGTAACGCAGGCCGAAGGTCTGCCGAACCTGCTGGATAGCCGCGGCATGGAAACTGCCGAAAGTGGCCGCGTGCAGGACCTGCGCCAGCACCAGAACGGTGGCGTTCTGCGCCAGGCTACCGAGCAGCAGCCAGCGAACCGCCGCCAGGGCGAAGCTCACCGCCAGTACCTGGCGCACACTGAAGCGCGCCAGCAGCCAGGCCATGGCCAGAAACATCAGGATTTCAGCCACCACGCCCAAGGCCCAGCACAGGCCGATCACCACCGCGCTGTAGCCGAGTTCGCCAAGGTAGATACTGAAAAAGGTGTAATAGGGGCCGTGGCTGAGCTGCATCAAGCCCACGCAGGCATAGAACGCCAGCACCCCCGGCTGGGCCAGGCGAGCGAGGAAGCCGTCGCCGGGGGCCGCCTGGCTGGTTTCGTCTTCACCCCGGGCCGGGGCCGGCACCCAGGCGCTGGCCAGCAGGATGCCCACCATGATGATGACAACGGTATAGGGGTAGCTGCTCAGGCTTTGGTATTCGAACCAACGCCCCAACGCCACCACCGCCAGGATGAAACCGATGGAGCCCCAGAGCCGCACCCGCCCATAGCGAGTTGGCTGCTGGCGCAGATGAGCCAGGGTGATGACTTCGAACTGTGGCAGTACTGCATGCCAGAAGAAAGCGTGCAGCGCCATGACCATGGCCAGCCAGGCGTAGCTGTGCCCCAGGAACACCAGAGAGAAACTGGCCAGGGTAGCGGCGGCGCCCAACCGTACGATTCGCAGGCGCTGGCCCGTGCGGTCACCCAACCAGCCCCACAGATGCGGGGCCACGCAGCGCATGAGCATGGGAATGGCCACCAGTTCGCCGATGCGCGCCGGGGCGAACCCCAGGTAAGCGAACCAGGGCGCCAGGAAGGGCGCGGTGGCGCCCAGCAAGGCGAAGTAGAACAGGTAGAAACCGGACAGCCGCCAGTAGGGAACCGCCACGCCCGTCAGACCTCGGGCGCGGCCGAAGCCAGGATCAAGACTGCTGCCCCAGCACTGGCGTGCTCACTCGCACATCGGCGTTCTGGCCGCGATGACGCAGCAGGTGATCCAGCAGCACGATGGCCATCATGGCCTCGGCGATGGGGGTGGCGCGGATGCCCACGCAAGGGTCGTGACGGCCTTTGGTGATCATGTCTACCGGCTGCCCGGCCACGTCGATGGATTGCCCCGGCGTGGTGATGCTGGAGGTCGGCTTGAGCGCCAGGTGCGCCACGATCGGCTGCCCGGACGAGATGCCGCCGAGGATGCCGCCGGCGTTGTTGCCGACGAAGCCCGCTGGAGTCAGCGCATCACGATGCTCGCTGCCACGCTGGGCCACGCTGGCGAAACCGGCGCCGATCTCCACGCCCTTGACGGCATTGATGCTCATCAGGGCGTGGGCCAGGTCCGCATCCAGGCGGTCGAAGATCGGCTCGCCCAGGCCGGGCATCACGCCCTCGGCCACCACGGTGATGCGCGCGCCTATGGAATCCTGGTCCCGTCGCAGCTGGTCCATATAGGCCTCCAGCTCCGGCACCCTGGACGGATCCGGGCAGAAGAACGCGTTCTGCTCGACCCCGTCCCAACTGACGAAGGGAATCTCGATGGGGCCCAGCTGGCTCATGTAGCCGCGCACCTGGATGCCCAGGGTCGCCAGGTATTTCTTGGCGATGGCCCCGGCGGCCACGCGCATGGCCGTTTCCCGAGCGGAGCTGCGACCGCCGCCACGGTAGTCGCGCAGGCCGTACTTGTGGTGGTAGGTGTAGTCCGCGTGGGCGGGGCGGAAAATGTCCTTGATCGCCGAGTAGTCCTTGGACTTCTGGTCCGTGTTGCGGATCAGCAAGCCGATCGGGGTGCCGGTGGTCCGGCCTTCGAACACACCGGAGAGAATCTCGACCTCGTCGGCCTCCTGGCGCTGGGTGGTATGCCGGCTGGTGCCGGGCTTGCGCCGGTCCAGGTCCCGCTGCAGGTCGGCGACGTCCAGCGCCAGGCCGGGCGGGCAGCCATCGACGATGGCAAGCAACCCGGGGCCATGGCTTTCGCCAGCGGTGGTGACGGTGAACAGCTTGCCGAAGGTGTTGCCAGACATGCGAGAGGCTCCGCGAGATGAATCCTGATGAAACTTGAGGCAGCGCAGTATACGCAGGCTGGCAACTCAGTTCACCCTTGGCGAACCGGGCACCGCCGCTTCGGTCCAACGTACCCCTTCTGTGAACTGGTTAAAGATGCTGCGCCTATTCCTCCTGTTGAGCCTTTGCCTGGCTTCCCTGGCCCCTGCGGCTGCCCCCGCTACCGTGCCTGCCGCCGCGCAGGCCCCTGCGCCCGCTTCCATCCTGCAGCGCCCTATCAGCCTGGACACCGGTAGCGGCATCCTGCAAGGCAGCCTGCTGTTGCCCCGCTCCAACCACCCCGTGCCGGTAGCGCTGATCATCTCCGGCTCTGGCGCCACGGACCGAGACGGCAACAACCCGGACGCCGGGCGTACCGACAGCCTGAAGAAGCTGGCCTGGGCCCTGGCCCGTGCCGGCATCGCCAGCGTGCGCTATGACAAGCGAGGCGTGGCCAGCGGCCTGCCCTTGGCGCCGGATGAACGCCAGCTGAGCGTGGAAGCCTATGTCGCCGACGCCGTCGCCTGGACCCGCAAGCTGGCGGCAGACCCGCGCTTTGGTCCGTTGACCCTGATCGGCCACAGCGAAGGCGCCCTGATCGCCAGCCTGGCGGCCCCGCAAACCAGTGCGACCGGTGTGGTCACCCTGGCCGGTAGCGGTCGGCCCATCGACCAGGTGCTGCGCGAACAGCTGCGCGAGCGCCTGCCGCCGTCCCTCTACGCGCGCAGCGAACAACTGCTGGATGAACTCAAGGCCGGCCAGCAGGACGAACAGGTCCCTGAGCCCTTGCAGGTGGTGTTCCGCCCCAGCGTGCAGCCGTACCTGATTTCCCTGTTCCGCCAGAACCCGGCGCAGGCCTTCGCCGCCCTGCAGGTGCCCGCCTTGGTGGTGCAGGGCGAGCATGACATCCAGGTGGGCGTGGAGGACGCCGATGCCCTGGTAGCGGCCAATCCCCAGGCAAGAAAGGTGCTGATCCCGGGCATGAACCATGTGTTGCGTATCGTGCCCCTGGACATGAAGCAGCAGGTTGCCTCCTACAACAACCCGAACCTGCCGTTGGCGGCGGGCCTCGCCGACGCGCTGGCCCGGTTCATCAAGGGCAACGAACACTAACCCTTCAGAATCAGCCAGGCTGGCCGATACCCTCTCCAGAGAGAGGATCGCCTTATGCCCTACATTCCCATGCACGACGCGGCGCCCGCGAACGCTGAGGCGGGGCCGGCCGCTGCTGCGGAGCTACCTGCCCTCCCCTGGGGTGAAGTGACGCCGGAGCATCATGAACTGCTTCGCCTGGCCGCCTTGCCCAGTGACCGAAATACGGGCCCTCGCCCGTTGCGCTTCGCCCGCTTCGGTTGGGCGGAGCGCCATAGCGAGCGATACAGCCTGTTGCGGCTGGCCATCGACTTGCCAGGCCAGCGGGTGCGCAAGGAGCAGAACTGCCTGGACCTGTGGGCCGACCACGCTGAAGGGCGGGTCTGGAGCCTTCCGGAAACCCTGAGCCTGGAGCCCGCCAACCGAGGCCTGGGCCGCTATCTGCTGAACCAGGCGGTTGCCTGGGCGCAAGCCCGTTGGCCGGGGTACCGCTTCGACGGCATCGTGTTGCCCAATCGAGACGCCTTGGTGGAAGACACCCGCCTTCGCCGTGATCACGTTTTGCGTAGCCACGGCTTCGACGTGCATTACGAAGACGCCCAGCATCTCAAGGGCAGCGTCAAGCAGACCCTGGTCAGCGCGCTGCTGCCCAACTGGAATGCCGAGAAAGTGCAGCGAGTGAACACGCTGGAAAGCGCCAGCATGCTGCAGGCGGCGGACAAACGCCTGCAGGAAATGGAGGCCCAGTTGCGTCAGCGGGACGAGCGCATCGGCAAGTACAAACGCGAAGACGGCAGCCTGCGCTTCACCATCGGCTGCCTGATCGCCTTCGCATTGTTCCAGGCCGCGCTGCTGATCTACATCGCCACCCATCGTTGAATGGCATGGCCGGGGCCGCTACCCCGGCTGTTACCTGGCTTACAGACGGGAGGCGAACAGCGCCTGATGGTCCCGGCACTGGCGGGCGGTCAGGGCGAAGACACCGTGGCCGCCGTGCTCGAACGCGAACCAGGTGAAATCCACTTCCGGGTACAGCGCCTCGACGTGCACCTGGCTGTTGCCCACCTCGACCACCAGCAGGCCGTGCTCGGTCAGGTGGCCCGCCGCCTCGGCGAGCATGCGCCGCACCAGGTCCAGGCCATCTTCGCCACAGGCCAGGCCCAGCGCCGGTTCATGATGGTATTCCTCCGGCATGTCGGCGAAATCTTCCGCATCAACGTAGGGCGGGTTGGAAACGATCAAGTCGAAGCGCTGGTTCGGCAAGCCGGCGAAGCCGTCGCCCTGCACCGTATACACCCGCTCTTCGAGCTCATGCCGCTCGATGTTCTGGTTGGCCACTTCCAAAGCATCGAAGGACAGGTCCGCCAGCACCACTTCCGCCTCCGGGAACGCCCGCGCGCAGGCGATCCCGATGCAACCCGAGCCGGTGCACAGGTCCAGGATGCGCGCCGGGGTTTCGGCCAGCCAGGGGGCGAAACGCTGTCCGATCAGCTCGGCAATGGGTGAGCGTGGCACCAGTACCCGGTTATCGACCACGAAGGGCAGGCCGCAGAACCAGGCCTCGCCGATCAGGTAGGCGGCCGGGATGCGCTCCTTGATGCGCCGGCGCAGCAGGTGCTGCACATGGCTGAGCTCATCGTCTTCCAGGCGGCAGTCCAGGTAGCTGTCGCTGATATCCCAGGGCAGATGCAGGGCGCCCAGCACCAGCTGCCGCGCTTCGTCCCAGGCGTTGTCGTTGCCGTGGCCGAAGTACAGCCCTTCGGCATGGAAGCGGCTGACGGCCCAGCGGATATGGTCGCGCAGGGTGCGCAGGCGGGTAGTGATCACGGCAAGCTCCTTGGAATAGACAAGCGATTCTACCAGCCCAGGCCACGGCCGACGCGGCTTCGCATCGCGGTGATTCCCATATCGGCCCCGGCAGTGGAGAATATGGCAAAAGCCCTCTCCAAAGGAGCCCCTGATGCCCGATGTCAAGACGATGTTCCAACTCAGTGGTCGCGGCTACCCGCCGTTCACCCTGAGCAATGCCACGTTGATCATTATCGACGCGCAGAAGGAGTACCTGAGCGGGCCTCTGGCGCTGTCCGGCATTGAGGACGCCGTCGAGCATATCGCCCAGTTGCTGCGCGCGGCGCGCGAGGCCAACCGCCCAGTGGTGCATGTGAAACACCTGGGCATTCCAGGCGGCCTGTTCGACCCCCAGGGCGAGCGCGGCCAGTTCATCGACAAGGCGGCCCCCATCGACGGCGAGCACATCGTCGAAAAGCGCATGCCCAATGCCTTCAACAATACCGACCTGCACGAAACCCTGCAGAACCTGGGCCATGTGAACTTGATCGTGTGTGGCTTCATGACCCACTCAAGCATCAGCACCACGGTGCGCGCGGCCAAGGACTACGGCTACCGCTGCACCCTGGTCGAAGATGCCTGCGCCACCCGTGACCTGCCCTACAAGGGCGGCGTGCTGAGCGCCGAGCAGGTCAAGCAGGTGGGCATGGCCACCATGGCGGACAACTTCGCCGCCGTGGCCTCCACTGCTGATGTCATCTGACCCGGCGCCGTTCGTCGCGGCGCTGCCGGCGCGCTCGAGGATTATGACAAGTACAGGAACCCGACCGCCGCCCGGGGGTCGAAGGGCCGATATTCACCCTGAAGGAAATCCTTGATGAAGCTATCCGACGACGGTTTTAACGCCCGCAGGCTGCGGCCCCGCGGACCGAACCGGTGGCGGATGCGAATCGGCGCCGCGCTGGCGGCGGTACTGGCGGTCTTCGGCATCCTGTTGGGCATGGCCGGCATCGCCAGCCTGCTGGGGCGCCCGCCAGCGATCGATGGCCTGGACACCAGCACCACCGGCGCGGCCATCCTGACAGTGTTCGGGGTGCTTTTCCTGTACCTGGGGATTTTCGTATGGCGTCGCTGCCGCCGACGCATGCGCCGCACCCAGGATCTGAACCTGGCGCCGCACCTGATGAAAAGACACGACTGACTCTTGTAGACTGGCACCCTGCCTGGAGGCCACATGCAAGACGATGATTTTTCCCTGTTCCAATCCGAAGTCCGCGGTGTGAAGCCGATCCGCCACGACCGCGCCGACACCGGCAAGCCGCGGGCGGACCGCCAGCACGTGCAGGCGCTGCGCCAGGCGGCCACCGTGCGCCAGGACGTGAAGACCGTGGACGGCCTGTCGGACCAGTTCGTCATCGACGTAGGCGCCGAGGATGAGCTGCACTGGGCCCGTGATGGCGTGCAGGAAGCCCAGATGCGCAAGCTCAAGCTGGGGCAGATTCCCTTCGAAGGCAGCCTGGACCTGCACGGGATGGCCGTGGAGAAAGCCCGGGAAACCCTCTGGGAATTTCTTGCCGAGGCCACACGCCTGGAGATTCGCTGCGTGCGCGTCACCCACGGCAAGGCCGCCCGCCTCGACGGCAAGCGGCCGATGATCAAAAGCCACGTCAACACCTGGCTGCGCCAGCATGCACAGGTGCTGGGCTTTACCTCCTGCCAGCCCCGCCATGGCGGAACAGGCGCGCTCTATGTGATGCTCAAGCGCACCATGCTCGAAGGGCGCGACGAATAGCCTGCCCTTCCCCGCCCAGCTCGCACTTGCGGCGCTCCGGCGCGGGCCTTAACCTACGCGCCTGCTTAAAATTCTCCTACAGGTAAACCCATGTCCCTGGAACAGCAATACAGCGCCATTCTCGGCGAGATCGGCGAGGACATTTCCCGCGAGGGCTTGCTCGACACGCCAAAGCGGGCCGCCAAGGCCATGAAGTACCTTTGCCGCGGCTACGAGCAAACCTTGGAAGAGGTGACCAACGGCGCGCTGTTCAGCTCGGACAACAGCGAAATGGTGCTGGTCAAGGACATCGAGCTGTACTCCCTGTGCGAGCACCACATGCTGCCCTTCATCGGCAAGGCGCACGTGGCCTACCTGCCCAACGGCAAAGTACTGGGGCTGTCGAAAGTCGCCCGCATCGTGGACATGTACGCACGCCGCCTGCAGATCCAGGAAAACCTCAGCCGCGAAATCGCCGAGGCCATCCTCAAGGTCACCGGCGCCGCCGGCGTGGCCGTGGTGGTGGAAGCCAAGCACATGTGCATGATGATGCGCGGCGTGGAAAAGCAGAATTCCAGCATGATCACATCCGTGATGCTCGGTGAGTTCCGCGACAATCCGGCTACGCGCAGTGAGTTCCTGAGTCTGATCCGCTAAGCCAACGCGCTGTGGGAGGTAGCGAAGCTACCGAATGCGGTCTAGAGGCATTGCGCTAGCTCACCGACTGTATCGCCCATTGATCCGCCCGCTGTATCGTCCAAACCCGCCTGTACGGCGGTACCCTGCATGCACTCCATGCAAGGACCGCCGCCATGCTCAGCGCCGCCCCGCCCCGTCTCCGCCCTTTGGCCGACAGCTCCCCCTCCGCTGTAGTGGCCGGCTTCATCGCCATGATGACCGGCTACACCAGTTCGCTCATCCTGATGTACCAGGCCGGGCAGGCGGCCGGCCTGAGCGCGGCGCAGATCGCCTCATGGATCTGGGCATTGTCCATCGGCATGGCGCTGTGCAGCATCGGTTTGTCGCTGCGCTACCGCACACCGGTCACCGTGGCCTGGTCCACGCCTGGGGCGGCCCTGCTGATCACCAGCCTCGGCGGGGTCAGCTATCCGGAGGCCATTGGCGCCTACCTTACCTGTGCCTTTCTGGTCACGGTATGCGGCCTGACCGGCACCTTCGAACGCCTGGTGCGCAGGCTCCCCGCCTCCCTCGCCGCCGCGCTGCTGGCCGGTATCCTGTTTCGTATCGGCAGTGAGATCTTCGTCGCCGCCCAGCACCAGACCCTGTTGGTGCTGGGCATGTTCTTCGGCTATCTGCTGTGCAAGCGCCTATCGCCTCGCTATGCCGTGCTGGTCGCCCTGCTGATCGGGCTGGCATTGGCGGCCATGCTAGGGCTGCTGGACTTCAGTGGCGTTCGCCTGCAATTGGCCGTGCCGGTATGGACCACCCCATCGTTTTCCCTGGCGGCCACCATCAGCATCGCCATTCCGCTGTTCGTGGTGTGCATGACCTCGCAGAACATGCCCGGCATGGCCGTGCTCAGGGCAGACGGCTATCAGGTGCGTGCCTCCCCTTTGATTTCCGTCACCGGCATCGCCTCCTTCCTGCTGGCGCCGTTCGGCTCCCATGGCATCAACCTGGCGGCGATCAGCGCGGCCATCTGCACCGGCCCCCAGGCCCATGAAGACCCTGGCAAGCGCTACACGGCAGCAGTGTGGTGCGGCCTGTTCTATGGCATCGCCGGCACCTTCGGCGCTACCCTGGCGGCCCTGTTCGCCGCGTTCCCTCGGGAACTGGTGCTGTCCATCGCCGCCCTGGCGCTGTTCGGCTCCATCGTCAACGGCCTGACCCAGGCCATGGCCGAGCCACGCGAACGGGAACCGGCCCTGATCACCTTCATGGTCACCGCCTCAGGCATGACGCTCTTCGGGATAGGCTCGGCTTTCTGGGGAATCGTGGGGGGCGTGATTACCTTGTTGGTGTTGAACCTTCGCAAGGCGTAGAGCTGGGGCATTGGAAGGAACCCCGCCCGGCCGCGGCCCTCAGAAAAAGGACCATTCATTCCCGAGGGTCTTCCATGTCCAGATTCACCGATAAAGTCGTTATCGTCACCGGCGCCGGCTCCGGCATAGGCGCGGCTACCACCAGGCGCTTCGCCGCTGAAGGGGCCCGGGTAATCCTGGTAGGGCGTGACCGCGCCAAGCTCGAACAGGTGGCCGCCTCGCTACCCCAGGGCCAGTACCTGGTACACCCGGCGGATGTGTCCAACTGGGATGAAGTGCAGGGCGTGGTCGCCCAGACGGTGCAACACTTCGGTCGGCTCGATGTGCTGGTGAACAACGCCGGTGTCGCGCCCACCGGGTCGCTGACCGATACCCCCATGGACGACTGGCATCAGGTAATGGCTATCGATGTGAACGGCGTGTTCTACGGCTGCCGCGCCGCCATGCCGCACTTGATCGCCAGCCAGGGCTCGGTGATCAACCTCTCTTCAGTGTCCGGTCTGGGCGGAGACTGGGGCATGAGCTTCTATAACGCCGCCAAGGGCGCGGTCAGCAACTTCACCCGCTCGCTGGCATTGGAATACGGCCGCCAGGGCGTGCGGGTGAACGCGGTATGCCCGGCCCTGACCTGGAGCGACCTGACCGCCGACATGAAGAACGATGACGCCCTAATGGCCAAGTTCAAGGAACGCATCCCCCTGGGCCGCGCCGCCGAACCGGAGGAAGTGGCCGACGTGATCGCCTTCCTCGCCAGCCATGACGCGCGCTTCGTCAACGGCGTTAACCTGCCGGTGGATGGCGGTTTGCATGCATCCAATGGGCAGCCGCCGCAGGCGTGAGACCTGTGACTTGAAGGCCTCTGTAACGGCTTGCCAGGCGCTCGCCGGCGAGCCATTTTCTGGCTTATGCGCTTGGTCGGATATTCAATCCTGTCTTGGACTCGTCCACTGTCCTGTCAATGGTCAAGGAAGGACGCCAACGAACCGCGTCTATGTCAGCCTTGGTAAATGGCCAGACCGAATCCGGACTGACCATAGCCGTTGCCGTTATAAAGCATGTAAAACGCCCCGTCATGCTGGAAAACAAACGGATATTCGATCATCTCCGAATCCCAGCCCCTGGACGATACATCGATACCTGATTCGTCCAGAGCCAACTGCCAGATCTTGCCGTCCAGAGAGTTTGCTTGTCCTATACGGTAGGTTTCGCCTGAACCACTGCGGTAAGAAAACCACATGCGTCTGCTACCGTCCGGATGTGTCATTACCGTTGGCCTGGAAAACGCCTGGGCTACCCCGACAATATGGGGGACTGCCTGGCCAGTTTTGATCCACGCCTGCCCATCCGTTGAGTGCGCATGGTTCAAGACATGGATCATCTCACCGTTCCCTGCGTCCCATGTCGTCGTAGAGCCATACCACATCTCAAATCCGTGGACAGTTTGCTCGACCCATGGGTACGAAAGGCTGATGCGGTCCATGTCGCTACAACCAATGAGGGGCTCGTGCGAGTCGAGAGAGAGACTCAGGTCTGACCCTACCAAAAGCCGACCGATATCACCGCGCCAGTGCCCATCTGCCGGATTTTGCCATCCCATGAACATCATGTAGGTCGACCCCTGCGTCGAATAGCAGTTTCCGATACTCACCCCATGTTCATAGAAGCTTCCGGCGGGCCCATGCTGGAAGACTGGGCGATCGTGAACGTAGACTACCTCCCTCTTTCCAAGATCAAAGTCCACGTAGCCAATTGACGATCTCTTGGAAGCATCTCTTCCACTATAAAATATCCGATATACGTCATCGCGAAGGTAAACCGGTAGTGGATTTGCAGCATGACTCAAGAGTTTCTCGTGAAGGGGTGTCGGCGTATAGATATTCCCAAGCTTTTTCCATACCATCTTTTACACCCTCTGAACTATAGCGACTGGTACTGCGCTTCACAGACGACTGATTTGAAAGCCAATGACGCAACGAACTGTTAGCCAACGAGTTGAATACCGTATGCTATCTGAAAGGTACGCGGACCAACTTCATCCGCGACCAATAAAATCCCCGCCCAAACAACGTGGATACTACAGGGTTGGAGATATGCTCGGTTTTAGATACGAAAAGGCAGATATCCGTTTGATATCCTGATCCTTCGAGAATCATCACAGCCCCCTTGCACAAAGGGTTGGGTAGCCAGTCGCGCCTGCCCCGGTGAGCGGGGAAAGCGCGCTGAATCAGGCTACAGCATGCTCGACTCGAGAACAGAGCCGACTCTTTCCTGTTGCTCCTGAGTCAAACCGACCCAAAGCGGCAACCTGATTAAACGTGCTGCCTGGCGGTCGGTTACGTCCAGACTGGCCATAGCCCGGCCATAACGCAAACCGGCTGGTGAAGAGTGCAACGGAACATAATGAAATACCGAGTTTATGTTAGCAGCTTTCAGGGTATCCAGGACGAACTGGCGGTCGAAGCGCTCCGAAATGATGACATAATACATATGTGCATTATGCTGACACTCCGGCGGGATAATTGGGCGTCGAAGTATGCCCTGCGCTTCCAAGGGCTCCAATAGTTGATGGTAGAAATTCCAACTGGACATGCGTCTTTCAGTGATGCGATCCGCCTCTTCCAGTTGGGCCCACAAGAAAGCTGCGATCAGTTCCCCTGGCAGGAAAGACGATCCAACTTCCTGCCAGGTGTATTTGTCTACCTCGCCTCGAAAGAACCGGCTACGATCGGTGCCTTTCTCGCGCATGATTTCAGCGCGCAGCGTCATCCCCGGATCGTTGACAAGCAGCGCCCCACCTTCACCTGAAATTACATTCTTTGTTTCATGGAAACTGTAAGCCCCGAAATCACCAATACTACCCAGTGCGCGACCTTTGTAGGTTGCCATCACTCCTTGAGCGGCGTCTTCCACGACCTTCAGACCGTGACGCGCAGCAATGGCCATGATCGTGTCCATTTCGCAGGCGACACCCGCATAGTGAACCGCCACGATTGCCTTGGTACGAGGTGTGATAGCGGCTTCTATCAAACGCTCATCCAGATTCAGGGTGTCTTCCCGGATGTCGACGAAGACCGGTATTCCCCCCCGGAGCACAAAGGCGTTAGCCGTGGACACGAAGGTATAGGATGGCATGATGATTTCATCGCCCGGTTGCGTGTCGAGCAGCAACGCGGCCAGCTCAAGTGCCGCCGTACACGAGTGAGTCAAAAGGACTTTGGGGCAACCTAAGCGCTCCTCGATCCATCGGTGACACCTCCTGGTGTAGGGACCGTCGCCGGCCAGACTGCCATTGAAATGCGCTTCGGCGATATACGATAGCTCCTTGCCGGTCATATAGGGCCAATTGAACGGAATGCGATTGTCCATGTTTCTTCACTCCTGGAACCGGATGGCTATCGCCGTAGGGCAACTTGTCAGCCGCGGGCTGCGACTATGGTACCAACGACAATCAACCCGATCCCGAAAATCTTCTGAGCGCTGATAGGCTCGTGGAACAACCAGCCACTGAACAGAATGACGACCACAAAATTCAAGCTCATGAATGGGTAGGCATGGCTGAGCTCGAACTTGCTCATGGCAGCCATCCACGTCAGCGAAGCCAGGTAAGCTGCGGCGAAACCGGAAAAAATGGCAGGATCGAACGGTAACAATATCAGAAACTTGAGCTTGGCCATGCCAGACGCGGGAAGCGGCCCGAGCTGCCCTATACGCCACTTCAAGATCAGCTGTCCATAGACAGTGAAGAGTACTGTAGCGAGGATATAAAGATAGTCCAGGGCACGCGCCATCAAACTCGTCCTTCCAGTGCGCCAAAACCAATAGCGCTTTGCACTCGCTTCGCAGGTCCGCTCATAGACTCCTCAACCTATGGCTGGGCACTCTGGAGCGCGGAGTAACTGCCCCTATGTAGACCCCTTCCGCCTCCGTATCGTCTAATATGAGGGCACCGGCGCCAATGACGCATCGCTCGCCGACCCTGATGTGATCACGAAGCGTGGCATTCACGCCAATGAAACACTGCTGGCCGATGGTTACCCCACCCGAGACCACCACGTGCGAAGCGAGGAAGACGTGATCATCCAGTATCGAATGATGACCAATATGATTGCCGCTCCAAAGAGTGACATTATTGCCTACAGTAACGAAGGGTTGCAGAGTATTGTCTTCAAGGATGAAGCAATTCTCTCCGATACGCCCATCGTTCAGCACTGTGGCCCGGGAGCTTACATAAGTGGCAATGGAATACCCGAGCGCCTTGGCTGCAAGGTACTTTTCCTTTCTTATGCCATTCAGCCTGGAATAACCAAGGGCAATGAAGATACTGTACTCTTCACGATCATATGTTTCCGATAGGGTCTCAAACGGAACTACAGGCAGGCTACAGAAAGTCGGATCCTTCAGGAACTCCCTATCTACGGAGAAAGCAACCACATCGTAGCAGGAATCACTGGAAAAGTAGTAATGCGCCACTTCTGCAATTTCACCGGTTCCAAATATGATCAGCTTCCTCTTCATGTATTCTTCCTCACCAAGATCGTGAACTCGTATAAACCGTAATCGTGCAGTAGGGCCACCTGTTTTGAATACCGGCGCTTGCATAGATCGAACAGGGCACAGGGGTTTGCATAGTAGAGGTCAGGACGCATTTTTTCAGGATCGGAATATGAGGTCAGGCAGTTAAAGGCGAACCCTCGTTTACTCGTGGAATCCAGAATTTCCAGGATATCTTCCAAGTATGCAACCCACTCAGTATCCGTACGGCCCAGTCTGACGTTAAGAATCCCACTGGCGACCCCGAAATCCGCTACGCTATCAGGCCTATCGGAGGTGATGAACCGAGCTTCGGCTGCACCGTCATATTGTTGCCGTGCAGCCGATACCATTTCCTCTGAAACATCGACACCAAGGTAGCCAGCCGTAGGGCGATTTTCTCGAAGAAAACCAAGCAAGGCACCATACCCGCAGCCCAAATCGTTCAGCGTGAACGGCTGATTTTCAGGCAAGAGGGACAGAAACTGTTCGAAGCGCAGATGCTGCCCGGAGGCCCCATTCCAATCTACGCCAAGCGGGGTCGCTCCATGCTGTGCAAGCTTTTTGGCATAATAGGAGGCTACATCGCCCAAGAGTTCAGCCTTTGCGTTTTTCATAGACCTGCCTCACGATCGTATAGGGCCGCTGTTTGGTTTCCGAATAGATTTTCGATAAGTAGATGCCGACCACGCCAATAAAGGAAATGATCATTCCACCCAATAGCCAGATTGACGCCATCACTGACGTCCAGCCACTCAAAGTCTGCGCCCGATATACCCAGAGCAAAATCAGGTATAGGCAATACAGCGATGCAAGTCCGGAAATACTCAAGCCAATATAGAAGATGCCAATAAGGGGCGCATTACTGAAGGAGGTCACGGAATTGACCAGCACCGCCATTTTGCGCCGGAAGGTATAGGAAGTCTGGCTCGTGCTATGCTTTGTCACCATATGCGGCTGCTGCGTGAAGCCGGTGGTATACCACAGCCCCGCGATAAAGACCTCTCGCTCGGTATGCATAAGCAGGGCGTTTACGTAACGTCGAGTCATCAAGCGCGCAGTCACTATGTTCTTTGGCAACGCCAGCCCTGTCAGCGCCTCGAACATGCGGTAGAATCCCTGGCCGCTCCAACGTTCAAACCAGCCGCCCTTTCGCTGCTGCTGCACGCCATAGACAACATCGCAACCCTGACTAAGCAATTGCTCGGCAAATGGATTCAGGTATTCCGGCTCTTCTTCAAGATCGCTATCTATAAGAAAAATGAAATCGCCCTGGGCGTGTTGCAGGCCGGTCATCATGGCCTTGTGATGACCAAAATTCCGTGAGAGGTCGACCACCTTCACGTGGTAATCTTCCATGGCGATGTCGATAGCCTTTTCGAGGCTGTCGTCCGGGGAGCCATCATTCACTAGAACAATTTCGAAATCGTCCTGCGCCCACTGCCGGGCCACGGAGACACACCGCTGATAAAATTCAATGAGATGGGGAGCGCTTTGATAAAGAGTCGACACGATCGAAAGCTTCATCAGCGAACGTACCTCATGTACCCTGGCGCATCGGGGCCACAGTTGAAAAGCAGATCGAGAATGGTCACAGCATGAATGAAGCCATCCCATAGCTGAGGGTATTCGGGGTAACCCGCATAATCGAACCACTGTAGTTCGATACCCTGGGACGTGAATACCGGAGCATCAATGTAACTCCTCGCAGCCGGCCCGGAAACATAGATGTCTCCTCCCGCTTGCCGGCAGAGGTCTGCCAATCGCTCGGTCTTTCCTTCGATCAAGGTGTAATCGCTGGAAAGCGTAATGCGGGTGCTAATCTGAAGGTAGCGACAGACGGCTTCGATCAAGCACCGATTCAATGCTGCCAGATGGCTATGTTTTTGCTCGCGATAAATAGGCTCAAGCCACTGTGCAATTTCGTTGAAATAGGGTGAACGCCTATAGTTTTGGCATAAGGCCTTCCAATGTGCCTCTCCCCATTGGGCTCCCTCGATCTCTGTCTCGTTGATGGTCTGAAGATATCTACCTTTCACACGCACCGGCACGGTCAACCACTGGGCCCCGTGGGGTGTTTTTATCTGATTACGATTACGCCAATCGCGTCGAGTGTACTGCATGTCATCATAGAGCACGAACTCGTCAACCCTCGCGATCAGATCGAAATAACCCTTCCAGGGGATGTAATTGGACTGAAGTATTGCAACCGCTTTCATTGCACCACCACCTTATTGAACACCTGATAGCGTCCCAAGCGCGGACCTTCCGTATAGTCGCACCCCTTCAACAAGCCGATCACTTCGCTGACCGGTGGCCGGTCGGCCCGAAGCACGACATATGATGGCCCCTGCGAAGATGCCAAAAGGATTTGAGCGGCATTGCGAGCATCAACGTCTTGCGGATTTTCATATAGGAAGCGAGCGGTTTTCTGTCTTAGAGAAAGCTCTCCGTCCAGGTGCAAATTTTCCAGAACGTAACCCAGATAGTCTTCACGGTAATTATATTGAGGGAACTTGGCCGTCACTAGAACGACACTACTGGCTATCTCGATCGGGGCAAGCATGCTGCCTTCAGGAAGGGCTTTCTTCATGGCCTCTGCGACGGAGAGAAGTTCGGGGCCGACTTTTTTCGAGAACAGTTCCCAGCTAGCGCTATTTTCCGCGCGGAGTACTGATGTCGGACCATACAAACCTAGACCGATCAGCACCAATAGAAATCCGCATTGCGCCAGGCGCGCCCGGGGGCTTTCACGATAGAGACACAAGGCTGCGATTGGCACAATCAACGGGAACGGCAGCAGGTAGAAGAATCGCCAGTAGATGTTCTCGGTGGTGACGTATTTGATCACCGCTGGCGCCACCCATGGATTCAGCATGAAAACGATCGGTATTATCAACCATGCCAAGAAAAGCCGACGATAGGGTGATAAAAGCGCGACAATCATGGAACAGATGCAAAACAATGTCGGTGTGACTGGCAGCGCTGGGTTTACCAAGTAGCCCAACTGCCCTTGGAAGCTTGATGAAAATATCGCGTTGACGGAGCTCCCAGCGGCTACATACTGGCGTGCTTCCAGGCTGAACACAACGCCCCAAGCTATCACCGGTACCAGCGCGGCGCAGTAAAGCACTCCTGAACGAAAGCTCCTTAGGCTAATTATCTGCCCATGCTGAATAGTGTAGCTTGCCCACAGTACTGCCGACAGCACAGGCAGGAAAACCAACGCTGTGGTTGTCAGCCCGACCATACCTATTCCGCCGATCAGTAGTAAAAGCCAATCTGCTCTCTTCGATCGCGACAAGTAGCGCAACGAAATGTACACCCAAGCGAACACTCCGAACTGAACGAATACGAACTTTCCCTGAAATGCGCGTGCTATGCTCAGATTGCCAAAGGCTCTGTGTGTTTCACCCAGACACAATAAAACACCGACAAAAAGCAGGGTGGCCCACAAACATGCCCAAGGCCTGGGCTCGAACAAAGATACTGTGAGAAAAACCACCAGAAACATCAAGGCACCTACCACAAACGGAAAAGCCACGTGGTAAAGCGAGAGAAATTCAATGTGTGTAGTCCAGGCTAATGCGGCCTGCGCAGTCTCGTAGTATTGGAAGACGATCGAATGCGGTTCTTCAGCCAACCCAGCCAGCCAGGTTACGCCTTGATCAAGCTGCCGATCAGGGTGCTCGGTGTAATAGACTGGCTTAGGCGCATACACGGAATCATCTATATCTGGACGTTGAATAGAGGATGCCAGAACCCCGCTCAGGGCAGCTGCAAGTAACGCTGCGATAACGGGGCCAGTGATTGATGCACCTCTCTGCCGTACCAGCCTGATAGTTTTGATGGCCCACCAGATGAAGATTGCAACAGCGACCGCTGAAATCAGCTTGGCAGCGAGAGCAAAAGAGAAGGAAAGCAACAGACCCGAAACAAGTACAATCGTGGATATTCCCAAGAAAAGCAGGAAAGCTACCACTGGGAGCTGCAATAATGTGTATTCGCCCAGATTGAAATCGGCGGCGCGGACGTTCCTTTTGCTGATACTCATCTACCCTTCCATTGATCATGATTCGCCAGCGCCTACTATCGGATTATCGCTGACCTTCCAGCACATCCGATACCGGGCTGGCTCTTTGCGAAGAGGTTACCACTGAAGCTTGTACGCCAGGACCTTGCTTCTGAAATCAGCTGCCAAGCTCCGCCACCACCCGCGCCAGGGCCTCGGCTGGGTCCGCCGCCTGGCTGATGGGCCGGCCGATGACCAGGTAATCGGAGCCTGCATCCAGAGCCTGGCGCGGGGTAAGGATGCGGCGCTGGTCGTCCTGGGCGCTGCCCGCCGGACGAATACCAGGGGTCACCAGCTGCAGCTGCGGGTGAGCGGCCTTGAGCGCAGGCGCCTCCAAGGCGGAACACACCAGCCCGTCCATTCCGGCTTTCTCGGCCAGCGCCGCCAAGCGCAGCACCTGCTCCTGAGGGTCTAGATCCAGGCCAATACCAGCGAGGTCTTCGCGCTCCATGCTGGTCAATACCGTCACGCCAATCAGCAGGGGCTTTCGCCCGCCGCGCTGCTCCAGCACTTCTCGGCAGGCACTCATCATGCGCAGGCCGCCAGAGCAATGGACATTGACCATCCAGACGCCCATGTCCGCGGCTGCCTTGACGGCCATGGCGGTGGTGTTGGGAATGTCGTGGAATTTCAGGTCCAAGAACACTTCGAAACCGCGATCATTGAGTGCCTGAACGATGCCAGCCGCGCTACTGGTGAACAGCTCTTTGCCCACTTTGACTCGGCATTGAGTAGGGTCCAGACGATCAGCCAGCGCCAGGGCGGCTTCGCGAGTGGAAAAATCCAGGGCGACAATGACAGGCGACTGGCAGGTGGGCATTGGTACTCTCTCGACCATAGAATTTAAACGGCGCGCATTGTAACGGATTCAGCGCGGCCAAGGGCTGGCGTTTCGACTAACACCCTCCCGCGCCTTACACTTGAACCATAGTCGCCGATGGCGACTCGAAGCGGTAAAGGAGACAGTTATGCCCTGGTATGCGTGGTTGATCCTCTTGGTTGCCCTTGGCTCCATCGTGGGGGGCTTGATGTTGCTGCGGCAAAGCGCGCAGAAGTTGCCGCTCACGGAAGAACAACTCAAGCGTGTTCATGAGCGCAATGCGGAGATGGACGCGAAGGAAGCGCGGGACCGCTGAGCCGTTCTCAGGCCCGCAGATCCCGACCCTGCCCAAGTGATAGAATGTCAGCCAACATTTGATCAGCCTGGGGGGTGCCATGCGTTATTCACAGGAGCATAAGGCTCAGACTTATCGCCGTATCGTCAAGGAAGCCAGCGAGCGCTTTCGTCGCGACGGCGTGGCGGCCACGGGCTTGCAGCCTTTGATGAAGGCCCTAGGGCTCACTCATGGCGGCTTCTACGCCCACTTCGAATCCAAGCAGGCGCTGGTCGAAACCGCGTTGCAGGACGCCACGGCGGAAATGCAGGAGGTGTTCGCCGCCGCCACGGCTACGCCCAAGCCCATCGAATCGCTGCTCGAACGCTACCTGAGTGAAGCCCACCGTGACCACCCTGAACGGGGCTGCCCCTTGACCACCATTGCCGCGGAGCTAGGCCAGCGAGGCGAACCCAGCGAATCCGTGGACGCCGCCGTGCTCAACCGCCTCGCCATTATTGAGAGCCACCTGACCGGTGAGAACCGAGACGCCAGGGCGGTCTCCATGCTGTCCGCCATGGTTGGGGCATTGATCCTTTCTCGCAGCGTCAGGGACCCTGCCCTGTCCAACCGCATCTTGCAAGACGCCAAGCGTCGCCTGGCGCTGGAGTCTGAGCACGGAGGCGGTTATCCCGAAAAGCCGTGAGCCGAGCTGTGGAAAACCTGGGGGGCATCCTCTACAGCCCACGCCGCGCGAGGGCTTGCGGGCATTGATCATTTATTGACCTAGGGCTTGGCTTTTTCACAATCTCGGTGGACCTTCATGTGGATAACCCTTGAACAAGCCTTTGGAGAGCCCACTGCAAGCGGGCCTGCATGAATTGATCAATTAATGATCAGTGACGCAATTCATTGGCTTTCAGATTCCTCGCGGTGGTAGTTCATCCGGCAAAAACTTATCCCTGATAAAGCTGCACATCGCTGTGCATAAGCTGGGGGGAATCGGCTGCAGGCCAGGGGCCACAGGGCCTGCAGAGACCCGATCAAAAAACGACCAGCCGCTTTCACCCCTCCCAGCGCTTGAACAGCACGCTAGCGTTCACCCCTCCAAAGCCGAAACCGTTGGACATCGCGTAGCGAGCGGCAAGGCGTTGCCCTGCCGGCCCGACGATATTCAACTCACCCGCCGAGTCATCCGCCTGCTGGAAGTTAAGGGTGGGTGGTGCCCATTGCTCGGCAAGCGCAAGCAGCGTGTAGATAGCCTCCAGCCCGCCCGCGGCACCGAGCAGATGACCCGTGGCCGACTTGGTTGCCGAAATGGCAAGGTCCGCGCTCGGCCCGAACACCGCGCGAATCGCTGCCAGCTCTGCGCTGTCGCCCACCGGGGTCGAGGTGGCATGGGCATTGAGATGCCCCACTTCGCCTGACTTGACCCCAGCCTGGGCCAGTGCCAGCTTCATCGCTTGCTGAGCGCCATGTCCATCCTCCGGGGCCGCGGTGAGATGGTAAGCGTCGGCGCTGGTGCCATACCCTACCAGCTCAGCCAATGGCTGCGCCCCGCGCGCCAGCGCATGTTCGAGGCTTTCGATCACCAGCAAGCCGGCGCCCTCCCCCATCACGAAACCATCACGGTCTCGGTCGAACGGGCGTGAGGCCTGATCCGGGACAGGGTTCAAGGAAAGCGCACGGGCGGCGGCAAAGCCGGCCAGACTTACTCGATCGATGGCAGCCTCGGTCCCTCCGCATAGGGCGATATCCGCTTCGCCAGCGCGGATCAACCGTGCCGCGTCACCAATGGCTTGTACCCCGGCCGCGCAGGCGGTTACAGGGGCACCCAGGGGCCCGCGGAAACCATGACGGATGGACACCTGCCCGGCTGCGAGATTGACCAGGAAGGACGGTATGGTGAACGGCGACAGCCGCTTCGGGCCTCGCTGATCGGTAGTTCTAACGGCATCGGCGATAGTGCCGAAGCCCCCTACGCCCGAGCCTATGATGGTGGCGGTTCTGGCGCGGGCGAACTCATCATCAGGACGCCAACCCGCCTGCTCCAGAGCTTCCTGTGCCGCTGCCATGGCATACAGGATGAAAGGGGCCATCTTCTTCTGGTCCTTGGCCGACACAAACCGGTCCGGGTCCAGGCCGGCTTCGGCATCCTCGACCAGGCTCGGCACTCGGCCGGCTACCTGAACCTGAAGGCCCTCGACGGTAGCCGGGTCCAACGAGCGTATGCCGGACCTACCCGATCGAAGTCGCTGCCAGTTCGTAGCCACGCCTACGCCAAGTGGCGAGACCGCACCCATGCCAGTCACAACGATACGGGGCTGGTTCATGCCTGAGCTCCCATCTTGGTCATAGCCAGCGCCTGACGCGTTATCAATGAATTCATCGCGCAGATCCACCTTTACATGTCGGCCATAATTCAAAGAGCTTGCGTTACCGAGCCATTGAATGTCAACCGACATGCAAAGGAGATGACTGCCTTGTTACGAATAGGGACGAATAATAAGGCTAGTTGACGGCAAGCCGATCCCGATTGCGATCGACCAACGCCTTGCCAATGCCTTGCACCTCCAGCAGTTCATCGACCGAAGTAAAGGCGCCATTTTCCTCGCGGAAAGCGACGATAGCCTTGGCCTTGGCCATACCGATGCCGGCGAGCTCCTTCTGCAAAGTAGCCGCGTCTGCCGTGTTGAGGTTGACCTTGCCTTCGCTCACCGCCATCGCAGCGGGTGCCGGGGTGGCACTGGTCGCGTTGGCCTGCATCGAGAGAGGCACGAAGGCCAAAGCGGTGACGAACAGAGAGGAGAGGATGGTCTTGCGCATGGGATGCTCCTTGACAGGTAAGCACGGCACCTCATGTACCGTGCGATTACCTTAGCGGAGCCCAGGGAAGCAATGCCAGGGTGCAGCTGTTAGCGAACTTTTCAGCGCTGCGCGAGCACTTCGATCCAAAGCGCTCCGTCGCCGGACGGCGCCTCGCTCACCCGGGTCAAGGCGCCGTCCGCCTCGATGCGATAGCTGCCTACTACAGGGCTCAATTCGCCACAAGCCAGCAACCAGCGACCGTCCGGCGAAATGGCGATGTTCCGGGGCTGCTTCTCTACCAGTTTGTGGTTGCCCGCGAATGCAAGCCGTCCCTCGGCGGATACATCGAAGACGCTGACCGAGCTGGTAGTGCGCTCAGTGATGTACAGCCGCTTGCCTCCAGGAACCAGACGGATATCCGCGCACCATACACGCGGCGTAGGGTCGTCGCTCAGGTTGTTATTACGGCTATCACGCACCAGGCCCTGTTCCAGGTTCATCTCGGGGGTAATGCCGCTTTGCTCGTGAACCGGTGTCAAGGCGCCGGTTTGTGGGTCGATGCTGAAAGACAGCACGGTGCCGCTCATTTCACCTACCACGAACACAACGCGCCCATCTTCGGAAAACGCCAAATGACGCGGGCCAATGTTTTGCGCAACCGACACAAAGCCTTCACCGATGGGCTCCAGCGCGGCAGAGGCTTCATCCAGGCGGAATTGCAGGATCCGGTCCACCCCCAATACACAAGCGTAAACGAAGCGGTTGCTCGGGTCTGGCCGCACCGAATGGGCATGCATGCCACTGGGGTATTTGCGGATGTTTTCCTGCACCTGCATTTCGTCATCGATGGACTGCAGCGTGACCACGTCTTCGCCATAGGAGGCGCCAAACAGGAAACGCCCCTGGCGATCCGTGGCCAGGTAGGACATGCCGGCTCCCAAAGGCGCCTGAGCACGGCGTAGCAGCTTGCCGCTCCCGGCATCCACGCTGAAGCTGACCACCTCGGGAGGCTGACCGCGCAGCGCGCCATAGAGCGTGCTTCCATCGGGCGTCAGGGCAAGGGCGTTGACCTTCTCGCCCGCCTCCACCTGCTCCACCAGCGTAAGCGCACCGGTGTCGTCGTCCAGGTGGTAATGAGAAACGAGCCCATCATTCGGGCTGGAAATGTAGACAAAGCTCACGGCGGTCCCTCGGCAGGCATCGGAATTAGGCAGTCATCCTATGACCACAGCCCCGAGGACTCAAGCCTGGCGAGCACTTGCCCAACCGCGCAACAGCTGGTCACGCTTTGATTGCACCTCTGCCGCGCGGCCTGTCTAAAGTGAAGGAGAGAGCTGACCGAAATCGAGATATGGCCTAGGCAGACGCGCTGATACACGGAGAATTACCCATGAACAATGACATCTACCTGCTGATCGAACATGGCCGGGAATTCGGCGAAGCCTACGTGCTGGGCTGGTTCGAGAACGAAGCCACCGCCAGGGAGGCGGCGTTGAAGCTGGAATGGGATGCCTACCGCGCCGAACTCAAGCGCCCGTCCGGGTGGTTCAATGAGAAGCCGGTACCGCCGGGCGAGGCGGATTACAAGCGGTATTGGGTGAAGCCGTTGAGTAAGTTTGCGTATGCGCCGGTGGAAGCTAGCGCTGTTCACTAGGCAGATGCTTATCGATGACTTTGGGCCTTGGCCGTTGTCTAGTCAGCGTCAAGCCGATGCTGGACGTGGAACCAGTCAACAATTTCCTGCTGAGGCTCATAACCTGCAACGGCATACCGGAGCAGCACCCTGACCTGACTAAGATCCTCGGCCTTCAGAGCAACCTGAAGCTTTTCAAGCAGGAGCTTGAACTCAGCCCATTCAAAGGCCTCCTCATTGGCACACATGATCATAGGGTGCCTAGTCGGGGAAACATTGTCCCCTATCAGCAGTTCCTCGTATAACTTTTCTCCAGGCCGAAGTCCGGTATATTCGATGGCGATATCTCCATAAGGATTACGCTCGGAACGAACACTGAGGCCCGACAGCTTGATCATTTTTTCAGCAAGCTCAGCGATCAGGACAGGCTCACCCATGTCCAGTACAAAGACCTCACCGCCCTTCCCCAGCGAGCCCGCCTGAATTACCAGCTGGGCTGCCTCAGGAATGGTCATGAAGTAACGAGTTATCTTGGGATGCGTGACGGTCAGCGGGCCGCCCGCCCTAATCTGCTTATGGAAAAGGGGAATCACCGAGCCAGACGAACCCAATACGTTTCCGAACCGCACCATGCTGAACCGCGTCTTATTCACATGAGCGACGTTTGACGACTGATCGAAAAGTCTGGGCGCCACTTCAGTACTCAAGGCCTGAAGAATGAGTTCGGCCATCCGCTTCGTACTTCCCATCACATTGGTAGGTCGAACCGCTTTGTCAGTGGAAATGAGGACAAAGTTGGAAACGCCAGCACGAAGCGCGGCTTGCGCGGAGTAAAGAGTTCCAAATACATTATTCAGCACGCCTTCAGCTATATTATGCTCCACTATAGGCACATGCTTGTAGGCCGCAGCGTGATAAACCGTTTCCACTTTCCAGGTGCGCATTGTCTGCTCGAGCTTGACCTCATCCTTGACAGTGCCAAGTATAGGTAAAATCTCGACACTTAAAGAGTGTCGACGTAGCAGTTTTTGCAACTCTTCGTTTATACAATAAAGATTGTATTCGCTATGATCGAATATGATCAGCCGGAACGGCTTCAGACAGATGATCTGTCGGCATAATTCTGCGCCTATGGACCCCCCTGCGCCGGTCACCATCACTACCTGGGCTTCTATGCATTTTTGTAGAAGATCATCCATTGGCGGAACCGCGTCGCGACCAAGAAGGTCGGCGATATCGATTTCCTGAATATCCTCTACCTTTACCCTTCCACTGGCAAGATCCGAAAGATTCGGAACGCTTCGAACATGAAGCGGAAAACTTTCCAGGAACTCGAGTATTTCGCGCCGCCGGGCCCTACTCGATGAAGGAAGCGCAAGCAAAATTTCGGTAGCTCCAGTTTCTTCGATCATCCTCTCGATATGACGAGGCTTGTATACTTGCAAGCCGGCGATGACACGGCGAGAGAGTGAGGGATCGTCGTCTATGAAAGCCACGGGACGCATGAGCCTTCCCATGCGTAAGCCCGCTACCAACTGATTACCCGCGACACCCGCGCCATACACAGCGACCCGAGTGAGACCTTCATCGCGACTTGCGACAGAAGTCAAATGCTGGCCGGCGAACCAGTCACCCAGGAAAAACTGTCGCATCGCCAAGCGCAATCCACCCAGGATTACCAGACTAAGCCACCAGTAGTTGAAGATGACCGACCGGGGAACCATGGCCTTGTGATTACTGTACCAGAATATTGCCAACGCCAGTATCAAGGCGGCCAAAGTCACCGCTTTGGCGATGGTGAGCAATGCGTCGTTGCCAAAGTAGCGAAGAACCGCCCGGTACATGCCGAGCCGAATGAATAGTGGGATGGAAATAACCGGGGCCGCAATGAACAACCACATATAATCGCCCAAGGGGCTGATCAAGTCCTCGATGCCCAGCCGTACCACGAACGCCAACCAAAGCGCCAACCAGACCAACAAGATGTCCACTACTACCTGAAGCAGGCGCTTTTGCCTCCTCGGCAAGGCGAGCATGTACAGACGCAAAGCGTTCACTCAAGCTCCTTCCGTATGGCATGCCACGAATCGCGGCGGCCCGACAATTGATATCCTTTAGCCATCAGCCTCTCGATTCGCTGGTGAATTCGTATTCTGGTATCGTCGGCATCGACAACGCCAGGGTTGAAGCGTATGTCAAAAACGTTTGGCTGGGAACGCTATCCTCGCGGTCAATCCGGCAAATTCGGAACGTAGGCAGAATTCAGGAGATTTCATGCACAAGCCCCTCCTTACCGTAGCAAGTGAAGTCACACCGGGGCATAGCCGGTGGTGAACGAGGTAGCAGTGCTTCTTTGTACGTATAATGGTGAGGCTTTTTTACAGGAGCAGCTTGAATCCATAGTCAGCCAACGTTACCAGCACTGGCGACTGTACGTATCTGACGACGGTTCGACCGATTCAACGCTGCAGATCCTCAGAGGCTACCAACGACAGCTTGGTGACCGCATGTCAATCCTTGAGGGTCCGCAGCGCGGGTTCGCGAGAAACTTCTTTACATTGCTCCAACACCATGGCCTGTCGGCCGACTATTATGCCTTTTGCGACCAGGATGATATCTGGTACGGGGATAAGCTCGAGCGCAGCGTAAAGGCAATAGAAAGATTCCGTGGCGAGCCAGCCCTTTATTGTAGTCGCACTCGCCTGATCGACGAGCAGGGCCGGTGCATGGGGCATTCTCCATTGTTCAAGCGCCCCGCCTGTTTCCGCAATGCGTTGGTACAGAGCGTGGCCGGCGCCAATACGATGCTTATCAACAAAATGGCGCGTGAGCTTTTACTTCAGGTTGACAGTGAGGTCCGGATCGTCGCTCATGACTGGCTAGCGTATCTGGTGGTGAGCGCGGCCGCGGGCCAAGTCATATATGACCCTGTTCCAACACTGGACTATCGACAGCACGCAGCCAATCTGATAGGAGGGAATACCACACTTCGAAGCCGTATACATAGGCTACGCTTCCTCTGGGATGGCCGCTTTGCGCAATGGAACGATGCGAACATTGAAGCCCTTGCTCCTTTTTATGAAAAAATGCCCGCCTCTAACAAGAGCTGCTTCAATCTTTTTAAACGGGCCCGTAGCGCTTCCATATTCGGGCGAATTCGCCATCTCCGACAGTCAGGTGTCTATCGTCAAACCAGCCTCGGGAACCTTAGCCTGCTCCTGGGCAATATTACACGCCGTATCTAGGCGGCCCGAAGCAAGCCAGGCTGCGGAATACTGCCGATAGGCTTACCTACGGCTTGGCGCAAGGAACAAAAATCTAACTTGATCGTCATATCGTTCTGATTCAAGCCAGGGCTCGGCAGACGTCGTCCCCTGGCTAATCTGAAAATATTTTGTGTCAAAGCCCACCGGCTTCCCACCCTTCGTTTCACGGAACGGCGGTACACTACTGGCTCTGAGCGGCTACCTTCCACTGGACTGACCTAATGCAGAATCTTACAAAACACGCTTTTACGGTCACTGCGCAGACACGGGCGCAACAAAAGCAACAACAGCCCGTGGTCATCTGGCTTACCGGGCTGAGCGGCTCCGGAAAATCAACGGTGGCAAGCGCCCTTGAACAGAGACTAGTAGCTCAGGGCAGGCACACCTATCTACTGGATGGAGACAGCGTACGCTTGGGATTATGTTCCGATCTTGGGTTCTCGGACAACGACCGGCAGGAAAACATTCGTAGGGTTTCCGAAGTTGCCAAGCTGTTCGTTGAAGCGGGGCTGATAGTCATCACGGCGTTCATTTCACCCTTTTACCGGGATCGAGCGCTGGCCAAGAGGGTAGTTGGCGCTGATCGTTTCGTGGAGGTATATATAAGCACTCCGCTGGAAGAATGCGAGCGTCGCGACCCCAAGGGCTTATACAAGAAAGCCCGTGAAGGGCATATCAAAAATTTCACCGGTATCGATTCTCCGTATGAAACGCCGAACTCCCCGCAGGTGCGGGTAGAAACCCTTGACCGAAGTGTGGATGAGTGCGTAACTCAAATCCTCAACCACCTCGAACGGTAAGTTTCAATGAGGACCGTGGCCATCGTTGGGGCCGGATTCAGCGGTATCGTCACCGCGATCAGGTATCTGAATGAGGCAGGGCCAGATGATCGCTTGTTGATCATCGATCGAGCTCTAGGGCCACCGGGTGGACTCGCCTATGGACTCTGTGATGAACATCATCTACTCAATGCGCCCGCCGGCGGCATGTCGGCATTCGATGAAGCGCCCAACTCCTTCGTCGACTATGGAAGGACACGTGGCTGGAATATCCACGCAAGCACCTACGCATCCAGGCACTGTTATGGAGAATACCTGAGGTATCAGTTGGAGGCGGCTGTAGCCTCGTCACAGGGGCGCTATACATTCATTGCCGGTGAAGTCGTGGCGGTTAATCCTCACTCGTCCGGAGCACAGATCATCATAGAAGGTCAACCGCCCTTATTTGCCGACCACGTAGTGCTGGCGCTCGGTAATTTCCCGCCCGCTTCAATATCTTCGCTTGCACAGATCAGAAGATCCGAACGATATGTAACCGACCCATGGAATGGCCGTTCTGCCTTGCGGCCATCAGGCAATGCGACCGTCCTATTGATGGGTTCAGGCTTAACCGCAGCCGATTTGGCACTTAGCATCTTGAGCAATGCACCGAGTACGCGAGTGATCATGCTTTCCCGGCGGGGTCGAGTGCCTCGGGAGCATATTGTCGGTGCACGGATGACCGTGTCGTTCCAACAAATGGTTGATGAGATGCTCAAGGTGCATCCTTCCGCTAGAGCTTACGTACGGACTCTGAGGCACCACTTGGCAGCCAGGCCCGATTATTGGCGGGAAGCCTTCGCTGCCCTGCGCCCTATAACACGTGAATTATGGGAGCGCATGCCTCTCGTAGAGCGACGTCGATTTCTCCGGCATGTTCAGCCATTGTGGGATACACATCGCCATCGCGTACCGCCGGACATGCAGCTAAAGCTGCAAGGCGCATTTCTAAGCGGCAAGCTGTCTTATCTGGCCGGCCGCATCACGGAGGTCACTGAGCGAGAGAGCCTGTTCGAGGTGAAGGTATCCCTGCGTGGCCAAGAGCGTGCCTGTGTTCTCGAATGTGACCTGATAGTGAACTGTACCGGGCCATCGATGCGCCTGTCGGAAATAGACTCTCGGCTGGTACAACACCTGCTGGCCCGAGGCTTGATCACTCCCGACGAGCTCGGTCTTGGTTTACACGTTCAGAGCGACGGGGCTGTTATCGAATCAGACGGCACGGCTAGCAAGTGGCTTAGCTATATCGGGCCAATGCTAAAGGCAATGCACTGGGAGGCGACTGCCGTACCTGAGCTGCGACGCCATGCTCACCGCTTGGTTAGCAGACTCGTACGTCGGGCAATCGGTACCCAGACCGGCTGAAGATGATACTCAATCTAAAATGCTTGCAGTTTTTAGGCTATCGCCACGCCAATAGCCCGCCATACCGGGACGAGCGACTGCCCGCCCGGTATGAGGAGGTCAGTCTGCGGGAACCTGACGGATGATAGTCCAGTCAGTGTCAGGATTTCCGTTGTTATCAACGACTACCTTATAGTTTGGACCTGGCGACGTATCCAGTACTACCGAGATC
Organism: Pseudomonas sp. DC3200b2; assembly: GCF_049895785.1. NCBI lineage: Bacteria > Pseudomonadati > Pseudomonadota > Gammaproteobacteria > Pseudomonadales > Pseudomonadaceae > Pseudomonas > Pseudomonas sp. DC3200b2. Next base: position 806,250 of record NZ_JAFCTA010000001.1, on the reverse strand, counting down.
GGACGCCCAAGCGTCACGATTTCGCGCTCATGGTAGCGGGCACCACCTCTGGTGACTTCAATGCCAACGCTTGCAGCCCCTCGGGCCACAGCATCCGAGGGCACATTGTCCGAAATGGATACCACCAGCGTCGCTGTGGGCATGTGTGATTTCGTAAGCGCGGTAGGCGAAAGCTCGAAGCTACTCGGCGTCGTTTCTCCAGGGTGGACAAAGATTGCCCCCCCATTCCCCGCGGCGCGGATCACGCCAAAGGTATCGCCTAATTGGGGCGCAAGCACTTGTTCAAATAATGGCGTATCGAGCGCGCCGCAGCTGTCATCAGTGGTGCATACCTTCAGTCGCTCATCCTTGCCAGTGACTTTATCCAAAACGTCATTACGGACATGAACACCGAAGGCAAAATCTATACCCTCCTGACGGGCGCCTGAAAACATCTTGACCAAGGTATAGTCCTTTGTCTGGCGGTTCGTCCGAGCGACAATAATCTCTGGCCGATATTTTTCCACCATACTTCCTTCTTCATAAGGGCGATTCAAGAAAGAGCCATCGTAGACATACCGCTTAGAATAAAAAGCCGGCGCCCCGAAGTAGGTATACACTCGAAAATTCTTTGGCGCATGTTCGTCCACCCATATGCCGGCTTGTCTTCGGTCCTTTTCGAGAGAAAGATATCGCTCTATTGCAACCGACATGAATTCGCTATGCTCCTTCACTTGGGCGATGAGATAAATAGACGTCACCAGGAAAAGCAGCCCTGCAGTATAGCCGCGGGTTTTACACTTCTCCCATAGCGCCTGCGCGCCCAGCGCAGCAATCACCAACAAGCCATATATTGATGGCATTGCATACCAGTCATAGGGTTCCAGTGGATGCTTAAGGGTATAGGCTACAAGGTGGGTAATTATCAATCCAAGCAAGTAGATATGCACCGGAGCGGCCACTCGTAGCTTGAGCAGGATCGAAACCAGCGCCAGACCGGACAAAAGTATGTGATAGTTTTCGTAAAGTACGAACCTGCCAAACCACCGCCAGTCGATGATTGCGGGCTGGTTCTGGAAAAGGCTTTTCGTTATGAACGAATTGGGAATAGGAAGACCAAACCAGAACCATGCGAACCCATACCATGCAACGGAGATCGCCACCGCTATTCCCACAGCCCGGTATTGAATCCTACCCGCCTTGAAGCTAAAGGCGCAGAGCAGCCAGAACGCAACGGGAATCTGGTCAATCTTGTCAATCGCCAGAAGCCCGGCCGTAATGCCAACATACCATGCGTTATTGTTCGCAGACAGCGCGAACAGGCCAGCCGTTAAAATCGCAACCGTCAAAGGTGTCTCAAGCCCGGCCGTGCTTAGAAACCAGATGAAGTGGCTATCATAACAGGCGAACGCCAGGAAGAAGACGCCGGCGACGTATCCGAAACGTCTTACCAGCAAGCCGCTAGTGGCGCTCAGCGCCAGCGCGCCCAAGGCGCTCCCTCCATATACGATCGCGTCCAGAGGGGCGAACCCGAGCTTTATTATGGCCGCGATATAAAGTGGATAAAGAGGCGCAGAAGCGCCCCAGACAGGTGCCTCTCCAGGATTCCAGATCCAGAAATAACCGTTGGCCATATTTTGCGCATACTTCAGAAAGAATGCACCATCATCTGCGATGACCCCATACCAGGCGCCATGCATCTTGACGAGGAAAAGGAGCAGGCTGAAGAATGAAAAATAGACTGCTGCCATATGAGAGCGAGGCGGACCTTTGAACAACGCCTTGATGCCTGGGGGCGTGCTTGCTTCCAGCATTGGAACTCCGGTAAATGTTTCGATAAAAAAAGCCAACCATGGACCGCGCCGCTGGCACAGCGCACTTTCATCGGTGTGGGGTAGGCCAGCATTGCTATACAGCAGAAGGCTATGGAGCGATTAGCGACCTCATACTGCCGAGGCGCGTCCTCGCTCGACAAGCGCAGCCACCTGGCCTGCGAATTTCTCGCCCTCCGCCTCCCAACTGGTCGAGGCAACGAATGCCAAGCCGTTTTGTCTCAGGCGCAGCGCTGCCTCAGCTCCGCCCAGGACTTCCTCAAGGGCACTGGCCAAGCCATCGACAGTGGGCTCGGCGAGCATTGCCACGTCGTCATTGAGCAGCCACTCCGTGAACTCCGCACGATTGCTGACCACAGGCACGCCGCACGCCATGATTTCCAGCGGTAGAAGCGAAACGTTGGTGAACGATAGAACCAGGGCAGCGTCACAGGAGTGATAAAGGGCACGCAGCCCCTCCTGATTCATTAGCCCGGCGTGTTCGCACGCGAAAGGAAACGCGTAGTGGCTTACATCCCACCCGGCCATGACAACCGTGAATCCGGGCAAGCGCCTCCCAAGCTCAGCGAACACCAATACCCCGAGATCAAAGGCGCGTCGGGCAGTAGGCGGACGTACATAGAAGAATATGCGCGGCTTTTCTTTTCTGAGCGGTCGGTCCACCGGCCCGTAAAGATTTCGATCATAGGAAAAGCCTAAGGAGGTGGTAACCATTGAGAATTCATCAGCCAAACGACGTGCTAACCAATCACCGGCTGTAAAACCGTGGAAACCAAACCGATAGGTCTGCTCGGCAAGTGCATGCTCGGTACCGGCGGGGAAGAACCATGGCTCATAATCCTGGACAAAATAACATTTATGCGTTTGGGCACGAAGATTGTGAACAGCATATGCAGTCTGCCACGACGTGGCTATGCTAACCGCCGCGCTAGGCACAACATCGTTTATGTAGAATACTTCAGCACCAGGCAAATCGAACCAGTCATGAATCTGTTTTTGAACTTGCCTGATCGATAGATGGCTTTCATCGTCTACAATGATTACCCGGTTGGAGAAGCCCTGGTCACCCAGGTACTTTAGGAAGCGAAAGATGTTCAGATGTCCGCCTGACCCCTTTCCTATCGGAGGAATGTACCAGTTTACCGAACGCTCGCGCCGGGCCACGGCATGATCGGGCCGCTGCACATTTGGGGTCCATTCGAGAAAACGATAGGCATGCACTACATCCGGCTTCGTCAGCAGTGCACGCGAACTTCTCAAACGTCTGGATACAATCTTCAGCAATGATCCCAGACCCTCGCGTCGGATATGGTCGAGCGCCTTCTTCAATTGCGAACGGAATAAATGAATATTCAATATCAAGCCTTAACGCGTTTCAGCTTCTGGTCTCTGGAGCAAAGCGCTACCAGGCAGGGTGTGTGTAGATCCGTACGACTGCCAAGCCATCCTCCCGCGACTCGCATGAGGTTATCTATCGGCATCTTCAGTACATCGAGGATCCGAATGCCTTCTCCCTTCGCTCGAGCGATACGCAGGGTTCGGATATCTCGCAGCGTCAATCCCAACCACCGCCGCAGCAGCACAGTCACGCCTTTGGCATCGTCGTACCTGAACAAAGCTTCCAGCGCTCGACTTTCATCGAAGCTACGCTGGAAACGCTCGAAAAGGCCGTAATTATGAGAGTGGTAGACTACCGAACCTTGAGCGTAGGCCTTTTTGAATCCCGCTTCTATTATAGACCTGGCCCAGGCCTGGTCTTCCGAAAAATCGATTTCCGGGTAAGGGTATTGTTCCCAAACTGAACGCCGGATCAAAGCATTGTTATTAGAGAAGAAATAGAGGTTCTGGCGGTAACCAGGGTCCCTTTCATATCTGGGTTGGTCCTGCAACCAAACAACCGGTTCAGATTCGAAATTCAAGAAATGATGGTCGATTTCCTGCCTGGTAAAAACCGAAGCGTCCGTGTGCGCTACATGTCTGCCAAACACCCCAGCAATCCCGGGAGCTTGCTCGATTGCATCGACCAACTCTGCCAGCCATAGATCGTTATAGGGCAGCGCATCCTGCGTAATCACAGCGATGTACTCCCCCTTAGCATGTGTAATAGCAAGGTTTCTCGTCCGCCCGTGTTGAAATTCCTCAGCTGAAATCCGGATCAGCTTGACTTCCGGAAAACTTTCAGCGATCGGTACGGTTTCATCCTTGGAACCCGAGTCCACGACAATGACCTCATAAGGCCAGTCCGTTTCCTGAGTCAGGACCGAAGTCAGCACTTTCTGAAAAAGGCTCCCGCCATTCTTGGTCGGTATGATCACTGACACCTTCGGAAGCCTGGGCGATGCGGGAATCATTTAGCCAGCGATCTCCGCATCCATGCGGTCGTCAATTTCAACCCTTCCTCAAGGCCCACCCTGGGCGTCCAGCCAAGCTCGCGGCTTGCCAGGCTATTATCCAATACACTCACTGGGACGTCGTAAGGCCGTCCAGGCAGGTATTCCTTTCGTATGGATTCACCTGTTGCGTTTTCGATATGCCTTACCAACTCATTGATATCAACGCCGATGCCGGAACTGATATTGAATACGTTGTGAGTTCCGTTGTAATCAATGGCGGCGGCGAAAGCATCCGCTACGTCAGATACATAGATATAGTCACGGGTAACGCTACCATCACCCCATATTTGAATCGGTTGATGCTGCAAGGCCTTGCTTAGGAACACTCCGACAGCGCCCTGCGCAGTTTCGACCCGCTGGCGCTCACCGTATGGGTTGGCTACACGCATGATGGTTGCGCGGATACCATGAAGCTGCTGATACATTAGCAAAAACTTTTCAATAGCTAGCTTCGTGATCCCATAGGACACCAAGGGTTCCGTGGGATGAGATTCCTTTATCGGCGTGGAAACGGGCTTGCCGTAAACCGTCCCACCTGAAGAAATGAACATCACGCGGGAGATTTTTCTCTCGACCATTGCGTTCAACATATGCAACGTGCCTACCAGATTGCTCTGGACATCGTAGATAGGGTCATCATTCGATGTCTTGGGTAATGTCGTTGATACGAGATGTAGAACCGCGTCCATTCCGTCGAGCGCCGCGGTGACATCATGGTTGCTGGTCAAGTCGCCAGCAACCCAATCTACCGATTCGGTTGCGAGGAAGTCGCGATACGGCTGCACACGAGGGCGCTCGAAGATGCGAAGCGCATGGCCATCCTTGAGCAGCCTGTCGGCGATTGCCGAACCGATGAAGCCGCCTCCGCCGAAAATCAGAATATTCATTTTATCTCGTAATGTTCTGCACGTTGGTGGAAGAAATAGTGTAGCCCTTGGCGACGGCAACCATCGGCATCAGACGCTCCAGGGCATGCAGCATGGTACCGTCGAACGGCAAAGGCTCGGTAGGGTAGTCATCCCAGCCGAGGCCCAGCTCCAATAGAGGCCGCATGCATTCAGCGCGCGCCCAGAACATGGTTCCCACGGGAAAGACAATGTCGCTCGGCAAGTGATCGAGACCCAGCTTTGCCATGAACGGTCGGGCAAATGCCATGTTGGAGTCCCACCCTACTAGGTTGGGGTCATCCGGAAAGACCATGCCCAGCTGCTTGTTCTCAATCAGCCTGGATACGATAATATCTGCCATGGGCGCGGACTTACCTAGCAGATTGGCAAGCAGGAACTCGTACCATATCCGGCCGACCATAGGGTCTTTGTAGTCTTTGGTCTTCTTGGTATGGAAATGACCGACTATTTCATAGTCCAGCAAATGGCGCTGTCCGAAGCCACTTAGGAACGGACCTATGTCGCGCCCCACATTAGGCACAACTTCGATTGCCTTTACAGTACCTTTATAGCGCTGACATGCAATGGCCGCAGCTTGCTTGATGGCTTCGTCAGGCACGCTGAGGAACAGATCCGGCCGTAGGGCATTGCCTTCAAGCCCCTCGAGGATGTCTTCGAATAGGTCAATATAGTAAACGTGCACATGCAGAGCTATCCGAAGGCCAGCCGGTATAACAGCCGCCGGCGTATCGGGCGTTATGACGTCCCACGCCCATGCCCCAGCCGGGCGTCCATTCTGCAGATAGCTAGCCAGTGGATCCTGGCCCGGTCGATAATCGGCGCACTGTTGCGCATACATGCCAGGATGAAAGCCGGGGAAAAGCTTACGTTTCTCCACGCCACTGGCCCAGGCCCGTACATAGGTGCGCAAGGTATCGAAGTCGGTTTTGCATACCAGGTGGCGAGCAATATAATCCTGCCGATATACCTTGGCGGCAGTAATCAGGTCGAAATCAGCCTTTTCCTGCCGTGTACGTACAGCTGCCGCATTACCGATGTCCTCCAGCCCCTGAATATAGTTATCCATGGAGAATACATCCAAGGCGCTCGCCCTGAGTGTGGCGCCAAGCGCTAGCCGCGCGTGATCGTCCCTGGCAAGTCCAATGACTTTGTCCGCAAGCTCCGGGACATGAAGATACCGTGCGACACATGCCTGTTGTACGCAGCAACGCTCCAGAAAATCGGTCAAGCCTGTGGTGCGTTCGAAGCACAGCACCGGCACCCCGAAGCACATTGCGTCGATTGCTACATTTGGCAACGGGTCGAGCCTGGAAGTGATCAGGACCATTGCCGATTGTTCATAAGCTACCTCGATCGCCGAAGTCTCCGGTATGAAGGTGACATGGTCTTCAAGTCCGGCTCTCAGTATTTGGTCGTACAAGTAGGCCGAGTACTGGATATCACGCTCAGGATCATAACCCTTCCCTACCCAAACGAAATGCAAGTCATCCATTCCTCCACGTTCGTATACCCGCAGCGCGCAGTCGATGAAGAGTTCCACGCCCTTGCGAAGCTGGACGAGGCCGGCGCCTAGAACGATCTGTTTGCCTCCTTGCTTGAGTGCCTTGAAGCGTGCTTCGAGGCGTTCGGCTTCTGTCGAGTCCGTGGGCTCGTCCTCTGGTACGAAGGATAAATCACATCGCCCTTGGGGGAGGATATGTACAGGACGATCAGCGAGTACAGGTAGTTCCTTTACCGCACTTTGATGAATTACCGTCGAAGAAAACACGACCTCTGTGGACCAATACAATACCTCCAGAAAGGCGGTCTTCGGTCTAATGTAGGCTGGAAATTCATGAATCAGGCTGACCGTCGGGACAAAGTTAGAAGCCAGCCCCGGCAGCACTACTCTTGATTCGACACTATTGATGTAGGCGAGCTTGATAGGCTTCAACGCGCAGACTTTGTCCATGAATAGACGCGCGTGGTCAGCGCTGGCGCGTAGCCCATAAGCGCTGACCACGGCTACGCCCGGCTGGTCGAATGCCTCGCTGAGTTCTCCTGGGCCAAGCAACACCGCAATAACGTTGTACCTGGCCTTGAGGCGCATGACCAGATTCAGGCTCAGGACAGGCGCGCCGGTGCGCGACGCCTCGTGACTGACCACCATCACGGTCTCCCGTGAAGGGTCCAATGCCGCGATCCGATCTCCATTCTCGACCGTGGGGGATTGGCCCACCCGACCTTCCCGGCGACCATGGAACACGTAATGTCGGTACGGATCTACTCGTGATGCAGCAATATCAGGGTATTGAGCCAGATAGAAGTCGGGGTCGAACTGGATCTTGTCTTGGTTAAGCGAAACGTACGCGCGGGCGTACAGGTTCTTCAACAATCTAGCTGCAAGTTGCTTGAGCCGAGCGCCTGTACTGCTTGAAACATATTGCCGGGGTGAGGTCATGGGATCGCTTGACTCGATTTAATAGGTGATGCCGGCGACAACTGTCGTCGCCGCTGCCTTGCCATCGCTCTCTGCCGCATGCACGAGCAAGCGCGCAAGGAGGCGCTCCTGCTGCACACTGCTCAAGCGAGCGTGTTTGAACACTGAGGCCCACACTTCTTCCTGGGATAGCAGCGTGCGTAATACCGAAGGTGCGCACAGGAAGGCGCCGTTCAACGGGAAGGGTGTATTCTGGGCGTTTGGGCTGGTATAGCCCAACCTGTCGCATAATTTGGTCAGCAGCGGCATATCCTCCGGATAGACATGCACATTCGGATCGTCCGGGTAGATAAGGCCGATGTCTGAGCTACCCGCAGGTCCTGCCAGCACATTCACCAAGTTTTGCCAGGTCTTCTGGTGGCCTCCAATCAGATTCTCGATCAGGAAGGTACGGTAGGCGTCCATACTGCTGAAATCGATATCGACAGGCGCGCCAGCCAGGTTGAGATGGCCGACGACGGCATAATCCAAGCTCTCAGAGGCGTGGATGTAATCATACATAGCTGCAAGTGGTTGCTCTGCGCATACGATTACACGCAAGGGGGCCCGCAACTCCTCCGCCAACTGGCGGCGGATGTTCAAGGCGATCAGCTCGTTGCCTACCAGCACTACCAGTTCTGGTGCGGCATCCTGCGTTTCCAGGGTGGTGGTCAGTAACTGGAGTGTCTCATAGCCGTCCACGGTGACGAACAACAAAGCGGGCCGGGAATGTGCTACATCAATTTGAGCTTCCCATTCAACTTGGCGCGTATGCCACGAGCCATGAGGTCGCCCGGCCTTCAGATAGTGCACTAGCGGGTCTTCCTGCCCCACCTGATCCTGGTTCAACTCTTTATAGAGAGCTGGTTCAAACCCAGGGAATGCCTTGCGCCGCAATACTCCTCGGGCCCACGAGCGTACATAGCGCCTGATTGCCTCATGGGATTCATGGAAAGTCATGGCTGCCGGCGTGTAGTAATCGAGATCGAGAACTCTAGCCTGATGCAGGTAATGCGCTGCGGCGGCTTCCCGCTCAGCAGAAATGCCATTGTCCTTGGCGAAACCGATCAGCTGCTGCACATAGGTCTGCATGTTGAATTCGCGGGCAGCCACTGCCTGAGCATGCCGGCCTACTCGGGCGCGCTCCGTTTCTGAGGCAGCGAGACGACTTAGCAGGCCTGCCATATATCCTGTATCAAGGTATGGGGCCACACAATCCGCCTCGAGGTCGTTACGCTTGAGAATATCGGCGACACCCGTCGTTCGATCGAAGCACAGCACCGGAAGACCCTGCACCATTGCATCGATTGCAACATTGGGCAAAGGATCGAGGCGGGACGTCAGCAGAAGCATATCGCTCAAGCGATACACATGTTCGATAGCCGCCGTTTCTTTGATAACCGTGAATCGATCCTCGATACCTGCCCGTTGTATCTGATCGTGCAGATACACTGAGTAAAGGGTGTCATGTTCGGGATCATAGTTGTTCCCGATCCAGACGAAACGACACTTAGCACCCAAGGGGGACTTGAGTACGCGCGTGGCACACTCAATGAACAAATCGACGCCCTTACGGATTTGCACCCAACCCGCGCCGAGTATGACTACTGTGCCATCGTCGAGCCCATTCGGACGCATGAGCTGTTCGATTGCTCGTTTCTCTGCTTCGAGACGTTCGTTATCTTCAGCCTCCCCCGGTACTACGCTCTTGCCTTGGGCCAATACTGGAAGGCCACACGCTCGGAGCTCTGGAAGCACGCAGGTAGCGCTATCCAAGGTAACGTCAGCGGAAAATACGGTTTCGCTTGCCCACAGCAACGCGTTCTGGATAGCTGTTCTGGGGCGTGTATATACCGCGAATTCGTGAATGAGGCTCACCGTCGGAATATAACGATCAGCCAGGGGCTTGAGGGCTACATAGGATTCCAGACTGTTGACGATCGCAAACTCGAAATCGTACTGATCAAGAAACTGATTAAGCACCCAGTGAGCATCGATTGGACGATGCTTGAGCGCCACCGGTCCCGCGACCACCGCGCCCGCATCGACGAATGCTTGCTCCAGAGGACCACCGCCGAAAATCATTGCCACCACGTCATAGTGGGCGGTCAGCTGCTGAACGATATTAAGGCTTAGAATAGGCGCGCCGGTTCGTGACGCCTCATGGCTGATCAGCAGAATGCGCGATTTGCCAGGCGATGGCGGTCTTATGCCCTGGCTCAACGGAATCTTCGGGACCGTACCCAGGCGACCCTCGAATCGGCCATGGTTGCGATAATGCTGCTCGGGGTCGATACCAGCCTTGGCGATATCAGGATAGATAGCTAGATAGAACTGGGCATCGAAGGGCTCGTCGTTCTCTTGCGAAACAGCTGTAGGCCGAACGTGCTCTATTGCAGGTTGCCCGATGGACTCGCAAGCCGACAGGAGGCTTACTTCGGTATCCGACGCCGACAGGTCAGCCGAGTCAAGCATCACCAAGGCTGGCGCCGTTTCAAAGTGAGGATGCGCTTCCCTCCCTTCAGCGAGACCATGGCTTAGATAATGAGCCTTCGGCTCAAAGCCTGCTGCTTTGACATCTGGATATCGGGCCAGATAGAACGCTGCATCGAATGTCCGGCCGCCTGGCAGCTCAAGGGGAGGAAGGTCCTTGTGCCCTGACAACTTGCGGAACAGCCGCCATGCCCTCGAACTGAACAGCGCGCCCCAGGCCTGGCTGAGGATCTTCACTTGCTCCTGTAGCCTTGCGCTCTGCTGTTCATGGGCAGACAACATGCCAGCCTGTAATTGAGCCATTTCCCCTGTCCGGGCTACAAGGTTCCGTTCCTCCTCTTGAGACACTCGAAGTCTTTCATTGGTCTCGCTCAGCGCATATTCCAACTGTGCCAATTGCTGCCTGGCCAGCTCCTCCCCAGCCGTAGCGGCGGCAAGCTTTACCCGAAGCGCCTGGTGACGGGCGCCCAGCTCTGTGAGCTCCATCCGCAATTCCTGCATATCGGCCCTGAGCTTTTCGAGTTGCGATCTATTGGCATTCTCGGATTTGGGCATTCCCTGTATGGAGAGTGCCTTACGCAGGGAAGCAATCTCCGCTTCTTTCTCGCGCAGCAGTACTTGATAGTTTTGCTCGCACTTGTCAGCCTCGAAGCGAAGCGACGCTACCAAGGCTTCAAGACCCTTTATTTCAGCAAGCAAACCGGTATTTAACGACTGATCGCTGTCCCCAGGCTTCAGTTGAAGATCGCTCAAGGCTGTTACCTTCGCCTGCAGCGAGATATTTTCCAGACTCGATTCGTGTAGCGCCTTTTGAGTGGTTTTCAGTTGCTCACCCAGCCCGTGAAGGGCAACGTTCAGCTTCTGAATGATCTCAGCAGCCTCGCCGCCTTCCTTTTCCGCAACCGCTATCAATTCGCTGATGGGAGCAGATCGCCGCATCATGCTGAGCTTGGGCGCAAGACGTTGCTCGAACGCGCTGCTGTTGATGGCCAACCGGTCATGCGCGCACTCGCTAAGCAAGCCATAGGTGTCTGCCAACGTATAGGGCTCTATTTTGCCGCTGTAAAGCTCGGCATCGGTGCGCGAATCGTGGCGCAATCCTGGATCAAGGAATTCATCCATGTACAGCGCGACTTCCCTATCGTCCGGAGGGGGCAAACCCAGCGCATTCGCCACTCGGTTCAGCTCATGCCGGGCGTTACTCAGCAACAGGTCATACGCCACGACCAGTCGCTTTTCCCCCTTCGTATACAGAGCGGCCTGAAGCATGTGCTCGAGCCACAGCAAGTAGGACTTCGTAGCGGGGAATCCATTCCGATGCGCAAGTGAATCGGCTACGCTAAGTGGATTACGCAGCGCAATAACGTAAGCGGCTTCAGCGCCGACTTCGTTGATCGCACGTTGCCAGAAGGGAAGCAGGCGAGGTAATCGGGGGTCTTTCATGCCCCAAAGCTCAAATCGTCCAAGCTTGTCGAGAAGCAGAGACTTGGCTTCTTCACCAAGGGAATCGATGACTGGATCAGCATCAAACGCGGCGTCTATCAGGCCGACACGGTCGTAGGCCGAGCCTAGATGGCGCAATAACCGATCATTGATGGCAATGACGTCACTGTCTTCCCAGAAGCCGGTGGGATTATCGACGCCGGCCGGGTGCAGGTTCTCACCAAGCGCGACCCCAAGCGTCCTGAGCCCCCTCGTGAGCGCGCTGGTGCCGCTGCGGTGCATGCCCAGCACAATGATGATTTTCTTCGTAGTCATAAGTTAATGGCCTTGGGAAAGGGACACCGAGGGCGTACAGGAAAAATCGACCACACTGGTGGCGAGGCACCGACTATCGGCCATCACTCTGAACGCCGCCAGATCCAGCACGCGGTGCAAGAAGGTTTCAGTATCGTCAACCATGCCAGTGACCCCTGCATTCAGGAAATAGACGCCGGGCGTCAGGCTGCAGGTAAATTCGAATCCGACACTGGCAGTGGAGCCTGCGGAGATATCAGGTATCGCTTCCAGAAGCGAAATGGCCGACATGGCGCCCCCCAGCTCCGCTCCGCTGGTGGTCTTGACCAACATGCTGAACCGTACGCAATCACGGTCAGTGTCGAAGTCCACCTCATAGCGATAGCGGTACCGGCGCCCCCGGACCAGATTGTTGACCCGTGCGCCGGTCAAGGTATAGATCCCCGCATCACGAATGCGCGCGCCCTTGGCTTCGTATTCGATGGTACTGTCAGGCCGCAGACCAGGGTCGTAGCTTTCTTCAATAGGCGCATCGACCGAGCCAGGCAGCGCCTGGGAAGTATCAGGGTTCGAACCAAGACCCCCGATGATCTGGTCTCTGATCGCAGCTCTACGATCAGCGGGGGCATACAACATCTTCTGGTAGCTGCCCACGACCTGCTTGGGCACGCCTTCGGTCAGCAATTGGCCGCTGTCCAGCAGGATCGCCCGGTCGCAGAGTTCGACGACCGCGCTACCGGCGTGTGAGACGAATAGAATCGTGGCGCCCTTCTGGCGAATGGCTTCGATGCGGGAAAAGCATTTGCGCTGGAACAGCTCATCACCGACAGACAAGGCCTCATCGACGATGAGTATTTCAGGGTCGGCATTGATGGCTACCGCAAACGCCAGGCGCACGGCCATGCCGCTGGAATATGACTTGACCTGCTGATCGATGAATTCTCCGATATCGGCAAAGGCTTCGATTTCGGCGAATCGCTGGTCGATTTCCTGACGGCTCAAACCAAGGATCGTACCATTGAGGTAGACATTTTCACGTCCGGTGAAATCCGGGTTGAACCCGGACCCCAACTCGAGCAGGGCTGCGACTCGTCCATTGACTTCCACCGAGCCATACGTGGCCGACAACGTGCCACAGATCACCTGAAGAAGAGTGGACTTCCCAGATCCATTTTTCCCGATTACCCCTACGGTCTCGCCCTTCCCTACTTCGAAGGAAACGTTATCGAGCGCCCAGAATTCCCTGTAATACTTTACCTCCGTACCGCTCAGGCGGCTCTTCAACGGGGCGAGAAACAGTTGTTGTAGACGCTGGCGAGGCTTCTCATAAATGTGGAAGCACTTGCTCAGGGCCTGAACTCGGATAGCCACCTCGGATGAGCCACCAATGCCGGGGGCCACCGTATCTCTAGACTGCTTTTCAGAGGACATCGGCGAACCCCGCACGTGTTTTCTGGAACCAGGCATAGCCCGCCGCGGCGAATAACAGTGAAATTGCCAGGTAAACACCCAGCCCGGCGAAGTCAGGCAAACGCCCCCAGACCAGAACGTCGCGCATCTGCTCAATGATGAAAGTCAGGGGATTCAGAAGTATGAGAGATTGGTACTGGGCCGGGAGCGAGTGCATTGGAAAGAAAACGGGAGACATGAAAAGCAGGATGGTTGTGGCGATTCCGGTTGTCTGGGCGACGTCCTGAAGGTAAACGCCCAGGGAGGTGAGAAACCAGGCGAGTCCCAAGGTCAGGATCAGAAGAGGAAGTATAACCACGGGCGCCAGGAGGACCGTCAGGTGTGGGAGACCTTGGAAGACTGTATAAGCCATCAGTAACACACAAAAACTGATCAGCATATGAAAAAGCGCCGCGCCCAGCGTGATGACTGGGAGAATCTCCAGCGGGAAAACCACTTTTTTAACATAGTTGACATTATTGACTACTATGCCCGGTGCACGGTTTATCACCTCGGCGAAAACGGCATGTACGATCAATCCTGTAAAAAGCATGATTGCGAACATGGTTTTGCTTTCTTCCGTGCCTGGTGGGGATATACCCCAGCGAGACTTGAAGACTACTGAAAAAACGAAGGTGTAAACACTAAGCATCAATAGCGGATTCAGGAACGACCATAGCAGGCCCAATACCGAACCCCGATACCGGCCGATCACTTCCCTACGCGTCATCTGGAAAATTAGCTGACGATGAGCCCATGCACTTTTAGCCAACCCGAAGAGCGAGCAGCTATTTCTGAAAGCAGTCATCAAGGTTCCTGATGTGAAGGTATCAATGGGCTTTGGCCGTGGCTAAGGTCGCGAGCGTCGCTCCAGCAACATTCGGGCTGAGCAGGATGGCAACGGGGCGGCGTGAGGATGCCCCTGGGGTCGATCTGCCTCGGCTCGGCGATAGAAAGGCTGCTCTCTCGGACATTGCATGCCCGGTCCGCCTGATGACTGCGCGGCGCGTCGGCCCTCTGGAAGTACAGCCTGCAGGCCTGGGATCGCTGTAGCGACATGAATTGAAAGCCCTTTCATGAGTGATATAGCGATTCCGATCGCTCTACGAAGCCGCCGATGGTAACGTCTCTGGGACAAAGTTCCAACACTGCCACCGAACAGACGGTGCCCGTCCGCGACCTGTGTCCCTCCAAGGAATACACCAGATTTGTCAAGGCTGTCGCAGGGCACGGACGCCGGACAGTACGCGAGTAAATGGGTAGCGCAAGGCAATCGCTGCTTCAACCGTCAGCGCCTGACCTGATCAATGTAGTGGCCCGCCTTGAACGCTGGCAGCGATATGCCAGTTCGCGGAAGCCTGCCGGTAGCAATGCTCATGACTTGAAGGTGAAATGGCGATGCCCTAGGTAGCTTGAGAACACAGGCACTATAATTCCTACAGCATGGGAAAGCTCGCGCTGAAAGATCTCTATATCTAAGACGGGCACTACATAGCGATACATAAGCATGCTCACTGCCCAAGTTTGTATCACCGCAACAGCATTGACAAGAGTGAACCATAGCGCTGAGTGGTGAAGAGGCGTAGTACTTCTTTTGAATACGAACAATCTGAAAAGCACAAAGGCAGTGACCATCCCGCACAGATAAGCAAGGACGATCGCTATTGAAAAGCCGAACCACTGGCTAATAAGTATTCGCGAAAAAAAGTTCACCGCAGCGGCTATGCCTCCGGTTGCGATGAAAATCAAGAATTCCCGGCTCAGCAAGGCTTGCACAAATAGGATCCTTTGATAGTTACCTGACTAGCTTCAAATGCCTTCACAGATTAAGTCTTTTGAATATGAACCCGGGGATCGTCCGGATGACCAGCATGATAAGGCTCCAGAAAGCGGGCGTATAAATGACGTCCTTACGAGTGTCGATGGCCTTGAGAATGGCGGAAGCGACAGCGTCGGGCTGGGCGACCAATGCTTGCGGAAGGGCCAGTCCTCGCGTCATTGGCGTATTTACGAAGCCCGGCTTTATCGTCAAGACATGCACGCCCAGCTTGTACATGCGGGCGCGCAACCCTTCAGCGAAGGTGGACACTGCTGCTTTGGCCGCGCCATAAAGATAGTTCGTAGGCCTGCCCCGCTCGCCAGCCACCGACGAAATCACCGCTAGGGTCCCACAGCGCTGATGCTCGAACCGGTTGGCCAGCAAACCGAGCAAGGCAATGGTGCAGGTCGCATTGACATTGAATTCATGGAATGCGGTATCGGCCTGCAATTCGCAGGCGGCCTGGTCAGGCAAGGTGCCATGTGCGATCAAGGCAATATCGATTTGGTGAAACGCCGTCCAGCATTGCTGAATCATCGCTTTTTGTTCCTTGATATTCTGTACGTCGAGGTTGAACGTTTCCACGCGACCGGCGCCTCTTCCTACGAGATCGGCTGCATTGCTGGTCAGTCGTTCATTATCGCGGGCTACTAGATAGAACGCATGGCCAGCCCCTGCCCATTGGCGGGCGCAGGCATGAGCGATGGCGGACGTTGCGCCCACGATCAGAATTCGTTTCATTGAGTCACTCTTTTCCAGAAAACAGAAGACAGCCCGGGGTCGCGCAAGCGTTCCAGAGTCTCCCAGGCCGGATACGCTGCTTGGAAATCCGTGGCAAGCATGTGCGCATCCTTGGCAGGATATAACCGACCACCCGTTTCACGAACGATGTCATCGAGCCGAACGAACAATTGCGTCAACGAGGGAGATTGAGGGAAATCCAAAGCAAGGGAAACCCCAGCCATCGGGAAGGACAAAAGCCCCGGCGACGGTAACTCCCCACACCGCTTTAGCACAGCCAGGAAAGATCCCTGCCCGGTATCGGCGATGGCTTTGAGAATGTCCGCGATCGCCTGTTGTGCATCGCCCAGGGGTATCACGCACTGATACTGCTGAAAACCTTTACGGCCGTAAATCCGGTTCCAGTGACTCAAGGCATCCAGTGGGTAGAAAAACGGCTCATAACCTACCCTGGCCTGAGTAAGCTTCGCTGGGTGTTTACGCCAGTAGACCTCATTGAAGGCCCTGAGCGAGAACGGGTTCACCAACGATACAGGAGGCGTCAACGCCACGGAGCGTTTGGTTCGGCAAGGCAGGATACGATCCCCGTATGACGCATGATCACCGACGATGAAAACGCCTCGGCCCGCATTTTTCCCCTTGGCCACGCAGTCGACCCATGCCACGCTGTATTCGTGCTGGTGATCGAGTTCTCGCGAAAGGTCGAAGAATTCTGTCAATCCACCGAAGCGTACCGTTTGCGTGTCAATCTGGGCAGTAGCTACCTGCATCAGTTGAACATGCGCCCAAGTAATGATACCGGTCAGACCAAGCCCACCAATAGTGGCCGAATACAATGACGCGTGCTCGGAAGGGCTGCAGATCAGTTCAGCACCTTCGCGGTACAAGCCAAAGCCCAAGACATGACGGCCGAACGTGCCTCTGACATGGTGATTCTTGCCATGCACGTCGTTGGCGATCGCTCCTCCCAGGGTGGCGTATTGCGTACCTGGCGTGACCGGAAGAAACCAACCGTGGGATAGAGCAATGCGCTGTATCTCGCCCAGGCTTATCCCGGCCTCGGCCTTGAAGGTGCCTCGTTCCCAGTCTACATCCATGACCCTATCCAGACCTGTCATGGCTAGTACATGGCCGCTCTCGGCCAAGGGGCTGTCTCCATAGCTCCGTCCAGCACCATAAGCCAAAATACTGCCATGGCTGGCTACCAGGCCCTGCGCCAATGAACGAAGGTCGTGACGCCACGCCGCATAGTGGCCAGTCTGCGGGAGATCAGGATACAACCCCCAGGAGCGCAGTTGGCCGGTCATGATGCTACCCAGAAAACGATACCAAATGCCGCGCCCGTCAGCAGGCTGAGCTTGTCCTTGACTGCGAACATGACCGGGTCATCGTGCATCTGGCCCCGGTGGGTGAGCATCCACACGCGGGTGATCCAGAACAGCAGTACGGGGCAAGCCAACCATATCACTTGTGGATGACTATAAAGCCTGGCGGTTGCCGGGTCATGGATGTACATGGCCAGTACCATGACGGCCAGGTAGCCGGAGGCAGCCCCCATGGCGGAGATCATTTCCAGGTCTGCCGGGTAATAGCCCCGCCCGCGGGTTTTACCTTCGCTCCCCTTCTTGCGCGCCTCATGCAACTCGGCGTAGCGCTTGACCAAGGCAAGGCTTAGGAATATGAACATGGAGAAGGCTAGCAACCAGAACGTCAATTCCAGCGAAAAAGCCATCGCGCCCGCTATGATCCGGAGCGTGTACAGCAGGGCTAGCGCGATTACGTCCAAGGCCATCTGGCGCTTGAGCCAGAACGAGTAGGCAACCGTCAGTAGGTAGTAACAGGCCAGCGTTATTGTAAATGCCCAGGGCAGTAGCAGCGAAGCGCCTACGAAGGTGGCTACCAGCAATACCGGGCAAGCCAGCATTCCGTGCAATATCGGGATGCGTCCCGCTGCGAACGGACGCAAGCGCTTGGATCGATGGTGGCGGTCGTCAGCCAGGTCGACTAGATCGTTGAGCAAGTAAACACTCGACGCGCACAGCCCGAACAAGATGAACGCCAAGACCGCCAATGCAAGTGCTCCGCCTTGCCAGAGCTGATGGGCGGTGATCAAGGGCACTACGATAAGAATGTTCTTGAGCCACTGGTGGATTCTCAATGCCTTCAGCCATGCATGCCAACGGCTATCGCAAGTCACCAGTACCTGCTCGACATTGCCCAGGCCAAACGCGCGCTTGCGTACTCCCCACTCGGGATCGACTACATAAGCGCGATGGGCAGAGCTCCAGACTTCCAGGTCATCCTTGGAATTACCCACATAGTCGAAGCCTTTTTCGCCATAGGTTCGCACCAGCAACTCACGCTTGCGATGCGACGACAGATTTACACCATCCTGGGTAGCGAATACTTGGTCGAATACATTCAGATACTCGGCGATACGTTTGGCCACGCAAATGTGACTTGCGGTAGCCAGCACAATCATCCTGCCTTTCTCGCGCTCGGTATGTATCAGTTGCAGAACGGCAGGATTATAGGGCAGTACGGCGACGTCTATGTCGCTTGCCTGCGCTAGCCCCTCCTTCAGGCGGGCCTTCCCCGAGGTCAACCAGGCGAAGGGTCGCAAGCACCCCGTCAGCGATTGTCGAACATAGGCTAGGCCTGTTTCCAGCAACATGTCCGATTTGAGCAGGGTGCCGTCGAGGTCCACGACCAGCGGCCGCGATATGGTGCCCTCAGGGCTTTCTCTATTGCCATTTTTGCCTGGACCAGCTTCCTGCACAACATTGCCTCCGACCGAAGCGAAGTAAGCTTCTGGCCATGAATCGGTGAAAAGTGGACTTATTTCAGCACAAGAGCCTTGTTTCAAGCCAAGGCTTTACGGGGTTCCAGCGTCGGCGCTCGTGAGCATATGTCTTGCTTGCTGGCTGGAAACGCCAGACACTTCAGCGCCCATGATTTCCAGCCACATTTCTCATTTGCCCAGTCTCCCTTTCGGTAACCCGGCGCCAGACCACCATGCCAGCCACAGGATAGGCAAGAGTGCAATGAGGGCACCAACGGATGTGGGTAAAGCGCCATCGGCTATTGCCCATCCCACGGGTAGCAGCCACCCCAGATTAAGCACCGCGACTGCCGCTGTCACCCTTCCATGCCCCCACCGCTGCGCCGCATGCTGATACCCATGGCTACGGTGGGCCTGGTAGAACTTTTCGCCGCGGCGCAACCTGACCACCAACGTCCAGGTCGCATCGACCACGAATACTCCCATCAGCACCAGCCCAGGCCAGAACACCTGCGGCGCATGCGAAGCGATCTTCAGCCACAGCAAGCCGATCACCAACCCGAGAAAGCCACTGCCGGCATCGCCCATGAAGATCTTCGCCGGTGGCAGATTCCAGCACAGAAAACCCGCGGCGGCGGCAACCAGCATTAACGCCAGGGCTACATCCGCGGGTGTGGCATACAGGTAGCCGAGCCATGCCAGCGACAGACATACAGTGACTGCCTGCACGCCTGCGATCCCGTCGATACCATCCATGAAGTTATATAGGTTGAGCAGCCATACCAATCCGAATACCAAAGGAATGGACAGCCACAGACCAGCCAGGCAAACGTGCTCATAAAGCGGCACGACCGGCCATTTGTCCAAGAGGATCAGGCCCGCCGCCGCAGCGATGAAATGCCCCAGCAAACGCCAGCGAGCGGCGATATGGCCATGGTCGTCCGCAAACCCGATCACCGCGACTCCCAATCCTGGGAGCGCCAGCAAGCTGGCATCTGCCGCAGTAAGCAGCCCCAAGTAGACCGCGGCCAGCAGGCCGAGCACTAGCGCACCGACGATCCCGACCCCGCCTCCACGTGGGGTAGGCACGGTATGGGAGCTACGATTATTGGGAACGTCCATCAGTTGCTTGCGCAGTGCGTAACCGCGCATGCCCCACGTGAGCGATACAGCCAGTGTGAAAACGGCAAGGCAGATGACAATGATCACTTCGGCCCCTTCTGGTACGCCCGCGCGGCCAGGCGCAGACCCTCGCTCTGGGCCATCGGAGGCTTCCAGCCCAAACGCGCCATGGTCGATCGCAAGTCGACCTCCAAGGGGTCGCATAGCCGACTGATCACCGCCCCCTTGCCCAAGGCCCCGCCGACAAGGCGCAGCCAGTGGCTCGGTACGGGTAATAATCGCGGGGATCGGCCCAGAGCGTGAGCCAGCGCGACCATTATCTCGGTAGTGGTGGGCTGTTCAGCGTCCCGTGCCAGAAACAGGCCTTGTGCGGAAGTCGCCTTCGCGCAATGAACGGCCAGGTCTGCCAGGTTCTGTACGGCGATCATGCTTCTGCGGTTGTGAAGCGCGCCCAAGGGTAATGGAAGCCCTTGGTCCAAAGCTTTCATCATGGATCGAAAATTCGCCTTCACACCAGGCCCATACACCAGTGGTGGCCGTATGATCGCAACTTCCAAAGCCTTTTCCTTCGCCAATTTGCCAAGGGCCAGCTCCGCTTCGAGCTTGGATCGGCCATAGGCGTCCTGTGGCGAGGGCTCGTCTTCGGAAGTAAAAGGGCCACGCCCCTGAGTGTTCTCGCCGTTCACCTTGATAGTGCTCAAGAACACGAAGCGGCGAACCCCGCTAGCCGCCGCATGGGCAGCCAGCCTGGCGGTCGCGTCGGCATTGGCTTTACGGTAAGCCTGGAATGAGTGCTCAGGATCTTCGCTCATCACATGCACGCGGGCGGCACAATGAATGATCGCGTCAACGCCGCCCAGCTCCGGCAGGCGTTCCGCCAGGAGATCATAGTCCACTGCTCTTCCCGGTCCTTTCCACCGTGCTAAATCCCTTACCGCAGCGATTGGCGATATATCGGACGTTTGCGCCAAGCGGGCCATCACGGCAGCGCCGACGAATCCAGTAGCGCCTGTCACCAAAACAGACCGGATCATGGGCGTCCGCCTCGGCTGATCGCCTGAAGCACGCACAAGACCGCAAAATAGACTTGGTCTCGGGTCCGGCGGCGGCAGTGCCGAGCATGCACTGCAAGCCATATCAGGCCCACGCGTCCATTAAAGAGCTGGTCCCGAAGCGGCGACGGGCAACCAACCAGTCGAGCAATTAACCGTATCTGCGCGAACCACCAGCCCTCATGGATACGCCGAAGCCGGGCAAGCGACTGCCGAATACCCACGTTGGCACCTACCAGGTTGTTGACATGCTGGCGATAGCGCATGCCGGGTTCGGGATCGATGAACCATGCTCGACCGCTAGCGCGTACCAACGCGTACAGGTACCAGTCTTGTAATGCCACGGCGGCCAAGACTTCAGCCTGCTCCGTGACTTTGGCCTTTATGAGGTTGGCCAGCGCTTGGGTGAAGACGTAAGTACAGCCCGGCCCCGCCGCTTCGAAGAAATGGTCATAAGCGACTTGTGGTTGTGCCTTGTGCAAAAGACGAGCGCGACCATCTGACCAGAAAGCGATCACATTTGAGGAATACGCCTCGCTGCCTTGGGCTTGGAGTTGATGTGCTGCACGCTGAAGCTTGTCAGGCAGCCATAAATCATCCTGATCGCTCAGAGCTACCAGGTCGAATTCTTCAAAGGGGACCGTTGCCAGCAGATGGAAAAAATTCGCAGACGCGCTACCGAGCCTGTGAGACTGAGGCAGCACGTGAACGCGCTGGTCTGAACTGGCACGTTGATAACATCGTGCCAAGGTGTCATCAGTGCTCTGGTCCACGCTGATGAACAGTTCGACGGTAACGCCTCGTTGCGCCAGGATTGTATCGATTTGTTCGTCAATCCATTGGCTGCCATTGAAGGCTGCCAAAAGCACGGCAATACGCTTACTGCCCACACACTGCTCCGGTAACGAACATTATCGTGCACCTTCGTCGGCAACCTTCAGCAGGTATTGACCGTAACCCGTTTTAGCCAATCGCCGTCCCTGCTCCAATAGCGCATCACAGGATATCCACCCCTGGTGGAACGCGATCTCTTCAAGACAGGCTACCTTCAACCCCTGCCGATGCTCGATGGTATGCACGAAATGGCTGGCTTCAAGCAGGGACTCATGCGTCCCGGTATCCAACCAGGCAAAGCCACGCCCCAACAACTGGACATTGAGCGTACCCTGCTCAAGGTACACCCGGTTTAGGTCGGTAATCTCCAGCTCACCGCGCGCCGAGGGCTTGATGGACTTGGCGATTTCCACCGCATGATTGTCGTAGAAGTACAACCCAGTCACCGCGTAGTTGGATTTTGGCGCAGCGGGTTTCTCCTCGATGCTCAGGGCCCGGCCTTCGGCGTCGAACTCCACCACGCCGAAACGCTCAGGGTCCGCTACGTGATAACCGAACACCGTAGCGCCGTTCGCCTGGGCGTTGGCAGCGTTGAGGTTATCCAGGAAGTGCTGGCCGTAGAAAATGTTATCACCGAGAATCAGGCAACTCGGGGCGCCTGCCAGGAACTCCTCACCAATGATGAACGCCTGCGCCAAGCCGTCCGGGCTGGGTTGAACCGCGTACTCGAGCTCGATGCCGAGCTGGCTGCCATTGCCCAATAGCTTGCGAAATGCGGGCAGGTCATCGGGGGTGGAAATGATCAGGATCTGCCTGATGCCCGCCAGCATCAACACCGACAGGGGATAGTAGATCATTGGCTTGTCATAGACGGGCAACAGCTGTTTGGACGTCCCCAGGGTCAAGGGATGCAAGCGCGTACCGGAGCCGCCCGCCAGAATGATGCCCTTACGAGGAGTCGCCATGTTACAGATTCCTTTTGCTATGCACTGCCGGCTTAGGCAGGCGTTCCATGTATGCCTGACAAGCCAGGCTTGCAGACGTGAACGAGATACGAATGCTCAGAGCGAGTGAGCGGCGGAGCGTGGAAACGATATCAAAAACAATCAGATAATGGGTGAACAATACCGGCTACCGATGCGGTCATATGTTACCAAGCCGTCAGGGCTCTATGGATTTACTCACCTCAAGCGAATTGCAACGGCCCGTTACTGACCCTGAGCACGTCCGTATCTGCGCGTTTCAGCACAGGTGCGGCTTTCAATTGGTCCAATAGCAAAGCCGGATTTTCGATGGCAAGGTCGCCCAGCGCATCCAGGTCATATTCCCACCACCGGCACTGTAACAAGGCCTCCCGGGTAGCCTCATCAAAACGGTACCGCACTACCCTCGCCGGCGAGCCCGCGACAATGGCGTAAGGCGGCACATCCTTGTTCACCAGTGATTGCGCCCCCACCACGGCACCGGTTCCGATGTTCACTCCCTTCATGACGATCACGTCCCTTCCTACCCATACGTCATGCCCGATGGTGGTCGGAAAATCCAGGCCCTGGTCTTCGGCGCCCTGGGCGTCAGGCTGCCGATCGAGGCGCGCCTTGAGCACGGCGTGGCTAGTGGACAGCCAGTCCAGTGGATGAGACCGGCGATCCTGACCGATGACCACCCGCGCGGCGATGGAGCAATAACGGCCGATCTCGCTGACGTGGTGAAGCTCGCAGCCGCTGACGATATCGGTGTAAGCACCTATACGCAGCTGGCCTGGGAAAATCTTGATGTCGTGCAGCTTCACTCCCTGCTCGAGAGTAAGTTCAACCGCACCCCGGAAGCCGCGGATGCCGCTGTCCAGTCGGCAAAGGTGACGGGCAAGCCCGCGCTTGAGTTTGGCGTCTAGCCATATGCGCGTGAACACGTTCATTACGAGGAGAACTTTCCTACCTGGCGAGGCGTAGAGCCTGATGGGCTGCCGGCAATGGCGGCGGTCTTCGAAGGTGCCGATTATAAGGAATTCACCGGCACAATCCCGCTTATTTCATGCCCTGCTGCCCTACCCTCCCACGCCAATGGGTCCAAGCCCAATATCAGGTAATTGTCCTCCGTGCTAGCGACTGTTCTGTTCAGACCTCGATCCGGGTAGTCGGACAGGCCAGACGCAGGGCGCTGGCCAGCGCTGCCTTCGCGCTGCGCTCGCCATGCACCAGCCGGATGGTCCGCGGCGGCTGGGCCATGCCAATAACGAAGGCCACCAAACCCGTTTGATCCGCATGGGCAGAATACCCTTGCAAGGTCGCCACCCCGGCGCGAATGTCATATCGCTCGCCGTCCAGGTCTATGGAAACGAACCCTTCGGCCCCTTCCGCGGCCTGTATCACCGCGCCGGGCGTACCTTGCGCCTGGTAGCCGGAGAACAGCACATTATGACGCGGATGGCGCAACATGGCCTTGAGGTAGTTGACGATGCGGCCGCCCGAGCACATGCCATTGCCCGCGATCACGATAGCGGGGCGCAGGGTGCTGGCCAGGTAGTTGACGACCCGGTGATGCTGCTCATGATCATCGATGGTGATCAGTTGAGGAAAGGCCAACGGGGATCGACTTGATTCCGCTCGGGCCGGGACTTCGGCATTCCAATAGGGCTGGAGCTCTCGGTAGGCCTGGGTGATGCGGCTGGCCAAGGGCGAATCGAGAATGACCGGAAGCCGCGGCCAGTCCACCGGTCCGTTAGGGGCCGGATTTGGCCCGGTGGGCAACAGGGCTGTCTTGCGCAAGATCACTTCGATATCGGATAGCAGCTCCTGGGCGCGGCCTAGGCTGAACGAAGGAATCAGAATGGTCCCCTGGTCCGCCAAAGCCTTCTCGATAAGGCGCTCCAGCCGTTCTACCCTTTCATCGGCGCCCGGGTGAAAGCGATCCCCGTAGGTGCTTTCCAGTATCAGCACATCCGCGCGTTCCGGCGGGGTTGGCGCTCGCAATAGCGATGACTGCCCGCTACCTAGATCTCCGGAGAACAGGATGTGCTGGCTGGGCTCGCCATCGCAGGATGCAATGTCGAATTCCACGTAGGCCGAACCCAACACATGGCCAGCGCGCGCCATGCGCAGACGCGCTTTCGGCCTGTGACCGCGCGGCAACTCTACCCACTTGTCGTAAGGTACAGAGACTATCCGGCTCGCCACCTTGGCTATGTAGCGTTCGACCCTGGCTTGATCGCGGCTGAGCATCAGCTTGAAGGCATCCTCCAGCATGATCGGCAGCAGTCGTGCGGTAGGCTCGCTGCAAAGGATTGGCCCATTGAAGCCTGCCGCCAGTAGCCATGGGATGCGCCCGATATGGTCCAGGTGAGCGTGGGTAATGACGAGCCCGGCGATTCCCCCCACAGGGAAGTCGATTTCAGGGCTGCCCTTGGCTTCCTGGCCCTGGAACAGCCCGCAATCGACCAATAGGCTGTACTTGTCGCTCAGGCATAGCTGATGACAGGAACCGGTTACACCGGCATGGGCTCCGTGGTGGATGATTGTTGGATAGGTCACGGCTCACAGGCTCCTGATAGGCGGTTGCGAGGATTTAGCCCTTCACCGCTTCAAGCGCCTATAAGCCGGGTTCTGAAACCATCCCTGTAATCGTCATCAAACTTTTCTACGCTTTCGCTTATCTTTAAGGTACGTTTGGACCAAGGGCCACCCATTGGCTCCCTTGGCTTCATACGTACATAGCCGAATAGCCTCCAGGCAACGTACCTGGAGCGTCACCAGAAGGAAGGGCATGAGACGTTTTGTTGTAGCAATAGCGATGCTCGCGCTGTGGGGTTGCGCGGCCGACTCTCAGTCGCTGGTGCGGCAGGGTAAGAAAGGCCTGAATATCAGTTGCTCGGGGCTCACCTCCTCCTGGAACAAGTGCTACAAGCGCGCCGAGAAAGCCTGTGGCGGTGACTACCGTGTATTGGCGCGTTCCGGCCAGGACGGTGAAGACGCCAGCGAATACCCCTTCGGGATCAACCCGGCCGGCTATACCAGCCGCAGCATGATCATCATGTGCAAGTGATTGCCAGCATGGTAGCAATCGCTCAAGCGCCGGCCTTGGTCATCATCGATATGCAACGGGGGATGCAGGCACCCCACTTGGGGCCGCGTAACAATCCGAGCGCGGAGCACAACATCGCCGCCCTGCTCGCTCACTGGCGAGCGCAGGGATACCCGGTGGTGCATATCCGCCATATTTCCCGTTCACCAGACTCGGTATTCCGCCCTGGACAACCGGGGTGCGAATTTCAGCCGGCACTCGCACCCTTGGCCGAGGAAGCGCTGTTCGAGAAGAATGTTCCGGACGCATTCATTGCGACCCAGCTGGAACGCTGGCTGCGAGTACGCAGCATCGACGCCTTGGTGATGGTAGGCGTGGCGACCAACAATTCAGTGGAAGCTACCGCTCGCACTGGCGGCAACCTGGGCTTCAAGGTAAGGGTGGTGAGCGACGCTACCTTCACCTTCGACCAGCAAGACCTGGGCGGCCGGCTGTGGCCTGCCGAGGATATTCAGGCACTGTCGCTGAGCAACCTGGCCATGGACTATGCGATCGTGGTCACTACCGCCGACTGCCTGACTAGCGCCTAGCCCTGGGCAGTACCGGCTTTCTGACGCAAGGCGGCGCGGTGCAGCCGACGACGACCTCGGATGGCGATGAACCAACCGATCACCGGGCCAACGGCGAGCCCGGCCAGCAAGGCGAGCAATACCACGACGGATACCGGCCACTCCGGCCCGGCGAAGCCGAGGAAACTCAGGCTGACTTTCTGCGGGTTTTCCAATACGAACAACAGGCAGACTGCCGCAACTATCAATAGCAGTACTACTTGCACCAGGCGCGTCAAACTCCGCACGGACATTCCTCCAGCATCAGGCGCTATCGCGCGCTTCTTCTTCGTTTACGCGATCCCGCAGTTCCTTGCCCGGCTTGAAATGAGGCACGAACTTTCCGTCAAGGGTAACCGACTGCCCGGTTTTCGGGTTGCGCCCCACGCGAGGCGCGCGATAGTGCAGCGAAAAGCTTCCGAAGCCGCGGATTTCGATCCGGTCTCCCGTCGCCAATGATTGGGACATTTGCTCAAGCATGGTCTTGATGGCCAGTTCCACATCCTTGGAGGACAGCAGGCCCTGATGGGTGACAATACGTTCGATCAGTTCGGACTTCGTCATGTTTTTCCCTTCTTTATCAAGAAGCTAGGAAACCGCAAGAAGGTTGTAGCATGACCGGAAGCATTTGAACAGCCTGAGTATTGACTTTTACAGAAATTTGCGGGCGACGTGGTTTTGACTGCAAAAAGCCGTCGCGCTGAGACGTTGGCTTGAACGATAAAGCCTGTATTTGACCCGGACCCTGGTCAGAGCTCCGGCAACATCCCGTAAAGCAAAAAACGTTCAAATAGGATCAACACTTGCCTTAGGCTCGCCGCTGGGCTGGTAGTCGGCTTACCGACTTCCAGGCTTCCAGAACCTTTCAAACAAGGATGAAAGGTTTCGCTACGGATATTGCTGACACGAAATAACGGCAACCGCAGATGACAATCAGGCTAGAGCTATTCACCGAAGACCCGGAAGAGGTCGCCTTCATACGCCGCTACTGGGCAATGGACGATTCAGGTGCATTCCTGGAAAAGGTCAGCGACCTGCTGCCCTTCAAGGACATTCCTCAGAGCGGGGCCATTGCAGCCTATGTGCGCGAGCGCTGCAAGGCCTACGACGAAAACCAGCCCTGCGTGGAATGTGGCGACCCGATCGAGATCGGCAGTCGATCAGAGGCCAGGAAACAGCCACCACACAGCTCTCGCCGCTGTGAATGCTGCCAGCAGTTGGCCAATAACCTGAAGCGCCAGCGCGATGCGGAAATGGCCGCCGCCCTCGACGCTCGCCTGGCAGAGCATGCCAGGGAACAGGACGCCCACAGCTACGACTACGCCGCCATCAAGGATGACGAGGCATTGATTCTCCTTGCACTGGAGGCTGCCATTACGCCACGTCTGGCCTCCGGATCCTTCATCCTGGCCGATTGCGAGGCCTTGGCACCCAGCAGCCCAAGCCCTTTCATCAAACGCCTCTGGACAACCGGCATCCTGATAGACCTGCCTTTGGAGGCCCCGCCTGGGGCCTATTTTCTCAAGGGCGACGAGCTTTGGTTCGAGCGGGACAACGTGGTGTATGCGCTTGCCCCCGACAAGCATGGCCAGGACGCCGCCCAATGGCTGGAAACGCTCTGCACCCGAAGCTTCTCCGATGGCGCCGCCCTCACCGAGCTATGGCTGGACTATGCCGTACAGGACGTGATGAATTATTTTCGTAGTGAATGCCTCACCTATAATCATCTGCTTGAAGAGGAAGAGCTCGGACAGGTGGAGAGCAGCTTCAGGCACGCTCTTCGAACCTACAGTGTCGCTCAGCTCTGGTCAGTGGCCTGGCGGGCGGTTCGTGATGCAGCGAGCCTGGCCAGCCGTACCTACTACAATCGCTACAAGGCGGCCGCTACCCTACCGGGCAAGGTACGACGCCTGCTGGAAAAGGCTGAGCGCGAGGGTATGGTCTTGCGCGCCTGGAGCCGCCGGGAAGAACAGCCCGCCGGCACCCTTGGCATGGTCTTCTGGGCCCTGTTCGAGATCGACGAGGACACGCCAGGGGCGGAGGCGCTGAGCCGATTCGCCCGGCTCGCGGATGACCCTGAACCTACCGCGACCAGTCTGCGAGAGCCCGCCAGCCAGCTCCTGACGACTGCCCTGGCGCAGGACAAGGCAGCCGAGGTCTTGATGGCGTTGGCAGTCTCCCTTCAAGCCGGTGAGCACCTGGCATCGACAATTGCCTCGCTCCTGCTGCGTCTGGAAAGCGATCACAGTGGCATTGAACCGGCCAGCTAATCCCTGTCGGGTCATGGATACCTACAGGAGCTAGCGCCAGCTGCCGTAAAAGCAGTTCCCCAGCTGGCGCTGGGTCCCACGAGGTCCGGCAAGAGACTTGGCAAAGACGCAAAAAAAAAGGGGTGACCGAAGTCACCCCTTTTTTTCAATGGAAGTCAGAACTCAGTTCTGCTTTTCCATTTGAGCGCGCAGCAGATCACCCAGGGTGGTCGGGCCGGCGCTTTCAGAAGCTGGCTTGTCGCGCAGGCTCTGAATGGCTTCTTTCTCGTCTTCAACGTCCTTCGACTTGATGGACAGGCTGATGACGCGGGACTTGCGGTCGACGCTGATGATCTTGGCTTCGACTTCGTCGCCTTCCTTCAGCACGTTGCGCGCGTCTTCAACGCGGTCACGGCTGATTTCGGAGGCTTTCAGGGTACCTTCGATGTCGTCGGCCAGGGTGATGACAGCGCCCTTGGCGTCGACTTCCTTGACGGTACCGCGGACGATGGCGCCCTTGTCGTTCAGTGCAACGAAGTTGGAGAACGGATCGTCTTCCAGCTGCTTGATGCCCAGCGAGATGCGCTCGCGCTCAGGATCAACGGACAGGATGACGGTTTCCAGCTCGTCGCCCTTCTTGAAGCGGCGAACGGCTTCTTCGCCGGCTTCGTTCCAGGAGATGTCGGACAGGTGAACCAGGCCGTCGATGCCGCCGTCCAGACCGATGAAGATACCGAAGTCGGTGATCGACTTGATGGTACCGGTGATGCGATCACCCTTGTTGAACTGGCCGGAGAAGTCTTCCCATGGGTTGGACTTGCACTGCTTGATGCCCAGGGAGATACGACGACGCTCTTCGTCGATGTCCAGAACCATGACTTCCACTTCGTCGCCAACCTGAACGACTTTCGACGGGTGGATGTTCTTGTTGGTCCAGTCCATTTCGGAAACGTGCACCAGGCCTTCCACGCCTTCTTCCAGCTCCGCGAAGCAGCCGTAGTCGGTCAGGTTGGTGACGCGCGCGTTCACGCGGGTGCCTTCCGGGTAACGAGCCTTGATGGCAACCCATGGGTCTTCGCCCAGCTGCTTCAGGCCCAGGGAGACACGGTTACGCTCGCGATCGTACTTCAGAACCTTGACGTCGATCTCGTCGCCAACGTTAACGATCTCGGACGGGTGCTTGATACGCTTCCAGGCCATGTCGGTGATGTGCAGCAGGCCGTCCACGCCGCCCAGGTCCACGAAGGCGCCGTAGTCGGTGAGGTTCTTGACGATACCCTTGACCTGCTGGCCTTCCTGCAGGGATTCCAGCAGGGCTTCGCGCTCGGCGCTGTTCTCGGCTTCCAGGACGCTACGACGGGAAACGACAACGTTGTTGCGCTTCTGGTCCAGCTTGATGACCTTGAACTCGAGCTCTTTGCCTTCGAGGTGGGTGGTGTCGCGCACTGGGCGCACGTCGACCAGCGAACCCGGCAGGAACGCGCGGATGCCGTTGACGTCGACGGTGAAACCGCCCTTGACCTTGCCGTTGATGACGCCCTTGACGACTTCTTCGGCAGCGAAGGCAGCTTCCAGAACGATCCAGCACTCGGCGCGCTTGGCTTTTTCACGGGACAGCTTGGTTTCGCCAAAGCCGTCTTCCACCGCGTCCAGCGCGACGTGAACTTCGTCACCGACCTTGATGGTCAGCTCGCCAGCTTCATTGAAGAACTGCTCGAGCGGGATGACGCCCTCGGACTTCAGGCCGGCATGAACGGTCACCCAGTCGCCGTCGATGTCGACAACGGTACCGGTGATGATCGCGCCTGGCTGAAGGTTGAGGGTTTTCAGGCTTTCTTCAAAAAGTTCTGCAAAGCTTTCGCTCATTTTAATTCCTGTAAATTGAGCCGGCGATCGGCTCATCAACCACGCTCCAGTTGACGTGGGCTGCGTTCAAGTAAAAGAAAGCCTGCGGGGGCAGCGGCCATCGCCGCTTACGCTGGAACCCCGAAGGCTTTCCTGGTCAGGCGAGTTCGCGTAACGCGACCTCGCTCATGATTCGATCAAGCACCTGTTCGATGGACAGCTCGGTGGAATCGAGCTGGATAGCGTCGGGGGCCGGCTTGAGCGGGGCCACCGCGCGCTGGGTGTCGCGCTCATCGCGCAGACGTATCTCATCCAACAGACTCGCCAGACTAACATCATCGCCCTTGGCCTTCAACTGCAAGTACCGGCGACGTGCTCGCTCCTCCGCACTGGCGGTGAGGAAGATCTTCAATGGCGCGTCCGGGAACACCACGGTGCCCATGTCACGGCCATCGGCGATCAGGCCCGGGCCTTCGCGGAAGGCCTTCTGCCGCTCCAGCAAGGCTTGCCTGACGGCGGGGATGGCGGCTACCTGGGAAGCAGCGGCGCCCACCTGTTCGTTGCGGATGGCCTGGGAGACATCATCCCCCTCCAGGACGATGCGGTCCAGCCGGTGGTCCGTTGCCGCGACGAACTGCACGTCCAGGTGCTTGGCCAGCAGCACCAGTGAAGCCTCATTGCTCAGAGCCACGCCATGGTTGCCCGCGGCGAACGCCAGCAGGCGGTACAGCGCGCCGGAGTCGAGCAGGTTCCAGCCCAGCTTCTCGGCCAGCTTGCTGGCGACCGTGCCCTTGCCCGAGCCGCTGGGCCCGTCGATGGTGATGACCGGAGCTTGAAAATTCACAGCAGACCCTCTTCCGACACGTGCATCCCTGGCGCGCGGCGCGCCCGGGACCTTGAAATGAATGGCAAGCGCCCCGCGGCAACCCTATCGGCAACCGCAACCGCGGCGCATGATACTCCGATGGGGCGAGAAGCGGCAGTGACTGGCCTATTGCCTTCTTTCTTCAGGCGCCTTCGGCTGCCGCGCCCGGGCCCGGGTCGCGAGGATCTCGCCAAAATGCTCCCGGGCCATGCGCGCCCGGGTGAACACTTGCAGCAGCTCCTCGCTGTCCCGGCTATCCACCGCCTCGCGCAGGGCATCGAGGTCGGCGCGGAAGCTGTCCAGCTGGCGCAGCACCGCGTCGCGGTTGGCCAGGAAGATGTCGTGCCACATGATCGGGTCGCTGCCGGCGATCCGGGTAAAGTCACGGAAGCCCCCGGCCGCGTAGCGGAAGATTTCCAGGCTTTCGTCACGCCGCGCCAGCGAATCCACCAGGTTGAAGGCCAACAGGTGCGGCAGGTGGCTGGTGGCGGCAAGCACTTCATCGTGGCGCTCCACCTCCATGTGCTCCACATCCGCGCCTAGGGCACGCCATAGCGCTTCCACCTTGGCCACGGCGCTCGGCTCGGTTTCCGGCAAGGGCGTAAGAATGACCTTGTGGCAGTGGAAGAGCGCGCCATTGGCCGCCTCTACCCCGCTCTGCTCGGAGCCGGCGATGGGGTGCCCGGGCACCAGACGGCTCAGTTGCCCCGGCAAGGCCTGGCGGGCAACCCGCACGATATTGCCCTTGGCGCTACCCACGTCGGTGATCACCGCATCGCCCAGGTCCAGCTCGGCCAGCAACCTCAGCACGCGCTCCATGGCCAGGATAGGCACTGCCAGCTGGATCACATCCGCGCCCTGACAGGCTTGTGCCAGGGACGACTCGCAGCGATCAGTCACCCCAAGCTCGACGGCGCGCAAGCGGCACCGGGCGTCCAGGTCCACGCCCACCACCTCGCGGCATAGCCCGCTTTCGCGCATGCCCTTGGCGAAGGAGCCACCGATCAGGCCAAGACCTACGACAACCAGGCGGCCAATCAGCGGCGCGGGGCGGGAAGTGCTTTCATTCGACATGGGAACATCCGGGGAGCCTTGACCGCGGCTGGGCTGCCGCCGCGATCCGGTTATACAGGGGCGCGCCTGTGGCGCGCCGGGAAGCGAAGGTCAGAGCACGGCCTTGGGATAGGACCCCAGCACCTTCAGCGCGACAGACTCGCCGCTGATGCGCTCGAGCACCGCCTTGATGAGCGGGTCCCGGTGATGGCCGATGAAATCGATGAAGAACACGTAGGTCCACTTGCCGCTGCGAGACGGGCGGGTCTCGATACGGGTGAGGTCGATGTGGTTCTCGTGGAACGGCATCAACAGCTCGTGCAATGCGCCAGGCTTGTTCTGCATGGACACGATGACCGAGGTCTTGTCATCCCCCGTGGGCGGCACTTCCTGGTTGCCGATGATCAGGAAGCGCGTAGAGTTGTCCGGGCGGTCCTCGATCTTCTCGGCCAGGCGATCCAGCCCATAGAGGCTGGCGGCCATGTCACCGGCGATGGCGGCGGAGTTCCACTCCCCCTTGACCCGCTTGGCGGCCTCGGCATTGCTGGACACCGCCACCCGCTCCACATTGGGGTAATGGGCGTCCAGCCATTTGCGGCACTGCGCCAGGGACTGAGCATGGGAGTAGATGCGCGAAATGCTGTCGGTCTTGGTGTTGGAACCGATCAGCAGATGGTGGTGAATGCGCAGCTCCACCTCGCCGCAGATGACCAGGTCATGCTCGAGGAAGCTGTCGAGGGTATGGTTCACCGCCCCCTCGGTGGAGTTCTCCACCGGCACCACGCCGAAGTTCACCGCGCCGGCAACCACTTCGCGGAACACTTCGTCGATGGCCGCCATGGGCTGGCTGATCACCGCATGGCCGAAATGCTTCATGGCCGCGGCCTGGGTGAAGGTGCCTTCCGGGCCCAGGTAAGCCACCTTCAGGGGCTGCTCCAGGGCCAGGCAGGTGGACATGATTTCGCGGAACAGGCGCGCCATTTCCTCGTCACCCAGGGGCCCCTGGTTACGCTCCATGACCCGCTTGAGCACCTGGGCTTCGCGCTCCGGCCGGTAGAACACGGGCTGCTCGCCAGCGGCGAGGGACCCCATCTTGACCCGGGCGACCTCCTGGGCGCAGCGGGCGCGGTCACTGATCAATTCGAGGATCTTTTCGTCGAGGCTGTCGATGCGCAGCCGCAGTGCCTTGAGCGCCTGGTCAGAGTTTGCATCCGTCATCAGGCATGTTCCTTCTCGAACTCGGCCATGTAGGCCACCAGAGCATCGATGGCGTTCATGCCCAGGGCATTGTAGATGGAAGCGCGCATGCCGCCTACCGAACGATGGCCCTTGAGGTTGAGCAGGCCGCGAGCGTCGGCCCCGGCGAGGAAGGCGCCGTCCAGTCGCTCGTCGGCCAGGCGGAACGGCACGTTCATCCAGGAACGAGCCGCGGGCGCGATCGGGTTGCTGTAGAAGTCGCTACCGTCGATGAAGGCATAGAGCTTGTCTTTCTTGGCCCGGTTGCGCTGCTCCATGGCGGTGACGCCGCCCTGCTCCTTGAGCCACTCGAACACCAGCCCGGAGAGGTACCAGGAATAGGTGGCCGGGGTGTTGTACATGGAGCCGTTGTCCGCCGCCACCTTGTAGTTGAGCATGGTGGGGCAGCTGGCCCGGGCGTTGCCGAGCAGGTCTTCGCGAATGATCACCACCACCAGCCCGCTGGGGCCGATGTTTTTCTGGGCGCCGGCGTAGATCATGCCGTAGTCGGCCACGTTGATCGGCCGTGACAGAATGTTGGAGGACATGTCCACCACCAGGGGCGCGTCCACCTGGGGTACCCACTGGAATTCCAGGCCACCGATGGTTTCATTGCTGGCGTAATGGACGTAGGCGGCCTGGTCGCTCAGCTTCCACTCCGCCTGGACGGGGAGGTCCAGGTAGTCCATGGGTTTGGCGGACGCGGCCACGTTGATGGTCCCGTAGCGACGTGCCTCGTCGATGGCCTTGCGCGACCAGATGCCGGTATCGATATAGTCCGCCACGCCGCCTTCGGGAAGCAGGTTCAGCGGAATCTCGGCGAACTGCTGGCTGGCGCCGCCCTGCAGGAAGAGCACCTTGTAGTTGGACGGAATGGACAGCAGGTCGCGCAGGTCCTGCTCGGCCTTCTGCGCCAGGGCCGTGTAATCGTCGCTGCGGTGGCTCATTTCCATGACGGAAAGGCCCTTGCCATGCCAGTCGAGCATTTCCGCCTGGGCGCGCTGCAGAACGGCTTCAGGGAGCGCAGCGGGGCCTGCGCAGAAGTTAAAGGCTCGGTTGCTCACATCCACTCTCGCTCTACAAGGGCTGATAGTACTTGCATCGACGGGCGCCCGGGCGCCCGCCTTCACCACAATGCCGGTTCATTCGGGGATCGGTTCGCCACCGGTGTCACCCAGTTCCTCGGCAGGCGTCTCGACCCCATCGGCGGGCGCCTCGATCAGTTCTTCCACCATGCTCGCGGCCAGGGCGTCCTCGCTCTCGAAGATTTCCACCTCTTCCTCGGACGGTTCCTGAACCCGCTCCAGGCCCACCAGCTTCTCGTCGGTGGCCAGCTTGATCAGGGTCACGCCCTGGGTGTTGCGGCCCAGGCTCGACACTTCGCCCACGCGAGTGCGCACCAGGGTGCCCTGGTCGGAGATCAGCATGATCTCCTCGCCTTCGAGCACCTGCACGGCCCCGACCAGGCGCCCGTTACGCTCGTTGCTGACCATGGCGATCACGCCCTGGCCGCCACGGTTGTACTGCGGGAACTCGGCGATGGCGGTGCGCTTGCCGTAACCACGCTCGGAGGCAGTGAGGATCTGGCTGCCCTCCTCCGGGATGATCATGGAGATCAGACGCTGGCCCTCGCCCAGGCGCATGCCGCGCACCCCACGAGCGGTACGGCCCATGGGGCGGACGTCGGCCTCGTTGAAGCGGGTCACCTTGCCGGCGTCGGAGAACAGCATCACTTCGCGCTGGCCATCGGTGATGGAGGCCGAGATGAGCACGTCGCCTTCGTCCAGCTCCACGGCGATCAGGCCCACGCTGCGCTGGCGGCTGAACTGCTCCAGCGGCACCTTCTTCACGGTACCGTTGGCGGTGGCCATGAAGATGAAGTGCCCTTCGGTGTATTCCTCCACCGGCAGCATGGTGGTGATGTACTCACCTTCGCTGAGCGGCAGCAGGTTCACCAGCGGCCGGCCACGGGCGGCGCGGGAGGCTTCCGGAATCTCGTAGGTCTTGAGCCAGTACACCTTGCCCTTGCTGGAGAACAGCATCAGGGTGGTGTGGCTGTTGGCGACCAGCAGGTGGGAAATGTAGTCCTCATCCTTCACCCCGGTGGCGGACTTGCCCTTGCCGCCACGGCGCTGGGCCTGGTAGGCCGCCAGGGGCTGGGTCTTGGCATAGCCGCCGTGGGAAATGGTCACCACGCGATGCTCCTCGGGGATCATGTCACCGAGGGTCAGGTCCAGGCGCGCGTCGAGGATCTCGGTGCGGCGCGCGTCGCCATACTCGGCGCGGATCAGCTCCAGCTCTTCGCGAATGACTTCCATCAGGCGCTCGGGGCTGTTGAGAATGCGGATGAGCTCGCCGATCTGGTTGAGGATCTCCTGGTACTCGGCCAGCAGCTTTTCATGCTCCAGGCCGGTGAGGCGGTGCAGGCGCAGATCGAGGATGGCCTGGGCCTGTTCGGGCGACAGGTAATACTTGCCGTCGCGCACGCCGTATTGCGGGTCCAGGTTCTCGGGGCGGCAGCTGTCGGCGCCGGCGCGCTCGACCATGGTCATCACCGCCGAGGACTCCCAGCCGGTGGACACCAGGGCTTCCTTGGCTTCGGACGGCGTGGGCGAGGCCTTGATCAGGGCGATCACCGGATCGATGTTCGACAGGGCCACTGCCTGGCCTTCAAGGATGTGGCCACGCTCGCGCGCCTTGCGCAGCTCGAACACGGTGCGGCGGGTCACCACTTCGCGACGATGGCGCACGAAGGCCTCGAGCAGGTCCTTCAGGTTCAGCAGCCGTGGGCGGCCGTCCACCAGGGCGACGATGTTGATGCCGAACACCGCCTGCAGCTGGGTTTGCGCGTACAGGTTGTTGAGGATCACCTCCGGCACTTCACCCCGGCGCAGCTCGATGACGATGCGCATGCCGTCCTTGTCGGACTCGTCGCGCAGCTCGGTGATGCCTTCGAGTTTCTTTTCCTTGACCAGCTCGGCGATCTTCTCGATCAGCCGCGCCTTGTTCAGCTGGTACGGCAGCTCGGTGACCACGATCTGCTGGCGGCCGCCTACCTTGTCGATGTCTTCGACGGTGGAGCGCGCCCGCATGTAGATGCGCCCGCGGCCGGTGCGGTAGGCCTCGATGATGCCCTGGCGCCCATTGATCACCGCGGCGGTGGGGAAGTCCGGGCCGGGGATGTGCTGCATCAACTCATCGATGGTCACGTCCGGGTTGTCGATGATCGCCAGGCAACCATCGAGTACTTCTCCCAGGTTATGGGGCGGGATGTTGGTGGCCATGCCCACGGCGATACCGCTGGAGCCGTTGACCAGCAGGTTGGGCACGCGGGTAGGCATCACCGCGGGAATCAGCTCGGTGCCGTCGTAGTTGGGCACCCAGTCGACGGTTTCCTTGTGCAGGTCGGAAAGCAGCTCATGGGCCAGCTTGGTCATGCGCACTTCGGTGTATCGCATGGCCGCGGCGTTGTCGCCGTCCACCGAGCCGAAGTTGCCCTGGCCGTCCACCAGCAGGTAGCGCAGGGAGAAGGGCTGGGCCATGCGCACGATGGTGTCGTAGACGGCGGTGTCACCGTGAGGGTGGTATTTACCGATCACGTCACCGACCACACGGGCCGATTTCTTGTAGGGCTTGTTCCAGTCGTTGCCCAGCTCGCTCATGGCATAGAGAACCCGCCGATGCACCGGCTTCAAGCCGTCGCGCGCGTCAGGCAAGGCCCGCCCGACGATTACGCTCATGGCGTAGTCGAGGTACGACTGCCGAAGTTCGTCTTCGATATTGACCGGTAGGATTTCTTTGGCCAGTTCGCCCATGAGAAGCCTGATTCCTTATGTAATGAAACTCAGCCGAGCCAGCATTGGCCAGCGACACACCTGACGACTTGCGTCTCACAAACAGGGGACGCGCCTCGATGACGGCCCGTCTCCAAACCGCCGGATGTTACCACAGAGCGTGTCTGAGGCCTATCCCAAAGAGGGCCTTGGAGGAGGAAGCTGGAGGGAGAAAATCGCCTGGAGCGCGATTGAGGGGCTGTGCGCCCTGCCCCGGCGTGGGAACAGAGCGCGATAGAGGCTTGGCAGGGCTCAACCGGCCTGCCGGGCGCCGGGCTATGGCCTTGGCCGCGCGACCATCAATGCAAGCGCTTGCGGCACATCAATTGAGCCATCTTGGCAGTGTCGGGCCGCTCGATCACACCCTTCTCGGTAACGATGGCATCGATCAGGTCAGCCGGGGTGACGTCGAACACCGGGTTGAAGGCTTCCACGTTGGCCCCGATGCGGGTGCCGCCCACTTCCAGCAACTCGCTGCCCAGCCGTTCCTCGATGGGGATGAGGTCACCGCTCTCCAGGGTCATGTCGATGGTGGAACTGGGCGCCACCACCATGAAGCGCACGCCGTGGTGCATGGCATTGACCGCCAGCTGGTAGGTGCCGATCTTGTTGGCCACGTCGCCGTTGGCGGTGATGCGGTCCGCCCCCACGATCACCCAGGTCACGCCTTTGGTCTTCATGATGTGGGCGGCGGCCGAATCGGCATTCAGGGAAACCGGAATGCCTTCGTTGGCCAGCTCCCAGGCCGTCAGCCGCGAGCCTTGTAGCCAGGGCCGGGTTTCGTCGGCGTATACCCGCTCCACCATGCCTTCGAGCCAGGCGCCGCGGATCACGCCCAGGGCCGTGCCGAAACCGCCAGTGGCCAGCGCCCCGGTATTGCAGTGGGTGAGCAGGGTCTGCATGTTGCCCTGGTGTCGGCGGATCAGCTCCACGCCAAGCTGGGCCATGGTGAGGTTGGCCTCGCGGTCGCTCTGGTGGATGTCCACCGCCTCGGCTTCCAGGACGGCCACGGCCGACTCGCCGTCGCGCAGGCGGGCCAGGCGGTCGCGCATGCGGTTGAGCGCCCAGAACAGGTTGACCGCGGTGGGCCGGGAATCGGCCAGCAAGGCGATATCCGCGGCCACGGCCGCCTGCCAGTCGCCGCCGCCACGCAGGCGCGCGGCCGCCGACAGCACCACGCCGTAGGCCGCCGCGATGCCAATGGCCGGCGCGCCGCGCACGATCATCGCCCGAATGGCCCCGGCCACTTCCGCCGCGTCTTCATAGCGAACCCAGGTTTCGACGCCCGGCAGCAGGCGCTGGTCCAGTAGGAAGAGCGCGCCGTCACGCCAGTCGATCGCTTTTACCTTCTCCGCCGCCAAAAGCCGATCGCGCATGCCCCACCCCACTCAAGCTGCCAAAAACCGCCGATTATACCGCTCCCCCGGGAAAGACGCTCGGGTATACTTCGAGCACATCGCCCTCTCATCGGAACCCTCCCATGCCTCAAGCCGCCGCCCTTGACCTTCTGTTGCTGCCGACCTGGCTGGTCCCGGTGGAACCGGCGGGCGTGGTGTTCACCGACTATGCCTTGGGCATCCGCGACGGCCTCATTGCCTTCATGGGGCCGCGGGCCGAAGGCCTGGCCCAGCCCCACCGGGAAAAGCGCGAACTGCCCGGCTGCCTGCTCGCCCCGGGCCTGGTGAACGCCCACGGCCATGGCGCCATGAGCCTGTTCCGCGGCCTGGCCGACGACCTGCCGCTGATGAGCTGGCTGCAGGACCATATCTGGCCCGCCGAAGCGAAATGGGTGGATGAAGCCTTCATCCGCGATGGCATGGACCTGGCCATCGCGGAACAGATCAAGGGCGGCATCAGTTGCTTCGCCGACATGTATTTTTACCCGGCGGTGGCGGCCGAGCGCATCCATGAAAGCGGCGCCCGGGCACAGATATCCGTGCCGGTGCTGGATTTCCCCGTACCTGGCGCCCGCGACAGCGACGACGCCCTGCGCCAAGGCATCGCCCTGTTCGATGAGTTGCGTGCCCACCCGCGCATCAGCCTGGCCTTCGGGCCGCACGCGCCCTACACCGTGGGCGATGCCAACCTGGAACAGGTGCGGGTGCTGGCCAACCAGCTGGACGCGCCTGTGCAGATGCACGTGCATGAAACTGCCTTCGAGGTGCAGCAGGCCGTGGACGCCACCGGCGAGCGCCCGCTGGCCCGGCTCGCCCGGCTTGGCCTGCTCGGCCCGCGTTTCCAGGCCGTGCACATGACCCAGGTGAACGATGACGACCTGGCCCTGTTGGTGGAATACAACTGCAGCGTGGTGCACTGCCCGGAATCCAACCTCAAGCTGGCCAGCGGTTTCTGCCCTATCGAGCGTCTTTGGCAGGCGGGCGTGAACGTGGCCATCGGCACCGACGGCGCGGCCAGCAACAATGACCTGGACCTGCTCGCCGAAACCCGCACCGCCGCGCTGCTGGCCAAGGCCGTCGCCGGCTCGGCCACCGCCGTCGATGCCCACCGGGCCCTGCGCATGGCCACCCTGAACGGCGCCCGCGCCCTGGGCCTGGACGGCTGCATCGGCTCGCTGGAACTGGGCAAGGCTGCGGACGTGGTCGCGTTCGACCTTTCAGGGCTGACGCTTCAGCCCATCTATAACCCGGTTTCGCAACTGATCTACGCCGCCGGCCGCCAATGTGTGAGCCACCTCTGGGTGGCCGGCCAGGCCTTGCTCGACGAGGGCCGCCTGACCGGCTTCGACGAGGCCGAGCTCATCGCCCGCGCCAGCGCCTGGGGTGAGCGCATCGCCCAGGGCGCTCCACGCTGACCGGCCAGGGGCCCGTTCGCCGCTTCCTTCTTCTTTTCGCTTCAAGGACCGTTCATGAGCAATGTCGACAACGCCGAAATCGCCAAATTCGAAGCCCTCGCCCACCG
Organism: Pseudomonas sp. DC3200b2; assembly: GCF_049895785.1. NCBI lineage: Bacteria > Pseudomonadati > Pseudomonadota > Gammaproteobacteria > Pseudomonadales > Pseudomonadaceae > Pseudomonas > Pseudomonas sp. DC3200b2. The sequence continues at coordinate 766,026 of NZ_JAFCTA010000001.1, read as the reverse complement.
CTGGTGGGACCGTGAAAGCGAATTCAAGCCCCTGCACGAGATCAACCCGCTGCGGGTGAACTGGATCGACGAGCGCGCCCACCTGGCCGGCAAGACCGTGCTGGATGTGGGCTGTGGCGGCGGCATTCTCAGTGAGGCCATGGCCTTGCGCGGCGCCAAGGTCACTGGCATCGACATGGGTGAAGCGCCCCTGGCCGTGGCCCGCCTGCATCAGCTTGAATCCGGTGTGGAGGTCGACTATCGCCAGGTGACCGCCGAGGCGCTGGCCGATGAACAGCCAGGCACCTACGACGTGGTGACCTGCCTGGAAATGCTCGAGCACGTGCCGGACCCGTCCTCGGTGATCCGCGCCTGTGCCCGCCTGGTCAAGCCGGGCGGCCAGGTGTTCTTCTCCACCATCAACCGCAACCCCAAGGCCTATCTGTTCGCCATTGTCGGCGCTGAATACATCATGAAGCTGCTGCCCCGCGGCACTCACGACTTCAAGAAATTCATCCGCCCTTCCGAGCTGGGCAACTGGAGCCGCGCCGCGGACCTGCGGGTCAAGGATATGATCGGGCTTACATACAACCCGCTGACCAGGCATTACAAGCTGGCGTCGGACGTGGACGTCAACTATATGGTCCAGACTCTGCGGGAGGCTTGAAATGCGCCTGGACGCCGTACTCTTCGACATGGACGGGACCCTGCTCGACACGGCTCCGGACTTCATCGCCGTCTGCCAGGCCATGCTGGCCGAGCGCGGCCGGCCTGCGGTCGCCGACCAGCTTATCCGTGATGTGGTCTCCGGCGGCGCCCGGGCCATGGTCAGCGCCACCTTCGGCCTAGCGCCTGAAGCGGAGGGTTTCGAAGCCCTCCGGCTCGAATTTCTGGAGCGTTACCAGGCGCATTGCGCGGTGCATACCCATTTGTACGACGGCATGGAAGCGCTGCTGCAAGACCTGGAGAAGGCTGGGCTGATCTGGGGCGTGGTGACCAATAAGCCTGTGCGCTTCGCCGAGCCGATCATGCGCCAGCTGGGCTTGGCTGAACGCTCCCGGGTGCTGATCTGCCCCGACCATGTGACCCGCAGCAAGCCGGACCCGGAGCCGCTGGCCCTGGCCTGCAAGACCCTCGGCCTGGACCCGTCCAGGGTGTTGTTCGTGGGCGATGACCTGCGCGACATCGAATCCGGTCGGGATGCCGGAACCAAGACCGTCGCGGTGCGTTACGGCTATATTCATCCTGACGACAACCCCGATCGCTGGGGCGCGGACGCTGTCGTCAGCCATCCCGCGGAGCTGCGCGACCTTCTGGATCGTGCCCTCTGCGGCTGTTGACCCGCGCCAGAGCCAGGAGACCCCGCGATGTTCGAGTACAAGGCAGCCCCCGACCTACTGGCCAACCGGGTGATCCTGGTCACCGGCGCCGGCCGCGGCATTGGCGCCACGGCGGCGCAAACCTACGCCGCCCATGGCGCCCAGGTCATCCTGTTGGGCAGAACCCGCAGTCATCTGGAAGCCGTGGCCCAGCGCATCCACCAGGCAGGCCACCTGACGCCGATGGTCTACCCGCTGGATCTGGAAACCGCGAAAACCGCGGACTACGAGCGACTGGAAGTGGCGATCGAGCAGCGCTTCGATTGCCTAGATGGCTTGCTGCACAATGCGTCCATCCTCGGGCCACGGGCGACCCTGGATGAAACCCCGGACCAGGAGTTCGTCCAGGTCATGCAGGTGAACGTCAATGCCACCTTCATGCTCACCCGGGCCATGCTGCCGCTGCTGCATCGCTCCAAGGAGGCCTCGGTGATCTTTACGTCCAGCAGCGTGGGCCGCAAGGGCCGCGCCCAATGGGGGGCCTACGCGGTGTCCAAGTTCGCCACCGAAGGGCTGATGCAAACGCTCGCCGACGAATGCGCCGGCAGCTCGCTGATCCGCGCCAACAGCCTCAACCCCGGCGGCACCCGCACCGACATGCGCGCCCAGGCCTATCCGGACGAGGACCCGCAACGCAACCCCACCCCTCAGGACATCATGCCTATCTATCTTTACCTGATGGGGCCTGACAGCGCCGGCATCAACGGCCGCGCCTTCGACGCGCGCTAGTCGGGATCACGCAGTCCAGGCTTGAGCAGCTTGGGTGTTCGGCAGCTTCGCTACCTCCTACAGGGAGCCATTTGCGGTGGGAGCCAGCGAAGCTGGCGAGTTGGCTCCCGTCCACGGTAGGATCAGGCCACCGCTTCGCGCTCGCGCTGGACGCTCTTGCTCTCCAGCTCCATGCAGCGTTCCAGGAACAGGAACATGTAGTCATAGCTCTTGCAGATGGCTTTGCGCAGCTCGTCCTGCAGGGCCTGGGACGGGTCGTTTCCAGCCAGGGTGCAGATGATTTCCAGAGCTTCCCATGGATGCGCGTCGTCATACTGGGCATGCATCTTCAGCCACTTCATGGCGCGCTTGCGGGTTTCCTCAGGGAAGGCATTGGCGTACACGTCGGTGGAGCACACCACGGCCGACCATTCGCCGGTCGCGCCTTCGATGGCGTAGTTGGTCGCGGCCATGGCGATTACCAGCGAGTCGGCGGTACAGGTCTGCCAGCACCAATGGCTGAGCGATTGCAGCTCCGGCGGCACTTTCTGGGCCTGCAGGTCTTCCAGGGTCACACCGTGAGCCGCGCACCAGTTGACCCAGTAATCGGCATGGTTCAGTTCGACTCGGATGTTGCGCATCAACCAGCGGCGCGCCATGTCTTCGCCTGGATGGCGACCGAAACGGGTCTTGGTCAGGTTATGAGCCATGTACAGCGAGAATTGCTCCACCACCGGCCAGCCGCCAATCAGGTACTGGCGCATGGTGCCGGCGCTGAGCTTGTTGTCTCGCATCCGCTGGTACAGTTCATGTTGCACCACGCGCCGCTTGGCAATGCTGCAATCACGCAACAGTTGCTGGGCCCATGCCGGATAGCTGGCGGCTTCCATCAGAGGGCCGGTGCGAGTGAAACCTGAATCCGCTACATCATTCATCGACAACTTCCTTTCTGTTGGTGAAAAACTACCGCAAGGTTCGCTGCCCTTGCCTCCCAAGGGAGGCGTCAGGGGGTGGCACGCACTTCGTCGGCGCAGCGCAGGCTTTCACAGGTGAACAAGCGTGGCCGCTCGATCACGTAGCCTTGCGCATAATCCACGCCAATCTCCATGAGCGCCTGCTCGATCAGCGGCGTTTCAACGAATTCGGCGATGGTGCGCTTACCCATCACGTGGCCGATATGGTTGATGACTTCAACCATGGCCCGGTTGATGGGATCATCGAGCATGTCCTTTACAAAACTGCCATCGATCTTCAGGAAATCCACCGGCAGGTGCTTCAAGTAGGCGAACGAGGACATGCCCGCGCAGAAATCATCGAGTGAGAACAGGCAACCCAGCGCCTTGAGCTCGTTGATGAAGCGAATGGCGCTGCCAAGGTTCGAGATGGCACTGGTCTCGGTGATTTCGAAGCAGATCAAGTGCGGCGCAATGGCGAACCGGCGGAACTGCTCACGAAGATAATCCAGGAAATCGTCATCCCCGATACTGATCCCGGACAAATTGATAGCACATACGGCCAGCGGTTCTTCCCCGCTTTCATCCATGGCCTGGCGGATCACCTTGAATACATTCTTGACTACCCAGCGATCCAGGGCGGTCATCAGGCCATAGCGCTCGGCGGCCGGGATGAAACTGTCCGGAAGAATCATTCGCCCGTGCTCATCATGCAGCCGTAGCAGGATCTCCACATGGCGAGCATGGCCGCCGCCGTTGCGGTCGTTGGCCAAGAGGGCGATTTCTTGCGCATAAAGGGTGAAGCGGTCTTCCTCCAGGGCCATGCGCAGCCGTTGAATCCAGGCCATTTCGCCGAAGCGGGTAGACACTTCGGAGTCTTCGGCGTGATAGACCTGCACACGGTTGCGCCCCTTTTCCTTGGCCATGTAGCAGGCCATGTCCGCGGCCCGCAAAGACAGCTCCAACGTGGCCGGCAACAGGTTCAGGTGCACCAGACCAATGCTCACGGAGGTCATGAACGGTCGCCCTTTCCAGACGAAGTGCAGGCTGTGCACGCTCTCGCGCAGGTGTTCGGCGATGCGCTCGGCCTGGTCCGGCGGACAATCTTCCAGCAGCACGCCGAACTCGTCACCGCCCAGGCGGGCCAGGGTATCGGTTTCCCGCAGGCAGGATTGCAATACGGCGCAGATATGTCGCAACAACTCGTCGCCTGCCGCATGGCCGCAGGTATCGTTCACCAGCTTGAACTGGTCAAGGTCAAGGAACATGAGCGACTGCCGCCCTCGCCCATTGGCGGTACGGGTCAGGGCCTGTTCCAGCCGCTGCTCGAACTCCCGGCGGTTGGCCAGGCCTGTCAATGCATCATGGCTGGCTTGCCAGGACAGGTTGGCGATGTACTGCCGCTCCTGGGTCATGTCGTGCAGCACCAGTACCGCCCCGCTGATGCGGCCGTCGGTCTGGATGGGCGCGCCTACCAGATTCACCGAGACCGTGCTGCCGTCCAGACGCTGAATGAGCTTGGCATGCTCGCTGCCACCGGTGAGCTGCCCTCCGAGGATGCGCTCGATCAGGGTGAAATGGTCTTTCTCGGCATGCTCGTCCAGCAGGTTGAACAAGGCAGCCAAAGGCAAGCCCGCCGCCTGCTCGGCCTTCCAATGGGTAAGCTGCTCGGCGGCCGGGTTCATGTAGGCGATGGCGCCGGTCACGTCGGTAGCGATTACCCCATCGCCGATGGACGCCAGAGTAACCTGGGCACGTTCCTTTTCCAGTTGCAGCGCCTCGGCCATGCTATGGCGCTGCACCAGCAGCTTGCGGGTGATCCACAAGGCCAGCGCGATCAACAGGAACGCCGTCACCAGGTTGGTACTGACCAGCCAGCGCTGCAGCACCCGACTGCCCTCGCCCAAAGCATCACTGAAGGCCTTGGCGGCCGGCGTCACTGCTTCATTCAGGGCGGCGATCTGCTGCTTCCAGCGCAAGGTATCGGCCGCCGTCGCGGTGCCTCCCCCGATGGCGGCATGCATCTGCCCGGCAATGGCATCGAGCTGATCCAGGTAGTTGTCGCCAATGGTCCAGAGGTCCATGGCGCGAGCGAAATAGGAAATATGGCGGAAATTGAGGAACAGCCAGATGATGCCGTCGAAATCTTCCGGGTGATTGCCGCCCTGCAGAAGCCCCTTGCGGGCCATGGCCATGTCAGGCTCGGGCTTTTCCAGGGCCACCCTCAGCTCTCGGTTGCCCTCGGGCACCGCCATCGCTTGCCGGTATTTGGCATAGGTGCCTTCGTCACGGTTATCCGCGTACAGGCTCAGGTAGAAGATCGCATCCTTCTGCGCCTTGGACCACAGGCTTTCACCTGCCACATAGCCCCGCACGGCGGACAGTGCGTAGAAGCTGACGCATCCCAGCAGGGCCAGCAGCAGTACAACAGCGATGAACGGCCACGCGATGCTGATCAGCCTTGGCGTTTCCAGGGTGCGTTTCTGCTTCATGTGATCCTTTGAGGCGCAGACGCCAGGCCACGCGGCCCGGCACACATTCAGCACAGCGCAGCCAAGGTTTCCAGCCTTCAGCCAGCGCGGCACTCCCACTGTGCCAACGCTGCCGTCAGGGACGGCGCAGCACCGCGCGACTATAGCGCGGCGATGCGATCAAGCCAACGTGCCAGCAGTGGCCCCAGGGCATCAGCCGACTGGTAGCCATTGGTAAGCAATGCGTATTGGCGGTCATGCTCGGCCAGCACCGTGGGGAACCCAGAAATACCCAAGGACTGTGACCAAGTGAAGTCGGCCTGGGTAGCCTCGGCGGTCTGCGCCAGGTCGAAGGTGTCGGCGAAGCGCAGGCGGGAAAGCCCGACCGCCTCGGCGATATCCACGAGGGCGGCGGTACGGGTCACGTCCATGCCGTCGCGGTAGAAGGCCTGCCCGATGGCGCGAGCCAGGGGCCAGGCCATGGCCGGGTCGATCAGGCGGGCGGTGACGATCGCCCGGCAGGCCGGCTCGGTGTCATACACGAAGCCAGGGGGCAATGCCTCCTCGAACCGGAAGGGTTGCCCGGTTGTCCGCGCGACGCTGTGCCAGTGCTTCAGAATACGCTTGCGAGTGCCGTTATCCAGCGCGGTCTGGCCTGTACGCAGGCCTCCGACCACCAGATGAGCGGTAACGCCGCCCGTCGCCGCCTGGCTTATCAGCGCCTCGGCGACCGGAGCAAAGCCCCAGCACCAGGAGCACATCGGGTCCATCACATACACCAGGCGGTTGGCCATGGCTCAAGCCTCGGTCGTTTTGCGGTAGTTATAGCCGATGGGATGAGGCTGGTTGCGCGCCTTGGCCAGTTCGATCTGCTTCTGCCGGTCGATGGCGCTACGACGGGTCTTCTCGCTCAGGCTGTCCCAGCAATGCGGGCAACTGATGCCTGGGGTGTAATGGGGGGACTGGCGGTCTTCGACGCTGACCGGCATGCGGCAGGCATGGCACTGGTCGTAGTCGCCCTCGCTGAGGTCGTGGCGCACGGTTACCCGGTTGTCGAACACGAAGCAGTCGCCCTGCCATTTGCTTTCCTGCTCGGGCACTTCCTCAAGGTATTTCAGGATACCGCCCTTGAGGTGGTACACCTGCTCGAAGCCCTCGCCGAGCATGAAGCTGGATGCCTTCTCGCAACGGATGCCACCGGTGCAGAACATGGCCACCTTCTTGTGACGGCTAGGGTCGAAGTGCGTCTTGATGTACTCCGGGAACTCGCGGAAGGTCGTGGTCTTCGGATCGATGGCGCCTTCGAAGGTCCCGATGGCCACTTCGTAGTCGTTGCGCGTGTCGATGAGCAGCACCTCGGGGTCGCTGATCAGCGCGTTCCAGTCCTTGGGCTCCACATAGGTGCCGACCTTCCTGTTCGGGTCCACGCCCGGCACGCCCAGGGTAACGATCTCTTTCTTGAGCTTGACCTTGGTGCGGTAGAAGGGCTGCTCGTCGCAGAGGGACTCCTTGTGGTCAAGGTCGACCAGGCGCGGGTCGTTGCGCAGCCAGGCGAGCAAGGCATCGATGGCCTCGCGGGTGCCGGACACGGTGCCGTTGATGCCTTCGTTGGCCAGGAGCAAGGTGCCCTTGACCTCGTTGGCCAGCATGACCTGGAGCAAGGGCTCGCGCAGGTCGACGTAATCTTCGAGGGTGACGAACTTGTACAGCGCGGCCACGACTATGGACATCTTTGCTTCTCCTGGCGGGGCCCTCGCAAAGGGCGGCCCGGGTTGTTTCGAATAGGCGCCACGCGGGGGCTACCCGCGGGCGGCGCGCATTCTAGCAAAGGGAGCCGTGGCTGTGTTGCGCTGGATCAATGCCCGCCGGCGCATACCGGCGAGGCCGGAGCCGCGCCCGTGGCGGCCCACTCCTCGGGGGTATAGGTGTGCAGGGCCAGGGCATGGAACTCGCCCATCAGTTCGCCCAGGGTGCCATACACCAGTTGGTGACGCTTGACCCGGCTCAGCCCCTCGAAGCGTTCGCTGACCACTACGGCCTTGTAGTGCGTCTCGCTGCCGCGGCTGTGCATGTGGCTTTCATCGATCACGTCCAGGTGCCGCGGTTGCAGCAGGGTCAGGGTGTGCTGGATGCGCGCTTGCATGGTCATGGCGGTCACTTCTTCTTGGCAGGCTCGGCGGCCTTCGGCGGCGTTACCTCGGCGGTCATGTCGGCCAGCAGCTTGTTCACCACGGGCGCGGCTTCCTGCAGGTGCTGCTGGGTCAGCTCAGCCGATTGCTCGGTGACCTGAGGCATGGTCTTGACGATCTTCTGGCCCAGGGGCGACTGGTAGAACTTGACCAGGTCTTTCAATTCCTGCTCGGTGAAGTTGTCCGTGTAGAGCTTCACCATTTCCGGCTTGAGCTTGTTCCAGCCGATGGCCTGGTCCAGCGCGGCGTTGGCCTTGGCCTGGTAGCTTTCCAGGGTCGCTTTCTTGGACTCCGGGGCGTTGGCCTGGGCGAAACGCTGGGCGAACATCTGCTGCACCTGCATGTATACAGGCGTGCCGAGCTTGTCAGCGTGAGCCATCATCAGGAAGGCTTCTGCGCTGGCCTCGTGGCTGGCGGTGGCGGCCAGGGCAGGCCCGGCGCAGGCCAACAGGGCCGCGGTGCAGAGGGCACGAACTCGATTCATCGGTTTTCCTTACTGTGGCGATCTGGCAAATGGAACAGCTAACCGGAGGGCGCCTGCCAGGCAGGCTCCTTGGCGGGCCATTCTGCGCCCAACCCCAGCAGCGGCTCAAGCCCAAGTGACGAGCCGCCCCAAGGCGGGCCTGTGAAGTGGCTTGGGCACAGTCACTCCAGCGAAGCCCAAACAGGGAACCCCCACCGCCAGAATGCGCCTAAACTGGCTGTCTAACCTGCACAAGCGAGAATGCAATGACCCGCATCGAAACTGACAGCATTGGCCAGATCGAAGTCCCGGAGGCTTCCTACTGGGGCGCCCAGACCCAACGCTCGCTGATCAACTTCGCCATCGGCGAGCAGCGCATGCCCCTGGCGGTGGTCCATGCGCTGGCCTTGATCAAGAAGGCGGCGGCGCGGGTCAACAGCCGTAGCGGTGACCTGCCACCTGATGTGGCCCGGCTGATCGAGCAGGCTGCCGATGAGGTGCTCGCCGGTGAGCACGACGACCAGTTTCCGCTGGTGGTCTGGCAAACCGGTAGCGGCACCCAGAGCAACATGAACGTCAACGAGGTGATCGCCGGCAGGGGTAACGAGCTGGCCGGCAACGGCCGCGGCGGCAAATCGCCGGTTCACCCCAACGATCATGTGAACCGCTCGCAAAGCTCAAACGATTGCTTCCCTACCGCCATGCACATCGCGGCGGCCAAGGCGACCCATGACGACCTGCTGCCGGCCCTGGGCGAGCTTTCCGCGGGGCTGGCCGAGCTGTCGGCGCGCCACCTCAACCTGGTGAAAACCGGCCGCACCCACATGATGGATGCCACGCCCATCACCTTCGGCCAGGAAATCTCAGCCTTCGTCGCCCAGCTGGACTACGCCCAGCGCGCCATCCGTGGTTCGCTGCCCGCTGTCTACGAGCTGGCCCAGGGCGGCACCGCCGTAGGTACCGGGCTCAACGCCCCCAAAGGCTTCGCCGAGGCCGTGGCCGCCGAGATCGCCGCGCTGTCCGGGCTGCCCTTCGTCACCGCCCCGAACAAGTTCGCCGCCCTGGCCGGCCATGAGCCCCTGGTCACGCTGGCGGGCGCCCTGAAAACCCTGGCCGTGGCCCTGATGAAACTGGCCAATGACTTGCGCCTGCTGGGCTCCGGCCCCCGTGGCGGCCTGGCCGAAGTACGCTTGCCGGCCAACGAGCCAGGCAGCTCGATCATGCCGGGCAAGGTCAACCCTACCCAGTGCGAGGCCTTGTCCATGCTGGCTTGCCAGGTACTGGGCAATGATGTGGTCATCGGCATGGCCGCCAGCCAGGGCCATCTCCAGCTCAACGTATACAAGCCAGTGCTCATCCATAACCTGCTGCAGTCCATTCGCCTGCTGGCCGATGGCTGCCGCAACTTCCAGGCCCACTGCATCGCTGGCCTTGAAGCGGACGCCGAGAAGATGGCCGAGCACCTGGAGCGCGGCCTGATGCTGGTCACCGCGCTGAACCCGCACATCGGCTACGACAAGGCCGCGCAGATCGCCAAGAAGGCCTATGGGGAGAACCTCACCCTGCGCCAGGCGGCGCTGGACCTGGGCTATCTCACCGACGAGCAGTTCGACCAGTGGGTTCGCCCCGAGAACATGCTGTCTGCCGGCGGCAATGGCTAAGTCAGCGCACGCCTTCGCTCGCCGCCCCCGGCGAGCGATTGCCTTCCGAGTTCAAACCCTTGTTCACGCTGTTCGGAGATCACTATGTTCGGTAAACGCGCCCAGGAAGCTTTCCCTGCCATTCATTTCCGCAGTGATCGGGTCACCTTGATCAATGGGCACTATTTCTTCACCACCCGCGAAAACACCCTGGAAGGCCCCTTCCCTAGCCGGGACGAGGCCATGCGAGAAAGCCAGGCTTATGTAGCGCGCGTGGCCAGTTACGCCGACCACTGATCCTGCCCTGGGCGGCCAGGCTATTTGCCATTACGGCCGAAGGCCCGTTCCAGCGCATCGCCAAGGGTTCGCAGCACCTTCACCCGCGCCCAGCGCTTGTCGTTGGCTTCAACCAGCGTCCAGGGGGCGATCTCGGTGCTGGTGCGGTCTACCATATCGCCCACCGCATCCCGATAGGCTGGCCATTTATCCCGGTTGCGCCAGTCTTCCTCGGTGATCTTGTAGCGTTTGAAAGGCGTTTCCTCGCGCTCCTGGAAGCGCTCCAGCTGGGTTTGCGGGTCGATGGCCAGCCAGAACTTCACCACCACGACGCCCGCCTCGATCAGTTGCTCCTCGAAATCATTGATCTCGCTATAGGCCCGCAGCCAGTCAGCCGGTTCGCAGAAGCCTTCGACCCGCTCCACCAGCACTCGCCCATACCAGGACCTGTCGAAGATGGTGAACTGCCCGCGCGCCGGTATATGCCGCCAGAATCGCCACAGGTAGGGCTGGGCGCGCTCTTCCTCGGTGGGCGCGGCGATGGGCACGATATGGTATTGACGCGGGTCCAGGGCGGCGGCCACGCGGCGGATCGCACCGCCCTTGCCGGCGGCGTCATTGCCTTCGAACACCGCAACCAGGGCATGCCGGCGCATGCGCTTGTCTCGCAGCAGGGTCGCCAGGCGAGCCTGTTCCTCGATGAGCTGGCGCTGGTAGTCGTCCTTTTCCAGGGTCACGCTGAGGTCCATGGCGTCGAGCAGGGTACGTTCGTCCAGGCTATTGCCCAGGGGCGGCACCGCCTGATTCACCGGCTGTCCGGATGCCTTGAGCCGCGCCTGCAGCCCTTCGAGCAGGATGTTGCCCACCGCCAGGCTGCGGTAATTGCTGTCATGACCTTCGATCACATGCCAGGGCGCGTACTCACGGCTGGTACGCCGCAGGATGCGCTCGCCGTAGTGCACGAAACGGTCATAGGTCTTGGACTGCTGCCAGTCCAGCGGGCTGATGCGCCAGCTGTGCAGGGGGTCGTCCTTGAGCGACTTGAGCCGGTGCTTCATCTGCTTCTTGGACAGGTGGAACCAGAACTTGAAGATCAGGGCTCCCTCGTCGCACAGCATCTGCTCCAGGCGCTCGGCCTGGTTGATGGCCTGGTCGAGCACCGCGTCCTTGAAGTGCCCATGCACCCGGCCTTGGAGCATCTGGCTGTACCAGTTGCCGAAGAAAATGCCCATGCGGCCCTTGGCCGGCAGCTGCCGCCAGTAGCGCCAGGCGGGCGGGCGCGCCAGCTCTTCGTCGGTCTGCTGGTCGAAGGTACGGACCTCGATCAGGCGCGGGTCCATCCACTCGTTGAGCAGCTTGACGGTTTCGCCCTTGCCGGCGCCCTCGATGCCATTGATCAGCACGATGACCGGAAAGCGGCCCTGCTCCTTGAGTTCATATTGGGCTTCCAGCAATGCCTCGCGCAGGGCTGGCACCGCGGCCTTGTAGGTTTGATCGTCGACCGCGTGGCCGATCTCGGCGGATTCGAACATCTCTTGCTCCTCTTGGCTGCTTATCTGGACAGCGCCTTCTGGCAGAATACTGCGCCTCTTTCCATCTGGTCCCGCTTCATGCCCAGCGCCGTCACTCCCGCCCAGCTCGATTGGGACGAAAACGGCCAACCGCGCTCGCGCGTGTTTGGCGATGTGTATTTTTCAAGCCAGGCCGCCCTGGAAGAAACCCGCTATGTGTTCCTGGAGCAGAATGCGCTGGCCGAACGTTTCGCCGAACTGGCGCCCGGGCAAGCCCTGGTGATCGGGGAAACCGGATTCGGCACCGGGTTGAATTTCCTTTGCGCCTGGCGCCTGTTCGAGGCTAGCGCAGGGCCGCTGGCGCGCCTGCATTTCATCAGTACGGAAAAATACCCGCTGGGCCGCGGCGACCTGACCCGTGCCCTGGCCCTGTGGCCCGAGCTGGCGCCCTGGGCCCAGGCGCTGCTAGGAAGCTATCACGCCATTCATGAAGGCCTGCAGCGGCTGGTCTTCGCCGAAGGGCGGGTAACGCTTACCCTGCTGATCGGCGATGCCCAGGCTCAGTTGCGCCAGCTCAAGGGCCGAATCGACGCCTGGTTCCTGGACGGTTTCGCCCCGGCGAAAAACCCGGACATGTGGACCCCGGAGCTGTTCGCCGAGGTCGCTCGGCTGTCGGGCGACGGCACCACCCTGGGCACCTTCAGCGCGGCAGGCACGGTGCGCCGGGGGCTGGTCGCGGCAGGATTCAAGATGAAACGCCTGCCCGGGCAGGGCAAGAAATGGGAGATCATGCGCGGACACTTCATCGGGCCCGTGCCTGTTGCGCACGAGCAGCCCTGGTTCGCCTACCCGCCCAAGGTAGCGGGCGAGCGGCATGCCTTGGTGGTTGGCGCCGGCCTGGCCGGTTGCGCCACGGCCGCCAGCCTGGCGGCGCGGGGCTGGCGGGTGACCCTGCTCGAACGTCACGGGCATATCGCCGCCGAAGCGTCGGGCAATCCTCAGGGAGTGCTGTACCTCAAGCTTTCAGCCCACGGCACGGCCTTGTCGCGCCTGATCCTGAGCGGCTTCGGCTACACCCGCCGCTGGCTGGAAGGGTTGCAGCGGGGCCAGGCGTGGAGTGATTGCGGCGTATTGCAACTGGCCAGCAGCGCCGCAGAAGCCAGCCGCCAGCAAACCCTGGCCGAAGCGTTTTCCCCGGATCTGCTGCGAGCGGTAAGCGCCGATGAGGCCAGTGCCCTGGCGGGTGTGGCCGTGCAGCAGCCGGGGCTGTATTTTCCCGAAGGCGGCTGGGTACATCCGCCGGCCGTATGCGCGGCGCTTATTGACCACTCCATGATCGAAATGCGTACCCACCAGGCCGTGCTCGAACTGCGCCGGGTCGATGACCAATGGCAAGCCTGGGCGGACGATCGCCCGCTGGCCAGCGCCCCTGTGGCAGTACTGGCTTGCGCCACGCAGGTACGTGACTTCGCGCCTACGGCGCAGCTCCCGCTCAAGGCGATCCGCGGCCAGATCACTCGCTTGCCAGCCACCCCCGCCAGCACGGCCCTGGCCACCGTGGTCTGTGGCGAGGGTTATGTGGCGCCGGCACGCCTGGGCGAGCATACCTTGGGCGCCAGCTTCGATTTCCAGCGCCTGGACACCCAACCCAGCGTAGCCGAACACGAGCACAACCTCGGATTGCTCACTCAGATTTCACCTACGCTGGCCGATAGCCTGGCACCGGGGCCGGCCAATGTTCTGGAAGGCCGTGTGGGCCTGCGCTGTACCAGCCCGGACTACCTGCCCCTGGTTGGGCCAGTAATGGACCGCGACTTGTTCGATGAGCGCTACCAGGTGCTGGCGCGTAATGCGCGGGCGCAATGCGATGAGCCCTGCCCCTGGCTTCCTGGGTTGTGGGTGAACAGCGGCCATGGTTCCAGGGGCCTGATCACTACGCTGCTGGCGGGTGAATTGCTGGCCGCCTGGCTTGAGCATGAGCCCTTGCCGGTGAGCCAGGAGGTAGCGCACGCCTGCCTGCCGGTACGTTTTGCGGTACGAGCCCTTAGCAAAAGTGGGGCGAAGACATGAACCGTTACAGCTAAACGACCAATGGCCCCTGAAGTTCGGGCTGAAGCGGCCGATAACCTGTAGCATGTGTAGGCATTTTGATATCACGGACTGCATATTGTGCCGCCGTCCGCTACGGAAACCTCAACTATGATCCAGCCAATCCCGACGCCGATCAACGAAGCAGCCCGGCTGCGTCGGGTAGCCGATCTGTGCCTGGACGAGGGTATACCCGACCCGGTTTTCGAAGACATCATGGAGCTGCTGCAAACCTATTTCGATGCGCCTATCGCCCTGATCTCCATCCTCGAGGAGCAGCGGCAATGGTTCAAGGCCAGCCGTGGATTGTGCGCGACCGAAACCCCTCGCAACGTTTCCTTCTGCACCTATGCCATCCTGACCGACGAACCCTTTGTGGTGCCGGATGCCCTGGCCGACGAACGCTTCCGCGACAATCCGCTGGTCACCGGTTACCCCGGCATTCGTTTCTACGCCGGCATGCCGCTGATCACTGAGGATGGGCTTGGGCTGGGCAGCCTGTGCGTGATCGACACCAAGCCGCGCGGGCCGCTGAACCCTGAGCAGCAAGCCGTGCTCAAGCGCTTTGGGTCGTTGGTGATGCACCGTATCGACAGCTTGCGCCAATTCGCATTCCTGGATCAGCAGACCGGGCTGCTCAACCGGGTCCGGCTGGAAGAAGACATCAACAACAGGCGCAACCAAGAACCGCATTCTCTCGTGGCCATCGACATGGTTTCGCCACAGATGCTCAATGACATCGTCAAGGCCCTGGGCTATCAATTCTCCCAGGACCTGATGCTGGTGATGCATGAAGAGCTGGCCACCCTGGTCCCCCCCGGCACGCCGATCTACCGAGTCAGCCAGACACGCTTCGGTTTCTTCATCGCCGGGGGGCGCTGCGCCGCCAGCGATGCCTTGTTCGCCACCATTACCCAACGCTTCAAGCGCCCCTTGATGTGTGGCGGCATTCCCATCCAATCGCAGATCGGTATCGGTGCCATCGAACTGGACCACCGCCAGGTGAGCCTTCCCGACTGGCTGCGCATGGTGGTCAGCGCCTCGGACGACGCTCGCACCAAGGGCAAGGGCTGGGGCTGGTACGAGCCAGGCCTGGGGCGGGCCCAGCAGCGCGCCTTCATGCTGTTGAGCGCGCTGGCCGAGGCCCTGCAGAGCAGCTACCAGTTACGCCTGGCCTACCAGCCCCGTTTCGATGCCAACACCGGTGAACTGTTGTCCGTGGAAGCGCTGCTGCGCTGGGAGCATCCGTTCCTTGGTGCGGTGAGCCCGGCCGAGTTCGTGCCCCTGGCCGAACGCACCTCGATGATTCGCCCTCTGAGCCTTTGGGTGATCCGCCAAGTGGTTGCACAGGTCAGCGCCTGGTACCAGGCCGGACGCCCTTTGAAGGTGTCGGTCAACGTTTCCGCCGAAGACCTGGACGGTTCACAGTTTACCGATACGCTGTTGGGCCTGATGGAAGACTGGGCCCTGCCACCGGAGCTGCTCGAGCTCGAATTCACCGAAAGCGCGCTTTGCCAAAGCCCTGAACTGGTGCGCGAGCAATTGCAGCGGCTGCGTGAAATCGGCATCGACGTGGCCATCGACGACTTCGGCACCGGCTACAGCAACTGGACCTACCTGCGCCAGTTGCCCGCCACCGCGGTGAAACTGGACCGCTCCCTGCTGTGCAACATCGGTACCGATGAACGTGATCGTCGGCTGGTGGAAACCCTGATCGGGCTGGGCCTGCGCCTGGGCTACCGGATCGTCGCCGAAGGCATCGAGGACGCCGCTACCCTGGAGATCCTGCGCCGCGCCGGCTGTCATGAAGTGCAAGGCTTCCACCTGGCCCGCCCCATGGAGCTTGGGGTCCTCGAAGCCTGGCGCGAGACCTACCAGAGCCCTGGTTCCCAAGCCCTATAGACGCTCGGCAGATCAGACGATGCCGCACGCCAAAGGCATGGCCGCTTCGCTAGCTGGCGCTAGCCCCCACCTCCCCCGCACACCCTCCGATATGTTCGATCCCCTTTCCTGAAGGAACGATCCGTTCCCCGTAGCCCTCCAACATGCCAAGCCCCTGGCGCTGCATGCCGTCGCCAGGGCCCTGCGCTACTGGCTGACCATGCCGTGCGCCCCCTTGGCTCGCGCGGTATTGTCTTCGCTCGTGCATGGCTCGCACGTCCCCAGTAGCGCTAAACGCTGACAGCAAAGGTTTAAGCTACATGTGTGGAATCGCAGGAGAGTTACGTTTCGACCAACAGCCCGCAAACCTGGGCGCGGTGGAGCGGATCACCCATCACCTGGCACCGCGAGGCCCAGACGCGTGGGGTTTCCATAGCCAGGGGCCGATGGCCTTCGGTCACCGGCGGCTGAAAATCATGGACCTGTCCGACTGCTCGGCGCAGCCGATGGTGGACGGTCAGCTGGGCCTGGCTCTGGCTTTCAACGGGGCCATCTACAACTATCCCGAATTGCGCAAGGAGCTGGAGGCCCTGGGCTACAGCTTCTATTCCGACGGCGACACCGAGGTCCTGCTCAAGGGCTACCATGCCTGGGGCGAGGCCATGCTGCCCAAGCTCAACGGCATGTTCGCCTTCGCCATCTGGGAGCGGGATCGCCAGCAACTGTTCCTGGCCAGGGACCGTCTCGGCGTCAAGCCGCTCTACCTGTCACGCAATGGCAGCCGGCTGCGCTTTGCCTCCACACTGCCCGCCTTGCTCAAAGGTGGTGACATCGACCCCATGCTCGACCCGGTGGGGCTGAACCACTACCTCAACTTCCACGCCGTGGTGCCAGCCCCACGCACCCTGCTGGCCAATGTGCAGAAGCTTCCAGCCGCGACCTGGATGCGCATCGACGCCCAGGGCAACAGCGAGGAAAAGCTCTGGTGGACCCTGCCTTACGGCCCGGGGGCCGATGAAGCCGGGCTGGGCCTGGAGGAGTGGGTCGATCGTACGCTGCAAGCTACCCGCGAAGCGGTCGCCATTCGCCAGCGCGCCGCGGTGGACGTAGGCGTGCTGCTTTCCGGCGGCGTGGATTCCAGCCTGCTCGTGGGTCTGCTGCGCGAAACAGGCGTGGATAACCTGCTCACCTTTTCCATCGGTTTCGATGACGCCGGCGGCGAGCGCGGCAATGAGTTCGAGTATTCGGACCTGATCGCCCGTCACTACGGCACCCAGCACCATCAGTTGCGCATTGCCGAGCATGAGATTCTCGACCAGTTGCCTGCCGCCTTCCGCGCCATGAGCGAGCCCATGGTCAGCCATGACTGCATTGCCTTTTACCTGCTGTCGCGGGAAGTGTCGCGTCACTGCAAGGTGGTCCAGAGCGGCCAGGGCGCGGACGAACTCTTCGCCGGGTACCACTGGTATCCGAAGGTCGACGGGGCGCCGGATGCCTATGCCGCCTATCGCGAGGCCTTCTTCGACCGCAGCTATGAAGACTATGCCGATACCGTGCAGCCACGCTGGCGCCTGGACCAGGACACGGCTGGTGACTTCGTGCGACAACACTTCGCCATGCCCGGCGCCGAGGCCGCGGTGGACAAAGCCCTGCGCCTGGACAGCACCGTGATGCTGGTGGAAGACCCGGTCAAACGGGTAGACAGCATGACCATGGCCTGGGGCCTCGAAGCGCGCACGCCCTTCCTGGATTACCGCCTCGTAGAACTCTCCGCCCGTATTCCCGCGCGTTTCAAGCTGCCCAACGGCGGCAAGCATGTGCTCAAGGAAGCCGCGCGCCGGGTTATCCCCAGCGAAGTGATCGACCGCAAGAAGGGTTACTTCCCCGTGCCGGGCCTCAAGCACCTGGAAGGCGCCACCCTGGGCTGGGTCCGCGACCTGCTGGTCGATGGCAGTCAGGACCGAGGCCTGTTCAACCCCGCCCGCATCGACGCCTTGCTGACGGACCCCCATGGCCAGCTGACGCCGCTGCACGGCTCCAAGCTGTGGCAATTGGCTGCGCTGAACCTATGGCTCAGCGAACAAGGACTCTGATGATGAAAGCCCATGCCCACTCCATGAGCCAGCGCCTGCAACGGGGCCAGCCGCCCTCCTACGAGCGTTTGCAGGCCATGTGCGCCGAGGATGGCCTGCCTTCTTCAGGCAGCCCCCGCCCCTTGCATTGTGGCTGGGGCCGTCTGCTCATGGGCCACACCTGGTCCTCGCCGCAAGCCCTGGCCAGCGAGCTGCTGCAGGAAAAGCCCGGACAGCGCGATATCGCCCTGTACGTGGCCGCTCCGCAGCAAGTGCTGGCGCAGGCCCCACAACAGCTTTTCCTTGACCCTTCCGATACCCTGCGCCTGTGGTTCAGCGACTATCGACCGGCGCAACGGATATTTCGCGGTTTCCGCATCCGCCGGGCCTGTTCCGCCCATGACTGGGAAGCCATCAACCAGCTCTACCGCAAGCGCCGCATGCTCCCGGTGGATGCTGAACAGTTGACGCCCCGCCATCAGGGCGGCCCGGTCTACTGGCTGGCCGAGGATGAGGCTGATGGTAGCGTGATCGGCAGCGTCATGGGGTTGAACCATCGCACTGCCTTCCAGGACCCGGAAGGCGGCAGCAGCCTGTGGTGCCTGGCGGTGGACCCACGCTGCACTCGCCCCGGCGTGGGCGAAGTGCTGGTGCGCCACCTGGTGGAGCACTTCATGAGCCGGGGCCTGAGTTTCCTGGACCTGTCGGTGATGCACGACAATCGCCTGGCCAAGAACCTCTACGCCAAGCTGGGCTTTCGCACCCTGCCTACCTTCGCCATCAAGTGCAAGAACAGCATCAACCAGAAGCTCTTCCTTGGCCCGGGGCCGACGGCAAACCTCAACCCCTACGCGCGCATCATCGTCGACGAGGCCTACCGGCGTGGCATCGATGTGCATGTGGATGACGCCGAGCACGGCCTGTTCACCCTCAGCCATGGCGGCCGGCGGATTCGCTGCCGCGAGTCCCTTTGCGACCTGACCAGCTCGATCAGCGTCATGCTGTGTCAGGACAAGAGCCTGACCCACAAGGTACTGGCCGCCGCCGGCCTGTCTCTGCCGGCCCAGCAACTGGCGGGTAGCGCCGATGACAACCAGGATTTTCTCGAAGAGCACGGCCGTATCGTGGTCAAGCCGCTGGACGGCGAACAAGGCATGGGCGTGGCCGTGGACCTGCGCACCCTCGAAGACGTGCAGGCCGCCATCGAAGTGGCGCGCCAGTTCGACAGTCACGTATTGCTGGAGAGCTTCCACGAAGGGGCGGACTTGCGCATCGTGGTCATTGGCTTCGAAGTGGTGGCCGCGGCCATTCGCCGGCCGGCCCAGGTGGTCGGCGATGGCCGGCACAGCGTACGCGAGCTGATCGAGGCGCAGAGCCGGCGGCGCCAGGCTGCCACCGGGGGAGAAAGCCGCATTCCATTGGACAGGG
This sequence comes from Pseudomonas sp. DC3200b2, assembly GCF_049895785.1. Taxonomy (NCBI): domain Bacteria; kingdom Pseudomonadati; phylum Pseudomonadota; class Gammaproteobacteria; order Pseudomonadales; family Pseudomonadaceae; genus Pseudomonas; species Pseudomonas sp. DC3200b2. Next base: position 746,988 of record NZ_JAFCTA010000001.1, on the reverse strand, counting down.
AAACCGAGCGCACGGTGCAAGCGGCAGGCTATGAATACAGCAGCATCCTGCCCGACGGGCTGACCCTGGCGGTACGCAAGACCGCCAACCTGCATACCGGCGGGCACCTGGAAGATGTCACCGACAGCCTGCATCCGGCGCTACGGGATGCGGCCATTCGCGCCGCTCGTGCCCTGGACATCCCGGTGGTGGGCCTGGACCTGCTGGTACCCGCGGCCGACCAGCCCGAGTACGTGTTCATCGAAGCCAACGAGCGGGTTGGCCTGGCCAACCATGAGCCACGGCCTACCGCGGAACGCTTCGTGGATTTGCTGTTCCCACATATACAACCGGCGCGCTAGGCGCTCTGCGCCGCTCACGCCAGCAGGGCCGCCCGGCGGCCCGCTGACTTCGCTTGACGTATCCTGAGGAGAAGCGAGATGTCCAAGATCCCCGAACCGGATCTGAATTATCTGCGCAAGGTGCTGCTGGAGATGCTGGCCATCCCCAGCCCTACCGGATTCACCGACACCATCGTCCGTTATGTGGCCGAATGCCTGGACAGCCTGGGCATTCCTTATGAACTGACCCGCCGTGGCACCCTGCGCGCCACCTTGAAAGGCAAGCGCAACTCTCCGGACCGTGCCCTGTCCTCGCACCTGGATACGATCGGGGCCATTGTGCGGGTCATCCAGGACAACGGCCGCCTGGGGCTGGCGCCGGTGGGCTGCTGGTCCAGCCGGTTCGCCGAAGGCAGCCGCGTCAGCGTGTTCACCGATAACGGCATCGTGCGTGGCAGCGTGTTGCCGCTGATGGCCTCAGGGCACGCCTTCAATACCGCCATCGACCAGATGCCCGTCACCTGGGATCACGTGGAACTGCGCCTGGACGCCTATTCGGCCACCCGTGCCGATGCCGAGGCCCTGGGTGTGAACATCGGCGACTTCGTGGCCTTCGACCCTCTGCCCGAATTCACCGACAGCGGCCATATCAGCGCTCGTCACCTGGACGACAAGGCGGGCGTGGCCGCGGTGCTCACCGCCCTCAAGGCCATCGTGGAAAGCGGTATCGAACCGCTGATCGACTGCCATCCGCTGTTCACCATCACCGAGGAAACCGGCTCCGGCGCCGCTGGCGCGCTGCCTTGGGACGTGAGCGAATTCGTGGGGGTGGATATCGCGCCCGTCGCCGCCGGACAGCATTCCAGCGAACACGCTGTCAGCGTGGCCATGCAGGATTCCAGCGGCCCCTATGACTATCACCTGTCCCGACACTTGCTGCGCCTGGCTCAAGAACATGCCTTGCCGGTACGTCGGGACCTGTTCCGTTACTACTACAGTGACGCCCACTCGGCGGTGACCGCGGGCCACGATACTCGCACGGCATTGCTGGCCTTCGGTTGCGATGCCACCCACGGCTACGAACGCACCCACATCGATAGCCTTGCGGCCTTGAGCCGCCTGCTCGCCGCCTACATGCTCAGCCCGCCCGTGTTCGCCAGCGATGCCGACCCCGCCCATGCGTCCTTGAGCAACTTCAGCAAGCAGATCGAGCATGATGCCCATATGGAAAGCGACACCCGGGTGCCCACGGTGGAGGACATCGTTGGTAAATAGCGCCTGGCGGCTTGCCCATTGGGGTAACCTACGCATTGGCTTTTCAAGGTGAACCCGCTGTGCTGATTCCCTACGACCAACTCGCGCCCGATACGCTCAACCGCCTGATCGAGGATTTCGTCACCCGCGACGGCACCGACAATGGTGACGAAACCCCCTTGCAGACCCGAGTGCTACGGGTGCGCCAGGCGCTGGCCAAGCGCCAGGCATTCATCCTGTTCGACCCCGACAGCCAGCAATGCCAACTGCTGGCCAAGCATGACGTGCCGCCCGAGCTGCTGGAGCCCTGACTCAACTGGCCAGGGTCTCCCGTCGGTCACGCTCGGCCAGCAATCGCTTGTAGATCTCGGCGCGGTGCACTTCTACCCGCCTCGGCGCTGCGATACCGAGGCGCACCTGGTTGCCGGTCACGGAAAGTATCTTGATGCGGATGTCATCGCCAATGATGATTTCTTCGCCAATGGCCCGGGTCAGTACAAGCATGAGGGAGTCCTTTCAGGGGGTTAAGCCTTGAGCCTGCCGCCTGACGCCGCCGGATTCAACGCAAAGGGCTCTAAAACCACCGCTTGACACGTAAATTGGACACTTTCCTACAAGTTTTCGTACAAAACCGTAGATTTCCAGATAAACGCGAATCTGGCCTCTGTGGAACTCAACGCCAGCCGGGGAATGCTCTTTCCCACGCAGCGGCATTCGGCAGCTTCGCTACCTCCTACAAGCCGCCGTCCAGTGACGACAGGCTAGGTTTCACCGCAGGCTCAACCACTCCAGCGCGGCCCGAACAGCACCAGGCTCGCTCCTAGCAGGCACAGCCCCACCCCCAACCAGTCGGTGAGCAGCGGCCGCCCACGCTCGACCACTGCCAGCCAGGCAAGGGAGCTCGCGATATAGACCCCGCCATAGGCAGCGTAGGCACGGCCGGCATAGCTGGCTTCCACTCGGGTGAGCAACAAGCCGAAACAGACCAGGCTGGCCAGGCCCGCCAGGGCCCACACGGGGCTCTTGTCCAGCCGTAGCCAAAGGTAAAAGCCATAGCAGCCGGCAATTTCGAATACCGCTGCCAGGACGAACCACAGGTAGTTGAGCATCAGCGCCTCCGTGTCGAGCGAAGGCGCCAGCATACGTCAACCCGCGGCCTTGGCCCGCATCCTCTCAGCCATGTGAGCCATTTCGGCATACAGCGGCTCGGGGTTGTGACGCTTGCCTTCCCAGGCCTGACGGCCGGCTTCATGGGGCAGGATCATGAAAGCCTCTTCCAACACCTGCTGGTATAGGTAATCTGCGATGTCGGCGGCGCTGATCGGTGAGCTCTCCAGCAACTTGCCCACCGCGGCTTTCATTTCCGGAGTGGGGCCACGGAAGGAATCCAGCAGGTTGGTCTGGAAGAACGATGGGCACAGCACATGAACCCGCACGCCCAGGCCGCGCAACTCCACCAGCAGGCTTTCCGAAAGCGCGACCACACCGGCCTTGGCCACGTTGTAGTTGCTCATGCCTGGTCCTTGCATCAGCGCCGCCATGGAGGCCACGTTGATGACGCGCCCCTGGCTCTGCTGGATCAGCGGCAGGAAGGCCTTGCAGCCCTTGACTACCCCCATCAGGTTGATGGACAACTGCCAGTCCCAGTCTTCCAGCGACAGCTCGGAGAAAAACCCGCCCGACGCCACTCCGGCATTGTTGACCAGCACATCCAGGCCGTCGAACCGGGCCTGACAGGCCTCGGCCAGGGCCGTCAGCTGGCTGTAGTCGCGCACATCGCAACGGCGAATGAACCCCTCGCCTCCCGCGGCCTGTACCAGGCGCAAGGTCTCTTGCAGGCGCGCCTCGTCGAGGTCGCACAGGGCCAGCCGCCACCCTTCCCTCGCCCAGCGCACGGCGATCTCACGCCCCAGGCCGGAACCGGCCCCTGTCACCATCATACGATTGCTCATGGCTGCCTCCCTTGGACTGGCGATGAGTGCCAGCCTAGCCGCGTAGCAAGCTCGCCATAACGATCATCAGCGTGCTGAATGCCGACACCGATTTGCCGGTATTTCAAACTTTTTGCGCGCCACAGGAGTCTCAACAGATGAGTGGGCAGGCTACAAGCCCACGCCAGAACGCGGTGCAGACCGCACAGGATCTTCATTCAAGGAATCCGCCATGGGCACCATACTTATCATCATCCTGATTTTGCTGCTGATCGGTGGTCTACCCGTTTTCCCGCACTCGCGCAGCTGGGGTTACGGGCCGTCCGGCATCATCGGTACCGTCCTGATCATCCTGCTGATCCTGGTGTTGCTCGGGAAGATATAGCCCTCCAGTCGTAAAAAAACGCCCCGCTTAGCGGGGCGTTTTCATTGCGCGAAAGACTCAGTGAGAGACAGCACCGCTGGCACCGAGGCCGGTTTGCGAGCGCACGAACTGCGGATAGAAGCGCGCGCGCTCTTCATCGGCTGCCTGGGATTTGTCGGTAATGGAGAAGAACCAGATGCCCACGAAGGCTACCGCGATGGAGAACAGCGCCGGGTACTCGTAGGGGTAGATGGGCTTGGCGTTGCCCAGGATCTGCACCCAGATGGTCGGACCAAGGATCATCAGCCCCACCGCTGTCAGCAGGCCAAGCCAGCCGCCGATCATGGCGCCGCGGGTGGTTAGCTTCTTCCAGTACATCGAAAGCAGCAGCACCGGGAAGTTGCAGCTGGCGGCGATGGAGAAGGCCAGGCCGACCATGAAGGCGATGTTCTGCTTCTCGAACAGAATTCCCAGGCCGATGGCCAGCACCCCCAGGGCCACGGTGGTGATCTTCGAAACGCGGATCTCATCCTTCTCGTTGGCGTTGCCTTTCTTGATCACCGAAGCGTAGAGGTCGTGGGAGACCGCCGAGGCCCCGGCCAGGGTCAGCCCTGCCACCACCGCCAGGATGGTGGCGAAGGCTACTGCCGAGATGAAGCCCAGGAACACACTACCGCCCACGGCATTGGCCAGGTGCACCGCCGCCATGTTGTTGCCGCCCAGGAGGCCGCCGGCGGCGTCCTTGAACTCGGGGTTGGTGCTTACCAGCAAGATGGCGCCAAAGCCGATGATGAAGGTAAGGATGTAGAAATAGCCGATGAAGCCGGTGGCATAGAGCACGCTCTTGCGTGCTTCCTTGGCATCACTCACGGTGAAGAAGCGCATCAGGATGTGTGGCAGGCCGGCCGTGCCGAACATCAGTGCCAGGCCGAGGGAAAACGCGGAGATCGGGTCTTTCACCAGCCCGCCGGGGCTCATGATCGCGTCGCCCTTGGGGTGTACCTTGATCGCTTCGGAGAACAGGGTATTGAAGTCGAAGCCGACGTGCTTCATCACCATCAACGCCATGAAGCTGGCGCCGGACAGCAACAGCACGGCCTTGATGATCTGTACCCAGGTGGTGGCGAGCATGCCGCCGAAGAGCACGTACAAGCACATCAGGATGCCTACCAGGACCACCGCTACGCTGTAGTCCAGGCCGAACAGCAGCTGGATCAGCTTGCCGGCACCGACCATCTGGGCGATCAGGTAGAACGCAACCACCACCAGCGACCCGCAGGCCGAAAGGGTGCGGATTTCCTTCTGCTTGAGGCGATAGGAAGCCACGTCCGCGAAGGTGTACTTGCCCAGGTTGCGCAAGCGTTCGGCAATCAGGAAGAGAATGATCGGCCAGCCCACCAGGAAGCCGATGGAGTAGATCAGCCCGTCGTAGCCGGAGCTGAACACCAGGGCTGAAATGCCGAGGAAGGAAGCGGCGGACATGTAGTCGCCGGCGATGGCCAGCCCGTTCTGGAAGCCCGTGATACGGCCACCTGCGGCGTAGTAGTCCGAGGCGGATTTGCTACGTTTGGAAGCCCAATAGGTGATGCCCAGGGTAGCGGCAACGAATAGCACGAACATGGCGATCGCCGCCACGTTCAAGGGTTGCTTCTGTACGGCCCCGGTGAGGGCGTCGGCTGCCATCGCCGCAGGCGTCAGTGCCAGCCCGGCGAACAAGCCCAGCAGGCGGCGGCTCATGGCTGCACCTCCTTGAGCAGGGCGCGGTTCATGTCGTCGAACTCGCCATTGGCGCGACGCACATAGATGGCGGTGAGCACGAAGGCCGAGAGAATCAGGCCCACCCCGAGTGGAATGCCCCAGGTGATGGACGACCCTTCGCTCAAGCGAGCCCCCAGGATCTGCGGCCCATAGGCGATCAGCAGGATGAACGCGGCGTAAAGGCCGAGCATGATGGCTGAAAGTATCCAGGCGAAGCGTTCTCGCCTGGCCACCAGCTCCTTGAATCGCGGGTTGTTCTGTATTGCCAGATAGATGCTGTCGTTCATTGTTTTTGTCTCCGCAGCACGGTTTGAGTGGAACCTTAGCCACTTTAGGCCTCGTGTCGCGGAACCATAGACGACCTTAGTCGTAAAGGGGCTGTCGAATGGTGGCTTTCAAAGGCCACCATTCCCCAACTGCCGCTGGGTCCCACGGGGTAGGAGGCAGCGCAGCTGCCGAATGGCGGGCCTTCCAGGCGGTATTCCAGCTGCGCTGGGTCCTACGCAGCCGATTACTTAGCCGTCCACTCCTTCACCCGCTCGGGATGGGCCGCGACCCAGGCCTTGGCCGCCTCCTCGGGCTTCTTGCCGTTCTGAATCTCCAGCATCACCCCGCCGATTTCATCGGCGTCTTTCCAGGTGAAGCGTTTGAGGAAGGCGGCCACTTCAGGCGCCTTGCCTTCCAACTGCTTGCTGCCCACGCTGTCCACGTGCTCCGCGGCGCCGTATACGCCCTTCGGGTCTTCCAGGAAGCGCAGCTTCCACTTGGCGAACATCCAGTGGGGCACCCAGCCGGTAACCGCCACGGACTGTTGCTTATCGTAGGCGCGGCCCAGCTCCGAAGTCATGGCGGCGCCGGAGCTGGCTTGCAACTTGTAGCCTTCCAGCCCGTAATCCTTGATCGCCTGGTCGGTCTTGAGCATCACGCCAGAGCCTGCGTCTATGCCAACGATCTTCTTGCCGAAGCTGGCGTCGGTCTTCAAATCCGCAATGCTCTTGGCCTTGACGTACTCCGGTACGATCAGCCCGATCTTGGCGTCGTTGAAGTTGGGGCCGTAGTCCACCACCTTGTCCTTGTTCTTCTCCCAATACTCGCCATGGGTGACGGGCAGCCACGCCGACAGCATCAGGTCCAGCTTGCCGGTGGCAACCCCCTGCCACATGATGCCGGTGGCCACGGGCATGAGCTTCACGTCATAACCCAACTGTTGCTTGATCACCTCGGCCGCGACGAAGGTCGTGGCCACGCTGTCGGACCAGCCATCCACGTAGCCGATGCTCAGCTCTGTCTTGGCATTGGCCAGGCCCGAGCCCATCGCCAGCAGCAAAGCCGCCCCTGCTCCCCACAGTGTTCGCGCTTTCATGGTCGCTCCTAATCAGGTTGCCCGGCCCATCCGCCGGGCCTGTTGTATTGGCATGCGCGGGTTACCCGGCACTGCGCTCCAATGGTGCGAACACGGTGCCTGCCCACGGCCGGCAGTGGCCGGCAAGGCTGATCATCGGCTTGCGCGGCCTCGCTGCCGGTTCTGAGTGCGACCTGCAGACGGCCGTGCGCGACAACGCTTCGGCCAGCCGCCCACCGTTGCGCTTGCGCCAGCCCGTTCCTTGCATGGCCAAGCGTGTTCAGACCCGCCGGCACAGCGTAAGATCGGTGCCTTCACTGCCGCTTGGCCTGCCCATGCTCTCCGCTTATTCCCGCATCTGGTCCCTGTATGGTCTTTCCCTTGCCCTGGCCTGTAGTGCCCTGCTCGCTTTCTGGTATGTCCAGGGCCGGTCGGTGACACTGCCCGACGCCGTGCCGGCGGGCCAGCGCTTGCAATGCGCGTCCTATTCCCCTTTCGGTAAAGACCAATCGCCCTTCGAGCAGCCGCTAAGCATTCGCCCGGCGCAGCTTGAACAGGATCTTGCGCTGCTCAGCCAACAGTTCAGCTGCCTGCGCACCTATTCGATGACAGGGCTCGAGGGCCTGCCGGCACTGGCGCGACAGCATGGCCTGACGCTCATGCTGGGCGCCTGGGTGAACAACAACCCGGCCGATACCCAGAAAGAGCTGGACGCTTTGGTTGCCGCGGCCAATGCCAACCCGGATGTCGTCAGCGCGGTGATCGTCGGCAATGAGGTATTGCTGCGCAAGGAGGCCACGGGCGAGCGCATGGCCGACCTGGTGCGCCAGGTCAAGGCACGGGTGAAGCAGCCCGTCACCTACGCGGACGTGTGGGAATACTGGACGCTGTACCCACAGGTAGCGCCCGAAGTGGACTTCATCACTCTGCACCTGCTGCCGTACTGGGAGGATCTGCCCTACCCTGTGGCGACCGCCTTGGACCATGTCCGGGCCATTCACGACGATTTCGTCGAGCGCTACGGCCCCAAGCCGGTGTTCATTGGCGAAACCGGCTGGCCGAGCCAGGGCCGACGGCGGGAAACGGCCGAGCCCAGTCCGCTCGACCAGGCGCGCTTCGTGCGCGGCTTCGTGCAGATGGCTGAACGCCTCGGCTGGCGCTACAACCTCATCGAAGCCATCGACCAGCCCTGGAAGCGCAACAACGAAGGCGCCGTGGGTGGCTACTGGGGCATGCTCGATGCCGACCGCCAGGACAAGGGCGTGTTGTTCGGCCCGGTGAGCAATGAGCCCCATTGGCGGGGCTGGCTGGCGCTGGCCGCGCTGATATTGGCGCTCACCCTGGCCCTGGCCGGCCGCCCACGCTCGCCCAGGGCCGCGGTGAGCCTGCCCTGGCTGGGCGCTCTGGCGGGTGCCTGCCTGGCGCTGTGGATACGTCAGGCCTGGATAGAGGCACGTTTCCCCGGCGAATGGGCCTGGGCGGCGGGCCTGGCCGGGCTTACCCTGGCCTTGCTGATGGACGCGAGCCTGGCCTTGGGCAGCCAGCAGGACCGGCGCCAGTCAATGGCCAGACGGTTCGAAGCCTGGCGTGGAAGGCTGGCCTGGGCCGTCGGGTTCGCTGTCGCGGTGGAAACGCTATGGATGGTGTTCGACCCCCGTTACCGCGACTTCGCCACCGCTGGCTTGCTGCTGCCCGCGCTGCTACTGGCATGGCGGCCTGCTACCGTGCCGGTGCCGACCGCGCGACTGCTGACAGCCATCTGTGCCATCGGCCTTGCGCTGCAACTGATGCGCGAAGGCTGGCAGAACCCCTATGCCTGGGGCTGGGCCATGGTGGTAGCGGTCATGGCCTGGACGCTGGGCCGTGGGCTTCGCGCCCATCAGGCCTGACGATTCGCAACCCGGCCAGTACCACGGCCACGGCCGCCAGCGAGGCCGTGTACAGCACCAGGCCGGGAATGGCGCTGGCCAGGCCCAGGGCCGCCGACCATCGGCCACGCCGACCATCAAGGGCCCAGCCAAGACCTGCCAGGAGCAAGCCTGCCCAAGGCAGCACGCCCCAGTGGATCATCAGCCCCAGGCCTGCTCGAGCCTGGCAGGCCCAGGCGTCAGGGTCCGCGGCACAACGCCCTATCCAGGCAGTATGCTCCATCAGGCCATAGCGCACGGCATAGGCGGCCCCGACCCACAGGCCGAGCAGGAGCAACGCGAACGCGGCTTTCACAGAGAATTTCAAGCGCAGGTTTCCTTCTACTCGCGCCCTATGGGCGATATCAGCGACAACTAGCACAAAACGACAGAAAGTCTCTACATACCGAAGCCTTAATCGGTGTATCGTCTCGCATCCGCGCCCCTGTGCCGTTGCGTTCGAAAAACTTTTCCGAGGCTTGGCAACTCGCCATCATGGCGATTGTCTAGTCAGCATCTCGCCGTCAGGAAACATCACATGCTTCGATCATTGCGCCTCGCTGCCTTGTTGGGCGGCCTCTTCATGAGTGCGTACTCGGTGGCCAAGGACATTGACCCGGCCACGTACGGGTTTCCATTGACCAACCCGTTCGAGGCGACCATCGCCTCCACCCCGCCTGACCTGCGGCCCAAGCTGCCCCTGGACGACGACATCGACCAGGCCGACTACACGCTGAACATCCGTCCGGAGCGTGAGTTCATCCTGCCGGACAACTTCTGGCCGGTGAAGAAGCTGCGCTACCGCCTGGCCGAGCAGGACCACGCCGCTCCGCTGATCTTCCTGATCGCTGGCACGGGCGCGGCCTACAACAGCACGCTGAACGAATACCTGAAGAAGCTGTTCTACCAGGCCGGCTACCATGTGGTGCAGCTGTCCTCGCCCACCAGCTACGACTTCATGAGCGCTGCCTCGCGCTTCGCCACGCCCGGCATCAGCAGCGAGGACGCCGAAGATCTGTATCGGGTGATGCAGAGCGTGCGGGCCCAGCACCCCAAGCTGCCGGTGACCGACTACTACCTCACCGGCTACAGCCTGGGCGGGCTGGATGCCGCCTTCGTCAGCAAGCTGGACGAAACCCGGCGCAGCTTCAACTTCAAAAAAGTGCTGCTGCTCAACCCGCCGGTCAACCTGTACACGTCCATCAACAACCTGGACAAGCTTACTCAGACCGAAGTGAAGGGCATCAATAACAGCACCACGTTCTATGAGCTGGTGCTCAAGAAGCTGACCCGCTACTTCCAGCAGAAAGGCTACATCGACCTCAACGAAGCCTTGCTGTACGACTTCCAGCAGTCCAAGCAACACCTGACCAACGAACAGATGGCCATGCTGATCGGCGTGTCCTTCCGCTTCTCCGCCGCCGATATCGCCTTCACTTCGGACCTGATCAACCGCCGCGGCCTGATCATTCCACCCAAGTTCCCGATCCGCGAAGGCACCAGCCTCACGAACTTCATGCGTGTGGCGATGCAGTGTGACTTCGACTGCTACATGACCGAACAGGTGATCCCCATGTGGCGAGCGCGCACCGACGGCGGCAGCGTGTTGCAGCTGATCGACCAGGTAAGCCTCTATGGCTTGAAGGATTATCTGCAGAACAGCAGCAAGATCGCCGTCATGCATAACGCCGACGACGTGATCCTCGGCCCTGGCGACATCGGCTTCCTGCGCAAGACCTTTGGCGAACGGCTGACCCTCTACCCTTACGGCGGTCACTGCGGCAACCTCAACTACCGAGTCAACAGCGACGCAATTCTGGAGTTCTTCCGTGGTTAAACAAGCCCTGCTCATTGCCGCCCTGCTGTGCGCAGGGGCAGCCCAGGCCGATGATGGCCGGATCCCGACTGACCCGGATGGCTTCAAGGAGCCGCTCAAGCAGCTCAAGTTCAACCCTGGCCTGGACCAGCGCGAATTCGAGCGCTCCACCCTCAGCGCGCTCAACGTGTATGACCCGCTGGAATCGTGGAATCGTCGCGTCTACCACTTCAACTACCGCTTCGACGAGTGGGTGTTCCTCCCCGTGGTGCGTGGGTATCGCTATATCACCCCAAGCTTCGTGCGCACGGGTGTCAGCAATTTCTTCAACAACCTGGGGGATGTGAGCAACCTGCTCAACGCCGCGCTCCAGCTCAAGGGCAAGCGCTCCCTGGACATCACCGGGCGCCTGTTGGTCAACACCACCCTGGGCGTCGCCGGCCTGTGGGATCCGGCCACTCATTTCGGGTTGCCGCGCCAGACCGAAGACTTCGGCCAGACCCTGGGTTATTACGGCGTACCGGAAGGCCCCTACGTAGTGTTGCCGATCTTTGGCCCGTCCAACCTTCGGGACACCACCGGCCTGATCACGGACTTCGCTGCCGAATCCCAGATCAACTTCCTCAACGTGTCCGAGGAAAGCGGGCGTCACCCGGAAATCCTGCTGCTGCGCGCCGTGGATCGTCGCTACACCACCAGCTTCCGCTATGGCCAGCTGAACTCGCCGTTCGAGTATGAAAAGGTGCGTTACGTCTATACCGAAGCCCGCAAGTTGCAGATCAACGAATAGCCTGGCCTGTGGGAGGCCGCTCACCGGGCTTCGCTAGCAGGCGCCAGTTCCCATAGGAACGGATTCATCGAATTCCCTGATCATCACCTGCCGAAAAACTCACCCATTTTCCCGCGCGAGGGGCCTACCATGGCCCCATCGCTGCTGGAGCTTCCCTAATGCCCGAATTTCGCAAGATCCTTGACATCCACCGTGGTCAGGCCACTTCCGACGGCGCCGGCGTACGGCTGCTGCGTATCCTTGGCGGGCCGGGCATCGAGCGTTTCGACCCCTTCCTGATGCTCGACGAGTTCGGTTCCAACGACCCTGACGACTATATCGCCGGCTTCCCGCCGCACCCGCATCGTGGCTTCGAAACCGTGACCTACATGCTCGAGGGGCGTATGCGTCACGAAGACCATATGGGGAACGTCGGGCTGCTGGGCAGCGGTGGCGTGCAATGGATGACCGCCGCCCGTGGGGTGATCCACAGCGAAATGCCGGAACAGGAGGAAGGGGTGATGCGCGGTTTCCAGCTATGGCTGAATCTGCCGGCCAAGACCAAGCTGAGCGACGCCGCCTATGAGGACATTCCCCCGGCACGCATCCCTCGTGTACAAACCCGCGAGGGCGTTACCGCGGTCGTGATCGCTGGCACCTTCGACGACGGTACCCTGCGCCAGCCGGGCGCGGTCCAGCGGCCGGATACCGAGCCGCTCTACCTGGACCTTCACCTACCCCCGGGTGCGTCCGTCTCACCTCGTGTGGCGCAAGGGCATCGGGCGTTGCTGTACATTTATGAAGGCGCCCTGGGCCTCGAAGGCCATGATGCCCCGATCGAAGCCGGGCACCTTGCCAGGCTCTCCGACACAGGCGAGGTGCGCCTGACCAGCGAAACGGGGGCGCGGGTGCTGCTCATCGCGGGCAAGCCGCTGAATGAACCCATCGTGCAGTACGGCCCGTTCGTGATGAATACCCGGGAAGAAATCGAACAGGCGATGCGGGACTTCCATGCCAACAGGCTCACCGCCTGAGTCGGCTCAGCGCTTCGGATAGAGCCGCGGCATGCCTTCGGGCCGTGACTTGAAGCGCCGGTGGGTCCAGAGGTATTGCTCGGGGCATTCACGAATGGCCTGTTCCACCCACTGATTGATCCGCAGGCAGTCCTCCTCCACTGTCTCGGCCGGGAAATCGGCCAGGGGCGGATGCACCACCAGGCGATAGCCACTGCCATCTGCCAGGCGCACCTGGGTGAACGGAATGACTCGCGCCTTGCCCAGGCGCGCGAAGGTGCTAGTAGCCGTGACCGTGGCCGCGGGAATGCCGAACAGCGGCACGAACACGCTCTGCTTGGCACCGTAGTCCTGGTCGGGCGCATACCAGATCGCCCGCCCCTTGCGCAGCAGCTTCATCATGCCGCGTACGTCTTCGCGCTCGACCGCCAGGGCATCCTGGTTATGCCGCTCGCGCCCGCGACGCTGGACATAGTCGAACACCGGGTTGCCATGCTCGCGGTACATGCCATCGATGGTGTGATGCTGGCCGAGCAAGGCAGCGCCAATTTCCAGGGTAGTGAAATGCGCAGCCATCAGGATGGCCCCCTCGCCGGCTGCCTGAGCCTGGCGCAGGTGTTCCAGCCCCTCGATCTTCGCCAGGCGCGCCAAGCGAGCCTTGGGCCACCACCAGCTCATGGCCATTTCGAAAAAGGCGATGCCGGTGGAGCGGAAGTTTTCCCGCAGCAAGCGCGCGCGCGTCTGGCGGGAGAGCTCGGGAAAACACAGTTCAAGGTTTCGTGCGGCTATCATGCGTCTATCGGTAGCGAACAATCCCATTGTCCGCCCCAGCAGGCCGCCCATGCGCAGCAGTACCGGGTAAGGCAGTTGCACCGTCAGCCAGAGCAACCCCAACCCCAGCCACAGCGGCCAATGACGGGGGTGAAGAAAGGCGCGGCGAAACGACGGTCGTGGCATGGGCATATCCGGCAGTGACAAAGGGCGGCATTCTACATGGGTTGCGCCCGGCTTGCGGCTGGCAAGCGTTCTCGCTATAAGTCACGGCACTTTTTCGCGACAGGGCGACATTTGCCGACCATGAGCCAAACCGAACCTCAGCAGCAGGAAGCCGTGTTTCAACTGAAGGGCAGCATGCTCGCCATCACCGTACTGGAGCTGGCCCGCAACGACCTCGAGGGGCTGGACCGCCAGCTCGCGGCCAAGGTAGCCCAGGCGCCGAACTTCTTCAGCAACACGCCCCTCGTGCTGGCCCTGGACAAGCTCCCGGCCAGTGAAGGCGCCATCGACCTGCCTGGGCTGATGCGGGTGTGCCGCCACCATGGCCTGCGGACCCTGGCCATTCGCGCCGCGCGGATCGAAGACATTGCCGCGGCCATCGCCATCGACCTGCCGGTGCTGCCGCCTTCCACCGCGCGGGAGCGGCCGGTCGAGCCGGCCGAGGATCCCAAGCCGGCACCCGCCCCGCCCGTGGTGGAAACCCCACCCCCGGCACCGGTGCGCCAGCCTACCCGGGTGATCACCACGCCGGTACGCGGCGGACAACAGATCTACGCCCAGGGCGGCGACCTGATCGTAGTGTCATCGGTCAGTTCCGGCGCGGAACTTCTGGCCGATGGCAACATCCATGTGTACGGCCCGATGCGCGGCCGTGCCCTGGCGGGCATCAAGGGTGATACCCGAGCGCGTATCTTCTGTCAGCAACTGGGCGCGGAACTGCTGTCCATCGCCGGGCAATACAAGGTCGCCGAGGACCTGCGGCGAGACCCGCTCTGGGGCGCCCCGGTGCAGGTCAGCTTGAACGCCGATGTGTTGAACATCACTCGTCTTTAACGGATACTGCCGCCATTTTATGCGTAACGAGCCGGCAACCCACGTCGGCCGTGCCTGGCGCCATTCAATAAGCAAACCATCGTCATCTTCACGTTTTCGAGGACGAACAACGTCCTTTTCATTAGGGGTATTGCACCTTGGCCAAGATTCTCGTGGTTACTTCCGGCAAGGGTGGTGTAGGCAAGACCACCACCAGCGCAGCCATTGGCACCGGCCTGGCCTTGCGCGGCCATAAAACCGTCATCGTCGACTTCGACGTGGGCCTGCGTAACCTCGACTTGATCATGGGCTGCGAGCGTCGCGTGGTGTACGACTTCGTCAATGTGGTGAACAACGAGGCCACCCTCAAGCAGGCGCTGATCAAGGACAAGCGCCTGGAGAACCTCTACGTGCTCGCCGCCAGCCAGACCCGCGACAAGGATGCCCTCACCCAGGAAGGCGTTGAAAAGGTACTGACCGAACTCAAGGAAGAATTCGAGTACGTGATCTGCGATTCGCCGGCGGGCATCGAGAAAGGCGCCAGCCTGGCCATGTACTTCGCCGACGAGGCGATCGTGGTCACCAACCCGGAAGTGTCCTCGGTACGCGACTCCGACCGCATGCTTGGCCTGCTGGCCAGCAAGTCGCGGCGCGCCGAGAATGGCGAAGATCCGATCAAGGAACACCTGCTGCTGACCCGCTACAACCCCGAGCGCGTGAGCAAGGGCGAGATGCTGGGTGTCGAAGACGTGGAGGAAATCCTCGCGATCCGCCTGCTGGGCGTGATCCCGGAGTCCCAGGCAGTGCTCAAGGCCTCGAACCAGGGCGTGCCGGTGATCCTCGACGAACAGAGCGATGCCGGCCAGGCCTACAGCGACGCAGTGGATCGCCTGCTGGGCAAGACGGTCGAGCACCGTTTCCTCGACGTGAAGAAGAAAGGCTGGTTCGAGCGCATTTTCGGAGGTCGTGAATGAATATTTTCGACTTCTTTCGTGACCGCAAGAAGGCCAGCACCGCCTCGGTCGCGAAAGAGCGTCTGCAGATCATCGTGGCCCACGAGCGCGGTCAACGCACCACGCCAGACTACCTCCCTGCGCTGCAGAAAGAGCTGGTGGAAGTTATCCGCAAATACGTCAGCATCGACAACGACGACGTTCAGGTTGCCCTTGAAAACCAGGGCAGCTGTTCGATCCTCGAACTGAACATCACCCTTCCCGACCGTTGACCGGGCAGGTGTGAAACGGCGCCATCGAAGCCTGGCCTCGGTGGCGCCGTTCATGTTTTGAAGAGACCTTCCGGCAATGCCCCTTTCCAATGTCCGCATCCTCCATCAGGACCCGGCTTTCCTGGTGATCGACAAACCCACCCTGCTCCTCTCGGTGCCCGGCCGCGCCGAGGACAACAAGGACTGCCTGATCACCCGCCTGCAGGAAAACGGCTATCCCGACGCCCTGATCGTGCACCGGCTGGACTGGGAAACCTCGGGGATCATCCTGCTGGCGCGTAATCCCGACAGTCACCGGGAATTATCCCGACAGTTCCATGATCGGGAAACGGAGAAGGCCTACACCGCGCTGTGCTGGGGGCAACCGGCCCTGGACAGTGGCAGCATCGACCTGCCCCTGCGCTACGACCCGCCCACCAAGCCGCGTCATGTGGTGGACCATGAACAGGGCAAGCACGCCCTGACCTTCTGGCGTGTACTGGAACGCCAGCCAGAATGGTCGCGGGTAGAACTAACACCTGTGACCGGTCGCTCCCATCAGCTTCGGGTACACATGCTGAGCATCGGCCACCCCTTGCTGGGAGATCGGCTCTATGCCCATGAAGCCGCGCTGGCAGCTGCGCCGCGCCTGTGCCTGCATGCCAGCATGCTCGCCTTCAGCCACCCGGTCAGCGGTGAACGCCTGCGCTTCGAATGCCCCGCGCCTTTCTGATCCGGTCTCGAGCCTGACCCTGTGGGACCCAGCGCCAGCTGGGGAACAGGCGTGTTCGGCAGCTTCGCTACCTCCCACCGCGTTCGCCAGCTTCGCTGGCTCCTACCTGAGGGCGATGTGGGTTAGACTCGGGGCATTGCTGCCTGGAGTACCCCAATGCGCGACACGCTCAACCAAGGCCTGATCGATTTCCTCAGGGCCTCGCCTACCCCCTTCCATGCCACCGCCAGCCTGGTTCAACGCCTGGAAGCAGCAGGCTATCGGCGCCTCGATGAACGCGAGCAATGGGCGACAACGCCTGGCGGGCGCTACTACGTCACTCGCAACGACTCCTCTCTGATCGCCATCCGCCTGGGCAAAGCCTCGCCTGTGGCGAACGGCCTGCGCCTGGTCGGCGCCCATACCGACAGCCCCTGCCTGCGGGTCAAGCCACAACCGGAACTGCAACGCCAGGGCTTCCTGCAGCTGGGTGTAGAGGTCTACGGCGGCGCCCTGCTGGCGCCCTGGTTCGACCGCGACCTCTCCCTGGCCGGCCGAGTCACCTTCCGCCAGGACGGCCGGGTCGCCAGCCAGTTGGTGGACTTCCGTATACCGATCGCCGTCATTCCCAACCTGGCCATCCACCTCAACCGAGGCGCCAACGAGGGCTGGCCGATCAATGCCCAGAACGAGCTTCCGCCCATCCTGGCCCAGGTCGACGGCGACGACCGTTTCGACTTCCGTGCCCTGCTCACCGACCAACTGGCCAAGGAACACGGCGTGACCGCCGACGTGGTGCTGGACTACGAGCTCAGTTTCTATGACACCCAGCCCGCGGCCGTCATTGGCCTGAACCAGGATTTCATTGCCGGGGCGCGCCTGGACAACCTGCTGTCCTGCTTCGCCGGGCTGCAGGCCCTGCTGCGCGCTGAAACCGACGAAACCTGCGTGCTGGTGTGCACCGACCATGAAGAGGTAGGCTCCAGCTCCACCTGCGGCGCCGATGGTCCGCTGCTGGAGCAGACCCTGCAGCGCCTGTTGCCCGAAGGCGACGACTTCGTGCGCGCCATCCAGCGTTCGCTGCTGGTCTCGGCAGACAATGCCCATGGCGTGCACCCCAACTATGCCGACAAGCATGACGGCAACCACGGGCCCAAGCTCAATGCCGGCCCGGTGATCAAGGTCAACAGCAACCAGCGCTACGCCACCAACAGCGAAACAGGCGGTTTCTTCCGCCACCTGTGCATGGCCGAAGAGGTGCCCGTGCAAAGCTTCGTGGTGCGCAGCGACATGGGCTGCGGTTCGACCATCGGGCCGATCACCGCCAGCCGCCTGGGCGTGCCCACCGTGGATATCGGCGTGCCCACCTTTGCCATGCATTCCATTCGCGAGCTGGCCGGCAGTCATGACCTGGCCCACCTGGTCAAGGTACTGGGCGCGTTCTACGCGGCCCGAGCGCTATTGTGATCGAGGCGGTTTCCAGGCGGGTCCTGACCTGGGCCCGGGCCCTGGCTTGGCTGATGGCCTGGTCGTTCGGCTGCTGGCTCTGGCTGGCGCTACCGGCCCAGGCGGCGCCCTTGCCCGGCCTGCTGGGCGGGGCCAAGACCGAGGCGCCCGCTCCCACCCTGGACCAATCCCTGGACCAGGTCATCACGGCACTGGAAAACGACCAACAGCGCGCGCGCCTGCTCAGCGACCTCAAGCAACTTCGAGACGCCAGCCGCAAGACCCAGCCGAGCCAGGAAGAAGGCGTGGTCGGGTTGCTGGGCACCACGGTGCGTACGCTGGAGCAGCAGTTCACTGGCGAGGCCAGCCCGCTCAATCAGTGGCTGGACGAACTGAGCCTGGCCAAGGAAGAACTGAGTGAACGCTTCAGCCGCTTCACCGACCAGGGCGTGGTGCTGCTGGTATTCGCCGCCACCATGCTGGCCTGGGCGCTCATGGCCTATGCGCTGATCTGGCTCAGCCAACGCATGCGCGAACGCTTTGGCCTGCCCGAAGAACTGCCGCAGCATCCGCGAACCTGGGACCTGCTGCGTTTCGCCCTACGCAAGATCGGCCCCTGGATGGTAGCCCTGGTGCTTACCCTGGGCATCGGCTACGTCATCCCCTCGTCCCTGGGCAAGGATCTGGCGCTGGTGGTGGCCTATGCCCTGGTCGTCGGCACCTGCTTTGCCGCCATCTGTGTCATCGCCTTTTCCCTGCTCGATGGCCCGCATCGTCATCAGGCGCTGCATATCCTTCGGCGCCGGGCTTTCCGACCCATGTGGCTGATCGGCAGCTTCGCCGCCTTTGGCGAAGCCATCAGCGACCCACGCCTGGTGGCTGGGCTGGGCGTGCATCTGGCCCATAGCGCCGCTGCCCTGGCCAATGTACTGGCCGCGCTCTTCAGCGGCTTGTTCATCCTGCGGTTTCGCCGCCCCATCGCCCACCTGATCTGCAACCAGCCCCTGGAGCGCCGCCTGCATCGGCGCGCCATGACCGATACCCTGGAGGTACTGGGTACTTACTGGTACCTGCCCGCGTTGGTGCTGGTGGGCGTATCCTTGGTGGCCACCTTCATCTCCGCGGGAGACGCCAGCACCGCGCTGCGCCAGTCCCTGCTGTGCACGATGCTGCTGGTGGTGTGCATGGTGATCAATGGGCTCATCAGTCGACAGGCGCAGAAACCCAGCCGACGCCCGCGGCGCCAGGAAGCCTACCGCGAGCGGCTTAGGAGCTTCGGTTTTACCTTGGCGCATATTGCGACATGGGCGCTGTTCCTGGAGCTGGGGTTACGGGTCTGGGGGCTGTCGTTCATTCGCTTTACCGAAGGCAGCGGCCATGAGTTCAGTATGCGCCTGCTCGGCCTCACCGGGACGCTGATGTCCGCCTGGCTGGTGTGGATACTGGCCGACACGGCCATCCACCATGGGCTTTCCCGCTCGCGCAAGGGCTTGGCCAATGCCCGCGCGCAAACCATGATGCCGTTGATTCGCAACGTGCTGTTCGTGACCATCTTCGTGATCGCCGGCATCGTCGCCCTGGCCAACATGGGGGTGAACGTCACGCCGCTGCTCGCCGGTGCCGGTGTGATCGGCCTGGCCATCGGTTTCGGCGCCCAGTCACTGGTGGCCGACCTGATCACCGGCCTGTTCATCATCGTCGAGGATTCCCTGGCCATCGACGACTACGTGGACGTGGGCGGCCACCTCGGCACCGTGGAAGGCTTGACCATCCGTACGGTGCGCCTGCGCGACATCGACGGCATCGTGCACACCATCCCCTTCAGCCAGATCAAAAGCATCAAGAACTATTCCCGGGAGTTCGGCTATGCGATTTTCCGAGTGGCCATACCTCACACCATGGATATCGATGACGCGATCAGGCTGATTCGCGACGTGGGCCAGAAGATGCACAACGATCCCCTGCTGCGCCGGGATATCTGGTCGCCGCTGGAATTCCAGGGCGTCGAAAGCTTCGAGTCCGGTGCCGCGGTACTGCGGGCGCGCTTCAAGACGGCGCCACTCAAGCAATGGGAAATCTCCCGGGCCTTCAACCTGTTGCTCAAGCGCACCCTGGACAATGCCGGGCTGGACCTGGCCACGCCACGGCTGAGCGTGCAAGTGGTCCACGCCGGCCCGCCGGCCGCGCCTGTTCAAAGCTCCTCGGCGTCATCCTCGATATCCGGGACATCCTGAGACTCGGCGGCTTGCTCCAGCAGCGCTTCTTCGTATTCACCCATGGCAGTGCTCCGGCTTATCCATTGGCCAAAGCCTGCCAGCAAGGCTTTACGCTCATATGACAACGCTTGGTCATTGGCTGACCGTGGTCACCACGCGGATCGCATCATGACGCCAGTATTCGAGGTCGCAATCGATTCGCCGGCCCTGACGGTCATGGTTGATCCGGGTAATGCGCAGCCCTGGGCTCCCCCGAGACACCCTCAAGGCACCCGCCGCCTCCGGCGGTAGCGCTGTCGGCAGCAGCTCGAAACGTACCTGCCCATACTCGATGCCGTAGGCCCGGGCATAGAGTTCGGTCAGCGGTTGACTCAGATCATGGGCCAACAACCCCGGAAAGTATGCCGGGTTCAGGTAATGTTCCACGTACAGCACCAAACGCCCGTCAATACGCCGAGCCCGGCTGATGCGATACACCCGCGCCAGCGGCGCCAGCCCCAGTTGATCGCAGATGGTCGCTGGCGCGGCCAGCGCTCGGGCACTGATGAGTTCGGTCGCGGGCAGCCTGCCCTGCTGAAGCACCATGGCGTGGAAATGGCTGCGCTCGTTCAGATCATAGGTCAACCGCGGCGGAGATATGAACCAGCCGCGGCGATCTTCGCGGTATACCAGGCCCTGGGCTTCCAACTGCAACAGCGCCTCACGCAAGGTAATGCGCGTGGTCTGGAACAACTCGCTCAGGTTGCGCTCGGCTGGCAACTTTGCGCCGGGCACCAACAGTCCGTGCTCGATCTGTTCCTGCAATGCCGCGCCAATTGCGATGACCGCCCGCGGTGCACTTTCACCCATGCCGATTCCCTATTGGTCTAGACCAGTGCGTTGACGGCGCCTGAACGCGACCCTTGTCGATTTCCAAGCCTAGGCTATGCAAATGAACGATAGATGACGGTCAACGCCCGGCAAGGCGCGTGGGCTGGGCTACGCTTAGGCAACGCAGCGGCGATGGCCGCCTGGACGTACATCAAACTGTCACGCCACGCCACTAGATTGGCTCGGGTATTGCTGAACTAGACCAATCCGCATCCTGAACTCGCCGGAGCAACAGATGAAAAAACAGCCCACGCTCAAAACGCTGTTCCTCGCCTCTCTCTTAGGCTCGGCCCTTGCCTTGGGCAATCAGGCCATGGCTGCTGATGACCTTGGAGCCCTGGAAGCCGCCGCTCGCAAGGAAGGTCAGGTCAATAGCGTGGGCATGCCCGATGCCTGGGCCAACTGGAAAGGCACCTGGGCGGACCTGGCCAGCAAATACGGCCTCAAGCACACCGATACGGACATGAGCTCGGCCCAGGAAATCGCCAAGTTCGCCGCGGAAAAAGACAACGCCAGCGCGGACATTGGTGATGTCGGCGCCGCGTTCGGCCCTATCGCCGTCAGCCAGGGCGTGACTCAGGCCTACAAGCCCAGCACCTGGTCGCAGATCCCCGATTGGGCCAAGGACAAGGACGGCCACTGGATGCTGGCCTATACCGGCAGCATTGCGTTCATCATCAACAAGCAGCTGGTCAAGGACACAGACGCCCCCAAGAGCTGGCATGACCTGGAAAAGGGCAAGTACAAGGTCGCCATCGGTGACGTGAGCACCGCCGCCCAGGCCGCCAATGGCGTGCTGGCCGCCGCTATCGCCTACAAGGGTGACGAATCCAACCTGGCGCCCGGCCTGGCACTGTTCACCCAGCTGGCCAAGGACGGCCGCCTGTCCCTGGCCAACCCCACCATCCAGACCTTGGAGAAAGGTGAGGTCGAAGTCGGAGTGGTGTGGGACTTCAACGGCCTGAGCTACCGTGACCAGATCGATCCCAAGCGCTTCGACGTGGTGATTCCTTCGGACGGCTCGGTGATCTCCGGCTATACGACCCTGATCAACAAGTACGCCAAGCACCCGAATGCAGCCAAGCTGGCGCGTGAATACATCCTCAGCGATGCCGGGCAGATCAACCTGGCCAACGGCTACGCCCGGCCCATCCGCGCTGACCACGTCAAGCTGCCCGCCGAGGTCGCCGCCAAGCTGCTGCCGGCCGAGCAGTACAAGAGCGTGAAGCCCATCGTCAACGCCGCCGCCTGGGAGAAGAGCTCCAAGGCGCTGCCGCAGCAGTGGAACGAGCAAGTGATCGTCGAGATGCAATAACCTGTCGGCCGCCGCCCGCGGGGGCGGCGGCCATCGGCATACGAGGCCGCGCATGGAACACAAGGTAATTCTGGTCATTCTCGATGGCCTGGCCTACGACGTGGCCGAACACGCGCTGGGGCACCTCCAGGCCTATGTGCAGGCCGGCCGCGCGGCGCTTTACCCGGTTACCTGCGAGCTACCAGCCCTGTCCCGGCCGCTGTACGAATGCATCCTCAGCGGGGTGCCACCCATCGACAGCGGTATTGTGCATAACGGCATCGCTCGGTTGTCCACGCAACAAAGCATGTTCCACCTGGCCAGGGCCGCCGGCCGCTCGACCGCGGCTGCGGCCTATCACTGGGTCAGCGAACTCTACAACCGCAGCCCCTTCATACCCGCCCGAGATCGCCATACCGATGCCCCTGGCCTGCCTATCCAGCATGGGCATTTCTACTACGCCGATCATTATCCCGATTCCCACCTGTTCGCCGACGCGGAAAGCCTGCGGCTGCGCCACAGTCCGCACCTGCTGCTGGCTCACTCCATGAACATCGACGATGCCGGGCATCGCCATGGCCTGGACAGCAGCCAGTACCGCAATGCCACCCGCGCGGTGGATGGCGTGATGGCCGACTACCTGGAGGGCTGGCTGGCGGCCGGTTATCAAGTGCTGATCACCGCCGACCATGGCATGAACAATGACCGTTCCCACAATGGCCTGCTGGCCGAAGAGCGGCGGGTCCCGCTTTTCACCCTGGGCAATGCCTTCAACCTGGCCCCGGACGCGGCGCCGCGCCAGACCGAGCTGTGCGGACTGGTGTGCGACCTGCTCGGCGTGCCTCATGACAAGCCTTCCTGCCGGGAGCTGCTGCGATGAGCGACGCGCCCCGGGGCAAATGGCTGGCTGCCCTCTGGGCCCTGCCCTTCGCACTGTTTTTCATTGTGTTCCAGCTGGCGCCCTTGGCCTGGGTCGCGGTGAGCAGCTTGCAAGGGGCCGACGGCTGGGGCCTGGCGAATTTCGCCAAGGCCTTCAATTCGCGCTTCTATCGCCAGGCCATGCAGTTCAGCCTTGAAATCAGTCTGTGGTCCAGCCTGCTCGGCCTGCTCATTGCGGTGCTCGGCAGCTATTCGTTGCGCCAGGTGGACTCACGGCTGCGCAACTTCGTCACTGCCTTCGCCAACATGACCAGCAATTTCGCCGGTGTACCGCTGGCCTTTGCGTTCATCATCCTGCTCGGGTTCAACGGCGCCATTACCTTGCTGCTCAAGCAGAGCGGCCTGCTGGAGGACTTCAACCTGTACTCCAAGACAGGGCTGATCGTGGTGTACACCTATTTTCAAGTTCCTCTTGGCGTACTGCTGCTCTACCCGGCGTTCGACGCCCTGCGCGACGACTGGCGCGACGCTGCCGCCCTGCTGGGCGCGAGCACCTGGCAATACTGGCGACGCGTGGCCTTGCCCGTGCTGATGCCGGCGCTGCTGGGTACCTTCGTGATTCTCCTGGCCAACGCACTGGGGGCCTATGCCACGGTGTACGCGCTGACCACGGGCAATTTCAATGTGCTGCCGATCCGGATCGCCGCCATGGTCGCCGGCGATATCTCCCTGGACCCGAACCTGGCCAGCGCCCTGGCCATGATCCTGGTAGCGATGATGGCGCTGGTGACCCTGATCCACCAATGGATACTGCGCAGGAGCTATCATGGCCGCCGCTGACCGTGCCCCCGCCCGCCTGTATCACCGGCTGGTGGTCTGGCTGCTGTTTCTCATCCTGCTGTTGCCGCTGGCCGGCACCCTGCTCTACTCCGTGGCCACCAGTTGGTCCGCAACGCTGTTGCCCAGCGGCCTGACCTTCAAGTGGTACCTGGCCCTGTGGACCGATCCGCGCTTTCTCGCCGCCTTCGGCCATTCCCTGATCGTTTGCGTGGGCGCCCTGGCGCTGGCGGTGGTGCTGATCCTGCCGCTGCTGTTCGTGGTGCATTACCATTTCCCGCGTCTGGATGGGCTCATGAACATCCTGATCCTGCTGCCCTTCGCGGTGCCGCCGGTGGTGTCGTCCGTAGGCCTGCTTCAGCTCTACGGCTCCGGCCCCCTGGCAATGACCGGCACGCCCTGGATATTGATCGGCTGCTACTTCACCGTGGCCCTGCCCTTCATGTACCGGGCCATCACCAACAACCTGCAAGCCATCAATCTGCGCGACCTGATGGATGCGGCGCAATTGCTCGGCGCCAGCCCCTGGCAAGCGGCATGGCGGGTGGTGCTGCCCAATCTGCGCAAGGGCCTGATGGTGGCCATGTTGCTGTCATTTTCCTTCCTCTTCGGGGAGTTCGTGTTCGCCAACCTGCTGGTGGGCACCCAGTACGAAACCCTTCAGGTGTACCTGAACAACATGCGCAACAGCAGCGGCCACTTCAACAGTGCCCTGGTGATTTCCTATTTCCTCTTCGTGCTGGTGATGACCTGGATCGCCACGCGACTGAACAAGGACACGCCCTAGATGAGCTACGTCACTGTTCGTGGGCTACGCAAGACCTACGGCGCCACCACGATTTTCAGCGATATCGACTTCGCTATCGCCCAAGGAGAATTCGTGACTCTGCTGGGGCCTTCCGGCTGCGGCAAATCCACTTTGCTGCGCTGCATCGCCGGCCTGACTGGCGTGGACGGCGGGCAGATCCTCCTCGCCGGGGAGAACCTGGTGCCCCTGGCGCCCCAGAAGCGAGACATCGGCATGGTATTCCAGAGCTATGCGCTCTTCCCCAACATGACCGTGGAGCAGAACGTGGCCTTCGGCCTGAGCATGCGCAGAGTCTCCCCGGCCGATAGCCGCGAGCGGGTGCGTGAGGCGCTGCACATGGTCGAACTGGACACCTTCGCCAGCCGCTACCCTCACCAGCTTTCCGGCGGCCAATGCCAGCGCGTTGCCTTGGCCCGCTCCCTGGTGACGCGCCCGCGCCTGTTGTTGCTGGACGAACCCCTGTCAGCTCTGGACGCGCGCATCCGCAAGCATCTGCGCGAGCAGATACGCACGATCCAGCAGGCCTTGGGCCTGACCACGGTATTCGTGACTCACGACCAGGAAGAAGCCCTGACGCTCTCGGATCGGATCTTTCTGATGAACAAAGGTCAGATCGTGCAGAGCGGCGATGCACAGAACCTTTACACCGCTCCGATCAACGCCTTTGCCGCCGGATTCATCGGTAACTACAACGTGCTCGATGCCGCCAGCGCGAGCCGCCTGTTGCAGCGGGAACTGACCCAGGCCCAGGCGATTCGCCCGGAGGCCATCGAACTGGCTGCCGAACCCGACGGCGAGGGTGAGATCCTCAGCCACAGCCTGCTGGGCAATGTCATCCGCTACCGCGTCCGCGCGCAGGGGGTGGACGTGGTGGTGGACGTGCTCAACCGCTGCGCCGAGGACCTGCACCCCAACGGCACCCGCGTCCGCCTGCGCATCGCGCCAGCGGCAGTGCGCGAGGTGGCTTGAGCATTCACGCAAGAAGGATTCATTCATGGCACTGGCCATTTTCGACCTGGACGACACCCTTATCGACGGCGACTGCGCCTCGCTCTGGAGCGAGCAAATGGCTCGCCTGGGCTGGGTAGACCCGGAAAGCTTCATCCGCCGCGATCATGACCTCATGGCCGCCTACAGCCGCGGCGAGCTGGCCATGGAAACGTACATGGCCTTTACCCTGGAGCCCCTGATTGGCCGTACCCAAGAGGAAGTCGATCACCTGGTGGAACCCTGGGTCGAAGAGGTCATCGAGCCCTTGATCTTCAGCGATGCCACCCGCTGCATCGCTCGGCACCGCGCCGCCGGCGACCGCTTGTTGGTGATCTCCGCCTCCGGGGTGCACCTGGTCAAGCCCATCGCGGAACGTATCGGTATCGACGAGGTGCTGGCCATCGACCTGGAACTGGCCCATGGCACCTACAGTGGGCGTACCGAAGGCACCCTGACCTACCGCGAAGGCAAGGTCAGCCGGCTCCGCCAATGGCTACAGGCCGAGGGCGAAAGCCTGGAAGGCGCGGCCTTCTATTCGGACTCACGCAATGATCTGCCGCTGCTGGAGCAGGTAAGCCGGCCCCATGCGGTCAACCCCGACCCCGTTCTGCGCGCCCATGCCGAGCGCCTGGGCTGGCCTGTGTTGCAGTGGCGATGAGCTTGCCCCGGTAGAAGGTAGCGCCGGCTGCCGAATGGCCGTTCTTTCAACGGGCCGTTCCCCAGCTGCGCTGGGTCCCACAGGATGTTGCAATAGTGTTCAGCATGCGATTTGAGCCTGAAAACCCACCCCGGTGGGAGGTAGCGTCAGCTGCCGAATAGGCGGACTTCTCAAGGGCCGTTCCCCAGCTGTGCCTGGGTTCCACCGGAGCCATGCAGCCTGCCTGCTACCCCTGGTGGTTGCGCTGGTAGGTCGCCTCGCCCATGGCGGCGATCTGGCCGTCTATCAGCGCGTCGAACGGTTTTAGCAGTTCTTGGTAGCTGCCTTCGGGCTCTAGAGTTTCCAGGGCCTGGACAATGGCTTCCACGGTGGACAGCGCATCGGGCGCTGGCGCCTTGCGCAGTCGGTAACGGGACGGCCCGGCCGGTATCAGGGAGACCCGTGGCAGGGCCGCCAGGGCCGGGTTCAGGTGCAGGAGCTTGCGGGCCTTGCGCCAGGTGCCGTCGAGCACGATCAACTGCATGGACTGTTCCGGGACCGCCCGCAGGATTTGCGAGCCTTCACCAGGAAAGAGCACGCAAGCCTGGCCGGGGTGGGCTTCCCAGAGTGCCGGTGCCACCCGTTCGGTAACCACCAGTTGACTGTTGGGCAGCCCCAGGTGGGCCAGGCGCGCGGTATTGAGCGCATGATCAGCTTCGCTCGGGTGCTGCAGGATAAGCACACGGGTGCGGCTGGGAAGGCGAGGGACCAGCGCGCAAAGGCAATGGCCTTCGGGGCGCAGGCAACGAGAGCAACGGGGGCGGGACATAAAGCAATCCGTAAAGGCACGCCGCCCCCCTAGGGTCAGCGGCTGAAACGTTCTGCCAGGCCGTGAAGATAATCGGCCATGCGCTGCAACTCATGGCTGATTTCGGCACCCTCCCGGGCCTGGCCGGCGCTATGGTCGCACAATTGAGCGATGCGAGTGATCTGTCGGTTGATGTCTTCGACCACGTGAGTCTGTTGTTCGGAAGCGGTCGCCATCTGCTGACTCATCTGGGTAATGCTTGCCACTGCCTGGGAAATGCCGTCCAGCGCGCCCTGTACCGCTTCGACCCGGCTTCGGCTGCTCTGGGAAATCTGCGTCCCTCGGCCGGCCGTCTGTACCGCGCGTTCGGCCCCGGCCTGCAACGAAGCGATGATCTGGTGGATCTGCTCGGTGGACGTGCGCGTACGCATGGCCAGCGAGCGCACTTCATCGGCGACCACGGCGAAGCCCCGGCCCTGCTCCCCGGCACGGGCTGCCTCGATGGCGGCGTTGAGGGCCAGCAGGTTGGTTTGCTCGGCGATGGCGGTGATCACGTCGGCCACGCTACCGATCGATTGCGTCTGTTCGGCCAAGGCATTTACCGCCTGGCCGATGTCCGCCACCGCGCCGCTCATTTCCTCCATGGCCACCAGGCTCTGGCGCGCTAGCTCACCGCCTTCGCTGGCCAAGCGATTGGCATCTTCGGCGGCACCCGCGGTGAGTTGTACGTTCTGGGCCACTTCCTGAATGGTCGCGGCCATCTGCGCCACCGCCGTGGCCGATTGATCGGTCTCGCTGCGCTGGCGTTCCAGGCTCGATGCCTGGTCCTCGGACAAGGCCGAGGCTTCGCCTGCCCGGTTTCTCACTTGTGAACCGGTATCCACCAAGCGCGTCAGGGCCGTTTGCAAGCGGGCCTCCTCGCTGACCATGGCCAGGTCGAGCTGAGCCTGCAGCCCGGCGTTATCGCTGTAGGTCAAGGCTACCAAGGGGCTAGTGAAGGCCTTGGGGTGTCGCGCCAGGGTTTTGCGAATGGCCTGGCGTTGTGCCGCTTCGCTCGCGACGTAGGCTACCGCCGTCGCTATCAGGACGGCTACCAGCGCAGCCGTGGGTGCCAGCCAGGCCCAGCCTGCCAGGGCCACTGCCGCTACCAGGGCGAACGGCCAGGCACGCGCGGCCAAGTGCCGCGTTCGGGTCGCCGGCGCGACGGCCCCCTTGCCGGCGGACAGCCTGGCATAGAGGGTCGAGGCCCGACGCACCTGTTCCGAAGTGGGCAGGAACCGTACCGACTCGAAGCCCGCCATGCGACCATTCTCGTAGATGGGCGTTACATAGGCGCTGACCCAATAGAAATCGCCATTCTTGGCCCGGTTCTTCACGATCCCCATCCAGGGCTTGCCCTGTTTGAGGGTATCCCACATGTGACCGAAGACGGACGCTGGCATGTCCGGATGCCGGACCAGGTTGTGAGGCTGGCCTATCAGCTCTTCGCGGGTGAAACCGCTGATGGCTACGAAGGCGTCGTTACAGTAGGTGATCCGGCTATCCAGGTCAGTGGTGGAAATCAACCGTTCTTCGGCGGCAAAGGTTCGTTCACGGTCAGTCACTGGCAGGTTCGAGCGCATGGAGGCGTCCTTGGCAGGTCGAGCAATGTTCTTCCGATGCTTTAAAGCTAGCAAAGGTTTTCTTGAATGGATCACGGATCCATATTGCTCGTTCTGTCGGCGTGACGGCCAGGATCTTGAGCCTGGCCGCTTGGCGCAGGTTCAGGTCACCTGGCCAGCAACTGGCTCTTCAAGAGGTCGCGGAAGGTCTGGATCAAGGGCTCACGGGTACGCCCCCGGCGCAGGATCAGCGAAAACGGCGCCTGGTAGCCGAAGGTAGCCGGTGACAGCACCCGTAAGTCGCCCTTGTCTGCCCAAGGCTGGGCATAGTGCTCCGGCAGGTAACCGATATAGGCACCTGACAACACCAGAATCAGCTGAGCCTCCATGCTATCCACCGTGGCGGCGCTGTGCTTGAAACCGTGACGGGCAAGCTCTGCCTGGCTCCAGTAGCCGCGGCCGACCATGCGTTGCTGGGTAATGACCTGCTCGGGAATCCGGCGCTCGGCAAACAAGGGATGGCGATTGCTGCAATACAGCCAATGCTGCTCACGGTACAACGGCTGGTACACCAGCCCGCTCATGCGGGTAGAGAAGGCGCCGATGGCCAGGTCCAGACGATTGTCCTGCACACCCAGTTGCAGTTCGTAGGGGCTTTGCACGGTCAGGTGGATGTGCACCGCCGGATGTTCCCGGCTATAGGCGCCGATAGCCTCGGCGAACGGCAACTGGCGGTCGCCCACGGTGGAATCGATGACGCCTAGGTTAAGCGTTCCCCGCAACTCACCCTTGAGCGCGGCGGCATAGCGTTCGAACCCCTCCATTTCCGCTAGCAGCCGCTGCGCCTCCTGGTAGAACAGCTCGCCCTTGCTGGTCAGGTGGAAGCCGCCCCGGCCGCGATGACACAAGACAATGCCCAACGCTGTCTCCAGCTGGCTCATGTAGGTGCTGATGGCCGAGGTCGAGAGATTCAGGGCTTGCTGGGCGTTGGCGAATCCTTGGTGTTGAACCACGCAGGTGAAGATACGTAGCAGCTTGAGATCGGGAAAGGCGTTGGCCATGGCGTGTTGGATATCCACGAGAAAGCGATAAATATCAGCATGCCATTACTTCAGAAATATCTGAACTGAGTTTTTTCTTGCCGAGATTCTTCCGTCCTGCCGGCTTGCGCAGACTCCAGCCATCCCTGCGTTTATGGAATGAGGCTCATCGTGGACAAGATTCTCCACCAACCCTTGGGCGGCAATGAAATGCCGCGTTTCGGCGGCATCGCCACCATGCTGCGCCTGCCTCACCTGGCCTCGCCGGCCGGGTTGGACGCCGCTTTCGTGGGCGTGCCCCTGGACATCGGCACCTCGCTGCGCTCGGGTACGCGTTTCGGCCCACGGGAAATCCGCGCCGAGTCGGTGATGATCCGCCCCTACAACATGGCCACAGGCGCGGCGCCTTTCGATTCGCTGTCGGTGGCGGACATTGGCGACGTGGCGATCAACACCTTCAACCTGCACGAGGCCGTACGGATTATCGAGCAGGCCTACGACGAGATCCTTGAACACAATGTAAAGCCCTTGACCCTGGGCGGCGACCACACCATCACCTTGCCCATCCTGCGCGCCATCCACAAAAAGCACGGCAAGGTGGGCCTGGTGCACGTGGATGCCCACGCGGACGTCAACGACCATATGTTCGGCGAGAAGATCGCCCACGGCACCACCTTCCGCCGGGCGGTGGAAGAAGGCCTGCTCGACTGCGACCGGGTGGTGCAGATTGGCTTGCGTGCCCAGGGGTACACCGCCGACGACTTCAATTGGAGCCGCCGTCAGGGCTTTCGCGTGGTACAGGCCGAAGAGTGCTGGCACCGCTCGCTGACGCCCTTGATGGAAGAGGTGCGCGCGAAGGTCGGGGGTGGTCCGGTGTACCTGAGCTTCGACATCGATGGCATCGACCCGGCCTGGGCGCCGGGTACCGGTACGCCCGAAGTCGGCGGCCTGACCACTATCCAAGCATTGGAGATCATCCGTGGCTGCCAAGGGTTGGACCTGGTGGGTGGAGACCTGGTGGAAGTGTCCCCGCCTTATGACACCACGGGCAATACCTCGCTGCTGGGCGCGAACCTGCTGTACGAGATGCTGTGCGTGTTGCCAGGCGTGGCGCGCCGCTGAAACCGCGGCTTCAAGCTCCAAGCTTCATGGACATACGTTAGGGCCAACACATAAAACTACAATGGCGCACGAAGAGCTTGCAGCTCACCGTGCCGGGAGCCGACCATGGATAACAACAAAAGCCATTCCAGCCTGGGCCTGATCGAGACACACGGAGTCGAACAGATCCCTGACCAGGATCGCACCGCCACTCCCCTGGACCTGTTCCGGATGATCTTCGGCGGTGCCAATACGTTTTCCACCGCCGTGCTGGGGAGTTTCCCGGTATTGTTCGGCTTGTCTTTCCAGGCCGGCGCCCTGGCGATCATCGCCGGTGTGCTGGTAGGTGCGCTGATTCTTGCGCCCATGGGGCTTTTCGGGCCTATCAATGGCACCAACAACGCGGTGTCGTCCGGTGCCCACTTTGGCGTACATGGACGCATCGTCGGTTCCTTTCTGTCATTGCTCACCGCTATCGCCTTCTTTTCCATCTCGGTCTGGAGCTCCGGCGACGCCTTGGTAGGCGGTGCTCACCGGCTGTTTGGCCTGCCTGAAAGCGACCTCACCCTGGGCCTGGCCTATGGGCTGTTCGCGGTACTCGTGCTCACCGTCTGTATCTATGGCTTCCGCTTCCTCCTTTGGGTGAGCAAGATTGCCGTATGGAGCGCCAGCGTGCTCTTCGTGCTGGGCCTGTTCGCCTTCGCGGGGCCTTTCGACGCTCACTATGCCGGCACCCTCGCAGAGGGGCAGGAAGGGTTCTGGGCCGCATTCATCGGCGCCGCCCTGGTGGCGATGAGCAACCCGATTTCGTTCGGCGCTTTCCTGGGTGACTGGTCACGCTATATTCCACGCACTGCCCAGCGCTAGCATATCCTGGGCGCGGTAGTGCTGGCCCAGTGCGCCACCTTGTTGCCGTTCTTCTTCGGGCTGGTTACCGCGACCATAGTCGCGGTGCAGGCGCCACAGTACATCGCCGCCAACAACTATGTAGGCGGGCTGCTGGCCATCGCTCCCGCGTGGTACTTCCTGCCGGTGTGCCTGCTGGCGGTGATCGGCGGCATGTCCACCGGCACCACTTCGCTCTATGGCACAGGGCTGGACATGTCCAGCGTGTTCCCCCGCCTGCTCAGTCGGGTCAAGGCAACCCTTCTGATCGGCCTGGCGTCCATCGCCTTCATCTTCATCGGCCGTTTCGCCGCCAACCTGGTGCAGAGCGTTTCCACCTTCGCCGTGCTCATCATCACCTGTACCACGCCCTGGATGGTGATCATGCTCATCGGCCTGGTCACACGACGCGGCTGGTACTGCCCGGATGACCTTCAGGTATTCACCCGTGGCCAGCGGGGCGGCCGCTACTGGTTCCACCATGGCTGGAACTGGCGTGGCATGGGCGCATGGATTCCCAGCGCGCTGGTCGGGCTGTGCTTTGTCAATCTGCCGGGACAGTTCGTGGGGATACTGGGTGAACTGGCAGGGGGCATCGATATCAGCCTGCCGGTGACCCTAGGGTTGGCGGCCGTGCTGTACCTGGCCCTGCTCAGGGCATTCCCGGAACCTGAAGCCGTCTATGGGCCGGGCACCGAAGGCCCGGTTGGCCTGGGTAAACTCACAGGTGCCGGCGCGCTCTAGGTGGCAGCGAAGCTGGCGAATTCGCTCGCTGCCGGGCCGTTTCGTCAAACGGTCGTTAGCGCTCACACCTGGGCCGGCCTGGGATCGTCAGCGCCGCTTGCGCTTGTCGTCCACGGGAATGGGTACCGGTTGCATGGGCGGAACGAGGCCCAGCGCGACGGCCAGGTCGTGCAGCCAGTTGAAGAGTTTGCCTTGCATCACACGCCCCCTTGGGCCTAGCCCGATACGGCGACTACTCGTGCCGTTACTGTGCAGATGATAAGCCCGGGAAGCGTATCGCGCATTGTCCTCGCTGCGACCTAAGGTCGCAGCCTGCGCCTGCTCCGTCCAGAGCCCCGTGGTAAATGCCCGGGCCTGGACTGGCCCGCTACCTTTACCTTATCGGCCGCGCTGGGCGGGACTGAAGGGCAACGACTCTATAACGCCCTGGCTGTACATGGATGACTGATACCGCCCCGCAGAGGTTCCGGCCACGTCCTTCAGGGCGCGACCTGCGGTTTGGCGGCCAGCTCCACGAAGGTCAGCGGGTCAAGGGCATCTTCCTGGGCATCGAGCACGTCCCTGGGGTGTTCGCTGTCCGGAATGCCGCTGTCGAGCAAGGCCAGCAGGCGCGCGCCATTGGCTGTCAACTGGTAACCCGAGGAAGGTTCACCCTGGATGAAGCCACGCTCGCGCAGCAGGCCTTCGTAACGAGCGGCGTCGGCCTTGAGAGTCTCGACCGGCACCGGCGTGGCGCCTTCGGCGGCCTGGGTGACCGC
This sequence comes from Pseudomonas sp. DC3200b2, assembly GCF_049895785.1. Lineage (NCBI taxonomy): Bacteria > Pseudomonadati > Pseudomonadota > Gammaproteobacteria > Pseudomonadales > Pseudomonadaceae > Pseudomonas > Pseudomonas sp. DC3200b2. The sequence continues at coordinate 713,875 of NZ_JAFCTA010000001.1, read as the reverse complement.
CAGCTCCTCGGCGTGCCCGGCGCTGTCGAAGGCTTGTCCGGCCGTGGTCTGTACCTTGTGCAACAAACGTTCGATCAAATCCCAGTTATAGGTCGGCATGGCGCACTCCAGGAATGAGAGAAGATGGCATTCCTGGGTTGTGACCGAAGGCGAATGTGACCGTTCGGTCAGTCGATGGGCCTTATTCCGCTTTGCGCTTTCTCAGCGGCGCCAGCCCATCCTGGCTTGCCAGGCCGCTGCTCTCGGCGAGCTTGGCGGCTGGCTTGCGGCCTGCCGGGGCGCGCTTGGGCGCCGCGGATTTGCCGGCGGTTTTCTTGTCCTTGTCGGTCTTCTTTTTCTTCACACCCACGGCCTTGCCCGAGGCCTTCACCTTCTTCGGCCCCTGGTAGGTGCCCTTCACTTCCTTGATCACCCGGCGCTCGAACTGCTGCTTCAGGTAGCGTTCGATGCTGGACATCAGGTTCCAGTCGCCGTGGCAGATCAGCGAAATGGCCAGCCCTTCGCTACCGGCACGGCCGGTGCGGCCCACTCGATGGACGTATTCGTCGCCGCTGCGAGGCATGTCGAAGTTGACCACCAGGTCCAGCCCTTCCACATCAAGGCCGCGAGCCGCCACATCGGTGGCGACGAGGATTTTCGCCGAACCCTGCTTGAGCCGCTCGATGGCCAGCTTGCGGTCTTTCTGGTCTTTTTCGCCGTGCAGCACGAACACCTTGAAATCCTTGGCCACCAGATGGCCGTAGACCCGGTCCGCCATGCTGCGGGTGTTGGTAAAGACAATCGCCTTGCGATAGGTCTCGTTGGCCAGCAGCCACTGCAGGATGCTTTCCTTATGGGCGTTATGGTCGGCGGTGATGATCTGCTGACGGGTGGCTTCGCTCAGGTCGCTGACGTTGTTCACCATCAGGTGACGTGGGGTCTTGAGCACCTTGGCGATCATGTCACGCAACCCGGCTCCGCCGGTGGTGGCGGAAAACAGCAGGGTTTGCCGTTGGGCAGGGCACAGGTCGCACAGACGGCTGACGTCTTCGGCGAAGCCCATGTCCAGCATGCGGTCGGCTTCGTCGAGCACTACCACCTCCACCTGGGCCAGGTCCAGGTTGCCCGCGTTGAGGTGTTCGAGCAGGCGGCCGGGAGTGCCGATGAGGATGTCCGGCACCTTGCGCAGCATCGCCGCTTGCACCTTGAAATCCTCGCCACCGGTGATCAGGCCGGCCTTGATGAAGGTGTAGCGGGAAAAGCGTTCCACTTCCTTCAGGGTCTGCTGCGCGAGTTCGCGGGTAGGCAGCAGGATGATCGCGCGGATATCCACCCGAGGCCTGGCAGGACCGATGAGGCGGTTGAGCAGCGGCAGCACGAAGGCGGCCGTCTTGCCGCTGCCGGTCTGGGCCGTTACCCGCAGATCATGCCCTTCCAGCGCCGGAGGAATGGCGGCGACCTGCACGGGCGTCGGCTCGACGAAATTGAGCTCGGCCACGGCTTTGAGCAGGCGTTCATGAAGGGCGAATTGGGAAAACACGGGTACTACCTCGAAGGGAACCTGGAACGACTGCATAGGGTAGCGGAGCCGGGCCCGACAAGCGAGCGATGGCCGTCTCGGCGGTCAGCCACGGGCTCGCCCGCGCCGGCTGATCCATACCGAGGCCAGGATGATACAGCCGCCCAGCGCCAGCCGGCCCATGGGCTCCTGGTGGTTCCAGATCATCAGGTTGAGCGACAGGCCAACCGGCACGTGCAGGTTGTTCATCACCGCCAGGGTAGCGGCCGGCACCAGGCTGGCGCCCTTGTTCCAGGCGTACATGCCGAAGGCTGTCGCTACCAGCCCGAGGAACAGCAACACGCCCCACTGCAATGGCTGCGCCGGGAACCGGCCCAGGTTGCCGAAGGCCAGGTAAGCTGGCAGGGCCACCAGCAAGGCACCCAGGAAGAAATAGCCGAACCCGTGATATTGCGGGCCTGCAAGCGGATGCCGCGCCATGAGCCGTTTATAGAGCACTTGCCCGGCGGCATAGGTGAGGTTCGCGACCTGCAGCAGCACAAAGCCCAGCAGGAAGTGACCGCTGATGCCATCGAAGCGAATCACCGCGGCACCCGCCACGGCCACTAGCGCGGCAAGCAGGGCCCAGCCATTGAAGCGGCGTTCCAAGGCGTCCTGGAGCAAGGTGACGTGCACCGGGGTAAGGATGGTGAACAGCAACACTTCCGGCACCGTGAGCACGCGGAAGCTCAGGTACAGGCAGACGTAGGTCACGCCGAACTGTAGCGCGCCTATCAGCAGCATCCGCCGTACGAAGATGGCGGGTAGCCCACGCCACCGGGTCAGGGGCAGGAACACCAGGCCGGCGATCAGTACCCGAGCGAGCACGGCGAAATAGCTGTCCACCTGACCGGCAAGGTATTCACCGATCAGGCTGAAGGAGAACGCTTGGACAAGGGTGACGATCAGTAGGTAGGGCATGGGCGCGAAGAGCAGGCGAAAGGGCGCGCCACCCTAGCACATCAGGCCACCTCGGCCAGCGCGGCGCGCGCCTGGGCCAGGCCCTTCTCCAGGAAATCGCCGCCCATGTTCAGGCCTTCTGCATGGATGAAGGTAACGTCGGTTATCCCGATGAAGGCCAGCACCTGACGCAGGTAGGGCTCCTGGTGGTCGCTGGCGGCACCGGCATGGATGCCGCCGCGGGCGGTAAGTACGTAGGCCCGCTTGCCGGTGAGCAGGCCTTCGGGGCCGGTGGCGGTGTACTTGAAAGTCACCCCAGCGCGCAGCACATGGTCCAGCCAGGCCTTGAGGGTGCTGGGGATAGCGAAGTTGTACATGGGCGCGGCCAGGACGAGCACGTCGGCAGCCAGCACTTCCTCGGTCAGCTCGTTGGAGCGAGCCAGGGCAGCGGCTTCCTCGGCGCCGCGCTCGGCCTCAGGCTTCATCCAGCCAGCAAGCAGCGTAGCATCCAGGTGGGGTACGGGCGTACTGGCCAGGTCACGAACCTGGACGGAATCTTGCGGATGTGCAGCCTTCCATTGGGCGATGAAGGCTTGGGTCAGTTCTCGGGATACCGAACCTTCCAGGCGGGCGCTGCTTTCGATCACTTGTACGCGAGACATGCTGGAACTCCTGAATTGGTGAGAATGGCGCTAGGTTAATCAGCACATCCTCGATATAAAAGCGCAAATAACCGCTACCAATAATCGAATTTTTAGCTCAATAATGATTACCCCTTTGTGGAGCCCGATCATGAAAGCGCCCCGCGTCACCCTGGACCAATGGCGAACCTTGCAGGCCGTCGTCGATCACGGTGGCTTTGCCCAGGCCGCCCAGGCGCTGCACCGATCACAATCCTCTGTCAGCTACACCGTGGGACGGATGCAGGAGCAGCTCGGGGTCCCCTTGCTGCGCATCGATGGTCGCAAGGCAGTGCTCACCGATGCCGGCGCCGTGCTGCTGCGACGGTCTCGCCAACTGGTGAAGCAGGCCAGCCAGCTCGAAGACCTGGCCCAGCACATGGAACAAGGCTGGGAGGCGGAGGTGCGACTGGTGGTGGATGCGGCCTACCCCAACGCCAGGCTGGTCCGGGCGCTCAGTGAATTCATGCCGCAAAGCCGGGGTTGCCGTGTGCGCTTGCGTGAGGAAGTGCTCTCTGGCGTGGAAGAGGTGCTGCTCGAAGGCCTGGCGGACCTGGCCATCAGCGGCTTCAGCATTCCTGGCTACCTGGGCACCGAAATGAGCAGGGTGGAATTCGTGGCCGTGGCCCATCCCGATCATGCTCTCCATGGCATGAATCGGCCGCTGACCTTCCAGGACCTGGAGAACCAGTTGCAAGTGGTGATCCGTGACTCCGGCCGCCAGCAGCCAAGGGACGTCGGCTGGCTAGGGTCGGAACAGCGCTGGACCGTGGGCAGCCTGGCGACCGCGGCCAGCTTCGTCAGCAGTGGCCTGGGCTTTGCCTGGCTACCGCGCCACATGATTGGCCGAGAGTTGCGCGAAGGGTCGCTCAAGCCCTTGCCACTGGAACAGGGCGCCAGTCGCCAGCCGGCGTTCTACCTGTACTCGAGCAAGGACAAGCCGCTTGGCCCGGCCACCCAGATCCTGGTGGAGCTGCTGCGCCGGTTCGACACCGCATGCCTGGAAACGCCCTCCGCCGCCGGCGGCGCACGCTGAAGACTTCGATATCCAGGCAGCGGGCCGGCGTCCAATCCCGGTGGAACGCCAGGCGCAACCTGTATGTCCATAGCAATGCGCAGGGCCGCCGTGGCCAGCCCTTGCTGGCGACCGGCGGCGTTTCCGGTACCCTGTTATGCGCCTGTCGTGTCCTGCGATGGGCCATGCCAACGTCACCGAAGGATTCCAAGCACCATGCTCGAACGTATCCTGCTCACCCTGAGCACTGTCTTGCTCGCCACTGCTCTGCAGGCGGCGCCCGCCACCAAACCTCACGTGTTGCTCGACACCGACATGGGCCAGATCGAGGTGGAACTGGACGCTGAAAAGGCGCCCATCAGCACCAGGAATTTCCTGATGTACGTGGACAAGGGCTTATACAACGGCACTCAGTTCCATCGGGTGATCCCGGGCTTCATGGTTCAGGGCGGCGGCTACGACCGCAACTTCAACGAGAAGCCCACCGAGGCACCGATCAAGAACGAAGCGGACAACGGTTTGAAGAACCTCACCGGCACCCTGGCCATGGCCCGGACCTCAGCGGTGGATTCGGCCACCAGCCAGTTCTTCATCAACGTGAACGACAACGCCTTCCTCGACCACGGCGCCCGCGACTTCGGCTATGCCGTGTTCGGCAAGGTGGTCAAGGGCATGGATGTGGTCACCAATATCGTGAGCAGCCCGACCACCACGCGCAACGGCATGCAGAACGTGCCGTCCAATCCGGTGATGATCAAGTCCGCCAAGCGCATCGACTGACCCGAGTTATACCGCCCGGCCCCCGGGCGGCTTACCAGACAGGAGGGCAAGCCCATGCTGTTTCGCCGTTTCGAGCAGTGGATCGATGTATTCCGCGAAGCGCCCACCGACGCGCCCCCGAGCAAGGTTACCGCGTTCTACCTCTACTACTTGCGCCAGGTCTGGCCAAGCTTCGCTGCGCTGCTGGTGGTGGGGCTGATCGCCGCGCTGATCGAAGTGGCGCTGTTCAGCTACCTGAGCGACATCATCGACATGGTCAACAGCACCCCGGCGGATCGATTCTTCGCCGAGCATTGGGGCGTGCTGACCTGGATGCTGGTGGTGGCCATGATCATCCGTCCGGTGTTCGTGTGCCTGCACGACCTGCTGGTGCACCAGACCATCTCTCCGGGCATGACCAGCATGATCCGCTGGCAGAACCATAGCCACGTGCTCAAGCAGAGCATGAATTTCTTCCAGAACGACTTCGCCGGCCGCATCGCCACTCGCATCATGCAGACGGGCAACTCGCTGCGCGACTCGGCGGTGCAAGCGGTGGACGCGCTCTGGCATGTGACCATCTACGCGGTAAGCTCGCTGGTGCTCTTCGCCGAGAGCGACTGGCGGCTCATGGTGCCGCTGATCCTGTGGATCCTGGCCTATGTCATTTCGCTCTGGTACTTCGTGCCACGGGTCAAGGAACGCTCCGTGGTGTCATCGGACGCACGCTCGAACCTGATGGGGCGGATCGTCGATGGCTACACCAATATCACCACGCTGAAGCTGTTCGCTCATACCAACCTTGAGCATCAGTACGCCCGCGAGGCGATCAGCGACCAGACGGAAAAGACCCAGCTGGCCAGCCGGGTGATCACCAGCATGGACGTGGTCATCACCGCCCTCAATGGGCTGCTGATCGTAGGTACCACCGGCCTGGCCCTGTGGCTGTGGACCCAAGGCCTGCTCACCGTCGGCGCCATCGCCCTGGCCACCGGCCTGGTGATCCGCATCGTGAACATGTCGGGCTGGATCATGTGGGTCGTCAACGGCATCTTCGAAAACGTCGGCATGGTCCAGGACGGCCTGCAGACCATTGCGCAGCCCTTGAGCGTGACCGACCTGCCCAACGCACCGGACTTGAAGGTCGAGCGGGGCGGTGTCCGTTTCGAGGCGGCCGAATTCCACTACGGCAAGGTAGGCCGCGTCATCAGCGGCCTGGACCTGGAGATCGCCCCTGGGGAAAACATTGGCCTGATCGGGCCGTCCGGCGCGGGCAAGTCCACGGTGGTCAACCTGCTGCTACGGCTGTACGACCTGGAAAGCGGGCGCATCCTCATCGATGGCCAGGACATCGCCCAGGTCCGCCAGGAAAGCCTGCGTGAGCAGATCGGCCTGATCACCCAGGATACCGCCCTGCTCCACCGGTCCATCCGCGACAACCTGCTATACGGCCGCCCCGGCGCTACTGAGGAAGAGCTCTGGGAAGCTGTGCACAAGGCCAAGGCGGACGAGTTCCTGCCCTACCTCACCGACGCCCAGGGCCGCACCGGCCTGGATGCCCACGTAGGTGAGCGCGGCGTGAAGCTGTCCGGCGGCCAGCGCCAGCGCATCGCCATTGCCCGGGTACTGCTGAAGAACGCGCCCATCCTGATCATGGACGAAGCCACCTCGGCGCTTGATTCGGAGGTGGAAGCCGCCATCCAGGAAAGCCTGGAAACCCTGATGGAAGGCAAGACCGTGATCGCCATCGCCCACCGCCTGTCGACCATCGCCAAGATGGACCGCCTGGTGGTGATGGATAAAGGCCGCGTGGTGGAGGTCGGCACCCATAGCGAGCTGCTTGCCCACAAAGGCCTGTACTCGCGCCTATGGCGTCACCAGACCGGTGGCTTCGTCGGAGTGGACTGACCCGTGTTCACCCTGGATCTGTTCGCCGCCCAGCCACGTTCGACGGGTGAGCGGCGCCAGCTGGGTCCAGGGGCCTGGCTCCTTGAAGGCTTCGCCTTCGAGCAGGCCGCCGAGCTGCTGGCGGCCATCGAAGCCGTACAGGCCGAGAGCCCCTTTCGCCACCTGGTGACTCCTGGCGGGTTCACCATGTCGGTGGCGATGACCAATTGCGGCCGCCTCGGCTGGGCCAGCGACCTGAGCGGCTACCGCTATAGCGCCCTGGACCCGCTCACCCAAGCCCCTTGGCCGCCCCTGCCAGAGGTGTTCGCGGCCCTGGCAGCAAGTGCCGCCACTGCCGCTGGCTATCCCCCCTTTGAACCGGATGCCTGCCTGATCAATGCCTATGTCCCGGGTGCCCGGCTGTCCCTGCATCAGGACAAGGACGAGCAGGACCTCGCGGCGCCCATCGTTTCAGTGTCCTTGGGCCTGCCGGCTGTTTTCCTGTTCGGCGGCCGCAAACGCAACGACCCGGTGACCCGGTATCACCTGCAGCACGGGGATGTGGTGGTATGGGGAGGCGAAGACCGCCTGCGCTTTCACGGGGTTTCACCTGTCAAGGACGGCGAGCACCCCCTGGTCGGGCGTAAGCGCCTGAACCTTACGTTTCGTAAAGTGACCGCTTGATCATCTCCATGGGCATCGGCTTGAATCGGAGCATTCGGTAGGTTCGCTACCTCCCACCTGTGGGACCCAGCGCCAGCCAGGGAATCGCCCCCTCAGCCCCCCAACTCCGGAAACAATACGCTGGTATAGCCGAAACGACTGAAATCGGTGATACGCGAGGGGTACAGCCGGCCAATCAGGTGATCGCACTCATGTTGCACGACCCGCGCGTGGAAATCATGGGCGACGCGCTGGATAGCCTTGCCCTGGGCATCGATGCCTTCATAGCGGATGTGCTTGTAGCGAGCGACCATGCCGCGCAACCCAGGAACCGACAGGCACCCTTCCCAACCGTCCTCGAGCTCCGGGCTCAGGGGCGTGATCAAGGGGTTGAGCAACACGGTACGCTCCACCGCGGCGGCACTGGGATAGCGCTGGCTGCGGTCAAACCCGAACACCACCACCTGCAGGTCCACGCCTATCTGCGGGGCCGCTAGGCCCACGCCGCCGGCGGCCTGCATGGTGGAAAACATGTCGGCGATCAGTTCGTCCAGCTCATGACTGCCCAGCAACCCCTCCGGTACTGGAGGGGCCACCCGCAGCAGGCGCTCGTCGCCCATCTTGAGAATGTCCCGGAGCATATGGACCTCACTGGCTCGCGTCGGCTTTGCCTCCCCCCAGCCCGGCGCGGTCTTCGGCGCTGCCTTCGGAGGGTTCACCCGGGGCTTTCTCACCCTTGTCCTTGCCTTCGGCGGACATGTGCTCGATCACTGCGTTCATCTCGGCGCCGAGCAACAACACCGCCGAAGAGATGTAGAAGTACAGCAGCAGGATGATGATCGCGCCAATGCTGCCGTACATGGCGTTGTAGTCGGCAAAGTTGGTCACATAGAAAGCAAAGCCCACGGACGCCAGGATCCACACCACCACCGCCAGTACCGCGCCAGGCGTCAGGAAGCGGAAGCGCTGGTCGACGTCGGGCATCAGGTAGTACATCAGCGCCACTACCAGCATCAGCAGTATCACCACCAAGGGCCAGCGGGCGATGGTCCAGATGGTGACCGTGATGCTTTCCAGGCCGATCTGTCCGGCGATCCAGTTCATCACCTGTGGGCCGAGCACCATCAGCGCCGCCGCACACAGCAGCAGGCCGGCCAGGCCAACGGTGTAGAGCACCGAAAGCGGAAGGCGCTTCCAGGCCGGGCGACCCTCCGCCACGTCATAAGCGGCGTTCATGGCGCTCATCAGCGAGCGCACCGCCGCCGAGGCCGTCCACAGCGCCGCGATGATACCGAAGGACAGTAACCCCCCTTTCGATTGCTGCAACTGGTCGATCACGGGGTTGACCGAATCCAGGGCCTGGGGCGGCAGCACCAGGGTCGCCTGCTCGCGCAGCCAGGAGAAGAAGTCCGGCAGGTGCAGGAACCCGATCAACGCGATCAGGAACAGCAGGAAGGGGAACAATGAAAACAGCATCTGGTACGCCAGCGCCGAGGCGTAGGTCGACATTTCATCGTTGGAGAATTCTTGTACCGTGCGCACCAGCACCTTGCTGAGCGGAAGTTTCTTCATGTCCGGAAAGATCATCTGGCGCTCCTGTCGTCTGCCCCTTGGCCCTGCCAGGCCGTTCCTTCATTCATCGCCATGCAGATAGCACAGCGGCCATCCTGAGATGACCGCTGTAGTGTCGCTAAAGTTTATTCAAACGCTACAAGACCTGTACGCGTTTACATTCTGTCGGTACGGGTCGCGTCGTCCACGGCATTCTTGACGTCGCCCTTGGTCTGCTGCGCCTTGCCCTTGATTTCCTGGGCGGCGCCACGGGCCTGGGTTTCGGTATTGCCAGTCGCCTTGCCTATTTCCTGGCGGGCCTTACCAGCGATTTCGTTGGCAGTGCCTTTGATTTTGTCACCAGTGCCACTCATGAGCTGTACTCCTTAGTGATGATTGAAATGACTTCAATCGGCATAAGGGTTGACTCACCGCTGCGTTGGAGAGTTGCAGTTTTTTTTCGCGAGGCGCGCTGCTACCGACAGATGGCAGCTCAGGCCAGGCGGATGCCTTCTCCCTCGATAAGAATTTTACCGGCCTTGTACAGGGCGCCGATGGCCTTCTTGAAATTGCCCTTGCTGACCCCGAAACGCTGAGCGATGACTTCGGGCGCGGTACGGTCGCTCAACGGCAGCTGGCCACCGGCCTCGCGCAAGGCTGCAAGGATCTGCCCCTGCAGCCCCTCCACGGCCTGCTGGCCGGCTGGCTGCAGGCTCAGCGCGATCTTGCCATCACCTCTTACTTCCTTGATGTAGGCGGTTTCACGCATGCCGCTGCGCAGGAACTTGAACACTTCGTTCTTGTGGATCAGGCCCCAGTGGGCGTTTTCGATGACCGCGTTGAAGCCCAGGTCCGTCTGCCCTGCCACCAGTACTTTCACTGCCTGACCTTCCCGATAGTTGGCCGGGGTCTTGTCCAGGTAGCGGTCGATCTTCGCGCTGGCGGTGATGCGCCGGGTGCGACGGTCCAGGAACACATGGACGATGCAGTACTCGCCAGCGCGCAACTGGCGCTTTTCTTCGGAGAATGGCAGTAGCAGGTCCTTGGGCAGCCCCCAATCGAGGAAGATGCCGATGGCGTTGACCTCGACCACCTTCAGGCTGGCGAACTCGCCTACCTGAACCTTGGGCTTCTCGGTGGTCGCCAGGAGCTTGTCTTCGCTGTCCAGGTAAACGAATACATTCAGCCAGTCCTCGACCTCGTGAGGCACGCCCTTGGGTATGTAGCGGTTGGGCAAGAGGATCTCGCCATCAGCCCCGCCATCGAGGTAAAGCCCGAAATCCGTATGCTTGACGACTTGCAAGCTGTTGTAGCGACCCACCAAAGCCATGTTCGATACCTTCGTTGACAAGCCGATAGTGTAACCCAGCACAGCGCCGTGGATGGCTGCTCCCGCCCTTCACCCGTCCCGGCCAGCCTGAACGCTTCAGCTCATTTTGGCCAAATCGACGAGCGGCATGCGCCGAGCCGTGTTGGGCGGTATCCTCTGACCCGTCTAAACCGGGCCTGGCGGCCTCGACCGGTGCCGTTGCGAGCCAGACGCAGCACCCGCGCCTCGCACAGGAGTGACCCATGCTCAAATCCAGCCTGATGCTGGCTGTCGGCCTATTGGCCGCGCCTCACTTGAACGCTCAGACCCTGCAGCGGGAATGGGGGGACTTCGACCTCAAGCTCGGCACCACTCCCAACCGCAGCATGGCCCAGGGGCTGGTCGCGCCGGGCTCGGTCGGCTCGGTACATGGGGGCATCGATATCAGTCACGACAGCGGCTGGTATTTCGGACAGTGGTCGCCCAGCGTTGGCCTGAGCCCGGACAGCAGTTTCGAACTGGACAGCTACCTGGGGTACAAGCAGCGGATCGACAACGCCCTCGGCTACGAGCTCGGCATGATCGGCTACACCCGCCCTGAAGTGGCGGACGGCAACAGCCATCAGCTGTATGCCGGCCTGCGCTTGTTCGAGAGCCGCTTTGGCGCCGCCTACAGCGAAGCGATAGGGAGCCGCTCGGGTACGCTGTTCGCTGACCTCGGCCAATTGCCCCTGGTAGGCATGGATCTGTCCGTCAAGGTCAGCCACTACAGCTTGAGCTCGCCCTATGAATTGGGGGACGGCCAATTGATCGACGGCTACAGCGACTGGTCGATGCAGGTGTCGCGCCCGCTCATGGGGGTTGACCTGAACCTGGTCTACAGCAGCTCGGACCTGAGCGGCGGGCAATGCGTGGCCTACTCCGGCCATAACCCGGCCTGTGACAGCATGGTGATGATCAAGGCGCAGCGTACCCTGTTCTAGCGCTCAGGTATGAACAGCAGCCAGGACGAGCTGTCCTAGCTGGACTGGGCAACCGATGCGAAGGGTTCAGGCATTGAGACGATGGCTCGCCTTGCTGTGGCTGTTGGGCCTGCTGGCCTTGGCGGGCTGCACCCGCATGGACCTGGCCTACCGCAACCTGGACACCCTCATTCCCTGGACCCTCGACGATTACCTGGACATGAACCGGGAGCAAAAACTCTGGTTCGAGGATCGACTGGCCGAACACCTGCGCTGGCATTGCCAGACCCAATTGCCTGGCTACCTGCCCTGGTTGGACCGCTTCGAGCAAGGCGTGGCTGAGCGAAGCCTCGATGACCAGGCCCTGCGTACACTGACCGGCGAGGCCGAGCAGGCAGCCGCCGCAGTGGCAGTGCAGATCACGCCCTCGGCGGTAGAGCTTTTGCAGCAACTGAACGATCAGCAGGTCAGCGACCTAAAGGTTGCGTTTGCCAAGGACATTGCCAAGCGACACGCGGAAAAGGTAGCGCCGCCGCTCGAAGAACAGATCCAGAAGCGAGCCAGCAACATGATCAAACGGCTAGAGGCCTGGCTGGGCGACCTTCATCCGCAACAGGTCACCGCCGTGCAGAGCTGGGCCCGGCAACTGGGTGAGCATGATCGTATCGCTCTGGAAGCACGTGCTCGCTGGCAGCGGGCCCTGCTCGAGGCGCTCGCTCATCGGCGAGAGCCCGGTTTCGATACCCGGGTGGCGCAGCTGCTGCAGCGACGGGACAGCCTCTGGCCAGCGGCCTACAAGGAGGAACGGGCACGCAGCGAGGCGGCGGCAAGGCAGCTGACCCTGGAATTGTTACGCCTGAGCGACGCGGATCAAAGAGGGCAGCTTATCGAACGGCTTCAGCACTTGCGTGAGCGTTTCGCCTCCCTGCGCTGCTTGAACAAGCCGATGGCGCTGCGTTGATGATGACCTTGCGGGCGCGATCAGCGCCTGGCAGCGCTCGCCCAGGCCGCGCCGGATTCCCAAGCCAGGCCTGCTCCGCCCCAGCCAGGGCTGTCGGCGCTGCCGGCCAGGGTCAGGCACCAGTATTCCATGTCGCCGCGCAGGTCCAGCGCCTGGCCCATTCCGATGTGCACGAATCCAAGTGCCTCGTGGGCTGCGATGGCCTGGCTATCGGTAACGGCCAAGCCGGCATAGACAGCCAGGTGGCCTTGGGCTTGCAAGTGCTCGAGTAAAGAACGATACAGCGAGCGCATCATGCCGGCCTGGCGACCTTCCCTTGTCATGTAGACGGTGATGTCCACCGACCAACGCAGCGCCAATGGCGCCTTGTGGGCCTGGGCATAGGCATAGCCCACCAGGTTGTCGTTGCACTCGGCGACCAGAAACGGATAGCGACCCAGTGTGGAAGCCAGCAGGCCGCACAGGTCGGGGTCGTTGCCCCCCGGCACGGACAACGCATTGTCAGCATTGGCATGAATGGCGCGCAGCGCCTTGCAGTCATTGAGCCGTGCAGTTCTGACCAGGCAAAACGTCATAAAGCAGACATCCTGAAAAAATTCCCGAAATGCGAGGAATCCGTCGCAAGCAGTGCTCCCTTGAAGCCTGCGCAGAATGGATCCAGCCAAACGGGCGCGCAAGCCTAGCCCGATGTGAGGCATCTCGGCGCGACGAAAGTGCCGTTGCGATTCGAAGGTTTTCAGGCATTGAAAGGATTTGTGACGCAGATCCCAGGTCGGGGCTGGCCGGCCGGCGCCGTAACCCTTTGCAGGCGCCAGCGAAACTGGCGAACCGGTACCCGATCGTGGGCCAGTTCACCCGCTGGCGCTGACGTCCACCGGCTTTAGCCGAACAGCCAATACCCCAGCGCGGTCAGCACGGCTATCGCCAGCACGGGACGCAGAACCCGGTAAGCCTTGGGGTGGCGACGCTTGAACTGCTTGACCTGACCACTGGTGGCATTGCTGAAGCGTTTGCTCCAGGCGTAGGCCCGGTTGATGCCGCCCACGCGCTCATCGTCCAGGTTCTGGGGCGCGGTGGCGCGTCCAAGGAAAGCGCTGACGCCGCGGTTGAGCCGGGTCATCAGGGCATTGGACAGTGGGCGCTCGATATCGCAGAACAGGATCACGCGGGTTTCTTCGGTCTCGTTCTTCACCCAATGCACATAGGTTTCATCGAACATCACGTCCTGCCCGTCGCGCCAGGCATACGGCTGGCCGTCTACATAGATGCGGCAGGCGTCGGAATTCGGCGTAGCCAGCCCCAGGTGGTAGCGCAGGGAGCCGGCGAAGGGGTCGCGGTGCGGGTTCAGGTGGCTGCCGCCGGGTAACAGCGCGAACATGGCGCCCTTTACATTGGGAATGCCACTGACCAGCTCGACGGTGCGCGGGCAGAGGGCCGCGGCCGACGGCAGCGGCTTGTCGTACCACTTAAGGTAGAAGCGCTTCCAGCCTTTCTTGAAGAACGAGCCGAAGCCGGCGTCGTTGTCCTTCTCGGCGGCACGGATATAGCCCTCGTCGAACAGACGCATGGCTTCCTCGCGAATCACGCCCCAGTTGTCCCGCAGCACGTCCAGCTCGGGAAAGCGGCTACGATCCAGGTAGGGCTTGGAGGGTACGCTGGAGAACAGGTACATCAAGGCATTGTAGGGCGCGAATAGCGCCGAATGGTTGACGAACTGACGCAGCACTGGCAGCCGCGCCTTGCCGCGCAAATGCACATAGAGCGTGCTGCCGATGAACATCAGCAGCACAAGGGCCTTGGCGGTGAAGGAAAGGGTCATGCAGCGCTCCTGGGTTTCGCGGGTGCGCCATGATAAACCCGAACCCGCCGCGCGCACAGGTCAAGGGCGACCGCCCTTGACCCATGTCATGCTCAGGGCTGGTTTTCCTGCTCGGTGAACAGGTCGCTGAACAGCGGGCTCGATAGGTAACGCTCCCCGGAGTCGGGCAGGATGACCACGATTGTCTTGCCCTGCATTTCCGGCTTTTCAGCCAGGCGCACGGCGGCGGCCATGGCGGCGCCGCAGGAAATCCCGCAAAGGATGCCCTCTTCGCGCATCAGCCGCAGGGCCATGGCCTTGGACTCTTCATCGGTTACCTGCTCGACCCGGTCCACCAGGCTCAGGTCCAGGTTCCTGGGCACGAAGCCCGCGCCTATGCCCTGGATCTTGTGCGGTGACGGCTTGATCTCCTCTCCGGCCATGGTCTGGGAGATCACCGGCGAACTCATCGGCTCCACCGCGACGGAGAGGATCTGCTTGCCCTGGGTGCGTTTGATATAGCGGGAAATGCCGGTAAGGCTACCTCCAGTGCCGACGCCGGCCACCAGCACGTCCACGGCGCCATCGGTGTCGTTCCAGATTTCCGGGCCGGTGGTCTTCTCGTGAATGGCGGGGTTCGCCGGGTTCTCGAACTGCTGCGGCATGAAATAACGCTCAGGATCGCTCTGGGCCAACTCGCTGGCTTTATCGATCGCGCCCTTCATGCCCTTGGCGGGCTCTGTGAGCACCAGCTCCGCGCCCAGGGCCTTGAGCACCTTGCGCCGCTCCAGGCTCATGGAGGCCGGCATGGTCAGCATGAGCTTGTAGCCCCGAGCAGCCGCGACAAAGGCCAGGCCGATGCCGGTATTGCCGGAAGTAGGCTCGACGATGGTCATGCCAGGCTTGAGTCGGCCGTTGGCCTCGGCGTCCCAGATCATGTTGGCGCCAATGCGGCACTTGACCGAATAGCCCGGATTGCGCCCTTCGATCTTGGCCAGCACGGTCACGCCGCGAGGCGCGAGGCGATTGATCTGCACCAAGGGCGTATTGCCGATGGAGTGGGCGTTGTCAGCGAAGATGCGGCTCATGGCGAGCTCCTTGTGAGGAGGCGAATCAGTGGCCGAAGGGTAAGCCCACGCACGGGCAGCGTCCAGCGACGGACGAACCGGCGAACGTCTGGCGCGCAAGAAAGTCCATTGAGCACAGTTATGGAGCTCACGCTGATGAAAGGTCGCTACCGTTGGCCCCTGGTGATCATTGCCGCCCTGGTGGTCC
The DNA here is from genome assembly GCF_049895785.1 of Pseudomonas sp. DC3200b2. Taxonomy (NCBI): domain Bacteria; kingdom Pseudomonadati; phylum Pseudomonadota; class Gammaproteobacteria; order Pseudomonadales; family Pseudomonadaceae; genus Pseudomonas; species Pseudomonas sp. DC3200b2. The sequence continues at coordinate 698,578 of NZ_JAFCTA010000001.1, read as the reverse complement.
TGTTGGTCATCCTGCATATCGCGCTGCCCTTCCTGGTGCGCGATTACCTCAACGACAAGCTGCGCGACATGGGCGCCTACAGCGGCCACGTGGCTGACGTGGACCTGGCCCTGTGGCGCGGCGCCTACGTGATCAACGGCCTGGAAATCACCAAGGTGGACGGCAAGGTGCCCGTGCCGCTGCTGGACGTTCCGCGTACCGACATCGCGGTCAGCTGGCATTCGCTTTGGCATGACCACGCCGTGGTCGCCCGCGTTGCCTTCCAGCGGCCGACCCTCAACTTCGTCGACGGCGGTGCCAACAAACAGGCTTCGCAAACCGGTGAAGGCACCGACTGGCGCGCCCAACTGGAAAAGCTGTTGCCCATAACCCTCAACGAAGTGCGCGTGGACGACGGCAAGATCACCTTCAACAATTTCACTTCCAAGCCGCCGGTCAAGCTTGAAGCCACTCGCATCGACGCCAGCCTCTATAACCTGACCAATGTGGAAGACGCCCAAGGCAAGCGCGATGCCCGCTTCGAAGGCAAGGCCCTGTTGTTCGGTCACGCACCCTTGGATACCCAGGCTACCTTCGACCCCTTCAGCGATTTCGATGACTTCGAATTCCGCCTGCGGGTGACCGACATCGAGCTCAAGCGAGTCAATGACTTCGCCTCGGCCTACGGCAAGTTCGACTTCAATGCCGGCCATGGAGATGTGGTGATCGAGGCCCAGGCCAACAAAGGCAGGCTCAGCGGCTACATCAAGCCACTGCTGCGAGACGTGGACGTCTTCAACTGGCAACAGGACGTCGAGAACAAGGACAAGGGCTTCTTCCGTTCCATCTGGGAAGCCTTGGTGGGGGGCACCGAGACGGTGTTGAAGAACCAGCGCAAGAACCAGTTCGCTACCCGGGTCGAGCTCAGCGGCAACGTGCACCAGCAGGACATCAGCCCTCTGCAGGCTTTCTGGCAGATCCTGCGCAACGGCTTCGTCCAGGCGTTCAGCGCTCGCTACGAGCAGGCGCCGCCCAGCGAGGACTGACCCAGGCCCGATGAATTCAGGCGCCGCGCGCGCTATGATCCTCGCCATCAAGAACAAGAGGATTCGGCGCATGAAATTCGAAGGGACCGCGGCATACGTGGCGACGCCCGACCTGAAGCTGGCGGTCAACGCGGCCATCACCCTTGAGCGGCCGCTGCTGGTCAAGGGCGAGCCAGGCACCGGCAAGACCCTGCTCGCCGAGCAACTGGCCGAGGCCTTTGGCGCTCGCCTGATCACTTGGCATATCAAGTCCACCACCAAGGCACATCAGGGCCTCTACGAATACGATGCGGTCAGTCGGCTGCGCGACTCACAGCTGGGGGTGGACCGGGTACACGATGTACGCAACTACCTGAAGAAGGGCAAGCTGTGGGAAGCCTTCGAAGCCGAGGAGCGGGTGATCCTGCTGATCGACGAGATCGACAAGGCGGATATCGAATTTCCCAACGACCTGCTGCAAGAGCTCGACCGGATGGAGTTCTACGTCTACGAGACGGACGAAACCATCCGCGCGCGGCACCGGCCGATCATCATCATTACGTCGAACAACGAAAAAGAGCTGCCCGACGCTTTCCTGCGCCGCTGCTTCTTCCACTACATCGCCTTCCCGGACCGGGACACGCTGCAGAAGATCGTCGACGTTCATTTTCCAGGCATCAAGCAGAGCCTGGTCAGTGAGGCGCTGGATGTATTCTTCGACGTACGCAAGGTGCCGGGCCTGAAGAAAAAGCCGTCCACCTCCGAACTGGTGGACTGGCTCAAACTGTTGATGGCTGACAACATCGGCGAGGCAGTGCTGCGCGAGCGCGACCCGACCAAGGTGATCCCCCCGCTGGCGGGCGCCCTGGTGAAGAACGAACAGGACGTGCAGTTGCTTGAACGCCTGGCCTTCATGAGCCGTCGCGGTAATCGCTGATCCGCGGAGGCGCCTGCCATGCTGCTCAATCTTTTCAACGAACTGCGCGCGGCCAGGGTGCCGGTGTCACTGCGCGAATGGCTGGACCTGCTCGAGGCGCTGGAGCGGCACGTAGTGTTCGCTGACATGGACGCCTTCTATTACCTGGCCCGCGCCATCCTGGTGAAGGACGAGCGCCATTTCGACAAGTTCGACCGGGCCTTCGCTGCCTATTTCAATGGCCTGGAAAACCTGGGCGAGCATTTGCAGGCGCTGATTCCCGAGGACTGGCTGCGCCAGGCGTTCGAGCGCTCGCTCACCCCCGAGGAGCGCGCCCAGATCCAGACCCTTGGTGGGCTGGACAAGCTCATCGAGGCCTTCAAGCAGCGCCTGGCCGAGCAGAAGGAGCGCCACGCCGGCGGCAACAAATGGATAGGCACGGGCGGGACCAGCCCCTTCGGCTCTGGCGGGTACCACCCCGAAGGCATCCGGGTAGGGGACGCCGGCAAGCGCCAGGGGAAGGCGGCGAAAGTCTGGGACCAGCGAGACTACAAGAATCTGGACGACCAGGTAGAGCTGGGCACCCGCACCATGAAGATGGCGCTGCGACGGTTGCGCAAGTTCGCTCGTCAGGGCGCGGCCGAAGAACTGGATATCGACGGCACCATCGACCACACGGCCCGTGATGCCGGGTTGCTGAACATCCAGCTACGCCCCGAACGGCGCAACACGGTCAAGCTGCTTTTGCTGTTCGACATCGGCGGTTCCATGGACGCCCATGTCAGAACCTGCGAAGAACTCTTTTCGGCCTGCAAGACCGAGTTCAAGCATCTGGAGTATTACTACTTCCACAACTGCGTCTACGAGTCGGTGTGGAAGAACAACCTGCGCCGTACGTCCGAGCGCACCGCTACCTATGACCTGCTGCATAAATACGGCGCCGACTACAAGGTGGTATTCGTAGGTGACGCCGCCATGTCGCCCTATGAGATTACCCATCCGGGCGGAAGCGTCGAGCATTGGAACGAAGAGGCTGGGGCGGTGTGGATGCAGCGCTTCAAGGAGAAGTTTCGCAAGGTCATCTGGATCAATCCCTACCTCAAGGAGACCTGGCACTACACCGCTTCCACCGGCCTGATGAGACAGTTGGTGGATGACAAGATGTACCCGTTGACACTGGCCGGCCTGGAGGAAGGCATGCGTTACCTGGCCAAGTAAGGCCTCGGCCCATTACGGACGGAGCTTGTGGTGGGAGCCAGCGCAGCTGGCGATTCTCCCGCCCGGAAGCATTCGGCAGCCAGTGCCTCCCATAGACTGAGCTTGGGTCAGCGCCAGCTTTCGGGAATCGGCTTGCGTGGCCGGATGCCAAAGGTATAGCCGATGCCGATCAGCAACCATTCGATGGCTGCCGCCAGCAGCAGCGCCACGCTTACACCCCAGGCAATGGCCTGGGGTGACAGCGGCACCCGGTAGTCGTACCCGTTGAGGGTCTCCTGACGAATCTGCGGGTCGGCGGCGCTGATCACGTGCCAAGCCCTTTCATACCAGCGCCCCTGCAAGGCCTGCCACTCTCCCGACAGCGCCTGTTCCCGGCTCACCAGCCCCGCCACGCTCTGGGCATCGCTACGAAACACTGGGTCATCACTGGCCTGATAATGCTTCACCAGGGCCTGCAGATCACCATTGAAGAACTTGTTCGCGGTGTCGGTGAACCCCTGCAGTGCCCTTTGAGCTTCCAGCAGGTGAGCTTGTACACGCTGGGCGTAGTCATCGATCACCCCAGGCACCTGAACCCCCACAAGCAGGCCAATGGCAAAGACGATCAACCGCAGGTAGCTACGTAACATCTGACTTCCTTATTCGACATGACCTTCGGCAACGATTTCCCCGCCTCGCCAGAGCACCCAGCGCCCCGGCTCATGGCGGTGCCAGGTTTCGTTCTCGGTCAACGGCTCGGTGGCGATGACAGTGACCACATCATCAGGCGTGGTTTCAGCCTGGAAATCCACGATCACGTCCACGTCCTTGAGCCGTGCCGGCCCGAATGGCGCCCGCCGGGTGATATGGGCAAGCTTGGTGGAACAGAAGGTGAACAGCCAGTCGCCATCGCTGAGCAGGCCGTTGAACACCCCCAGCCGACGGTAACCGGCGCAGGCCTGGACCAGGATCGGTACCAGGTATTCTTCCTGTACCGGATCCGGATAGGCGGCGCGGATGCGATTGAGCAGGTCACAGAAGGCCGCCTCGCTGTCCGTGTCCCCCACCGGGCGGTAGAACCCCGGCACGGGGGTGAAGTTCGCCAACTGCCCGTTATGGGCAAAGCACCAGTTGCGGCCCCACAGCTCTCGCACGAAGGGGTGGGTATTGGCCAGGCACACCTTGCCCACGTTGGCCTGGCGCACGTGGCCGATCACCACTTCACTCTTGATGGGATAGTGCTGGACCAGTTCGGCCACCCGCGACTCGCAACTGGGCGCCGGATCCTGGAACAGCCGCAGGCCGCGGCCTTCATAGAAGGCGATACCCCACCCGTCCCGGTGCGGACCGGTGCGCCCGCCGCGCTGGATCAGACCGGTGAAACTGAACACGATATCCGTAGGCACGTTGGCACTCATGCCGAGCAGTTCGCACATGGCCGCCTCCCGATGACTTACAAGCGTGGTTCGATACGCATGGAGCCGCCTTGCGAGGGCCGCCTCGGCGCCGTGGACGAATGCGGCCCGACTGAATGACCGCTCCTATCCACGGGCGCGGCCTCGGCGTAGGGTTCAGCGGCCTCCTGCCTGGCCCGTTCGGCCTGGCGTTGCGCCTCGGCGTCCGCTTCGGCACGGCGCGCGCGGCCTGCCCTTTCGATGGGCCAGCGCACCAGGGCGAACAACAGATACAGCGCCAGGGCGATGGCTGCGTACATGGCCAGGTCCGATACGGCGCGCCAGGCGTTACCCGCCACCTTGAAAAGTAGGTCGAGCGCGGTAATGGCGATGGCCGGCGCGAACTTGTCCTGGGCCGGGTCCACAATGGTAGGGCTGAACAGCGCCACCGCGCCCACTACCCGCAAGGGCTCGCGCAGCCAGCGCCACAGCCAGCGCGTCAGGCGGAACCACACCAGCAGGCAGCCCAGGGCAGCGAAGGCATACAGCCCCCAGGCGATGTAATAGTCGTTCTCGGTCATGGTGTTCGTGGCAAGGCGGCAAAGTGGCGCTTATGATAACGGCTTTTGGCCCCAGGCGCAGTGCCGCCGGCCAGCGCGCTGCGCGCCACCGAACCGAGGACCCGCCATGACCCAGCCCCAGCCCCCGATTGCCCGCAAGGCGCCCGGCAGCGACCCTTACGCCTGGCTGCAGGCGCGCGACAGCGAAGAAGTGCTGGCCCACCTGCGGGCCGAAAATGCCTACATGGAAGCCTGCCTGGCAAACGAAGCGCCTTTGCGCGAGGCCTTGTTCGAGGAGATCCGCGGTCGCATTCAGGAAACCGATCTCAGCCTTCCCTCTCCGTGGGGCCCCTGGCTGTATTACTCCCGAACCACCGCTGGCGACGAATACCCTCGGCATTACCGGGCGCCACGGCCCGCGGACGGCTCCCTGGACGTAGCGCCGGAAAGCGAGGTGCTCCTACTCGACCCTAACGCCCTGGCCAACGGGGGCTATCTCTCCCTCGGCGCTTTCAGCGTAAGCCCGGATCATCAGCGCCTGGCCTACAGCCTGGACACCCAGGGCGATGAAACCTACCAGCTGTTCGTCAAGGACCTGTCCAGCGGTGACATACAGACACTGCCGTTCGAGGCCTGCTCGGGCAGCATGACCTGGGCCAACGACAGCGCAACGCTGTTCTTCGTCGTTCACGACGATACCCACCGCCCCTACCGTCTGTACCGGCATCGGCTCGGCGAGACGGGCGCCAGCCTGGTGTTCGAAGAGCCCGATGGTCGGTTCTTCCTGCATTGCTACCGGGCCAGCTCCGAGCGCCAACTGGTGCTGCACATCAACAGCAAGACCACGGCAGAGGCCTGGGTACTGTCGGCGGACAAGCCTGAGGGCAGCTTCGCCTGCGTGGCCGAACGTCGCGAGGGCCACGACTATGACCTGGACCACGGGCAGTTGGAAGGCGTCTGGTCCTGGTTCATCCGCAGTAACCGCGACGGGCTCAATTTTGCTCTCTACCACTGCCCGGATACGGGCGAGCCGCCCCGCGAGGCGGGTTGGCGGACACTGGTGCCCCATGACCCGGAAGTGATGCTCGAGAGCTTCACGCTGAACCATCAGGCCTACGTGCTCAGCCTGCGCCAGGCCGGACTGCCCATCGTGCAGGTGTTCCCCGCCGGCGCCGATGCCTACCGGGTGCAACTGCCCGACGCGGCCTACAGCCTCTACGTGCAGGACAGCCTTGAATACCAGGGCGAGTACATTCGCCTGCGCTACGAAGCCCTCAACCGCCCTGGCCAGGTGCGCCAGCTCAGCCTGGCCGATGGTGCGCAGGTAGTGCTCAAGCAAACCCCGGTGCTGGGCGCCTTCGACGCCGATGACTACCTCAGCGAGCGCCTGTGGGCGACAGCCACCGATGGCACCCGGGTGCCGGTGACGCTGGTGCGCCGCAAGGATCGCATCGGCGGGCCGATGCCGCTGTACCTGTACGGCTATGGCGCCTATGGTGAGAGCCTGGACCCCTGGTTTTCCCACGGGCGGCTCAGCCTGCTGGACCGTGGCGTGGCCTTCGCCATCGCCCACGTGCGCGGTGGCGGCGAGCTGGGCGAGCAGTGGTATCAGGCCGGCAAACAGGCCAACAAGCCCAACAGCTTCACGGACTTCATCGCCTGCGCAGAACATTTGATCTCGCAAGACATCACCGCGCCTGATCGCCTGGTGATCAGTGGCGGCAGCGCCGGCGGCCTGTTGATGGGCGCGGTGCTGAACCTGCGGCCCGACCTGTTCACCGCCGCCATCGCCGAGGTGCCCTTCGTCGATACTCTCAACACCATGCTTGACCCGGACCTGCCGCTGACCGTGACCGAATACGACGAGTGGGGCAACCCGGCGGATCCGGACGTGTACGCGCGCATCAAAGCCTATGCGCCCTATGAGAACGTAAAGGCCCAGGCGTATCCGCATATGCTGGTGATAGCCGGCTACAACGACAGCCGAGTCGCCTACTGGGAAGCGGCCAAATGGGTGGCGCGGCTGCGCGAACTCAAGACCGACGATCATCTGCTGCTGCTCAAGACCGAAATGGGCGCCGGCCACGGCGGCATGAGTGGCCGTTACCAGGGGCTGCGTGACCTGGCCCTGGAATATGGCTTTGTGTTCAAGGTGCTGAACCTGGTGTAAACAACCTTCAATAGAAAGCGAAGATATCGACCATGACCAATGCCGCCTCGTTGAACAATGAAATCCGCATCATGTTGATGGATTGCGGCCTGTTCAACCAGCTTCAGCCCGAGGACTGCGGCATTGCCGCCGGGTATTTCAGCATCGTCTCGATGGAAAAGGGCACGCTCATCTTCAACGAAGGCGACGCGGGCACTTTCATGTGCATCATCCACTACGGCAACGTTTCGGTCAGCAAGACCGATGCCGAGGGCAACCAGGTCGACATTGCCCTGCTGCGCAAGGGGCGCTCGTTCGGCGAAATGGCGGTGCTCGACGGCGAGCGCCGCTCCGCCACCTGCGTGGCCGCCACGGATTGCCAACTGCTGAGCCTGGGCAAGGACTCGCTGGAGAAGATGATGGTCGAGGCGCCCAAGGTAGCTGCCAAGCTGATCCGCGCCCTGGCGGTATCGCTGTCCAAGCGGCTTCGCATGGCGGACGGGCAGCGACTCTCCTGACCGTCAGGTTCCGCTTCGGTCCCGCTTCGGTTCCGCTTCGGTCCTGCCTCGATCGGCTTACCCCTCCTGCCCCGCCGCGCTGCCTTTCTGAGCGGCCGGGCTGACGTTGGGCGGTTGTGGCAACTCTACTTCAGGCAACGCAACGCCGTTGGGCGCGGGGCTGGCCACCGCGCTAGCGCCGCCCTGTACTGAAGGCGTGGCCGGCGCCACCACCGGCACAGGCGGCGCCGGCTCGATGGGCGCTGGAGGTTCAGTGGCGGCCTGGGCGAAGGCGCTGAGCGCGGTCAGGGTCAACAGCAATGCTTGGATCATCACTGGCAGGCTAGCGCCTCGTCTATCGGTCGAGCCCACAAGCTAGCCCTGCCAAGCCCTTACCGCAAGCCCCTTGCCGCCTTCGTGTCGCCCCCGGATAATCCGGCGTTTTGCGCGGGGGCCGAGCGTGGCGAACAAACGATACAGTTGCATCGGGCTGCAGAACCCCAAGTCCCCGGAAAACGTGGGTTCGGTGATGCGGGCCGCCGGCTGCTATGGCGTCAACTCGGTGTTCTATACCGGCCGGCGCTACGAGCGCGCCCGGGACTTCGTCACCGACACCAAGCGGGTGCACTACGACATTCCACTCATTGGCGTAGAAGACCTGCGCATGATCCTCCCGCTCGATTGCGTGCCGGTGGCCGTGGAGCTGGTGCCCGATGCCCGTCCCTTGCCCGGCTACACCCATCCGGATCGGGCCCTTTATATCTTCGGCCCTGAAGACGGTAGCCTGGATGAAGACCTGCGCCAGTGGTGCGAGGAAACCATCTACATTCCCACCGAGGGCTGCATGAACCTGGCCGCCACGGTGAATGTGGTTTTGTACGATCGCATGGCCAAGGGCAACAACACCCGCTCCGGGCCACGCTTCAAATAGGCGGAACAGCCGTCGCGTTTAAGGGTCAGCTTATCAAGCCCTTTCATTGCATGGAGACGCCCAATGAACAAAGACATCCTTTCGCAAGCCATTGAAGCCTTGCCCGAGCGCGGCGCGGATACCAACGTCCATGGCTGGGAGCGCGCCGGCTCCATCGCAGGCGGCGCATTGCTGGTCGGCAAGGGTGTACGTCGTGGTGGCCTGCTGGGCCTGTTCCAGATCGCCCTGGGTGGCGTGGCCCTGGCCCGCGGCTTCACCGGCCGCAGCAAGACCAAGGCGCTGTTGGCCCGCGGCCGTGGCGAACTGGAAAGCCTGCGAGGCAACATCGAGCGCGCGGGCGACCAGCTCAAGTCGCTCAAGGACAACGCCGTGGCCGCCACCGAATCGGCCACCGTCACCGGGAATGATTCACTGGACAACCCGAAAGTCTGAGCTGGTGGCTGGAAGGATGTGCGGCTTCATTCACCAGCAAGCCAGACCAGCATCGGTGGGAGCCAGCGCAGCTGGCGAATTCGTAGCCCCTCGCGGGCCATTCGGCAGCTTCGCTGCCTCCCACCGGCCGGAGCGAGCTTCATTCTCGCAGGCCGTCGCAGCCTCAACCCGCCCTGAAGATCAGATGTTCTTCCCAGTCATCCGGAGCGACGCTGTCTTCACTCAGCATGCGTCCGGCCTGTGATACGCGCTGTGTATGTACCTGCTCCGGGTCACCGCATACCAGGTGGTGCCACAGGAGCAGGTCCTGGCGCTCACTGACCAGGCGATAGGCGCAGGTCGGCGGTAGCCATTTGAACTGGTCGGCCTGGGCAGGCGTGAGCTGGATACAGTCCGGCACCTGCGCCCGGCGGTTGGGGTAGTCACTGCAGCGGCAGGTGGCGCGGTCCAGCAGGCGGCAGGCGATCCGGGTGTAGTAGACGCTGTTGTCGTCTTCGTCCTCGAGCTTCTGCAGGCAGCACAGTCCGCACCCGTCGCAAAGCGACTCCCATTCCCCCTGGTCCAACTGGTCGAGGGTCTTGCGGATCCAGAAGGGTTCTACTTTTGCGGCCATGGGAGTTCCTGAAACATGGTATTGCCAATGCATCGGCATAAAGCGGCGCAAGTCTAGTGCGCCGAGGGGCTTGGGCCAAGCCCTGGCGACTGTCGGTCATGCCCCTTGCCAGCGGCGGTGGGCTTGAGTAGCTTCCTACCTTCTTACCCAGGAAGCGCAGCCATGACGGATAACCCACGCATCGCCGATTACGCCATTGCCGAACACTTCATCAACCGCTGGTCGCCACGGGCGTTTTCGCCGGAGCCCATTGCGGAGGAGACGCTGCTCAGCTTCTTCGAGGCCGCGCGCTGGGCGCCTTCGGCCTACAACTCCCAACCCTGGCGCTTCCTGTATGCGCGTCGTGATACGGCGGACTGGGAGCGCTTCCTGGATTTGCTTAACCCGTTCAACCGCAGTTGGGCCCAACAGGCATCGGCCCTGGTGATCATCCTTTCCAAGACTACCTTTACCGCCCCGGGCGCCAGCGAAGAAAGCCCCGCGCTCTGGCATACCTTCGACACGGGCTCGGCCTGGGCCCACTTCGCCCTGCAAGCCAGCATGAGCGGCTGGCACACCCACGGCATGGCCGGATTCGACAAGGACAAGACTCGCCAGGAGCTCAAGGTGCCGGACGGCTACGAGCTGCATGCCGCCGTTGCCGTGGGCAAGCTGGGCGACAAGGCCAGCCTGCCGGAATCGCTGCAGGGCCGCGAAACCCCGAGCCCGCGTCGCCCAGTGAAAGAGCTGGCCAAGGGCGGCGACTTCGACTTCAAGTAAAGCGTCTGCCGTCGCCCTTCAATAGCCGCGGTAAAAGTCCACCTGCCCCCGCAAGGGCTGTCCTGCCTCGAACGCCGACAGGTTCGCCAGGAACAGGTCGGCCATCAGGGCCGGCGAGGTGGGCGCAGCGGTGTGGCCAGTGAGCAACAGCCCCCAGGCTGTCCAGAACGGATGCTGGCGAGGCAGGGGTTCCTGGCGGCAGACGTCGATGACCGCGCCGGCCAGGTGCCCTTCTCGCAAGGCTTGCACCAGATCGGCATCCACCACCGCCGTGCCTCGGCCGGCATTGATGAACAAGGCCTCGGGATTGAACGTGGCGAACAGCTTGGCGTCGAAGAGGTCGCGGGTGGCCAGGGTATCCGGCAACAGGTTGATCACGTAGTCCATGGTTGGCAACAGGCCGGGCAACGCGTCCAGGCCGACTACCTGCTTGAACAGCGGCTCGGGCCGAGCACCGCTGGCAATGCCATGCAGCTCGATGCCGAACGGAGCCAGGTATCGCGCCAGATCGCGCCCAATCTCCCCTACTCCTACGATCAACGCCTTGCGACCCGCCACGCTTACCACCGGGCGGTCATCCCACTGCCGTTCCACCTGGCTGACCACACGGCTCATGACCTTGCGTTCATGGCCGAGCAGGTAGGTAAGCACGTACTCGGCCATTACCTGGCCGAAGATACCGACGGCACGCGTCAGTAGGTAATCCCGCGGCAGGCCGAGGGCCAGCAAGGGGGTGATCCCGGCCCAGGTGGACTGTGCCCAACGCGGGCGATGCCCCTGTCGCAACAGGGTCGCCAGCAAGTCAGGCTGGCCCAGCCAGACCGGGCATTGCGCGGCCAGGCGAGCGAGTTCGGCCGAATCGTCACTGGTGACAACCTGCAAGGCCGGGGCCTTGCTTTGAAGCAGGGCGGCATAGGCGGCGAACGCCCGCTCCGCGATAAGCACGCGCATGGTCGAACCTTGAAAGCGACAGCGGGGCGAACGCCCGGTGCGAAATGAAAAAATTGGCCCTATGGCCTGTGAAAAGTCTTGAGCGAAGGCCAGGCGAGGCTGTTTCCAACGCAGTACCACCGAGTATCGAGCCTTTCAATACAAAGCCTAGAAGGCGTCGTTCCGGCGCAGCAGCTCTTCGGGCAGATGCTCGATGGTTTCCGTTTCCGGGGGAGGCATCTGCAGGTGGTAGCCCTGATTATCCAGGTTGTGCAGCACCTTGTGGATGTCTTCGCGGGCAAGCTGGCGCTCGGGGGTCAGTACCAGGTCGAAGGCATGCCTGGGCGCGCCGAATACCGTCAACAGGGCTTCAGGCACGCGTGCCAGCGCATCGCTCTTGAGCACGTAAAGGTACATCTCGTTTTTTTTCGGGCTGCGGTAGATGGAACAGATGCGTTTCATGGTTGCTCGTCTCCGGCTGTGGCCAGGCTGTCGAGCAAGGCCTGCCCCAGCCGCTCGCGGCGCCAGCCGCGCAAGGATTCGGGAAGTGTATAAGGCCCCTCGGGATAACCGCTGCGCAGCAGGGCCTCCAAGGTTTTCTTGCGCAACACCAGCTCCGGGGCGATGCCCAGCCGTTCGGCCTCGGCCTGGCCCACGGCGCGCAAGCGCTTGAGCAGCGCGCCCGCTTCGATGGGCAAGGGGTCCGGCAAGGGGGTGGGCACTTGGTCGGCAGGCGTTTGCGCGGCGGAGCGAATCAGCGCCAGCAGGGTTTCACCGTCCTGGCGCAAGGTACGCGGCTGCATTTCCTCTATCTTGCCCAGGGCCGAAAGATTGCCGGGCTGGTAGCGCGCCAGGGGCCAAAGGGACTGTTCCTTGATGACCCGGTTGCGCGGCACGTCGCGCAGGCGGGCCTGTTCCTCGCGCCAAGCGTAGAGCTCGCGCAGCACGGCGAGCTGGAGGGGGGTGAGTTTCCAGCCCAGGCGCGCCTCGCGGTACAGTTCCCGTGGATCGCTGGCACGCCCGGCCTGGGTCACCAGTTCGTCGCCATCTTCCAGTACCCAGCCGAAGCGCTCATCGCTCAGTCGGGGCCGCAGCGCCTGGAACAGCTCGGCCAGATGCAGCGCGTCTTCAGCGGCATAAGCGACCTGCAGTTCGGACAGAGGCCGCTGCAGCCAGTCCGAGCGGGTTTCACCCTTGGGCAGCTCCAGGCCGAGCACCTCCTGCACCAGGCGCGAATAGCCCATGGAGAAGCCAAGGCCCAGGTAGGCCGCGGCCAGCTGAGTGTCGAACAGGGGGAGCGGCAGTTGCCCGACCAGGCGGCTGAGCACTTCCAGGTCTTCACTGCACGCATGCAGCACCTTGACCACCGAGGGCGCGGCCAACAGTTCAGCCAAGGGCGCCCAGGCCCCGATGGTCAGAGGGTCGATCAAGAAGGCGGTGTGCCCGTCGCTGACCTGGAGCAGGCCGACTTTCGGATAGAAGGTATCCACCCGCACGAACTCCGTATCCAGGGCAATGAACGGCAGGGCTTGCCATTCTGCGCAACGGGCGGCCAGGGCCTGGTCGTCACGAATCCACTCAATCGCTATGGCCACAGGCCTCTCCTCGAACAATGGGCGCAGTATATATCGCCCGGCCCAGGGATCGTTAACCCTGGCTCGACGTCATGCCTCGGCAGCCGGAGAAGAGGTCAAGGGAAGCGCTATAGACGCTCGTTTCGATCTGCAGCAGGCCCAGTAGCGAATGGAACAGATTGTCCTGGCTGTACGCATTGCCCTGGCGCTTGGCCAGGCAGGCCTGGTCCAACTGGAAGCTGCGCTGGTAACCATCGGAGAACCACGCCAGCAGCGGCACATGCTTCTGCTGGTCAGGCGCGAGCATGTAGGGCGTGCCGTGCAGGAACAGGTTGTACTCGCCAAGGGATTCGCCGTGGTCCGAAAGATAGAGCATGGCACTGTCCACCTGGCCCTGGCGGCTACGCAGCGTGTCGATCAGGCTGGCCAGTATGTGATCGGTGTAACGGATGCTGTTGTCGTAGGCATTGATGATGCTCTCCCGCGAGCAGGCGGCCAAATCGTTGCTCTGGCACACCGGGCTGAAATGCTCGTAGCCGGCCGGGTAACGCTTGAAGTAGTCCGGCCCATGGCTGCCCATCTGGTGGACAACCAGAACGGTGTCTTCCTTGAGGTTGTCGAGCAAGGCCGGCAGCCCGCTGAGCAGCACCTCGTCATGGCATTCGTGGTCGCAATAGCGAGCATCCTGGCGTCCGCTGACGTTCTCGTAGCCCACCCGCGCGCAGGTGCCCTTGCAGCCGGACTGATTATCCAGCCAGAGCACTTTCAGGCCCGCATGGGCGATCACATCCAGCAAGCCTTCCTGTGCTTGGGCCTGGGCCGCGCTATAGCCGCGCCGGCCCATGTTAGAAAACATGCAGGGCACCGACACCGCTGTTTCGGTACCGCAGGAGTGAACATCGGAGAAGGCAAGCAGGCCGCTTTGCCGCGCCAACTCTGGGTTGGTGTCCCGGTTATAGCCCAGCAGCGAGAAATTGTCGGCGCGAGCGCTTTCACCGACCACCAGCACCGTCAGCGAAGGTCGGGGATGCGCAGCCCAAATTGGCGCCTTGTGAGCGTCAGTGCCTAGCGTGGTGAAGGGATGCCGGGCCGAAGCGACCTGCTCGCCCAGGTAACCGATGGTGGCGCCTACCACATTGCTTGGCACTACCAACAACCGCAACTCATGATGGTTGCGAAAGAGCGAGGCCAACCCTTGGTAGTTGCTCAAGGCAATGACGGCCATCAGCACTGCGCTGACAATGGCCACCATTAGACGGTACACCACACCGGAAAATCCGGCGCGATAGTTCACCGGCAACTTATAAATCGCCAGCGCGGGAAAAATTCCGCACAGCAGCATATAGAAGCCGAACTTCCAGGACAGCAAATCGGCCACCTCGGCGAGGTTGGTTTCCGCGACATTGCGAAACATGCCGGCGTCTATCATCACGCCGTAGCGGTTCATGAACCAGGCCACCGCGGCGCTGAGCGGAAACAGGAACATCAGCGCGGGCTTCAGGGTCCAGCGCCCGCTCAGCAGGGCCAGCACCAGGTTGAACGCGGCCGCCACCAAGAGGCCGAAGGCGGCGATCAAGGGCGTGCGGATACCCAAGGCAATGCTGCCCAAGTGTTGCCACAGCGGAAGGTTGAACGCGGCCAACAGGCAAGCACTGGCCGTCAGCGTCAGCACTTCAGGCCGCACAGGTTTGATCTTCAACATATCTTTCACTTCGCCAGACAGCGCTCGCCAACCGAGCTGGGCGAACTCTAGAACCGCAACTATCAAGCTTTCGTGAAAAATATGCCGATGCGAAGTTTGGCGCCTTTAACCGATGAAACCTTGATTGATTATCAATGAAAGTTTCATGTTCCGGGCCTGTCAGCCAGCGACATCGGCATGTCCGCGCCACTTGACGTAGGCATCCCGGTCCATGTCCACGATGTCTACTCCCAGCTGCACATCCACGCCAGGTGGCAAGGCAATGCCTTCGCGCAGAGCGGCGAGCAGGTCCGCCGAGAGCTTCTGTTTGATTTCGCTGGAACGTCCCGCCAGGATCGCCAGGCGTACATAGACGAAACCGCGCTCGCCCAGGCCTATGCCTACGCGGAAATGATCGAGCTGGATGGCTCGCGCCTTGATGTCTACTTCATTGGCGAATTGCCCGCTGGCCATCAGTGCATGATTGAGTTTGAGCAGCAACTTTTCAGGGTCGAGGCTGGCGAGGTTGCGGGTGTATTCCAGATGCAAGTGCGGCATGGGTGTCCTTGGATTCAGGTTTGGTAATCCAGCATAGCCTAACGGCGGGAACGAAAGACCGCCTTGGGAGGGTCCAACAGTCATCAACCACGACTATGCTCCGTTCATTCCACAAGCACGAGGTGAAGCGATGCCTGTTACTCACAACCTTTATGCCGACCTGGGCAAATCCAAGGAAGAGGTGGCCAAGCTGCTGCAGACCGACAGCCGCCTGCAAAGCCTGATCAACCAGTATGAAGATGTCGACCGTCAGGTAGTGGACGCGGAGAACGCTTCGGCCGATGACGACACGGTCAGCCGTCTGAAGGAAAAACGCCTCAGCCTCAAGGACAAGATCGTCCAGCAGATCGACTACCCTGGCACTCAAGGCGCGGCCAAGAACTTCTGATACCGGTCATGCCTGCCAGCCGCGCCTCGCCCGGACAAGGTAGCGAGGCGCGGTGCACCGCTCGCGATTACCTGGCCAATGCGGCCGACCCTAGGCAAACTGTCCCTATCCTCCGCTGAACGCAGCCTGACGGAACGGCTGCCGATCGGCTTTCTCCAAAGCTTGGAAGGCTCTGGCCCGGCACTCGCGCCGAGCCCCTTCACTGACAAGGAGCAAATCGATGACGTTGAGCGTGGTTTCGTGGACCCTGGGCCTTACCGAGCCGGCTGCCCTGATGCGCCGGGTACGCGCCCTGGGCCTGGAGGGTGTGCAATATGCCGGGGATCACCGGAACACTTCAGCCCAGGCCTTGCGCGAGCAAGCGAGGGAAGCGGGCATACGCGTCATCGCCATCGACCCCTTCAACGCCGCGCCCAAGGATCCTGATGGCGCGAGCACCGAGGGTGCCATTGCCTACTACCGCCAGGTTGTCGACTTCGCCGCCCAGGTAGGCCACGTGCCAGTCACGCTGCAAGGCCTTTCTCAATGGACCCGCAACTGTCCCGACCGCGCAAGCGCCTGGCGTCGCCTGTTCGATGCCTGCCAGGCCGTGGATGACTATGCCTGCAAGCAAGGCGTGCCTACCCTGTATGAGGTGTGCAACCACTACGAGGTGCCGCTGATCCATACCTCGGCCCAGGCGCTGGAGCTGATCGAGCGGATCGGCAGTGGCAACTTGCGCCTTATCCTGGACAGCTTCCATATGAATATCGATGAACCGGCCCCGATCGCCGCCCTCTCCCGCCTGGCGCCGAACCTGGGCGGTTACCATATTTCGGACAGCGGACGAGGGGGTATCGGCACTGGGCATATTGACTTCAAGGCTCAGCACGATGCCCTGCGCGCCAACGGGTTCAAGGGGGATGTGGCGATCGAGCTGGTGCTGCCCCACCTCACGCCCAGCCGCGCGCCGAGTACCGAAGCGGACCGGGCCGCGCTGGACGAACAGATTCGAACCAGCGCGCAACGCTGGTGTGGGTATGCCGCCGGTTAGAAGGCGTTCACCTCGAAAGGCGACATCTGTGCCCGGAAGCTCTGACCATGGAAAGTCTTGGTCACAGTGCCCTGCTGGGCTTGCTGCCACAGCTCCAGGGCCGCTTGCCTGGCCAGCTCGGGACGCTCGAGCGCCGGCTGCAGGCTACGCATGGCGGCATAGGTGGCGCAAAGCATGACTGTCAGATGAGCAGGGTCCTTGGTATCGGCCTGCAGACGCAGGTTGGCGACCTGCCCCGCTTTGGACACGTCGATGGCGGTGTCGATATCGGCCCCATCGCGCTCCAGCTTCTGCCGGATCATCGCGCCGTTTTTCTGGGTTCTGACCTTTTCGAAGTTCACTGACCGGCAATCGGCTTCCTCCTGAATGAACCGCTTCATGCCGGTTTGCAATTGCACGGGCGTAAGCGGCAAACCCTGCTCCGCCGCCGCAGGCGTTGCCTTGGCGGCAGGCTTGGCGGCAAAAGCGGAACATGCAGGCAGTGCCAGCAGGCATAGCGCTAGCCAGGGGGCTTTCATGCGCGAGAATCTCCCAGGGAATCAATGGGCGCAGACTACCAAATGCCAAAGCATGGAGCACCCTGGAGTGCGGCCAGGGAATCGCGAACTCAGCAGCCTGGAAAATTTCGTGAAAAAAATGTCAGCCGCAGCTGTGTAACATCTAGTTAAATATTGAATGTTATTGCAAAATTCTCGCATTCTCATTCGCTCTTTAGGAATCGCGATCTTGAAAGCCCGCCTCCCTGCTACCTTGCTGCTGGCCGGAGCCTGCAGTGCGTTGCCCCTTGCCCACGCCGATGAGGTAGTGACCCTGCCGACTACCCAGGTATCGGGAAGCGCAACCAGCGATGAAGATGATGGCATCACCAAGGAATACCAAGGCAAGCCGGCGACCAGCACTACCAAGCTGGGCCTGAAGAAGAAAGAGCTGCCCCAGGCCATCACCACCATCACGCGCAAGCAGATGGACGACTTCAAGATCAACGGCATCAAGGACGCGCTACGCTCGGCACCTTCGGTGACCGTGGAGCAGAGCGAAACCGACCGTACCGAGTTCACCTCCCGGGGCTTCGACATCAGCTCTTTCGAGTACGACGGCATGACCATGCCGTTCTCGCAGTTCACCCTGATCGGTGACATCGACATGGCCGAGTACGAGCAGATCGACGTACTCCACGGCGCCAACGGTTTGATGAGCGGCACCGGCAACCCCTCGGCGTCGGTCAACTTCATCCGCAAACGCCCCACCGAGACCTTCCAGGCGCGGATAGACAGCAGCGTCGGCTCCTGGGACAGCCGGCGCATCGACGTGGATGTCTCTGGCCCGTTGACTGAAAGCGGCAACGTGCGCGGTCGTTTCATCTACGCCCATGACAAGGGCAATTCCTGGATGGACCGCTACAGCCACGAAAAGAATGTGGCCGCCGGCCTGCTGGCCTTCGACCTGAGCGACCGCGACACCCTGACTGTCGGTTTCTCCCAGCACAACAGCGATTCCAACGGCAGCACCTGGGGCAACCTGCCCTTGGTAGACGACAGCGGCAACCTGCTGCACTACAGCAGCCGCAGCGCCAACGTCGGCCAGGATTGGACCTACTGGAACATGCATACCCAGCGCGCCTTCGCTGAACTGCAGCACGCCTTCGACAACGGCTGGAGCGCCACCCTGACCGTCACGGGTATCCATGAATACCAGGACACCAATATGTTCTACGTGGCCGGCCTCGATGGTGACGATGCCCTGGTCTTTGCCGCCGATACCTCGGCCAAGGCCAACCAGGCCATCGGCGAGGCCAAGCTTTCCGGCCCGTTCGCTCTGTTCGGCCGTGAGCATGAGCTGACCCTGGGCGCTACCTATGGGCGCACTCACCAGACGGCTCGTGAGTGGGATGCTGTGCCAGGCGGGTACTACTACACCTCCTTTGCCGGCATCCTGAACGGCACCGCCGAGCATCCCTCGTTCACCTATACCAGCGATGGCAATACCCAGGACTTCGAAGACACCCAGAAAAGCATCTATGCCGGCGCCCGCTTCAGCCTGGCCGATGACCTGCACTGGATCGCTGGGGCACGCATGCTCAGCGCCGATGGCTCGGGCACCAGTTACGGCTCGGATCACTCCATGCACGAGCATGGCAAGGTCACGCCCTATACCGGCCTGGTGTATGACCTGACCAAGCAATGGGCGCTTTACGCCAGCTGGACAAAGATCTTCAATCCACAGTACGCCGTTTATGGAGACGATGATCGCCTGCTCGATCCCTTGGAAGGGAAAAGCCTGGAAGTGGGCATGAAAGGCAGCCTGATGGACAACAAGCTGGACCTGACCGCCGCGGTGTTCAAGACCGAGCAAAGCAACGTTGCGTCCAATGGGCACTATGTAGGCAGCCAGTACCGGTATGACAGCGCCGACTACAAAAGTCGCGGCATCGAACTGGAAGCCTCTGGCGAAGCCTACCCGGGCCTGGACGTGCTGGCGGGCTACACCTACGTGCATATCGAGGATGCCGAGGGCGGCCAAGGCCGCAAGTATGTGCCCGTGCACAGCTTCCACGGCCTGATGAGCTATCGCCTGCCCATGCTGCCCAAGGCTCGGATAGGGACGCGCCTGAGCTGGCAGAGCAAGATCGAGAACGACAGCAACAGGGCGATCCACCAGAACGCCTATGCCTTGGTCGACCTGTTCACCAGCTACGAGATCGACCAGCACTGGAGCACCGCGCTGAACTTCAACAACGTGACCGACCGCAAGTACCTGCGCTCGCTCTATAGCCAGACCCAGAGCAGCTACGGCGCGCCACGCAACCTGACGGCATCGGTGACCTGGAAGTACTAGGGTCTGTGTAAAAGCCTTGAGACGAAGGTCAGGCAAGCGCTTGCCCCACCAAGCCCCCTGCTCGGCCCTGCGATGGCCGGACAGGGGGCTTTTTCATGGATTGCCGTTCGCACAATCCTGAGCGAGCCCCGCCGGCAAAAGCCGCCTGGCCGGTGGGGACAGTTCTACGCTGCGGCAATAGTCCATGAACAAACGTGTGGTCTTGGTAGGTTCATTGTTACGCAGGTAGGCCATGACCAGGGTAGAAGCCGGCATCTGGTCGATGATATCCAGCTGCGCCAGCTGCTCGCCGTCGTAAGTCATGCCGGTGCACGGGCGGGTTACCAGCACGGAAAAGCCCAGCCCTTGGCCCACCATGCAGCGTACCATTTCAATGGACGGTGAACTGAAAGCTACCCTGGGGTGGTACCCCTTGGCTTTGAAGATATCGATGAAGTAGTTGCGGCTGGGCACCACATCCAGCAGCACCATGGGTTCCCGGCTGAGCGCCTCCAGGGTTACCGCTGGCTGACGCGCCAGCGGATGAGCCGCGGGCAACAGGGCATAGGGCTGATGGGGGGCGTTGAGGCGTTCCTTGTGAATGGAGTCTCCCAACTCCAGATCATACAAGAAAGCCAGGTCGAAGCGGCCCCGGTGCAACCCGTGCATAAGCTCGTGCTGTTCACCATCATAGAGTTCGATGGTGATTTCCGGGTACAGCCTTTTGAAACCTGCCACCAACTTCGGCATATATAAGGGCGCGGCCGACTCGAAGCAGCCAATGGCAACAGTACCGGACACTACCTCATTCTCTGCCCGCGCATTCTGCTCGAGGGCGTTAGACAACCTGAGAAGTTCACGCGCCTGTTCATAGACGCGTCGACCACTGGAAGTAAGGGAAACGCCCTGAGCATGATGACGTATGAACAGCTGTTGCTTGAATGCATCTTCCAGGTTCTTGATGGCCACGGAAATAGAGGGCTGGGAAATATGCAGCTTTCGTGAAGCTTCAACGATACTGTCTTCCTCCACCACCGCGATAAAATATCGCAGCTGCTTCAAGGTAAAGTGTGTCACTACAGTCAGCGGCCTCCGGGTTCTATATTCCTCTGAAGCTGAATAGCGATTTCCATGCCAGCGCAAAGAGGCCTGCGTGGCCGCTATAGGCGGCGCCGAACCGGCGCACCCGGACGCAGCCTCCAAGCGACCATGCCAGCGCTGCGCGGGGGTTTGCCTGCGCTGCTATCTCCGACTCCCGCCCCACACCAGTTCATCGCCTACCCTGCTTCCGCGCACCAAAAACTTGCACCACCGAGCCAGAAAAAAGATTAATGCGCTCAAGCAGGGCACTATTTAACCTACTGGGCGAAGACCACTGATTAAAACTTTTCCATTCCGGCCCGCTGCATAGCACTCTCCTATCCAATTTTCGAAAATTTACTAATTGACGCTACCCGCCGCGCTCAGGGATTCTTGGGATGCCGCTGGCGCCGGGACACACTCCGACTACAGCCAGCATCCACTCCGATTGATCATGTCGAGCACAGTACTGATGATATTTGACTGGAACTACATGGTTGGTTTACTCAGTTATTCTGAGTTCTGGCTAGCATCCTGGACTGTCATAAAACTCAGTGTCCTGACGTGGCTGATCAGTATCGTGATCGGATTTGGGCTGGCGCTGGCCAAGCAATCTCAGCATCCGCTGCTGAACCTGCCGGCCCGGGGTTATATATGGCTGTTCCGCAGCGTACCGCTGCTGGTGCTGCTTATATTCATCTACAACCTGCCTCAGGCGCTGCCCTTCACGTCCCGCGTGCTGTCCGATCCCTTCTGGGCTGGGCTGATCGCCATGGTGACCTGCGAAGCGGCCTATGTGGCGGAGATCCATCGGGGCGGCCTGCTGTCGATCCACAAGGGCCAGGCCGAGGCCGCGCGGGCCCTGGGCTTGCGCTTTCTGGGCATCCAGGGCCGAGTGGTGATCCCGCAAGCGCTAAGGGTCGCGCTGCCCTCGTTGGCCAACGAATTCATTTCCATCGTCAAGCTGAGCTCCCTGGTGTCGGTGATTTCTCTTACCGAGATCCTCATGGTGGGCCAGCGGCTTTACGCACAGAACTTCCTGGTGATGGAAACCATGGCCGCGGTAGCCCTGTATTACGTGGCCATCGTTACGGTGTTCGATGTCCTGCTCAAGCAGCTGGAGCGCTTCCTGGACGTCACCCAGCGCAAAGCGCCGGCGCGGGCGGCTGCCGTGCCGCCGGTATCGCCTACCTCGGCGACTGCACTGGTTCGCCCCGCGGTACCCGGGGGCGGCCCGGCGCTTCAGGCCGTGCGGCTGCACAAGGCTTATAACAATGTGGAGGTGCTGGGCGCGGTCAGCTTGCAGATCCAGCCAGGCGAGGTGGTGTCGGTGATCGGTCCGTCGGGGTCGGGTAAAACCACGCTTATCCGACTGCTCAACGGCCTGGAGCAGATCGACAACGGCGAAATCAGGATCAACGGTCAGCCGTTCATTCACCTTTCCCGGCAAGGCGCGCAAAAGCCTCGTTTCGTAGAGGATGCCAAGCACCGGCTGAACATAGGCATGGTGTTCCAGAGCTTCAATCTGTTCCCGCACCTTACCGTGCTTGGCAACCTGCTTCTGGCACCGCGTTATCACCGCCTCGCCCCCTTGGCGGAGCTCAAGACACAAGCCCATGCCCTGCTCAACAAGGTAGGGATGCTCGAGCATGCCTGGAAATACCCACATCAGTTGTCCGGCGGACAGCAACAACGGGTCGCGATCGCCAGGGCATTGATGATGCGCCCACAAATCATGCTGTTCGACGAACCTACCTCCGCCCTCGACCCGGAGAAGGTCAACGAGGTATTGCAGGTCATCGAAGCCCTGGCTCAGGACGGCATCACCATGGTGATCGTGACCCACGAGATGAACTTCGCCTTCAAGGTGTCCGACCGCATCGTGTTCATGGAGAAAGGCCGGGTGGTGTGCGATGACGCCCCCCAGGTACTGCGCAACGGCCAACACCCCAGGGTTGAGGCTTTCCTCAAGGACGTGTCATTGGCCTGAACGGCCCACCCGCTTGGAAGAGGAAACAGCATGATCGAGCAATGGCAGATTGAACAGTTTCATCGAGACGGCTTCCTGGTAGTCGAAGGCGTACTCGGCACGGACGAGTTGACCGCCTTGCGGCAGGACTTCGACCATTGGGTCAAGGAAAGCCGCGACCATCTGCAAGGCTGGGGCGAAACCCTGGACGGCCGCGCCCGCTTCGACCTCGAGCGCGACCACCGCCCGAATCACCCTTCGTTACGCCGGGTCAGTTCGCCGACGGAAATCTCTCCGGCCTACGAGCAGGCGGCAATGAAGTCGCGGATGGCCGCGATCGCCGCCCAACTGATCGGCGGCAACGGCACGCGCTTCCACCACAGCAAGATCAACTCCAAGCTGCCGCATACCGCCACTGAAGTGAAGTGGCACCAGGATTTCCCCTTCACGCCGCATAGCAATGACGACCTGGTCACCGCCCTGCTCATGGTGACCGAGGTGACGCCGGAGAATGGCCCGCTGACGGTAATCCCCGGCAGTCACAAGGGTCCGTTGTGGTCGCACTGGCACGGTGGCCGTTTCACCGGCGCTGTGGATGCCGCCGTGGTGGAAGAGCGCTGCCAGCAGCCGATGGCCTGCTTCGGCCCCGCCGGCTCGGTGTGCTTCATGCATACACGGTTGCTGCATGCCTCCAGCCCGAATGAAACCGAGCTGCCGCGTACATTGTTCATCACCGTCTATGCAGCCGAGGATGCCCTGCCCTTCGGAGAAAACCCATTGCCTAGCCGGCATTACGGTCGCCTGGTGGCGGGGCGGGAAAGCGGCCTGGTGCGCACCACTCCCAACCAACTGCGCCTGCCAGAGAAACCCCGAGGGGCATCCTTCTTCGTCCAGCAAGCCGGCATGGATCTTCCAGCCGCCTGATCCCTTCCAAGGAGTTCTTCCATGACGTTCTCAAGCAAAATCGTTCGGCAGTGGGCCATGGCTGCAACCGCCACCATGGCGGCCCTCGTCTCGCTGGGTGCCATGGCCTTCCAGCAACCAGGCAAGATCACTGCTGGCTCGGACTTGACCTTCTTCCCGTACGAGTACATGGACAACAACAAGCCGGCCGGCTTCGACGTGGAATTCCTCGACGGCCTGGCCAAGGTGATGGGGCGCACCGCCGAGAACATCGACACGCGCTTCCCTAACCTGGTGCCTGGGCTGCAAGGGGGACGCTTCGATATCACCAACTCGTCCATGTACATCACGGCGGACCGTCTCAAGGTGATCGACATGATCCCTTACCTCAAGAGCGGGGAGGCCATCCTGGCGCTCAAGGGCAGCGATTACCAACCAAAGACGCCAGAAGAATTCTGCGGCCACAAGATAGGCTCCATGGGGGCCACGTCCTGGCTCCAACAGTTACACAAGCTTTCGGATGAGTATTGCCTGAAGAATGGCCTGCCGCCGATCAGCCTGAGCGAGTATGCCACCGACCCACAGACTACCCAGGCGCTGCTGTCCCGCGCCGTGGAAGCCCAGATCACGGACGCGGCCGTCGCCCGCGGCGTAGTGGACAAGCTGGGCAATCGGGTGGTGATTTCGTCCGAGACCCTGATCTATCCAGTGCTCAACGGCTTTGGCGTGAAAAAAGGCAATGACGAGGTGAGAAACGCTTTGATCGAAGGCCTCAAGACCTACAGCGCCACGCCGGAATATGCCGCCCTGCTGAAGAAATACAACTTCCAGGCCCCTACGGAAGCCGACATCGCTGCTCTGATGCCCAAGCCCTGAAGACCAACGAGGCTTGTGCCGTAATGGGCAGGCCTGGAGAACCCTATGGCACTGTCCCCGGAAGAACGCACACGCATTGACCTGGCCGCGACCTTTCGCATCATCGCTCATCTGGGCATGCACGAAGCCGTGGCCAACCACTTCAGCGCCGCTGTCTCCACCGACGGCAAACGCTTCCTGCTCAACCCGAAGTGGAAGCATTTTTCCCGCATCCGCGCCAGTGACCTCTTGCTGTTGGATGCCGATGACCCGGCCTGCGCCGACCGGGCGGACGTGGACGCCACGGCTTGGTGCATCCATGGCCAGCTGCATCAGCGCTTGCCCGAGGTACGCGTGGTGCTGCACCTGCATCCGGTCTACACCACGGCCGTCGCCTGCCTGGCCGAACCCCGGGTGCCTCCCATAGACCAGAACACCGCGCGCTATTTCAACCGCGTCGCCGTGGACAACCTGTATGGGGGCATGGCGGACAACGAAGCCGAAGGCGCCCGGCTCGCCAGCCTGCTGAATGGCAAGCGCCGCCTGCTGATGGGCAATCACGGCGTGATGGTCACCGCGCCAACCATTGGCGAGGCCTTCGATGACATCTGGACGCTGGAACGCGCCTGCCAGATCCTGGTCACTGCCTGGTCTACAGGGCAGCCGCTGCGGGTGCTGAGTGACGATGTGGCCGAGAAAACCGCCCAGGCCTGGGAGCGGATCGCCGACTTTTCACAGCAGCATTTCGAGGAAATGAAGCAGTTGATGATCGAGCGGGATCCGTCGGTACTGGATTGAGCGACGCCGATACAGCCGGCGAGGGCATTGCGTGCCCTCGGCCAGGCCGGCTACAGGCTGGCAGGGAAGACCAATCGTACATGAGCCCCGTTGTCGTTGTAACGCTGGACCATGGCATTGAGCCGCCTCGCCAGGGCATCGATGATCCCAGTACCCTGTGATCGGTGGCTCCCGGGCACGAACATGCCCTCGGCAAAGCCAACGCCGGCATCCGAGACGGTCAGCACAACATCACCGCCGGCTTCGCGACGCAGGACCAGCTTGATAGGCAGCGCCGCGGGGCCACCATGCTTGAGCGAGTTGGTGATGAGCTCGTTGAGTACCAACCCCAGGTTCGAAGCGTGCGGGAAGGAAACCCATATGCTTTGCATGTCCGTCACCAGGCTCGACCCACCGCCATCTCCAGCATCCAATACCGCCTGGGCCAAGCTGGGCAGGTAGTGCGCGAGGTCCACTTCCCCGGTTGTGGTTTGATGCAGGAAATCCTGAACCAGCCCGACGCCCTGGATGCGGTTGATCGCTGTCTCGAGCAGGTCTCGCGCTTCCTGGCCGTGAGCCTTGGCGCCCGCCAGTTGCAGGAAAGCCATGACCAGCTGAAGGTTGTTCTTGACCCGGTGATTCAACTCCGCGAGCAACACCTGCTGGTGCTCCTGAAGCTCGCGCTGCTCGGTGATGTCGATGCAGCTGCCGAAGTAACCGGCAAAACTCCCATTGCGGAAATAGGGAGCGCCATTATCGAGGAACCAGCGGTACACGCCGTCCCTGCGACGCAGCCGGTAAGGCATGGTGAAAGACTCACGGGCATCGAAGGCGGTCACATAGGTGGCGACACAGCGGTCGTAGTCTTCCGGGTGGACATCTTCTGCCCAGCCATAACCGAGCAACGCCTCCATGGACCGGCCGGCGTACTCGATCCAGGGTTTGTTGAACCAGTCGCACTGCTTATCGATACCCGAGCGCCAAATCATGACCGGGGCATTATCGGCCAGCTCGCGAAACTCCTGCTCCCCCATGTCGGGAACGGACAATTGCCGCAGGTTCGAGTCGCTCATGAAGCAGTACCTACCGGGCAACGAGCATAGAGCGTCAACGCAGGTGGAAGCGCCTGCGCGTCCAGGCCGGCTTGCCCATCCTGGCGAACCGCATGAACCGCCTTGAGCAAATCCGCTGGCGGGAAGGGTTTCTTCATCAGGCCTAGCGCCAAGTGCGCATGCTGCCGCACCACGGCGACCTGACCACTGACAAACAAAGCGGGTATGCCGAAACGCATACGCAGGTCGCGCACGACCTCGATGCCTTCATCCTTTCCGTTGAGGTTGACGTCTGCCAGGGCCAGTTGCGCATCCGGGTGAGCCGATGCGAGGTCGTATGCTTCCTCGGCCGTGTGAGCGATTCCCAGCACCTCATGCCCGCCCTGCTCCAAGGTGGATGCAAAGGTGAGGGCCAGGATAGGGTCGTCTTCGATCAGGAGAATGCGCATAGTATTCAGCGTAGAAAAGGGCATTGGGATTGCAGGCAGAGCCGACTGCCACACTTGGCCTTTATGTTGACAGAAGGCCGAATGGGTGACAAATGAAGCCGCCCCGCCAAGAGGCTGCTCCGATGATTGCGCTACAGGCTGTCATCTTCAGCGGCAGGATCGAGGTCGCAGCGAGGGCCGATCATCCCTGGCTGTGGCCGGGGATCGGCGCCAACAGTGACCGCTAGTGGCCAGCCGGAGCGGGCGTCGCAGAAAAGACCATGGTCTATCCTTTTAGCGCGTTCAGGCGCAATGTGGATTCTGTGGCGCACTTCAGGCAGGGCATATGATCCATTCGGCGCTGGTGACGATAATGCTCGCTCTATTCCTGGCTGCTTCCAGCACCTGCGCTGTAGCACAAGGTTATCGCGTGGTCACCGAGGAGTGGGCACCTTACAACTATCTCGAGCATGAACGTCTCACCGGTATGGCGACGGATATCGTTCGGGCCATCATGGCACGCACGGGAGATGAGTTTGAAATAACACTGCTTCCCAGCATGCGGAGCACCTTGACCCTCAGCAAGGGGCCGAGGACGATCATGTATTCTCTTTTCCGAACAGCGGAGCGAGAGTCCTTGTACAAGTGGGTGGGGCCGATTGCGCAAGTGTCCATTTTCCCCTACCAGCTAGCCGGTTCGACACCGCAGGTCAATTCCATGAGCGAACTGCTGCGCGCCCCGCGGATAACGACCCGCCACGCCGGCCTGATACAGAGGCGGATGATGGCCCAAGGCTTTGAAAACCTGGACCCGAGTGCAGGAGAAAATGTCCAGCTTTACCTGATGCTGCTCACGGGCCGCACCGGCATCATCGTTGGCGACAGTACCGCAGGCGTTGATCACTACAGCCGCAGCCTGGGCATCCCTCCCGGCACGCTGCGACAGATACCCGTGGAGCTTTACCACTCCTCGCTCTACATCGCCTTCAGCAAGGATTCGGACGACGCCGTCGTGGCCAGATGGGCCGCCGCGCTGGAGCAACTGCGTGAATCCGGGGAGCTGAGACGTATCCAGGTTCAGTATGAACCGGCGAGTGAGCAATGAATGTTCTCTCGCCTGCAAGGAGTTCAGTAACACCGCGGCAGTTAAGCGCTATCAGCAAGTCTGGCGAAGGGACAGCTCTCGCTAGCTTATCAGCAAGCTCGAACTCGTTGCTCTTTGGTGGCAAGTCGGGTTTCCGGAAAATATATAGACGGCCCCGCTCGTTTGCTAAAACCGCACCATCGTCGGAAGGTCCTCGATGAGGCTGAATCTCGGCTAGAACGTTATAGAGCCCATGCTGCAATCATGGAACGACTGGAGGTCACTTCAGTTGACAAAGCACAATATAAAAACCCTGTAGCTCATTGAATACACAATTAACGCATGTACTACGGAGTGTTAATTAGGATTAACATCGTTGAAGCGGTCAAGACGAAAGGTGAAGCCGAACCGATCAGTCGCAAGCTGATCAAGAACGCACGGGGCGATACCCTGTATGCGGACATCTGGCGGTTTGGTGTGAATACAGCGCTCCGTATCAGCGATCTGCTTGCCCTGACGTTCGAGGATGTGAAGGGAAGATAAAATAGTGCTCAAAGAAAGCAAGACCGGCAAGCCTCGCTCTATCGACCTTAACAGTTCAAGCAAGGCCATCATTGCCCGTCGCAGGGCAGCCCACCCAACGCACACGTTCCTGTTCGAAGTAGACAGCATCGCGCCAAGGGCAAGGCCGTAAGCCGGGTGGCAGTGGCGAACGCCTTCAAGGCCGTAGGTAACGAAATGAGCCTGCAACTGGGTACGCACTCCATGCGTAAGACTCGTGGCTGGCTGATGTACAACGGCGGTTCGTCAATCGAACTGATATGCAAGGTGCTGAACCACAGCAGCCCAGCCGTAACGGTGGTGTACATCGGCATCACTCAAACTGAGGTTGATGCGACATACCACGAGTTCGTGTTCTAGCCCTACACGCCTACCACAGCCCGCCCCAGCGAGCAGCATTGCCCGCCAGCAGATAGCCAATCCGAGTCTTACTTTAAGATTTGGCGAAAGCCATACGCCCACTCTGCACAGCGTTAAGCAGGTAGCTCAATAACCCATCGCCAGTGCTCAAACTGTCCTGTTTTGTCCAGCCCTGCACAGGGCAATCCCCTACTCCACGCAAACCCAAAATCGGCGGTGGAATCAACGCCGTAAAAATCTGATGACATTCCGCTATGCCATCCGGTAAGTTGTTCTGTCTACTTCCGCATAACGACGGCCTCTGATGATACCCGATCAAATAATCGAACAGGTAACCACTGACCCGGTTGAGGGCGTTCTTCGCCTCATTTCCTATGCCCGAGATCAGATGGGTGAAGAACAAGGCTTCGCTGATGATGAGTATGAGGTGTTGCTAGAGGCATTTGCCCTTGTGAGCAGCCTTAGAGAAGCCGACATGATTTACATCGATGTATACGAGCCTGAGCTTAATGGCAATAGGCACGAGTCGTGCTTAAAAATTTTGGATTACCTTCACCTTGTTGGGGATCAGCTTCACGCTCAGGCTTCGGAACTTCGTCTTAAAAGCCTGAAGCAAAAATTCACCGCTGCGATCACGAATGGCTTCGGCTATGAGTTCACCGAGGGTGACCTTTCTCGCCTTCAGGCCCTTATTAACGAGCTTCGCGCGCACCTTCAGGCAGATACCAAGCTAGATGACGGGCACAAGAGACGCTTACTCAAACGCTTGGAAGCGTTGCAGCGAGAACTTCATAAGAAGGTTTCGGACGTGAGCAATTTCTACGCCCTTCTAGGTGACGCAGGCGTCGCTATAGGGAAACTTGGTACAGATGCCAAGCCTATCGTGGATAGAATCCGAGAGATTGCACAGATCGGCTGGAAGGCACAGGCTCGTGCAGAAGAGCTACCCGGTTCTGCCGACAATCCATTGCTTGGGCACGATAACGAGTTGCCGAAGCTTGAAAGCTGATCGTCCCTCTGCATACCTCTCGAAGGACCTCTAATGACAACAGGCGAGTACATCTCGGTCGGTGGCTTGCTGCTCACGGCGCTTGCTACCTTCGGTGGATGGGCATGGCAGCGCTATCAAGAGCGCCTTAGCGTTAGGACGGCGCTCATTGCCGAGGTTCGTACCCTGTGTGAAATTGCCAAAGAGCGTGGCTACCTTGCGGACTTAGAGGACACCGCACAGCACATTGCCGCTCTGCCGGAAAATCTGCGTTCAAGCATATCTGTAGCAGTCCCTATAGCTTCCCACTACTGCCGGGTGTACACCGCCAACCTAACCAAGCTTGGCTATCTCAAGCCAAGGGATGCCCTTTCAGTGGTCCGCTTCTATCAACTGGTAGACAGCGTTGTGCAGGATGTCAGCAAAGGCGGCTCACTGCATGAGGGCACAGATGACCCAAGCTCCTGCCAGCATCCTCAGGAAGGCTTTCGATGAGGCTGAGGCACTACTCAAACGTCATTCGGACGATGAGCCAACATAGATTCCTGACCGGTCAGTTCAGTGAACAAGGACAGTGAGCAAAATAGAAAAGAAAAACCCCTGTAACTCATCGAATTACAGGGGTTTTCCATGTATGGCGGAGAGATAGGGATTTGAACCCTAGGTGCCATTGCTGACACAACGGATTTCGAATCCGTCCCGTTCGACCACTCCGGCATCTCTCCAATGGCGCGCATGATAGCAGCAGTTTCATTCGAGGCGAAGCCCCTTTTTGAAAAAAACCGCGTGCTATCAGGCGTTTGCGTGAGCGCTGCGCTTAGAGCGGCACGCCCAGGCGTTGGGCGACTTCCTCGTAGGCTTCGATGACGCCGCCCAGGCCCTGGCGGAAGCGATCCTTGTCCATCTTCTTGCGGGTTTCCTTGTCCCACAGACGGCAGCCGTCAGGGCTGAACTCGTCGCCCAGGACGATCTGGCCGTGGAACACGCCGAATTCCAGCTTGAAATCCACCAGCAGCAGGCCGGCCTCGTCGAACAGTTGGCTCAGCACCTCGTTGACCTTGAGCGACAGCTGCTTCATGGTCGCCAACTGCTCGGCGGTCGCCCAGCCGAAAGCGATCACGTGGGATTCGTTGATGAAGGGGTCACCCATGGCGTCGTTCTTCAGGAACAGCTCGAAGGTGGATGGCACCAGTTGCTTGCCCTCCTCCACGCCCAGGCGCTTGACCAGGCTGCCCGCGGCGTAGTTACGCACCACGCATTCCACCGGGATCATGTCCAGCTTCTTCACCAGGCATTCGTTGTCGCCCAGCAGGCGGTCGAACTGAGTCGGCACGCCAGCGGCTTCGAGCTTCTGCATGATGAACGCGTTGAACTTGTTGTTCACCATGCCCTTGCGGTCGAGCTGCTCGATGCGCTTGCCGTCGAAGGCCGAGGTGTCGTTGCGAAACAGCAGGACCAGGCGGTCGGCGTCGTCGGTCTTGTAGACCGACTTGGCTTTACCACGGTAGAGTTCTTCGCGTTTTTCCATGATGGGCTCCGCTAACTGTAAAGGGGCCAGACGGTGGGCGACACCGTTCGCCGGTGCCGTACACAGCCTAGGCGATATGCCGCCAATCGAGCCCTGAGGCCTGATCCGCCAGTTGCAGCCAGGCTGGGTCGCACCCTAGGGTATCGACGAAGCACTGCCTGGCGCGTTCCGGCAGGTTGTTCTTCTGGCTGAGGTGGGCCAGCACCAGGTGCTGCAGGCCCTGCCATCCCAGCTCGGCCACCAGGCCGGCGGCCTGATGGTTGTTCAAATGTCCCCGGTCTCCGCCCACCCGTCGCTTGAGGTGGTACGGGTAAGGCCCGCCCGCGAGCAGGTCGCGGCAATGATTGGACTCGATCATCAAGGCGTCGAGGCCGCTGTAGTGATTCATCACCTTCGGGCACCAGGAGCCCAGGTCCGTCAGCAGGCCGAAGCGCCGCTTGCCGTCGCTGAACACATATTGGGTAGGCTCACGTGCATCATGAGCCACGCCCACCACCCGCACGTGCAGGTCGCCCAGGTCGAAGGCGTCGCCGCAATGCACCAGCCGCGCCGGCAGCACCGGTTTGCGCAGGCCGCTGTGAGTGCCCTGGCTAAGGTAAACCGGCACATTGTAGCGGCGCGACAGCAACTCCACCCCGTGTACATGATCCGCGTGCTCATGGGTGACCAGCACCGCCTTCAACTGAGCGGGATGCACCCCCAGCAGGGCCATGCGGCGCTCGGTTTCGCGCAGGGAAAACCCACAGTCCACCAGCACCAGGGTGTTGCCACTGGCGACGAGCGTGCCATTCCCTTGGCTTCCGCTTCCGAGAACGGCGAAGCGCACTTAGCCCAGGTTGTCCTGGATCACACTCAACACGCGACGGGCCACATCGGCCGGCGCCACGGTGTTGATGTTCTTCTCGACGGTGACCTGTACCGCCTCGCCCACCTTGCTCAGGCGAACCTGATAGCGTTCGGCGCGGGCCTCGAGTTCTTCCTTGCTGGGCTCATGACCGAACAGCCGGCCGAAGAAGCCTGGCTTGTTGTCTTCCGGCCGACCGCCCTTCTCCGCCAGGTTGATGTAGTACAGGCCCAGGCTGCGGTTGATATCCTCGACGCGCCACTGGCCACCCTGCTCCAGAGCGCGACCAACGCTGGACCAGGCGCGATCCAGGTCTGCACCCACGGTAAGGATCGGGTTGCCACTGCCGTCTTCGGTCATGGCCACCTGGCTTGGGGCGTCGAAGTCACGGGCCGCCACCAGGGACACGGAACCGCCCTTCTCGGCGCCGCGGGTCAGGCTCGACAGCATTTCGTCCACCAGGGTGGCGTCCACCCCGCTGGTGGTGCGTGCCGGGAAGCCCACGTCTTCGCCGCTGCCGGCGGGGCGCTGGGCGCTGACCACGTAGATTTCACTGGTGTTGCGCTGAACGCCAGGCTCTACCCGGACCTGCAGGCGGATGTCGCCGTTCACGTCAGAACTGCCGCGCAGGCGCTGGGCCAGGTCACCGGCCAGGCTGTCGAACGGCTGCCAGGCCGTGGTGAATTCACCGGTCTGCACGCTTTCGCGGTCGATACGGAAGCCGTTGTCTTCGAAGAACTGGCGCGCCAGCGGCCAGGCCTCGGCGGGCGGGCGCTGGGCCAGGATCCAGCGGCTGGCCGCGCTTTTCTGCAGGGTGAAGTCGCCACTTTCGGCCACCGTCGACAGCGGCTGCGGGCGGGGCACTTCATAGTCGTTAAGGGCAGTGTCGTCGGCCACGTTGCGCGGGATCGGCAGCAGTGGGTCCAGGCGCTTGGCGGTGCTGACGCCCTCCGGAAGGTTCATCGGCTCGGTGCGCCGGGCTTCCAGGTAGTCGTTGCCACGGTCACGGAAATAGCCGTGCTCACCCCAGAGCCAACCGCAGCCACTGGTACTCGAAATAATGACAGCAAGGGCGGAAAGACCAGCCAAGCGCTTCATGCGTTGTACTTCCTCACTCAAACCAGAACGCCGGACTGGCGCAGGGCCTGCCGCACGGGGTCTTGACAGGTTTCGCTCAACCAGGTGAGCGGCAGGCGGATGCCTTCGGCCATCAGGCCCATTTCATGTAGCGCGAATTTCACCGGAATCGGGTTCGCCTCGAGGAACAGGTTCTTGTGCAGCGGCATCAACTGCTCGTTCAACGCCCGTGCGGTTTGCCCGTCGCCGCGCAGCGCGGCGGCGCAGAGATCGGCCATGGCCCGGGGCGCCACGTTGGCAGTGACCGAGATGTTGCCCTTGCCGCCGAGCAGGATCAGCTCCACCGCGGTGGGATCATCGCCGGACAACAGCATGAAGTCGCCGCTGACGCGATCGAGGATATCCCGGGCGCGCTGCAGGTCGCCGGTGGCCTCCTTGATGCCGACGATGTTGCCCACCTTCGACAGGCGCGCCACGGTATCGGCCTGCATGTCGCAGGCGGTGCGGCCCGGCACGTTGTAGAGGATCTGCGGGATGGCCACGGCTTCGGCGATGTGGCGGAAATGCTGGTACAGGCCTTCCTGGGTCGGCTTGTTGTAGTACGGGGTTACCAGCAGGCAGGCGTCGGCGCCGGCGGCCTTGGCGTTGCGGGTGAGCTCCACCGCCTCGCGGGTGGAGTTCGCGCCCGTGCCGGCGATGACCGGGATGCGCTTGTTCACCTGCTCGACCACCCGGCGAATGACGTCGATGTGCTCGTTCACGTCCAGGGTAGCCGACTCACCGGTGGTGCCTACGGCGACGATGGCATCGGTGCCGTTTTCCAGGTGGAAATCCACCAGCTTGCTGAGGGCGTCCCAGTCGAGACTGCCTTCGGCATCCATCGGGGTGACCAGCGCCACCATGCTGCCCGCGTACATGCAACCGCTCCTGCCGGAAAAAGAGAGCGGTAATGGTACTGGCGCCACCGACCTTGCACAAGCGACGCCATGGTTTCGAGCATTCCCACCGGCGGCGGTTTTCGCTACCCTTGGCCCTTTGATCGAGACAGGCGGCCACTGCCGCCCAGCGCCGCTTCGTCGCGCGCCTGGCCCGTGGGCTCAGCGCTCGCCCGGCCATGGGCTGGGCGCTCCAGGCGCCCGCCTGCCTCGACCGCTCATCGCTTTAGGAAGGCTGCATGTCCACCCCACCCGTTCGCGAACAATTTCTCGTCCTTACCGCCATGGGGCGCAACCCCATGGAGCTGACCAACGTCCTGTGCCGGGCCAGCCACGACAGCCGCTGCTCGGTAGTGACGTCCAGGCTCACCCGCCACGGCGAATTCAGCGCGCTGGTGCTGCAGATTTCCGGAAACTGGGACGCCCTGGCGCGCTTCGAGGGCGTACTGCCCGGCCTGGCCAAGCGCCACGACTTCCAGGTAAGCGTAGTGCGCAGCTCCACCCTTGAAAGCCGGCCGCAGTCGCTGCCCTATGTGGCCTACGTGAGTTCGGCCTACCGCCCGGACATCATCAACGAGCTGTGCCAGTTCTTCATCGACAACAACGTGGAGCTGGAAAACCTCACCTGCGACACCTACCAGGCGCCGCAAACCGGCGGCCTGATGCTCAATGCCACCTTCACCGTCACCCTGCCCGCCGGCGTGCAGATCAGCTGGCTGCGCGACCAGTTCCTGGACTTCGCCGACGCCTTGAACCTGGATGCGCTGATCGAGCCCTGGCGCCCACAGAACCCCGTATAAGGACCTGCCATGGCCGTCGCCCTCGACCAGCCCGTTCCGGACTTCACTGCCCAGGCTACTTCCGGGCAGGCCATCACCCTGGCCGGCCTGCGTGGCCGCAAGCTGGTGCTCTATTTCTACCCGAAGGACAGCACCCCCGGCTGCACCACCCAGGGTCAGGGGTTTCGCGACCTGCACGACAGCTTCGAGGCCGCCAACACGGTGGTGCTAGGCGTTTCCCGGGACGGCATGAAATCCCATGAGAACTTCAAGGCCAAGCAGGGCTTTACCTTCGAGCTGATCAGCGACAAGGACGAGACCCTTTGCCAACTGTTCGACGTGATCAAGCTCAAGAAGCTCTATGGCAAGGAATACCTGGGGGTGGATCGCAGCACTTTCCTGATCGACGCACAAGGCGTGCTGCGTCGGGAATGGCGCGGCGTGAAAGTCCCCGGCCATGTGCAGGAAGTGCTGGCCGCCGCCCAGGCCTTGTAGGGAGCAGCCAAGCTGCCGGAGCCGGCCATGAGTCGGTCCTGCCTTCCGGCCCATCGCTGGCTGGCGCCAGCGTCGGTAGAATCGCGCCGGCGCCTACAGCAAGGGCGCCACGCCGCCCTGGTTTCGGGGCCAGGCTTCCAGCACGGCCTTGACCAGGGTAGCCAGGGGAATGGCGAAGAAGATGCCCCAGAAGCCCCATAACCCACCGAACAGCAATACCGCGCAAATGATCGCCACCGGGTGCAGGTTCACTGCCTCGGAGAACAGCAAGGGCACCAGCACATTGCCGTCCAGGGCCTGGATGATGCCGTAGACCACCATCAGGTAGATGAACTGGTCGCCCCAGCCCCACTGGAACAGCGCGATCAACGCCACCGGCACCGTGACCACGACCGCGCCTACATAGGGCACCACCACCGACACGCCCACCAGCAGCGCCAGCAATGCCGCGTAGTTCAGGCCAAGGGCGACGAACGCGATATAGGTGGCTATGCCGCAGATGACGATCTCGATCACCTTGCCACGGATGTAGTTGGCGATCTGCCGGTTCATTTCCTGGGCCACCCGGGTCAGCAAGGCCCGCTCACGAGGCAGGTAGCCGTTGATCCAGCGGCCGATCAGCTCGCGGTCTTTCAGGAAGAAGAACACCAGGATGGGCACCAGCACGCAGTAGATCATCAGGTTGACCACCAGCGGCAGGCTGGAGAGCGACAGGGTCAAAGCCCACTGGCCGAACTTGCCGATCTGCCCCCGGGCTGCCTCGATGGCGGCCAGCACCTGCTCGTCGGTAACCACCTGGGGATAGCGCTCGGGCAGTAGCAGCAACAAGGATTGCCACTTGGCCAGCATGCCGGGCAGTTCGTTGAACAGGGTGATGATCTGATGCCAGAGCAGGGGTACCAGCACCAGCACTACCAACGCCAGCAGGCCCATGAACAGGGTGAACACAAGGCCGACCGCCATGGCCGGCGGCATTCGCCAGCGCTCCAGTTGCGCCACCAGGCCATGCATCAGGAACGAAAGCACCATGGCCGCCAGCACGGGCGCCAGCATGCCCCCTACCGTCAGCACCACGGTGAAGGCCAGCACCAGCAGCAGCACCAGGACCACGGCCTCCTCGTCGGAGAAGTATCGCTGGGTCCAGTCCCTGAACAACTTGAGCATGCAAGATCCTTGGTGGGTCAGTTTTTCCGAAGCCAGTAGGTATAGGTGCCTGCCTCAGCGGTTTCGCTCAGCAACGGGTTGCCGGAAAGCTTGGCAAAGGTGCGGAAATCTCGCTGCGAACCTGCGTCCGTGGCGACCACTTTCAATACCGCGCCCTTGTCCAGGCCATTGAGGGCCAACTTGGCCTTCAACAAGGGAAGCGGACAATTCAGACCGCTGGCATCCACCTCGGCGTCACACTTTATTTCTTCACCCATCGTTTCCCTCACGGACAACTCGCTCATTCATGTTTCGCTGGCAACGCGCAGCCCAGGGGCCAGAGTACAGAACTGCCAGGAATTCTTCAGGCGTGATCTTCCGCGCCAGGCTCTGGCCTCTTACCCTTGTGGCCTACCCCCAGGCATCGCTACAGTACCCTTTTGCCGCCCAGAGTTTCGTGCATGACCTTTCTGCGCCCTACGCTGTTGGCCCTGGCCTGCCTGCTTGCCCTTCCCGCCCATGGCGACGACCTGCCCTCTCTGGGCGATGCCAGTTCGGCGATCGTATCCCCGCAACAGGAACATGACCTGGGCCGAGCCTGGCTGAGCATGCTGCGCTCGGAGGTCAAGCAACTGCCGGACCCGCAGCTCAAGGATTTCGTGGAAACCAGTGTGTACCGCCTGGCTGAAACCAGCCAGGTGCAGGACAGGCGCCTGGAATTCATCATCATCGACAGCAAGGAACTGAACGCCTTCGCCGCCCCCGGCGGCATCGTCGGGGTCAACGGTGGGTTGTTCCTGGGCGCGGAGACCGAAGGGGAATACGCCGGCGTGTTGGCCCACGAACTGGCTCACCTGTCGCAGCGTCACTTCGCCCGCGGGCTCGAGGAACAACAGCGCATGCAGGTGCCGATGATGGCGGCCCTGCTCGCCGGGGTGGTCATGGCTGCCGCCGGCGCGGGAGATGCGGGCATGGCTACCATTTTCGGCAGCCAGGCGGCGGCCATCCAGAGCCAGCGAGGGTTTTCCCGACAGAACGAAGCGGAAGCCGATCGCATCGGCCTGCTCAACCTGCAAAAGGCTGGCTACGACCCACGCAACATGCCCAACATGTTCGAGCGCCTGGCCCGGCAGTACCAGTTCGCGGCCAAGCCGCCGGAGTTTCTGCTCACCCACCCGGTGACCGAATCGCGTATCGCCGATACGCGCAACCGCGCCGAACAGTCACCCAGGGGCGGCAAGGAAGACAGCCAGCTCTACCAGCTGATGCGCGCCCGGGTGCAACTGATGTACGAGGAAACCCCAGGGGTCGCGGCCAAGCGCTTCCGTGCCCAGCTCGACGAGAATCCCGGCAACGACGTCGCCCGCTATGGCCTGGCCATCGCCCAGGTCAAGGCCGGGCAGCTCAACGAAGCCCGGGAGAACCTCAAGCCGCTGATCGCCAAGGCGCCCAACGATCTGACCTACAACCTGGCCCAGGTCGACCTGGATATCACCAACAACCGACTCGCCGACGCCCAGCAGCGGGTCGATCGCCTGCTGCCCCTCTACCCTGGCAGCTACCCGCTCAACCAGGCGCGCATCGACCTGCTGCTCAAGCAGGGCCGCACCGCCGAAGCCGAGAAAGGCCTGGATGCGTTGCTCAAGGCACGTCCGAACGATCCTGATGTCTGGTACCTGGTGGCCGATACCCGGGGCCAGAACGGCAACATCATTGGCTTGCATCAGGCACGGGCGGAATATTTCGCCCTGGTCGGCGATTTCCGCCAGGCGATCCAGCAGCTGGACCTGGCCAAGCGCCGCGCGGAAAACAACTTCCCCCTGGCCTCGCGCATCGACCAGCGTCAGAAGGAGTTGATGGATCAGGAACGCGCGGTCAAAGACATGATGCGTTGAACCGGCGATGCCCGACCGGGCGGCGATCTCGGCTCATTCACGCTCAAGCTGGCCGTTTCGCCAACTTGAGCAATGCTTAAGGCTTGAACTGAAGGAGAAACCCATGCCCATCCGCACCCTCGCGCTTATCGCCCTGTTCGCCGCCAGTCCGCTCTACGCGGCCGACAGCGACTCGCCGCTGGCCCAGGACCGGGGCAAGGCCAGGCCGCTGCTGGTGTATTCCAAGACGGGTACCGACCAGCCCCTGGTGGATGAAGGCAAGGCTCTGCAAGACCCTGGGCTGAAACAGCGTGACGTGGT
Source organism: Pseudomonas sp. DC3200b2 (assembly GCF_049895785.1). Lineage (NCBI taxonomy): Bacteria > Pseudomonadati > Pseudomonadota > Gammaproteobacteria > Pseudomonadales > Pseudomonadaceae > Pseudomonas > Pseudomonas sp. DC3200b2. The sequence goes on along the minus strand of NZ_JAFCTA010000001.1, from coordinate 660,095 downwards.
CGTCTACAAGGTAGTGGGCCTGGCCGGAGAGCGCAACGGCAAGCCTCTGGACACCCAGGCGACCATGGCGTTGATCCGTGAACTCAACCTGGGCGCCGGCACCCAGGCCAAGCTGGTACTCGTAGGCAAGGACGGCGAAAAGAAACTGGAAAGCACCACGCCGCTGAAGCTGGACGAAGTCTTCGCCACCATCGACCAGATGCCCATGGCGGAAAAGGAAGCCGCCGCCGCGGCGCCCGCCCCCGCCCCGGCGCCCGCCGAGAATGGGAAAGCCAAGGGCAAGCCAGGCAAGGCCCCGGCAGAACTGGAGGATTGAGGCAAGTGGGCGATTGAACCAACCTCCGGTCGCCGCCAAGGCGGGCTGCTACGGTGATGCATTATCCTTCAGCAACCCAATCACCCCGTCGGCCAGCCTGGCCGCCTCGGCATCATTGAGGGTCAAAGGCGGCAGCAGGCGCAGCACAGTGCCACGGGTCACGTTGATCAGCAGCTCCCTTTCAGCGGCAAGGCTGGCCAGCCCGGGGATGGGGGCGGCGAGTTCGATGCCCAGCATGAGCCCCATGCCACGCACGTCCCGAATGCCCGGCTGGCCCAGCAGCGCCGAGCGCAACGTCGCCAGCAACCACGCCCCCTGCCGCTGGGCGTTGCGCACCAGCCCCTCCTGCTCGATCACATCCAGAACGGTACAGGCCACCCGACAAGCCAAGGGATTGCCGCCAAAGGTACTGCCGTGGCTGCCCGGCGTCAGCAAGGCCGCGGTACGGCTGCGCGCCAGGCAGGCGCCAATGGGAATGCCGGCGCCCAAGCCCTTGGCCAAGGTGAGCACATCCGGGGTGGCGTTTTCCGCCTGGTAAGCGAACCAATGCCCGGTGCGGCCCAGACCCGTCTGCACCTCGTCGAGCATCATCAACCAGCCCTGGCGATCGCAGAGTGCCCGCACGCCGCTCAGGTAACCGGACGGGGCCAGGCGCACGCCGCCCTCTCCCTGTACCGGCTCAAGCATGACCGCCACTATCTGCTGGCCATGCACCTGAGCCACGGCCTGCAACGCGGCCATATCACCGAAGGGCACCCGGAGAAAATCATCGGCGCAGATGCCGAACCCCAGGCGCATGCCTGCTCCACCGCTCGCGGCCAAGGTCGCCAGGGTACGCCCATGGAATGCGCCTTCCATGACCACGATGCGCGGCTTGTCGATGCCCTTGTACCAGGCATTCAACCGCGCCAGTTTCAGCGCGGCCTCGTTGGCTTCCGCCCCTGAGTTGGCGAAGAACGCAGCGTCCAGGCCGCTCAGGCTGGTCAGGCGCGCCGCCAGTCGGTGTTGCCAGTCGATCCGGTAATGATTGGAGGTATGCAAGACACGCCCGGCCTGATCCTGGATAGCCGCCACCACGGCAGGATGGCAATGGCCCACCGAGGTCACCGCAACGCCACTCATGGCATCCAGGTAACGCGTGCCGGCAGTGTCCCAGAGCCAGGCGCCCTCGCCACGCTCGAAACTCATCGGCAGCCGGTTGTACAGCGACATCAGGGGTGCGGCAGTCATGGCAAGGCTCCTTTCCTTTGAAGGCTTGCAGTATCGTTAGCGCACAGGGATGGATAAACGACCATCCGCTTCAATCATTTGTAAGCCGGGCTTGATAATGGATGTATTGCTGGCGATGTCTGTGTATGTGCAAGTCGTGGAAAAAGGAAGCCTGACCGCGGCGGCCCAGCACTGCTCGATGTCCACCACCATGGTGGGCAACCACTTGCGGGCGCTGGAACAACGTCTCGGCGTCAGCCTGCTGCAACGCACCACCCGCCGCCAGCGCCTGACAGAGTTCGGCGCGCAGTACTATCAACGCTGCGTGGAAGTGCTGGGGCTGGTGGACGCTGCCGAGCGTCTGGCCGAACAGGCCCAGGCCGAGCCTTCGGGCCGCCTACGCATCACCGCGCCGCTGACCTTCGGGGTCGAGCGTCTGGCACCGGCACTGGCCGAATACAACTTGCGCTACCCCAAGGTGCGCCTGGATGTGGTGCTGAGCAACCAGCGCCTGGACCTGCTCGAAAACGGCTTCGACCTGGCAATCCGCCTGGGCAACCCCGATCCTGCCAACGGGGTCATCGCCCGCCCGTTGGAGGACTACACCCTGACCATTTGCGCCGCGCCTGATTACCTGGCGCGCCGAGGCGTGCCCTTGCGCCCGGCGGACCTTACCCAGCATGAGTGCCTCGCGTTCGCCTACCCGGCGGGGGACGACTGGCGCTCGGTGGAAAAGGAATGGCGCCTGCAAGGCCCGGAAGGCGAGGTGGTGGTACCGGTAAGCGGCGCCCTGACCCTGAACAGCTCGTCGGGGTTGCACCAGGCGGCACGCGCCGGCATGGGTATCGTGATGATGCCCGATGCGCTGGTCGCCGAAGACCTGGCCCGTGGTCGGCTGGTGCCCTTGCTCCAGGACTACCGCCTGCCGCGGCGGCCCATGAACCTGCTGTACGCCAGCGATCGTTATCGCCTGCCGAAGATCCGCAGCTTCGTCGACTTCGCCCTGGCACGTTGGGCACGCTGAAGCACTTGCGTTCTGGCACAGGTGGCGGCAACCCATTAATCTTCCCCGGGCGCCCCTTTGTGGAATTCCCCGACCATGCTCAACCTGCCCGCCCCTGCCTTGCTCTGGAGCCTGGTGCTGCTGCTTGCCGACCTGATGCTCTGGCAATGGGCGCCCTTCGCGCACCAGGCGGCGCGGGTCGGTGCCCGCCTGGCGCTCTTCCTGGGCTATAGCGCGGTGATCATGGCCAGCGGTATCAGCCCCTTGCTGCCGCCGCCCTGGCCGGAACAGAACCTGTGGAACCTTGCCGCCATGGGGCTGGCCATCATCTGGTGGCTATATGGCGCGCGCACCTTGAGCGAAGTGCTCGGAGTGATCCTGACCCGGCGGATCGGCCACAGCGGCAGACTGCTGCGCGATGTGCTGGGAGCGGTCGTCTTCCTGATCGCCGTGGTGGCGGCCGCGGCCTACGTGCTGCAACTGCCGGTCAAGGGGCTGCTGGCAACGTCTGGCGCGGTGGCGATCATCGTCGGCCTGGCGTTGCAAAGTACCCTGAGCGACGTATTTTCCGGCATCGTGCTCAACACCACCAAGCCCTATCAGGTCGATGACTGGGTGGCCATCGACGGTACCGAAGGCCGGGTGGTGGACATTGACTGGCGGGCCACGCACTTGCTGACCGCCGCTGGCGCTACCGCCGTGGTGCCCAATTCAGTGGCGGCCAAGGCACGCATCGTCAACTTCAGTCGTCCGGCCGGCCGTCATGGCGTATCCATCAGCATCAACGTGTCCAATCATGTAAGGCCTGGCCGGGTGCTCGAAGCCCTGGAGCGTGCCTTGCGCGGCAGCCATGCCCTGCTGGCGGACCCTGCCCCCAAGGCGCTGGTCAAGGACGCCGGCGAGGACACCACCGAGTACACCGCCAGCGGCTTCATCGCTACCCTGGCCAACAAGGGTGAAGTGCGCAACCAGCTGTTCGACCTGGCCCATCGGCATCTGGAGGCGGCGGGCATCACCGATCGCAGCGGCACGGGGGAATCCGGCGCGGCTGCATCGCGTAAACGCAGCCTGCTTGACGAAGTGAAAGTGTTCCGCGCCTTGGCGGCCAGCGAGAAGGACCGCCTCGCCGAGGCCCTGCAGGCACGCGAAGTGCCGGCGGGGCAAGTGATCCTGGACATCGGCGAAGTGCCGCAAAGCCTGTATCTGATCGGCGCAGGCGTGGTGAGCGCGGCCATCGCCAATGGCGATGCGCTTCTCGAAGCAGGGCGCATGGGCCCCGGCGAAGTCATGGGCGAGCAGAGCATTCTTGAAAACACCCCTTCCCAGGCTCGCTTCACGGCCCTGACCTCCTGCACGCTCTACAGCCTGGACAAGGGCCTGACCCAGGAATGCATGAAGGCCCGGGTGGAGGTGAGCAAGGCCTTGCAGAAATTGCAGGCGATACGGCGTCAGAATAGCCAGTCCCTGCTGCTGCAGCGGCCGGCGCCGACCCGCAAGGGTGGGTTCCTGAGCTGGCTGCAACGCCACTAAGTACCTGGGGTCGACTGAAGTCGACGCGTTCGACCACGACCGCCTGAACTCCACCAAAGCCCCGGCTTCCAAGCTGATGCAGGCCGCGCGCAGCGAGGCCCGCCGTGCCACCAGGGGAGACACACCATGCCGGAAACCTGCGCCTGTCCACAATGCAAGGCCTTGGCCGATCCATCCATTGGCCGCCATGGACGCACTTACTGCAGCCGGGCCTGCGCCGATCGACACCCGAATAAGCAGCCCTGCCCGCGCTCGGATTGCTATTGCGAACACGCGGTGCTCGAAGAAGACGAGCGTACAGCTGTCGCTGGCACACATTGCCCTGGCGCCGCCCTGACCTGACCAGCCGTCGCGCTCCAGCCGCGTGCGCCTCTGGCGACCGCTCCAGGGTCTACGCTCAAAGCAGTCAGGCAGCATTTTCCAGACAAGGCCACGCAATATGGGCGTTTTATGGAAGCACGATTCCGAACCTAGAAAAGCGAGCCTCGATAGCGCGGACAGCTCCAAGAGCGGCAGTGGGCAGGGTCGCCGCACCACGATTGTCTTCCTGGCCCTGGCGGCGCTGCTGATAGTCGCCGCAGCGGTAGCAGCGCGCTGGGAAATGCAGAACGCCCGGTTGCAGGCCACCTGGCTTTCCCGCTGGGCCGCCACCCTTACCTATGCATCCGGCCCGGGCCCTAGCGACCACATCGTCTACCCCTCTGCCGGCCCGTTCGACAAACGCCTGGGCTATAGCGAACTGGACAGCTACGTCAGCCGCCTGCTTGAGCGCAACTACGCCGTCCAGCGACAGATGCGCTTTTCACCGGCGCTGATGGATTACACCGAGCGGGGCCTGTTCGTGCCCTACGCTGAAAAACCCCAGGCCGGCCTGCTGATCAAGGACGGCACCGGCGCCCAGGTGTACCGTTTCGATTACCCTCAGCAGTTGTATCGCAGCTTCGAAGACATCCCGCCCCTGGTGGTCGATAGCTTGTTGTTCATCGAGAACCGCCACCTGCTCGACCCCCATCCCGTCACCCAGAACCCTGCGGTGGATTGGCCACGCTTCGCCAAGGCCGCCTGGAGTCAGTTGGCCCACGCCCTGGGCCTGCCCGGGCAATCAGCCGGCGGCAGCACCCTGGCGACCCAGCTGGAAAAGTACCGACACTCGCCCGATGGGCTGACGGCTTCGGGCCTGGAAAAACTGCGTCAGATGTTGTCGGCCAGCGTGCGCGCCTACCAGGAAGGGCCGAACACCTTGCACGCTCGCCAGCGCATCGTGCGCGACTATCTCAACAGCGTGCCGCTCTCGGCCGTTCCTGGCCATGGCGAGGTCCATGGCCTGGCCGAGGGCCTGCGGGTGTGGTACGGCGCCAACTTCGACAGGGTCAACCAGGCCTTGCTGGGCCAGGATGCACAGGCCAAAGGTATGGCGCTGCGCCAGGTGTTGTCGCTGATGATCGCTCAGCGGCGGCCGTCGCACTTTCTCACCCGCGGCCATGACGAACTGGACGAACTGACAGCCGCGCACCTGCGGCTGCTTGCTGGCCAGAAGGTCATAGACCAGGACCTGGCCAAGGCTGCCCTGGCCAGTCGGCTACGCTGGCGGGACTGGGCCAAGGAGCCGACCTGGGAACCCTACGCCAACGACAAGGGGGTGATGGTTGCGCGCAGCCGCCTGGCGGGCTTGCTGGGCGTGCCGTTGTATGACCTTGACCGATTGGACCTCAGCGCGACCACCAGTCTGGATGCGCAGTTGCAAACCCAGGCTACCGCGTACCTCAAGCGCCTCGCCGACCCGGTGTTCGCCCAGGCCGTGGGGCTGCTGGGTGAGCGTTTGCTGACGCCCGCCAGTACCAGAGAAGTGAAGTACAGCTTCACCCTGTTCGAAAATACGCCCAAAGGCGCCCAGGTGCGGGTGCAGACCGACAACACTGACCAGCCTTTTGACATCAACGAGGGCAGCAAGCTCGAACTGGGGTCTACCGCCAAGCTGCGCGTGCTCACCAGTTACCTGGAGGTTATCAATGAGCTGTACGACCGCTATGCAGGTAGGCCCGCGGCCGAGCTGCGCAAAGTGCAGGTCGACCCACAAGACCGCCTCACCCGCTGGACCCTTGATTACCTGCTCGCTCATCCGGGCACCGAATTGACAGCCGTGCTGGAGGCGGCCCTGGAGCGCAAGTATTCAGCCAACCCCGGCGAGCGCTTCTTCACCGGAGGCGGCCTTCATACCTTCCACAACTTCCGCCGTGAGGATGACGGCCGCAGCCCGACCTTGAAGGAGGCGCTGCGTGAGTCCATCAATTTGCCGTTCGTGCGACTGATGCGCGACCTGGTCCGCTACAGCATCTACCAGGCGCCCAACAATAGCGCCGAGTTGCTCAAGGACGATAGCAATCCTCAGCGGCAAGCGTACCTGGCCCGCTTCGCCGACCGCGAAGGCACCGAATACCTCAGGCGCTTCTGGCACAAGTACGCCGGCAAGGACACTCAGGTCCGGGTAGAAACCTTCCTGGATGACCTGCGCGTCACCCCGGTTCGCCTCGCCGCGGTACACCGCTACCTTTATCCTCAGGCTGACCTGGCCACGTTCGAACGATTTGTACGCCAGTACTGGACCCGCACGCCTCTGAGCGACAAGCGCCTGGCGCAGATGTATGAGCGTTATGGGCCCGGCGCCTATGACCTGCCGGACCAAGGCTACATTGCTCGGGTTCACCCTCTGGACCTGTGGCTGCTCGGCTACCTGCTGCAGCACCCCGAAGCCCAGTGGCCGCAGGTAGTGGAGGCCAGCCGCTTCGAGCGTCAGGAGGTATATGGCTGGCTGTTCAAGAGCCGACACAAGGGCGCCCGGGATAGCCGCATCCGCACCATGGTCGAGATCGAGGCCTTCTCCGATGTGCATCGCCGCTGGCAACGGCTGGGCTACCCCTTCGACCATCTGGTGCCATCGCTGGCCACTGCCCTGGGTAGCTCGGGTGACCGCCCCGCTTCCCTGGCCGAACTGATGGGCGTGATTCTCAACGATGGCGTTCGCATGCCCACCGTGCGCATCGACGACCTGCTGTTCGGCCAGGGCACGCCCTACGAGACGGCGCTGATCACGCGCACCGACGGTGGCGAGCGGGTGCTGTCTTCGGAAGTGGCCAATGCCATGCGCCAGGCCCTGGCCCAGGTGGTGAATGCCGGCACCGCGCGGCGTGTGGCCGGCAGTTTTACCCAGGGCGATGGCACGCCACTGGCCATGGGCGGCAAGACGGGCACCGGAGACAACCGGATCGAGAGCTTTGGCAGTGGCGGGCGCCTGTTGGGCTCCCGCGCCCGTAACCGCACCGCCACTTTCGTGTTCTATCTAGGCGACCGCCATTTCGGCACCCTTACGGCCTACGTCCCTGGGAAGGCCTCGAGCCAATTCACTTTTACCTCGGCACTGCCCGTGCAGGTGCTCAAGGGTATGGCACCTTTCCTCAACCCTTATCTCCAACGCGCCTCGGCAAAGCCCGCCCCCGGCGAGGTGGCGGCACTCTCCCATGCCCGCCTGCTGCCATCTGCGTTTTCCCCGCCAAGGCTCGATACGCCCGCACTGGACGAGCGGTAAGACATATCTATCGACGATTCTAAAGATATATCTTATTCTTCCCTCACACCCAACGAGAGAAAACAATGAGACACCAACTTCCCCCCCACGATGGCCTCGAGCGTGGCCGCGGTCGCGAGCGTGGCAGCCGAGGCGGCCGAGGAGGCCGGGTATTCGCCCCCGGCGATCTCAAGCTGCTGCTGCTGTCGCTCCTGGCCGATCAGCCCTGTCATGGCTATGACCTGATCCGCCGCATCGAAGCCATGTTCGATGAGGCCTACAGCCCTAGCCCAGGGGTTATCTACCCTACCTTGACCTTCCTTGAAGAAAGCGACCTGATCACCAGCACCGCTGAAAATGGGAAGAAACGCTATAACGCTACTGACGCTGGCCGTTCATGGTTGAGCGAGCAGAGCGTAGCCCTGGATGGCATCCGCACACGGATCGACGTCAGCAAGCGCGCCCTGCGCGGGCAGGAACGTCCTGCGCCTATCCAGGAAGCAGTAAACAACCTGCGCCACGCCTTGCAGTTGCAGCAAGGGCGCTGGAGCGACGCCGAAATCCTGCGTGTGCGTGACCTGCTCAACGCCACCGCCCGCGCCATCGCCGATGGCCCCATTGCACAGGACTGACCCATGACCAAAGGCCCAGAATCCCCCGTACGTCGTGTGATGCATGAAATCAAACGGCGCAAGCTCAACGTGCTTCGGGTCACCGAGCTCACCCCTCGGATGCGCCGCATCACCCTGGGCGGCCCGGAGCTGGCCGGCTTTCTCAGCCAGGGCAGCGACGACCACATCAAGCTGTTGTTCCCACGCACCCCGGAAGAAGAAGCCGCCTTGCAGACCCTGGTCCTGGGCAAGGACAGCGAAGGGCCCAAGCCGGCCATGCGCGATTACACCCCACGCCGTATCGACCTGGCTGCCGGTGAACTGGATATCGATTTTGTGATCCACGGAGACGGCCCCGCCTCGACCTGGGCGGAGCAGGCCAAAGAAGGCGATACCCTGTACATCGGCGGCCCTCGAAGCTCATTGATCGTCGATGACATCTTCGACAGTTACCTGCTCATTGGCGATGAAACAGCGCTGCCGGCCATCGGCCGCCGCCTGGAAGAGTTGCCGGCCAACCGTCAGGTACTGGCCGTGATCGAGATCGAGAACGATGCCGAACGCCAGCCGCTTCTCGAGCGGGCCGGCATCGAAGTGATCTGGGTGAATCGTCGGCAACAGGATCTGGAGCAGGTGATCAAGGGCCTGAGCCTGCCGCCCGGCCAGCTCTATGCCTGGATCGCCACCGAGGCGGGGCTTTCTCGCCGAGTGCGACGCCTGCTGCTGGAGGACTTCCAGCTCAACGAAGAACAGGTCAAGGCTGCCGGCTACTGGCGGCGCGAGGAAGACACCCCTGTCTGAGCCCCAGCCAGCGGTCCAGCGCCACCAGGGCAAGCCCTGCGAGGCAGAACACACCCAGCAGGCCCAGCGCGTTGAGCGAAGCCCGGGCCAGCCCCAGTTCGCCGACATCGATGAAGGGGTATGGCCATACCCCTATCGACCAGCCGCGCAGCAAGGTAAAGCCGTACCAGGCTAGCGGGTAGCAGGCCCATTGCGCAACCTGTACCGCGCGCAGCCCCCCCTTGGGCAGGCAATGCCACCAGAACAGCACGAAGGCCGGTGGCAGCAGGTTGTGCAAGAGCGCATTGGCCAGCCACTGCAGGCCCTCGGGCGCCCACAGCCGACTGAGCAATAGCTGATAGGCCACCGCGACCAGGGCAATGCTGACCCAGGCGCAACCCGCCGCTGAAGGCGTACGCAGCGATACGCCCAGCGCGGTGGGCCGTGGCCAGGCATGAGCGCTGCAAACACCGGCCACCAGGATATTGCTCAGCACGGTGAAGTAGCTCAGGTAGTGTACCGCTGCGCCCACCAGGCTGGCTTGCATCGCCCAGCGTGCCTGGAGGATGAGCCACAACTGCAGCGCCAGGGCGAACCAGCCCAGGACAGCCAAGATGATGGCAATCGTCCTGCCCCTCAGCATTGCTGCCCCTCCATTGTTACGAAGCGGACAAGACTGTGTCTTTGCCGCGGCGCTTTGCCACAGGCGCGGATATCTATATCCTCCCCGCCCCGCTGACTGAACCCATTCAGCGTGCTTGCCATAACCATTAGAAAGACTGCCTTAAATGCCTGCTATCACATCCCGCCGCGACGGCGGTACCTTGCTTTGGGTGGCCAGCGCCACTGCGTTGTCGGCCTGCCTGTTCGCCATGCCTGCGTCTTGCGCGGACATGTTCGACGCTGATTCGCCCTGGATGTTCGGCGACTGGAACGGCACCCGTTCCGGCCTGGCCGAGCGTGGCTATGATTTCAAGCTCGACTACGTCGGCGAAGCGGGCGCCAACCTCCATGGCGGCTATGACCACGACCACGTCACTCGCTACAGTGACCAGTTGGCCCTGGGCGCTCACCTGGACCTGCAAAAGATACTGGGCTGGCAGGGCGCGGACTTCCAGGTCACGGTCACGGACCGTAACGGCGACAACATCACCAACGACCGTATCACAGACCCACGCGTGGGCGGCTTCACCTCGGCCCAGGAAGTCTGGGGGCGCGGTTCGATCTGGCGGCTGACCCAGCTCTGGTACCGGCAGACCTTCCTCGACGGCAAGCTCGACATCAAGGCGGGTCGCTTCGGCGAGGGCGAAGACTTCAACAGCTTCCCCTGTGACTTCCAGAACCTGGCTTTCTGCGGCTCTCAGGTGGGTAACTGGGCGGGCAGCATCTGGTACAACTGGCCGGTGAGCCAATGGGCCTTGCGCGTCAAATACAACCTCACTCCCGAGTTGTATGCGCAGATCGGCGCCTTCGAGCAGAACCCGAGCAACCTGGAAAACGGCAACGGCTTCAAGCTCAGCGGTAGCGGCACCGAGGGCGCGGTGATTCCCGTGGAACTGGTGTGGACGCCACGCATAGGCGGCCTTCCGGGCGAGTACCGGGTGGGCTACTACTACAGCAGCGCCGATGCCACCGATGTCTACAAGGACAGCCACGACCAGGCCGCCGCGCTCAGCGGCGAAACCTATCGAAGCGCTTCCAGCAAGCACGGCTTCTGGCTGGGCGCGCGCCAACAGCTGACCAGCCTGGCCAGTGATGGCGCCCGTGGCCTGAGCGTGTTCGGCAACATCACGCTGCACGACAAGAAAACCAACGCCATCGACCAATACGTGCAAGGCGGCGTGGTCTACAAAGGCTTGTTCGATGCCCGCCCAGCCGACGATATCGGTCTGGCGCTGGCGCGCATCCACGTCAACCCGGCCTATCGCCACAACGCCGAGGCGGCCAACCTGGCCAATGGCGTGTCGGACTACGATGACTTCGCCTACCTGCCAGTGCAGCGCACCGAGTACAGCGCTGAGCTCAATTACGGGCTACATCTGACCAACTGGCTCACGGCGCGCCCAAACCTTCAATACATTCGCCATCCCGGTGGTGTAACAGAGGTGGACGATGCCTGGATCGGTGGATTGAAGTTCATAGCATCCTTCTGACCAACGCGGCCTGCTGTCGGAGCCGACTTAGTTGGCGAATGAATAATGAAATTCATCGCGGTTCAATCCGAAAGATTTAATCCCAGTTCGTTGTAAAGAGAATCGATCCAATGCGTAGTACCCCTTCGGGAAGTGGCCGGGCAACGCCTCGCCATTCCTTTGGAACCAAGCGAAACTCGAGTAAGTCAAGTCAACAGGGCTATCAGAGAGAAGGCTGATGAACACAGAGTCGAAAGGATCAGGTTTAAGAAATGTCAGCGTCGTAATCGCGGCGCTATTTGGATTGGTCTTGCTCATCGGCGGTATCTGGTTGGCGACCCTGGGCGGGTCGCTGTATTACCTGATCACCGGTGTTGTGCTGCTGGTCGTGGCCGGTCTGCTCGGGCGCCGTTCCACCGCGGGCGTGTGGCTGTATGCCCTGTTGATGCTGGCCACGGTGATCTGGGGCCTATGGGAAGCGGGCACCGATTTCTGGGCCCTGGTACCACGCCTGGACATCCTCGGCGTGCTTGGAATCTGGCTGCTCATCCCGGCCGCCACCCGGGGCGTCGGGCCCAATGCCAAGGGCAGCCGGGGCTTCCTCGCCCTGACCCTGGCCTTCGCCATCGCGGTGTTGATCTACTCGATCTTCAACGACCCGCAGGAACTCGACGGTAGCATCGCCGCTACCCAGCCGGCCCAGGCCCAGCCAGTGGAAGGCGTGAGCGATGCCGACTGGCCGGCCTATGGCCGTACCCAGGCTGGCACCCGCTACTCGCCCCTGACCCAGATCAACGACAGCAACGTCAAGGATCTGGAAGTGGCCTGGACCTTCCGTAGCGGTGAAAGCAAGACCGATAGAGACTCTGGCGAAACCACCAATGAACTGACGCCCATCAAGGTGGGCGACAACATGTTCATCTGCACCACTCACCAGATCCTGGTTGCCCTGGACCCTGCCACCGGCAAGGAGAAATGGCGCTTCGATCCCAAGCTGCAATCGGACCCATCCTTCCAGCACCTGACCTGCCGTGGCGTCTCCTACTACGATCAGGCCAACACCACGGAATTCGCCGCCAGCCTGGCCAACGTCACGCCAACCCAGACCGTCTGCCCACGCAAGGTATTACTGCCGGTCAACGACGGGCGCCTGTTCGCCATCAATGCCGACAACGGTCAGCGTTGCAGCGACTTCGCCCAGAACGGCGAGCTGGACCTCAAGCACATGCACCCGTACACCTACCCGGGTGGCCTGCAGCCAACCTCCCCGCCTGTGGTCACTGGCACCACCATCATCATCGGCGGGTCGGTCACCGACAACCTCTCCGTGCATGAACCCTCTGGCGCCATCCGCGGCTATGACGTGAATACCGGTGCGCTGCGCTGGATCTTCGACACTGGCGCCGAAGACCCGAATGCCTGGCCGGGCGAAGGCCAGACCCTGGTCAACAACTCGCCGAACGCCTGGGCGCCGCTGGCCTATGACGCCAAGTCGGACATGGTATACATCCCTACCGGCAACCCGACGCCGGATATCTGGGGCGGCAACCGCACCCCGGTGATGGAGCGCTACGCCAGTGCGATCGTGGCCCTGAACGCGTCCACCGGTAAGCTGGCCTGGAGCTTCCAGACCACCCACCACGACCTGTGGGACATGGACGTACCGTCGCAGCCGACCCTGGCCCAGGTGAAGACCGAAGCCGGTGAAGTACCCGCCGTCTACGTGCCCACCAAGGCCGGCAACCTCTTCGTGCTCGACCGCCGCGATGGCAAGCCTGTGGTGCCTGTCACCGAGATGCCGGTACCGGCCGGCGAAGCCGCCCCGGGCGACCGCGTCAGCCCTACCCAGCCACGTTCGGCGTTGAACCTGACGTCCATCCAGACCCTGGCGGACAAGGACATGTGGGGCGCCACCATGTTCGATCAGATGATGTGCCGGGTGATCTTCAAGCGTCTGTCCTACAACGGCCAGTACACCCCACCGTCGGAGAAAGGCACCCTGGTGTTCCCGGGTAACCTGGGCGTATTCGAGTGGGGCGGCATCTCCGTCAACTCGGATCGCCAGGTAGCGCTGATGAACCCCATGGCCCTGCCGTTCGTGTCCAAGCTGATCCCGCGTGGCCCGAACAACCCGCTGTGGCCCAAGGAAGGCCTGACCGGCGCGGGCACCGGTACCGAAATGGGCATCCAGCCACAGTATGGCGTGCCCTATGGCGTGGAAATCAACGCCTTCCTGTCGCCGCTGGGCCTGCCGTGCAAGGAACCGGCCTGGGGCTACGTCGCCGGCGTGGACATGAAGAGCCACGAAGTGGTCTGGCGCAAGCGTATCGGTACCATCCGCGACAGCCTCCAGGGCATCCAGCTACCTCCGCTGAAGATTGGCGTGCCCATGCTGGGCGGCCCTATCTCCACCGCGGGTAACCTGATGTTCATCGCCGGCACCCAGGACAACTACATCCGTGCCTACAACGTCACCAATGGCGACCTGCTGTGGCAGGCCCGCCTGCCGGCTGGCGGCCAGGCGACCCCGATGACCTACGAGGCCAACGGCAAGCAGTACCTGGTCATCATGGCCGGCGGCCATGGCTCCTTCGGCACCAAGATGGGCGATTACCTGATCGCCTACGCCTTGCCCAAGTGATCCCAGGCTAAGCTGAACCGCTGTACCGGAACCCCTGCCTTGCGCAGGGGTTTCTTCGTTAAGGCAGGCGCAACCCGCACCTTCACCCACCGTCGCTGTCGATGGCTGTACCCACTCTGTTGAGGAGGCTTGCCATGTCAGCGGATTCCCGCCCGGCTGTGCTCGAACTGATCGGCAATACACCCCTGGTGCGGGTGACCCGCCTGGATACTGGGCCCTGCACCCTGTTTCTCAAGCTTGAATCCCAGAACCCCGGCGGCTCGATCAAAGACAGGGTTGGCCTGGCGATGATCGATGCCGCTGAACGGGAAGGCCGGCTGCGGCCCGGCGGCACCATAGTCGAGGCCACGGCGGGGAATACCGGCCTGGGCCTGGCGCTGGTTGGCCGAGCCAAGGGCTATCGCGTGGTGCTGGTGGTGCCGGACAAGATGTCTACCGAAAAGGTGCTGCACCTCAAGGCCATGGGGGCCGAGGTGCGAATCACTCGCTCAGACGTAGGCAAGGGCCATCCCGACTACTACCAGGACATGGCGGCGCGCCTGGCGGCGCAGATCCCTGGTGCGTTCTTCGCCGACCAGTTCAACAACCCCGCCAACCCTCTGGCCCATGAATCCGGCACCGCGCCGGAGATCTGGGCCCAGGCCCAGCACGACCTGGACGCTATCGTAGTCGGCGTGGGGTCAGCGGGAACCCTCACTGGCTTGACCCGTTACTTCAAGCGTGTGCAACCTGATCTGGAAATGGTGCTGGCCGACCCGGTTGGCTCGGTCATGGCCGAGTACAGCCGCAGCGGGCAGCTACCCACCCCTGGCGCCTGGGCGGTGGAAGGCATTGGCGAGGACTTCATCCCCTCGTTCGCGGACCTGTCCAGCGTGAAGCAGGCGTATTCCATCAGCGATGAAGAAAGCTTCGACCACGCGCGCCAGTTGTTGCGCGCCGAGGGCATCCTGGGCGGTTCGTCCACGGGCACGCTCCTGGCCGCCGCCCTGCGCTATTGCCGCGCCCAGACCGAACCGAAGCGGGTGGTCAGCTTCGTCTGCGATACCGGTACCCGCTATCTGTCCAAGGTCTACAACGACCAGTGGATGACTGACCAGGGCCTGCTCAAGCGCACCCAGTATGGCGACCTGCGCGACCTGATCGCCCGGCGCTTCGAGGACGGCCGGGTCGTCAGCGTGAGCCCGGACGACACCCTGCTCACCGCCTTCCAGCGCATGCGCCTGGCCGATGTCTCGCAACTGCCGGTCCTGCGCGAAGGCAAGCAACTGGCAGGCGTCATCGACGAATCGGATATCCTGCTGGGTGTGCACAAGAACGCCGGCCATTTCCACGACACCGTGGCCAGCGCAATGACGCAACGACTGGAAACCCTCCGGCCGGATGCCAGCCTGGCAGCCCTAGAGGATGAACTGGACCGTGGCCTGGTGGCCATCATTGCCGATGACGCAGGCTTCCATGGCCTGATCACCCGGGTCGATCTGCTCAACCATCTACGGAGAACCCTTGCATGAGCCATAACGACGAGCAACGTCCCCGGCATGCCTTCGCCACCCAGGTGATCCACGCGGGGCAAGCGCCAGATCCGACCACGGGCGCGCTGATGCCCCCCATCTATGCCAACTCTACCTACCTGCAGGAAAGTCCCGGGGTACACAAGGGCCTGGACTACGGCCGCTCTCACAACCCTACCCGCTGGGCACTGGAACGCTGCGTGGCGGGACTGGAAGGCGGCAGCCGCGCCTTCGCCTTCGCCTCGGGCCTGGCGGCCATTGCTTCAGTGCTGGAGCTGCTGGACGCCGGTGCGCACATCCTTTCCGGCGACGACCTTTACGGCGGCACCTACCGCCTGTTCGACCGCGTGCGCAGCCGTAGCGCCGGGCATCGTTTCAGTTTCGTGGACATGACCGACCCGGCTGCCTTCGAAGCCGCGCTGCGCGACGACACTCGCATGGTCTGGGTGGAAACCCCGAGCAACCCCCTGCTGCGCCTGACCGACCTGGCGGCCATCGCTCGACTGTGCCGTGACCGGGGCATCATCTGCGTGGCGGACAACACCTTCGCCAGTCCGTGGATTCAACGGCCCCTGGAGCTGGGCTTCGATATCGTGGTGCATTCGACGACCAAGTACCTCAATGGGCACTCAGACGTTATCGGCGGTATCGCCGTGGTGGGAGACAATGCCGAGCTGGCCGAACGCCTAGGCTTTCTGCAAAACTCGGTGGGCGCCATCGCCGGCCCCTTCGACGCCTTCCTCACCCTGCGCGGCGTGAAAACCCTAGCGCTGCGCATGGAGCGCCATTGCGCCAATGCCCTGGCCCTGGCCCAGTGGCTGGAGCGGCAGCCGCAAGTGGCTCGGGTGTATTACCCTGGCCTGCCCTCGCATCCGCAGCATGCACTGGCGCAACGGCAAATGCGCGGCTTCGGCGGCATGATATCGCTGGACCTGAACACTGATCTGGACGGAGCACGTCGCTTCCTCGAACAGGTCAGCCTTTTTGCCCTGGCCGAAAGCCTCGGTGGCGTGGAGAGCCTGATCGAACACCCGGCCATCATGACCCATGCCAGCATCCCACCGGAAAACCGTGCCCGGCTGGGCATAGGCGATGCCCTGGTGCGGCTGTCGGTGGGCGTGGAAGACCTGGAGGACCTGCGCGCGGACCTGGCCCAGGCGCTGGCGCGGATCTGAACGGCCAGGCCCGCGCGTTCGCCCGCGGGCGCGTTCGCCAACCCGCCCGGCTTGGGCGGGCCTGAATCGCATTCCTTCAGGGCAGCCATTGAAACCGCCCGTGCCGTGCCCCATCTAAGCGTTCATAGCCATTGCCGCAGGTGCCCCATGAGCGATCAGGATTCCGTGAAGGACCAGCCAAACGCCTCCAGCGAGCCCAACCAAGGGCCTGAGCAGGTGGAACATTCCACCACCTCCAGTACCGAGCTGGTGTTGCCCGGGCAGCATCTGCCGGACAAGGTCTACGTCATCCCGATCCATAACCGGCCGTTCTTCCCGGCCCAGGTGTTGCCGGTCATCGTCAACGAAGAACCTTGGGCCGAGACCCTGGACCTGGTGGCCAAGACGCCTCACCACTCCCTGGCGCTGTTCTACATGGAAACGCCGGCCGAGGACCCACGCCACCTGGACACCTCTACCCTGCCCCTCTACGGCACCCTGGTGAAGATCCACCACGCCAGCCGCGAGGATGGCAAGCTGCAGTTCGTGGCCCAGGGGCTGTCCCGGGTGCGCATCCGCACCTGGCTCAAGCATCACCGCCCGCCCTACCTGGTGGAGGTTGAATACCCTTTGCAGCCGGCCGAACCCACGGACGAGATCAAGGCCTACGGCATGGCGCTGATCAATGCCATCAAGGAGTTGCTGCCGCTCAACCCCTTGTACAGCGAAGAGCTGAAGAACTACCTCAACCGCTTCAGCCCCAACGACCCTTCGCCACTTACCGACTTCGCCGCGGCCCTGACGTCCGCCACCGGCGCCGAACTGCAGCAGGTGCTCGACTGCGTGCCCATGCTCAAGCGCATGGAGCGGGTGTTGCCCATGTTGCGCAAGGAGGTGGAGGTCGCACGGCTGCAGAAAGAGATTTCCGCCGAGGTGAATCGCCAGATCGGCGAGCACCAGCGGCAGTTTTTCCTCAAGGAGCAGCTCAAGGTGATCCAGCAGGAGCTGGGGCTGACCAAGGATGACCGCAGCGCCGACCTGGAGCAGTTCGAACAGCGCCTGGAGGGCAAGACCCTGCCGCCCGCGGCGCGCAAGCGCATCGATGAAGAACTGGGCAAGCTGGCCATCCTGGAGACCGGCTCACCGGAATACGCGGTAACGCGCAACTACCTGGACTGGGCCACGGCCCTGCCGTGGGGCGTGTACGGCAAGGACAAGCTCGACCTCAAGCACGCCCGCAAGGTGCTCGATGCCCACCATTCCGGCCTGGGCGACATCAAGAGTCGCATCCTGGAGTTCCTCGCCGTGGGCGCCTACAAGGGCGAGATCAGCGGCTCCATCGTGCTGCTGGTGGGCCCGCCCGGCGTGGGCAAGACCAGCATCGGCAAGTCCATTGCCGAGTCCCTGGGCCGCCCGTTCTATCGCTTCAGCGTCGGCGGGATGCGAGACGAGGCCGAGATCAAGGGCCATCGCCGCACCTACATCGGCGCCCAGCCGGGCAAGCTGGTGCAGGCCCTCAAGGACGTGGAAGTCATGAACCCGGTGATCATGCTCGACGAAATCGACAAGATGGGCCAGAGCTACCAGGGCGACCCGGCTTCGGCCCTGCTGGAAACCCTGGACCCGGAACAGAACGTGGATTTCCTGGATCACTATCTGGACCTGCGCCTGGACCTGTCCAAGGTATTGTTCGTGTGCACCGCCAACACCCTGGATTCGATCCCGGGCCCGTTGCTGGACCGCATGGAAGTCATCCGGCTTTCCGGCTACATCACCGAGGAAAAACTGGCCATCGCCAAGAAACACCTGTGGCCCAAGCAACTGGAAAAGGCCGGGGTGGCCAAGAGCAGCCTGAGCATCAGCGACAGCGCGCTGCGTCTGGTGATCGAGGGGTATGCCCGCGAGGCCGGAGTACGGCAGTTGGAGAAACAGCTGGGCAAGGTGGTGCGCAAGGCGGTGGTCAAGCTGTTGGAGCAACCCGAGGCCGTGGTCAAGGTCGGCCCCAAGGAATTGGAAAGCTACCTTGGCATGCCTGTCTTCCGCAGCGAGCAGGTGCTCGCCGGGGTAGGCGTGATCACCGGCCTGGCCTGGACCAGCATGGGCGGGGCCACCTTGCCGATCGAAGCGAACCGCATCCATAGCCTGAACCGCGGCTTCAAGCTCACCGGGCAGTTGGGGGACGTGATGAAGGAATCCGCGGAGATTGCCTATAGCTACATCAGCTCCAATCTCAAGACCTTCGGTGGCGACCCGGCGTTCTTCAACGAAGCCTTCGTGCACCTGCACGTGCCGGAAGGGGCTACCCCGAAAGATGGCCCCAGCGCCGGCATCACCATGGCCAGCGCCCTGCTCTCGCTGGCGCGCAACCAGGCGCCGAAGAAGGGCGTGGCCATGACCGGCGAGCTGACCCTCACCGGCCACGTGCTGCCCATTGGCGGGGTGCGTGAGAAGGTGATCGCGGCGCGTCGGCAGAAGCTCAACGAGCTCATCCTGCCGGAGGCCAACCGCGGCAACTTCCAGGAGCTGCCTGACTACCTCAAGGAAGGCCTGACCGTGCACTTCGCCAAGCGCTTCGCGGACGTGGCCAAGGTGCTGTTCTGACGCAGGCTTAACCGCAACGCCCGCCTGAGCTATGCTGGCGGGCATCGCCTCTGCCTGGATGCTTGACGATGCCTTCGCTGACTGCCCTCCCCTCGCTGCGCGCTGTATCGGTGTCTTTTGCCCTGGCGGGCCTTGCCTTGCTCGCCGGCTGTGCCGGCCGGCATGGGCCGGACCCTTCGGTGGCATTCGAGCTGAGCAAGCAGTCCCAGTGCCCGGTAGTACTGGCCAAGGGGCAACTGGTGATCCTTACCCTGCCCAGCAATCCCACCACCGGCTATCGCTGGCTGGTGCAGAACCCCGCTCCGAGCGTGCTGCGCAGCCTCGGCCCCGAGGTGTACACCAACGCCGAGGACGCTGGCATCGTTGGCGCCGCTGGGCAATCGCTGTGGAGATATCGGGCCGAGGGTCCCGGCGAAGGGCACCTGATCCTGGTGCTGCAACAGCCCTGGTCGCCCGAGGTCAAGCCGATCCAGACCTTCGACTGTGCCATCCGGGCCGAGTAAACCCCTGTTCCGTCGCCACTCACGCATTGCGGCTTGTGGCTGACCGCGGCTGGTCCTAAAATCCCGCGCTTTCCCTGAAGCGCCTGTAGACCTCCGTGCCTGAATCTTCCGATCGTCTGTTCGCCCAACCCCTGGCCGCGGTGCCCGACTTCGTCTTCAACGAGGATGTGGTGCGCGTGTTCCCTGACATGATCAAGCGGTCGGTGCCCGGCTATCCGGCCATTGTCGAGAACCTGGGCGTGCTGGGGGCGCGGTTCGCCCAGCCCCATACCTGCCTCTATGACCTTGGCGCCTCACTGGGGGCGGTGACCCAGGCCCTGCGCCGGCATGTACGCGCGCCAGGTTGTCAGGTGATCGCCATGGACAACTCGCCGGCCATGGCGCAGCGCTGCGGTGAATACCTGCGAGCGCAGGATTCCATGTTCCAGGAGCTGTTGCCCGTGCAGGTCGTGGAAGCGGATATTCTGGCCGTTGAATTCCAGCCGGCCTCTGTGGTGGCGCTGAATTTCACCCTGCAGTTCATTGCGCCCGATCAGCGCCTGGGTTTGCTGACCCGCATCCGCCAGGCACTGGTCCCCGGCGGCGCGCTGCTGCTGTCGGAGAAACTGCGCTTCGAAGATGCCCAGGCGCACGAACTGCTAAACGAGCTGCACCTGGATTTCAAGCGCGCCAATGGCTACAGCGAGTTGGAAATCGCCCAGAAACGCAGCGCCATCGAGCATGTGATGAAGCCCGACAGCTTCGAACAGCATCGTGAACGGCTGCTGGCGGCGGGGTTCAGCAAGGTGGTGCCCTGGTTCCAGTGCCTTAACTTCGCCTCGATGATCGCCCTGCCATGATCGACCTTTCTCCACTCGTACAACGTCTGGCGGGTTCGCCCTTGGCTCAATGGGCCAACGGCTTGCAGGCCGACCTCGATCGTCGGCTGGAAAAGGGACACGGCGACCTGGCTCGTTGGCAGGCCGCGCTCAAGTCCTTGCCGGAGCTCACCGCTAGCATCGTGGACCTGGCTGACAGCGTGACCCTGGGAGGGGCCTGCGACGACAGCGCACGCCAGCGTCTGCATGACGCCCTGATGGGGCTAAGCCCCTGGCGCAAAGGGCCTTTTCACCTGTTCGGCGTGCATGTGGACACTGAGTGGCGCTCCGACTGGAAATGGGCCCGGGTGGCGCCGCACCTGAACCTTCAGGGCAAGCGAGTGCTGGACGTAGGCTGCGGTAACGGCTATTACCAGTGGCGCATGCTGGGCGCGGGGGCCGAGAGCGTGATCGGCATCGATCCCAACTGGCTGTTCTTCTGCCAGTTCCAGGCCCTGCGCCAATACCTTCCCGAGCTACCAGCCTGGCACTTGCCCCTGGCGCTGGAAGACCTCCCACCGAACCTGCAAGGTTTCGACACAGTATTCTCCATGGGCGTGCTCTATCACCGTCGCTCGCCCATCGACCACCTGTTCGCCCTCAAGGATTGCCTGGTCAAGGGCGGCGAGCTGGTACTGGAAACCCTGGTGGTGCGCGGCGACGAACAGCGGGTACTGGTGCCGGAAGACCGCTACGCGCAAATGCGCAACGTCTGGTTCCTGCCCTCCGCCGAGGCCCTGGCGCTGTGGCTGCGGCGGGCAGGCTTCGAGGACGTCGAGTGCGTGGACATCAGCCGTACCACGCCGGACGAGCAACGCAGCACCGCGTGGATGCGTTACCAGTCCCTGGAGCACTTCCTGGACCCCGAAGACCACAGCAAGACGGTGGAAGGCTTGCCAGCGCCCCTGCGGGCGGTGATGACGGCGCGCAAGCCTGGCTGAAACGTGCCCCGCCGGTTCCAAGGACCGAAGTGGTAGAGCGGGCGAAATCCTGTGGATCAAGGTAGGCTTCACGCTTGTCTACAGGTTTTCGCCAGCTCTGCTGGCCTTCACAGGAGGTCGACCCCATGAGCAACCGCCAGGCCGAAATCGCTGCCGCGTTGAATGTCATTCCCCCCTTCGCCGACGAGGCGGCCCTGGCCGCCGAAGTCGAGCGGCGCAAGGCTTTCATCAAGCAGACGCTGCGCAATTCCGGCCTCAAGGCCCTGGTGCTGGGCATCAGCGGCGGGGTGGACTCAAGCACGGCCGGCCGTCTGGCGCAACTGGCGGTGGAAGAGCTGCGTCAGGAAACGGGCGACGCCAGCTATAAATTCATCGCCGTGCGCCTGCCCTATGGCCAGCAACTTGACGAAGCCGATGCTGCGGCGGCCATGCAGTTCATCAAGGCCGATCAGGAAGTGACCGTCAACATCGCCGATGCGGTGAAAGGCCTGGATGCTGAACTGGACGCCATCTCGAAATTGAGCGATGCCCGCCGCGACTTCGTGCGTGGCAACACCAAGGCACGCATCCGCATGGTGGCCCAATACGCCATCGCCAACGCCAATGACGGCCTGGTGATCGGTACCGACCACGCCGCCGAGGCGGTGATGGGGTTCTTCACCAAGTTCGGTGACGGGGCTTGCGACCTTACCCCGCTGGAAGGGCTGGTCAAAGGCCAGGTACGGGACATCGCCAAGTACCTGGGGGCAGCCGAGAAGCTCTATCTGAAGGTGCCCACCGCCGACCTGGAAGAACTCACCCCTGGCAAGCCTGACGAAGATGCCCACGGCGTTACCTACAAGGACATCGATGCCTTCCTCCAAGGCCGGGAAGTCAGCCAGCATGCCTATGACACCATCGTGAGCACCTACGACAAGACAGCGCACAAGCGCCGCCTGCCGTACGCGCCCGAGTGATTGACAGGCCGCGCCAGGTCAGGCCTTGGCGCGGTCCGCGGCAGCGATGATCAAGGCTTTCATTTCGGCGACCGCGGCCGGGAAGCCTACGAACAAGGCATGGGCCACCAGCGCATGGCCGATATTCAGTTCGTTGATGCCGGGAATGGCCGCGATGGGCTCCACGTTGTGGTAATGCAACCCGTGGCCGGCATTGACGACCAAGCCTAGCGCCCGGCCCTGGGCAACACCCTTGGCGATCCGCTGTAGCTCCACGGCAGCCTCCTCGGGCGTATGGGCGTCGGCGTAACGGCCGGTGTGCAGTTCGATGGCGGGAGCCCCGACCCGGGCGCTGGCCTCGATCTGGGCCGGATCGGCGTCGATGAACAGGGACACTTCACTGCCCACGGCGCTCAGTCGTTCCACGGCGGCACGGATGCGTTCCTCTTGCCCTGCTACGTCCAGGCCGCCCTCGGTGGTCAGTTCCTGCCGGGTTTCGGGCACAAGGCACACGTGCTCGGGCCGCAGACGCTCGGCGAACGCCAGCATGGCCTCGGTTACGCCCATCTCGAAGTTCATGCGGGTCTGCATCACCTCCTTGAGCACGAGCACGTCCCGCTCCTGGATGTGTCTGCGGTCTTCACGCAAATGCACGGTGATACCGTCGGCGCCGGCCTGTTCGGCGTCCAGCGCGGCCTTGACCGGGTCTGGATAACGAGTACCGCGGGCCTGACGCAGGGTAGCGACGTGATCGACATTCACGCCCAATAGGATGCGGTTGGGGGTATTCACGGAAGAGAGGCTCCTGGCAGTAAGTATGCACAGGATAAGTGAGCATGGCCGGTAGGAGCCAGCGAAGCTGGCGACACCTTGCAGGGCAGCCTTGCCTTCAGCCGCGCCCGCCTGTCGTGACAGGCCTTCAAGGACAGGCCTTCAAGGCTTGCGGAACAATTCCCGGCTCATCAAGGGCTTGCCGCCCAAGTGAGCCGCCAGCGCCTGACGCATCAGCCGCTTGGCGGCCAGCAATGCCCCGGCGGCGCCCCAGTCCGCAACGGCCATGACCAAGAGATCGGCGCCGTTGAAGAGCCCCGGTGCAAAACTGAAGACTCGCTCCAGGCCCTCATCCACGCTAAGACGGTAGAGGCCTTCGGCAACCACGGGCTCGCCCTGGCTGTCTCGATCCAAGGCGAAGGCATAACCGAGTTCATCCAGCAGCCGCCATTCGAACGCCCGCAGCAAGGGCTCCAAGGGGCGGCCTTGGGCGAGCGCTTGCAGGGTCAGGGCATAGTGTTCATACAGGTGGGGGTGAGCGTCTTCCAACGGCAGCAGGCGGACCAGCAGCTCGTTGAGATATAACCCGCTGAACAGCGCCTCTCCGACCAGCCAGAGGCTGTTGCCGGTAGCTTCCAGGCGGCTGACGCTGCGCAGCTCGCCTTTGCCGCGAAACTCCACCGCCAGGGGGACGAAAGGGCGAGCCAGGCTGCCGGCCTTGCCCCGGGCACCGCGCAACACGCCACGCACGCGTCCCCCAGGGGTCAGGAAATCCACCAGTGCGCTGGTTTCCCGGTAGGGCCGGGCATGCAGCACATAGGCCGGCTGCGGGTCAGACGTCGCCGTAGCCAAGGGAGCGCAGCGCCCGCTCGTCGTCGGACCAACCGCCTTTCACCTTCACCCAGAGGTTGAGCATCACCTTGGCGTCGAACATCTGCTCCATGTCCTTGCGAGCCTCCATGCCGATGCGTTTGATCCGCTCGCCCTTGTCGCCGATGATGATTTTCTTCTGGCCGTCGCGCTCCACCAGGATCAGAGCGTGGATATGCAAGGTTGCGCCCTGTTGCTTGAACTCCTCGATCTCGACGGTGATCTGGTAAGGCAGTTCGGCCCCCAGCTGGCGCATGATCTTTTCACGCACAAGCTCAGCGGCCAGGAAGCGACTACTGCGATCAGTGATCTGGTCTTCCGGGAAGAAATGCTCGTTTTCAGGCAGGTAATTGCCGATCAGGGCTTCCAGGGTGTCCAGGTTATGGCCCTGTTGGGCGGAGATGGGCACCACCTCGGCCTTGGGCAGCTGCTGCTGCAACCATTCCAGGTGAGGGATGAGCGCGGCCTTGTCTTCGAGCCGATCGGTCTTGTTGATGGCCAGGATCACCGGCCCCTGAACGAACTGCACTCGCTCCAGGACCAGCTGGTCTTCGTCGGTCCAGCGCGTGCGGTCCACTACGAAGATGACCACGTCCACGTCCTTGAGCGCGGCCGAGGCGGTCCTGTTCATGTAACGGTTCAGGGCCTTGTCATTGGCCTTGTGCATGCCGGGCGTATCCACGTATACCGCCTGCACATGCCCTTCGGTCTTGATGCCGAGCATGGTGTGGCGCGTGGTCTGCGGCTTGCGCGACGTGATTGCCAGCTTCTGGCCGAGGATGTGGTTGATCAGCGTGGACTTGCCAACGTTGGGGCGACCTACGATCGCTACATAGCCACAACGGCTTGCCGGGGTATCAGTCATTGCCATTCTCCACGCCAAGGGCGATCAGCGCGGCCGCGGCGGCGACCTGCTCGGCGATACGCCGGCTTACGCCCTGCCCTCGGCTTTTTTCGTTGAGCAACGCCACTTCGCATTCCACGAAAAAGGTGCGGCAGTGCGGTTCACCCTGGATATCCACCACCTCGTAGCGAGGCAGCTCGCAGGCGCGGGATTGCAGGAACTCCTGCAGGCGGGTCTTGGGATCTTTGTTGGTATCCACCAGGGTCAGGCTGTCGAATTCACCGGCCAACCAGGCCAGGACGCGCTCGCGGGCCGTCTCCATGTCGGCGTCCAGATAGATGGCACCGATCAGCGCTTCCAGCGCGTCGGCGAGGATGGATTCGCGACGGAAGCCACCGCTTTTCAGCTCACCGGAGCCAAGGCGCAAGTACTCGCCCAGGTCGAAGCCACGGGCCAGCAGTGCCAGGGTTTCGCCTTTGACCAGGCGCGCCCGCAGTCGGGAAAGCTGGCCTTCCCGTGCCTGTGGGAAGCGCTCGTACAAGGCCTCGCCCGCGACGAAATTGAGGATGGCATCGCCGAGGAATTCCAGTCGCTCGTTGTTACGACCGGCGAAGCTTCGATGGGTCAAGGCCAGCAGCATCAATTCCTTGTTCTTGAAGCTGTAGCCGAGCTGGCGCTCGAGACGGTTCAGAGGCGACTGATTCACGGCAGGCGCACACTGCTTTGGTGATCGAAGCTGACCACCATGTCGACATTGCCCAGCAGGTGCTCCCGCCGCTCGTAGGCCAGGCGGGCCACGAGGGCGCCGGACTGTTCAGTGATGTTCAACGCTTTTTTCAAATCCAGATCCCGGATGTTATTGATCTGCAAACTGCGGCTCACGTAGTCGAAGTATTCATCGCCATCGGTAACCTTGGTGGCGGAGTCGCTGGCGGCCTTGTCCATGGCTTTCTTCAAAGCCCAGTAATCCATGTAATGAGGCCCCAGCCGGGCGCCAGCCATCACGACCAGCGCCAGCGCGGCCAGAAGGAACAGCCCGCCAATCAGAGAAAGTCCTCGCTGGGACCTTACTGCTTTCATGCTAGACCCTCGCCTGCCGGATGTCGGGAAAACTGGCGAAGGCGCCCTGCACGGCGCGACGCCACGGGGAAACCGCGCGTTACTTGATCAGCCCTACGCGCTCGAGGGTTGGCAGGTGCCGAGTCTTCGGTTCCGGCCAGCTCATCCACACGGCGAATGCCTTGCCAACGATATTGTGGTCCGGGACCATGCCGAGCAGGTCCTTGGGAATGCGCGCGTCATCCCAGTAGCGGCTGTCGTTGGAGTTGTCGCGGTTGTCGCCCATCATGAAGTAATGCCCGGCCGGCACCGTCCATTGCCCGCCCGGCAACATGCGATAGGCCGCCATCTGCTTGTGGATCAGGTGCTCGGCCTCGCCGATGTGCTCCTTGTACACGCCAACCTCGCCCAGGTGTGGGTCGAAGGTGGTGCCCACCATCTGCTCGTCCACCGGTGCGCCATTGACATACAGATGCTTGTCGCTGGTGTAGCGGATGGTGTCGCCAGGTACGCCGATCACCCGCTTGATGTAGTTCACCGAGGGATCGCTGGGGTAGCGGAATACCATCACGTCGCCCCGTTGCGGATCGCCGATGTCGATCACCTTGGTGTCCAGCACCGGCAGGCGAATGCCATAGGAGAACTTGTTCACCAGGATGAAATCGCCCACTTCCAGGGTCGGCTTCATGGACCCCGACGGGATCTGGAAGGGCTCGACCAGGAACGAACGCAGCACCAATACGATGAACAGGACCGGGAAAAAGGATTTCCCGTACTCCACCAGCAGCGGTTCCTTGTTCAGTTGATCCAGCACAGCGGGCTCCGGCTGAGCCACGCTGCCCTGATAGTTCGCAATGGCAGCACGCCGCCGTGGTGCGTAGTACACAAGGTCGAGCAGACCCAGCAGGCCGCACACGGCCACGAGGATTACCAACAACAGCGGGAAGTTAAAAGACATAGGACCTGATCATTCCAACCTGAGCACGGCGAGGAAGGCTTCCTGTGGAATCTCCACGTTGCCGACCTGTTTCATGCGTTTCTTACCAGCCTTCTGCTTTTCCAACAGCTTGCGCTTACGGCTCACGTCGCCACCGTAGCATTTGGCCAGAACGTTCTTCCTGAGCGCCTTTACAGTGGTTCGAGCGATGATCTGGCCGCCAATGGCCGCCTGGATCGCCACGTCGAACATCTGCCGAGGAATCAGCTCCTTCATTTTTTCAGTCAGGGCCCGCCCTTTGTAGTGGGCGTTGTCCCGATGCACGATCAGCGCCAGGGCATCGACCTTGTCGCCATTGATCAGCACGTCCAGCTTCACCAGGTTCGCCGACTGATAGCGGTCGAAGTGGTAGTCCAGCGAGGCATAGCCACGGCTGGTGGACTTGAGGCGGTCGAAGAAATCCAGCACCACTTCGTTCATGGGCAGGTCATAACGCACCTGCACCTGGCTGCCCAGGAACTGCATGTCCCGTTGCACGCCGCGTTTTTCGATGCACAGCGTAATGACGTTCCCCAGGTGCTCCTGGGGCACAAGGATGGTGGCTTCGACGATAGGTTCGCGGAAGTCTTCCACCGACGAGATGTCGGGAAGCTTGGACGGGTTGTCGACGTAGATCGTCTCGCCGTTCTTCATCTTCACTTCATAGATCACGCTCGGCGCGGTGGTGATCAGGTCCAGGTCATACTCGCGCTCCAGGCGCTCCTGGATGATCTCCATGTGCAACATGCCGAGGAAGCCGCAGCGGAAGCCGAAGCCCAGCGCATCGGAGCTTTCCGGCTGGTATTGCAGCGAGGAATCGTTGAGGGTGAGCTTCTGCAGGGCTTCGCGGAAATCCTCGAAATCGTCGGAGCTGGTCGGGAACAGGCCTGCGTATACCTGGGGCTGGATACGCTTGAAGCCCGGCAGCACTTCCACGTCCGGCGTGGTGGACAGAGTCAGGGTGTCCCCCACAGGCGCGCCGTGGATGTCCTTGATGCTACCGATGATGAAGCCGACTTCGCCTGCCTTGAGGTCCGCGGTAGGTGTGTGCTTGGGGGTGAACACCCCGACGCTGTCCACCAGGTGGGTCTTGCCGGTGGACTTGACCAGGATCTTGTCGCCTTTCTTCACCCGGCCATGGCGCACGCGTACCAGGGAAACCACGCCCAGGTAGTTGTCGAACCATGAATCGATGATCAGGGCTTGCAGGGGGGCCTCGATGTCGCCTTCCGGGGCCGGGATGGTCTGCACCAGGCGCTCGAGCACGTCGTCCACGCCCATGCCGCTCTTGGCGCTGCAGGCGACCGCGTCGGTGGCGTCGATGCCGATGATCTTCTCGATTTCGTCCTTCACCCGGTCGGGATCGGCCTGGGGCAGGTCCATCTTGTTCAATACCGGCATGACCTCCAGGCCCTGCTCGATGGCGGTATAGCAGTTGGCGACGGACTGCGCCTCCACGCCCTGCCCCGCGTCCACCACCAGCAGCGCGCCCTCGCAAGCCGCCAGGGAACGGCTGACCTCGTAGGTGAAGTCCACGTGGCCAGGGGTGTCGATGAAGTTGAGCTGGTAGGTTTTACCGTCCTTGGCCTTGTAGTGGAGCGTGACGCTGTGGGCCTTGATGGTGATCCCGCGCTCGCGCTCCAGGTCCATGGAGTCCAGCACCTGGGCTTCCATCTCTCGGTCGGCGAGGCCGCCGCACATCTGGATGAATCGATCGGCCAGGGTCGACTTGCCATGGTCGATGTGGGCGATGATGGAGAAATTGCGGATATGACTCAAATCACTCACGGATCAACACTCGAGAAGGCCTTGGGCCGGGCGCCCGACAAAAAATAGCCGGGCATTGTACCTGATGCAGTGAGTTTTGTGGGAGGCCCTGTATCGGAGCCAACGGGCTAACGGCGCCTGGACGAGGCCATGCCTATGGTAGCCGGCATCGATCGCGTCCAGCCCTGAGGCCATCAATATCGGAGGCTGCCATGGGCGGGTCAGCCCGACCCGACCTGGGCCGACCCGGCTGCCACGGCGACAGGCATGGAACCGGTCACCGGTAGCAGCCGCCCGGGCTGTGTCGCCGCTTATTCAGCCAGCTTGAACGTAATGAAGCTGGCACGTCCCTGGCGCAGCACGCGCATGGAAACCGAACGATTCTTCGGCAGGCCCTTGGCCACTTCGGTGAACTGCTTGGCCGAGGTGATCGCCTGGTTGTTCAAGTGGGTGATCACGTCTCCCGGCTGAAGACCGATCATGGCGGCAGGACCATCCTGCACGTCCTTGATCAGCACGCCGCCCCGCAGGTCGGCGGCTTTCTTCTGCTCGTCGGTCAGGTCCGCCACGGCGACACCCAGCCGGTTGCTGCTGCGCTGGGGCTGGCCGTCGGCACCGGCGCTGGCTTCCAGGTCATCGTCGTCCGGGATAGCCCCCACGGTCAGCTCGATGTTCTGGCGCTTGCCGTCGCGAATGATCTCGAAGGTCGCCTTGGCACCCGCCTTGAGGCCGCCGACCAGGTGCGGGAGATCCGCGGACATGACGATGGGCTGGCCGTTCATGCTCAGGATCACGTCGCCCACCTGCAGGCCGCCCTTGGCCGCCGGGCCATCCTGCATCACCTGCGCGACCAGCGCGCCGGCGGGCTTGTCCAGGCCGAAGGATTCGGCGAGGTCCTTGTTCACTTCCTGGATGACCACACCCAGCCAGCCACGGCTGACCTTGCCGTCCTTCTTCAGCTGGTTGGATACGTCCAGGGCCACGTCGATCGGAATGGCGAAGGAAAGGCCCATGAAGCCACCGGAGCGGGTGAAGATCTGCGAGTTGATGCCCACCACTTCGCCATTCATGTTGAACAGCGGCCCGCCGGAGTTGCCCGGGTTGATGGCGACGTCCGTCTGAATGAAAGGCACGTAGGAATCGTTGGGCAGTGAGCGGCCCTTGGCACTGACGATCCCCTTGGTCACCGAATGGTCGAAACCGAACGGCGAGCCGATGGCCAGTACCCACTCGCCCACCTTGAGCTTGTCGGAATCGCCGAGCTTCACCGTAGGAAGGTTCTTGCCGTCGATCTTGAGCAATGCCACGTCGGTGCGCGGATCCGTGCCTACCAGCTTGGCTTTCAATTCACTGCGGTCGGACAGGCGCACCACGATTTCATCAGCATCGGCGATCACGTGGTTGTTGGTCAGGACGTAGCCATCCGGGGAAATGATGAACCCCGAGCCAAGCGACTGGGCTTCACGCTGGCGGTCGCCACGGGGGGAGCGTGGGGCGCTGCGGGGCATGTTGCGCTCGAAGAACTCCCGGAACATGGGCGGCAGGCCCTGCAGGTCAGGCATCTGGCTGTCCGCCACGCCGCGGTCTGGCAGTTTCTGGGTGGTGCTGATATTCACCACGGCTGGCGAGGCTTGTTCGACCAGGGTAGTGAAGTCAGGCAGTGCTTCGGCCTGGGCGCTAAGCACCTGCCCCAGCATCAGTACCGCCGCGAACAGCGATAGGCAGGATTTCAAGCGAGGTATCGACATACGGCTCCCGTGTATTGCGAGCATGGTTAAGCGAAGGGGGCGCCTCTGCCGAGAACCCGGGCCTGGATGCCCTGAAGGTCGCTAGGCACAAGGCTGGGCGAACCCTCCCCTGGTGGCAAAGACCTATAAGAAAAAGCAGATCTATTTGCAACAACAATGGCAGATCTTTCATGTTGCAACTTGATACATGAAGCCGGCGTTAACACGACTCGACTGTGCCGAATATGCATCAAAGGGCTGTACACACGGCGAGAGCGACGCCCACAAGCGTCACTCACCGACACGCCCCGGCCCTTATGGACCACGGAAGCACAAATAGGTTTTCACCCAGCGTTTGCACGGAGCCGCACAGCGAAGCCGGGGTTTGCCCGCTGCAAAAGCGCGCCGCCAAGGCTATTGCCTACCAAGACGGTAGGACATCCAGACGCACGAACGCCCGGCCGACCGTCGCAAGCACCTGCGAGGGTCGAACCGGGCGTTCAAGTGTTACTTAACGAGTTTCGGAGCCAGCGGCATGCGAAGATTGCTCGGTGTGCTGACGCACTGAACCCGATGCCTTTTCGTCCTGCCAGCCCGCTTCACGGGCGGCTGGCGCCTTGACCGGCTCGCTGGTTTCCGTGTAGCCCGCCAATACGGCCGGGCCGTTGGCCTGAGGCGCCACCAGCACAGGCTGAGCCGCCTGTTGAGCGACCTGGGCGCCGCCTAGGTCGTTCTGGTTGTACAGACGCACCCCGGCAAGCACCGCCAGGGTCACCGAGGCCGCTACCGCCAGCCGACCCAGGCTGCGCCATGGACGCGCAGCCACGGGTGCTGGAACCGCTTCGTCGACCAGCGCGGCGGAAACCGCGGCGGCCAGGTCCAGGCGTGGATTGAGCAGTTCCTTGTGCATGGCGGCGCGGGCAACCTGGTAACGAGCCCAGGTAGCGCGTGCCTCGCTGTTCTCCACAGCGCCCAGTACACGACGTAATTCAAGTTCGTCCGCTTCGTTATCCATCACCGCGGACAGCGATTCCTGCAGGGCTTCACGACTCATTGCGGTTCCTCTCTTGGCTGTCGCCGCTGTCTTAGGTTTCCTGCAGCAAAGGCTGCAGGGCTTTATCTATGGCTTCCCGGGCCCGGAAAATCCGCGACCTGACGGTGCCCACCGGACATTGCATGACGCTGGCAATGTCTTCGTAACTCAGACCATCGAACTCACGCAGGGTCAATGCCGTGCGCAGATCTTCAGGCAATTGCTGGATGGTCCGGTGGACGGTGCCCTCGATCTCATCCCTTAACAGCGAGCGTTCCGGTGATTCAAGGTCCTTCAGGCCGTGATCGCCGTCATAGAACTCTGCGTCTTCGGAGCTGACATCGCTATCCGGTGGCCGTCGTCCTCGGGACACCAGATAATTCTTCGCCGTGTTGATGGCGATGCGGTACAGCCAGGTATAGAAGGCGCTGTCGCCGCGGAAATTTCCCAACGCCCGGTACGCCTTGATGAACGCTTCCTGGGCAACGTCTTGTGCTTCGTGGGTGTCGTGCACGAATCGCACGATCAGCCCGAGAATCTTGTGCTGGTACTTGAGCACCAGCAGATCGAACGCTCTCCGGTCGCCACGCTGCACGCGCTCGACCAATTGCTGATCTTCTTCCTGGGTTAGCATGAACACTCCTCGTTAAGCTCCAAGGAGCGCTGCAAGAGCCATCGTTCAGGCTTGCAACCATAGACTCGGGCTTTGTGCAAAAGTTCTCCCCTCCACGCAAGTTTCCTGCCCTGAAGATCGGGTGCAGGAAAAAAACACATCAGGCAAGCCCTGCTGTGTGAACACTCCGGATGTCCGGCCGCTGGCGGTAGCCTTTGTTGTAGGCCCTTCCCGTCGCGCCCTGTGTATTTGGCAACTCCCTATGGATTGTCCATCATTTAGGAAAGTTCCCAACACCCTATAGCCAATTTCCTACAAACCAGACAGGCATCGGACGTTTGCGCAACCGCCACACACAAGACCGTGGCCCTGTCGATACGCCGCTGGTATAACTGTCGGCCGCCCGCTGCGTTCAATAGTTTCATTTTGCCATCTGGCTATGCGGGATTGTGCCCGTGGACGCGACCAATGACCAGCGCCGCGCCGCGTTCTTGCACTCTGCCTATGAAAAGCGGCATCAGCGCCGCGGGAGACACCTGCTACATGAGTCAGCATTCGCATCACGACGTTCTGGTAATCGGCAGCGGTGCCGCAGGCTTGAGCCTGGCCTTGAATCTTCCTTCTCATCTGCAGGTCGCGGTGCTGAGCAAGGGTGAGCTCTCCAATGGCTCTACCTACTGGGCGCAGGGTGGCGTCGCTGCCGTGCTGGATAACGCCGACACCGTGGACTCCCACGTCCAGGATACGCTCGAGGCCGGCGGCGGGCTGTGCCATGAGTCGGCGGTGCGCTTCACCGTCGAACACAGTCGCGAGGCCATCCAGTGGCTCATCGACCAGGGGGTGCCCTTTACCCGGGACGACAACCCGGCGCCCGAGGAAGGCCACTTCGAGTTCCATCTGACCCGCGAAGGTGGCCATAGCCACAGGCGCATCATCCACGCCGCGGATGCCACCGGGGCAGCGATTTTCAACACCCTCCTCGCCCAGGCGCGTCAGCGGCCGAACATCCAGCTGCTGGAACAGCGCGTGGCCGTGGACCTGATCACCGAAGGTCGGCTAGGTCGAGACGGCCAGCGTTGCCTGGGGGCCTATGTGTTGAACCGCAAGACCGGCGAGGTCGACACCTTCGCGGCGCGCTTCACGGTCATGGCCACTGGCGGCGCGGCAAAGGTATACCTGTATACCAGCAACCCCGACGGCGCCTGTGGCGATGGCATCGCCATGGCCTGGCGCGCGGGCTGCCGGGTGGCCAATCTGGAATTCAATCAGTTTCACCCGACCTGCCTGTACCACCCGCAGGCCAAGAGCTTCCTGGTGACCGAAGCGCTGCGTGGCGAAGGCGCCGTGCTCAAGCTGCCCGATGGCGAGCGCTTCATGCCGCGCTTCCATCCCCGCGCCGAACTGGCCCCACGGGACATCGTCGCCCGCGCCATCGACCACGAGATGAAGCGCCTGGGCGCAGACTGTGTCTACCTGGACATCAGCCACAAGCCGGCGGAGTTCGTGCGCGCGCACTTCCCCACGGTATATGAGCGCTGCCTGGCCTTCGGCATCGATATCACCCGCGAGGCCATCCCGGTGGTGCCCGCCGCCCATTACACCTGTGGCGGGGTGATGATCGACAATCATGGCCGTACCGATGTGCCGGGGCTTTATGCCATTGGCGAAACCACCTTCACCGGCCTGCATGGGGCCAACCGAATGGCCAGCAATTCATTGCTGGAGTGTTTCGTCTACGGTCGCTCGGCGGCCCGCCACATCGAGAGCGAGCTGGCCCAGGTGAGCATGCCCCAGGCCTTGCCTACCTGGGATGCCAGTCAGGTGACAGATTCGGACGAGGACGTGATCATCGCCCACAACTGGGACGAGCTGCGACGCTTCATGTGGGACTATGTGGGCATTGTCCGCACCAGCAAACGCCTGCAGCGCGCCCAGCACCGGGTGCGCCTGCTGCTCAGCGAGATCGATGAGTTCTATAGCAACTACAAGGTCAGCAGGGACCTGATCGAGCTGCGTAACCTGGCCTGCGTGGCGGACCTGATGATCCGCTCGGCCCTGGAACGCAAGGAATCCCGAGGCCTGCACTACACCCTGGATTATCCGGGGATGCTGGCGCAAGCACGGGACACGATCCTCGACCCCAGGGCAAGACCCTAGAAGCCGGCGAAACTGGCGAACCCACGCCAGCCTCGAGGCCGAAGACGGCGTGGAAGCTTGCGCCTAGATGGGCGCGACGGGCCAGAGGAAGCGCTTGCGGCTCCAGCGCAGGTGCAGGCGTAGACGGCGGTGGGTATCAGGGTCCAGCGCGTCGGCGGGTATGCAGGCGGAGCGGGTCCACCACTGCCCCGCCAACCGATAGCGCACGATGACCAGCGCAGGCAACGCCAGGCTGTCGAACATAGCCGCGCCGGGCGCCAGCCCCTTTCCCGACAGTACAAGGCCCAACCGGCCGGGGTGCGGCGCAGCCCTGTCACCGCGCCGGGCGCGCTCAGGAGTAAATGCCGTGGCAGTACCCAGATGCCATGGGCCACGCACCCTGTGAGCAGGGCGAAGCCGGCCAGGGGCGGCACTTGCAGGGTCAATATCGAGCCAATGGCCAACAGCTGCGCGCCGCCATAGCTCCAGCAAAGCGCCCGCGACGCAGCCCAATGGCACTCGAAACGGTCATTTCGGCTGGACACGATCCAGGATCATCCGCACCATGCGCTGCAGCTCAGGGTCTTCGGACTCATTGCGCTCCATGAACCAGCCGAACAGGTCCTGGTCTTCGCAGGCCAGCAGGCGCACATACAGGGCACGATCGGTATCGTTCAGGGTGCCGTAGACCTCCTGGACGAAGGGGACCAGCAGTACGTCCAGTTCCAGCATGCCACGGCGGCTGTGCCAGTACAGGCGGTTGAGTTCGATATCCGCGACCATGACGGGCTCCTCGATAGGGGGCGCCAGTATACAGAGCGCGCCGGCCAGAGGCACCCTGGCAGGGTGTATGCGCTTATGACCTGCCTGTTTATTTTCCGCGCCGGGCACTATCATGGGCATCTTCACGTTCGCCAAAGTGCCTCATGTCCGAATCTGCCTTTTTCTGCGTGCTCAACCACGAGGGCATCCTCGCCGTCCGCGGCTCGGATGCCGGTAAGTTTCTGCAGGGCCAGCTCACCTGCAACATCAATTACCTGAGCCCCACCGCCAGCAGCCTGGGCGCCCGGTGCACGCCAAAGGGGCGCATGCAGTCGAGCTTTCGTATCGTCGGCCAGGCGGACGGCTACCTGCTCGCCCTGGCGGCCGAATTGCTCGAGCCGCAACTGGCGGACCTGAAAAAATACGCCGTATTCTCCAAGGCCACGTTGACCGACGAAAGCCCGCGGTGGGTACGCTTCGGCCTGAGTCACGCCGAAGACGCCTTGAAAGCCATGGGAATGGGCCTTCCCGGCGAACCCAACGAGGTACTTGCCGAGGGTGAGGCCTTGCTGGTGCGGGTATCGCCGGCACGTATCGAAGCCTGGCTGCCCACGGAACAGGCCGAGGCTTTCCAGGCCCGCCTGGGTGAAACCCTGGCGCGGGCGGACCTGGACGAGTGGCTGCTGGGCCAGGTCCGTGCCGGTATCGGCCAGGTCTTCGGCCCTACCCGGGAGCTGTTCATCCCACAGATGATCAACCTGCAGGCCGTGGGCGGGGTCAGCTTCAAGAAAGGCTGCTATACCGGCCAGGAGATAGTCGCGCGCATGCAATACCTGGGCAAGCTCAAGCGCCGGCAATACCGCCTGGCCCTGGGTGGCACCGGTGTTCCGGCCCCGGGCACCGAGCTGTTTTCCTCCGTGCACGCCAGCGCCGTGGGCGAGGTGGTGCTGGGCGCCCCGGCAGGCGACGGGGTCGAGCTTCTTGCGGTGTTGCAGGATAACGCCGCGGAACAGGGCGACATTCGCCTCGGCAGCCTGGA
Source organism: Pseudomonas sp. DC3200b2 (assembly GCF_049895785.1). NCBI lineage: Bacteria > Pseudomonadati > Pseudomonadota > Gammaproteobacteria > Pseudomonadales > Pseudomonadaceae > Pseudomonas > Pseudomonas sp. DC3200b2. The sequence continues at coordinate 624,212 of NZ_JAFCTA010000001.1, read as the reverse complement.
AGGCCCACGCCTGGGCTTGCTGGACCTGCCCTATGAACTGGACCGTGACCGCGAAATCCAGCGGTAGCCCCACGGCCCGGGCGCTGCCCGGCCCGTATCGCGTTCCTCTGAACGCTCGAGAGGCCCCATGAGCACGTTGGCCGAGACGGTTCAACAGCATTTACTGGTCGCCATCGACCGGGACGACCTGATGTTGCCTACCCTGCCGGAGGTCGCCTTCGAGATCCGGCAGGCGGCTGAAGACAGCGAGGTGAGCGTCAGTCAACTGAGTCGCGTGGTCGGCCGTGACCCGGCGCTCAGCGCCCGGCTGATCAAGGTGGTCAACAGCCCCCTGCTGCGCAGCCAGGTGGAAGTCACGAGCTTGCAGGCGGCCATCACCCGTCTGGGCGTCAACTATACCTGCAACCTGGCGATCGGCCTGGTCATCGAGCAGATCTTCAACGCGCGTCTGCCCATAGTCGAAGCCAAGCTGCGGGAAATCTGGAACACCAGCATCCAGGTGGCGGGGATCGGCTACGAGCTGTGCCGCCGCCAGCCCCATCTGAAGCCGGACCAGGGGGCCCTGGCCGGCATGGTGCACCTGATCGGGGTGTTGCCCATCCTGACCTACGCCGAAGAGCACAATGACCTGCTCAGCGACCCGGTGTGCCTGAACCATGTGATCGACAACATTCACCCAGTGATAGGCGCGCGCATCCTGGCCTCCTGGGATTTCCCCAAGGCCCTGGCCCAGGTACCCCTGCTTCACCTGGACCTGCAGCGAGAGCAGGTGGCCGCTGACTACGCGGATGTGGTGCAGATCGCCTCGCTGCTCAACACGCCCATCCAGCGACGCCGCTCCATGAGCCACCTGCCCGCTTACGCGCGCCTGGGAATGGATCGACTCGACCCGCCACTATCAGGCAGCGAAATGGAAGAAGCCAGGATCATGCTGGCCTGAACAGGCTCAGGCCAGCGCTTTGGCCTGGGCCGCCCGGGCGAAGTCGACCCGTACGCACAAGCCGCCCTGGACACCGTCATGCAAGGAAATATCAGCCCGATGGGCACGGCAGATTTCGCCCACGATAGCCAATCCCAGGCCCGTACCTTGCTGACGCCCCCGATAGAAACGCTCGAACACGCGTTCGCGCTCGGTAGCCGGGATGCCGGGGCCTTCGTCCTCCACTTCCAGGACGGCGCCTGGCATTACCCGCAGTACCACCGTGCCTCCCGCCGGGCTATGGGCCAGGGCGTTGTCCAGCAGGTTGCTCAACAGCTCGCTGAGTAATGTGGGCTCGCCATCGAGCAACACCGGGCGTTCAGCTTCGAATGCCAGGCCAATGCCCTTGGCATGGGCCAGGGGCGCCATGGCCATGGCCAGGTCCCGCGCCAGCTCGGTGAGGTCGACCTGCTGGGCTCCGCCTTCGGCAATGGCCTGAGCGCCGTTTTCTACCCGGGCCAGGGACAGCAACTGGTTGGCCAGGTGCGTCAGACGGTCGATGCCGTCCCTGCCTTCGTGCAGGGTTCGCTTGAGGTCGCTTGCATCTTCACTGCGCAGGCCCAGCTCCACTCGAGCCTTGAGCGCCGCCAGGGGCGTGCGCAGCTCATGGGCCGCGTCAGCGATGAACTGGCCCTGGCGCTCGAACTGCAAACGCAGCCGCTCGGTGAAGTGATCGATGGACTGCACCAATGGCAACAGTTCGCGTTGCACCTCCTCGCTGGGCAGTGGGCGCAGGTCGTCCGGGCGACGTTCCTCCACCGCACGGCGCAACCGCTCCAGGGGTCGCAGGGCGCCGCTGACAGTAATCCATACCAGCAACAACGCCCCGCCGCCGAGCATGCCCAGGCGCAGAAGGGTGTCGGTCATCAGGTCCCGGGCCATGCTCACCCGGGCTTCGTCCGTTTCGGCCACGCGAATTTCGGCCATGCCGTTCATGCTCGGCTCGCTGACCGCCTTGAGCAGGCTCACCACTCGCACGTCCTGGCCCCGGTACGTGCCATCGTAGAACTTGGCCAGGGCTGGGTAGGCATCGGTACGGGGCGTGCCAGGCGGCGGCGCGGGCAGGTTCTCATAACCGGAGATCAACTGCCCGTCGATACCGTTGACCTGGTAGTACAGCCGGCCGGCGCTGTCATAGGCAAAGGTATCCAGGGCCACATAGGGCACATCCAGGCTCAGGCGACCATCCTGCTCGAACAGCCCGGCGGAAATGGTCCTGGCCGAGGCCAGTAGGGTGCGGTCGTAAGCCACGTCCGCGGCCTGCCGGCCATTCCAGTAGGCACTCAGACCACTGGCCAGCATCAGCAGCACCAGGAGCCCGGCCAGGTTGCCCAGCAGCCGCCAGCGCAGGCTCGCCGGCCTAGGCATCACGGGCCTCGAGCAGGTAGCCCAGGCCGCGGAAGGTCACGATGGCCACCCCCTGGCCGTCGAGTTTCTTGCGCAGCCGATGAATGTAGATCTCGATGGCTTCCGCGCTGGCATCCTCGTCCAGGCCGAATACCTGGGCCGCCAACTGTTCCTTGCTCATCACCCGTCCGGGGCGGGCGATCAAGGCCTGCAACACCGACTGCTCCCGCGACGTCAGCACTAGCGGCACCTCGCCAATGCTGAAGCGCCTGGCTTCCAGGTCGTACACCAGTGCCCCGCAGCGCTGCTGGCGCTCGCCGCCAAGCAGGGTTCGCCGTAGTAGCGCCTTGACCCGTGCCTCCAGTTCGCTCAGCTCGAAGGGCTTGGCCAGGTAGTCATCGGCGCCCAGGTTCAGCCCATGGACGCGGTCGCGTACGTCGCTGCGCGCGGTGAGCATCAGCACCGGCAGGTTGCGACCGCGATCACGCAGGCGGGCCAGTACCTCGAAGCCGTCCAGGCGAGGCAGGCCTACATCGAGGATCGCCATGGCATAGTCTTCGCTGGCCAGGGCCAGGTCCGCCGCCACGCCGTCGTGCAAGACGTCCACGGTCAGCCCGGCTGCCTTCAAGGCCTGGGCCACGCTCTCGGACAATTGCTCATGGTCTTCTACCAGCAGAATGCGCATCGCTCTCCCCTCGGCTACCAGCGGCTGCGAAGTGTCCCCTATTCATCGCTTATTGGCGATACGCCACTGCCGCAACGGCAGATTTTCATTGCCCTGGCAGCCCATGAAAGCTTGCTGAAAGGTTCGTTTCCTAGGCTCTAGGGAGGTGGGGCCTTTCCCGCCTTACAAAAACAACAACAATGGAGTCACCATGAACCCGATACTGCGCTCACTCGCGCTGGCCGTCACCTGTGTGACGCTGGCCGCACCCGTCCTCGCCGAAGAACCCAAACGCCCGGAATGCATCGCCCCGGCAGCCCCTGGCGGCGGCTTCGACCTCACTTGCAAACTCATTCAAAGCGGCCTGCTCGAGCAGAAGCTGTTGAGCAAACCCATGCGTGTCACCTACATGCCTGGGGGCGTCGGCGCGGTCGCCTATAACGCGGTGGTGGCGCAGCGGCCTGCCGATGGCGGCACCGTGGTCGCCTGGTCGAGCGGCTCGCTGCTGAACCTGGCCCAGGGCAAGTTCGGGCGCTTCGATGAAAATGCCGTGCGCTGGCTGGCGGCCGTGGGCACCAGCTACGGTGCCATCGCCGTAGCCAGCGACTCCCCTTTCAAGACCCTCGATGATCTGGTACAGGCGCTCAAGAAAGACCCGAGCCAGGTGGTGATCGGCTCAGGCGGCACCGTGGGCAGCCAGGACTGGATGCAGACCGCTCTGATTGCCAAGGCGGCGGGTATCAACCCGCGGGAATTGCGTTACGTAGCGTTGGAGGGCGGCGGTGAAATCACCACGGCGCTGCTCGGTCACCACATCCAGGTGGGCAGCACAGATATCTCCGACTCCATGCCCAACGTGATCGCCGGCAAGATGCGTCTGCTGGCGGTATTCTCGGACAAGCGCCTGGAAGAACCCGACATGAAGGACATCCCCACCGCCAAGGAGCAGGGCTACGACATCGTGTGGCCGGTGGTGCGCGGTTTCTACCTGGGCCCCAAAGTCAGCGACGAGGACTACGCCTGGTGGAAGACCACTTTCGACAAACTGCTGGCCAGCGAGCAATTCGCCAAGCTGCGTGATGACCGCGAGCTCTTTCCCTTCGCCCTTACCGGCGCGGAACTGGACGCCTATGTGAAGAAACAGGTGGCCGACTACAAGGTACTGGCCAAGGAATTCGGGCTGATCCAGTGACCGCTTGCGCCCACCCCAGGGGTGGGCACGCCGGAGAAGACAATGATGAATACATTGCAACGGGCCTTCACCGCGGTGCTGCTGCTGGCATGCGCCGCGCTGGCGGCCATGGCCTGGCCTTACCAGGCGGCGTTCTCATACGAACCTGTCGGCCCTCGAGCCTACCCCCTCCTGCTGCTGGCCCTGCTGGGAATTGCCGCGCTCTACATGCTGATCCGGCCAGCCGCCATTGTCCACAGCGAGGATGAGCCTCGACTCGATCGCCAGGGCCTGCTCAAGATAGCCGCCTGCGTCGGCTTGCTACTGTTGTTCGCGGGCCTGTTCGAGCCCCTGGGTTTCATCCTCGCCAGCGTGCTGATCGGCGTGCCCATGGCGCGCCTCTATGGCGGGCGCTGGATGCCCGCCCTGCTGGTGATACCGCTCACCACCCTCGCGCTGTACGTGCTGTTCGATCGGCTGATGGACGTTCCTCTACCGCTGGGCCCGCTCAGCCATCTGGAGAATTGATATGGATACCCTCGGTTACCTGGGCCAGGGCTTTGGCGTGGCCATGTCTCCCTACAACCTGATCACCGCGTTGATCGGCACGCTCATTGGCACAGTGGTCGGCCTGCTGCCGGGCCTGGGGCCCATCAACGGCGTGGCCTTGCTGATTCCCGTGGCCTTCGCCCTGGGCCTGCCGCCGGAATCGGCGCTGATCCTTTGCGCCGCGGTGTATCTGGGCTGCGAGTATGGCGGGCGCATCAGCTCCATCCTGCTGAACATTCCCGGCGAAGCCTCTACCGTGATGACCACCCTGGACGGTTATCCCCTCGCCCGTCAGGGCCTGGCCGGCGTGGCCCTGTCGCTGTCGGCCTGGAGCTCGTTCATCGGCGCCTTCATCGCCACCTGCGGCATGGTGCTGTTCGCGCCGATCCTGGCGCGCTGGGCAGTGGCCTTCGGCCCGGCGGAGTATTTCGCCCTCATGGTCTTCGCCATCGTTTGCCTGGGCGGCATGGCCGGCAACCGGCCGGTGAAAACCTTCATGGCCGCGCTGATCGGCCTGTTCCTGTCCACCGTCGGCATCGACGCCAACAGCGGGGTCTATCGCTTCACCGGCGACAGCGTGCACCTGGCCGATGGGGTTCAGTTCGTAGTGCTGGTGCTGGGGTTGTTCTCGGTCTCCGAGATCCTGTTGCTGCTGGAAAAAACCCAGCATGGCCACGCGGCCGCCAAGGCCACCGGCCGAATGCTGTTCAATGCCAAGGAGGCTCTCAGCGTTGGCTGGGTCAACCTGCGTTGCGGCTTGCTGGGCTTCATCATGGGCGTGCTGCCCGGCGCCGGCGCCACCCTGGCCAGCGCGGTGGCCTACATGACGGAGAAGCGCATGGCCGGGCCCGCCAGCCGTTTCGGCCAGGGCGACTTGCGCGGCCTGGCCGCCCCGGAAACCGCTATCGGCGCCGCCGCCTGCGGCGCGCTGGTGCCGATGCTGACCCTCGGCGTACCGGGTTCAGGCACTACCGCAGTGATGATCGGCGCGCTGAGCCTTTACAACATCACCCCTGGGCCCATGCTGTTCGAGCAGCAGCCGGATCTCGTCTGGGGCCTGATCGCCTCGTTGTTCATCGCCAACGTGATGCTGGTAATCCTCAACATTCCGATGATCCGGGTATTCACGCGCATCCTGGCGGTGCCCAACTGGGCCCTGGTGCCAATCATCGCCATCATCACCGGTATCGGCGTGTACGCCGTGCACGCCACCACCTTCGACCTGTTCCTGATGGTGGGTATCGGCATCTTCGGCTACATCCTGCGCAAGCTGGACTTCCCACTTTCACCGCTGCTGCTGGGCTTCATCCTGGGCGGGCTGATGGAACAGAACCTGCGCCGGGCACTGTCCATCTCCAATGGCGACCTGCAGATCCTGGTGTCCAGCCCTATCACCCTGGGCGCCTGGGTGCTGACCGCGGTCATGCTGGTCTTGCCGCTGTTGCGGTTGTGGCGCAACCGCCAACGGGCGCGGCAGGCGGCCCATGCCTGACGCGCGAACGCCGCCGTGGTGGGTCACCGCCACGGTCGGCCTGACAGGCGGGACCTTGGCCAGCATGGCCGGCTGGCCGCTGCCCTGGATGACCGGCGCCCTGTTGGCGGTGATCCTGGTGCGTTGCGCCACGCCCTGGCAGTTGCAGGAAATTCCCAATGGGCGACGTTGCGGCCAGTGGATCATCGGCATCGGCATCGGCTTGCACTTCACCCCCGAGGTGCTTGATCAGGTCGCTGACCACGGGCTGCTGATCCTGGCGGGCGCCTTCGTGACCAGCGTCTCCAGCCTGGTCAGCGTCTGGCTGCTGCTACGCACGGGCGAGGATCGCCCTACCGCTTTCTTCTCCAGCATGCCGGGCGGTTCCGGTGAGATGGTCAACCTGGGCGCGCGCAACGGGGCCAACCTTGGCCGCGTCGCTGCTGGCCAGAGCTTGCGGGTATTGCTGGTGGTGCTGCTGGTGCCCGCCCTGTTCAAGTACCTGCTCGGTGAAGGCGCGGTGCTTTCCCATGCGGCCGCCTTGGGCTGGAGCTGGCTGGCGCTGATCGGGCTACTAGGGCTGGGCGCAGCGCTGGCCTGGCAAGCCCTCGGCCAACCCAACCCCTGGCTGTTCGGCCCCTTGGTCCTGGCAGCGGGCTTGAGCATCGGCTTTCAGCTTCAAGGAAGCTTGCCCCCGGGCGCCAGCCAGGCGGGGCAGTGGCTGATTGGCAGCGGACTGGGCTGTCACTTCAACCGCGCCTTTTTCCGCCGCGCTCCGTCATTCCTGGGCCGTACCCTGGTCGGTACCCTGTTGACCATGCTGATCGCCGGCCTGGCCGCCCTGCTGCTGAGCACAGCCACCCACCTGGACCTGCGCTCCCTTACCCTGGGCATGATGCCCGGCGGCATCGCGGAGATGAGCCTGACCGCCGAAGCCCTTCAGCTGTCGGTGCCACTGGTCACCGCGATGCAGGTCATGCGCCTGGTGTTCGTGCTCTTCCTGGCCGAACCGCTGTTCCGCCGTTGGAATCGCCAGGTCGCCTCATAGGCTCCAGTCGATAGGAGCCAGGTGGTGGTCCTGCAGGAATTGATTGGCCCGGCTGAAATGGCCGTTCCCCAGGAAACCCCGGTGCGCCGACAATGGCGAGGGGTGCGCTGAGGTCAACACCAGATGGCGAGTGCCGTCGATGAGTTTCCGCTTGCTCTGGGCATGAGCGCCCCAGAGCAGAAACACCACATGTTCGCAACGATCGCTGACCGTCTGGATGATCCTGTCGGTGAAGGGTTCCCAGCCTTTCTTGGCATGGGACGCCGCCTGGCCCCGCTCCACGGTCAAGGTGGTGTTGAGCAGCAACACGCCCTGTTCAGCCCAATGCTGCAGGCAACCATGGTTGGGGACCGGCAGGTTGAGGTCGCGCTTGAGTTCCTTGAACACATTCACCAAGGATGGCGGCGCCGGCACGCCAGGCTGGACCGAGAAGCACAAGCCATGGGCTTGCCCTGGCCCATGGTAGGGGTCCTGGCCGAGGATCACCACCTTGACCTTGTCCAGGGGTGTCAGGTTGAGGGCATTGAAAATCAGGGGGCCGGGCGGATAGATTTCCTTGCCCGCGGCCAGCTCATGGCGCAGGAAGTCACGCAACTGGTGCATGTATGGCTGGTCGAATTCAGTCTTGAGGGCCTGTTTCCAGCTGGGCTCGAGCTTGATGCGATCGTCTTCAGGTGCAGTGGTGGTCATGTGACAGTCCATGGAACAATCCATGGACACTAGGAAAGACCCTCTCTGTTGTCAATCGAACCGCCGCTTGGCGGTCCATAATTCCAATAAGCGCTGAACAGAGGTTTCGATGAATCTGAGTTTCGAAGAACTCCTGGGGGCCAATGGCGCGCGCATCGGCATCGCCACCCTGGATGCGCCCAAATCCCTCAATGCTCTTTCTCTGCCGATGATCGAAGCCTTGCTCGATCGGCTCGATGCCTGGGAGCAGGACCCGCGCATCGCCTGCGTGCTGCTGCGCGGCAACGGGCCCAAGGCTTTCTGCGCGGGGGGCGACGTGCGCAGCCTGGTGGAAGCGTGCCGCGCCCGGCCCGGCGAGGTCCCCGCCCTGGCGGCGCGCTTCTTCGCCGCGGAATACCGGCTGGACTATCGCCTGCACACCTATGGCCGGCCGGTAATCGCCTGGGGACATGGCTACGTGCTCGGCGGCGGCATGGGCCTGTTGCAGGGTGCCTCGATCCGCATCGTTACCCCAGGCAGTCGCCTTGCCATGCCGGAAGTGAGCATTGGACTTTACCCTGATGTAGGGGCTGGTTGGTTCTACAACCGTCTGCCCGGAAAGCTCGGGCTGTTCCTGGCCCTGACGGGCGCCCAGCTGAACGGCAGCGACGCCGTGGCCCTGGGCCTGGCGGATCGATTGCTGCGAGACGACCAACAGGATGCACTGATCGACGGGCTGGTTCAGTTGAACTGGCAAGAGGATTCAGAGCTGCAATTGATCAGCCTGCTGCGCGCCCTGGAGCACGAGGCCGAACCCGACCGTCCTGAACCACGGTGGCTGGCGCGACGGCCGGCGATCGACGCTTTGCTGGATGTGCCGGGGCCAGTACAGGCGTGGAGAGCCATCGCCCGCTGGCAGGACCACCCCGATCCGGACCTGGCCCAGGCTGCGCGCAACCTGGCCACCGGCTGCCCGCTCACCGCGCATCTGGCCTGGCATCAACTGCGCAAGGCCCGGCGCCTGTCCCTGGCCCAGGTACTGCGGATGGAGTACGGCCTGAGCCTGAACTGCTGTCGGCACCCCGAGTTCAGCGAAGGGGTACGTGCCCGCCTGGTGGACAAGGACAACACGCCCCACTGGCACTGGCCCGACGTGGCGGCGATCCCCGAAGCGGTGGTCAGGGCGCACTTCAGTCAGGCCTGGGATGGGGAGCATCCATTGGCTGACCTGTAAAAGAAGTACTGGCTTATCATTGGAAGCCCGTCAGCCCAATCAAGGTGGAAGCGAAGCTGTACATCAATGGTGCAGGCGACGCGGACTGCGCCTCGGCTCGGCCGAGTGTAGGCATGGCGAAGCTGGGCGCCCGCCAGGGAAGGCGGGTGAGCGGCGCCAGGGCAGGGATGCCCTGTCGACGCTTCCTGCGCCCGAGCCATGCCGGAAGGAGGGAACCCCCGCCTTGGCGGGGGCCGAACGAACAGCGCGAATGGTTTCCCCCCTTTGCCGAAACAAACGGGGCCGGCCATCCGGGGGGTCGCCGTAAAGGCGAAACCTTAAGACAAGCGAACGCGTAAAAGGGATATGTCGTTCAATCAATGCCCACCCATAAATTTCAATACGCCGTCGGCTTTCAGCGATCCCGCTGCCAATACCCCCGCTCCGGCCCTCCTCGCCCATGATCCCGCCAATCCGGCCCGCGGTCCCCACGCCAATGGGGCGGCGGGCCGCCATGCCAGCCCATGCCTGGACGAGGTGGCGGCCCTGGACGCCAGGCCGGCGGCGGAGGTGGCGGCGGCAGCCGATAGTAATGAGGCGCAGGCACGTAATACCGAGGGGCCGGCCTTACGTAATAGCCGTTGGTGTAGCCATAGGGGTATGCATAAGGGCGGTACTCATAGGTCGGGCTCTGTACGGTATAGACGTCCGTCTGTACATAGCCACTGGTGGCATAAGGCGCGCAGGCTCCAAGCAGCGTTCCCAGGGAAGCGATCAACAAGAGTTTGCGATACATGGGCGGCCTCCGGGACCGCGGTGGGGAATCTGCACAAGATCAGACAGAGGAAATCGGTGCCGGTGCGGACTTGGAAATACCCAGAAATAATTCCTGGCTCAGCGACAGGCTCGCCAGGGGCCCATGTCCAGATGCAAATGGTTGCGGTGGGCCGCGTTGTAGTCGGGGCTCAGCACCGTATTGAAGCTAGTACAGGCCCCGTCGCGGACTTGACGCAGGAAGGCGGCCTCTCCTGGCGAGCCCGCCCATCCCTTCAAGACACTGACGCGGCGGCCATCAGCCAGTCGAAAACCGGCGATATCCAGGGCGTTGGCAGTGGCATGCTGGCTGAGCCGTCCCTGGGCGCGGTTATAGATGTTCCGGCAGGCGAAACTCCCCAAATGGTCGACCTGCACGACCTGGGTCTGGAACGCAGCCTGGGCGGCCGGTTGTAGTATGTTGCGCTCGAACAGGGCAAAGGCGACCGCTACCGGGCAGGTGGCAAGGAAGCTGCTGCTCAGGCGCACCGGGCCACCGGAGACCCGGACGACACCATGAAGCGGGCAACGGCTGTCACTCGTTGTATCAGCCTGGGCGATGACCTTGAGCGTTGAACTGGCCAACGCCTGGGCGCATAGGCCGGGGTCGCCGCGCAAGCGCCAAAGCTTGTAAGGGGTCAATAGGTTCGGTGGGGCCGTTATATCCAGCGGCGCCCAGGGATTCCAGCTAGGGCTGGGCGGCCACAGGCGCCAGCCCAGCGCCAGTGCCGCGCAAATGACAACCAGCCATGCCGCCCCTTTCATTGACTCGGGCCTCCGTCATAACAATCCCAGCTGGGTGGAGGCTTCACTGCTGGCGAGGGTCGGTAGCGCCGGCAAACCAGGCAGGCGAACGGCCAACTGCTCGTGGAAGTACCGGGCCAAGGCCGGCGCGTCGCGGTTATCAGCGGTATGAAGGAATATGTACGGACGGCGACCCTCTTCAATCCATTCGGCCACCTTATCCACCCAGGGCACCAGGAAAGGCTCGTTGTCCTTCACCACTGGCAGTCCGATAAACCGCACCTGAGGGCTCTGACTGAAGGCGGCGGGGCGTACCGGCACCTTGGGCTTCTGCCCTTGTGCGTGAAGAATCCCCGGATCATTGGAAGCAACGCTGAACAATGCCCTGGAGTCCAGGCAAACGCGCTCCACCCCTGTATCGCGCAGTAGCCGGTTGAGTGCACGCTCCTCCGGCCCCTTGTCGAAGAAGGCCAGGTTACGCACTTCGACCGCCAAGGGGCAGCCGAGCCCTTCGATGAAGGCCACCAGTTCACCCAGGCGATTGGGACCAAAGCTTGCTGGCAGTTGTAGCCACAAGGGGGAGACTCGCTCACCCAGCGGGCGAAGCAACCGAATGAAATTCCAGGCGGTTTCCAATTGCCCTGGCAAGTCCGCGCTGTGGCTGACCTCACGGGGAAACTTGGCAGTGAAGCGGAAGTGCTCCGGCATGATTCGAGCCCAGCGTTCTACAGTACCAGGCGCGGGCCAGGCGTAGAAGGTAGTATTTCCTTCTACTGCATTGAATACCTGGGCATAGAGCCCCAGGCTGTCACCCGCCTGGGTATCGGCCGGGTAGAAGCGACCGCGCCAGGCGGCGTCGCTCCAGGAGGGGCAGCCCAGATGGTACGGCAGCGCCAGGGCACTCAGATGTGAACATCCAGGCCGAGCACTTCGCCATCCCAATCGACGAAGCTGGCGGTGGTGAGGTAGCTGGCCAGCGCGGTAGCCACTCGGCTGTTCACGCCACGTAGGGTTTCTTCCTGCTTCACGCGCGCGGGCAGCGTAGCCACCGGCGCGCCACGGCTAGCGCTGGCCGATGGCCGCTGCCGTGTCTCGATGACCTCGAATTCGCCTTCTTGCTCGTCGATCGCGTCTTCAGGCCGGGCAGGCCCTTTGCGGGGCTTGCGCGACACCGGATAAGACCGCGAGCCGACACCGTCTATGCGCATACCGATACTCGTGGGTTAATGCCAGCGCGCCACTGTTTCAAAACGCAGGTGATAACTGGACCACAGAAACCCGAAAAGGTTTATAACGCAACGGCGGAACTCGGCCTCCGGATCGCCTCGGGATCAGGCGCCAGCGCCGCCCTTGGGCGTGGCTACCTGGTCTCGTAGATACACTGGCTGAGCCAGGTCGGCACTGATGGCCTCCCCTCTCGCCCAGGCAAATCCGGCCAGCGTAAGTACGTCCTGGGCGTGGGGCAAGGCCTGGGCGTCGAAGCGGTTCAGGCGCACGGCCAGCCGATCGACGTAGCCCCAACCCGTGCCGACGCCATTCCAGTTGTCCGGGTTATCGGCCGGCAAGCTCACGGCTTGAGGCGGCAAGACCGCTTCCTGGCCACAAAGGCGCATCTCCCCGCCCTGTTCGGCATAGCAGCCCCAATAGACTTCATCCATGCGGGCATCGATGGCTGCGGCCACCTGGGCCCAACCGTGCTGGCGCCAAGCGCCCTGGGCCAGGGCCGCCAGGTTTGACACGCCAAGCACCGGTCGATCCAGCGCAAAGGCCAAGCCCTGAACCACGCCGATGGCGATCCGTACCCCTGTGAAAGCGCCAGGCCCGCGACCATAACCGATGGCATCCACGGCGCTGAGCCCGATGCCGGCCTCGGCCATCAAGCGCTGCACCATGGGCAGCAGCTTCTGCGCATGCAGCCGGGGGATGACTTCGTAGTGGCTATGGGTACGCCCTTCATGGAGCAAGGCAACTGAGCAGGCTTCGGTGGCGGTATCGAGGGCCAGCAGGGTCGGCATGGTGGCATCCGGACTGAAAAAAGGCGCGCAGTATAAACGACGAAAGCCCGTGAACGGGCTTTCGTTTATCCGGAGCGGGCGGCTGGCGGGTTCAGGTGAGGTTTCATGGCCCTGATCGCCAGCTGGCGCTGGCTCCCACCGCTTGCGCCAAAGAGACTCAGCTCAGGGCGGTAACCACCTTGGCGGTGATGTCTTCCACGCTGCCTACACCCTCGATGCAGGCGTACTTGGGCTTGCCCTGCTCGACGGACAGGTTCTGATAGAAGCTCACCAGGGGCTCGGTCTGCTCATGGTAGACATGCAGGCGCTTGCGCACGGTTTCTTCGGTGTCGTCCGCGCGGTGGATCAGCGCCTCGCCGGTAAGGTCGTCCTTGCCTTCGACCTTCGGCGGGTTGAAGACAGTGTGATAGACACGCCCGGAAGCTTCGTGCACGCGACGGCCAGCGATGCGCTTGACGATCTCGTCATCCGCCACGTTGATTTCCACGACATAGTCGAGCACCACGTTCGCCTTCACCAGGGCCTCGGCCTGGGGAATGGTGCGCGGGAAGCCATCGAACAGGAAGCCATTGACGCAATCGGGCTGGGCAATGCGCTCTTTCACCAGGGCGATGATCAGGTCGTCGGATACCAGACCACCGCTCTCCATCACGCTCTTGGCCTTCAGGCCCAGCTCGGTGCCTGCCTTGACCGCGGCGCGGAGCATGTCGCCCGTGGAAATCTGCGGAATACCGAACTTTTCGGTGATGAACTTGGCCTGCGTACCTTTCCCGGCTCCGGGAGCTCCCAGCAGAATCACGCGCATCGATGTGCTCCTCAAATGTTTTTTTATATAACAACGCCGATGACTCTGGAGAAAACCTAACTGCCGGTGAGCCACCGAAAAAATTCGGACCAGCCGAAAAATCGGCCAAAAGGCTGATCAAGATACACAGCCGCCTATAAGCAGACAAGCCATCGAAGGTCGCAGGCACCCGGCGGCCTGGCCTCGGTGCAACCTGGCGCCACTCCAGGACCCGACATGGATCAGCCAGGTGGCGCCAGCACTCAAGGAGCGAGCAGGCGCGGCGCCATCCCTCAGCCTGTGTTGCGCAGGCCTGCGGCGATCCCCGCCACGGTGACCAGCAAAGCCTGCTCCAGCCCGCTTTCAGGGGGCGCCGGGTGGTTGCGCGAGCGGGCCAGCAGTTCGGCCTGCAAGCGGTGAAGGGGGTCAAGGTAGGTGTTGCGCAAGGCGAAGAATTCAAGGGTTTCCGGGCTGCTGGCCAGCAACCTGGGCTGCCCGGTCAGCCTCATTACATGGCCCGCGCAGTGCGACAATAGGTCGCGCAGTTGCGCGCCGAGAGGCTTCAGGGAATCCTCCACCAGGCGGTCGTCGTACTGCTGCGCGATACGTAGGTCCGCCTTGGCCAGGACCATTTCAAGCATGTCGATGCGGGTGCGGAAGAACGGCCAGTGCTCGCGCATTTCCGCCAGCAGTGGGCCGTCGCCGCGCTCGAGGGCCTTGCCCAGCGCCGTCTCCCAACCCAGCCAGGCGGGCAACATAAGTCGGGTTTGAGTCCAGCCGAAGATCCAGGGAATGGCGCGCAGGCTCTCGATCCCGCCCTGGCGTCGCTTGGCCGGCCGGCTGCCCAGCGGCAGGCGGCCCAACTCTTGCTCCGGCGTGGACTGACGGAAGTAATCGACAAACTGGGGATGTTCGCGTACCACCTGCCGGTAGGCTTTCACCCCGTCGGCGGCCAGTTGATCCATGAGTTGTCGCCAGGCGGGCTGCGGCGGAGGGGGAGGCAGCAGGGTCGCTTCCAGCACGGCGGCCAGGTAGAGATTGAGGTTCTGCTCAGCGAGATCAGGCAGGCCAAATTTGAAACGAATCATTTCTCCTTGCTCGGTGGTGCGAAAACGACCCGCCACCGACCCTGGGGGCTGGGAGAGAATCGCGGCGTGCGCAGGCCCGCCGCCGCGTCCGACAGTGCCGCCACGGCCGTGGAACAGCAGCAGTTCAACACCCTGTTCCCGACAGATGTTCACCAGGGTTTCCTGGGCTCGGTACTGGGCCCAGGCCGCTGCGGTGGTGCCCGCGTCCTTGGCCGAATCCGAATAGCCGATCATCACTTCCTGAGGACCCTGCAGGCGCGAGCGGTAGCCTGGCAATGACAGTAGCCGTTCAATCACAGGTCCTGCGTTATCCAGGTCGGCCAAGGTTTCGAACAGCGGTACCACCCGCATCGGTCGCAGCAGGCCGGCTTCCTTGAGCAACAACTGCACCGCCAGTACATCCGAAGCAGCCCCGGCCATGGAAATGACATAGGAGCCCAAGGAAGCAGCAGGCGCGTTGGCGACCTCCCTACAGGTCGCCAGCACCTCAGCGGTTTCCGCCGAGGCCTGGAAGTGGGTCGGCAGCAAAGGACGCCGGCTGGCCAGCTCAGCCAGCAGGAAGGTGATGCGCTGCTCTTCGTCCCAGTCAGTGTATCGGCCCAGGCCCAGGTAATCGGTGATCTCACTCATGGCGGCGCAATGGCGAGCCGCGTCCTGGCGTACGTCCAGCCGTGCCAGGAACAGGCCAAAGGTCACCGCGCGGCGAATGCAATCGAGCAGGGGGCCGTCGGCGATCACGCCCATACCACAGGCATGCAAGGATTCGAAGCATAGCTGCAAGGGCGCGAGCAGCTCGCGATTGTCCTGCAGCACGGCATCTGGTGCCGGTTGCGGCTGTTGCAGCGCGGCCTGGGCCCAGCTTCGAGTGGCCCGCAGGCGCTCGCGCAGTTGCTTGAGCACCGCCCTGTAGGGTTCGGGGCTGTCGCCGCTGTGCTGGCGCAGGGCATCGCTGGCCTGTTGCATGGAAAGCTCGCCAGCCAGGTGGTCCACGTCCCGCAAGAACAGATCAGCGGCCATCCAGCGAGCCAGCAGCAGCACTTCCCGCGTCACAGCCGCGGTAACGTTGGGGTTGCCGTCCCGATCGCCTCCCATCCAGGAGGCGAAGCGAATGGGCGCGGCTTCCAGAGGCAGGTGCAGGCCAGTGGCAGCATGCAATGCCCGGTCTACCTTGCGCAGGTGACTTGGTATGGCATGCCAGAGGGAATGCTCGATCACGGCGAAGCCCCACTTGGCTTCATCCACCGGCGTAGGCCGGGTGCGACGGATCTCGTCGGTGTGCCACGCTTCGGCGATCAGCCGTTTCAGCTTCTCATGGATGCTGGCACGCTCGGCCTCGGTCAGGTCGCGATGGTCCAGCGCCGCCAGCTGAGCCGCGATGGCGTCGTATTTCTGGATCAAAGTGCGCCTGGCCACCTCGGTGGGGTGAGCGGTAAGCACCAGTTCGATGTCGAGACGGCCGACCTGGCGGGCCAACTGCTCAGTGCCATGCCCAGCCGCGCGCAAGCGGTTGAGCAGTTCGGGCAGGCGTTCGGCATCCAGTACCTCGGCCGCCGGATGCGCTGCCGAAGGTGTCCCTGGGTCTTCTTCAGTACGACGGCGAATGAGCTGGTATTGCTCGGCAATGTTGGCGAGGTTGAGGAACTGGTTGAACGCCCGGGCCACCGGCAGCAACTCTTCATCGCCCAGTTCGTCCAGGCTGTCGCGCAGATGCGCCTTGCCTGCATTGGCGCTGCGGCGATCGGCCTTGGCCCCCTGGCGGATACGCTCGATCTTCTGCAAAAAGGCCTCGCCGTACTGCTGGCCGATGGTAGCGCCGAGCAATTCGCCCAACACATGAACCCGTTCGCGCAAGCGCGCGTCGATCTCGCTCATATCCACTCTCCGTGATCAAGCCGGCCTGCCTGGCCAGCATACTCCAGGGCAACTGAACGCGACGGTGAAAAACCGCTCAATAGCCAAGTAGCCGTTGCTGCCGTCGCGCCTGCAAAAGGCCATTCGACACTCGGCCAGGTATCTATCCGACCCCTGAGGTGTCCATGAAAATCCGTGAGCTTGCCCGCCATTGGGAGCAAAACGCCAAGGGCCGCCTGACGAAGACGGCCTACAGCATCCACCTGGACGTGGAAGCCGCCGCGCGGCTGGCCGCCCTTCAGGAAATGTACCCCAAGCACCATCCCGAGGAGCTGCTGGGAGAACTCATCGGCGCCGCGCTGGAAGAGCTGGAGACCAGCTTCCCGTATGTGCGTGGGAGCCGGGTGATCGCCACTGACGAGGAAGGCGATCCCATGTACGAAGACATCGGGCCTACCCCTCGTTTCCTGGCCCTGTCACGGCAATACCTTGAGGAAATGAACAGCACACAGGCCGGGCCGGCGCCCGACGCGCCGCTGGAAAGCCAGCCAAAACCCCTCTCCTAGAGCGCCCGAACATTAAAAAACAGAGGATCCGGTCAGTTTTGTGAACTATTCAAAAATTACTTGAGTCCCAAACATTAGCCATAGCAGGACAACGCCGCTGGCCGGCCTGCGGCTTACCAGCGCCGCGGACCAGACGTTATTTGAAAAGCCCTCCCATGGAGTCGAAGATCATGAAGACTTGCACTGCCAAACCGTCGTCCAACGCTGTCCGTGGGCTCAAGCTCGCCGTACTGGCGTTGGGCAGCAGCTTCATCCTGGCCGGTTGCGCTGGTAACCCGCCAACCGAGCAGTACGCCCTGGCCCAGTCGGCGGTCAATGCCGCGGTCAGCGCTGGCGGCACCGAATTTGCCGCGGTTGAAACCAAGTCGGCCCAGGACAAGTTCAAGGCCGCCGAGATCGCCATGCATGACGAAGACTACGAAAAAGCGAAGGTGCTGGCCGAGCAGGCCGAATGGGACGCCCGCGTAGCCGAGCGCAAGGCCCAGGCAGCGAAAGCGCAGAAGGCCGTGGATGACGCGCACCAGGGCGTGGAAGACCTGCGCCAGGAAGGCATGCGTAACGCTCAGTAATCGCCCTTTCGCCTCGGAAACATAAGGAATAGACCCATGCGTAAACAGTTGATGATCCCTGCCCTGCTGGCCGTTGCCGTGAGCCTGAGCGCCTGCTCCCACGACCCGAACGCCAACCTGGAAAGCGCTCGTACGAATTTCTCCTCCCTGCAGACCAACCCGAAGTCGGCGACCCTGGCCGCCCTTGAAACCAAGGATGCGTCCGAGTGGCTGGACAAGGCCGACAAGGCCTACCGCGAAGGCGACGACAAGAAAAAGGTCGACCAACTGGCCTACCTGACCAACCAGCGCGTTGAGTTCGCCAAGCAGACCATCGCCCTGCGCACCTCCGAAGACGAGATCAAGAACGCCGCGGCTGAACGCGCCAAGGCACAGTTGGCGGCCCGCGATGCCCAGATCAAGAAGCTGCAGGACAGCCTGAACGCCAAGCAGACCGACCGCGGCACCCTGGTGACCTTCGGCGACGTCCTGTTCGACCTGAACAAGGCCGAGCTCAAGCCCAGCGGCATGACCAATATCATTCAGCTGGCCCAGTTCCTGCGCGACAATCCGGAGCGTCAGGTCATCATCGAAGGCTATACCGACAGCACAGGTTCGGATGCCTACAACCAGAGCCTGTCCCAGGCGCGCGCCACTTCGGTGATGGCCGCCCTGGTACGTCAAGGCATCGATCCCAAGCGCATCGTCGCCCAGGGCTACGGCAAGCAGTATCCGGTGGCTGACAACAGCAGCAGCGCCGGCCGCGCCCAGAACCGTCGTGTGGAAGTGACCATTTCCAACGACAACCAGCCGGTGGCACCGCGCTCCACCATGCACTAAGCCGTGGTGACAGTGAAAGGCCAGCCCTCGGGCTGGCCTTTTTCATGGGCGCCTACCCGCAGCGCCGACGACTGCTTCGCTGGCTCTATGGATAATTGGGGATCTCGCCCAGGCGTCTGATCCCGTTGAAGTGCCCCGGGTCTTCCAGGAAGCGCAGCATGACCTGACGATAGGTAGGGTCGGCAAAGGTCTGGACATGGCCGCCCCGGGTCAGTTGCAGCACTCTCGGCGGGGGCAAGGCCTTGTACAGGGCTATACCGTTTTCAGGAGGCACTACGGTGTCATCCAGGCTCTGGAACACCAGCTTCGGTGTTTTCTCCAGGGCGGGCGCCGCGCCCAGGGCACTGTCGCCGTCCGGCACGAACCAGGACAGAGGTACCTGCAAGGGCCAGGTCAGCCAGGACTTGCTCAAGGCAAACCGCCCTACCTGGCGATAGCTGGCTGGCGCGCCATCGAACACCAGCGCCTTGAACCGCGCGGCTTCGGCCGGATGAGAAGCCAGGTAATGAATGGCCAGCGCCCCGCCAAGGCTTTGTCCCAGCAGGACCATCGGCGACTCGCCCGGCCGCGGATCATGCCCAAGCCAGTCCAGAGCCGCCTGAAGATCCAGGTACAGATCGGGTAACCGTGGGGTGCCAGCGGAAAGCCCATAGCCTCGGTAATCGAGCATCAGCACCTGGTACCCCTCGGCGGGCAGCCACCAGCTGCCGCCCAGATGCCGCGCCAGGTTACCGCCATTGCCGTGCAGGTGCAGCACCGTACCCTTTACCGCCACGCCTGCCTTGGCCGGCAACCACCAGGCTTGGAGGGCCACGCCATCAGCGGTACGCAGATGCACTGGCTGCCAGGCCAGGCCGGCCACCTCGGGCGTGAACGGCTGGCCCGGTTCCGGGTAGAAAAGCAGACTGCTGCAGCCCGCCAGGGCAAGGCACCCAAGCAAGACCAGCCTGCGGCCGAACACGCTAAATGATATTGGCGTAATCGGCTTCAATACGGTCCAGGCTCAGATGGTTGAGGAAGTTGGAGAAACACATCCAGGCGGACAGGGCATTCATGTCGCGGAATTGCTCGGGCAGGTATTTGGGTGGTTCCACCAGCCCTTCTTCCACCAATTGGCGCAGGATGCGCATGTCCTCCAGGGTGGTCTTGCCGCAGAACAATAGCGACACCTGATCCAGCTTGCCTTTGCGCACGGCGAGCTGGATGTAGTTGTAGACCATGATGAAACCTTTGAGGTAGGACAGGTCCTTGGTGAACGGCAGGCCCGTCGGCGTGGAACCCCGGAACACCCGGCTGGCATTGCCATAGCTTTCACTCATGCCGAAGCCCTGTTCGCGGAAGAAATCGAACACCTGGAGGAAATCGGCCCCCTGCTCCACCATATCGATGGCGCGGGTGCGGTTGGTCAGTTTGCGCAGGCGACTGGGATAGGAGGCGAACGCGATCACTTCCATGAGGATGGCGAGGCCTTCCTGAGTCACCGTGGATGACGGCGGCCCTTTGGCGAGGAAGGTGCAGATGGGCTGGTTGAGGCCGTTCAGGGTGGTGCCCACATGTACCAGCCCTTCATGGACTTCAAGGGCACGCACGTCGCGCTCGTTGAACATGGCATCGGCCCGCAGCTTGATGTAATCGGCTCCAGCCGCCGCATCGGCGACGATACCATCGGATTCGAACACCCGAATGGTTTCCTCGGTTTCACCGAAGACCCTGTTCAACCGGCCCTGCAGCATGGCCACCGCCTCCTTGGCGGTCATGTTCTTGGCCTCGTCCTTGAGGTCGCCTCGGCCATCGATATTATTCAGGTAGCCCGACAACGCCAGGCCCAGATCGGCCAGGGTGGGATCACCGGCGTGGAAGGCGTCGGAGGCGGCGCCGTAGAGTTCTTGAGAAATCAGGCCGAAATCCTCGGTGCCACGAGCTTCGAGCATCCGCACCACCATGCGGTACTCCCGGCACATGCGGCGCATGATCTGCCCCACCGGGTTGAACTGGCCCAGTTGACGGGTAATGTCGCGCTCGATGGCCTGGAACTCGATCCTGACCTCAGCGGCATCGAAGCCCAATGGTCGCGCCTGATACCAGGCGCGGTCTACCTCGGGGAGCGCCTTGCCCTTGGCCTTGAGGAAGCGCTGGCGGATATCGTCATCCCACTTGACCGCATCGAGGATGCGAATGGGCGTCTGCGCAGCGACAATCCGGTCGGACAGGGTGCGTACCGTCTGCTGGTAATCGTCCATCGGCTTTCCTTGTTGGTTATTGAGCGGCCCGGCTATAGCGCGCCGTTTCGACGAATACGTCCGAGTTGGCCGGGTCGTCCAGCCAGGCGAATACCTGGGCGGGCGTAGAGCGTATCGCAACGCCCTGCCCTTCTTCCGTCTCGAAACGGTCGCCGGCCAGGGCCCCTTGGCTGATGGCCTGCTGCAGGCGCTGCAGATCCAGGCTATAGACCACCAGTTCGCCTTCCCCGCTCAATTCGAAACCGACCAATGCAAAGCGTCCGCCATAGGCCTTTGGCATGGGCGCGGACGCATACCAGCGGCCGCCATGGCGGGTCACGGTGAAAGTCACTTCATCCCGCGGCCCGGCGCTGCCCTTCTGGTAGTTGATGGCGGTGTAGCGTCCGCCGGGCGCGGGCCGCAGGCTTAGCCTGAGAGCGTTGCCAAAGGCATCCCGCGCGCGCCAGTGGCCCATCAGGCCAGCCGGCGCTTTCTGCCCGGGGGCGATAGGTTCGTCAAAGGTGGCAAGGCACCCGCTGAGCGATGCCAGGAGTACAAGCATGAACAGCGGGCGCCAGAGGTTCATCCGGGCGGTTCTCCGTCAGGCCGCGGCCAGCACCAGGTGCATGTACCGGGTAAGTATGTCGAGCATGCCGGCATCCTGGTGCCCCGCGTGAGCTTGCGATGCGGGCGCCAGCAGTGCCTGATATTCCAACTGTCCGATCAGCGCCGTCAACACCTGCGCGTCCTGCTCGGGTGAGCGGGAGCCCAGCACACGCAGCATCTGGCAGGCACCCTCATGGAGGATGCGCTGGTGAGAAAGCACCAGGCCGGCCAGCCGGGGCGTCAGCAGGGCTTCCTGGCGAAACGCCTGCTCAGCCATCAGGTACTCACGGCGGGTATGCAGTTGCTTACGTACGTAGTCCGCAGTCATGCGGGCGATGGCATCGGCCAGGCGGCCTCTGGCTTCTGGCGTATCGTCAGTGGCCGCCAGCAATTGGCGCAGCAGTTCCTCGCTGTTGGCCCAGAGCTTGGTCATATGGGCGGCGCTGCGCTCCACGTAACGGGCAAAGCTGTCGGCCAGCAGGTCTTCGATGTCCTTGAAGTAGTAGGTAGTGGCAGACAACGGTACCCCGGCCTCGGCCGCCACCGCACGGTGACGCACGCCACGAACCCCATCGCGAACGACGATCCGCATGGCGGCGTCGAGAATCGCCTGGCGGCGCTGCTCGCTGCCCTCCCGCGTGGGCTTGCGACCTTCATACTGGATACTGTTGGCCACGGCGCTGGCAACGCCGGCGGCTCCGATTGTAAGGGTAGCGGGTTCCACTTCTGATCCTTTTGTTGAAGCAATCCAGAGCTGGCCTGGAAGCTCCAGGCCGCGCCGGCTATTTTGCCTCAATCCGAAGGACGTGCAGACGTTTTCTCTGGGGAAAGATACCCGACCGTAGGAAGCGGGTGGAGTTCGCGAACGCCGCTACCCCGCACTCGGGAGCTTGGCCCCCTTCCTACCGAGCGGATCAGGCCTGGGGGCGCATGTGCGGGAAGAGAATGACGTCGCGGATCGATGGCGAGTCGGTCAACAGCATGACCAGGCGATCGATCCCGATGCCCTCGCCCGCGGTTGGCGGCATGCCGTATTCCAGGGCGCGAACGAAGTCCGCGTCGTAGTGCATGGCTTCATCGTCGCCCGCGTCCTTGTCCGCCACCTGACGCATGAAGCGCTCGGCCTGGTCCTCGGCGTCGTTGAGCTCCGAGTAGGCGTTGGCGATCTCGCGTCCGCCAATGAACAGCTCGAAGCGGTCGGTGACGCTGGGGTTGTCGTCGTTGCGCCGGGCCAGCGGCGAGACCTCGAAGGGATACTCGGTGATGAAGGTAGGCTGTTCCAGCTTGTGCTCCACCAGTTCTTCGAAAATCATCGTCTGCAGCTTGCCCAGGCCCTCGAAGCCCTTGACGTCGGCACCGGCCTTCTTGGCCAGGGCGCGCGCGGTATCGATGTCCTGAAGGTCGGCCGGGGAAATTTCCGGGTTGTATCTGGTGATGGACTCGAATACCGAGATGCGCTGGAACGGCTCGCCGAAATGGAACACCTTGCCCTGGTAAGGCACGTCCGTGGTGCCCAGCACGGCCAGCGCCAGTTCCCGAAACAGCTCTTCGGTCAGGTCCATGTTGTCGCGGTAGTCCGCGTAGGCCTGGTAGAACTCGAGCATGGTGAATTCCGGATTGTGCCGGGTCGAAACGCCTTCGTTGCGGAAGTTGCGGTTGATCTCGAACACCCGTTCGAAGCCGCCCACCACCAGGCGCTTGAGGTACAGCTCGGGCGCGATGCGCAGGTACATGCCCAGGTCCAGGGCATTGTGGTGCGTTTCGAACGGCTTGGCCGCCGCGCCACCAGGAATGGTCTGCAGCATGGGGGTTTCCACTTCGAGGAAATCCCGTTCGCTGAGGAAGCGGCGAATATGGGCGATCACCTTGGAGCGCACCTGGAAGGTATGGCGCGTTTCCTCGTTGACGATCAGGTCCACGTAGCGCTGGCGATAGCGGGTTTCGGTATCGGTCAGGCCGTGATGCTTGTCCGGCAGCGGGCGCAGCGACTTGGTCAACAGCTGCACATGGGTCATGTCCACGTACAGGTCGCCCTTGCCGGAGCGGGCCAGGGTGCCCTCCACGCCGATGATGTCACCCAGGTCCCAGGTCTTGATGGCCGCCAGGGTGGCTTCGTCCAGCACCTTGCGGTTGACGTAGACCTGCAGGCGGCCGGTCATGTCCTGGATCACCATGAAGGCGCCACGGTTGAGCATGATACGACCCGCGACCTTGACCGGAATGGCCGCCGCTTCCAAGGCTTCCTTGGATTCGTTGGCGTACTGCTTCTGCAAGGCATCGCAGTAGCTGTCGCGCCGGAATTGGTTGGGGAAGGCGTTGCCTGTTTCGCGGACCTGGGCAAGTTTTTCCTTGCGCAGGGCGATCAGGCTGTTTTCTTCCTGTTGCAGCTCTTGCGGGTCTACTTGCGGGGCTAGGGGTTGGTCGGTCATGTCAAAATCCACAAATCTGATAGCTACGAGCTCCAAGCTGCAAGCTGCAGGCTGAAGCGCTGTGTCTTGCCGCCTGAAGCCCGCGGCTTGTGCTCCGGGCCTACAGGCCCTGCTTGAGGCTGGCCTCGAGGTATTCGTCCAGGTCGCCGTCCAGCACCTTGTCGCAGTCGCTGCGCTCAACGCCTGTGCGCAGGTCCTTGATCCGCGACGAATCGAGCACGTAGGAGCGGATCTGGTGCCCCCAGCCGATGTCCGACTTGCTGTCTTCCAGGGCCTGGGAAGCCGCGTTGCGCTTCTGCACTTCCTGCTCGTACAACCTGGCCCGCAGCATCTTCATGGCGGTGTCCTTGTTGGCGTGCTGGGAACGTTCGTTCTGGCAGCTGACCACGGTGTTGGTGGGCACGTGGGTGATCCGCACCGCCGAATCGGTGGTGTTGACGTGCTGGCCACCGGCACCGGAGGAGCGGTAGGTGTCGATGCGCAGGTCGGCCGGGTTGATCTCGATCTCGATGTTGTCGTCGATTTCCGGCGAAACGAATACCGCGGTGAACGAGGTATGGCGGCGGTTGCCCGAATCGAAGGGGCTCTTGCGCACCAGGCGATGCACGCCGATTTCGGTGCGCAACCAGCCGAAGGCATACTCGCCCTTGATGTGCAGGGTAGCACCCTTGATGCCGGCCACCTCACCTTCGGACAGTTCCATGATGGTGGTGTCGAAGCCGCGCTTGTCGGCCCAGCGCAGGTACATGCGCAGCAGCATGTTGGCCCAGTCCTGGGCTTCGGTGCCGCCGGAGCCGGCCTGGATGTCCAGGTAGGCATTGTTGGCGTCCATCTCGCCGCTGAACATCCGGCGGAACTCGAGCTTTTCCAGGGATGCGCGCAAGCGGTCAAGCTCGCTCACCACGTCGGCGACAGCGCCCTCGTCGTTTTCCTCGACAGCCATGTCCAGCAGGTCGCGGCAGTCGGCCAGGCCACCGGACAGTTCGTCCAGGGTCTCGACGATGGTCGCCAGGGTGGAACGTTCCCGGCCCAGATTCTGGGCGTATTCAGGGTTGTTCCAGACGTTGGGATCTTCCAGCTCGCGATTGACTTCGGTCAGGCGTTCAGCCTTCTGATCGTAGTCAAAGATACCTCCGAATGGTTTCGGAACGTTCGCTGAGGTCCTTGATGGTGTTGAGGATCGGATTGATTTCCATGGCGGCTGCGCACTCACGTCAAAAGCCCGGGAGTATAGCATGGCCGCCCTGGCGTGCGGTCACTGCCTCATTCGACCACGATCACCTGGTTGCGTCCGCTGTGCTTGGCCATGTAGAGGCCTTTGTCAGCCGCCTGGATCAGCAGCCGGCACTGGGTTCCGGGCACCGGTGTCATGGTCGCCAGGCCGATGCTCACGGTCAGCGGCGAGGCAGGTTCCGGCGCGTTGTGCCAGATGCCCAGGGCGGAGATGCTCTGGCGCAGTTTCTCGGCCACCAGCCGGGCACCGCCCGGGGAAGTGCTCGGCAATACCAGGGCAAACTCTTCGCCGCCGTAGCGCGCCGGCAGGTCACTGGAGCGGCTGGAGCAATCACGGATGGCATCCGCTACCCTGCGCAGTGCCTCGTCGCCCTCCAGATGCCCAAAACTGTCGTTGTAGGACTTGAAGTAATCCACATCGATCATCAGCAACGAAAGCTGGGTCTGGTCACGCATGGCCCGGCGCCATTCCAGTTCAAGGTATTCGTCGAAATGGCGGCGGTTGGACAGGCCGGTGAGGCCATCGGAATTCATCAGGCGCTGCAATACCAGGTTGGTATCCAGCAACTGTTGCTGGCTTACCCGCAAGGCCCGGTAGGCCTCGTCGCGCTGCAGCAGCGTCAGGTATGACCGGGAGTGGTAGCGAATCCGGGCCACCAGCTCGATGGTATCCGGCAACTTGACCAGGTAATCGTTGGCCCCGGCGGCGAAGGCGGCGCTCTTGACCACCGCGTCTTCCTTGGTGGACAGCACGATGATCGGAATGTCACGGGTAGAGGGATGATTGCGGTATTCGCGTACCAGGGTCAGCCCGTCCAGCCCAGGCATCACCAGGTCCTGGAGAATGACCGTGGGGCGGATGCGTACGGCATTGGCGATGGCCTGGTGGGGGTCGGCACAGAAGTGGAAATCGATGTTCATTTCCGTAGCCAGGCTCCGCCGGATGGCTTCGCCGATCATGGCCTGGTCATCCACCAAGAGCACCATGGCCTGGTTTTCAGGCGCGGATTTGAATTGGTCCAGTTGTAGATCAATCATTGGGTTGTCACCTGAGTACCGCTGGTATGCCGGCTCGGCCGGACGTACCAATTCATTGAATGAACATCTCTACAAGCCGAGGAGCGATCTGCTCCAGGGAGAGCACCTGAATGGCCGCGTTCAACGCCACGGCTGCCTTGGGCATACCGAACACGGCACAGCTTTGTTGATCCTGGGCGATGGTGAGGTGCCCCTGTTCGCGCATCCGTTTCAAGCCTTGGGCACCGTCCCGCCCCATGCCGGTCAGCAGCACGCCGACGGCCTGCCCGCGCCAGTGCTCGGCCACGCTTTCGAAGAAAACGTTGATCGAGGGGCGGTAGATCTCATTCACCGGATCCGGGGTGTAGTTCAAGCTCCCATCCGAACCCAGCCGCAGATGATTGTTGGTGCCTGCCAGCAGGACGTCGCCCGGCCGCAGGCAGTCCCCCTCACGGGCCAGGCGCACCGGACGGCCCGTAGCCGTGGCCAGCCAGCTGGCCATGCCGGCGGCGAACACTTCATCCACATGCTGGACCAGCACCAGCGCGGCGGGAAAACTGGCCGGGAGCCCCTTGAGCAGGGTTTCCAAGGCCGCCGGCCCACCGGCCGAGGCCCCGATGGCCACCAGCCCCAGGGGCCCCGCACCGTTGCGCTGCACCGCCAGCCGGGGCCTGGCGGGCGTACCGCGCTCGCCCACCAGCCAGCCGATATTGGTGATCTTGCGCAGCAGGGGCGCGGCAGCCTCCCGACCATCGCCCAGGCCCAGGGCGGGGGTATCCACCACGTCCAAAGCGCCATGGCCCATGGCTTCGAACACCTTGTGCACATTGCGCTCACGATCCACGGTCACCAGCAGGATGGCGCAGGGCGTGTCCGCCATGATCCGCCGGGTAGCCTCCACTCCGTCCATGTTCGGCATCACCAGGTCCATGAGCAGCACGTCCGGACGCTGCTCGGCGCACAAGCGCACTGCCTCGGCTCCATCGGTGGCAATCCAGATCACCTCGTGGGCCGGCTCGAAGGCCAGGGCGCGGCGCAAGGCTTCCACTGCCATGGGCAGATCATTCACGATCGCAACCTTCACTCCCTGGCTCCTCCGATCAACTCGGCCACGGCCTGCAACAAGGCGTCGTCATGGAAACTGGCCTTGGCTAGATAGTAGTCGGCCCCGGCATCCAGGCCGCGCCGGCGGTCTTCTTCGCGGTCCTTATAGGACACCACCATCACTGGCAGGCCTTGCAAGCGGGCGTCTCGCCGCAGCAGGGTCACCAGTTCGATGCCGTCCATGCGAGGCATGTCGATGTCTGTGATCAGCAGGTCGAAGGCCTCGGCGCGCAGTGCGTTCCAGCCGTCCATTCCGTCCACCGCAACGGCCACTTCGTAGCCTGCCGCCCGCAACAGCTTGCGCTGCAATTCGCGTACCGTGAGCGAGTCATCCACCACCAGGACGCGCTTGCCGGCCGGCTTCGAGGCGGCGCCAGCCGAACGATCGATACGCTCCAGCCGGCCGCTGCTCAAAAGCTTTTCCACAGACCGTGTCATGTCTTCCACGTCGACGATCAGCACTACCGAGCCGTCGTCGAGCAGCGCGCCGGCGGAAATGTCCTGCACCTTGCCCAGGCGCGTATCCAGCGGCAGCACCGCCAGTACCCGCTCGCCGATGAAGCGGTCGACCGCGATGCCATAGAGCGCATCGCGCTCGCGCACCACCACGACGCGCACGCTCGCGTTGCTTGGCGCGCCGGAGGGCCGTTGCAACAGCTGGCTGGCGGCGACCAGCCCGACCTGCCGGCCATGCTGGAAGAAATGCTGGCGCCCCTCGATCTGCAGGATGTCCGTGAGGGCCAGGTCAAGGCTGTACTCGATGTGCGCGAGCGGAAAGGCATAGGCCTCACCGCCCACCTCGACCACCAGACTGCGCACCACGGACAGAGTCAAGGGCACTTCCAACAGGAAGCGGCAGCCTTCGCCGGTGCGCTGAGTCAATTCGATAGTGCCGCGCAGTTCGCGAACCATATGCTGTACCGCGTCCAGCCCAACGCCCCGGCCGGATACCTCGGTCACTGTGTCGCGCAGGCTGAAGGCCGGCAAGAAGAGAAACGCCAACAGCTCTTGCTCGCTCAGGCGTGCCACGGTGTCGGCGCTCGACAATCCGCGCTGCGCCACGCTCTGTCGCAGCCGGGACAGGTCCACCCCGGCGCCGTCGTCACTGAGCTCCAGCACCAATTGCCCGGCGCGGTGGGAGGCACGCAGGCGAATGCAGCCTTCGGCCGCCTTGCCGGCCATCAGGCGCTGCCCAGGCTACTCGATGCCATGGTCGACAGCGTTGCGCAGCAAATGCATGAGGGGCCCTTCCAGGCGCTCGAGGACGTCGCGGTCCACCTGAGTCTTTTCGCCCTCGACTTCCAGGCGTACCTGTTTGCCCAGGCTGCGACCCAGGTCGCGGACCATGCGCGCCTGGCCGCCAAGCACGTCGGCGAAAGGCCGCATGCGGCAGGCCAAGGCCGTATCGTAGAGCTGCTGGGCCCGCTGCCCGGCCTCCCAGCCGTAGTCATCCAGTTCGGCCACCTGGCCCAGAAGGATCTGCTGGGTATCGCCAAGCAGCGTCTTGGCCTGGGCCAGCGCCTGACGCACGTCCTCCACCGGCAGTTGCGCGTCGAGCCGCTGCTGCAATTCATCCAGCGCCCGCAGCCCCTGGGCCTGCATGCGCTTGAGCCGCTGCAGGCTGGCCAGGTAGGGCTTCAGACGCTGGGTCTCGACCATCGCCTTGCTGGCCAGGTCCAGCAGTGCGTTGAGGCGTTCAGCGGTGACCCGGAGCACCCGTTCGCCCTCCCCGCTGCGTCGGGCACCGGTCGGCTCGCCGCTGGGCTCGTCCACGAGCGCGGGCGTCAGGCTCGGCTGCAGCATGGGCGCTGGCTCGGGACCGACCACTGGCGCCTCGAGCGGCGATGCAAGCGCGGCAGGAGCGCCTTCTACCGCGGCCTTGATCTGCCCCAGGAAGGCGCTGATGTCTTCCGCCGCCGGGGCCTTGTGTGGCATGCCGATGCGCAGCAGCAGGTCAGTGCCCTGCAGCAGGGCATCGATATGCTCCGGCCCGAGGCGCAGATCACCGGCCTGGGCCGCCACCAGGCAATCCTCCATCACATGGGCTACCTGCACACCGGCATCGACGCCTACGATGCGCGCGGCGCCCTTCAAAGAGTGGGCCGCGCGCATGCAGGCTTCCAGCTGAGCCGGATCGCCGGGGTTGCGCTCCAGGGCCAGCAGCCCTGCGCTGAGCACCGCTGTCTGGGCCTCGGCCTCCAGGGCAAAAAGCTCCATCAGCGATGCATCGCGCATCTGTTCAGGGGTCATGTCAGACTCCCGGCGATGGCTGCCAGTAGCGCCGATTCTTCCAGTACCCGCAGGGTGCGTGTTTCCTCTCGGAGCACGGCCGCGGTGAACCTTGCCTTGTCCAGAAGGGCGCTGGCCTGGATCAGTCGCTCCTCGAAGCGCTGGATGCCCGCGACCTCATCCACCGGCGCGACCACCGAGCCACCCGGCACGGCCAGGATCAACAGCCGCGGCGACACGCGCCCAGTGCCGGCCGGCGCGACGCCGGGGCCTATCCCGAGCAGGGCTTGCAGGGCGATGCAAGGCACCAGGGCGCCACGGACGTTGCACACGCCCAGCAAGGCACGCGAACGCTGATGGGGCAATGAATGCACAGGCTGCTGAGGCGCTATCTCCACCAGGCAGCGGGTGGCCAGGGCGAGCCATTCTTCCCCCAGGCGAAACACCACCAGAGAACGCGAAGGCAGCACCGGTGGCGCCGGCGGATAGGTCAGTTCCCCGGGCTCACGACGCAGGGTGTAGTAGTCCAGCAGCGTGCTGGCGGCCTCGGCGAATACCGGGCAATTCAGGCAGCGCACATATTCGACCAGGCGCGGGCAGGAGTGGTCGCCACGTACCCCGATGGTCTTCCAACAGGCATCGAGGATGAGCGCGCGATCATCGGCGGCCTCGCGCCCCGGTTGCTCGGTCATGCCCTAGGCTCCTTCATGGCACGGGCGGCACGGGCCTGCAGGCGTCGAGCGCTTTCCAGGTCCCCTGCCGCCGCCAGCAGCATGGCCAGTTGCGTCAGCGTTTCGGCATGCTGCGGTTGCAGGTACAGTGCCTTGCGATAATAACCCTGTGCTTCCAGGGCATTGCCGGCGGCGTCACAGAGCAAGCCTAACCAGTAATACACCTGGGCTTGAGGCGGATGCTGCTTCAGGTAACGCTCGCAAGCCAGCCGGGCGTCGGCGCTCTGGCCTGCGTTGGCCAGGGCGGCGATCTGTGCGAGAAGCGTGGCTGCGTCGGAGCCGCCCGCTTCCACTGGCGCGACGGAACGGGAATCCTGCCGCGCGGTTACCCTTGCCGATGAAGCCGAGCGTGATACGGAAAGGTCGAAAGCCTTGGGCTGCGCGCCCTTGGCTGGCAAGAACTGCTGCCGCAAGGGCCTGGCGGGCGCCATGGACACCGAGGCCAGCGGTAAAGGCTTGCTGAGCCCGGCCAGGGCGGGACTTGGCTCGGTTTGCCGGACAAAGGCAAAGGCCTGGGCAATGCCAAGGGGGCGCATGCCATTGGAGGCCAGGAGGCTGCCTTCGGCCGGGCCAATGAACAACACGCCATCGGGCCGTGTCAGCGATTTGAGGACGGCTACCACTTCCAGTTGTGTAGGCACATCGAAGTAGATAAGCAGATTGCGGCAGAAGACGAAATCATAGGGCGTTTCACTGGCCAGCGTCGGGTCGAGCACGTTGCCGTGGCGCAAGCGAACCTGCCCAGTGATACTCGGCCGCAACCTGTGCCCTTCCGGGTCCTGGGTGAAATACCGGGCCTGGTAGGCCCTGTACTCGCCTCGGAAGGAATTGCGCCCATAGCAGGCCCGCCGGGCCTTCTCCAGCGAGGCCGGGCTGATGTCCAGGCCATCGACGATAAAGGCCTCGCCGGGCAGGCCGGCGTCGAACAACGCCATGACCATGGAATAGGGTTCTTCCCCCGTGGAGCACGGCAGGCTGAGCAGACGTAGCGGCTGGCCGGGTTGTTCGTGCCACCGCGCTCGCGCCAGGCGGCCCAGGGCCGCGAAGGATTCCGGATAGCGCATGAACCAGGTTTCCGGCACGATCACCGCTTCGATCAGCGCCTGCTCTTCTTCCTTGTTGAGGTTGAGCAAGGTCCAGTAGGCCTCGAGGCTGGGCGCGCCGACCTTGTCCTGGCGGTGACGCACCGCGCGCTCGATCATCGCCGGGCCCACCGAGGCGGCGTCCAGCCCGATACGCTGGTGAAGAAAGGCGAAGAAGCGTGGGTCGAGGCTCACTTGGATGCGCCCCCCAGCAAAGCCGCGTTCTCGGGCGCGAACAACAGCGTCCGGGCGCGCTCATCGAGCAAGTCCTCGACGCTGATGCGCTGCAGCAAGCCCTGGGCATCCTCACGGATGGGGCCCAGGTAGGGCGCGTCAGGGCTCAGCAGCCCGTACGGCTTGAATTCGGTGAGGTCACAACGAAGGGTTTGGCTGGCCTGTTCGAGCACCAGGCCCAAGCAGTGATTGCCGGGGTAATTGACCAATACCACCCGGGTACTGGTGCGCTGCCGAGCGGGACTGCCAAGGGCCAGGTGGCAAAGGTCGATCACCGGCACGACCTGGCCGCGATAGGAAAATACGCCCGCCACCCAGCCTGGTGCCCGTGGGATCGGCTTGAGCGGCAGCAGTGGCAGTACCTCGACCACTTCCCGCGCAGGCAAGGCAAAGCGCTGCTCGCCGAGGCTGAACAGCAAGAAAAGCAGGGTGGTGGTCACGGCTGGCGCCACCGGCGTGCGCGGACTGCTCATCAGACCTTGAAGCGCGACACACCGCCACGCAACCCGGCGGCGACCTGGCTGAGCTCGTCGATGGCGGCGCTGGCCTGGCGCAGCGAGTCCACCGTCTGGCTGCTGGCGTCGCTGAGCTGGCTCAAGGCGTGGTTGATCTGCTCGGCACCAGTGGCCTGGGCCTGCATCCCCTCATTGACCATCAGCACGCGCGGCGCCAGGGCCTGGACCTGATGAATGATCTGATTCAACTGCTCACCGACCTGATGCACTTCCAGCATGCCGCGGCGTACTTCTTCGGAAAACTTGTCCATGCCCATGACCCCTGCCGATACCGCGGATTGAATCTCGCGCACCATCTGTTCGATATCATAGGTGGCCACGGCGGTCTGGTCGGCCAGGCGACGCACTTCAGTGGCCACCACGGCGAAGCCCCTGCCGTACTCGCCGGCCTTTTCAGCCTCGATCGCAGCGTTGAGGGACAACAGGTTGGTCTGGTCGGCTACCTTGACGATGGTGACCACCACCTGGTTGATGTTGCTCGCTTTCTCATTGAGCGTCGCCAGCTTGGCGTTGACCAGCTCCGCCGCGCCCATGACGTGTTGCATGGTATCGGCCATGCGCGCCAGCCCCTGCTGCCCATTGTCCGCCAGCAGCGAGGCCTGGTCGGCGGCGCCGGTCACCTCGCCCATGGTGCGTACCAGATCGCGAGAGGTCGCGGCGATTTCTCGAGAAGTTGCGCCGATTTCGCTGGTCGTGGCCGCGGTTTCCGTGGCCGTGGCCTGCTGCTGGCGAGAGGTGGCGGCGATCTCCGTAACCGAGGTGGTGACCTGGATGGACGAACGCTGAGCCTGTGACACCAGGGCGTTGAGCTCCTCCATCATGGCGTTGAATCCGGTCTCGATGGCGTTGAACTCATCCCGGCGCCCCAGGTTCAGGCGCACGCTCAGGTCACCGCCGCGCATTACATCGAGGATCTCCAGAAGACGGGTGGTGGGCGACATGATGTTGCGCAACAGCAATAACCCGCAGGCCAGGGCCGCGGCCACCGCCACGACCAGGCTGGCCAGCATGACCAGGCGGGTGGTGACCACGGAACCTTCGATGGCCGCGCTGGCCTCTTCGGCAGCCTGGCGGTCCAGGTCAACGACCAGGTTCAGTTGCTTTCGGCCCGCCGACCAGGCGGGTGTCAGCTCCTGCTCGAACAATTCCATGGCTTCGGTGAAACGCCGCTGCTGATAGACCGCCAAGGTACGCTTGAGCGCTTGCTGATAGTTGTCGCGCAGCCGAGCGAACTCAGTGAAGGCGGCACGCTCCTCATCGCTGTTCAAGGTTTTCTGGAATATTGCCATCTGGCTGGCCAAGCGCTCCGAGAACTCCTTGTACTGTTCTTCATCGGCGCTGACCAGTTCGCGCTGATAGCTCAACCCCAACAGCTGCTGGGTATAAAGGTAGCCGTCGGTCCAGGCGCTGCGCATCATCGAGCCGGAATACACACCCGGAATGCTTTGGCTGCGCAGGCTGGCCGCTTCCTGCTCGATCATCAGCAAGCGGGTGAAGGTGATCAGTACCATCGCCAACATGATGGCGATCACTACGGCGAAGCTCGCCAGAATGCGTTGGCGCAGCGTCCAGTTCTTCACAATCACTCCTCGGGCCGGGGGCAGGCGAAAGTCGGGCAGTATAGACCAGCGGCCGGTAAGCGAGGCGGCTACTTTCATGATGACAATATGGATAGCGGAGCCACTGGCGGCGCTTGTCACGGCTGGCCAACCGCCCCCTACGTACTCAGTACGCACCCCTGTCACCCGTTCGATTTTTTCGATATAACGAAGGCACCCTCTTCTTTTGTAGATACCTTGCCATGATGACGCTGCGCCAGATCCGCCATTTCATCGCAGTGGCCGAGACCGGATCGATCTCCGCGGCCGCTCAGGCGGTGTTCATCTCCCAGTCCACCCTGACGGCCGCGATCCAGCAACTGGAAGAGGAAATCGGCGTTTCGCTGTTCAATCGTCATGCCAAGGGCATGAGCCTGACCCACCAGGGGCATCAGTTCCTGCGCCAGGCGCACTTGATCCTGGCCACCGTGGACAATGCCAAGCGCAGCTTGCAACAGTGCACCGACCAGATCAGTGGCACCCTCACCATTGGGGTGAGCAGCCTCGTGGCAGGCTACTACCTGGCTAATCTGCTGACACGGTTCCAGCGGGCCTACCCCAACGTGAATCTGCAGGTCATGGAAGACGAGCGGCCCTATATCGAGCATCTATTGCTCAACGGCGAGATCGACGTGGCCGTGCTGATCCTTTCCAATCTCGAAGACCGCCATGCCCTGCAAACCGAGGTGTTGACCCACTCACCCCAGCGCCTGTGGCTGCCGGCGCGCCATCCCCTGCTGGAGCGCGACGAAATCGCCCTGGCGGACGTGGCCGCCGAGCACCTGATCGAACTCCGTGTCGACGAGATGGACCGCAACGCTCAGCGCATCTGGGACGAAGCCGGGCTGCGCCCATGCATCAGCCTGCGCAGCGCTTCCACCGAGGCAGTACGCAGCCTGGTCGCCGCCGGCCTGGGCGTGGCGATCCAGCCAGACATGACCTACCGGCCCTGGTCCCTGGAAGGCGACATCATCGAGGCCCGCAGCGTCGTAGACCTGACCCGCACGCTGGACGTGGGCCTGGCCTGGCGCCGGGGCAGCGCACGGCCACCCCTAGTGGACCCCTTCCTTACCACGGCTCGGGAACAGCATGCCCGCAAGCCTTCGATTTAATCGAACGCCGCTTTCGATATTTGGCATTTGTCGATAGCGCACCGGCCCTACTAGGCTGGGGGCCAGACAACCGCTTTGCCGAGGCCTTGCCATGCCCCGTTTCGACCTGTTCGAGCCCTTGCGCACTGCCTTGCTGATCGACGGCCAACTGGTGGCGGGCGAAGGCATGGCCGAGACTATCCTGGACCCCAGCGATGGCAATGCCTTGGCCCAGGTGGCCGAAGCCAGCCCCGCTCAGGTGCAGGCGGCGATCGCGGCCGCCAGCCGGGCGTTCCCAGCCTGGTCGAGGACCACGCCCCAGCAGCGCGCCAATCGCCTGTTGGCCATCGCCGAACGTATCGAAGCCAGGGCCGATCAATTGGCTCGGATCGAGGCCCTCAATTGCGGCAAGCCTTTGCATCTGGCTCGCCAGGATGACCTGACCGCCAGCGTGGACGTATTCCGATTTTTCGCCGGGGCGGTCCGCTGTCAGACGGGACAGCTGGCGGGCGAATACGTCCCTGGCTACACCAGCATGGTACGCCGGGACCCAGTGGGCGTGGTGGCGTCCATCGCGCCCTGGAACTACCCCTTGATGATGGCGGCCTGGAAGCTGGCGCCGGCGCTGGCCGCCGGTAATACCCTGGTCTTCAAACCCTCCGAACACACGCCCTTGAGCATATTGGCATTGCTGCCCGACCTGGCCGAGCTGCTGCCGGCCGGGGTGCTGAACGTCGTCTGCGGTGGCGGCGATGGCGTGGGTGGGCAACTGGTCAGCGACCCTCGGGTGCGCATGGTGTCGCTTACCGGCGACATCGTCACTGGGCAGAAGATTCTCCAGGCGGCCGCCCGCACCCTCAAGCGTACCCATCTGGAACTGGGCGGCAAGGCACCGGTGATCGTTTGCGACGACGCCGACCTGGAGGCGGTGGTGGAAGGCATTCGCACCTATGGCTATTACAACGCCGGCCAGGACTGTACCGCAGCCTGCCGTGTCTATGCCCAGGCCGGTATCCACGATCGCCTGGTGGCCGAATTGGGCACGGCGGTGGGCAGCTTGCGCTTCGCCAGCAAGCGTGACCAGGACAACGAACTGGGCCCGCTGATCAGTGCCCGCCAACGCGACCGAGTCGCCAGCTTCGTGGAGCGCGCCCTGAGCCAACCGCATATCGAGCGCATCACAGGGGCGGCCACCCATTCAGGCCCAGGCTTTTATTACCAGCCCACCTTGCTGGCCGGCTGCAGGCAAACCGACGAGATCGTGCAACGGGAAGTTTTCGGCCCGGTGGTCACCGTGACGCGCTTCGATACCGCTGAGCAAGCCTTGGGCTGGGCCAACGCCTCCGAATATGGCCTGGCCTCGTCGGTCTGGACCCGCGACCTGGACAAGGCCATGCAGTTCGCTTCCCGGCTGGAGTATGGCTGCACCTGGATCAACAGCCATTTCATGCTTGCCAGCGAAATGCCCCATGGCGGCCTGAAACGCTCTGGCTATGGCAAGGACCTGTCCAGCGATTCGCTGCAGGACTACAGCGTGGTACGCCACATCATGGCGCGCCACCGGGAAGTGCTGGGCTGAGGCGCCAGCCCCACAACAATAACGAATGCGAAGCTGTCCTTGGCTCACCGCTGCCCCGACGATAATTTGAAAAAGAGGGAAATCCATGTCCGCGTCCACGACCACCTTGCTCAGCGCAATCACCACGGCCCTGCTCGCCAGCGTCAGCGTCCAGGCCGCCGAACTTCCCAAGGCTCTTGGCGCCGGTGAAGGCCACCTGGATATCATCGCCTGGCCCGGTTATATCGAGCGCGGCGAAAGCGACAAGAACTATGATTGGGTCACCGGCTTCGAGAAGGAAACCGGTTGCAAGGTCGAGGTCAAGACCGCGGCAACCTCGGATGAAATGGTCAGCCTCATGGCCAAGGGTGGGTACGACCTGGTCACCGCGTCGGGTGATGCTTCCCTGCGCCTGATCGCGGGCAAGCGGGTTCAGGCCATCAATACGGCGCTGATCCCCCATTGGAAGAACCTGGACCCTCGCCTGGCTGACGGGCCATGGTTCGTGGTGAACCAACAGGTATACGGCACGCCTTACCAGTGGGGGCCCAACGTACTGATGTACAACACGCAGGTGTTCAAGACCGCGCCCACCAGCTGGAGCGTGGTGTTCGAGCCCCAGGGCTTGCCCGATGGCAAGCCGAACAAAGGCCGCGTGCAGGCCTATGACGGGCCCATCTATATCGCCGATGCAGCCTTGTACCTGAAAAGCGCCAGGCCGGAGCTGGGCATCCAGGACCCCTACCAGCTGACTGAAGCTCAGTACAAGGCCGTGCTGGACTTGCTGCGCCAGCAGAAACCTCTCATTCACCGCTATTGGCACGACGCCACGGTACAGATGAGCGATGTGAAGAATGAGGGCGTGGTTGCCACCAGTTCCTGGGGCTACATGGTCAATGGCCTGAAGGCAGACAACCAACCCGTGGCCTCCACGGTGCCTAAGGAAGGAGCTACCGGCTGGGCGGATACCACCATGCTCCATGCCGAAGCCAAGCATCCCAACTGCGCCTACAAGTGGATGGACTGGTCACTGCAGCCGAAAGTCCAGGGCGACGTGGCGGCCTGGTTCGGCTCGCTGCCAGCCGTGCCCCAGGCCTGCAAGGCCAGTGAGCTGCTCGGTGCCGAGGGCTGCGCCACCAACGGCTACGACCTCTTCGACAAGATCGCCTTCTGGAAGACCCCCCAGGCCGAGGGCGGGAAGTTCGTGCCCTACAGCCGCTGGACCCAGGACTACATCGCGATCATGGGCGGCCGCTAGCAGTCAGTTGGCGCCAGCGATGCTGGCCAATGGGCGAAGGCTGGCCGGATCGCCAGCTTCGCTGGCTCCTACTGCAACCTCCTGGCAAGCACGCGGGCGCGCCATGCCCGCGTTCCTCTCGGCAAAGGGCAATCATTATGACCGCTGCGGTGCAATTTACTGACGTATCTCGCCAGTTCGGCGAGGTCAAGGCTGTAGACCGGGTGTCCATCGACATCCGGGACGGAGAGTTCTTCTCCATGCTCGGGCCCTCAGGCTCCGGCAAGACCACCTGCCTGAGGTTGATCGCCGGGTTCGAGCAGCCCAGCGCCGGGTCCATCCGCATCCATGGCATAGAAGCTGCCGGGCTGCCCCCTTATCGCCGTGATGTCAATACGGTTTTCCAGGACTATGCTCTGTTCCCCCATATGAGCGTGCGCGACAACGTGGCCTATGGCCTCAAGGTCAAGGGTGTCGGCAAGGCTGAACGCCTGTCCCGCGCCGAGGACGCCTTGGCCATGGTTGCCCTGGCCGGTTTCGGCGAGCGCAAGCCGGCGCAGTTGTCTGGCGGCCAACGCCAGCGAGTGGCCCTTGCCCGCGCGCTGGTGAACCGCCCGCGTGTGCTGCTGCTGGATGAGCCCCTGGGGGCGCTGGACCTCAAGCTTCGCGAACAGATGCAGGGCGAACTCAAAAAGCTGCAGCGGCAACTGGGCATCACCTTCGTGTTCGTGACCCACGACCAGACCGAAGCCTTGTCCATGAGCGATCGAGTGGCCGTGTTCAACAAAGGCCGCATCGAACAATGCGACAGCCCGCGCAACCTCTACAGCAAACCGGCCACTGTCTTCGTGGCCGAGTTCGTGGGCACCTCCAATGTTCTGCGCGGAGAGCTGGCCAATACCTTGCGCGGCGTTCCGGGCGCCTTTTCGATTCGTCCGGAACACATACGCCTGGGCCTGCCGGATCATGTCGACCATGTACGCGTGGATGCCACCGTGCAGGACGTGCACTACCAGGGCAGTAGCACCCGCTACGAAGTGCGCCTGGGCAATGGTCAGCCTCTGAATGTCAGCCAGGCCAACCAGAACTGGCAGTTCGATGGCAATGCGCCCCAGCCCGGCCAGCGGTTGACCCTGCATTGGCCCCGGGCGGCCATGGTGCCGCTGCTGGACGAGGCGCGCTGACATGGCCGTGGCACTGGAGTCACCCGCACCTGCTCCGCGCAGACGCACCCTGCGCCGGTTGGCCGACCTGCTTTACCGGCGGCCCAACCTCTACCTGGCGCTGTTGCTGGTGCCGCCGCTGCTCTGGTTCGGGGTCATCTACCTGGGGGCACTGCTGAACCTGCTCTGGCAAGGGTTCTACACCTTCGACGATTTCAGCATGACGGTGACCGCGGACCTGACCTGGGCCAACCTCGGCGCGCTCTTCGTGCCGGCCAACCTAGACATCATCCTGCGCACCCTGACCATGGCCCTGGCCGTGTCGGTCGCCAGCGCAGTCATCGCGTTTCCCATCGCCTGGTACATGGCCCGCTACACCCAAGGCCGTGTCAAAGCCTTTTTCTACATCGCGGTGATGCTGCCCATGTGGGCGAGCTACATCGTCAAGGCCTACGCCTGGACGCTGCTGCTGGCCAAGGGGGGCGTGCTCCAGTGGTTCGTCGATCACCTGGGGCTGGGCGGCCTGCTGGGCTGGCTGCTGAACGTACCCGGCATCGGCGGCAGCACCCTATCCACCTCGCATCTGGGCCGCTTCCTGGTGTTCGTCTATATCTGGCTGCCATTCATGATTCTGCCGATCCAGGCGGCCCTGGAGCGCCTGCCGCCGTCGCTGCTGCAAGCTTCGGCCGACCTTGGCGCCACGCCACGGCAGACCTTCATGCAGGTGGTGTTGCCCTTGGCGGTACCGGGTATCGCGGCGGGCTCGATCTTTACCTTTTCCCTCACCCTGGGCGATTTCATCGTGCCGCAGTTGATCGGCCCGCCAGGGTATTTCATAGGGAGCATGGTGTACGCCCAGCAGGGGGCCATCGGCAACTTGCCCATGGCCGCCGCCTTCACCCTGGTGCCTATCGTGCTCATTGCGTTCTACCTGACCATCGTCCGTCGCCTGGGGGCCTTCGATGCACTCTGAAAAAGCGTCCATCGGGCTGCGTATCGCGGCCTGGAGCGGGTTGGCTTTCCTGCATGTGCCGATCCTGGTGATTTTCCTGTACGCGTTCAACACCGAGGATGCCGCCTTCAGCTTCCCGCCCCGGGGCTGGACCCTTAAATGGTTCAGCGCTGCCTTCGCCCGGGAGGACGTAGTCCTGGCGATCAAGCTGTCGCTACAGGTGGCCTGCCTGGCCACGGCGCTGGCCCTTGTGCTGGGCACCCTGGCCGCGGCGGCGCTCTACCGTCGAACGTTCTTCGGCAAGGACGCCGTGTCGCTGATGCTGATCCTGCCCATCGCCCTGCCGGGCATCGTCACGGGTATCGCCTTGCTGTCGGCCTTCAAGACCCTCGGCATCGAGCCTGGGCTGTTCACCATCGTGGTCGGCCATGCCACCTTCTGCGTGGTGATCGTCTACAACAACGTCATCGCCCGGCTCAGGCGCACGCCCCATAGCCTGATCGAAGCTTCCATGGACCTGGGCGCCGATGGCTGGCAGACCTTCCGCTACATCATCCTGCCGAACCTGGGCTCGGCCCTGCTCGCCGGGGGAATGCTGGCTTTCGCCCTATCCTTCGATGAAATCATCGTCACCACCTTCACCGCCGGCAACGAACGCACCCTGCCCATCTGGCTGCTCAACCAGCTGGCGCGGCCGCGGGATGTTCCCGTCACCAACGTGGTGGCCATGCTGGTGATGCTGGTGACCATGCTGCCCATCCTGGGCGCCTATTACCTGACACGCGGCGGCGAATCGGTCGCCGGCGCCGGCAAATGACCTGGAGGCTCGCACGATGCAAACCCTACTGTTGATCAATGGCCAGTTGGTAGCTGGTGAAGGTAGCGTCCAGCCGGTGCTGGACCCGGCCCGGGGACAGGTGCTGGTCGAGATTCCCGAGGCCAGCGAAGCCCAGGTGGATGCCGCGGTACGCGCCGCCGATGCCGCCTTCGACGGCTGGTCGCAGACCCCACCGAAGGATCGCGCCCTGGCCTTGCTCAAGCTCGCCGACGCCATCGACGCCCATGCCGATGAGCTGGCCGGCCTGGAATCCGCCAACTGCGGCAAGCCTCTGAGCGCGGCGCGCAATGATGAGCTGCCGGCCATCGCGGACGTCTTCCGCTTCTTCGCTGGCGCGGCGCGTTGCCTCAATGGTTCGGCCGCCGGTGAATATCTGCCGGGCCATACCTCGATGATCCGGCGCGACCCGGTGGGTGTAATCGCCTCCATCGCGCCCTGGAACTACCCGCTGATGATGGTGGCGTGGAAAATCGCCCCGGCCTTGGCCGCGGGCAATACCGTGGTACTCAAGCCGTCCGAGCTTACGCCGCTTACCGCCTTGAAGCTGGCCGAACTGGCGACAGGCATTTTTCCGGCGGGTGTACTGAATGTTCTCTTTGGGCGCGGAGCCAATGTGGGAGCGCCTCTGGTTGAACACCCCAAGGTGCGCATGGTGTCCCTGACCGGCTCTATCGCCACCGGCTCGCAAATCATCGCCAGCACGGCAGCCCAGGTGAAGCGCATGCACATGGAGCTGGGCGGCAAGGCGCCTGTGCTGATCTTCGACGATGCCGACCTGGATGCCGCCGTGGAGGGCATTCGCACCTTCGGTTTCTACAATGCCGGGCAAGACTGCACGGCAGCCTGCCGGATCTATGCCCAGCAGGGCATCTATGAGCGCTTCGTCGAAAAACTGGGCGCGGCGGTCGGCAGCCTCCGTCACGGGTTGCAGGAAGCCGAGGGCACCGAGCTGGGCCCGCTGATCAGCGCGCAGCAGCGCGACCGTGTGGCAGGCTTCGTCAGCCGCGCGGTAGCTGAGCCGCACATTCGTCTGGTCACGGGCGGCAAGGCCGTGGAAGGAGACGGTTTCTTCTTCGAACCGACAGTGCTGGCCGATGTGCAACAGGACGATGAGATCCTCCGGCGGGAGGTGTTCGGCCCGGTGGTTACCGTGACGCCTTTCAGTGACGAAGCCCAGGTACTCGACTGGGCCAACGATTCGGACTACGGCCTGGCTTCATCGGTCTGGACCCAGGATCTGGGCCGGGCCCATCGGCTCAGTGCCCGCTTGCAATACGGCTGTACCTGGGTGAATACCCACTTCATGCTGGTGAGCGAAATGCCCCATGGCGGCCAGAAACACTCCGGCTACGGCAAGGACATGTCCATGTACGGATTGGAGGACTACACCGTGGTGCGCCATGTGATGTTCAAGCATTGACGCGATGAACCAACGGGGGCGATCGGCGCTCTACAAGGGCCGTGAAGCAAGGCTGGTGGCGCCAATCGAAGCGGTGATTGCGCGGTGCCATCAACCTGGCTAACGTTCGCATTTTCCAGCAAAGGTTTGCCCATGCACCGCAGAAGCCTGTTGAAAGCCTCCATGGCCCTGGCCGCCTATACCGGCCTGTCTACCAGCGCGCTATTCTCCGCTCGCGCGCTGGCGGCAACCGCCGACGGCGACGCCGAACACTTCGATTTCGAGGGGCTCAAGGCCCTGGCCAAGGCCCTGGCCGCACAGCCCTATACCGACCGCAAGCAGGCCTTGCCGCCTACCTTGGCGAACATGACGCCTCAGCAGTTCAATGCCATTCAGTACGACGCCAACCATTCGCTCTGGAAAGAAGTGAATGGCCAGCTGGATGTCCAGTTCTTCCACGTGGGCATGGGCTTCCGCACGCCGGTGCGCATGTACAGCGTGGATCCGGCCACCCGTCAGGCGCGGGAAGTACACTTCCGGCCCGAGCTGTTCAACTACAACGACAGCAAGGTCAACCAGAAGCAGCTCAAGGGTGACCTGGGCTTTTCCGGTTTCAAGCTGTTCAAGGCGCCTGAGATCGATCGCCATGACATCGTTTCCTTCCTTGGCGCCAGCTATTTCCGCGCCGTGGATGCGACCAAGCAGTACGGCTTGTCGGCGCGCGGCCTGGCGGTCGACACCTTCGCCAAGCGGCAGGAAGAATTCCCGGACTTCACCAGGTTCTGGTTCGAGACCCCGACCAAGGACGCCACCCGCTTCGTGGTCTACGCCTTGCTGGAGTCTCCCAGCGCCACCGGCGCCTATCGTTTCGACATCGACTGCCAAGACGAGCGCGTAGTCATGGCGGTGGACATGCAGGTAACGGCCCGCACGGCGATCCAGCAACTGGGCATCGCCCCCATGACCACCATGTTCAGTTGCGGCACTCACGAACGTCGCATGTGCGACACCATCCATCCGCAGATCCACGACTCGGACCGCCTGGCCATGTGGCGCGGCAATGGCGAATGGATCTGCCGGCCACTGAACAACCCGGCCAAGCTGCAATTCAATGCCTTTGCCGACACCAACCCGAAAGGGTTCGGCCTGGTGCAGACCGACCACGATTTCGAGAGCTACCAGGATACCGTGGACTGGTACAGCAAGCGCCCCAGCCTGTGGGTAGAACCCACCACCGCCTGGGGCGAGGGCTCCATCGACCTGCTGGAGATCCCTACCACTGGCGAAACCATGGACAACATCGTGGCATTCTGGACGCCCAGAAAGCCCGTGGCCGCTGGCGACACCCTGGCCTACGGCTACAAGCTGTACTGGAGCGCCCTACCCCCGACCGGCACGCCGCTGGCACGGGTTCACGCCACCCGCTCCGGCATGGGCGGCTTCCTGGAAGGCTGGGCACCGGGCGAGCATTACCCGGATAAATGGGCCCGCCGCTTCGCCATCGACTTCACCGGCGGCGGCCTGGAAAGCCTGCCGGAAGGCACCGGCATCGAGCCCGTGGTGACGGTATCCAATGGCAAGGTCCAGGACTTCCATGTGCTGGTACTGCCGAACATCAAGGGCTACCGAGTGATCTTCGACTGGTATCCCACCAGCGACAGCGTGGAGCCGGTGGAGATGCGGCTGTATATCAGGACCAGCGACCGCACCCTTAGCGAGACCTGGCTGTACCAGTACTTCCCGCCAGCGCCCGATCAGCGCAAGTATCCGTAGGAGGGCTGCCAAACTGCCGAATGGTCCCGCTCACTGCCCTTCGCCAGCTTCGCTGGCTCCCACCATGGGTAGCGAAGCCGCCGAAGGTAAAGTTGGGCCTACAGGGGTTGGACCGACCGGTAGGACCCAGCGCCAGCTGGGAATGGAGCTTTCGAAATTCGCTTCATTCGCCAGCTTCGCTAGCGCCTACCC
The DNA here is from genome assembly GCF_049895785.1 of Pseudomonas sp. DC3200b2. Lineage (NCBI taxonomy): Bacteria > Pseudomonadati > Pseudomonadota > Gammaproteobacteria > Pseudomonadales > Pseudomonadaceae > Pseudomonas > Pseudomonas sp. DC3200b2. Next base: position 580,652 of record NZ_JAFCTA010000001.1, on the reverse strand, counting down.
TGGGGGCAGCCCATGGATAAGGATCAACCGCGCGCTGCCGTATCCCGCAGGTCCGACTCATGGATGGGTTGGTCCCGGTGGGTGGCGCGCTGGTACTGGGCGGGCCAGATGGACTGACGACCGCCAAGGTCATCGTCGGCATGCAGCGGCCAGTACGGATCGCGCAATAGCTCCCGGGCCAGCAGAATCAGGTCCGCCTGGCCAGTGCGCAGAATATGCTCGGCCTGGGCAGGCTCCGTGATCATCCCTACGGTACCGGTGGCAATTTCCGATTCCTTGCGCACCCGCTCGGCGAAGCGCGTCTGATAGCCAGGACCCGTCGGGATTTCGGCATTCGCGGCGGTACCGCCGGAAGAAACGTCCACCAGGTCTACCCCCAGGGCCTTCAAGCGCCGCGCCAATTCAACGGTTTCGTCCGGATTCCAGCCGTCCTCCACCCAATCGGTGGCCGATACACGCACGAACACCGGCAGGTCCGCCGGCCATAGCTCGCGAATGGCTTCGGTTACTTCCAATACCAGGCGAATGCGATTGTCGAAGCTCCCCCCGTACTGGTCAGTACGGCGATTGCTCAAGGGCGACATGAACTGGTGCAGCAGGTAGCCGTGGGCGGCGTGGATCTCTACCACCTTGAAATTTGCGCTCAAGGCGCGGCGGGCGGCCTCGATGAAGGCTTGCTTGATGCCCTGGATGTCCTTTTCGCCGAGCTCGGTCGGCCGTGCATGCTCGGGGTCGAAGGGAATCGGCGAAGGCGCCACCGGAATCCAGCCGCCCTCTTCCAGGGTCACGCTACCGTGCTTGCCCAGCCAGGGCCGCCAGGTACTCGCCTTGCGACCGGCATGGGCGAGCTGGATGCCCGCGACCGCCCCCTGGGCCTCGATGAAACGCGTGATGCGCTGCAGGCCGGGAATCTGCTCGTCTTTCCACAGGCCGAGGTCTTCGGGAGTGATGCGCCCGTCCGCGGTTACCGCGGTGGCCTCGAAGATCACCAGGCCCGCGCCACCCACGGCCCGGCTGCCCAAGTGAACCAGGTGCCAATCGTTGGCCAAGCCATCCTCGGCCGAGTACTGGCACATGGGCGAAACCACGATACGGTTTCGCAAGGTCAGGCCGCGCAGCGTGTAGGGTTCTAACAGCAGGCTCATGAAGCACCTCTCAAATGGGTTAGGTCAGCCATAGACGCTGCCCGTGGCTTGGGGCCAGCGGACATTCTACAGAGCCTAGTAGACCCCCATGGAGGGCGGCGGATTCCCCTAGCGTGGACTCAGGTGCTGAATCAACAGCTGCACGCTCTCCACGCCCCGGTACTCATTCACGTCCAGCTTGTAGGCCATTTCCACCCAACGCGCGCCGGGGTTGGGCCACAGGTCTCGATCGACACCGAAGGCGATGCCATCGAGGCGAACGCTGCCGCACTCACTCTTGAGCACCACTTTGAGGTGCCGCTCACCCACTACGCGTTGCTCCACCAGCTCGAAAACACCGTGGAACAGCGGCTCGGGAAAATGCTGCCCCCATGGCCCGGCATTGCGTAGGGCCCGGGCCAGTTCCAGGTGGAATTCTTCCACGGCCAGGCAACCGTCCGACAACAGCCTTCCGGTGAGATCGTCCTCGCAGAGCTGGGCCCGCGCCTGCGCATCGAAGGCCTTGGCGAAGGCCTGGAAATGCTCGGCCGGCAAGGAAAGCCCGGCGGCCATGGCATGACCGCCGAACTTGGTGATCAGGCCCGGGTGGCTGGCGGCTACGGCATCCAGCGCATCACGGATATGGAAGCCGGGGATGGACCGCGCCGAGCCCTTGAGCACGCCATCGCCGGCATCGGCAAAGGCGATGGTGGGCCGGTGATAACGGTCCTTGAGCCGCGAGGCGAGGATGCCGATCACGCCCTGGTGCCAGTCCGGCTCGAACAGGCAAAGGCCAAAGGGCATGGCCTCCACGGGAAGGTCCTTGAGTTGCGCCAGGGCTTCGCGTTGCATGCCCTGCTCCACGGATTTTCGATCCTGGTTAAGGCCATCGAGCTCCGCGGCCATGTCCCGCGCCAGCGCCAGGTCTTCACTGAGTAGACATTCGATGCCAAGGCTCATGTCGTCCATGCGCCCCGCTGCGTTGAGGCGCGGTCCGAGGATGAAGCCCAGGTCCACGGAAGTCAGTCGGCGATGGTCGCGACGAGCGACTTCCAACAGTGCCTGGATGCCAGGCCGCGCCCGACCGGCACGGATGCGTTCCAACCCCTGGTGCACCAGGATGCGATTGTTGGCATCGAGAGGTACCACGTCAGCCACGCTGCCTAGCGCAACCAGGTCCAGTAGCTCGCCGATATTCGGCTGCGATGCCTGGTCATAGCGGCCGAGGGCGCGTAAACGGGCACGTAGCGCCATCAGGACATAGAAGATGACACCGACACCGGCCAGCGCCTTGCTGGGAAATTCACACCCGGGCTGGTTGGGGTTGACGATGGCATCGGCCTGGGGCAATTCAGGGCCCGGCAGATGGTGGTCGGTTATCAATACCTTGAGCCCGGCCTGTTTGGCGGCCTGGACGCCATCGACACTGGAAATGCCGTTATCCACGGTCACCAGCAAGTCTGGTTGACGTTCCAGGGCCACGCCGACGATTTCCGGCGTAAGGCCATAGCCGTAGGTGAAGCGATTGGGTACCAGGTAATCCACCTGGGCAGCTCCAAGCAGGCGCAAGCCCAAGACCGCAACGCTGCTGGCCGTGGCCCCATCGGCATCGAAGTCACCGACCACCAGGATGCGCTGGCGCTGGTCGATGGCTTCAACCAGCAGCGACACTGCCTGGTCGATGCCTTTGAGTTGCTGATAAGGCAGCAGCCGTGCCAGGCCCTTGTCCAGCTCCTGCTGGCTCTGTACCCCACGGGCGGCATACAGGCGGGTCAACAGAGGCGGCAAGTCGCCAAGGAAAGGCAGTTCAGCAGGTAGCGGGCGTGGCTCGATACGCATGTGCGGCAATCATCTCACGGGTACGACAACGGCGGGCGGCCACCATGCCTTAGCCGCGTTCGCCAAGCAACCATTCAAGCTGGACTTCATGTTGGCCCCGATCATCGGTCACGAACACTGTACCTTCGCTGATCATTACATCCCACTTGATGGCGCGCGGCATGTCGCTGGCCAATACCTCCAGCACGTCCTGAGGCACTGCGGCAATGTTGAGGTTTTTCAGGGTACGGGCCGAATCCACTACCTTGCCCTGCCAGACCCGCAGGCTGCCATAGGCCAGCAGGCTGGTACGCTCGGTACGACGGGAACACCAGGTCAGGCGATCCAGATCAGGTTGGCCTACTTCGATCCAGTGCAGCACACGGTCGTCCAGGCTCTTTTCCCAGAGGGCGGGCTCGTCCACGTCAGACAAGCCGCGGCCGAATGCCAGGTTTTCGTTGTACCACAGCGCGTAGGCCAACAGGCGTACCGCCATGCGCTCTTCGGTTTCCGAAGGGTGACGGGCGATGGTCTGCTTGACGCTTTCGTAGACGCCCCGGTCCAGGTCGGTGAGGTTGAGTTCGAACTTGTAGGTTGTCGAGGGCTGGGCCATGGTGGGCTTCGAGGTAACGAGGGGGGGCAATAGTCTACCCGAAGCAAGGGGCCAGGTGGCGGGCGGGCAAAAGAAACCCCGGACGCGGTGGGGAGGCCGGCCGGGGCAAACATGGCCTTACAGGCCACCGGACGACCGAACGACACCGGAGCACAATGTCGTTCAAGCGTCCTTGTAAGGTAAGAGGGTTGCCTTTGAGGAAGGTTCCCTGATCAACGCATCTCGGCGCCGTACCGACCGGCGGTACCCACGACACGCAAGGCCGCGATCATCGAAGGCTCCAGGCGGCCCTCAGCGATCAGAAGGTCTCGATGCAGACCATCCACCACATCGGTGAGAGCGCGGGTATCGGCCAGTTGGCTTTGATTTACATCGCGATTCAGAACCGTATTGCCGGCTTGATCCTCGATCGTCAGCCGCAAGCGGCCTTGGAGATCCGACGGAGCCAGGCTGACGCGGTATGGCGCCAGAGCATCACTAAGCAACAAGCTGATGTTTTCCATCTTGATCACCCTTGTTTACCGGAAATCCTATTCAGTGCCAGTAAATGACCACTATGCCAGGGCAAAAGTTCGCTCCTTCGACCTGACCAAGCGCAACGGGCGATGAAAGGCGGTTTAGGCAATCAGGGCTTCGGCAGTCTCCATGCGGTATCGGCAAAGCATGTTGTGTAGCGGGCAGATGGATTGCCCCCAGGGCAGCACCCCCAGCACCCATAGCCCCGCCTGACGAGCGCGGCGAACGACCTCGGCCGGCTCGGTGTACCCGACCGGCCCCTGGACGATAACGCCGCCCGCCAGGGCGGTAGCTTGCCCGCGACCGGCCAGGTCCGCGAAAAAGCTCGAGGCAGGCAACAGCTGGCTGCCTAGTACAAGCACGTCCACGGCCCCCTGACGGGCGAGGCTGTGCCGCGCGGCGTTCAGGTCCTCGGCGACACGCACACCGAAGACGCCGCAGGCATTGAGCATCTGATGAAGCTGCAGCAGGCGGGCGGGATTCTGCTCTACGATGAGAACCTTGAGCGAACGCATTGGGCGGCCTCCTGAATGTGTATAGGGCGGCTACCTTAAAGAAGGCTGCGTTGCGTCTAAATAGGATTCATCTGAAAGACCAGGGCGAAAAGTCGATGACCTTCGCCAAAGTGGCGGGATACTTCCTACAGCCGTGTAGGCGACAAGGGCGCCTCGGGGCGCCCTTGAAGAAACGAATTACAACGGCTTGCCACGATTGCCATGGCTGCTGACGAATGCTTGCACCGCGGCAATGTCATTGGGCAGTACGGTGCAGCGCTCTTCCCGCTGGAACAGGTCTTCCAGGTGCACAGGCAGATGCAGGGCCTTGCCGACGCCTGCCTTTTCCACGGCGTCCGGGAACTTGACCGGGTGCGCCGTGCCCAGCACCACCATGGGGATGTCGAGGCTGCGCCGGCACTCGCGGGCGGCCCGCACGCCGATGGCGGTGTGCGGGTCGAGCACTTCACCGGTGGTGGCGAATACCTGGGCGATGGTCTCGCACGTCTGCTCGTCGCTCACCGCCAGGGAGTCGAACAGCTTGCGCGCTTCGGTCCAGCGGTCTTCATCGACACTGAACCCGCCGCCGAGCTTGAAGCTGGCCATCAGCTGCGCGATCGCCATGCCATTGCGCCCGTGCAGGTCGAACAGCAGACGCTCGAAGTTGGAGGAGACCATGATGTCCATGGAGGGCGACAGGGTCGGATGAAGAGTGTCCTTCACATACTGGTTGCCACTCATGAAGCGATGCAGAATGTCGTTGCGGTTGGTGGCAACGATCAGCTGGTTGATGGGCAGCCCCATGTTGCGCGCCAGGTAGCCGGCGAAGATATCGCCGAAGTTGCCCGTGGGTACCGAGAAGGCCACCGAGCGCAGCGGGCCACCCAACTGCAGGGCCGCGTGGAAGTAGTAGACGATCTGGGCCATGATGCGGGCCCAGTTGATGGAATTCACCGCCACCAGACGTGTGCCCTTGAGGAAGGACTGGTCGGCGAAGCTGGCCTTGACCATCTCCTGGCAGTCGTCGAAGTTGCCTTGCACGGCGATGTTGTGAACGTTGTCGCCAAAGAGCGTGGTCATCTGCCGACGCTGCACTTCCGACACGCGCTGGTGCGGATGCAGGATGAAGATGTCCACGTTTTCGCAATGCTTGCAGCCCTCGATGGCCGCCGATCCGGTATCGCCACTGGTGGCGCCGATGATTACCACCCGCTCGCCCCGCTTGGCCAGCACATGGTCCAGCAGGCGGCCAAGCAGTTGCAGGGCGAAGTCCTTGAAGGCCAGAGTGGGGCCGTGGAAGAGTTCCAGCACCCATTCGTTGCCGCCGAGCTGACGCAGGGGCGCGACGGCGGCATGGTTGAAGCCGGCATAGGTTTCTTCAAGGATGCGCTTGAAGTCCGCGTCGGCGATGCTGCCGGTCACGAATGGGCGCATGACCCGGAAAGCCAGCTCGTGGTATGGCAAGCCGGCCCAGGAGGCGATTTCCTCCTGAGTGAAACGCGGCAGATTCTCCGGCACGTAGAGGCCGCCATCACTGGCCAGGCCGGCCAGCAGCACGTCCTCGAAGTTGAGCGCCGGCGCCTGGCCGCGGGTACTGATATAACGCATGGGTGCAAACCTTTGGTTTGAGCGGCAAGCTCCGAGCCGCAAGCCACAAGACGAAGCCTCTTGGCGTATCTCATGCTCTGCGTTTCGGCCTCGCCGCGAGTTTATTCCGATCGAAGCTTCACACTGCGCCGCCTTCATTCACAGTGTGAAGCCTGCCGCTTAGTTGAGCTGTTCGACGCGGATGCGCACAACCTTGCCGACCACGTCATCCAGGGCTTCCAGCGCCAAGATGGCGTCGTCGATCCGCTGCTCCAGCACGCGATGCGTCAGCAGGATCATCGGCACCAGGCCATCGTGCTCCTCGGCTTCCTTCTGCATGATCGATTCGATGTTGATACCACGCGCGGAGAGAATGCTGGCCACCTGTGCCAGGACGCCCGGATGATCCTTGGCCTGGATGCGCAGGTAATAGGCGCTTTCGCAGGCATCGATCGGCAGGATCGGGTGCGCGGACAACGCATCGGGCTGGAAGGCCAGGTGCGGCACGCGGTTTTCCGGGTCAGAGGTCATGGCCCTGACCACGTCGACCAGGTCGGCCACCACGGAGGAAGCCGTCGGCTCCATGCCGGCGCCGGCGCCGTAGAACAGGGTCGAACCTACCGCATCGCCATTGACCATCACCGCGTTCATCACGCCATTGACGTTGGCGATCAACCGGTCGGCCGGAATGAGCGTGGGGTGCACCCGCAGCTCGATGCCGCTGGGAGTGCTTCGCGCCACGCCCAGGTGCTTGATGCGGTAGCCCAGGGCCTCGGCGTAGTTGACGTCGGCCGTGGTCAGCCTGGAAATGCCTTCGGTATAGGCTTTGTCGAACTGCAGCGGAATGCCGAAAGCGATGGAAGCCAGGATGGTCAGCTTGTGGGCCGCGTCTATGCCTTCGACGTCGAAGGTCGGATCTGCCTCGGCGTAGCCCAGGGCCTGGGCTTCGGCGAGCACGTCAGGGAAGGTGCGGCCTTTCTCGCGCATCTCGGTGAGAATGAAGTTGCCCGTGCCGTTGATGATGCCGGCTACCCAGTTGATCCGGTTGGCCGAAAGCCCCTCGCGGATGGCCTTGATCACTGGGATGCCGCCGGCAACGGCTGCCTCGAAGGCGACGATCACGCCCTTCTCTCTCGCCTTGGCGAAGATTTCATTGCCATGCACGGCGATCAGCGCCTTGTTGGCGGTGACCACATGCTTGCCGTTCTCGATCGCCTTGAGCACCAGTTCCCGGGCCACGGTATAGCCACCGATGAGTTCGATGACAATATCGATCTCCGGGTTGCTGGCCACTTCGAACACATCATGGGTAATGGCGGTACCGGTAATCTGGCAGTTGGGGTTTGGCGAGCGCATGGCGATCTGGGCGACCTGAATACCACGCCCGGCACGGCGGGCGATCTCCTCGGCGTTGCGCTGAAGTACGTTGAAGGTGCCGCCACCGACGGTACCTAACCCACAGATGCCTACTTTGACCGGTTTCACTCTTGACTCCCCATGAATCGGCCGACGCTGGCGCCGACCGGAAAGCGCCGCGATCATCGCGGCCTGTATTTGGTATGGCCTGTCACTTCGTCGCCAGGGCCAGCTTCGCCACCTGGGGCGCCGGCTGGTAGCCTGGAATGACCTGCCCATCCTGCAGGATGATGGCCGGGGTGCCGCTGACGCCGATGCTCTGACCCAGGGCGAACTGCTTGCTCACCGGATTCTCGCACTTGGCGCCACCAACGGACTTCCCGCTGATCAGCTTGTCCAGGGCCGCGCGCCGGTCGCTGGCGCACCAGGCAGCCTGCAACTGCTGGTCACCCTCGGAGCCCGGCCCTTGGCGCGGGAAGGCCAGGTAACGCACTTCGATGCCACGCCGATTGAGTTCGGGCACCTCGGCGTGAAGCTTCTGGCAATAGGGGCACGTGGTGTCGGTGAATACGGTGATGTGTGCCTTGACCTCGCCCTGGGCCGGATACACGACCATTTCCGAGGCAGGGATGGCGTTGACGGTCTTGGCGATGGCGGCCCGCTCGGTCTTCTCGGTGAGGTTGACCGGCTTGCCATCCTGCATCTGGTAGAGGTAGCCCTGCATCACGAACTGACCGTCAGCGCTGGCATACAACACCCGACCGCCTTTCAGGCGCACTTCGTAGAGGCCGTTGAGCGGGCTGCTGGACACCGCTTCGATGGGCACATCCAGTTGAAGTGTGTCCAGGGTTTTACGTATGGCCTGCTCGGCATCGTCGGCCAGGGCAAAGGTACTGGCCAGGGCCAACGCAGCGGCGGCGAAAAGACGTGTCACGCGCATGAGAACTCCTGAGGCGGCGGACGGGCGACCCGGCCGGCCGAGGCCGGGAAATGAACCGACGGGCCGGGTACGATTGGCCGCCAAGACTATCACATAAGGCCCTGTTGGCCGACAGCCCGGCTTTCGAACCCGGCACCCGGGCATGCCCCTCGCTTAGCCGCGTGGATGATGAAGGGCGTGCAACTCTTGCAACCGGGCCTTGGCCACATGGGTGTAGATCTGGGTCGTGGAAAGATCTGCGTGCCCTAGCAGCAGTTGTACCGAGCGCAGGTCCGCGCCGTGATTGAGCAAATGCGTGGCGAAGGCGTGGCGCAAGGTATGCGGGGACAGGGCCGCGCCTATGCCGGCGCGCATGGCGTGCTGCTTGATCCGGTGCCAGAAGGTCTGGCGCGTCATCTGATCCCCGCGCTGGCTGGGAAATACCACATCGCTGGCGCGGCCATTGAGCAACTCGGCGCGGCCATCGCGCAAGTAGCGTTCCATCCAGGTAATGGCTTCCTCGCCCATGGGCACCAGTCTTTCCTTGCTGCCCTTCCCCATTACCCGGATCACCCCCTGGCGCAGGTTGAACTGGTCCAGGGTCAGGCTGACCAGTTCGGTAACACGCAGGCCGCAGGCGTAGAGCACTTCGAGCATGGCCCGGTCGCGCCGGCCAATGGCTTCGCTCAGGTCAGGGGCCGCCAGCAGGGCTTCGACGTCCGCTTCGGAGAGACTCTTGGGCAAGGGCTTGCCCAGTTGAGGGAGTTCTACCAGCAGGGTGGGATCGACGTCGATCAGCTCTTCGCGCAGCAGATAACGGTAGAAACCCCGCGCGCCGGACAGAAACCGCGCGGTCGAGCGAGCCTGGTATTGGTTATCCACCCGCCAGGCCAGGTAGTCGAGCAACGCTTCGCGCCCCGGCCGCGGCAGGTCCACCCCGTGCTCGCTCAACCAGTGATTGAAATGGGCCAGGTCACTGCGATAGGCGCTGCGACTGTTCTCGGACAGGCCTTTCTCCAGCCAGAGCGCGTCGAGGAATTGGTCGATCAGGGGGTGGTCGAGGGCGGGCATTGGAATGCTATTGAGTTGAAACAAATACTCTAGCACCCAATCCTCAATAGAGAAAACCCTGCGCCTCAGAAGTAGTTTGTTGCAATTCCATTTACTGCTCGCATTTAAAAATCCGGCATCCTTCCCGCTTCGCTGAGAGGTATAAACATGAGAGTTTATTCTTTACTGCACCTATTTGCATTGCTTTGCGGCTGCGGCACAATCAAGACTACCGTGCAGGATGAGCCAGTCATATCAGACACATTGAAAGCCAGAGCCACCTACTGCACTTCCATTCCAAGGGTGTACAGCGGACTCGCCTATAACTGGTGCCTATTGAACGCCCCGCCCACGACTATAAAAGGATGGAACCCGACACTCGAGTCCACCATACTCGATATGGGCCTTTCAGCCATCGCTGATACTGTCATGCTCCCATTCACGTTGATTACACATATTGAATATGGGCCTTTGAACATTCCCAGCGACCCGACTTCAATCAATTGAAATCAAAAACCGGAACACTTCCCAAGAGCCTTGATGGTCCTTTTTTTGGCAACGGCCGAAGCCCAAATCGCGCCAAGACAGGGCTCACAGATATTTCCAGGTCCGTATTGGGTAAAGCGACAAGCAATAGGCTTCGGGAGTTTTCAAAGATGAATTCTTAAAAACAAAAACCCCGACACAAGGGCCGGGGTTTTGGGTGAGCCTGAGCTCAAGCCGCTATCAGGACAGTTTTTCCTTGATGCGGGCGGCCTTGCCGGACAGGTCGCGCAGGTAGTACAGCTTGGCCTTACGCACGTCACCACGACGTTTCACGGACATGCTGTCGATCTGCGGGCTGTAGGTCTGGAAGGTACGCTCAACGCCAACACCGTTGGAGATCTTGCGAACGGTGAATGCGCTGTTGATGCCACGGTTACGCTTGCCGATGACAACACCCTCGAAGGCCTGCAGACGGGTACGCTCGCCTTCCTTCACCTTCACTTGCACGACAACGGTGTCGCCAGGTGCGAAGGTCGGGATTTCCTTGTTCATCTGCTCGGCTTCGAGCTGAAGAATGATCTTGTTGGTCATGCTGTGCTCCTAAGGCAAAAAAATGGTTTTGCCATCGATACGTTAACTATCGTCCCGCTCGCGGAGATACTCCGCCAGCAGCTTCTGCTCTTCTCCAGAAAGTGAGCGACTTTCCAGAAGATCGGCCCGCCGTTCGTAGGTCCGCCCAAGGGACTGCTGCAAACGCCAGCGCCGGATGTGTGCATGGTTGCCGCTAAGCAACACGTCGGGTACACGCCGTTCCGCATACACCTCAGGTCGGGTGTAGTGCGGGCAATCGAGCAGACCATCCGTGAAGGAATCTTCCTCCGCGGAGTCCGCATGCCCTAAAGCTCCGGGCAGCAACCGTGTAACCGCATCGATCAGCACCATGGCCGGCAGCTCGCCACCGGACAGCACGTAATCACCAATCGACCACTCTTCATCCACATGCGCCTCAATGAAACGCTCGTCGATGCCTTCGTAACGCCCGGCAATGAGGATCATCGCATCCAACGTTGCCAGTTCCTTCACCGCCGCCTGGGTCAGGCGCCGGCCTTGTGGCGACAGGTAGATCACCTTCGCCGTGCCTCCGGTTGCCTGCCTGGCCTCGACCAGGGCGTCTTCCAGTGGCTTGATCTTCATTACCATTCCAGGGCCACCGCCGAACGGGCGATCATCCACCGTGTGGTGACGGTCCGTTGTGTAGGCCCGCGGGTTTCGACAGGTAAGCTCAAGCAACCCCTGCTTTACCGCGCGGCTGGTAATGCCGTACTCGCTGATGGCCGAAAACATCTCGGGGAACAGGGTAATGACTTCTATGCGCAGGCTCGCCATGGCCTAGAAATCCGCGTCCCATTCCACCCGCATGATGCCGGCATCCAGATCGATGGCTTGCACGCAGTCGTCCGTATAGGGCAACAGCCGCTCGCGATCGTCCAGACTACCCGCGCCGGGCTTGACCACCATCACATCGTTGGCGCCGGTCTCGAGCAGGTGATCAACCGTGCCCAATACCTGCCCTTCGCCGTTGATGACCTGTAGACCCTCAAGCTGATACCAGTAGTAATCGCCATCGGTGAGGTCGGGCAGCAGGCTGCGCTCGATGCAGATCTCGTAGCCCGCGAGAAGCCGAGCTTCCTCACGGTCGTCAAGACCTTTCAACTTAGCTACCAGGACCTTGTTCTGGGAACGGCCCCGGGTCATTTCCACCTGCTTGACGATGCCTTCATGCCGAAGCGTCCAGCGTGTGTACTGAAGCAGGTTTTCAATCGGATCGGTAAAGGAATACACCTTCACTTCACCACGAACGCCGTGCACCGAAACAATCTTGCCGATGACGATGAGGTCATCCGCGGAGTCTGGCGTCGCGTTCATACTGCTCAGGCAGCAGCCTTGGCAGCGTCCTTCAGCAGCTGAGCAACGCGCTCAGACGGCTGCGCGCCCTGGGACAGCCAGTAGCTCACGCGCTCCTGGTTGACGGACAGGCGAACTTCGCCACCGGTGGCAACGGGGTTGAAGAAGCCAACACGCTCGTTGAAACGACCGTCGCGCGCATTGCGGCTGTCGGTCACGGTGAGGTGGTAAAACGGGCGCTTTTTGGAGCCGCCACGGGCAAGACGGATGGTTACCATGTGAACATCGTTCCTGTTTGTCGGTGCAAAACTATAAGGCACAGCGGGCACGGGTGCCCGAAAGGCCGCATATTCTCAAGGAATGCAGGGATTTTTGCAAACCTCTTTTACCCCAATGGCCGGGCATCGCATCGCGGCGGCTGCCCAGGCCGGGCCGCCTGGCATCAGAGACGGGGCATGCCGCCTGGCATCATGCCGCCCAGGCCGCGCATCATCTTGGCCATGCCGCCCTTGGTGGAGAATTTCTTCATCATCTTCTGCATCTGCTTGTGCTGCTTGATCAGCCGCCCCACGTCCTGCACCTGGGTGCCCGAGCCCAGCGCGATGCGGCGCTTGCGCGAACCGCTGATCAGCTCAGGGTCCCGGCGCTCGGCGGGCGTCATGGAGTTGATGATGGCTTCCATCTGCTTGAACTGCCTTTCAGCCGCGCCCTGGGCATTGCCCATCTGGGACAGGTTGACGCCGCCGATGTTGGGCAGCTTCTCCATGAGGCTGCCCAGGCCGCCCATGGTCTTCATTTGCAGCAACTGATCGCGGAAGTCTTCCAGGTCAAAGCCCTTGCCCTTCTTTATCTTCTTGGCAAGCTTCTCGGCCTTTTCCTTGTCCAGGTTCTGCTCGGCCTGCTCGATCAGGCTGAGCACGTCGCCCATGCCGAGGATTCGCGAGGCGATACGGTCCGGATGGAAGGGCTCGAGGGCCTCGCTTTTCTCGCCCATGCCGATGAACTTGATCGGCTTGCCGGTGATGGAGCGCACCGACAGCGCGGCGCCCCCGCGGGCGTCGCCGTCGACCTTGGTCAGCACCACGCCGGTGAGCGGCAGCGCGTCACCGAAGGCCTTGGCGGTGTTGGCCGCGTCCTGGCCGGTCATGGCGTCGACCACGAACAGGGTTTCCACCGGCTTGACCGCGGCATGCAATGCCTGGATCTCGGCCATCATGTCGGCGTCGATGTGCAGACGGCCCGCGGTATCGAGAATGACTACGTCGATGAACTTGAGCTTGGCTTCCCGGATCGCCGCTTCGGCGATAGCCACGGGCTTCTGGCTGATGTCGGACGGGAAGAACGTGACGCCGATGTCGTTGGCCAGGGTTTCCAGCTGCTTGATGGCCGCGGGACGGTAGACGTCCGCCGACACCACCATGACGGACTTCTTCTTGCGCTCCTTGAGGAAGCGCGCGAGCTTGCCGGCGGTGGTGGTCTTGCCCGCGCCCTGCAGGCCAGCCATGAGCACCACGGCCGGAGGGGCGACGTTGAGCGCCAGGTCCTCGTTGGCCGCGCCCATCACCGCCTCGAGTTCGGCCTGGACGATCTTCACGAACGCCTGGCCGGGCGTAAGGCTGCGCGACACCTCGGTGCCGACCGCACGCTCCTTGATGGCGTTGACGAAGTCCTTCACCACCGGCAGGGCCACATCGGCCTCGAGCAGCGCCATGCGCACTTCGCGCAGGGTGTCCTTGATATTGTCCTCGGTCAGCTTCGCCTTGCCGGTGACATGGCGAAGCGTCTGGGATAGACGATCGGAAAGATTTTCAAACATGGGGAATCCTTACAGGCTCCGTCGAACCGAAGTGGCATGCGGCCTGCCGATGTGTTCTGGCCACGGGCAAGGGAAGACCGGCGATTATAGCGAGAAGTTGCCCGAGCCGACACAGGCCGCCACTTTATCCGGGCGAAGGTTCTATGCCACACTCGCGACTTTAGTGGCCGCCCGTCAGACTTATGCTCGCCTTGCCTTCCAGTTTGCTACCCAGCCTCGCTTCGGCGCTGTTCTATGCCGGGATCACGGCCTATCAGGGCGCGCGGCTCGCGCGTGGGGCCAAGGCGAACAGAACACTGCTGTATGGCGGTGGCATCATTGCCGTGCTGCTGCACGCACTGGCCTTGTCTTCGCAACTGCTGGCCCCTGGCGGTCTGAACCTGGAATTCATCACCGCCGCGAGCCTGATCGCCGCCGCGGTGATCGCCCTGACCCTGCTTGCCTGCGCCTCGCTACCAGTGGAAAACCTGCTGGTCCTGCTCTATCCATTGGGCCTGGTCACCGTTCTGGTGGCGCAATTCGCGCCCGCCGGCACCATGCCTCGCATCGACCAGGAACCTGGCATCCTGGCCCATATCCTGCTGTCCATCCTGGCCTACGGGGTGTTCACCATCGCCGCCTTCCAGGCGTTGCTGCTGTCTGTCCAGGACCACCAGCTCAAGCACAAGCACCCTTCCGGGCCGATCCGCGCCTTCCCGCCACTGCAGACCATGGAAAGCCTGCTGTTCGGGTTTCTCTGGGCGGGCTGGGTGTTGCTGTCATTGTCCCTGGTATCGGGCTGGCTGTTCCTGGAAAACATGTTCGCCCAGCACCTGGTGCACAAGACACTGCTGTCCTGTCTGGCGTGGGTCGTGTTCAGCGTACTGCTCTGGGGCCGCACGCGCCTGGGCTGGCGCGGTCATATGGCCATTCGCTGGACCCTCGCCGGTTTCGTCCTGCTGATGCTGGCCTATTTCGGCAGCAAGCTGGTCCGTGAATACATCCTGCACATCTGAGGCCGCGTCATGATGCCTATGCCTGTGGGGCCCGCCGCTGGCGCCATCGCCCTGGCGTTGCTGTGGTCGGCCAGCCTCGGTACCGTCGCCCATGCTCGGCGCCAGCCGCAGGGCCGGGTTCGGGGCGCCGACCGGGAGCGCTCGGCACTGGCCCTGGCCAGGCTAGGGTTTCATGTACTGGTGGCGAGCCTGAGCGCCCTGCTCGGCGCGCAGGGTTTCGGCCCCCTGGGCGCGATGGCCGCCGCGTTGCTGGCCTGGGTAGCCATCGTGCTGCTCGCGGGCGCCCTGCCCCGTCTGCTGGCCCAGCGGATGCCGGAACGCTTCGACCATGCCGGCTTCCTGCTCTGGCTGCCCGTGCACCTGATGCGACCCCTGATCGCGGTCGAACTGGCGCTGGCGCGCAGATGGGCCCCCGCGACGCGAACCCGACACAATCCAGGCGAGCTCCAGGCCACGGCGCAGCCGACGGACACCCCGGAAGCCGAAGGGCGCGCGTCCCGGCAAGGCGTGACCAACGCCATCATGGGCCTGGACCGGATGACCGTGAACGACATCCTGGTGCCACGTCACGAGGTGGATGGCATCGACCTCGATGACCCGCTCGACCAGATCATCGACCAACTGATGGTCAGTCGCCACACCCGGTTACCGGTGTTCCGCGGCGATATCAACCAGGTGGACAAAGTCATCAACACGCGGCAGATCAGCCACCTGCTCCCCAGCCGGAGCCTCACCGAGCAGGCGCTGCTGGCGGCCTGCTACGAGGCCTACTTCGTTCCGGAAGGCACGCCGCTGCATACCCAACTGCTCAATTTCCACAAGCAGCAACGGCGACTGGGCATGGTGGTGGACGAATATGGCGAAGTGCTCGGGCTCATCACGCTGGAAGACATCCTCGAAGAAATCGTCGGGGAATTCGAAAGCGAACAGGCTGGCAGCCACCCCCATGTGTTCCCCCAGGCAGACGGGCGCTACATCCTCGACGGCGCCGCCAGCCTGCGCGACCTGAACAAGGTGCTGGGCTGGCATCTGCCCAGCGATGGCCCCAAGACGCTCAACGGCCTGGTCACCGAGGCGCTGGAGTCCATACCCGAGCGAGCGGTATGCCTGAAAGTCGGCCGCTATCGCCTGGAAATCCTCGAAACCGAAGAAAATCGGGTCAAGCGCCTCCTGGCCTGGCAACATTCGGGCTCGCCCTGCGCCTGAGCATTGCCCCGCCCGGTAGCCCTTCCTATACTCCAAGGGCTTACCCAAGCCCGCCGAATCAGGCGCCATCCGCGCCTACCGTTTCTGGCCAGTCAGCCCGCTGACCGCCGCGCCCCGACCCTTCCCATCCGAAGGCCCGGGACGCTCTTTCCCGATCCGGGATCGCGGCCCAGCGAGGACCTACAACAATCCGCCAGCGCGGCCTGCCGCCCATGGCTCATGACTGTCGAGACACCCATGACCGCTACTACCCTTGCCCCAGCAGACGCACCCGCGGTTCGCCCCGTCAATTCCGCCACGCGCGTGGCTACGGCCAGCTTCATCGGCACCGCCATCGAGTTCTACGATTTCTACGTCTACGCCACGGCCGCCGCGCTGGTCATCGGCCCGGTGTTTTTCCCGCAGACCTCAGGCACGGCGCAGATGCTGTCGGCGTTCCTGACCTTCGGCATCGCCTTCCTGGCGCGACCGCTGGGTTCGGCTCTGTTCGGGCATTACGGAGACCGCATCGGGCGCAAGGCGACCCTGGTCGCTTCTCTCTTGCTCATGGGTGTCTGCACCACCCTGATCGGCGTGCTGCCAGGCCACGCGCAGATCGGCCTCTGGGCACCGGCCTTACTGTGCGTGCTGCGCTTCGGCCAGGGGCTCGGCCTGGGCGGTGAATGGGGTGGCGCGGCGCTGCTGGCCACCGAGAACGCGCCCAAGGGCAAGCGCGGCTGGTTCGGCATGTTCCCGCAACTAGGGCCATCCATTGGTTTCCTGGCGGCGAACGGCCTGTTCCTGGGGCTGGCCATGGGCCTGAGCGATGAACAATTCCGTAGCTGGGGCTGGCGCCTGCCGTTTTTGCTGAGCGCCGCGCTGGTCGTGCTGGGGTTGTATGTACGCCTGAAGCTGGTGGAAACCCCGGTATTCGCCGCGGCCCTGGCGCGCCAGGAAACGGCCCGGGTCCCGGTGGTGGAAGTGTTCAGCCAACATTGGCGGCCGATGCTCCTGGGCGCCGCCGCCATGGTGGTGTGCTACGCCCTGTTCTACATCTCCACGGTATTTTCCCTGAGCTATGGGGTTTCCACGCTTGGCTACAGCCGCCAGGCCTTCCTTGCCATGCTCTGTTTCGCCGTGCTGTTCATGGCCCTGGCCACTCCGGTGTCGGCCTGGCTGAGCGATCGCTACGGGCGCAAGCCGGTACTGGTGTGGAGCGCGCTACTGGCGATGCTGTCGGGCTTTGCCATGGAGCCTCTGCTCAGCCAGGGCACGACCTGGGGCGTACTGCTGTTCCTGAGCCTGGAGTTGCTGCTCATGGGTGCCACTTTCGCCCCCATGGGCGCCCTGTTGCCGGAGCTGTTTCCTACGCGGGTGCGCTACACCGGTGCGTCGGCCGCTTATAACCTTGGCGGGATCGTCGGGGCTTCGGCCGCGCCTTTCTTCGCCCAGAAACTGGTTGCCATGGGCGGGCTGAGCTGGGTGGGCGGCTATGTTTCCGCCGCCGCCCTGCTCAGCCTGCTGGCGGTGCTGTGCCTGAAGGAAACCCGGCACCAGGCCTTGTAGGTCTCGCTCGGAGTCCGCGAACCTTGCCATCTTCAAGAGCGAGGGTATAGGTTCGCCAGCTTCGCTGGTTTCTAGAGCTCGACCTTTACCGCCTGGGCGGCGCGGGTAGCCTTGGCCCGGGCGGCTTCGATGGATTCATCGCGGGCCAGGGCCACGCCCATGCGCCGCTGGCCATTGACCTGTGGCTTGCCGAACAGGCGCAGGGCGGTGTCCGGTTCGCTCAGGGCAGCGCCAAGGTTGGCGAACGCGGTTTGCGTGGACTGCCCTTCGACCAGCACCACCGCCGAGGCGGAGGAGCCGAACTGGCGGATCACCGGCACTGGCAAACCAAGAATGGCCCGGGCATGCAGGGCGAACTGGGAAAGGTCCTGGGAAATGAGGGTGACCAGGCCGGTGTCGTGCGGCCGTGGCGACACCTCGCTGAACCACACCTGGTCGCCCTTGATAAACAGCTCCACGCCAAACATGCCACGGCCACCCAAGGCCTCGGTCACCGCCCGGGCGACCTCGCGGGAAGCTTCCAGGGCTTTCTCGCTCATGGCCTGAGGCTGCCAGGACTCCTGGTAGTCACCCTTCTCCTGGCGATGACCCACCGGCTCGCAGAAGGTGGTGCCGCTGCCATGGCGAACGGTCAGCAAGGTAATTTCGTAATCGAAGTCGATGAACCCCTCCACGATGACCCGGCCTTTGCCGGCCCGCCCGCCTTCCTGGGCATAATCCCAGGCGCGCTGGACATCCGCCTCGCTCTTGAGCAGGCTCTGGCCCTTGCCGGAAGAGCTCATCACCGGCTTGACCACGCAAGGGAAGCCGAGCGCCAGAACGGCGTCGCGGTAGTCTTCGAACGCATCGGCGAAGCGGTAGGGCGACGTGGGCAGGCCCAGTTCCTCGGCAGCCAGGCGGCGGATGCCTTCACGGTTCATGGTCAGTTGGGCTGCGCGCGCGGTGGGGATCACCGTAAAGCCTTCGCTTTCCAGCTCCACCAGGGTAGCGGTGGCGATGGCTTCGATCTCCGGCACGATGTAGTCAGGCTTCTCGGCTTCGATCACGGCGCGCAGGGCCGCGCCGTCGAGCATGTTGATCACATGGCTGCGGTGCGCCACCTGCATGGCGGGCGCATCGGCGTAGCGGTCCACGGCGATGACCTCTACTCCCAGACGCTGCAGTTCGATCACGACTTCCTTGCCCAGCTCACCCGAACCGCAGAGCAGTACGCGTGTGGCGGTCGGCGAGAGGGGGGTTCCGATACGGGTCATGGCAGCTCCTCAACTGAACGAAACGAGGGCCGCCGGTGTGCAACCCTGGAAGGGGCGCATTCTACCTCAAGCGGCGGCCTGGGCGGGACCGTTGACCGAGGCCGTGGATGGGTTTCAGCGCATGACGCCCTGGGCGCGGGCCCGCGTCTGGGCCTGGGCAATGACCTGGCGCCGCTCGTCATTGCTCATCCTGCCCCACTGGGTGATTTCCTGCGCCGTACGCTGGCAACCGATGCACAGGTCATGTTCGTCCATGGCGCAGACGTTCACGCAGGGCGAACGCACCGGCCGCTCGGGCGCGGGCTGCGACGAGGCTTCGCCGGGGCTGGTCATCACGCAATGCTCCTTGTCATCAGGGCGAAGAATAGGGGCCGGTGGGCCTGTCCATGGTGATACCGGTGTCATACAGAAGGTTCACCAGCTCGACGATCATGATGGCGGTCAGCCCCCAGATCTTGAAACTTTCATAACGGTAACAGGGTACGTACCAGCTACGCCCCTGGTAATCGATACGATGGGTGTGTTCGCGCGGGTCTTGGCGGAAGAACTCCAGCGGAACGGAAAAGACCGCGGCGATCTCCGCATCGTTGGGGCGGTATTCGACGAACGCCGGTATCACCCCCACCACAGGGGTGACCTTCAGGCCATGAGCGGAGATGAGCGGGCTGAGGCCGCCGACCACTTCCACCATGCCCGGAGGCAGCCCGATTTCTTCCTCGGCTTCGCGCAGGGCGGTAAACGTAAGGTCGGGGTCCTCCGGGTCGCGCCGACCGCCCGGGAAGGCAACCTCACCGCCATGGGTAGACAGCCCCTTGGCCCTGAGGGTGAGCACCAATTGCGGTGGGTCGTCTCGAGTGATAGGCACCAGAACCGCCGCCTCCGGAAAGCGCTCGTCGATTTCCAGTGTTCCGGGCACATGATTGCCGATACGGCGTAGCAACTCCTCGAGCATGGCTTTCCTCGCTACTTGGCCTGCCCTCCATCATGCTACAAAGGCACTCAATGCCCAACCCCAAAAACACGCTCGCCCCCGGTCGAGACCGAACAGCCTACCCAGCGAGGCCCCGATGAAGTTCTGCAGCCACTGTGGCCATACCGTTTCCCATTTGATTCCCGAGGGCGATACCCGGTTGCGCTATGTCTGTGGCGCCTGCTCGCAAGTGCATTACCAGAACCCCAACATCGTAGCCGGAGCCGTGCCCATGTGGCAGGAGCAGGTCTTGTTGTGCCGCCGCGCCATCGAGCCGCGCAAGGGGTACTGGACCCTTCCGGCGGGCTTCATGGAAAACGGCGAAACCCTGGAACAGGCCGCGGCCCGGGAAACCGAGGAAGAAGCGTGCGCCCGCCTGCACGAACTGCGTTTGTACACCTTGTTCGACCTGCCCCATATCAATCAGGTACATGTGTTCTTCCGCGCCGAGCTGAGCGACCTGGCCTTTGCCGCGGGCGTGGAAAGCCTGGAAGTACGGCTCTTTCATGAAAGCGAGATACCTTGGTCGGAGCTGGCTTTCCGCACTGTGGCGCGTACCTTAGAATGCCTCTTCAGCGACCGGCGCACAGGCGATTTCCCGGTTCGCAACGAGGCGCTGCCACCGCTGTCGGCGCAGCAGATGGCAAGCCCTTCTCCCTAGCCGGCTGGTTCGAGGTTCGATTTCTTCAATGCGCGTGCTGTTTGCATTCCTGTGCCTGTCGTTCGCCTGCGCGGCCAACGCATCCTTCACCCAGACCATCGTCACACGCCCATTGACCCCGGCCGCCCCGCCGGCGGTCGTGCCCGCCGGCCCGGTGGACAAGCTGCTGGTGGTCAAGTCCGCCCGCCAATTGCAGCTGCTCAGCCGGGGGGTACCGCTGAAGACCTACCGGGTATCCCTGGGCAAGCAGCCCCGCGGGCCAAAAGAGCGCGAGGGTGACAAGCGTACCCCGGAAGGCCTGTACTGGGTGGACTGGCGAAAGATCAGCGAGCGCTACAACCTGGCCTTGCATCTGTCCTATCCCAACCCGAAGGACATGGCCAAGGCAAGGGAAGCTGGCGTCGAGCCGGGCGGCATGATCATGATCCACGGCACGCCTGCCAGCGAGGACTATCCGGAGTGGTACTTCCAATCCCTGGACTGGACCGACGGTTGCATCGCGCTCAAGAACGACGACATGCGGGAGCTGTGGAGCCTGGTGAAGGACGGTACCCTGGTCGAGATCCGTCCATAAGTATTTCCTAGGATTTTTCCCTCAAGATCCTCACCAGTTTCCTTCGCTGCCCTCGGAAGCCACTGACCGCGAAAACGAGGCGGACCGCGTAAGGTAGAAACCATTCATTCGGATGGTTTCTACCGATGCTGAAATTTCGAACCAAGCTTTCGAATATCGTACTTGCCTGCGCCCTGGCTGAAACAGTCCTGGCAGAGACTCCAGGTGGCGGGTCTGGCTTCCCGGCGCTACCGCCTACGCTGCTCGATGCCCCCCAGCGCTTCATCCAGGACAGCGAACGACGCCGCGAGGCCATTGAGGCCGAACAGCGCCAGCGCCAACTGGAGCGCCAACCGCCACCCTCGCCAAGCCAGCCCGCCACGCCGCCCTCCTCGCAGGACGCACCGGACGCCCCTTGCTGGTATCTCAGCGGGATCAGCGTCGAAGGCAATCGGCTGGTGTCGGACAGCCAGGTGCAGCATGCCGTTCGGCCTCTGCTCCGGCCATGCATGGGGCCGATGCGGATCAACCGCATCCTGGCGGCCATCACCCGGCTTTATACCGAGGCCGGCTATGTAGCCAGCCGTCCGCTACTGCTGTCCCCGCCCGCCGATCAGCAGCCCCTGGCCCTGGCCATCGAAGAGGGCTTCGTGGAAGCCATCGAGCTGGCGGACCAGGAGCTGCCGGTGAACCTGGGCGCCGCATTCCCGGGCATGATCGGCCAGCCCTTGCAGTTGCGGGCCCTGGAACAGGGGCTGGACCAGCTCAATCGCCTGCGCTCGGTAGACCTCGTCGCCGACATTGCGCCAGGCCAGTACCAGGGCGGCACCAAGGTAGCGCTGCGCGCCGCCAGTCGCCCGCCACGCTGGCAGGTCGACCTGGGCATGGACAATCAGGGAAGCGCCAGTACCGGGCGCCAGCGCATCAGCCTGAGCGCATCGCTGGACAGCCCACTGGAGCGCAACGACTTTTTCAGCCTGCACGGCGCTCGCAGCCGGGCCAGCGACACCGCGGGCAGTGAAACCCTGGGGCTGAATTACAACATTCCCTATGGCCCCTGGAGCCTTTCCCTGGCCGCCAACCAGTTCCGCTACAAGGCCCAGGCGCCGGGGTTGCTCAGTGTCCTCCCGATGCAGGGCACCTCCCATCTGTTCAGCTACGCGCTGGAACGCGGACTATGGCGGGATCAGTCCCGCTTGCTGAGCGCTACCCTGCGCCTGGATGACAAGCGTATCTCGGCCGGACTGGCCGGGCATCGCATCGCGCTACAAAGCCCTCGCTACCAGAGCCTGGAGCTGGGGCTCAACGGTCTCTGGGTGGGCCGCGCCAGATGGGCCGGCTACGTCGGCCACGGCCTGGGCTTGGGCGGGTGGCGAGAAGACGACGCCTGGCCGCGCAGACAACCCGGCGCGCGTAGCGCCCGCTACCGCAAATGGCGCCTGAGCCTCGTTCGCAGTTCAGCCCATGAGCTGGGAGGGCGCTACTGGACCCTGGCCAGCCAGTGGACCGGGCAATACAGCCAGGCCCCCATGCCCGCCAGCGAAAGCCTGGGCCTGGGCGGCAGTTCCCTGGTTCGCGGCTTTCGCGAACGCCCCATCGACACCGGCAGCGCCCTGGCCTGGCGCAACACCCTGGTTCTGCCCCTTGCCTTGGACCACGGCTTTCGCCTGAGCCCGAGCCTGGGCCTGGACGCCGGCTGGGCCGAAGGTCGAGGCCGGGCATCGCGCAGTCTTGGCCACGTCCCTATCCGAGGGGAGCGCCTGCTGGGCGGCAGCCTGGGCGCGACCCTGGAACACCGGCATGGCGCGCTGGCCGTGGAATACCAGCGGGCGCTTTATCGGCGCAACGCCCCCTTGGACGGGGATTACTGGCAGCTGGCTGTGCACTTGCGTTACTAACCTCCAAGAGAAGCCCCCATGAAAAACAAGACCAAAGGTTCTCCTGTACTCTTTCTACGCCCGGACCCCCTGCGCTGGGCGGTTGCCGGTGCCCTGCTGTTCCCTGTCACCGGCATCGCGATGGAGGGCCTGGTACCCCTGCCTGGCCCTGGCGGCACGGCGCAGGTAAGCCAGCAAAACGGCGTTCCCGTGGTCGCTATCACTGCGCCTAATCCCCAGGGCCTTTCGCACAATCCGTTCGACACCTACAACGTGCCCCTGCAAGGGCTGGTATTGAACAACGCCCTGGTGGCCGGTCAGTCGCAACTGGCGGGCGCCCTGGGCGCCAACCCGCAGTTCCAGGGCCAGGCGGCGTCCGTCATTCTCAACGAGGTGGTCGGGCAGTTGCCGTCGAACATCCAGGGGCCCCAGGAGATCTTCGGCCAGGCCGCCGATTATGTGCTGGCCAACCCCAATGGTATCCACGTCCACGGGGTCGGCTTCATCAATACCCCGCGCGCGGTCTTTCTCGTCGGCACGCCGGAGATCGAAAACGGCCGCCTGGCCGGCCTGAATACCTTCAACGCAGCGGGAGACCTGCGCATCAGCGGACGGGGCTTGAATACCGCCGCGGCCGTGGACCTGATCGCACCCAGGATCGATAGCCAGGGGCGCCTGGAGGTCGGCCCGAGCCTGACCGCCATCGCCGGGCGCAACCGTGTGCAGGCCGACACCCTGCAGGTGCTGGAAAGCCGGCAACGCCCTGAAGAAGCGCCGGGTATCGATCTCAACGTCCTGGGCGCGATGAAGGCCGGCCGCATCCGGATGATCAGCACCAGGGAAGGGGCCGGTATCCGCCTTGCCGGCCCTCAAGTAATAGGCAGCGCCGGGGTGACGGTCGCCTCGGCTGGCGACCTGAAAGTGGGGCCTGACGGCAAGGGCACCACGACCATCGCCGCCACCCAAGGGGACCTGGACCTGAGCGCGGACCGGGACGTGGAAATCATCGGTAGTCGCCTGGCAGGCAGAACGCTGGCCGTCAAGGCCAAGCGGGACCTGACCCTGGACGCCGCCACCGAACAGAACGTGCGAAACCAGCGGGAAGCCTGGAGCAGGAAGGCTCTGTTCATCACCACTGAAACCTACCGCAAGCACACCGAGGAGCGAAGTGACTCCCTGCAAGGCAATACCCTCACCGCCTCGGCAGGCATGAACCTGAGCGCGGGACGCAACGTCAAGGTGCGTGCCAGTGACCTGCGCGCCGAGGGCGCGCTCAAGGTCAGCGCCGCGGACAACGTCAATATCGAAGCCGGCGTCAGCTCACGCAGCCGAAGCCAGGAAATCCGGCATCGCAAGCATCTGTGGCGTGGGAACCTCGATGAATACAGGCTGGAAGAACAGGCCGTCGCTTCCAGGCTGCAAGGTGGGAGCCTGTCTATCGAGGCCGGCCGCAAAGCAGTGGTGCGTGGCAGTGATCTGGTGAGCCGGGGTGACCTGGACATAACAGCCGGATCCATCGAGATCGATAGCCAAGGCCTCAGGCATGAGGCCAACAAGGACAACTACCGGGGCGACCTGGTGCAGGGCTTCTTCTTCGCCGACAAGGGCGATCGCCAGGAAACCGGCCTGCGCCAGCGCGGTAGCGACCTCAAGGCCCAGGGCGTGGCACGCCTGATTTCCGATGACGTGCTCATTCGTGGCAGCAAGGTGGAGGGCAAGGCCGGTACCCTGACCGTAGGCGAAAAGGGCCCGGTTATCATCGATAGCGCCGCCGAGTTCACCCATATCAAGGACAGCCGCAGCGACACCAAGCTGGGAGGCGTTTTCGGCAGGTCCAGCAGCCTGGAACGTCAGCACACCGAAACGGTGGGTTCGACCGTGCGCACGGACGGCGACCACCGTAGCCTGAGCGCCAGCGACATCCGCGTTGTCGGCTCATCGATTGAAACAGTGGGCACGCTGCGACTGGAAGCCAAGGACAAGGTAGAGATCCTCGCCGCCAAGGACACGCTGACAGAAAGCACCCGCGCCGCTGAAGGCAAGCTATACGCCCATGCCGGCGAAACCCGCGCGGCCGAGGATGGCAAACCCGGCTCCAAGCAATGGTCGGCTGGCGTAGGTTATCAGCGCGAGACCACCGAGCAGCAGGTCGACACACTCAAGCACAAGGGCTCGAGCGTGACCGGCGCGAAGGTGATCACCACCGCGGACCAGGTGGCCGTGCATGGCTCGAAGGTGGAATCCACCCAAGGCAACAATGAAGTGCTGGCCCGCCAGCTCGAGGTCAAGACGCTACTGGATGAAACCAGGCGCAACCGCACCACCGCAACGGTCAAGGCAGGCGAACAGCTAACCGGGGGCATGGACCGGGTCGGCAGTGGCCATACCTTCGAAAGCAAGCGGGAAGAAGAGCGGCAGGAGCGCGCTACCGCTGCCCTGGCTACCATCAAGTCGGCGGCGGACATCCGTTTCGATGTACGAGAACACGCCAGCTACGAAGGTGCGGTCATCGACGCCAAGGGGCAAGTGATTGAAAAGGCGCAGACCATTGACCGCAAGGTTGTCACGGAAATCGACGATGTGCAGCACAAGCGCAGCAGCCTGAAGGTAGACACCGGCGTTAGCGCCGAGTGGAAGGATCTTACCCGCCCCATCGAAAAGCTGGTGAACGGGCAGGAGCAATCCCGCCTGCAGAAACAAGGAGTCGAGGACGCGCTGGCGCCGCCCTCCCTTGGTCTGGACGTGATGGCAAGTCATATGAACCGCGAACAGGGCACGCGCACTGAAACGCCGGTGGTGACTCAAGTCAGCGCAACGGGACTGGACGCGCAGGTGCAGGGGCGGCTCTATGACCAGGGCAGTGCCTACCGCATCGCGGGCGGCCAATCGCAGATCGAGGCAGGCAGCCATGAGGCGCCAGCGGCCGTATCCAGGCAGATAGAAACCCTCAAGCGCCTGGATGTCAACGCTGCGGCACGCGTGGACACGGTCACCAGTAGCGACATCAACGTAAAGCTGAGCGCCGATGGCTCATCCCGGCAGATGTTGCTGGATACCCAGACCGCCGTGCCCATGCAGCTTACGTCCCCTGGTGGCATCCGAGTGCAATTGGGCACCGACGGCCGCTACGAAGGCAGCCAGTTCGAAGGCAAGCCGGATATCAGGGCTGGTGGGGATGTGAAGATGCTGCAGGCACAGAATCGCGTTCACAAGGAAGAAAGCGAAACCAGCGGCTATGGGCTGCTCAAGGGGGGCACCGCACCCACCGGTGAAAACGCGCTCTTCATGGGCGCCTTGAACCACAAGGTTCTGGCGAGCACCGATACCACCGGGGTGGGCGTCAGTATCAAGGCGCCCGAAGGCTCGATCCAGGCGGGCGGTGACGCCGAGCTTCAAGGCGTCACTATCAACAACGGCAAGGCTGCGACGGAGCGCTTCTCTGTTGAGGCCGCGGGCGTAGCCTCCATCACCGCCAGGCTGGACACCCATGAGGCCCAAGGGCAAAGCCTCGGTGGCGCGCTGCAAGCCGGGTTCAGCCGAAACCCGTCAGCCGATGCCCGGCGCCTGGGCGGATCTCTCGGCGGGCATGTGGACATGGGCCGGGTGAGCGAGCAGGCCGAGCGCCGCATCGGGGCAGACTTGGCCGTGAAGGATCTGACCGTCACGGGCGGTGCCCACAAAGCAGTTGCGGTTCATCTGGAAGGTACCCAGTTGGCGGGCGATCGGCTGGAACTGAACGCACCCGCTGGAGGCGTGTTGATCGAGGCGGCGCGCGGCACGGAAGAAAAGGATAACCTGCAAGTAGCCTTGGGCGGCGAGGCAGGCATCAGCCGCGGGCTGGACAAGGACGGTGACGCCTCGGCGCTCTATGCCAGGGCCAAGGTGGACGTGGATAAGGTCGATAGCACCACCTACAAAAACGCCGACCTGCAAGTGAAGAGCCTGGAAGTGAGCACGGCCAAGGACCTTGAACTCAAGGGCGCGACCGTGAACGCACAGCACGTCAAGGGAAATGTGGACGGTGATCTACGGATCACCAGCGTGCAGGATCAGGTCAGCTCCACCCAGTTGAAAGTGGACGGTCGCTTCAGCAAGGAAAAGAACCCCCAGGGCCTGCTCAATGCCCTTGGCGCAATGACGGGCCCATTGGCCGGCAAAGCAAAGGACAAGGTCGGCGAGCAGGTACAGGCCCTTGACCAGACCCTGGCACCCAGCCTGCTGCTCGACGTCGTCACTCAGCAGCGCGACAACGTCAACCGCATGGCTTCGCTCAACGGTCAACAAGGCATCGACCTGAACGTGGCCGGCGACACGGCGCTGACCGGCGCCAAGCTTCGGTCTGGCTCAGGGCAAGTGAACCTGGGCGGCAGCGAGGTGCGTCTCGATGACCTGCATACCCAGGATTACCGTGCGGACGTCAGCCTCAACGCCGCGGCCAGCCCGGCCGAACTGATCAGCAGCGTCGTCGAGGAGTTCACGGCCAAGCGCAGCGACCAGGCCAAGGCAGACGAGCATGGCAACCTGGGGGTGATCCGCACCGGTGGCCATGACAGGTCCCAGACGTTGAAGGCAGCGGTGGAGGACCGCCGCTGAAACGATCATCGCCGCCAAGGCGGGCTGCTACGGGAATGGGACCGGTATCCCGTAGCAGCCGCGCCGGGCCACGCTGGCTTGCGCGCGACTAGGCCCGACACAGGCGCCACCCCCGGTCGCCGCCAAGGCGGCCATGGGGTAGGCGGTCCGGTATCTCGCCGTCGCCTGGATCGTGCTGGCCTGCGATCAGTTCACCCACACCCGGGCATTGCGGAACATGCGCATCCAACCACCGTCTTCGCTCCAGTCGTCGCCGTACCATGAGTTCTGCACGGCGCGGAATACCCGCTCCGGGTGCGGCATCATGATGGTTACGCGTCCGTCGCGGCTGGTAAGGCCGGTGATACCCCGAGGCGAGCCGTTAGGGTTGGCCGGGTAGGTCTCAGTGACCTTCCCGTGGTTGTCCACGAACCGCAGCGCGACGCAGCCGGAAACATCCGCCTCGATCAGCGCCTGCTCGCTGGCGAATTCCGCGTGGCCTTCACCATGGGCAATGGCGATCGGCATGCGCGAACCGGCCATGCCTTGCAGCAGGATGGAGTTGGATTCCTGCACCTGCACCATGGCCACCCGGGCTTCGAACTGCTCGGAGCGGTTGCGTACGAAGTGCGGCCAGTGCTCGCTGCCTGGAATGAGCTCATGCAGGTTGGACATCATCTGGCAACCGTTGCACACGCCCAGGGCGAAGCTGTCGCTGCGCTCGAAGAACGCCTGGAAGGCATCCCGGGCGCGGCTGTTGAACAATGCGGACTTGGCCCAGCCCTCGCCCGCGCCCAGCACGTCGCCGTAGGAGAAGCCGCCGCAGGCCACCAGGCCCTTGAAGTCGTTGAGGTCGACCCGGCCGGCCAGGATATCGCTCATGTGCACATCCAGGGCGCTGAAGCCGGCGCGATCGAAGGCGGCGGCCATTTCCACCTGCCCGTTCACGCCCTGTTCGCGCAATACGGCAACCTTCGGCCGTACGCCGCTCTTGATATAAGGCGCGCTCACGTTCTGGTTGACGTCGAAGGACAGCTTGGCATGCAAGCCAGGATTGTCCTCCTCCAGCAACGCATCGAACTCCTGGTCCGCGCAGGTGGCGTTGTCGCGCATCCGCTGAATGCGATAGCTGGTTTCAGCCCACTGGCGGTGCAGCAGGCGTCGCTCGCCTTCGAACAGGGTGTCATCGCCCAGGCGAATGGAGACATGGCCGTTGTTCACCGGCTTGCCGATGACCACCACGCAGTCTTCCAGGCCAGCGGCGCTGAACTGGGTGAGAATGGCCGGGGTCGCGTCATGGCGGACCTGAATGACCGCCCCCAGTTCTTCGTTGAAAAGCACCGCCGCGGCGTCTTCACGGCCATGGGCCAGGGTATCCAGGCGCAGGTCCAGGCCGCAATGGCCGGCGAATGCCATTTCCAGGGCAGTGACCAACAGGCCGCCATCGGAACGGTCATGGTAGGCCAGCAGGTGGCCGTCGGCGTTGAGCCCCTGGATCACCGCGAAGAAGGCCTTCAGGTCTTCGGCGTCGTCGACGTCCGGCGCAACCTGACCGAGCTGGCCGTGCACCTGCGCCAGGATGGACGCGCCCATACGGTTCTTGCCACGGCCCAGGTCGATGAGGATCAGATCCGTTTCGCCCTTGTCCAGACGCAGTTGCGGGGTGAGCGTCTTGCGGATGTCGGTGACCGGCGCGAAGCCACTGACGATCAACGACATGGGCGAGGTGACCGCCTTGTCCTGGCCCTCTTCATGCCAGCGGGTCTGCATGGACATGGAGTCCTTGCCCACCGGAATGGTGATGCCCAGCGCCGGGCACAGCTCCATGCCCACTGCCTTGACGGTGTCATACAGGCGAGCGTCTTCGCCCGGGTGGCCCGCCGCGGCCATCCAGTTGGCGGACAACTTGATATCGGACAGCTGGCCAATGGCCGAGGCAGCCAGGTTGGTGAGGGTTTCGCCAATGGCCATGCGCCCGGAAGCCGGGGCGTCCAGGAGCGCCAACGGGGTGCGTTCACCCATGGCCATGGCTTCGCCGGTGTAGACGTCGAAGCTGGTGGCCGTCACGGCGCAGTCAGCGACCGGAACCTGCCAGGGCCCGACCATCTGGTCCCGGGCTACCAGGCCGGTGATGGTGCGGTCGCCGATGGTGATCAGGAAGCTCTTGCTGGCCACCGCGGGATGCCGCAGGACCCGGGTAATGGCGTCGGCCAGGTCCAGGCGGGCCGGGTCGAAGTCATCGCCCTGCTCGGCTTCACGGGCGACACTGCGATGCATGCGCGGCGGCTTGCCCAGGAGCACTTCCAGCGGCATGTCTACCGGACTGTTGCCGAAGTGGCTGTCGGTCACGGTCAGGTGCGGCTCGGCGGTGGCTTCGCCGACCACCGCGAACGGGCAGCGCTCGCGTTCGCAGATGGCCTGGAAGCGTGGGAAGTCCTCGGCCGCCACCGCCAGTACGTAGCGCTCCTGGGATTCGTTGCTCCAGATTTCATGCGGGGCCATGCCAGGCTCGTCATTGGGCACGTTGCGCAGCTCGAAGCGGCCGCCACGTCCACCGTCGTTGACCAGCTCCGGGAAGGCATTGGAAAGACCGCCAGCGCCCACGTCATGGATGAAGCGAATCGGGTTGGCGTCGCCCAGCTGCCAGCAGCGGTCGATGACCTCCTGGCAGCGGCGCTCCATCTCGGGGTTTTCCCGCTGCACGGAGGCGAAATCCAGGTCCGCCGAGCTGGCGCCGGTGGCCATGGAGGAAGCGGCGCCGCCGCCCAGGCCGATCAGCATGGCCGGGCCGCCGAGCACGATCAGCTTGGCGCCCACCGGAATCTCGCCCTTCTGCACGTGGTCGGCGCGGATGTTGCCCAGGCCGCCAGCCAGCATGATGGGCTTGTGGTAACCCCGTACTTCCTGCCCACGGGGGCTGTCGACCGCCTGCTCGAAGGTACGGAAGTAACCGGTCAGGGCCGGGCGACCGAACTCATTGTTGAAGGCTGCGCCCCCCAGGGGACCCTCGATCATGATGTCCAGTGGGGTGACGATACGCTCGGGCTTGCCGTAGGCCTTTTCCCAGGGCTGCTCGAAGCCGGGGATGTTCAGGTTCGAAACGGTGAAGCCGGTCAGGCCGGCCTTGGGCTTGGCGCCACGGCCGGTGGCGCCTTCGTCGCGGATCTCCCCGCCGGAACCGGTGGAAGCCCCAGGGAAGGGTGCGATGGCGGTGGGGTGGTTATGGGTTTCCACCTTCATCAGAATGTGCACCGGCTCGCGCACGGCGCCATATTCGCCAGTCGCCGGGTTGGGGAAGAAACGCCCCGCCTCGTGCCCCACGATGACCGCCGCGTTGTCCTTGTACGCCGACAGGACGCCCTCGCTGTGCATCTGGTAGGTGTTCTTGATCATGCCGAACAGGCTTTTTTCCTGGGCCTGGCCGTCGATGTCCCAACTGGCGTTGAAGATCTTGTGGCGGCAGTGCTCGGAGTTCGCCTGGGCGAACATCATCAGCTCGATGTCGTTGGGGTTGCGCTCAAGCCCCTGGAAGCTGCTGACCAGGTAATCGATTTCGTCGTCGGCCAGGGCCAGGCCCAGGCTCACGTTGGCCGCCTCGAGGGCCGCGCGGCCGCCACCGAGCACATCCACGGAGGTCATCGGGCGAGGCTCGGCATGGCTGAACAGGGCCGCGGCGTCCTCGAGACGCTCCAGCACGCGCTGGGTCATGCGATCGTGCAACACCGCCGCGACCTGAGCGGTTTGTTCGTCGCTCAGCTGGCCTTCGACGTAGTAGGCGATCCCGCGCTCGAGCCGCTCCACGCTGGCCAGGCCGCAGTTATGGGCGATGTCGCTGGCCTTGCTGGACCATGGCGAGATGGTGCCGGCCCGTGGCACTACCAGGAACAGGCGCCCCATGGGCTCCTGCACCGCTACGCTCGGCCCGTACTTGAGCAGGCGAGCCAGCACTTGCAGCTGTTCGTCGTTGAGGTCCGCCTTGAGTTCGGCAAAGTGGGCGAACTCGGCGTACACACCGGTGACAGCTGGGACCTTCTGGCTCAGTTGCTCCAGTAATTTACCGTGGCGAAAGGCAGAAAGGGCAGGAGCGCCGCGCAGGATCAACATCGTGGGGACAGCCTCGGGAGGGGTGTAGATTGGGTCGTGCATTCTAGCCTAAACCGCCGGCGGAGGCACCCGTGACAGCGCCGGGCGGTGCCGACGGCATCGCGGTGTTCGAACCGCCCTGCCCTAGCAGAACCCTGTTGCACTGTCGAGATATGGCCCGCGGGGCGCTTTGCGTATACTGCGGCTATGTTTGCCTCGATCGTTCCCCACATGCGCCACACGCTGTGGCTCCTCGCAACCGGTTTCCTGTTGATGCTCAGCGGCTGTGTGGAAAAACCCAGCACACTGGAGCGGATAAAGGAAGATGGCGTGCTGCGCGTGATCACACGCAACAGCCCGGCCACGTACTTCCAGGACCGCAGCGGTGAAACCGGTTTCGAGTACGAGCTGGTCAAGCGCTTCGCCGACGATCTCGGGGTGAAGCTGGAAATCCAGACCGCCGACAACCTGGACGACCTCTTCGCCCGCCTGGGCCAGCCAAACGGTCCGGTACTGGCCGCCGCCGGGCTGGTCAGCAGTAGCTCGCGCCAGCAGAGCGCGCGCTTTTCCCACCCCTACCTGGAAGTCACCCCGCAGATCATCTACCGCAATGGCCAGGCACGCCCCACCGAGCCGAAGGACCTGGTCGGCAAGAAGATCACCGTGCTCAAGGGCAGCACCCATGCCGAACAATTGGCCGAGCTGAAGGCCCGCAATCCCGGGCTCGACTACGAAGAATCCGATGCGGTGGAGGTGGTAGACCTGCTGCGCATGGTGGACGAGGGCCAGATCGACTACACCCTGGTGGACTCCAACGAAGTGGCGATGAACCAGGTGTATTTTCCCAACGTGCGGGTTGCCTTCGACCTGGGCGAGGCGCGAGACCAGCGCTGGGCCGTGGCGGCCGGTACCGACAACAGCCTGCTGCACGAGATCGATGGCTTCCTCGACAAGGTCCGCCGCAATGGCACCCTGCAGCGGTTGAAGGATCGTTACTACGGCCACGTGGACGTACTCGGCTACGTCGGCGCCTATACCTTCGCCCAGCATCTGCAGGAGCGCCTGCCCCGCTTCGAGAAGTATTTCCAGGCAGCGGCCA
Organism: Pseudomonas sp. DC3200b2; assembly: GCF_049895785.1. Classification (NCBI taxonomy): domain Bacteria; kingdom Pseudomonadati; phylum Pseudomonadota; class Gammaproteobacteria; order Pseudomonadales; family Pseudomonadaceae; genus Pseudomonas; species Pseudomonas sp. DC3200b2. The sequence goes on along the minus strand of NZ_JAFCTA010000001.1, from coordinate 548,154 downwards.
AGCAGGAACGGGTGGATTGGCGACTGATGGCCGCCATCGGCTACCAGGAATCGATGTGGCAGGCGTCCGTTACTTCCAAGACAGGCGTACGCGGCCTGATGATGCTCACCCAAAGCACGGCCCAGGCGATGGGCGTGGCCAATCGGCTCGATGCTCGCCAGAGCATCTTCGGGGGCGCCAAGTATTTCGCCCTGATCAAGGATCAGCTCGACGAAAGCATTCAGGAGCCGGACCGCACCTGGTTCGCCCTGGCGGCCTACAACATCGGCACGGCGCACCTGGATGACGCCCGCAAGCTCGCTGTGGACGAGGGGCTGGACCCGAACAAATGGCTGGATGTGAAAAAGATGCTGCCCCGCCTGTCCCAGAAAAAGTGGTACAGCAAAACCCGCTATGGCTATGCCAGGGGCGGTGAGCCCGTGCATTTCGTAGCCAACATCCGCCGCTACTACGACATTCTGACCTGGGTGACCCAGCCTCAGGGCGAGGGCGCCGCCGTGGCCGACGGCAACCTGCATGTACCGGGGGTAGACAAGACTCGCCCCGCCGAGCAGAAGAACTCATCGCCGCTTTGACCATGGCGCTTCACCCCTGGCGCGGCACAGATATGTAGCGCCTGCCGGAACCTTCCTGGGCACATCCTCGAAAACCCTATCGAGGAGACACGCCTGTGATACAACCCCCGCCTGATTCCCTTCACTCCTACCTCCAGGCCCTGGCAAAGACCCTTGCGCGAAGCTGCCCAGACCTGCGCGAGAGCATCCGTCGTCTGGCCGCGCAGTTCCTGCAAGCGCATGGTTTGCCTGGCTTGGACCCGGACCGCGTATATTGGCACCGCTTCGCTGAAGCGGTAAGCAGCCCTCGCGCGTTCACGGGTTGGGCCCACTACCAGAAGCCGAGTGAATCGATGACGCTGGCGCAGTTGGTCATGCACCGCTTCAACAGCAACGACCAGGATGCCCAGGACCAGTTGGACCAGCTTAGCGGTTTCTACACAGTGGGCCCTGACGCGCCAGTATTCGATGAGCGCAACGAAGTTCGCGTTTTACCGCACCAATTGCTCGAATGGTTGTGGGCTACCGATCCGAAAACCCGACTGCTCAACCACACCCGGACCTTCTGGCGCGAGCATCAGGCCGATTTCCGCTTGCTGGCCAAGGCGCACTTCATCGCCCAAGGGCTGGAGGCACGGCAAACCGGCGCCATTTCCGACGCCGACCTGGGGTATCTGCTGGGCGTGCTGGCCGGTGGCGCTCACGCCTCGCTCGACATGCAGCAACTCACGGCAGAATGCGCGGCCGACACGGGCGGTGCCCGCGTTTACCTGCTACAGATCGGTGAGTGTCAGTCCAGTGATCTCCTGGGCGTGGAAAATGCCAAGGGGGAGCATTTCTTGTGGGTGCCCGGCTCCGCAGGCAGTCTGCACAAGTTCGGGTCCATCAGGGCCTTGCATTGGTGGTTGCTGGAACACACGAAGGACGCAGAGGGTCGGGCCCGATTCGTGCTGCATTTCCCCTTGAAGACGCGCCTGGAGGCCTCCGACAACGACCTGAATCACAGCATCGATCAACTGTTCTACCAGTGGGGCAGCCCGGCAGGCGATGCCTGGATTCATCACCCAGAACAGCGCCTGGCTGGCGATGCTTTCACTGCCTTGGCGTGCAAAAGCCGAGAGCGCATGCTCGAAGATGCGCAACTGCTGCTGCACAGCAATGCCCAGCAACGAAAGAAGATGTGGCTGGGCTACCTGGGCGCCGCCAATCAAGTGTTTGGCCCCATGGCAGCGCTGGACTGGCCCGTTGCCTTGGCAGTGGTCGGCGCAGGCTTGGCCGATATCGGCCTGAATGTCGATCAAGCGCTGAACGCGCCCCTACGGGCCGAGCGTGAAGCGGGCGTGGCAGGCGCGATAGTCGCTGGCATCAATACGCTTTTCAACGGGCTGTACCTGTGGGGTGCATGGGCGAACCCAGGCAATGTCCCCGAGAACGAGGTGATACCCGAACGTGCCAGCTTCGGCGAAGCCGGTACAGGCATTGAGCTTCCTGATCTGCCCGACCAGACGACACTGCTGGCCCAGCCAACCGAGGTTACCCCCCAGGCCAGCCTCTTGGCGCACTATGAAGCCAATGTGATTCTCGACGCCTACCCCCTTGGCACGCAAGGCAGGGCGGCGGGCATCTATGCGCTACCGGGAGGCGCGAACTACGTGAGCATCGAAGGCTTGCCTTACCGTGTGCGTTACTCGGCGCAGCTGCAAACCTGGATGATCGTCGATCCGGAGCAGCCCTTCGCTTTCCACGACTGCCTGCCCCTAGCTCGCACCGAAGCAGGCAGTTGGGTAGTGGCGCAAGGCGTCAGGCTGCGAGGCGGCGCCCCATTTGGAAAACTTTGGCCGTGGGCACGCTACCCAAGGCTTCGCATCACCCCTTATGTACCTGGCCGCTATGACTTGCCCACGCAGTACGAGCAACGCTTGTGCGAGGTCATCCTCGATCCGGAGAATCGCACGTTGCAAGGGTACGTTGATCCGAGCACAGGCGACTCCGGGCTATTCGCCAACTTCGAGCAGAGGCAAGACCAGCTCACCGAGGACGCTTGGCAGTTCTTCCAACGAGCCGTAGCGCAACCCCACCCCAGCCTTGAACCACTGGCGGCGAGCATGCCAGTAAAGCAGGTCGTTCGCTCGATCTTTGCGCAGAGTCGTGGCCTGGTGATCGGCGAAGCTCACTCACACATCGCGGCCAAACAGTTCCTGGTGGAGCAACTTCCGAACATGGCCAAGGAAGGTGTGCAAACACTTTATATGGAACACTTGCTGACCGATGCCAACCAGACCGACCTGGATGCGCTCGCCACCACGGGCAAGCTCCCCCCTCGCCTGCGGCAATACCTCAAGGACCTCGACGAAGGCCACGAGACCGATCCTGATGGCCGCTATACCTTCAGCGCTGTGGTAAAGGCTGCGGCGAAAAGCCGTATCCGCATCAAGGCCCTGGACTGCGCCGCCAGCTATGGAGGGCGCGTCAGCATCGATCTGCGTAACTCGGTTCGCCAGCAGCGAATGAATTATTACGCCCACGAATTGATGCGCACTGCTCCACCTGAAGGCAAATGGGTGGCGCTGGTGGGCAATACCCATTCCGACCGCTACCTGCAGGCGCTTGGCCTGGCAGACCTTGAAGGGGTCGTCAGCCTGCGCGCGGAGGATGTTCCTCTCAGCGTGGCGGCGGGAATCGAACCTGACGAGGGTGTCATCGTGCCCCGCACGGACCGGCGCTCGCTCCTGGTCAGGAGTGACCTGCGCCTGCGAGTGCCCAACCGCCGGCCCGGTGTGAACCTGGACAAGTCCGTGGAAACTCGACTGGCCGCCCGGGGTAGCTTCCTCATTGTGCAACGCGGCCAGGACCTTGAAATGCTACACCGTAGCCGCGCTGGAGAAATCGTGCGCACGCCGGTGGTCCGAGCGCATGGCCGATTCGTCATTCACCGGGACCAATGGCCCCAGGTCAGTGGGCAAGCCTACGCCTCGCTTGAACGGCTGATCGCGGCCCTGCAAGCGATGGGGCTGACTCCTGTTGGCTAGGGCACCAGGCGTGGCGCTATCCGCGCTCAGTGCGAACCGCCCCGCCTGCTTTTGAAAAAGCCGCTGAGCAAGGTAGCACAGGCCTCGGCAAGCACGCCGCCTTCCAGCATGGGCCGGTGATTGAGGAACGACTGCTCGAAGAACCGGCCCTGACTTTGAACGATGCCTGCCTTGGGCTCGGTAGCGCCGAATACGATACGAGCGATACGCGAATGCACGATCAAACCCGCGCACATACTGCATGGCTCCAGGGTCACGTAAAGGGTTGTGCCCGGTAGCCGGTAGTTACCCAGCGCGGCGGCCGCCTCTCGTATCGCCACTACTTCGGCGTGGGCGCTAGGGTCGTGGGTGCTGATCGGGCAATTGAAGCCCTGGCCGATCACTTCCCCCTGATGTACCACTACAGCGCCTACGGGTACCTCACCCAAGGCCGCGCCCCGCTCGGCCAGCTCAAGGGCCCGTTGCATGAAATGGGTATCCCGGCTGCGGTCCACGATCAGGGGTTGGCGCATCAGGCCACCTGTATGGCGGCCATCAGGCCGGTTTCCATGTGGTCGATCACATGGCAGTGGAACATCCAGGTACCAGGATTATCGGCCACCAGGGCGACCTGGGCGCGCTCATTGCGCCCCAGCAGGAAGGTGTCAGTGAAGTAAGGAATGATCTTGCGCCGATTGGACCTGATTACCTTGAAGCTCATGCCGTGCAGGTGGACCGGGTGTTGATACTGCGTCATGTTCTTCAGCTCGAAGATATAACTCTTGCCTCGCTCCAGACGGGCAATCGGCCGGTCGGCACAGGTTTTGTCATTGATGTCCCAGGCAACGCCATTGATCTGCCAGAGGCTGGGCTGGGCCTCCACGCCCGCGGCGACGGTGCTGCCGACCCATTCGAAATTGAAGTTGAGTTTTTCAGCGCTGGCCAGGTCGGGCTCGGCTATCGGGTTGGCCGGCAAGGGCGCGGGCCAATCACTGGTCTGGCCGTCCACGGCCACGGCGCGGAACGTACCCAAGCGCACCGGCCCATCACGCAGGGCAATTTCCTCCCCCGCTGCCGGCACGCGCAGGGCCACGCACACTCGCATGCCTGGGCCAAGCCAGTAGTCCTTGCCGAAGGGGCGGGGTTCGATGGGGTTACCGTCCAGGGCATACAGCCGGGCCTCGCCGGCCCCTTTGAGGTTCAGCCGATAGGTGGCGGTGTTATCCAGGTTCAACAGGCGCAAGCGCACCACTTGCCCGGCAGGCAAGTCCAGGGTGGGGTTGGCCGCGCCATTGATGGTCGACAGCCGGCCCAGGGTTCCGTTGCGTGCCGCTTCACGAGGAATGCTGAAGGGGAGGAACGCGCCCTGCTCGTCCACGTGCCAGTTCTTCAGGCACAGGGTTCGCTCGTGGAGGAAGCCGGTTGGCTCGCGCTCCTCGATGATCAAGGGCCCGACCAGGCCGCGCCCCAGTTGCTCGCTGCTGGCAACGTGGGGGTGGTACCAATAGCTACCGGCGTCCGGGACCCGAAAGCGGTAAATGAAGGACTCGCCGGGCAATACTGGCATCTGGGACACGTAGGGCACCCCGTCCATTTCCAAGGGCAAGCGTATGCCATGCCAATGAATGGTCGTCGGCACCGGTAGCCGGTTGGTGAAACGCACCCGCAGCCAGTCGCCTTGCCGAACCCGCAGTTCCTGACCTGGCGCCGAGCCGCCGAAGGCCCAGGCGGGCGTCTGGAAGCCCGGCACCAGCTCAACATCCAGGGGCGCCGCGATCAGCTCATAGTCGTGGGTAGCGGCCGCCTCGTTACGACCCAGCCAATAGCGGGCGGCACCGCCCGCTCCCAGCCCTACCACAGCCAGGCCGGAAAGGCCCGCAAGGATCTGGCGACGTGTGAAGGACATGACGATGAACAACCTCGGTGACGATTGGGCTCAGGCCCTAGAGGGCGCATACCATACACGCCCTGAGCGAAAAATGCCCCCACGCGCGCTAGGTCTGAGCAAAGCCTTTCTCGCAATTTCGAGAGAAGGAACGAAACGGCAAGATGCAAAAGCCCGCAATTACGCGGGCTTCAGGGCATTTCCTGCTAGATCGTGCCAGACAGTGCCGAACGTAGGATCATTCCCACTCGATAGTCGCCGGCGGCTTGCTGGACACGTCGTAGGTGACCCGCGAGATGCCTTCGATCTCGTTGATGATGCGGCCGCTGACCTTCTCTAGCAATTCATAGGGCAGGTGCGCCCAGCGCGCGGTCATGAAGTCGATGGTTTCCACCGCGCGAAGGGCCACGACCCAGGCGTAACGGCGGCCGTCGCCGACCACGCCCACGGATTTGACCGGCTGGAACACAACGAAGGCCTGGCTGACCTTGTGGTACCAATCGGCTTTGCGCAGTTCCTCGATGAAGATGTGGTCCGCCTGGCGCAGAAGATCCGCGTATTCCTTCTTCACTTCGCCAAGGATGCGCACGCCCAGGCCAGGGCCCGGGAAGGGATGGCGGTAGACCATGTCGTAGGGCAGGCCCAGTTCCAGGCCAAGGCGGCGAACCTCATCCTTGAACAACTCGCGCAGCGGCTCGACCAGCTTGAGGTTCATTTCCTCCGGCAGGCCGCCTACGTTGTGGTGGGACTTGATCACATGGGCCTTGCCGCTCTTGGCGCCGGCCGACTCGATCACATCCGGGTAGATGGTGCCCTGGGCGAGGAACTGGATGTTGTGCAGCTTGCTGGCTTCGGCATCGAAGACGTCGATGAAGGTACGCCCGATGATCTTGCGCTTCTTCTCCGGGTCCGCCTCGCCGGCGAGGTTTTCCAGGAACTGCGCCTCGGCATTGGCGCGGATCACCTTCACACCCATGTTCTCGGCGAACATGGCCATCACCTGCTCGCCTTCATGCAGGCGCAGCAGGCCGTTGTCCACGAATACGCAGGTGAGTTGGTCGCCAATGGCCTTGTGCAAAAGCGCGGCCACGACGGAGGAATCCACGCCACCGGACAGGCCCAGCAGCACGTTGGCGTCGCCTACCTGGGCACGGACCTGCTCGATGGCGTCATCGGCGATGCGCGACGGCGTCCACAGGGCTTCGCAACCGCAGATATCCAGCACGAAACGGGACAGGATGCGCCCGCCCTGCTTGGTGTGGGTCACTTCAGGGTGGAATTGCACGCCATAGTAACCGCGGCTGTCATCGGCCATGCCGGCGATGGGGCAGCTCGGGGTACTGGCCAGCACGTGGAAGCTGGAAGGAATCTCGGTAACCTTGTCACCATGGCTCATCCACACATCCAGGCCCAGCACGCCATCGGCGTCAATGTGGTCCTCGATGCCGTCGAGCAGGCGGCTCTTGCCGACCACGTCAACCCGCGCATAGCCGAACTCACGCAGGCTGGAGCCTTCCACCCGCCCGCCCAACTGCTCGGCCATGGTCTGCATGCCGTAGCAGATGCCCAGCAGCGGCACGTTCAGGTCGAATACGGCCTGGGGCGCGCGGGGGCTGTTGGCCTCGTGCACGGACTCCGGGCCGCCTGCCAGGATGATGCCCTGCGGGGCAAAGGCGCGAATCGCCTCGTCATCCATGTCGAAGGGGTGCAGCTCGCAGTAGACACCGATCTCGCGCACGCGGCGGGCGATCAGTTGGGTGTACTGGGAACCGAAGTCGAGAATCAGGATGCGGTGGGCGTGAATATCGAGGGCCATGAGGGAACTCTTGAAAGGCAGCTGCAAGCCGCGAGCTGCAAGTTGTTATGAGCAACGCAGCCGCGACGTTATCGACAACGCGGCGGCTGCGTCTCGCTTCAGGCTTGCCGCTTGAAGCTTATAGCTTGAATCCGTCGGCTTCGGCCGACCCCGTCAGCCGACCCGGTAGTTGGGCGCTTCCTTGGTGATCTGTACATCGTGCACATGGGACTCGGCCATGCCGGCGCCGGTAATGCGCACGAACTCGGGCTTGGTCCGCATTTCCTCGATGTTGGCGCTACCGGTGTAGCCCATGGAGGAACGCAGGCCGCCCATCAGCTGGTGAATGATCGCCGAAAGCACGCCCTTGTAGGGCACGCGGCCTTCGATCCCTTCCGGTACCAGTTTCTCGGCGCCAGCGGAGGAGTCCTGGAAGTAACGATCGGAAGACCCCTGGGCCTGAGCCATGGCGCCGAGCGAGCCCATGCCGCGGTAGGCCTTGTAGGAGCGACCCTGGAAGAGCTCGATCTCGCCTGGCGCTTCCTCGGTACCGGCGAACATCGAACCCATCATCACGCAATAGGCACCCGCGACTATGGCCTTGGAGAGGTCGCCGGAGAAGCGGATGCCACCGTCGGCGATCAACGGAACGTCAGTGTCTTTCAGCGCCTCGGCCACGTTGGCCACGGCGCTGATCTGTGGCACGCCCACACCGGCGACGATGCGGGTGGTGCAGATGGAGCCCGGGCCGATACCGACCTTCACGCCATCGGCACCCGCTTCCACCAGGGCACGGGCAGCGGCGCCAGTGGCGATGTTGCCACCGATCACCTGCACCTGGGGGAAGTTCTCCTTCACCCAGCGCACACGGTCGATCACCCCCTTGGAGTGGCCATGGGCGGTGTCCACCACCACCACATCGACGCCGGCGGCCACCAGGGCGGCAACGCGCTCGCCGGTATCCTTGCCGGTGCCGACGGCGGCGCCGACCCGCAGGCGGCCCTGGTCATCCTTGCTCGCCAGCGGGTAGGCCTTGGCCTTCTCGATGTCCTTGACGGTCATCATGCCCTTGAGCTGGAAGTGGTCGTCAACGATCAGGACCTTTTCCAGGCGGTGCTTGTGCAGCAACTGCCGGACTTCTTCCTTGGTGGCGCCTTCGCGGACGGTCACCAGGCGATCACGGGGGGTCATGACCTCGCGCACCGGGATGTCCAGGCGGGTTTCGAAACGCACGTCGCGGGAAGTGACGATGCCCACCAGGTCGCCATCATGCAGCACCGGCACTCCGGAAATATTGTGCTGGCGGGTAAGGTCGAACAGGTCGCGCACGGAAGCGCCAGCCTCGATGGTGATCGGGTCCTTCACCACGCCAGCCTCGAACTTCTTGACCTTGCGGACTTCCGCGGCCTGCTGCTCGATGGTCATGTTCTTGTGAATGATGCCGATGCCACCTTCCTGTGCCATGGCGATGGCCAGGCGGGCTTCGGTGACGGTATCCATGGCGGCGGATACCAGGGGGATGTTCAACTCGATGCCCCGGGTCAAACGGGTCTTGAGGCTGACTTCGTTGGGCAGGACCTCTGAATAACCAGGGACCAAAAGAATGTCATCGAAAGTCAGGGCTTCTTGGCTGATACGCAGCATCGCGGGGGCTCCCGGGCGGGAAAAATGGAAGCGCGCCATTATACCGGGAGATCGTTCGCGGCTCAATGCGCCCTTGCTCTACAGCTGCACGTCCACCCGACGGACCGGCCAATCCAGGCGCTCGGCGAAATCGGCCAGGAAGCCATCGGTGAATTGCGCCTCGCTCCAGCCATCGAAGATGAAGCCCAGGTCGGAGAACCCGCAGGGCTGCGGGAACAGGAAGCCGTTGATATCGTCTTCGAAACCACAAAGCGGGCAGGTGAAGTTGTTCGTGTGGCCGGGGTACCACTCATCCAGGCCTTCGAACAACGGTTCACCCACTTCCCGGCGGCAATGGGGGCAGCCGGCTTCTTCTAGGAAGCCCTTCTGTGGCGTATAGATGCAGCGCCTGGTTACGATGCGCAGGCCGTTGAATTTCTCCCCGAAAGGCAGGCGCTCGGGGTGGCGCACCACTCGCCGCGCGCCCTCGGCGATGGCGTAGCCCATGCCGTTGCCGCCGCGGCAACAGGTGGTCAACTGGCCATCCACTACGTTCTTGTGCACCAGCCAGCGCAACATCAGGCTGGCGGCGCCTTCGTTGCCGGGCACGGTGGACAGTTGCGGGACCAGGATGCTTTGCGAAGCCATGAGCGAATCGTTCTACCTCGTGTAAGAATGCAACATTCTACCACCAGCCGCGACAGGGGCTGGGGGTTAGCCTTATGATCGACCCATGAATAACGACCCCTTTGCCAGGCTCGGCCTGGATCGCCAGGTACTTACCGTCTCCCAGCTCAACGGGCGCGCCCGGGTGCTGCTCGAGGACGTTTTCAGCAGTGTCTGGGTGGAAGGCGAAATTTCCAACCTGGCGCGCCCCGCCTCCGGACACATGTACTTCACGCTCAAGGACGCCGGCGCCCAGGTGCGCTGCGCGCTGTTCCGGCAGAATGCGGCCCGGGTGCGCCAGGCGCTGCGCGATGGCCTGGCGGTCAAGGTGCGCGGCAAGGTGTCGCTGTTCGAAGGTCGCGGCGATTACCAGCTTATCCTGGACATGGTCGAGCCCGCCGGTGACGGCGCGTTGCGCCTGGCCTTCGAGGCGCTGAAGGAAAAGCTGAGCGCCGAAGGGCTGTTCAGCGCCGAGCGCAAGCAAAGCCTGCCGGCGCATCCTCGCCGCATCGGTATAGTCACCTCCCCTGGTGGCGCGGTGATACGGGACATCATCAGCGTATTCCGCCGCCGCGCGCCGCAGGTGCAGCTCACGGTGATTCCCACCGCGGTGCAGGGCCGCGAGGCCATCAGCCAGATCGTCCGAGCCCTGGGCCTGGCCGACCGTCACGGCTTCGATGCCATCATCCTTGCCCGTGGCGGCGGTTCGCTGGAAGACCTCTGGTGCTTCAATGAGGAAGCCGTGGCCCGCGCCATCGACGCCTGCGTTACGCCAGTGGTCAGCGCGGTGGGCCATGAAACCGATGTATCCATCAGTGACTTCGTTGCCGACGTACGCGCCCCGACGCCCACGGCGGCAGCTGAACTCCTGGCGCCAGACAGCAATGACCTGCAGCGCCAGCTGGCCGGGCTGCAGCGGCGTCTGCTGTTGCGCATGCAGCAACGCCTGGCCCATGACCGGCTGCGCCTGGATGGCCTGGCCCGCCGCCTGCGGCACCCCGGCGAGCGGCTGCGCCAGCAGGCACAGCGCCTCGATGACCTGGACATGCGCCTGCGCCGGGCCTTCGATACAGCCCTCCACCACCGTCGGCAGCGCCTCGTCCATCTGGACGCGCGCCTGGCCGCGCAGCACCCCGGGCGCACCCTGGCTGTGCTGCGCGAGCGCCTGAGCATGCTCGAACAGCGCCTGCCGAAGGTGATGCTTGAGCAGCTCAAGGCGCGTCGTTTGCAATTGCAGGCGCAGGCGCAAACCCTGCATATCGTCAGCCCGCTGGCCACGCTTGGGCGTGGCTACAGCATTCTGCTGGACGAGCGTGGTCAGGCGATCCGCCGCGCCGAGCAGGCGTCGCCAGGGCGCAAGCTCACCGCCCGCCTGGGCGATGGCGAACTCAGCGTACGGGTGGAAGACAACCACCTTACCCCGGTCACACTTTCGCTACTGGATTGATAAGCGTCCCAACGCTGCGACCGACCCTGATACATGGCTCTCTGAATATCAGGGTTACAGCGAGCCGGCAGCGCAGTAGATTGAAAGTCCTGTTGAAGCTCCGGTGTGACGTCATGCTATTGATAACTGATCCGCTCGATACGGTAATGGCTACCCTGACCCCATCCACCGGCAGGCGCCGTGGTTGCTCATGGACGCCATGGGGATATCAATCCACACAGCACGCCATCCAAGGCCTTCATGGCCAACGTTATGAACCCGGGCGCTACCTTCTGGGCAATGGGCACCGCGCATACCTTCCTACGGTCCTACGCTTCGCATCTCCAGACAAATGGAGCCCGTTCGGACGAGGAGGACTAAACGCTTATGCCTTTTGCACAGCGGATCCGGTCAATGTAGTCGATCCAAGCGGGCGATTCCCGCTAGTCATGAAAGCGGCAATGAAATTCGCTTCCAGAAAAGCTCGCTCGCCCTCACTGGACCGCATCGTCGAAGCGGGCCGTACCATTGCCTCGCATCTTGATCCTCACAGCGTCATAGCCTTGAGCGAGACCTCTTCAATGTGGAAGTACGCTGTAGGGAGAGAAGCAGCCGCAGCAAAACGGGCTATTTTATTGAGTCGCGCCGAGGAATACGCCAAGCACTCGGCCGAATATGTGTCCGCATACGTTTATGGTCGGCTTCAATACGGCACAGCCCCGCTTGAAGATATTCTCGGGGGTTTTCCATATCCGCTGCACAGAATGCCTGTGTCCACTAAGAGGTTCCTCGATGACATCGATGTCAGATTGCGCTTCTCGAGTGTCGGCCCTGAGCACTATCGCTGGCACATAGTGCATGACAACTTGAGCAAGGAGTTTCCAATACCACGATCGCCTATCGCAGTGGCAGGATATATAGTCCTGGCAGAGGGCAGCCATGAAGCAATGGTCCGAAGCATTCGCGCCAAGGTATCGAACCCTGACTTTTGGCTGGAGAGGCTGCCGAGATGAGTTCATGCTCCTAGCCGGTTCCAGGCCAGACAGATTGATCGGACAGACCTCGATGATCCCTTTGAACATGCTTCGACTGCTCGCCGCCCTGCTCGCCCTATCCGCCCTGCCCGCCTGGGCCGACAGCTACCTCAGCCGGCAACTGAATCGGCCCGTGCCGGGAGGCGTGGCGGTACTGGACCTGGGCCAAGCGGCGGAGGCGCCGCGAGCCTTCCTCGGCAACAAACCCGTTCTGGTGGTAAAGGAACAGGACACCTGGCGTGCCGTGGTAGGCATCTCACTGAAAACGCCACCAGGGCCGCAAACCCTGCAAGTGCGACAAGCGGACGGCCAACGCACCGTTGCTTTCACGGTAGGTAACAAGGCCTACCCGGAACAGCGCATCACGCTGAAGAACAAGCGCCAGGTCAATCCCGAACCCCAGGATCTGGCCCGCATCGACAAAGAGCTGGCCGAACAGAACCGCGCCTACGCCAGCTTCAGCCCAGGCACGCCCAGCAACCTGCTGCTGGACAAGCCGGTCAACGGCCCGCTGTCGAGCCGCTTCGGCGTACGTCGCTTTTTCAATGGCGAAGAGCGTAACCCCCATGCCGGCCTGGATTTTGCCGTACCCGCCGGAACCCCCATCAAGACCCCTGCCGCCGGCAAGGTGATCCTGGTGGGCGACTACTTCTTCAACGGCAAGACCGTATTCGTGGATCACGGTCAAGGCTTCATCAGCATGTTCTGCCATATGTCCAGGGTGGACGTGAAGCCAGGCCAGGCCCTGGCGCGTGGCGCTGTGGTCGGCCGCGTGGGGAGTACGGGCCGCGCCACCGGGCCGCACATGCATTGGAACGTCAGCTTGAACGATGCAAGGGTGGACCCGGCCATTTTCATCGGCAACGAGTGAGCCCTCCCCCAGGGTTATGGGAAGGAAGACCGGCAGTAGGAAAAAAACCGAGCAATCAATGGCAAAAAAGAGCGCCTTGGGCGCTTCCATCTGCTTGAAACCGTCCTGAAGCGAGAATTCCTGCCATTTTTTCCGCCCAGCTTGCGATCTTTCCCTGCAATGTTTAGGGTTGACCTCATGAAAGACGCACAGACCCTCATCATAGCCCGCCAACATCGAAGCCTTTGCCTCGTCAGCGAGCGACTGCCTGGCTGAAACCTCACTCCGGCCATGCTTTCTACACCTCATGCATTCAGGCAGGCTCCAGCTCGAGCCGACCAAGGACAATCATCATGACCATGCTCAAAGACCCTTCGCAGAAATACCGTGCTTTTCCGACCATCGACCTGCCTGATCGCACCTGGCCGTCCAAAGCGATCACGGAGGCACCCGTCTGGTGCAGTTCCGACTTGCGTGACGGTAACCAGTCGCTGATCGAACCGATGGACGCGGAGAAGAAGCTGCGGTTCTGGAAAACGTTGGTGAAAGTGGGTGTAAAGGAGATCGAAGCGGCCTTCCCTTCCGCATCGCAAACGGACTTCGACTTCATCCGTACCCTGATCGAGGGCGGCCATGTGCCCGAGGACACCACCATCCAGGTGCTGACTCAGGCCCGGGAAGACCTGATCGCCCGCACCTTCGAATCCCTGCGCGGCGCCAAGAAGGCCATCGTCCATCTCTACAACGCCACTTCACCCTCATTCCGCCGGATCGTCTTCAACCAAGACAAGCAAGGCGTGAAGGAGATCGCGGTCAGCGCGGCCAAGCTGTTCGTCAAATACGCCGCGCAACAGCCTGAAACCCAATGGACCTTCCAGTACTCGCCGGAAACCTTCAGCGCGACCGAGCTGGAGTTCGCCAAGGAAGTCTGCGATGCGGTGATCGAGGTCTGGAACCCGACCCCCGACCACAAGATCATCCTCAACCTGCCGGCCACCGTGGAAGTGTCGACGCCAAACGTATACGCCGACCAGATCGAGTGGTTCTGCCGCCATATCGACCGTCGTGACAGCGTGCTGATCAGCCTGCACACCCACAATGACCGTGGCACCGGCGTGGCGGCCACCGAACTGGGCTTGATGGCGGGGGCGGACCGGGTCGAGGGCTGCCTCTTCGGTAACGGCGAACGTACCGGTAACGTAGACCTGGTGACCCTGGCACTGAACCTCTACACCCAGGGTATCGACCCCGGGCTGGACTTCTCGGACATCGACGGCGTACGCAAGGTAGTAGAGGAATGCAACCAACTGCCTGTGCACCCGCGTCACCCCTATGTGGGCGACCTGGTTCATACGGCATTCTCCGGCTCCCACCAGGATGCCATCCGCAAGGGCTTCGCCCAGCAGAAGGAGGACACCCTGTGGGAAGTGCCCTACCTGCCCATCGACCCGGCGGACATCGGTCGCAGCTATGAAGCGGTCATTCGCGTGAACAGCCAGTCCGGCAAGGGTGGCATCACCTACCTGCTGGAGCAGGAATATGGCATCAGCCTGCCGCGCCGCATGCAGATCGAATTCAGCCAGGTGGTGCAGGGTGAAACCGACCGCCTCGGCCTGGAGATGACCGCCGAGCAGATCTACAAACTGCTGCAGAAGGAGTACCTGCAGGCCAACCTGCCCTACGCCCTGGTCAGCCACCGCTTGGCGGAGGAAAACGGCAATAGCCAGGTAGACGTGGAAATCAGCAGCGATGGTGAAACGCTGCACTGGAAGGGCAAGGGCAACGGCGCCCTGGAAGCCTTGGTCAGCGCTCTGCCGATCAATGTGGAAATCATGGACTACAACGAGCACGCCATCAGCGCGGGCACCAATGCCAAGGCAGCGGCCTACATCGAGCTGCGCGTGGCGGGCGAGCGCCCCGTGCATGGCATCGGCATCGATGAAAACATCACCACCGCCAGCTTCAAGGCACTGTTCAGCGCCCTGAACCGCTCCCTGAGCCAGCGTACGGCCCAGGCGGCCTGAATCGGCGGTAGCCTCCGCAAAGCCTGCGGGCAGCGGGTGGGGTTCGCGAAAGGCGGTCCATCGCATTTCGGGGGCTCCGCCCGCTACATGGCGCCCACTTCCTACCGTCTGGGTGACCTCCCGCAGGCGCTTACAACAGCTCGAACCGATCAGCATCCAGGTGCGCGGGGAACCGCTTGCGGTAGGCGGCCAGCTCGGCGCTGCTCAGGGTGGCATTGAATACTCCCTCCCCCTCGCCGGCGTTCAGCAAGCTCTCGCCCTGGAAATCCAGCACCTGGCTGTCACCGGTATAGGGATAGCCCTTGCCATCCGTGCCTACCCGGTTCACTGCCGCCACGTAGCATAGGTTCTCGATGGCTCGGGCCGGCAGCAGACGATTCCAGTGGTGGCGACGCGCGCCCGGCCAGTTGGCGGTATAGAGCAACAGGTCGGTATTCTCCGGGTCCCGGCTCCACACCGGGAAACGCAGGTCATAGCAGATCAGCGGGCGGACTCGCCAACCCTTCACTTCCAGCCGAACCTGACGTTCCCCCGCGGTGTAATGTTCATGTTCGCCGGCCATGCGGAACAGGTGACGCTTGTCGTAGTGCAATAGAGCGCCATCCGGGCGCACCCACAGCAAGCGATTGCGGTAGCTACCATCGGCGGCCTGGATGATCACGCTCCCGGTAACCACCGCATCCAGGCGAGCGGCCTGCTCCCGTAGCCAGGCGCTGGTCGGCCCCTGTTCCGGCTCGGCCAGGCTGGCCGAATCCATGGAGAAGCCGGTGGTGAACATTTCTGGAAGCACGACCAGGTCAGCCCCTTGCGCCTTTTCCAGGAGTGAAGCGAAGCGAGCCAGATTGGCGTCCCGGTCATGCCAGGCCAGGTCACTCTGGATCAGCGCCAGCTTGAGATCCGGCAAATCGTTCAGATCGCGCATAGTTTCTCCGCAGCGGCCCGCAAGGTGTCCTCTCGTTTGGCGAAGCACAAGCGCACGAGCCGTTGGCCTTCAACAGGGGTTTGGTAAAACACGGAAATCGGGATGGCGGCCACTCCATGCTCGCGGGTCAGCCACAGGCACATATCCACATCGTTGAGGTCTGGTCGGATCGCGGAATAGTCCACTATCTGGAAGTAAGTACCGGGAGTGCGCGTGAAGGTGAAACGCGAGCGGTCCAGCAGATCGCAGAACAGATCCCGCTTGGCCTGATAGAAGCCTGGCAGCTCAGCGACATGTTCCGGGTGCTGCGCCATGTACTCGGCCAGCCCCCACTGCAGGGGCGTCACCCCGCAGAAGTTCACATACTGGTGGATCTTGCGAAGCTCGGCGCTCAAGGCTGGTGGCGCCACCACATACCCGGTTTTCCACCCGGTGACATGGTAGGTCTTGCCAAAGGAGCTGACCACGAAGGCCCGTTCGTACAGAGCGGGATGCGCAAGCACGCTGGCGTGACGCGCGCCATCGTACACCAGATGTTCATAGACCTCATCGCTGACCAGATACAGGCCGCGCGCCTGAACCAGTTCCGCCAGGCGGTCGAGGTCCTGTCGGCTGATCAAGGCACCGCTGGGGTTGTGCGGGCTGTTGAGCATGATCAGGCGGGTACGGGGGCTCAGCGCCGTCTCCAGACGCGTCCAGTCGATAGCGAAGGTGTCCGGGCTGAGTTGAACGTGCACACAGCGCCCACCAGCCAATTCCACCGAAGGCTCGTAGCTGTCGTATACCGGGTCGAATACGATCACTTCATCGCCAGGGCGTACCACGGCCTGGATCGCGCAGAAGATGGCCTCGGTGGCACCCGGCGTAATGGTCACCTCGGTATCCGGGTTCACCTGGATGCCATGACAGCCGGCAATCTTGACCGCTACCTGCTCGCGCAATGCCGGCAGGCCAGTCATTGGCGAGTACTGGTTATGCCCTTCCATTACATGCCGCGCCACGGCCTCTCGCAACGCCAGCGGGCCGTCGAAGTCAGGGAAGCCCTGGCTCAGGTTGAGCGCGCCGGTCTGAGCGGCGAGCTGCGACATGGTGGTAAAGATGGTGGTGCCGACGTTCGGCAACTTGCTGACGATCATCCGGGTCTCCCGCAGGCCTGCGCCCGTACACCGGGCGAAGCCGCAGGATAGCCGATCAGGGCGCGGCGGACACCCGTTAGCGCTTGTCCTTGCGCTTCTTCTCCGCTTTCTTGTGGTGGGACATCAAGCGGCGCTTCTTGTTGACCTGGCGGTCGGTCAAGGTGTTCTTCTTGCCTTCGTAGGGGTTTTCCCCACCTTTGTATTCGATGCGAATGGGTGTACCCACCAGCTTGAGCACGCGGCGATAGGTATTCTCCAGGTAGCGGCTGTAGGAGCGCGGCACTTTCTCCACCTGATTGCCGTGGATCACGATGATGGGCGGGTTGGCTCCGCCCAGGTGGGCATAGCGCAGCTTGATCCTCCGCCCGTTGACCATGGGCGGCTGGTGGTCGCTGATCGCATCTTCAAGGATCTGGGTCAGGCGACTGGTGGGCCAGCGGGTGATCGCTGATTTGAAGGCGGCCTGCACCGAACCATACAGATGGCCAACCCCGGTGCCGTGCAAGGCCGAGATGAAGTGAATGTCAGCGAAGTCGACGAAGAACAGCCGACGCTGCAATTCGGTTTTCACGTATTCCCGCTCGCTGGGCTCCATGCCGTCCCACTTGTTCAGCGCGATGACGATGGCGCGGCCCGTTTCCAATGCGAAGCCCAGCAGGTTCAGGTCATGGTCCACCACGCCTTCACGGGCGTCCATCACGAAGATCACCACGTTGGCGTCCTTGATGGCCTGGAGCGTCTTGACCACGGAGAATTTCTCGACTTCCTCGTGAATCTTGCCGCGCTTGCGCACCCCGGCGGTGTCGATCAAGGTGTACTTGTCGCCGTCGCGCTCGAAGGGAATGTAGATACTGTCCCGAGTGGTGCCAGGCTCGTCATAGGCGATTACCCGCTCTTCACCAAGCATGCGGTTCACCAGCGTGGACTTGCCTACGTTCGGCCGGCCAATGATGGCAATCTTCACGCCATCTTTTTCGCTCGGCCCCGGGATGCGAGTCGCCTCCTCGCCTTCGGCAACCTCTTCGCTGAGCGCCTCTTCCTCGGCGTCCCGGGGGTATTCCCCGAGGGCTGCCTCCAGCAAGGCGTTCATGCCACGCCCTTGCGAGGCCGCTACCGGGATGGCGGTGCCCATGCCTAGCGGGGCGAACTCCGCCCGGGCCATCTCGGGATCGATATTGTCGACCTTGTTGGCCACCAGCAGCGAACGCTTGTTCCGCTTGCGCAGGTGCTCGGCGATCATCTGGTCCGCGGCAGTGAACCCGGCGCGGGCGTCGACCATGAACAACACCAGGTCGGCTTCCTCGATGGCCAGCAAGGACTGCTCGGCCATCTTCTCGTCCATGCCGGCTTCGTCTCCGGTGATGCCACCGGTGTCGATCACGATATAGGAGCGGCCCTGCCAGGTTGCTTCACCATACTGGCGGTCACGGGTCAGGCCTGAAAGGTCGCCGACGATAGCGTCGCGGCTCTTGGTCAGGCGGTTGAACATGGTGGATTTACCCACATTGGGGCGGCCCACCAGGGCGATTACGGGAACCATGCGGCTCTCCACTACGGAATTTCAGAAAGGCAAAGGCCGCTGCGGGGCAGCGGCCATGAACGATTGCGGGTTCGCCCCGCGCGCTTGGGGCTGTCAGCCCCAAGCATAGCAAGCATTACTTGAGGGTCAGCGCCTCGAGTTTGCCGCTGTTGGCATAGACATACAGCATGTCGCCCACCACCAGTGGGCGGGCGCGCAGGCCGTCGCCGTCGATCTTGGTACGGCCCACGAAGCGGCCATCCACCTGGCTGAGCAGGTGCAGGTAACCTTCCATGTCGCCCACGGCGATGTAGCTGGAGAACACTTCCGGCGCGGTCAGTTGCCGACGCGCCAAGGCATCGTTACTCCAGAGCGCGGTGGTGGAGCGCTCGTCCACGCCTTCCACCGTACCGGTAGCCTCGGCGATGTAGACGCTACCGAAGCCCTGGGCCACACCGGCATAGCTGGAAGCATCGCGCTGCCAGAGCACGCGGCCGCTGTCCACATCCAGGCCTGCCATGCGGCCCTGGTAGGTGGCAACGTAGAGGGTGCTGCCAGAGAGCAGCAGGCCGCCGTCGATGTCCACCACGCGGTCCAGCTCGGAGCGGCCCTGAGGGATGGCGACCCGGGTTTCCCAGACGGGCGTGCCGTTACGGATGTCCAGGGCGACCACCTTGCCAGTGGACAGGCCCGCCAGGGCCAGTTGCGAAGTGACCAGCGGCGCGCTGGTGCCGCGCAGGGTCAGGACCGCCGGCGTGCTGTCGTAGAGCCAGAGCTGGTTGCCATTGCTGGCATCCAGCCCGACCAGGCGGTCGTCCTGGGTCTGTACCACTACCACGTCACCGTTGTTCGCCGGCGGGGCCAGCACTTCGGCCTTGACGTGGGCGCGCCAGCGTTCCTCGCCATTGGTGGCATCCAACGCGACCACATCGCCACGGAGGGTTCCGAACATCACTAGCCCGCCGCCCACGCCAACGGCGCCGGAGATCGGCATTTCCAGGTCTTTTTCCCATGCCACGTCACCGTTCATACGGTCCATGGCCATGACCACGCCCTGGGTATCGGCGGCGTAGAGGGTATTGTTCTCAACCGCTGGCACCAGCATGTTGTAGGTTTCACCCTGGCCGTCTCCGATGGAGCGGCTCCATACCTTGCCGAGGGTTACCTCTTCCTTGAAGTCTGTGAGCTCCGCCGGGGGGAGCTCCTTGCTGCTGTTGCTGCTACAGCCCACGACCGCCACGGCCAGGGCAAGCAATACCGCCTGTTTCCATCGAATCACGTCACGCATCCCCTTTGGCCAGGTCGTCGAGCTTGAGTTGGAGATCACCCACGGCGGCATCATCGGCCAGGGCGTCCTTGGCCTTGCGATAAGCCTTGGCCGCGTCATCGGCGCGGCCGAGCTTTACCAGCAGGTCACCGCGCAGTTCCTCGCGGCTGGCCAGGTAGGCCTTGTCCGCTTCGCCATCGAGCAGCTTGAGGCCGTCGTCGGTCTTGCCCTGGGCCGCCAGGACCCGCGCCAGGCGTTGCCGGGCCAGCTCGCCGATGGTTGTGCTGGCGGGCTTGGCCAGCACGGCTTGCAGTTGCCCCGCCGCCGCATCCAGGCGGCCGGCATCCACGTTCACCTTGGCCTGGAACAACTGGCCGAACTGGGCATAGGTGGTGCCCCCGAAATTCTTGGCCAGTTCGCCGGCCAGGTAATCCACCTTGGCCTGATCCGGCTTGCCGTTGGGCGTGAGCACCGTTTCCAGCAACTGCTGGTACAGGCTGGACGCCCCCTGGGACTGGCTGCCCTGATACTTCTGCCAGCCCTGCCAGCCAAAGACCACGACCAGCGCCAGCAGGCCACCTGTTACCAGGGGCTTGCCGTTGCGCTGCCACCAATCCTTGAACTGGCCGAGCTGTTCATCATCGCTAACCGACACCCCAATACTCCTGTGTTTTATGAACGTCTTGCCCCCAGGGGCGGTTGATCAGGCCTGCAACGCGCCGGCGAGATGGTCGGCCAGCGCCGCCCAGGCGATTTGCTGCTGTTCGCCCTGGTCGCGCAAAGGCTTGAACCCTATCACTTCACGCGCCAGTTCGTCCTCCCCAAGCACCAGGGCGAAGAGCGCGCCGCTCTTGTCGGCTTTCTTGAACTGGCTCTTGAAGCTGCCGCCGCCGGCGTTGACCTGCAAGCGCAGGGATGGCAAGCCATCACGCAGCTGCTCGGAGAGCGTAAGGGCAGCCAGTTCGGCTTCCTCGCCGATGGCGCAGAGGTAGACGTCCACCTGTCGAGCCAGGGACGCCGGAACCTGCCCCAGGGTTTCCAGCAGCAGAATCAGCCGTTCGATGCCCATGGCAAAGCCGACACCCGGGGTAGGCTTGCCGCCCATCTGCTCGACGAGCCCATCGTAGCGACCGCCGGCGCAGACGGTACCCTGGGCGCCGAGCTTGTCGGTGGTCCATTCGAATACCGTCTTGGAGTAGTAGTCCAGGCCCCGGACCAGCTTGGGGTTGATCACGTAGGGAATGCCCGCGGCATCCAGGCGCGCCTTGAGGCCATCGAAGTGCGCCTGGGATTCGTCGTCAAGGTAATCGGCCAGCTTGGGCGCGTCTATCAGCAACGCCTGGGTTTCCGGCACCTTGCTGTCGAGAATGCGCAGCGGGTTGCTCTGCAGGCGGCGCTTGCTGTCCTCGTCCAGTTGTTCCAGGCGAGCCGACAGGAAGGCCACCAGGGCGTCGCGATAGCGGCCCCGGGCCTCGGTGGTGCCCAGGCTGTTGAGTTCCAGGGTGACCGCGTCGCGGATGCCCAGGGTGCCCCACAGGCGCCAGGTCAAGACGATGAGCTCGGCATCGATGTCCGGCCCGGCCAGGTTGAACACTTCCACGCCGATCTGGTGGAACTGGCGATAGCGGCCTTTCTGCGGGCGCTCATGGCGGAACATGGGGCCGATGTACCACAGCTTCTGGGGCTGGCCGTTCCCGGTGATGCCGTGCTCGAGCACCGCGCGCACGCAGGCGGCGGTCCCTTCGGGACGCAGGGTAAGGGAGTCCCCGTTGCGGTCTTCGAAGGTATACATCTCTTTTTCGACGATATCGGTGACTTCACCGATGGACCGCTTGAACAGTTCGGTGAACTCGACGATGGGCATGCGGATCTGGCCATAGCCATAGCCATCGAGCAAACCGGCCACGGTGCCTTCGAAGTAACGCCAGAGTGGTGTTTGCTCGGGCAGGATATCGTTCATGCCACGAATGGCTTGTAGAGCTTTTGTCACGGGGTGTCCTTAACGATTCTGTTGGCATGTGGCCGGGCGAGGCCGGCCTGCGGGGTTCAGCCGCGGGCGATCACCGCCGCGTCGGCTTCGGCCTTTTCCGCCGCCTTCTGCCGGATCAGCCGTTCCAGCTGCTCGGCAAGGTTGTCATTGGTCAGTTTCTGCGAGGGCTTGCCGTCGATGTACACCAGGTTGGGCGTGCCGCCGGTGAGGCCGATATGGGCTTCCTTGGCTTCGCCCGGCCCGTTGACCACGCAGCCGATCACGGCGACGTCCATGGGCACCAGCAAATCCTCGAGCCGGGTTTCCAGTTCGTTCATGGTCTTGACCACATCGAAATTCTGCCGGGAACAGCTGGGGCAGGCGATGAAATTGATGCCACGGGAGCGCAACCGTAGGGACTTGAGGATATCGAAGCCGACCTTCACTTCTTCCACCGGGTCCGCCGCCAGGGAGATTCGGATGGTGTCGCCGATGCCGTCGGCCAGGAGCATGCCCAGGCCCACCGACGACTTCACCGTGCCGGAGCGCAGCCCGCCCGCCTCGGTGATGCCCAGGTGCAGCGGCTGGATGATCTGCCCAGCCAGCTGGCGGTAGGCGGCAACGGCCATGAACACATCCGATGCCTTGACGCTGACCTTGAAATCCTGAAAGTCGAGACGGTCCAGGTGCTCCACATGACGCAACGCCGATTCCACCAGTGCCTCGGGGGTGGGCTCGCCATATTTCTTCTGCAGGTCCTTTTCCAGTGAGCCGGCGTTGACGCCGATACGGATCGGGATGCCCCGGTCACGGGCCGCATCCACTACCGCACGGACGCGATCTTCACGGCCAATGTTGCCTGGGTTGATGCGCAGGCAATCCACGCCCAGCTCCGCCACGCGCAGGGCGATGCGGTAGTCGAAGTGGATATCGGCGACCAGGGGGACCTTCACCTGCTGCTTGATCTTGCCGAAGGCTTCGGCGGCATCCATGTCGGGCACCGAGACTCGGACGATGTCCGCGCCGGCGTTTTCCAGCCGGTTGATCTGCGCAACGGTGGAAAGGACGTCCAGGGTGTCCGTGTTGGTCATGCTCTGCACCGCGATAGGGGCGTCGCCACCTACCGGCACCGAGCCGACCCAGATTTTACGTGATACGCGACGCTTGATCGGAGATTCGCCATGCATGACTGTCATTGTCCCAGTTTCAGGCGAGCGGTTTCGCCCGAGATGAAGGGGGCCACGTTCACGGCTTCACCGTTGTACGTGACCTGGGCACCCCGGGCGTAGCCCAGGCGTACCTGAAGAGGAGGCTTGCCGCTGACATCCAGGCTGTCGCCCTTGCGCTTGAGGGCGCTGGCGAGCACCTTGCCAGTGGCGTCCGTGACCTGGGTCCAGCAGTCGGCGGTGAATTCGATCCGCACCTGGCCGGCGCCGGGCATGGGCGCGCCGGCGGCAGGGGCGCTGGCAACAGGCGCAACGCTGGTCGCGGCTGGTGCTGTCGCCGGAGCCGGAGGTGAAGCGATTACCGGGGAACCCGCAGAGCCATGAGAGGTGCTCAGGGGCGGTGCCGAGGGGGTCGCCACAGGCGCGGCCGGAGCGGTGGCTGGCGCAGGGGGACTGGCCTGGGTCGGCCCATCGGCGGATGGCGCGCTGGCCGTTTCACCGGCCCCGGACGCTGGTACGGCCTGGCTATCGGTTACCGCCTGGTCTTCCGGCTCGTCTATGGGATGGATCTGGGTGGTGCCGTCCGCGCTTTCCACCTCCACATGCTCGATGGCGGTACCGACCTGGTCTCGCCCCCGGGAGGCGTTCTGATCCTGCCACCAGAGGAAGCCGCCACCGATGACCAGTACCAGCAGCAACAGGCTGACGATCCGCAGGATGTTATGGGACAGGCGCACAGGCTCTTCGATGCGGCCAAGGCCGTGGACATCAGAGCCCTTGGCGTTGGTACCGGTGTAATGATCGAAGGCTTCCACCAGGGGCGTCTGGTCCATGCCCAGCAATTTTGCATAGGCGCGAATGTAGCCACGGGCGAAGGTATGGCCGGGCAGGCGCCCGAAATCGCCGGATTCCAGGTTGGCCAGCGAGGTGGTGGTCAGGTTCAGCCGCGCGGCCACTTCCTGCAACGTCCAGCCTCTGCTTTCGCGGGCCTGGCGCAGAGTTTCGCCGGGATTCGTGCGAGCCACTGCTACTGCTTCGGGATGCGCCGCTTTCATCATTGCTCCGACAGGTATTGCTGATATTCCGGCGTACCGGGATAGAGTCGTTTCAGTTGCAGGCCATAGCTGGCGGCCCGGTTCTTGTCGTCGAACAGCTTGGCCAGACGAGTGCCGAGCAACAGGCTGCGGGCATTCTGCTCGCTGAGCTGGCTGAAGCGCTCATAGTAATCGCGCGCCGGTACATATTGCTGCGCCTCGTAGGAGAGTTCGGCCATCTCCAGCAACGCGCGGGGCTGCTGGCGATTCAACCGCAGCGCCTTGTCCAGCAGCTCACGTCCTTCTTCCTTGCGCCCCAGCATCAACGCGGTCATGCCCAGGTTCTCGAACACCCGGGAGCGTTCCGGGTAGAGCGGATCCTGGGCGGCCTGGCGGAATTTCTCGTAGGCGTCCTGATAGCGCTTGCGTTCGTACAGGAATCCGCCGTAGTTGTTCAGGATACGGGAATCTGCCGGCCGGGCCGAGAGCGCCTTGCCAAATGCCTGCTCGGCCAGTTCGGCCTCGCCCTCGGCCTGGAATACCAGCGCCAGCGCCGCGTTGGCTTCGGCACTGGCCGCATCCAGTTCCAGCGCTTTCTTCAAGGGCACCTTGGCGCGCTCCGTTTCGCCCTGCTGAAGGTAGCCCAGCCCGAGCTGGATGTACGCATCCCGTGCCTGTTCACGGCCCTGGCGAGTGTCCATCGGGTTCACCTTGCCGGTGGTGACGCAACCGGCCAGGACCATGGCCAGAAACAGCAGGGGCGCAAGGCGCGGGATCATTGAGTTCCTCTCTCGATAAGCGCTCAGGGGCGGCTGGCGGCTTGCGGCAGCCCTTGGGCGTCGGCTTCCAGCTGACGCACCGCGATATAACGTTCACTGCGGCGGGTACGGTCCATCACCTGGCCCACCAGTTGCCCGCAAGCCGCGTCGATGTCTTCGCCGCGGGTGGTGCGCACCGTCACGTTATAGCCCGCGTGGTGCAGGCTGTCCTGGAAGCGACGGATGGCATTGTTGCTCGGCCGCTCATACCCCGAATGCGGGAACGGGTTGAAGGGGATCAGGTTGATCTTGCAGGGCACGTTGCGCAGCAGCTCGATCATTTCCGCGGCATGTTCCGGGCGGTCGTTGACGTCCTTGAGCAAGGTGTACTCGATGGTGAGCACTCGCTTCTCGCCCAGGGCGGCCATGTAGCGCAGGCAGGAATCCAGCACCACGGCCAGGGGGTATTTCCTGTTGATCGGCACCAGCTCGTTGCGCAGCGCGTCGTTGGGTGCATGCAGCGAAAGGGCCAGGGACACGTCGATGTGCTTGGCCAGCTCGTCGATCATGGGCACCACGCCGGAGGTGGACAGCGTGACCCGGCGCTTGGAGATGCCATAGCCGAAGTCGTCCATCATCAGGTGCATGGCGCTGACGACGTTGTCGAAGTTCAGCAGCGGCTCGCCCATGCCCATCATCACCACATTGGTGATGGCGCGGTCGATGGTATGCGGGACGGTGCCGAAGGATTTGTTCGCGATCCACACCTGGCCGATCACTTCGGCGGCGGTGAGGTTGCTGTTGAAGCCTTGCTTGCCGGTGGAGCAGAAGCTGCAGTCCAGGGCGCAGCCGGCCTGGGAAGACACGCACAATGTGCCGCGCTTGCCCTGGGGAATGTACACGGTCTCGACGCAACTGCCCGAGGCCACGCGCACGACCCACTTGCGGGTGCCGTCGGCGGAGATGTCTTCGCTGACCACTTCGGGGCCGCGGATTTCCGCGCAGGCCTTGAGCTTGGCGCGCAGTGCCTTGCCGAAGTCGGTCATGGCGTCGAAGTCATCGACGCCAAAGTGGTGAATCCATTTCATCGCCTGACCGGCGCGGAAGCGCTTTTCCCCGAGCGAGTCGAAGAATTTCTCCATTTCCTGGCGGGTAAGACCCAACAAGTTGATTTTGTCGGTAGATGTCGTCATGGATTCACCTCTCACTCGCAAGCGTGGCTTAGCGAGTGGTTACCTCGGTAGCCGCGAAGAAGTAAGCGATTTCACGAGCGGCGGCGGCTTCGGAGTCCGAACCGTGGACGGCGTTGGCATCGATGGAATCGGCGAAATCGGCGCGGATGGTGCCAGCGTCGGCTTTCTTCGGATCGGTGGCGCCCATCAGCTCGCGGTTGCGGGCAATGGCGTTCTCGCCTTCGAGCACCTGGACAACGACCGGGCCGGAGGTCATGAAGGCAACCAGGTCACCGAAGAAACCGCGCTCCTTGTGCTCGGCGTAGAAGCCTTCGGCTTCGGCCTTGGACAGCTGCTTCATTTTCGAGGCGACGACGCGCAGGCCGGCGTCTTCGAAGCGAGTGGTGATCTTGCCGATGACGTTCTTGGCGACGGCGTCGGGCTTGATGATGGAGAAGGTACGTTGAACAGCCATGTGACACTCCAGAAGCAGTGAGTTAAGCAAAAATTAAACCCGCGAATTATACGCGGGTTCGGAGGTATTTCCTAACGCGGAACATTTCAATCCGCTTCAGCGATCCAGTGCGCCTGGATCGCCTCGAGCACCTTCTCGCCGGAGCGATTCGGGTCGTCGTCGAAATCCGGCAGTTCCATCACCCACTGGCGCAGCCGGGGAAAGCTGACCGTGCGAGGGTCCACTTCGGGCCGGGCCTCGGCCAGCTGAATGGCGATCTCCTGCACGTCCACCCATTTAAGATTCATGCGGGCCTCCGTCTCAGTGCGGCGCTTCGGCAGCGTGGTTCAGGGAATACTTGGGAATCTCGATGGTAAGGTCTTCGTCGCCGACCTTTATCTGGCAGGCCAGGCGCGACTGTGCTTCCAGCCCCCAGGCCTTGTCGAGCATGTCTTCTTCCAGCTCGTCGGCCTCCTGGAGCGAGCCGAAGCCCTGGCGCACGATGCAATGGCAGGTGGTACAGGCGCATACCCCGCCGCAGGCGCTTTCCATTTCGATGTGGTGCTCGTGTGCCAGCTCCAGGATGTTGGTCCCGGGCGGTACGTCCACCACCAGCCCCTCGGGGCAGAACTTCTCATGCGGCAGGAATTTCACCTGGGGCATCGGTTACTCCTCGATCTCATTCAGGTTGCGCCCGGCCAGTGCGGCTTTGACCGTCGAATCAAGGCGGCGGGCGGCAAAGGCATCGGTCACCTGCGACAGACGGCGAGTCTGCTGCTCGATGGCGGGACCATCGGTGCCGGTCAACAAATCACGCAGTTCTTGCATCTGGAACTCGATCGCTTCCCGTTCCTGGGCTTCGAGCAGACGGTCGCCGTCAGCCTCGAGCGCACCCTGCACCGCCTCGAGCAACCGTTCGGCGTCCACCTGGTGCTCGCGCAGCTGGCGCGCCTGCTTGTCATGCCCGGCGTATTCGAAGGAATCCTTGAGCATGCGGGCGATCTCGCCATCGGTCAGGCCATAGGAAGGCTTGACCTGGATGCTGGCTTCCACACCCGAGGCCAGCTCGCGGGCAGATACGTTCAGCAGGCCGTCGGCGTCCACCTGGAAGGTCACGCGGATCTTGGCCGCGCCGGCCACCATGGGCGGAATACCGCGCAGCTCGAAACGCGACAGGGAGCGGCAATCGCTGACCAGTTCGCGCTCACCTTGCAGGACGTGGATGACCATGGCGGTCTGCCCGTCCTTGTAGGTGGTGAATTCCTGGGCGCGGGCGACCGGGATCGTGGTATTGCGCGGGATGACCTTTTCCATCAGCCCGCCCATGGTTTCCAGGCCCAGGGACAGTGGAATCACGTCCAGCAGCAACAGCGCTTCGCCGTCCCGCTGGTTGCCCGCCAGGGTATCGGCCTGGATCGCGGCGCCGATGGCGACCACCTGGTCCGGGTCGATGTTGGTCAAGGGTTCACGGCCGAACAACTGGCCGACCGCCTCACGCACACGCGGGACCCGCGTGGAGCCCCCGACCATGACCACCGCGCCTATGTCTTCGAGCTCGACGCCGGAATCGCGTACAGCCCGTCGGCAGGCCTTCAGGCTGCGAGCCAGCAGCGGCTCGATGAGGCTGTCGAACCGGGCCCGGGTCAGCTCGCCGGCCCAGCCGCCATAGACGACTGGCACGACCTCCGCCCCGCTGAGCGCCTCTTTCGCGGCGCAGGCCGCCTGGAGCAATTCGCGCTGGGCCGCCGGGGCCAGGTCCGAGGACAGACCGGCCTCGGCGAGCATCCAGCTGGCGATGGCATGGTCGAAATCATCACCACCCAGGGCACTGTCGCCGCCGGTGGCCAGTACTTCGAACACCCCGCGGGAAAGCCGCAGAATGGAAATATCGAAGGTACCGCCACCCAGGTCATAGATGGCTACCAGGCCTTCGGCCTGCTGGTCCAGCCCATAGGCGACGGCCGCGGCGGTAGGTTCGTTGAGCAGGCGCAATACGGTCAGGCCCGCCAGGCGCGCGGCATCCTTGGTGGCCTGGCGCTGGGCGTCATCGAAATAGGCTGGAACGGTGATCACCGCGCCCACCAGATCCCCGCCCAGGGTAGCTTCGGCGCGCTGGCGGAGCACCCGAAGGATTTCCGCCGAGACTTCCACCGGACTCTTGGGCCCTTGCACCGTTTCGATGAACGGCATGTGCGACTCGCCTTCGGCGAAGCGATACGGGAGCTGCTCACCCAGCTGATGGACATCGGCCAGGCCGCGCCCCATCAACCGCTTGACCGATACGATGGTGTTGTACGGATCCACGGCGGCGGCCCGGCGGGCGCCGATGCCCACTTCGACCCGGTCGGCATGGTAACGAACCGCGGACGGCAGGATGACCTGGCCCTCGGCATCCGGCAGCGGCTCGGCGAGCCCGCTGCGCAAGGCGGCGACCAGGGAGTTGGTGGTGCCCAAGTCGATCCCCACCGCCAGCCGACGCTGGTGCGGTTGGGGGCTCAGGCCAGGTTCGGCAATCTGCAGTAGAGCCATGCTTGTCTTATTCAGGCGTGCGGCCGTGGCGGCACAGGGTTAATCGTCGAGGCGCTCTTCGAGCTGGCGCACTTCCTGGGCCAACTTGTCCAGGAACTGCATCCGGCGCATCAGGCGTTCGGCCTGCTCACGTTCAGCGGGCTGGTCCCAGCAGGCGGAAAAGGCGTCGTCCAAACCCTGCTGCGCCACTTTCAGCCGTTGCTTGAAAGCCGCGACGCCAGGGAGGTCCGCGCTGTCCTGCAGGTCTTCGAGCTCCTCGCGCCACTGCATCTGCTGCATGAGGAAATCCGGGTCGTGGACCGTGACTTCCTGGGGCACTTCGTGGCCGACCACCTGTAGCAGGTAACGCGCGCGGCGCGGCCCGCTCTTGAGCGTCTGATAGGCCTCGTTCAAGGCGGCGGACTGTTCCAGGGCCTGGCGCTGCTCAGCTGCCGATGCATCGGCGAAGCGGTCTGGATGCACCGCTCGAGCCAGTTCGCGATAACGCGCGCCGAGCTGATCCAGGTCCAGCCGATAGGCCGGCTTGAGGTCGAACAGGGCGAAGTGACAGGGAGTACCCACGGGCGACCTCAAACGTTGAAGCTTTCGCCGCAGCCGCATTCGCCACGCACGTTGGGGTTGTTGAACTTGAAGCCTTCGTTCAACCCTTCGCGGACGAAGTCCAGCTCGGTGCCGTCCAGGTAGACCAGGCTCTTGGGATCGATGATCACCTTCACGCCATGGCTTTCGAATACCTGGTCCTCGGCGGCGGTTTCGTCGACGAACTCAAGAACATAGGCCAGCCCCGAGCAGCCCGTGGTGCGGACACCCAGGCGGATACCCTCGCCCTTGCCCCGCCCTTGCAGGGACCGACGCACATGGTTGGCGGCGGCTTCTGTCATGCTGATGGCCATCGAAACTCCTCGGATGCAAGCTGGGTTGACGCGATCAAAGCAGGCCTTTCTTCTGCTTGTAGTCGCGAACGGCCGCCTTGATGGCGTCTTCAGCGAGTACCGAGCAGTGGATCTTCACCGGCGGCAGTGCCAGTTCCTCGGCCAGCTGGGTATTCTTGATGGTTTCCGCTTCGTCCAGGGTCTTGCCCTTCATCCACTCGGTGGCCAGGGAGCTGGACGCGATGGCCGAGCCGCAACCGTAGGTCTTGAACTTGGCGTCTTCGATCACGCCCTGCTCGTTGACCTTGATCTGCAGGCGCATCACGTCGCCACAGGCCGGAGCGCCGACCATGCCGGTACCCACGTCCGGGTCTTCGGCGTCCATCTTGCCGACGTTGCGGGGGTTCTCGTAGTGGTCGATGACCTTTTCGCTGTAAGCCATGCTAGGTACTCCTCATCAATTCGTTAAGCCGCTCGCCGACGGCTTCAATCAGTGTGCGGCCCACTCGATCTTCGAGATGTCGACGCCGTCCTTGTACATGTCCCACAGGGGCGACAAGGCGCGTAGCTTGGTCACGGCTTCGCAGACCTTGGCCGCGGCGTAGTCGACTTCCTCTTCGGTGGTGAAGCGGCCGAAGGTGAAGCGGATGGAGCTATGCGCCAGCTCGTCGTTGCGGCCCAGGGCCCGCAGTACGTAGGACGGCTCCAGGGAAGCGGAGGTGCAGGCCGAACCGGAGGAAACCGCCAGGTCCTTGAGAGCCATGATCAGCGATTCGCCTTCGACGTAGTTGAAGCTCAGGTTCAGGTTGTGCGGCACGCGGGCAACCTGGCTGCCGTTCACGTACAGCTCTTCGAGGTGCTGGACCTGCTTGAAGAAGCGATCGCTCAAGGCTTTCACATGGGCGTATTCCTTGGCCATGTCTTCCTTGGCGATACGGAAGGCTTCGCCCATGCCGACGATCTGGTGGGTGGCCAGGGTACCGGAGCGCATGCCGCGCTCATGACCACCACCGTGGATCTGCGCTTCCAGGCGCACCCGCGGCTTGCGGCTCACGTAGAGCGCGCCGATACCCTTGGGGCCGTAAGTCTTGTGGGCGGAGAAGGACATCAGGTCTACCTTCAGGGCCTGCAGGTCGATCTCCACCTTGCCGGTGGACTGGGCCGCATCCACATGGAACAGCACGCCGCGGGCGCGGGTGAGTTCGCCGATGGCCGCGATATCGTTGATGGTGCCGACTTCGTTGTTCACGTGCATCACCGACACCAGGATGGTGTCGTCACGTAGCGCCGACTCGACCATGGCAGGGGTGATCAGGCCGTCCTCGCCCGGCTCGAGATAAGTGACCTCGAACCCCTCACGCTCGAGCTGGCGAGTGGTATCCAGCACCGCCTTGTGTTCGATCTTGGAGGTGATGATGTGCTTGCCCTTGCTGGCGTAGAAGTGCGCGACGCCCTTGATCGCCAGGTTGTCCGACTCGGTGGCCCCTGACGTCCAGACGATCTCGCGCGGGTCCGCATTGACCAGGTCGGCGACCTGACGACGAGCGTTTTCCACGGCTTCCTCGGCCTTCCAGCCGAACACATGAGACCGCGATGCCGGGTTACCGAAGTTGGTTTCCATGGTCAGGCAAGCGATCATCTTCTCGGCGACGCGAGGGTCGACCGGCGTAGTAGCGGAATAGTCCAGGTAAATCGGCAATTTCATCGAGAATCTCCTAATCAGGCGCGCTCCGCTCTACGGCGGTCAGTCGACGGCAGATGTTTCTATCTTTTCGAGAACGGGCTTGTCCGGCATCGCGGGCTGGCCGGCGCAGCGGCGCTGATCCTGGCGCTGGGCCACTTCCTGCACTTCGCGGCGGGTAACCAGGTCCGCCAGGCTGATGCCACTGAGGAACTCGTGAATACGGTCGCTCAGGTCGCACCATAAATGGTGGGTAAGGCAGGTATCGCCGGCATGGCAATCACCCAGCCCCTGGCAGCGGGTGGCATCAACCGATTCGTTCACGGCATCGATCACCTGGGCCACCTGGATGCCTTTCATGTCTCGGGAAAGCTGATAGCCACCGCCCGGGCCGCGCACGCTGGACACCAGGTTGCCGCGACGGAGCTTGGCGAACAACTGCTCGAGGTACGAAAGGGAAATGCCCTGGCGCTCGGAAATATCGGCCAGCGACACGGGCCCACGCTGCGCGTGCAACGCCAGGTCCAGCATGGCGGTGACGGCATATCGGCCTTTGGTTGTCAGTCGCACGGTTCAGTTACCACGGTTTGCGAAAGGGACGCGATGGGGCAAGTATGCGATTCCCGAGTATTTAAGTCAACTATAAGACCTACCATATTACTCGGAATTAGGCTGGAAACGGCGACGGATGATAGCACAATGAGCAGCCACAAGCTGCAAGCCGGACAACGCGCTGAATGCGCTGATCGCTTGCAGCTTGCCCTTATCACTCCTTGCGCTTATGCGGCTCGCCTTTTGCGGCCTTGCGGGTTTCGGTGAAGATGCCGCGCAGTATGCTGACTTCGGTTCGCTCCAGCCGGCAGCGGCTATATAAACGACGTAGACGCGCCATCAGGTGCCGCGGCTTCTCAGGGTCCAGAAAGCCGATGTCCACCAGCGTGGCTTCCATATGACCATAGAAGCCTTCCAACTCTTCGGCCGTGGCCAGTTCGACCGGAGCGTCGGCAGGCGTCGCGGGCGCCGCCTCGGCCAAGGCAAGGAATGCCAGGCGTACCTCATAGGCCAGCACCTGAACGGCGGCAGCCAGGTTCAAGGAGCTGAACTCAGGAGCCGAAGGAATATGCACGTGAAAATGGCACCGCTGTAGCTCTTCGTTGGTCAGGCCCGCATGTTCGCGGCCGAACACCAGGGCTACCTCCCCGCCTGCCTGCGCATCTTGCACTGCCTTGGTGGCGCTGGCGCGCGGGTCCAGCAACGGCCAGGGCAGACTGCGGTCTCGCGCGCTGGTGCCCATCACCAGACTGCAGCCGACCAGGGCCTGCTCCAGGGTTGGCACCACCTGGGCATCGGCAAGGATGTCATCGGCCCCGGAAGCCCGCGCACTGGCCTCTGGCGAGGGGAACACCTGCGGATCCACCAGCACGAGGCGGGACAAGCCCATATTCTTCATGGCCCGGGCCGCCCCGCCGATGTTGCCGGGATGGCTGGTATTGACCAGTACGATGCGGATGTTCTGCAGCATCTAGGACGTTCCCCTGGTTGAAAAGGGGGCAAATTCTACAGAAGCGACGAAAGCAACGCCATGAAGGCCGATGGCCCACTTCTTAGTGGCCGCTTTTCTGGTAGAATGCCCGGCTCTTTTTAAATGACCAGGTGAAAGAACGTCCATGCAGCCCATGCTGAATATCGCGCTGCGCGCCGCCCGCAGCGCCAGTGAACTGATCTTCCGCTCCATCGAGCGGCTGGATAGCATCAAGGTCGATGAAAAGGACGCCAAGGATTACGTCAGTGAAGTGGACCGCGCCGCTGAGCAGGCGATCGTCACCGCGCTGCGTAAGGCTTACCCGAATCACGGCATCCTTGGCGAGGAAAGCGGCCTGCACGCTGGTAGCGGCGAAGGCGAAGACTACCTGTGGATCATCGACCCCCTCGATGGCACCACCAACTTCGTGCGTGGCGTACCCCATTTCGCCGTGAGCATCGCGTGCAAGTACCGCGGCCGCCTGGAACATGCCGTGGTACTGGATCCGGTCCGCCAGGAAGAATTCACCGCCAGCCGTGGCCGCGGCGCCGCCGTCAACGGTCGCCGCATCCGGGTCAGCGCCCGTCGCGGCCTCGAAGGCGCCCTGCTGGGAACGGGCTTTCCGTTCCGTGACAACCAGATGGACTACCTGGACAACTACCTGGGCATGTTCCGCAGCCTCGTTGGCCAAACCGCTGGCATCCGCCGCGCCGGCGCCGCCAGCCTGGACCTGGCCTACGTGGCCGCCGGCCGCTTCGACGCCTTCTGGGAGTCCGGACTTTCAGAGTGGGACATGGCCGCGGGCGCGCTGCTGATCCAGGAAGCGGGCGGCCTGGTGAGCGACTTCACCGGCGGTCATGAATTCCTGGAAAAGGGCCATATCGTGGCGGGCAATACCAAATGCTTCAAGGCCGTGCTCACCGCCATCCAGCCGCACCTGCCGCCGACCATGAAGCGCTGATCGGTCGAACAGGCATAAAAAAAGCACTCATCGAGTGCTTTTTTTATGCCTGAATCCTGGCCTTGCCGGGGCCAGCGAAGCGGATACAACCGACCGGCCTACCTAGCCCTTCGCTAGCTCCCAGGGTTTACTGCGCCGGGGCTTGGGTCAGCACCAGCTGACCTTCCTTGTTCACCGGAATCTGAGCGCCCGGGTTGTGGTCCATGCGCACGCTGCCTACCTGGCCATTGAGCTGATACTTGACGTTATAGCCAACCAGCTTGTCGCTCACGTCATTGACAGTGCTGCAGCGCTGCTCAGTGGTCGTGTAGGTATCGCCAGCCTGCATGTGCTCCTGCACCTTGTTGCCGGCATAGCCGCCACCCACAGCGCCAGCTACGGTGGCGATCTTCTTGCCGGTACCGCCACCCACCTGGTTGCCGAGCAAGCCGCCCGCGACCGCGCCCAGCACACTACCAACGATCTGATGCTGGTCCTGCACCGGACGGCGATGAGTGACAGTCACATCCTGGCATACCTGGCGCGGCGTCTTGATTTTTTCGTTGATAGGCTCGGCCGCCAATACCTGCGCGTATTCCGGACCCTTGTCTTTCACGAGGCTGTAGGTTGCAACAGCACCCCCGGCGGTAACACCGACAGCACCCAATACTGCACCGATCAGCAACGACTTGTTCACGGGAACCTCCTGACGGCGAGGCAGACGTTATGGCCTCGCGATTCTCCCAGCCTTGGAACGAAAAAACCGAAGGAAGTTCACCTTCCTTCGGTTTTCAATGACTTAGCGGTACCCCATGCGGATGCCGACAGCTCAAGGACGGTCGTCTACCGCTTCCTTGGTGGCGGGCGGGATCAGGTCTTCACTGGTCAGGTTCAGCCAGAT
Source organism: Pseudomonas sp. DC3200b2 (assembly GCF_049895785.1). NCBI lineage: Bacteria > Pseudomonadati > Pseudomonadota > Gammaproteobacteria > Pseudomonadales > Pseudomonadaceae > Pseudomonas > Pseudomonas sp. DC3200b2. The sequence continues at coordinate 513,447 of NZ_JAFCTA010000001.1, read as the reverse complement.
CAACACCACGTTGGCGATGTAGATGGACGAGTAGGTACCGGCCATGACCCCGATGAACAAGGCGAGGGAGAAGCCGAACAGGTTGTCGCCACCGAACAGCAGCAAGGCGCCAATGGCCAGCAGGGTCGACACCGAGGTAGCGATGGTCCGCAGCAGGGTCTGGGTAGTGGACACGTTGATGTTCTCGATCAACGAAGCCTTGCGCATCACTCGGAAGTTTTCCCGCACCCGGTCGAACACCACGATGGTGTCGTTGAGCGAGTAGCCGATGATCGCCAGCACCGCCGCCAACACCGTGAGATCGAAGGTCACCTGGAAGAACGAAAGAATACCCAGCGTGACGACTACGTCGTGGATCAGCGAGATGATAGCGCCGACCGCGAATTTCCACTGGAAACGGAATGCCAGGTACACCAGCACCCCGCCCAGGGCCAGGAGCATACCGAGGCCACCCTGGTCACGCAGTTCTTCACCTACCTGGGGGCCGACGAACTCGACCCGCTTGACGGTGACGGGGTTGTCGCCGCTGACCTTGCGCAAGGCGTCGGCCACTTCAGTACCGATCTTCGGGTCCTCGCCAGGCATCCGCACCAGCACGTCGGTGGCGGCGCCGAAGCTCTGCACCACGGCTTCGTGGAAGCCCGCCCCGGCCAGTTCGCCACGCAGGCTGCCCAGGTCGGCCGGCTTCTCGTAGGTCAGCTCGATGAGCGTACCCCCGGTGAAGTCCAGGCCGAAGTTGAGACCCTTGTAGAACCAGCTGAACAGCGCCAGCAAGGTAAGGAACACGGTGACGGCGAACGCTAGGTTGCGCACGCCCATGAAGTTGATGGTCTTTTTCATGGCAGTGGCCTCAAATCCACAGCTTCTTGATGTCACGACCGCCGTAGATCAGGTTGATCATCGCGCGGGTCACCATGATGGCGGTGAACATCGAGGTAAAGATCCCGAGGGACATGGTCACGGCGAAGCCTTTCACCGGGCCGGTACCCATGGCGAAGAGAATCGCGCCTACCAGCAGGCTGGTGAGGTTGGCGTCGATGATCGCCGTGTAGGCTCTGTTGAAGCCTTCGTGGATGGCCCGCTGAGGGCTCATGCCGGCGGCGATCTCTTCACGAATGCGCGAGAAGATCAGCACGTTGGCATCCACCGCCATGCCCATGGTCAGCACGATACCGGCGATGCCCGGCAGGGTCAGGGTAGCCCCCAGCAGTGACATCAGGGCAAGCAGCAAGACCATGTTGAACGCCAGGGCCACGGTCGCGATCAGGCCGAAGAAGCGGTAGATGGCGATGATGAACAGCGAGACGAAGAGCATGCCCCACAAGGCCGCGTGCACGCCCTTGGCGATGTTGTCCGCGCCAAGGCTCGGGCCGATGGTGCGCTCTTCGGCGAAGTACATGGGCGCGGCCAGGCCACCGGCGCGCAGCAACAGCGCCAGCTCGGAGGACTCGCCCTGGCCGTTCAGGCCCGTGATGCGGAACTGGCTGCCCAACGGAGACTGAATGGTCGCCAGGCTGATGATCTTCTTCTCTTCGGTGAAGCTCGGAACCGCGACTTCCTTCTCCACGCCGTCGACCACCTGCTTGACGTATTTGGTGGTCGGCTTCTGTTCAATGAAGATCACTGCCATCCCACGCCCGACGTTGGTGCGGGTCGCGCGGCTCATCAGGTCGCCGCCATGGCCGTCCAGACGGATGTTCACCTGGGGTCGGCCGTGCTCGTCGTAGCTGGCCTGAGCGTCGGTGACCTGGTCGCCGGTGATGATCAGCCCACGCTCAACCGCCGCTGGGGGGCGATTGCCTTCGCGGAACTCGAACTGCTCGGTGGTGGCGCGGGTATCATCCGGGCCGGCTGCCAGGCGGAACTCCAGGTTGGCGGTCTTGCCCAGGATGCGCTTGGCTTCGGCGGTGTCCTGCACGCCCGGCAGTTCGACCACGATGCGATTGGCACCCTGGCGTTGCACCAGGGGCTCGGCCACGCCCAGTTCGTTCACCCGGTTGCGCACGGTGGTGAGGTTCTGCTTGATGGCGTAGTCACGGATTTCCGATACCTTGGCCTGGGTAAGCGCCAGGCGCAGTACCGCCAGCTCGTTACGCTCGGTGGCGGAAAGGTCGAAATCGTTGAAATTCTTGCGGATCAGGTCACGGGCCTGGTCGCGGGTGGAATCGTCATTGAAGCCCAGCATGATGCCGCCATCCTGCTGGGGCAGGCTGCGGTAACGTACTTTTTCCTTGCGCAGCAAGGTCTTCACTTCCCCTTCGTAAACCTTCAGGCGGGCGTCGAGGGCTTTGTCCATGTCCACTTCCAGCAGGAAGTGCACACCACCGGAGAGGTCCAGGCCCAGCTTCATCGGGCTGGCGCCGAGGTTGCGCAACCATTGAGGCGTGGTCCGCGCCAGGTTCACGGCCACTACATAGTCATCTCCCAGTGCCTTGCGCACGATGTCCTTGGCTGGCAGCTGGTCTTCCTGACGGGTCAGGCGCAGCAGGCCGCCCTTGCCATTGTCAGCCAGGCTCGCGGCCTTGACGGTGATGCCTGCGTCGGCCAGAGCCTTGCTGGCCTTGTCCAGGTCAGCCTGCCCGACCTGCAGCGCGGTGCTGGCGCCGGACAGCTGGATCGCCGGGTCGTCCGGATAAAGGTTGGGTGCGGAATAGATAAAGCCGACCGCGAGCACCGCCACGATCAGAATGTATTTCCACAAAGGGTATTTGTTCAGCATCACGCCGCCCGTTCAAACGCGGAGCGCGTTGCGCGCCCCGCCAAGGTAAAAGACTTGGATCAGATCGCTTTCAGCGTGCCCTTGGGCAGGGTGGCGGCAACCGCACCCTTCTGGAATTTCAGCTCTACACTGTCGGAGACTTCCAGTACCACGAAGTCATCGCTGACCTTGACGATTTTCCCGGCGATACCACCGGTGGTCACCACTTCGTCGCCCTTCTGCAGGCCGCCGAGCAGGTTCTTCTGCTCCTTGGCACGCTTGGCTTGAGGGCGCCAGATCATGAAGTAGAAGATCACCAGGAAGCCGACCAGGAAAATCCATTCGAAGCCGGTACCGGCGGGGCCAGCGGCCGGTGCTGCGGCGTCCGCGTAGGCGGCGGGGATCAGAAAGCTCATTCAGCGCTCCATTCGACGTTTTTCGTCAATTATTAAAGGGGGTCCAGAGACGGCACGGGCAGGCCGCGCCGGGCATAGAAGGCGTCGACAAAGGCGGCCAATTTACCCTGTTGGATTGCCTCGCGCAAACCAGCCATCAGGCGCTGATAATGGCGCAAGTTATGGATGGTATTGAGCATGCTGCTCAGCATTTCGCCGCATTTATCCAGATGATGCAGATAGGCGCGAGAGAAGTTGCGGCAGGTATGGCAATCGCAGGTCGGGTCCAGCGGCGAATCGTCGTGACGATGAACCGCGTTACGGATCTTGATCACGCCGGTATCGATGAACAGGTGTCCATTACGCGCATTGCGAGTGGGCATTACGCAATCGAACATGTCGACGCCTCGGCGCACACCCTCAACGAGGTCTTCGGGTTTGCCAACCCCCATAAGGTAACGAGGTTTGTCCGCCGGCAAATGCCCGGGCAGGTAATCCAGCACCTTGATCATTTCTTCCTTCGGCTCGCCCACGGAGAGGCCACCGATGGCCAGGCCATCGAAGCCGATCTTTTCCAGGCCTTCCAGGGAGCGCAGGCGCAAGTCTTCATGCATGCCTCCTTGAACGATGCCGAACAGCGCCGCGGTATTGTCGCCATGGGCGTCCTTGGAACGCTGCGCCCAGCGCAGGGACAGTTCCATGGAAGCCCGGGCCACATCGTGGCTGGCCGGGTAAGGGGTGCATTCGTCGAAGATCATCACGATGTCCGAGCCCAGGTCGCGCTGGACCTGCATGGACTCTTCCGGCCCCATGAACACCTTCGAGCCGTCGACCGGGGAAGCGAAGGTCACGCCCTCTTCCTTGATCTTGCGCATCGCGCCTAGGCTGAACACTTGGAAGCCGCCGGAGTCGGTGAGGATCGGCCCCTTCCACTGCATGAAATCATGCAGGTCGCCGTGGGCCTTGATCACCTCGGTACCAGGGCGCAGCCACAAGTGGAAGGTATTGCCCAGGATGATCTCGGCGCCAATGGCTTCGATGTCCCGGGGCAGCATGCCCTTGACCGTGCCATAGGTACCCACCGGCATGAACGCCGGGGTTTCCACCGTGCCCCGGGGGAACGTCAGGCGCCCTCGACGGGCCTTGCCGTCGGTGGCTAGCAGCTCGAATTGCATACGACAGGTGCGACTCATGGATGATCCTCGTCGGCGCTGCCCTGAGGACCTTCCGGCGCCGGATTGCGGGTGATGAACATGGCATCACCGTAACTGAAGAAGCGATACTCCCCGGCAATGGCGGCGGCGTAGGCGGCCATGGTCTGGGGATAACCGGCGAAAGCCGAAACCAGCATCAGCAGCGTGGACTCGGGCAGGTGGAAATTGGTGACCAGGGCGTCCACCACGTGGAAAGGCCGACCGGGATAGAGGAAGATGTCCGTATCGCCACTGAACGGCTTGAGCTGGCCATCCCGCGCGGCGCTTTCCAGGGAACGCACACTGGTGGTACCCACGGCGATCACCCGCCCGCCCCTGGCCTTGCAGGCTTGCACGGCAGCCACCACGCCTTCGTCGACCGCCAGCCATTCCTTGTGCATCTGGTGATCTTCGATGCGCGCCACCCGCACGGGCTGGAAGGTGCCAGCGCCCACATGCAGGGTAACGAAGGCGGTGTCCACGCCCTTGGCGCGGATTGCCTCGAGCAGCGGCTCGTCGAAATGCAAGCCGGCGGTGGGCGCGGCCACGGCCCCGGCATGCTGGGCATAGACCGTCTGGTAACGCTCACGGTCCGCTGTTTCATCCGGGCGGTCTATATAAGGTGGCAGCGGCATGTGACCCACCCGCTCCAGCAACGGCAACACCGGCTCGTCGAAGCGCAGCTCGAAGAGCGTATCGTGGCGGGCGACCATCTCGGCCTGGCCGCCGCCGTCGACCAAGATGGCCGTTCCCGGCTTCGGCGCCTTGCTCGCCCGTACATGGGCCAGCACCGAGTGGCTGCTCAGCACGCGCTCGACCAGTACTTCCAGCTTGCCGCCGCTGGCCTTCTGGCCAAACAGCCGCGCTGGAATCACCCGGGTGTTGTTGAACACCATCAGGTCGCCAGGGCGCAGGTATTCCAGCAGGTCGGCGAACTGACGGTGGGCCAGCTCGCCCGTGGGGCCATCGAGCACCAGCAACCGGCTGGCGCGCCGCTGCGCCAGCGGATGGCGGGCGATCAGGGCATCGGGAAGATCAAAGGCGAAATCAGCGACACGCATAGTGAGCACAAGGAGGGATCAGCAGGGTGAGAAAGTCTAGCGGAATTATGCGTTTATGACCATGAAAGCTGATTGACCGACGCCCAAAGGCTCTCTATACTTCGCCGCCAGCAAGCCCTGATGGCGGAATTGGTAGACGCGGCGGATTCAAAATCCGTTTTCGAAAGGAGTGGGAGTTCGAGTCTCCCTCGGGGCACCAGATACAGCGGTTCATCCGCACAAGAAACCGGCCATGAGCCGGTTTTTTTATGCCTGTAGTGAACGCGAAGGCCATGACGGCCTTGGTTTCGCCAGCTTCGCTGGCTCCGCGCAATCCCTGTGCTCCCAGGGATCGCCAACGTTTCACCACCACCCCTCCCCCGCCAGGCGCAACGCCGGTAACAGGCTCGCCTTGAACATCTCCCCGTGACTGAGCGGCAACTCCTGGTATTCCACCTTCAAGTTGGGCTGGGTGGACAGCCGCTGCGCCAGGTTGCGTGCCAGCTCCGGTGCCTTGTGCGCTCCCGGCGGCCCCTTATCCGGATGGTCGGCGGTGCCGCGCATCATCAGCAAGCGCGCCGGGCCTGGGCTTGCGAAGCCTGCTTCATTGGCCAGGACGACCCCGTTCTGCCACCACAACGAGGGGTCGGCCAGCACATACCCCTGAAAGGCGCCGGGCTGGGTGAAGAGCGAGTGCAACCCGAAAAGCCCTCCATAGGAATGGCCCCATAGGGTTTGCCGCTGCGGGTCAGTGCTTACCACCCCCTGTACGGCGGGCTTCACGCGCCCTTCGATGAATTCAGCGAACTTGTCCGCCCCGCCGCTGCGCCGCCCCCTGTCGCGTTCCTCTGATGCCGGCAGCTCGCCGGGCAAAGGCGGCGTGTAATCGTAGGCCCGCGCCGTCAGATCGAAGCGGGCGGCCACGGGGTACCCCACCAGCACCAGTACCGGAAGCGCATCGCTTCTCAAGCCCTCCAGCATCTGGTCATCGAGGGCTGTCAGCACGGCATTGCCATCGAGCATGTAGAGCGCTGGATATCCCTGGGGCGGAGCGGGGTTCTTAGGGACTGCGACCCAGACGCGGTAATGCTGGCCGGGCTCCTTCCCCTGCAGATCGAACTCAGTGAATCGATAGAACGCCGAACCACGTGCTGCGAGGTTGGGCTCACTGGGCAGAACCAGATTCGGCCGTGCCCATAGCGGGCTGTTCAAGGCAAGCAGAAGCCAGAAGAAAACGGAACGTCGGAGTATTCGAATCATCGTGCCTCGGCGCTGGCAAGCGCGTAATGGAATGGACAAAGAACGGGAGAGTGTCGCTTCGGGCTGCCGGAAAGTGGCGGCCCAGGCCGTCTAGCTGGCCCGTTGCGATCCTAAATTAAAAAAATACTCAGGTTGCAATCCGGTTACAGGTGCGTATATTGGCGCACCCATGAACGAATGGTAATCGTTCGCAACAAATTGGGGAATGCCTATCAGGCTCCCTGTTGCTGGCCCTTTCTTGAACGCCATGGAGACGCACGATGCGACCGGATATGCCCCTTAACTGTCTGACAGTGGCCCTGCTCACGCTTGTCGCGCCCTCGCTGGCCATGGCCGTCGAGCCCCCATCAGCCCTGCCTTCTGAGCAGGAGAACGCCGTCGAGCTGGAAACCACTCATGTCACGGCAGAGCAGGAAGCGAAACAGGCGCTGGGCTCTTCAGTGATTACCGCCGAAGACATCAAGCGGCATCCTCCGGCCAATGACCTGTCGGACATCATCCGGCGCCAACCCGGGGTCAACCTGACGGGCAACAGCGCCAGCGGCGCCCGTGGCAATAACCGGCAGATCGATCTGCGCGGCATGGGCCCCGAGAACACCCTGATCCTGATCGACGGCAAGCCGTCCAGCGCCCGCAACGCGGTGCGTTATGGAGGAAGCGGTGAGCGCGATACCCGAGGCGAGACCAACTGGGTGCCGGCCGAAGCGGTCGAACGTATCGAGGTGTTGCGCGGCCCGGCCGCCGCGCGTTATGGCTCTGGCGCCATGGGCGGGGTGATCAATATCATCACCAAGCGGCCGACCAAGGAATTCCATGGCAGCGTGAACCTGTACACCCAGCTGCCTGAAGACAAGGCCGAAGGCGCCAGCAAGCGCACCAACTTCAACCTCAGCGGCGGGCTTACCGACGACCTTTCGTTCCGACTGTTCGGCGGCCTGGCCAAGACCGACGCCGATGACCTGGATATCAACGCAGGCCACAACAACAGCACCCTGGTGGCAGGGCGCGAGGGCGTGCGCAACAAGGACGTCAATGGCCTGCTCAGCTGGCGCGTCAATGATGCTCATACCTTGGAACTCAACGGCAGCTACAGCCGCCAGGGCAATATTTACGCCGGTGACTCCCAGAACAGCAACGCCGGCGGCAACCTCGCCCTGCTTTCAAGCCTGTATGGTGCTGAAACCAACGTGATGCAGCGCAGCAATTTCGACCTGACCGACCTGGGCAACTTCGAGTGGGGCACGAGCAAAAGCTCCATCACCTATGAATACGTGCGCAACTGGCGCATGAACGAAGGGGCCGCGGGCGGGCCCGAAGGCGCTATCAACGATACTGGCGCGGCCATGTCGCGGTTGCGCAATACGCGGCTCTCCAGCGAGGCGAACCTGCCATTCGCCTTGGGCGACACCGATCACACCCTCACAGTGGGCGCCGAGTATCTGTACGAAACCCTCAATGACCAGGGGTCGTTGCGCCCGCAGAGTTTCGACCCGTCCGGCGCGAGCGGTGACACCATCGTCGGCTTCACATCGGGCGAGTCCAAGACATCGGCCAAAAGCTTCGCCTTCTTCAGCGAAGACAATATTCAATGGGGCGAAACCACCATCACCCCTGGATTGCGCCTGGATCACCATGAAGACTACGGCGACAACTTCAGCCCAAGCCTCAATGTGTCTCGTAAACTGAGCGATGACCTGACCTTGAAAGGCGGTATCGCCCGCGCCTACAAAACACCGAACCTTTATCAGGCCAACCCCAACTACCTGCTGTATAGCCGGGGCAATGGCTGCAGCGTCGTACAAACCAATACCGGAGGCTGTTACCTGCAGGGTAACGCCAACCTCGATCCGGAAATCAGCATCAACAAGGAAATCGGCCTGCTCTACGACCGTGGCACCTGGCGCGCCAGCGCTACCTATTTCCGCAACGACTATCAGAACAAGATCATCGGCGGCAACGAAGTGGTGTACACGCTCAATAACGGACGCCGGGTCAATCAGTGGGAAAACTCCGGCAAGGCTCTGGTCGAGGGAATCGAAGGCAACGTCTACATCGAACTCACGCCTGCGCTGGACTGGAACACCAACCTGACCTGGATGCTCAACAATGACAATCAGGACACTGGCGAGCCCTTGAGCGTGGTGCCTGTATATACGGTGAACAGTACCCTGGACTGGCAAGCCACCGAAAAACTGTCCTTTCAACTGGCCGGAACCTGGTACGGCAGGCAGAAATCTCCCAAGTACAACCTGAGAACCCAGAGCAGCTATGACGAAAGCGCCCAGCAGGATGTTTCACCCTACGCGCTGCTGGATGTCAGTACCGGTTATGAAATCAGCAAGCACTACGACGTGCGCCTGGGGGTAAGCAACCTGTTCGACAAGCAGATCTATCGCGGCGGCAACGCCAGCACGTCCGGGGCCAATACCTATAACCAGCCAGGGCGAGCGCTGTTCGCGGCGTTGAATATTTCGTTCTGATGACATCCGCGCAGTACCAGTCGATGGCATCCGAGCCGCTGGTACTGGCGACGCTGGCAAAGCCCAGTCTGCAGCGCTATTCACTGGGTGTGCATAGGTTTATGCCAGCCCTTGCACACCCTCACCTCAGCGGCTATCGTTGCGCCGCCGCTGCAAACTCAGCGGCCGAGTTTGGCGACTCGCGAACAATAGACGCACAGCTCCACTCTCTGGCACTTTGATGCCAGCGGCCCTTTATGGCAGCTGTGCGCGGGAGACCTCGTGTCTGCCGGGTTCCTATTGTCCCGGTTCGCCAACCTGCGTACAGCTGCCGCCCCATCGTTTGGCGACGATCGACGGCGGTTCCTCAACGATAGGAGTCATGCACATGCCCACCGTGGACCTACTCACGCCCTTAACAAAGCACACAGAGCTCGGCGTTACAGCCCATGCCAGCTTCAGCCTGGTTGGCCAGGTCGATAAGCCCTGCCATATCTTCCAGGTAACGCCGGGGGTGCAGGCTACACAAGCATTACACAAAGCCTCCGAGCTCATGGCCAGCGTACGGGAGATGATGATAGATGCAGCGGTAGGCATGCCCTTCAGTGAGGAGAAAGCCGGGCTGACGCTCCATGCGGTCGAAAGCTGCAAGGCGATTATCGATGCGCTAATTCACAACCTTCAGTTTCCTAGGGATGCCAGTCAAACGCAGCTTTAGCGATTGGCTCTCGCTTGGGCTGAATCGCACTCGCTCCAGGCAGGTTGACCTGGGCCACGCTGAAGCTGTCGGCACTGGCCGGATATCCACATTCTCATCACAGCTCGGATGAATAGGTACTTCTCTTGGCCACCCCCAAACTTCCCCTTCGCCTGGAGCGAGTCGCGGCCCAGGTGCCGCATGGCGCGGTCCTGGCCGATATCGGCTCGGACCATGCCCACCTTCCAGTGGCGCTGGTAAGCCGCGGCATCGCTTCACGGGTAGTGGCCGGAGAAGTGGCGAGCACGCCTTACCGGGCCGCGCAACGCACCGTGCACAACCATGACCTGGGCGAGCAGGTTCAAGTGCGGCTGGCCGATGGGCTGGACTGCATCGAGCCCAGCGACGGCATTACCGCCGTTGCCCTGTGTGGCATGGGCGGAGAAACCATCCGGGATATTCTCGAGGCGGGGAAAAACCGCCTTGGCGGTCATGAGTGCCTGATCCTGCAGCCCAACGGGGGCGAAGCACCCCTGCGGCACTGGTTGATGGACAACAGCTACTGCATTCTTCACGAAGAAGTGTTCAGAGAGAAAGGCTTCGACTACGAACTGATCGTGACCAGGCGCTCGGCCCCTGTGAAATACAGCGAGCGCGAGCTGTTCTTCGGTCCGTTGCTGCTGAAAGCCCGCAGCCCGGCCTTCATTACCAAATGGCAACGCATGCTCGGCCTGAGGCGCAAGCTGCTGGTGGATTTCACCCATACTCGGCCTGGCACGACGGACGAGGCCACCGCACGGCTGTCACGGCAGGTGCGGTGGATCGAAGAGATGCTGGAAGCCACTCGAGGCTAGAGCAGAAAATCGGAGGATAGCACCGGCCAGCGAACCGTTTAAGCAAGCCGCGCAGAATACGCCAACTCCGTATGCCGCTATCCCGGCCCTGCCCCCTCCAGAAAGAACCGCTCCAGCACGGCGGCCGATTGCAGGCTGGCCGCGCGCCCGCGACGCTCGGCGTCGACCATGCCATAGATGAGCGATACGAACAGCTCCGTCAGTACCGGGGCTGGAATGTCGATGCGCAAAGCGCCCAACTGTTGACCGCGCAGAAAGAACGCATCCAGGGCATCGCCATAGGGTGTCCAGGCGTTGCCCTGCGGCCCCGGCTCCAGGCTGTCTGGCCGGTACTGGAACATCAGGAACACCAGCAACTCGCGATGGCGCAGGTGGCCGGTGATCAAGCAACGCAGCGCCGCCAAGGGCTCGGCCTGGGCCAGATCAGCATCAGCCAGTACCTGTTCCATCACCTCGCAACCATGGCGTTCAAGCATTAGCATCAGTTGCTCTCGCGTCCCGCAGAAGCGGTGCAAGGTGGCCTTGCTCACTCCGGCGGCTTCAGCCAGCTCCTTGAGGGAGGCACGCGGCCGCTCGACGAGGGCGGTAGCCAGCGCTCTCAGCAATCTGTCCTCATTGGCCGCCCGTGCCATGCTCCACTCTCTTCTGCTTGAACGAAATCAAACCAGCATTGTGCCGTAAATTACATGTCACCGCTGCTCCACGGCCTGGAATGAGACTATATTGACTCATTTGAATCCACGAATCATCATTCGGTCCCCTTTAAAGAAGGCATGCTTACCGTGAAGCGCTTTAATTTCCCTTGGCTACCCCTGGCGCTCGCTCTAGGCCTGGCCGGCTGTGATCAAGCCCCATTGCCAAGCGAGGCTGCGGTTCCGCGCTCGGTGGAGGTGCAGGTGGTGGCCAGCGAGCCCTTCACGCCCATGGCACAGTTGCCAGGGCGGGTCGAGCCGGTACGCGTGGCTGAGGTCCGCGCAAGGGTCGCTGGCATCGTGCTCAAGCAGCGCTTCGAGGAAGGCGCTGACGTGAAAGCCGGGGACCTGTTGTTCGAGATCGACCCTGCTCCGCTCAAGGCAGCGGTAGCCCACGCCGAGGGCGAGCTGGGGCGCGCGCAGGCCAGCGTGCTCGAAGCACGTGCCCGGCTCAAGCGCTACCAGCAACTGGTAGACAGCCATGCGATCAGCGCCCAGGACTTCGATACCGCCAGCGCCAACCTGCAACTGGCCCAAGCCGATGTGCGCAGCGCCCAGGCCAGCTTGGACACGGCCCGGCTCAACCTGGGGTACGCGTCGGTACGGGCGCCGATTTCCGGGCGGATCGGCCGTGCCCTGGTGACCGAAGGTGGCCTGGTGGGCCAGAGCGAAGCCACGCTCATGGCGCGCATCCAGCAGTTGGACCCGATCTATGTAGATTTCAATCAGCCGGTGGCCGACGCCCTGCGCCTGCGCGAGGCGTTGCAGAACCGAAGCAAGGGCACCGAGCGAACCTTGAGCGTGCAGGTGGAAGGTACCGAGCTGCATCGCGAAGGCGTACTCCTGTTCACCGATGTGTCCGTAGACCGCGGCACCGGCCAGGTCACCCTGCGTGGGCGCTTCGCCAATCCGGACGCTGCATTGCTTCCAGGAATGTATGTGCGGGTCACCGCGCCTCAGGGCCCGGAGCGCCCTGCCGTGTTCGTGCCCCAGCGCGCGGTCAGTCGTGACGCCACGGGCCAGGCCCGGGTGATGGTGGTCGGCCAGGGCCAGCAGGCGGAAGTCCGGCAGATAGAAACCGGAATCATGCTGGGCGGCCGCTGGCAAGTGCTGGCCGGGCTCGCCCCAGGCGATCACGTCATTGTCAGTGCCCTGGTCGGGCTCGCCCCGGGCGCTCCGGTAACGCCGCAAACCGCACCGGCCCGTTGAAGGACTGACGAGAACCCAGCATGCCTACCTTCTTCATTCAGCGGCCCAACTTCGCCTGGGTCATCGCCTTGTTCATCTGCCTGGCGGGGTTGTTGGCCCTGCCCAAACTGCCCGTGGCCCAATACCCCAACGTGGCCCCACCGCAGATCACCATCACCACTACCTATCCAGGCGCTTCGGCCACGGTGCTGGCGGATTCGGTCACCAGCGTTATCGAAGAAGAACTCAACGGCGCCAAGGGCCTGCTGTACTTTGAATCCACCAGCAACTCCAATGGGGTAGGCGAAACCGTAGTCACCTTCGTGCCCGGTACCCAGCCAGAGCTGGCCCAGGTGGAAGTACAGAACCGCATGCGCCGGGCCGAGGCGCGCCTGCCCCAGGCCGTGCTCAGCCAAGGCATCCAGGTGGAACAGACCAGTGCCGGCTTCCTGCTGGTGTATGCGCTGAGCGACAGGAACGCAGCCGCCAACAGCGATACCACTGCCCTGGCCGATTACGCCGCGCGCTATATCAACAATGAGCTGCGCCGTGTGCCCGGCGTGGGCAAGCTGCAGTTCTTCGGCTCGGAGGCGGCCATGCGGGTATGGCTCGACCCGCAGAAACTGGTGGGTTATGGCCTGTCCATCGACGATGTCTCTGCCGCCATCACCGGGCAGAACGTACAGGTGCCAGCCGGCAGTTTCGGCAGTGCCCCGGGCACGCCAGAACAGGAACTCACCGCCACTTTGGCCGTGCAAGGTACCCTGGATACCCCCGAAGCCTTCGGGCGGATCCTGCTTCGCGCCAACCCCGACGGCTCCCGGGTGCTGCTGGCAGACGTGGCGCGTATCGCCATCGGCAGCCAGGACTACAACTTCGGGTCACGCCTCGATGGCAAGCCCACCGTAGCCGCGGCCATCCAGCTGGCACCGGGCGCGAACGCCATCCAGACCGCCGCCGCGGTCAAGCAGCGGCTAACCGAGCTGTCCGCCAGCTTCCCCAGCCAAATGATCTTTGCCATTCCCTATGACACCTCCCGCTTCGTCGAGGTGGCCATCGGCAAGGTGCTGCATACCCTGGGCGAAGCCCTGGTGCTGGTGTTCCTGGTGATGCTGCTGTTCCTGCAGAACCTGCGCTACACGCTGATTCCCGCCATCGTGGTGCCGGTGTGCCTGCTGGGCACCCTGGCGGTCATGTACCTGCTGGGCTTTTCCGTGAACATGATGACCATGTTCGGCATGGTGCTGGCCATCGGCATTCTGGTGGACGATGCCATAGTGGTGGTGGAAAACGTGGAGCGGATCATGGCCGAGGAAGGGCTCGCGCCACGGGATGCCACGCTCAAGGCCATGGGCCAGGTATCCGGCGCTATCGTCGGCATCACCCTGGTGCTGGCGGCGGTTTTCGTGCCGTTGGGGTTCATGCCGGGTTCGGTGGGGGTCATCTACCAACAGTTTTCTTTGTCTCTGGCGGTGTCCATCCTTTTTTCCGGTTTCCTGGCACTCACCTTCACGCCCGCGCTGTGCGCCACCCTGCTCAAGCCCATCGGCCCCGGCCACCAGGCCAAAGGCGGGCTGTTCGGTGCCTTCAATCGGCTGTTCGACCGTGCCCAGGGCCGCTACACCCGGCTCAATGCCGCCCTGGCCAAACGGGCCGGCCGGGTGATGCTGCTCTATGCGGCGCTGGTCGGTGCGCTTGCCTACTGCTACCTGCGGTTGCCCGAATCCTTCGTACCCGTGGAAGACCAAGGCTACCTGATCGTCGATGTGCAGCTGCCTCCAGGCGCGACTCGGGCCCGTACCGATGCCACCGGCGAAGCCCTGGAGGCTTTTCTGATGAACCGGCCGGCCATCCAGTCCTCCCTTTTGATCACCGGCTTCAGCTTTTCAGGAATGGGTGAGAACGCCGCCTTGGCCTTCCCGCTGCTCAAGGACTGGGCCGAGCGCGATGAAGCGCAATCGGCCAGCGCGGAAACCGCGGCCATCAACGAGCATTTCGCCGCTGTGCGCGACGGCACCATCCTGGCGGTTACACCGCCGCCCATCGACGGGCTGGGCAACTCCGGCGGCTTCGCGTTGCGCCTGCAGGATCGCGGCGGCCTTGGCCGGGAGCGGCTGCTGGCCGCGCGGGATCAACTGCTCGCCCAAGCCAACGGCAATCCTCGAATTGCCTACGCCATGGTCGAAGGCCTGGCCGACGCCCCCCAACTTCGGGTCAAGGTCGACCGGGAGAAAGCCCTCGCCCTGGGCGTGAGTTTCGCCTCCGTCAGCAATGCCCTGGCCACCGCCTTCGGCTCCAGTATGCTCAACGACTTCACCAATCAAGGGCGCCAACAACGGGTAGTGGTGCAGGCCGAAGCCGCGTCACGTATGACGCCCGAGCAAGTGCTGGCCCTGCATGTCCCCAATGCCAGCGGACAACTGGTGCCCCTGGGTTCTCTTGTGACCCTTGCCTGGGAACAGGGCCCGGTGCAGATCGCCCGCTACAACGGCTATCCGTCGATACGGATCGCCGGGGACGCCGCGCCGGGCGCCAGCACGGGGCAAGCCATGGCGGAGCTGGAAACCCTGCTGGCCGGTTTGCCCGAGGGCATCGGCTATGAATGGACAGGCCTGTCCTACCAGGAGCGGATCTCCAGTGGACAAGCCAGCCAGTTGCTGGCCCTGGCGTGCCTGGTAGTGTTCCTGGTGCTGGTCGCCCTGTATGAAAGCTGGGCCATTCCTCTGTCGGTCATGCTGATCGTACCCGTGGGCGCACTCGGGGCGGTGTTGGCCGTAACCGTTGTGGGCATGCCCAATGACCTCTATTTCAAGGTCGGCCTGATCACCATCATCGGCCTGTCGGCCAAGAACGCCATTCTGATCGTGGAGTTCGCCAAGGCCCTCTGGCGCCAGGGCCACTCGCTTCAGGAGGCTGCGCTGGAGGCGGCGCGGCTGCGCTTGCGCCCGATCCTGATGACGTCCATGGCGTTCATCCTCGGCGTGGTACCCCTTACCCTGGCCAGCGGCGCCGGCGCCGCCAGCCAGCGCGCCATCGGTGTTGGCGTGGTGGGTGGCATGCTCAGCGCCACCGTGATCGGCGTGATACTGGTGCCCATCGGCTTTACCTGGGTGCTGGGCCGCCTGCGTGCGCGGCGTTAGGCAGGCCCTCGCGCTCGCTAAACCCGCAAGGCGCGGGTCATGCGCAGCGCCAGCAGGCTGCCACCGCCGATCACCACGGCCAACAGATACAGGGCCAGGTCCGTGGAGCCAGTGCTGTCCTTGACGAAGCCCACCACGTAGGGGCTAAGGAAGCCGGCCATCTGGCCCATGGAGTTGATCAGGGCCAGTCCACCGGCCGCCGCGGCCGCGCTGAGCATGGCCGTGGGCACAGGCCAGAACATCGGCAGGCCAGTGAGCGCGCCCATGGTGGCGATGGCCAGACCGAGTATGGCGATGGTCGGCGACTGTGGGAAATTAACCGCGATCAGCAAGCCCACCGCGCCCATCAGCATGGGCACGGCCAGGTGCCAACGGCGCTCGCGGTGTTTGTCGGCCGAGCGTCCCACCAACAGCATGAACACCGCGGCCAGAAGATAGGGAATCGCGCTCAACCAGCCGATCACCAGGTTGTCGCCGAAACCCAGGTTCTTGATGATCGAGGGCAGCCAGAAATTGATGGCATACACCCCGCTCTGAATGCAGAAATAGACCAGGCCAAAAGCCCAGATGGCCGGGTTCCTGAACACTTCCTGCAAGGGGCTTTTCTCGGTTTTCGGCGCATTGGCGCGATCGCTGGCCTGGTCGGCCTCGAGTACCGCACGCTCGCTGACAGTCAACCACCGCGCATGAGCGAAGTTGTCACTGAGCAGGAAATACGCCATGACACCCAGCACTACCGTGGGTAGACCTTGCAGCAGGAACATCCACTGCCAGCCGGCCAGCCCTCCTTGCCCAGCGGAGAAATGGTTGAGAATCCACCCTGACAGCGGGCTGCCCAGCAGGCCGGACACCGGGATGGCCGACATGAACAGCGCCATGATCCGGCCCCGCCGGGACGCGGGAAACCATTGGGACAGGTAAAGCACCACGCCGGGGAAGAAACCGGCTTCCGCGGCACCGGTGAACAGGCGCAAGGCGTAGAAGTGGGTAGGCGTGGTCACGAACAGCAGGCAGGTGGACAGCGCGCCCCAGGCGATCATCATCAGGGCGATCCAGCGCCGTGGGCCGAAGCGGCTCAGCGCCAGATTGCTGGGCACTCCGCACAGTACATAGCCGATGAAGAAGATGCCGGCGCCCAGGCCGTACACGGTTTCGCTGAACCTCAGGTCGTCGAGCATCTGCAGCTTGGCGAAGCCAACGTTGACCCGGTCCAGGTAATTGAAAAGGTAGCAGACGAAGATGAAGGGAATCAGGCGCAGCGTGATGCGGTTGTAAACCCTGTTCCTGACATCATCGGTGGCCCGCGTTGCGGCGGCGCTCTGTGACATGGCGTTCTCTCTTTATTATGCTTTTTCGCAATGCGTGGTTACGGGATCGCCCGCTGAGTCTCAGCCAACCGGGCATCTGCTGTCTTTGTGCTGGCGCACAGGACTTCTCCTTCCGCGCTGTGCCACTGAACGAGGACCCGCTCGATGTTCGAACTCGATCACGACCTGGCGCAAG
Source organism: Pseudomonas sp. DC3200b2 (assembly GCF_049895785.1). Taxonomy (NCBI): domain Bacteria; kingdom Pseudomonadati; phylum Pseudomonadota; class Gammaproteobacteria; order Pseudomonadales; family Pseudomonadaceae; genus Pseudomonas; species Pseudomonas sp. DC3200b2. Next base: position 496,328 of record NZ_JAFCTA010000001.1, on the reverse strand, counting down.
ATATCGTCGATCGCGCCATGGCTATTCTCCCGTACAACGTGAACGTCATGGACAGCCAAGGCTTGATTCTAGGCAGCGGTGAGCCTGAGCGTATCAATACCCGGCATGAGGGGGCGCAACTGGTATTGGCCAACGGGCGCGTGGTGGAAATCGACGGCCCTACCGCGCAGCAGCTCAAGGGCGTACAACCGGGCATCAACCTGCCCCTGCTGCATGACGGGCAGCTTATCGGCGTGCTCGGGCTCACCGGTGAGCCACAGCAACTACGCACTTACGCCGCCCTGGTGCGCATGACCGCGGAAATGCTGGTCGGCCAGCGACATCAGCAAGCCGAACAGCAGTGGCGGCGACAACGCTGCGATACCCTGCTGGCGCTGCTGCTCAGCGAGCATGGCCATACCCCGCGTCTGGTGGACGAAGCGCGCCAGCTAGGCCTCAAGCCGCAATTGGCGCGCACGCCCTGGCTGTTCGAACTCGGCCCTGGTGAAGGCGCGGATGCCTTGGGCGCCTGGCTGCTGAGCCGTTACCCTGATAGCTGGTGCGTCAGCGCGGCCTCCTCTTCCCTGCTCTGGTGCAGGCCGGCTTCGGCAGCCGTGGACAACACGCGTCTGCTCGCCAAGCTCGACGGCATGGGGTGGTCGCCGGTCCGGGTCGCGGTAGGCGAGGCCACCGATGGCCTGGCCCGGCTGCGTCGTGGCTGCCGCCATGTCGCTGACCTGCTGAACTACGGCCGCGATGTGCTGCCCAGCCGCCGCTTGCTGACGCTGGCCCGCCATCGTCTGCCCGCGCTGCTCTGGCGCCACCGGCATGAAGACAGCCTGGAGGACCTGATCGCCCCGCTGCAGCGCATCATAGCCGAAGACACGAACGGGCAATTGCTGGCCACCCTGCAGGCCTGGTGTGAGTTGGACGGCCAAAGTCAGGCCTGCGCCCAGGCCCTGGGCATTCATCGCAACAGTCTGCGCTATCGCATGGAGCGCATTGCTCAGGCCAGCGGCCTGGACCCTTCGAGCCTGAGCGGCATGCTGAGCCTTTACCTGGGTATGCAATTACTGCCCCCTGTTTTGGACAAATGAACAACACGTGCGGCCCTCGCTTGTGCACCTGACCGGCGTGTTCGGCCCAGGCAACTGGCAGCATGGCTGACATAAAGACAGGAGACCGCTCATGAAGATCGTCATCGCCCCCGACTCGTTCAAGGACAGCCTCGGTGCCGCCGAGGTGGCCGCGGCCATCGCCGAAGGCTTGGCCGAGGTGTGGCCGCAGGCCCAGGTGGTGCAGTGCCCCATGGCCGACGGTGGCGAAGGAACGGTCGCCGCGGTGCTGGCGGCCTGCAATGGCCAATGGCGTCGTCAGGCCGTGCGCGGGCCGCTGGGGGAGTTGGTGTCGGCACGCTGGGGCTGGCTGGCCCAAGGCCGCACCGCCATCATCGAAATGGCCGAGGCCAGCGGCTTGCAGTTGGTACCCCTGGCCCTGCGCGACGCCTGCAACTCCAGCACCTACGGCACGGGCGAGTTGATTCGCGCCGCGCTCGACGCCGGTGCCGAGCGCATCATCCTGGCCATCGGCGGCAGCGCCACCAATGACGGCGGTACCGGGGCCCTGCAGGCCTTGGGGCTGGCCATGCGCGATAGCGACGGCAACACACTGCCGCCGGGTGGCCTGGCCTTGGCCCGCCTGGCCAGCATTGCCCTGGAAAACCTGGACCCTCGCCTGGCCCAGGTACGTTTCGAAATCGCCGCGGACGTGAACAATCCTCTCTGCGGCACACAGGGCGCCTCGGCTGTCTTCGGCCCGCAGAAAGGCGCCAGCCCCGAGCAGGTGGCACAGCTGGATGCCGCCTTGACGCACTATGCCGACCTCTGCGCCCAGGTGCTGCCACGGGATGTACGTAACGAGCCGGGCAGCGGGGCCGCCGGAGGGCTAGGCTTCGCGGCCAAGGCGTTTCTTGGCGCACGGTTCCGTGCCGGCGTGGACGTGGTGGCCGAGCTGGTCGGCCTGGACGAGGCGGTGCGTGATGCGCACTTGGTGGTCACCGGCGAAGGCCGCTTCGACGCCCAGACACTGCGCGGTAAAACGCCTTTCGGCGTAGCCCGCATAGCCCAGGGTTGGCAGGTTCCAGTGGTAGTGATCGCTGGCACCTTGGGCGAGGGCTACCAACAGATGTATCAGCACGGGGTGAGCGCCGCCTTCGCCCTCCCCGCCGGCCCGATGCCCCTGGAGCAGGCCTGCGCCGAAGCCCCGCGCCTGCTTCGGGAGCGCGCGGCGGACATTGCGCGGTTGTGGCAGGCGGCACGGTCAGGTTCAATTCATGTAACAATTAATAACGATAATACGTAACGAATGCGATAAATTATTATTTACATTCAGATACGTTCTGCTCTAGCCTCCCCTCGCCCCGCACCGATGCGGGGCCTCGCAAGCCCTCAGCGACCTGACTGAACGACACCGCGCCAAGTCGGCGCGCACGCTTGCGCTCGGCCTCTGGACAGGACCTTGTCATGACCTACCCTGCTTTGCGCCCCGTGGCGCTCTTTGTTTCTCTATTGACCGTCGGCCAGGCCCAGGCGGCCACCGCCGCGGACCAGAACCAGATCGACCTGGGCACCATCGAAGTGTCCGCCAAGGCGCCGGCTGTGATCACCAGCGACTCTGCAGCGACCGAAGGCACAGGGTCCTACACCACGGGCAGCATGAACACCGCCACCAAGCTGCCGCTGTCGGTTCGCGAAACGCCTCAGTCGGTCAGCGTGGTCACCCGTCAGCGCATGGACGACCAGGGCATGAACGACCTCTATGACGTGGTCAGGTACGCCCCTGGCATCCAGCTACGCAAGTTCGGTTCGGACCGCCAGCAGTTTCTCGCCCGCGGCTTCGTGATCGACAACCTGATGTACGACGGGCTGCCCACTACCGTCAGTACGTTCACTCTGGATACCCTCAGTGGCGCCGACCTCGCCATCTATGACCGGGTCGAGGTGGTACGCGGCGCTACCGGCCTGATGAGCGGAACAGGCAGCCCTTCGGCCACCTTGAACCTGGTGCGCAAACGCCCCACCGCCACACCCCAGGTCAGCATCACCAGCAGCGCGGGCAGTTGGGACCGTTATCGCCTGCAACTGGACGCCTCCAACAAGCTCAACGAAAGCGGCACGCTGCGCGGCCGTATCGTCACTGCGTATGAGACCAACGACAGCTTCGTGGATGAGCGCGAGAAAGAGCGGCAGACCTTCTACGGCATTGTCGAAGCGGATTTGAGCGACGCCACCACCTTGAGCCTGGGCGCCTCCAAGCAACGCGACGACGCGGTATCCGACTGGGGTAGCCTGCCGTCAGGGCCCAATGGGGAAGACCTGCACCTGCCGCGCTCGACCTTTCTGAGCAACGACTGGGCGTACTGGGACCGGGATGTCATTACCGCTTTTACCGACCTTACCCACCGCTTCGACAACGACTGGACGCTCAAGCTCGCCGCCAGCCGGGTGTGGGGAGAGTCGGACATGTTTTCCAATTACCTGACCCTGGGCCAGGACAAAAAAAGCTATGGCCAGGCAGCCGGGCAGTACGACACCACCGATGTGCAGACCAACCTGGACGGCGCCTTGTCCGGACGTTTCCAGCTGGGGGGCCGCGAACATGATTTCACGTTCGGCGTGAGCCGGCGTCAGGAGAAGTTCGACCAGAAAGGCGGCTTCTGGGCTTCAACCCCCATCGATCTCTATCGCTTCGACCCGAATGTCATCCCCAGGCCGTCCCCAGGCGCGCGCACCCCTTACCAGAACATGAACACGGCCACCGAGGAGGCCGCCTACGCCGCCGTGCGCTTCAACCCCATCGACCCTCTGCATGTGATCCTGGGTGGCCGGATGACCTGGTACGACTACGACAACCGCTCCGCTGGCGGCGGTTACAAGATCACCCAGGAATTCACACCCTACGCAGGGGTGATCTATGACCTGGATGATACCTATTCGGTGTACGCCAGTTATACCGAGATCTTCAAGCCACAGACCGAGGCAGACGTGGGCAACAGCCCGCTGGAACCCATGACCGGCGAAAGCTACGAGCTGGGGCTCAAGGGTGAGTACTTCGAAGGCGCGCTCAATGCTTCGATGGCGCTATTCGACATGACCCAACAGAACCGCGCCTATGCCCTGGTGGAACAACCGATCAGTTGCAAGAACCAGAACCGCACCTGCTACGACGCGGCCGGCGAAGTCCGCAGCCGGGGTATTGACTCCGAGCTGACCGGCGCGCTCACACCGAATTGGGATTTCAGCGCGGCCTATACCCTGGTACTGAGCCAGTACGTCAAAGACCGCACCTACAACAAAGGCGACCTGTTCGCCCCGATACAACCCAAGCACTTGCTCAAGCTCGCCACTACCTATCACCTCACCGGCGAACTGGACCAGTGGCGCGTGGGGGGCAATGTGCTGGCGCAAAGCAGAACCTACAACCGCGTCGGCACGGGCCATTCGGAGCAGGACGCCTATGCCGTGGTGGGGCTGATGGCTGGGTACAAGTTCAACAAGCACTGGGACGGGCGGGTGAACTTCAATAACGTATTCGACAAACGCTACTGGCAAGGCATTCCGGGCAGCACCGGCAGCGGCGTCTATGGCGACCCCCGGAACCTGATGTTTACCTTGAAATGGACGCTCTAAGCACTCAACAGACGAATCTTTCGCCAGCTGCCGCTAGCGCAGCTGACGAACAGCTGTTGGACCACATCAACCTTTCGCTAGCTGCCGCTAGCTCCCACCGAACAGCGGCCGACAACCTCCAAGCCCTTCGCCGGTAGGAGTCAGCGCAGCTGACGAACTTACCCAACGGTCATATCCAGCGACACAGTCGCCCCCGCTAAAGTGCCTTGATCGAGTAGCCTGCTGGCTTTGGCAGGGAGGCCAACGATGAAGCGATACCGAAGCAGCGATTTGAGAAAGGGACGACTAAGCGAAGCAGGCCATGTTTATCTGATCACCACCGCAACACATGAACGAAAGCCTTTGTTCACATGCTGGAAGCTCGGGCGCCTGGTGTGCCGGGAATTGAAAGGCCTTCACGATGCCGGGCAAGCCACCAGCCTGGCCTGGGTCGTCATGCCGGATCATCTCCATTGGCTGTTCGTTCTGCGCCATTCTCACCTCGCTCGGGTAATACAGCGAGTCAAGGTGCGCTCCGCGCTTGCCATCAACCGCGCCCTGGGCCGTTCAGGACCGGTGTGGCAAAAGGGGTTTCATGACCATGCACTGCGCCGATCCGAATCTCTTCAGGCAACTGCTCGGTACATCATTGCCAACCCATTGAGGGCGGGGCTCGTGCGCCGAGTAGGAGACTACCCCTTATGGGACGCGATCTGGCTGGATCCCGGCGACGAGGCATCAGCATGGCTGTAGAGAACAGCGCGGGATTCAGCGCAACTGATGAATGAAATGCACCCCGTGGCCGAGAACTTTCGCCTTTACGGAATCAACTTCAGGCTACGCAGCCGCTCGAACACCTGGAAGAACGCATCGTCGCTGGGCTGATAGGCCAGGAAACCCAGGCGGCGGCTTTTGCTCATGTCCGTCACCACCTCGATGGGCCGGCCCAGGTCAGCGTCGGTATGCCATGGCGAAATCAGGCGGTCGATGTTCGCCTCGGCCAGGCCATGCTGCTGGGCGATCTCCCGCCATACGCTGGCGTCGTTGGCCATCTGCTGCTCCAGCGGCTGGACCGTGCCATCGAAAGGCGCCGGCTCGATGCCGAACCAATCCGCCAGGCGCGACCACATCCAGCTCCAGCGGAACACATCGCCATTGACGATATTGAATGCCTCGTTGGCCGCCGCGGGAGTCGTGGCCGCCCACAGCTGTTGCCGGGCCAGCTGATGGCTGTCGGTCATGTCCGTGAGGCTGTTCCACTGCACCGCCGAGCCGGGGAAGCGGAACGGCCGGCCGGTGTGACGACAGACACTGGCATAGACCGCCAGGGTGGTGGCCATGTTCATGGCATTGCCGACGGCCACGCCGGTGATGGTGTGGGGCCGATGCACGCTCCAGGTGAAGCCGTCGCGGGCGGCGGCGGCGAACACTTCGTCTTCCTGGGCGTAATAGAAGTTCTCCACATCCAGGCGCGGCTGCTCTTCGCGGAATGGTGTCTGCGGCAGAGTCCCCTTGCCGTAAGCCTCGAAGGGGCCGAGGTAATGCTTCAGGCCCGTCACCAGGGCCACGTGGCGAACGCTGCCCGCAGGCCGCAGCGCTTGCAGGAGGTTGCGCACCATGGCCGCGTTGACCTTGATGTTCTGCGCCTCGGTGGCTTGCCGCGACCAGGTGGTAATGAATACATGAGTAGGCGCCTGGCCGGCCAAGGCCTGGGCCAGGCTGGCCGGGTCGAGCAGGTCCGCGGCCAGGGCAGTGACCCCTTCGCGCGCCTGGGGCTTGCGGGCCAGGCCGGCGACTGTCCAGCCTTGCTCGACCAGCAGGTCGGTGACGGCACCGCCCACGATACCGCTGGCGCCTACCACTAGTGCATGATTGCCCATGTTGTGTTCCTCTCTTTCCAAAACCGGTCGCCCACCATAACGGCGGGCCACCCTTGATCCAAGTCGGCACCAAAAGGTAACCATCCCCATGCAACCCGGTAGCAACGAAGACGAATGGCTCGAGGATTGCGCGCCTCGCCGCGTCCTGGAGCTGTTTTCCACCAAATGGACCAGCATGGTGCTGCACTGCCTGCAGGCCCGGCATGGCGGCGAGGCGCGCAGCGGCGTGCTGGAGCGCAGCCTGCCCGGCATTTCCCGCAAGATGCTTATCCAGACGCTGCGCGAGCTGGAAGCCAGCGGACTGGTCGAGCGCGAAGACCATGACACGGTGCCACCGGCCGTGGACTACCGCCTTACGCCCTTGGGCACCCTGATGGTCGAACCCATCGAACTGGTATACGCCTGGGCCCGGGAAAATGCCCCGGCGTTGGATGCGCTGCGCACCCGTCCCACCTCACGGCGGCGTTGAGGCCAGCGGATACTCGGCCTGCCACGGGTCGCCGGGCCTCAGCCAGGTATGTCCCCAGTGATGCACCAGGCGCACCGGGGCGCCGGCGCTTTCCCACAGCCGTACCTGCAGCGCCCGCCCATCCCAATGAACATCCAGCCACTGCCCCCGGTATTGCAGGCACAGGCGTACCGGGCCCAGTTCATCGGGGATGGCGGGAAACAGGTGCAGGCCATCGAGAGCGGGCCGAAGGCCAAGGTAGTGACGTTGCAGCACGTCCAGGGCCCCGGACATTGCCGCCAAATGGACGCCCTCCACCGTACCGCTGTCCGCGGCGGCGCCCAGATCCGTGCCCAGGCACTGGCCAAAGAAGCGCCAGGACTGGCCCATGTCCACGTGAGCCATGGCGCCCGCGCAAACGGTGTGCGACAGGCTCGATTCGTGGGAAATGCGCGAAAGATGATAGGCCACCGCTTCCCGGCCGTTCTCCTGCGGGGCCGCGTAGCCTAGGCTCAAGACCAATTCACGGATAGCCTGAGGTGAGAACAGATGCAGCAGCATCAGGGTGTCGGCCTGCTTGCTTATCTGATAATGGTCGACCCGGTCCCCCTGAGCCTCGAGCATCCAGTCCAGGCGCGGATGTTCGTCATCGAACCAGGCACGCGGCGGCATCAGCAGGTCTTCGAACCCTTCGAACTGAGCCAGGACACCGGGCTTCAATTCCGGAAGATAGAGCCTGCGGCCCACGTCTGCCCAATGGGCCAGTTCCTCGTCGGTCAAGCCCAATCGCTGGCGTAATCCGGCAGCCTGCTCGGGCGCCAGTTCGCCCAACACCTGCAGGCCCTTCTGCAACGTCCAGGCGGCCATGAGGTTCGTGTAACTGTTGTTGTTCAGGCCGGCTTCGAGGGCCCCAGGGTAACCGTTATGGTATTCGTCCGGGCCGATCACGCCTTCGATCACATAGCGGGCGCGCACTCGGTCCCAGCGCGCCAGGCTGGCCCAGCAGCGTGCCACCTCGAGGACGATTTCACCGGCCATGCCCGCCAGCAGTTCCCGGTCCCCGGTGGCCAGGTAGAGCAGCCAGGCGTCGTAGGCGATGGCCGCGCCTATATGGTATTGCCGCCAGGTCGGGTCTTTCACCCAGTGGCCGGACAGCGGGTAATACAACCAGGGCGGAGTCTGCTCGTGACCGCTGGCCGCGCTGCGCCAAGGGAAAAGCGCGCCGCGCAACCCCGCTTCCCTGGCGCGGGCCCGTGCCGCGTCCAGGCGGCGGTAGCGGTAAGCCAACAGGTTGATCGCCCGCTCGGGGAAATGGCTGGCCAGGAACGGAAACACGAACAGCTCGTCCCAGAAGATCTGCCCCTGATAGCCCTCCTGCCAGCCCCGGGCAGGAAAGCCAAGGTCATGTCCCAGGCTAAGCGGCGTAACGGTTTGCAAGATATGCCCAAGGGCAAAATCCAGCGGTTGTTGCAGGGCGGCCTGTTCCAGGCACACCCGCCCTGCCGTCCAGGACGGCTGCCACGCCCGACGGTGAGCTTCGCGCAGCGCCTGGAAACTCACGGCGGGCCAGCCGTCGCATAACCTGGCCAGATCCATCGCGCCCCGGCGCACGCGTACCTGTTTCTCGATGACCAAGGGACCTTCCACAGGCCAGGTCAGCCAGGCGTCTCGTTGCTCGGCGACACCTTGCCAGAGGGACGCCTGGCCAGTATGCACATGGGTGGCGATACTCACGCTTTCGCCGCCCGCCACACTGGCTCGCAGGGCGGCATGGCCTTGCTCGCTCTGCCACCAGGCGACTGCCCGCAGCCGCCGGCCTTCATAGGCCAGGTTGCGCTCGATCAGGCTATTGGCGCGTACCCGCAAGGTAGCGCGCACCCAAAGCCCTGGCGGGGGCTCGCAACAGCTGACCTCCCAACGCAGGGCCAAAAGGTCGGGCTCGGCATGGCTGACCAGGCGGCATTCTTCGATCCGCAGCGGATGGCCGCCAAGGTTGAGGGTAAAGGCCCGGCGCAGTTCGCAGCCGGCCAGGTCGTAGGTTTGCTGGTAATCCCTGTAATCGGTGCCCAACCACGTGTGACGGTCCAGGGACAGGCTCAGCCCCAGCGGGTCCGGCAAATTGACCAGGGACTCGACCTGGCAGCGCTCGCCGTTGACCCAGCGCGGCGCATTGTCATAGAAACCCGCCAGATACAGCCCGGGGTAGCCAGGCGCCGGTATCTCCTCAATGGCGCGCTCGGGTGCGCTCGCGCGCAGGCTGATCACCCCATTGCTCAGGCTCAATAGCGCTTCGCGCCGACGTTCGTCGGCCGGGTCATGGCAGTCGAAGCGGATATCACTCATGCAGGCGTGTCACTGCGTGGCGCAGTCGCTCGGCCAAGGCCTCGACCGGCTCCCGCCCCTGGTAAGCCGGTTGCGAGCCGAAGGTGGCCACCGCCAGGTTCGCCGCCGCGCTACCCCAGAGCGCGGCCTCCAGGGGTGCCTGGCCTTCGAGCAGGGCAACGGCGAAGGTGCCGGTGAAGGCATCGCCCGCCCCGGTGGCGTCCACGGCCGGCTGCCCATTGCTTGGCACCCGGAAGACGCCATCGTCACAGGCCAGCACGCAGCCACCGTCGGGCAACTTGACCACGCCAATGGCCGCGCCTAGCTCGCGCAGGGCCTCGGCAGCCTTGCCCGCCTCCTGTTCAGTGTCGACGGCCATGCCGAGCAGGGCGGCAGCTTCCTCGGCATTGGGCGTGAGGGCGCGGACCTTGCTCATCAGGTCGCGCTCTACGCGTTCGGGGAAGGACGGGTCCAGTACCACCGGCAGGCCACGCTGAGCTGCCGCTTCGATGGCCAGGCGCACCACGGCCGCAGGTATTTCATAGTCGAGCACCAGAAGCGCGGGTAGCGCTGCATGGTTGATCGCATTGACCAGCCGCTCCCGGGCCATGTCATCCCAGCAGTCATTGGCCTCATTGGCGAGGATGATCTGCTTCTTGCCGGTCGCGGGCACCGCGATCATCGAAACCGCCGTGCTGGCGCCTGGCGCATGGGTCACTGCCTCCAGGCAAACCCCCACCTTGCGCAGAGGCTCCAGGGCCTGGTCGGCCAGGTCGTCCGCGCCAACCCGGCCCACCAGCACGCTACGGTGGCCGAAGAGCGCGCCCAGGTAGGCGGTATTGGCGGCCTTGCCGCCGCTCAGGCGGTGCAGGCCGTGGGCCAGTAGGGTTTCCTGACTGCCGGGCGCCTGGTTCAGGCGCACCTGGAAGTCGGCATTGATGCTGCCGAGGCTGATGAGGGTTCGCGGCATGGGATTGCCCTGTTCGAGTCGATACAGTGCTGACTCCCCCCAGGCCGGGCCGGTTCGGTCCGGTCGATGGCTGGCCCGCTCAGCGCCGTCCTAGACGCTTGAGGTAACCATGACCGCTGACCAATAGTATGCCGGTCATCACCAGCGCGGCGCCGACGATGAAGGCTGGCTCCAGGGGCTCACCCAGCAGCACCACGCCGAACACCACGCCGAACAGGGGCGTCATGAACGAAAGCACGCCCACTCGGGATGCCAGGTAGTGGCCTAGCAGCCAGAACCAGATCAGGAAGCTGCCGAAAGACACCACCAGCACCTGGAATACCAGGCTGGCAATAGCAACGGGCGTGGGCTTGAAGTAAGCCTGGCCGGTGAGCAGGCTGGCCGCCAGCAAGAGCACGAAGGCGCCCACCAGTTGATACAGCAGCACCTGGGTAGCGCTGGTCTGGGCCAGGCGGGTGCAACGGGCGGTGACGGTAGTGGCCGCCCAGGCGATGGCGCCCAGTACGCCCAGCAGATCCCCGAACCACTGGTGGCCACCTGTGCTTTCGGCCAGTTTTCCGGAGAAGGCCGTGGCGGTGCCGCCGAACGCGATCAGGATGCCCAGCCACTGCAGCCTGTTGAGCCGTTCATGGGGAAGGAAGTAATGCAGCCCCAGGGCCGCGAAAATCGGTGCTGTGTACAGGAACACCACCATATGGGAGGCCGTGGTATAGCGCAGCCCCTCCCCGACCAAGAGAAACTCCAGGGCGAAAAGCACCCCCACCGCCAGGCCCGGCCGCCACAGCCCCGCAAGTGGCGTGGGCCGTTCGCGCCGCAAATACATCAGCAGCAGCACCAGCACCGCAGCCCCCGCCGAGCGCAGGGCCAGTTGAAAGACCGGCGCCACATCCGGCGCCGCTGCCTTGAGGGTGACCTGCTGGAAGCCCCAGATCGCACAGAGTACCGTCATCAGCCCAACGGCCCGGCCGTCCACGGGTTTGCCAGCTTGCATAACGCGTTCATCCAGCCTCGAAGAAGAAGGCGCGATTATGCGGGCCTGAACGTCCCTGGGCTACAAGCGCGGCGCTGGATTAGCGCTGGACTTTTCAGGGCTCGGTAGGAAGCAGCAGTTGCTGAATCTTTAGGGCCTGCTTCGCTAGCTGCCGCTAGCGCCTACCGAGGCGAAGCGCTCACAGCGGTTTTTCCAGGTAGCGCCACAGCGCCTGGGCCACCGGATGATGCCCTTCCGAGCCGCCGAACAGGGTCTGGCCGATGTGTAACCCCAATTGGCGATAGCTTTCGAACTGCGCCTCGTTGAAGAACTGGTCGGCGGTGCTTTCGTTGGGGAAGGCCGGGTTAAGGGTGGCGTAGTTATAGACATCGGCGGGCAGCCCGGCAATCACCCGGGGCTTGAGCACCAGGATGCGAGCCTGGAAACGACGGGCACCGGCTTCGTCCACGCTAAAGGCATTGAGCAGCACTGCGCAACGACGATCCGGGCCGGCGATGGGGGTGGCGAAGCTTTCCGGCGTGGCGAAATAGGGGGCCAGTTCGGCCTGACTGGCAATGCCCGTATCGACCTCCAGCTCCACAGCCTGGTCGATTCGCGCCAAACGAATCAGATTGGCCAGGTCATCGAAACGGTAGCCGGGATCACAGCCGTTGTCGCAAGCCAGGATCAGTTCGATGCCGCGGGGGCCTCGCAGTAACTCATACACCGCCGTGTTCTCGAAATGCCCCCCATCGGACAGGTACTGGTACTCCCGACGCAACCCGTGGAAATGGGCGGTGAACTCATACATCAGGTAGGTCTGCGCCTTGAAGGCGCGCGACGCCCACCAGGACAGGGTCCGCCGTTGGGGTGCCTGGCCGGGCCGCAGCGATCCGCCGCGCGCGTTGCGGTCGGCGAATGCGCTGGGCCACCAGGTGCCCAGGCGGATATTGGCCAGGCCCATGGCCAGGGATGTTCCAAGGCAGGTAGCACGCCCCAGGCCAGTGGTGAAAGCAGCCCCGGAAGTGCCCATCCAATAGGAGAGGCTCAATGGCTGGTTGAGCTCGCTCTCACGAAGCGAGGGCGCCAGGCGCTGGCGGTAGACTCCATCGAGGATGAAGCTGACGCCCTCCCCCTGCCCATTGCCGGGGATGCCTGGCGCAACGCACAGTGGCTTGCCCTTGCGGTCTCGCTGTACCAGCTGTTCGGCCGGGTCCACGGTGATGTTCAAGGTCACGTTGATCAGGTGCAGCGGCGCGCAATGGGCTGAATAGAATTCCGCCAGAGGCAGGTCATCGCCTTTGATCGCGTCCGAGACGCTGAGCAAGGGGTTGCCACGCTGGCCGGCGTAGCGAAAGCGCAGGCCGTTGGACGCGCCCAGATATGCCCGGGCCAGGCGGCTGGCATAGAAGCTTTGCAGGGAAGACAGGTTGATGAACCCCATGAAGCGGCCTGTGGCGAAGGCCAGCAGCAGCGCTGCCAACGCCAGTGCCGACAGGCTGCCGATGGCGGCTGCCTGGCTTTGGGCAATCGCCTGCGCGGCCACCCATTGCACCAGCAGGTTCCAGCCCACCGCCACGCAAACGAAGATAGCGGCGCCTACCCCGCCCGCGATCAGCCCAACGGGCAACCTGCCGACCCACACGGGCAGGGTTTTTTCGTCGCTGAAAGCCGCGACCTGGCGTACCAGGGCAATCAGCACCGGGCCTAGCCCGGCGGCGAAGAGCTCCTTCCATTGCAAGCCGGCCATGCCATCGAAGGCCCACTGAGTCAGGCCATCTATCCCGGCCAAGGCCAGCAGGCCCAGCAGCACCATCAATTGCTGCGCCAGCGCCCGGGTCATCTGGATGCGGTAATTGCGCACGCTGTTGTCTTCGCCGTCGTTGTGCGGCCGATGTGGCAGGGTCAGCGCCTGGAACACGAAGGCGACCAAAGCCAGCGCCAGCACTGTGCTGCCAGCGGCCAGCCCGAGCCTGAACGACACTGGCCAGCCCATCGCGACGGCCCCCCAGGCGCTGCCTGTCAGCACCAGGCACACTGTTGTCATGACCAGGCTGCTGGGGTTGAGCAAGCGCACCGGCTCGTGCTGGCTGGTACGCGGACATGCCAGCCAGTAGGCGGCCAACAGCGGCAGTACGGCCGCGCCACTCCAGACAGCGGGCAACCACCAAAGGCTGGCGCCCAACGCCAGCTTGAGCAGCGCCATCAGTGCCAACAGCCCCAGCAGTGGCATGCCGATGACAAAGTGCACCGATAGCAGGTTACGCAGGGTAGTAGCCAGCACGTAGAACAGGTCGCCACCGCCGGCTGGGGACAGGTAGCGACCATTCTCCCGTAGCCACCCTAGGGGGCCTCGCCCAGCAGGGCCTCGCGCGTAGTCCGCCGAGGAGTGAATGCGCTCGGGCGGCTCGTAGTCCAGTACCGCGTAAGCCTGTTGCGCGGCTGCTCTAGGGCTTTGCGTCGGATGCAGGCCTGCATCGCCCGGCCCCGCTTCCCGCTGGCTCAAACGGCCCGGGATAAACAGGCTGGTGAAGAAGGCGCCGATGTAGCCTCCACCGCTGACGGTAGAGAGGTAGTCGAACCGTGCCAATAACCGCCGCCCGAGGCCCTCGCCGCCTTGCTCGCCCTCTACCGCGCCGCCAGTAGGCGCCTGGGCCCGGGCCAGAGCCTGGAGCACGCCAAGGGAGAAGGTAGCGCTGCGGATACCCCCGCCAGACAAGGCCAGCCCCCAGCGCTTGGTTGCAGTAGGCAGGCCAAGGTCTGCGCGACGCAGGTCGGCGCGCCGACTTTCAGCATTGTACTGAGGTTCGCTGGAGGCGGTTCGGTCGTTCATGGAGGTCCTTCACGGCAACCCCGACCAAAAGGCAGTCGGGCTGACCACCATGATACATGGCACAAAGCCACTGTCGTGACGGTTCGCTTAGCCGCCGAACGGTCATAAAGCCCGCGCGGGACCGGCAGATAAGCCGGTATCGCCTCCTCTCATGGTGTTGGAGGCTCCTACCTTTATGGATCGCCCCCATGATCGACCTTAGCGTTTGGGACCTTATCCTGCCGGTTGGCAAGCCCGCCCAGGAAGTGGCAGCCGCCAGGCTGAGCGGTTTCACCAACCCCTATTTCCAGAACACCACCAATGGTTTGATCCTGTGGACGCCGGTTACCGGTTCGAGGTCCGGCAGCAGCAAGTACCCGCGCAGCGAATTGCGCGAGGTCTACAAGAACGGTGAGCAGCGCAACTGGCGCTACAACAGCGGCACCAACACGATCAGCGGCAAGCTGGCCGTGACCCAGGTGCCGTCCGAGGGCAAGGTAGTGGTGGCGCAGATCCATGCCAAGGATGCCGACTCGCCCCTGCTCAAGTTGCAGTACCGCTTCGTCAAGGGCGTGGGCAATGTGGACATCACCTGGCGTGCCAAGCCGGGCGACGACAAGTCACCGATCATCTACACCTACAAGAACGTGCCCCTGGGCCAGCCGTTCACCTACAACATCCAGATGGATAAGGCCGGCAAGGTCACCGCCACGGTCAATGGTGTGGTGACCCAAGTAACGCTCAACAGCAAGTGGGAGAAGTACTCGTTCTTCTTCAAGGCCGGCAACTACACCCTGGACCACAGCGGCTATGCCAGCGAAGGCGGCCGCGTGACCTACTACGAGCTGCAGACCAAGCACTGACCCGCCGTCTGGGATTGGACAAGCGGTTCAGTACCAGAGCCGCACGCCCACCACCAAGCGCGCCTCCTGGGCGTCGTCGCCCTCTTCGCGCGCATAATCGGCGGTGCGGCCGTAGCGCTTGGTCCAGTTCACCCCAACGTAAGGCGCGATCTCAGGAATGATTTCGTAGCGCAGCCGCAGCCCCGCTTCCAGAGTTGAAAGGCCGCTGCCTTGCTGGCGCACAGGGTCGTTGCGGCTGAAGAAGTTGGCCTCCATTCGCGGCTGCAGGATGAGCGAGCTGGTCAATGGAAGGTCGTAGTCGCCCTCCAGGCGCAAGGAGGACTGACGGTTTTCCCCCAGGTACAGGGTCGCGTCGGTATCCAGGTCGGCCAAGGGCTCGCCCTGGATACCGAAGGACGCCCAGGTTTGCGGTGATTCAGGCTTGAAGTCCTGGCGCACGCCACCGACCAGCGTCCACCAGGGGCTGACCGCGTGGCCATAGAGCGCTTGCAGCTCGGCGTTTTCAGTATGGCCATTGGTGCGCTCTCCCTGGGTGCGCAGCCATAGCCGATCCACATCCCCCCCTACCCAACCTTCAGCGTCCCAGGCCAGGGCGGTGCCCTCATCGGCCTTCTGGTATTCCAGGCGATCGAACAGCCAGTACGCGTGCAGGTCACGGTCCGCCAGGGCGTGACCTTGCACGTCCGGGAAAGCAGCGGCGCGGTCGGCGTCGGTGGGCGCCGCCAATCCGGGCGGCAGGGTCGGGGTGCTCGGCTGGCCGGTGTGAGCGGTGCCAGACATGGCGCTGTGATCCATGCCTTTCATCGAGCCGTGGTCCATTCCTGGCATGGTGCCATGGTCCATGCCCGGCATTTCTTCAGCCGAGGCGCCGGCTGCCCAGAGGCCCAGGCAGAGCATTGCGGCGAGCTTATTCATCGACACGTACCTCGCGGAACATGCCCGCTTCCATGTGATAGAGCATATGACAGTGGTAGGCCCAACGCCCAAGGGCGTCGGCGCTGACCCGATAACTGCGGCGCGTGCCGGGAGGCACGTCGATGGTGTGCTTGCGCACCAGGAAACGCCCGTCTTCGTCTTCCAGGTCGCTCCACATGCCATGCAGATGGATGGGGTGCGCCATCATGGTGTCGTTGACCAGCAGGATGCGTACGCGCTCGCCGTAGCGCAAGCGGATGGGCGCTGCCTCGCTGGCCTTGATGCCGTCGAAAGCCCAGACGAACTTGTCCATGTGGCCAGTCAGGTGCAGCTCGAGTGTACGGCTGGGCTCGCGGCCATCCGGGTCAGGGAAGGTACTGCGCAAGTCTGCGTAGGTGAGCACGCGGCGGCCATTGTCGCGCAGGCCGATGCCTGGGTCCGTCAGGCGTGGGCTGGGGGCCATGGCCTGCATGTCTACCAGCGGGTTGCCTTGCTCGCTGGGTTTGTGCGTGGGCGCGGCGGGCGTGGCCATGCCGGACATGGCGCCGTGATCGCCATGCGTCATGCCAGCCATGGCGCCGTGCGTCTTATCGGACGTGGCGCCATGGTTCATGCCTTCCATGCCCATGTCCGCCATGCCCAGGGCAACCGGCGCCTCCAGGGCGGGAACAGGCGCGGCGAGCCCGGCGCGCCTGGCCAGGGTGGCCCTGGCATAGCCACTGCGGTCCATGCTCTGGGCGAAGACCGTGTAGGCGTCGGCGCCGTCCGGCCGGACCAGCACGTCCAGGGTTTCGGCCACGGCAAGGCGGAATTCGTCCACCTCCACCGGTTCTACCGGCTGGCCGTCAGCGGCGATCACCGTCATTTTCAGGCCAGGAATGCGCACGTCGAAGTAGGTCATGGCCGAGCCGTTGATGAAACGCAGGCGCAAGGGCTCACCGGGGGTGAACAGGCGAGTGAAGTTATCATCCGGGGCCTGCCCATTGACCAGGTAGGTGTAGGCCTGAGCGCTGACGTCCGCCAGGTCGGTGGGGTCCATGCGCATGCGCGCCCACATCCAGCGCTCGCGCAGGGTGGCGCCCAGGCCCTGCTGACCGGCATCGTGAAAGAAGTCGCCCAAGGTGCGCGGGTTCTGGTTGTAGTAGCCGGGCTCTTTCTTGAGGCGGGCATAGATACGCTCAGGGTTCTGGTCGGTCCAGTCGGTGAGCATCAATACCTGCTCTGCCACTTCAGGCTGTTCGGCCACGCTTGGCTCGATCACCAGCGGGCCGTAGACACCGAGCTGCTCCTGAAAGCCCGAATGGCTGTGATACCAGTAGGTGCCATGCTGACGCACCTTGAAACGGTACTCGAAGGTTTCCCCGGGGGCGATGCCATGGAAGCTCAAGCCGGGCACGCCGTCCATGTTGGCCGGCAGCAGGATGCCGTGCCAATGCAGTGAGGTGGGTTCGGCCAGGCGGTTATGCACCCGCACCGTGACGGTATCGCCTTCCCGCCAGCGCAGCAAGGGACCGGGCAGGCTGCCATTGATGGTCAACGCCTGGCGGCGCTCGCCGCCTAGGGTTACCGCGGTGGCGTCTATGACCAGGTCGAACACCTGCCCACTCAATTCGATCAGGCCGGCACCGGGTGGGGACGAAGCCCAGCCCGGCTGGCGCCACAGGCCGGTGCCGCCTACTACACCCAGGGCGGCCAGGCTCTTGACGAAGGTTCGACGGTGCGGACGGTAGGGCATCGGTTTTTCCTTGAATACGGTCAGGCAAAGATCGGCCAGGCGGCTTATAGGAACGTCAAGCCTGACAGAGGTTGCCTGCCCTTGGCTGCGCTGTGCAAAAACGCGCTAAAGATAGAACCACCCAGGGCCATAACCTTATGAGCAATCGGCCTTGGCGCGCTTACCCTTTATGCAAATAACCTAGGGTCACCCAACACAGGAGTGACGAAATGGCTATAAGCATACAACCGGTGGCTGGCAAACTCGGCGCGCAGGTCTCTGGCGTTCAACTGAGCGGCGATCTTGATCAAGCTACATTCAAGGA
Organism: Pseudomonas sp. DC3200b2; assembly: GCF_049895785.1. Lineage (NCBI taxonomy): Bacteria > Pseudomonadati > Pseudomonadota > Gammaproteobacteria > Pseudomonadales > Pseudomonadaceae > Pseudomonas > Pseudomonas sp. DC3200b2. The sequence continues at coordinate 478,463 of NZ_JAFCTA010000001.1, read as the reverse complement.
CATTCACCAAGCACTGCTGCGCCACAAGGTGTTGTTCTTCCGCGAGCAGGTTCTGGACGACCAAGAGCAGGAACGCTTCTCCCAGCTGTTCGGCGCTCAGGTGCCTCATCCCACCGTTCGCTCGGCCAGTGATACCACGGCCATTCTCAATCTGGATGCCAAGGAGTCTCGCGCCAACTCCTGGCACACGGACGTGACCTTCGTCACCGACTTCCCGAAGATTTCCATCCTGCGCGGCGTGGTCATCCCGCCGTACGGCGGCGATACCGTGTGGGCCAACACCGCCACCGCCTATGAAGATCTGCCTGCGGCCCTACGCCAACTGGCCGACACCCTCTGGGCGGTGCATAGCAACCTGTACGACTATGTGGCGCCTAACCACGCCGCCGAAGCCGCCCTCAAGCGCTACCGTGAAGAGTTCACCGCGCGCGAATACGAAACCGAGCACCCACTGGTGCATGTGCATCCGGAAACCGGCGAACGTGCCCTGCTACTGGGCCATTTCGTGAAGCACTTCAAAGGCGTGAGCAAGGCCGACTCCAAGCAGCTGTTCCAGCTGTTCCACCAGCGCATCACCGACCTGAACAACACCGTACGCTGGCGCTGGCAAGCCGGGGACGTGGCCATCTGGGACAACCGCGCCACCCAGCACATCGCGGTGAATGACTACGGCAACGCCGAGCGCATCGTGCGCCGCACCACCATCGCTGGGGACATTCCCGTGAGCGTTGACGGCCAGCGCAGCCGCGCGCTCAAACCCAGCCCGGACGCCCGCTCGCCCCAGAGCGAAGCCGACAAACAGCACTTGGCGGCGTAAACGGAGGGCCAGCCCATGCCAACACCTATCCTCGCTTCACGACGCGGCCGCCTCGGCACGCTCGCCTTGCTGGCCTTGGCCCTTGCCAGTGGCGCCCAGGCAGATGTGCTGCGCATCGGCGTGGCCAGCGCTGGCGGTGGCGACCCGGTGACCTTCGGTGGTTCCAGCCTGTCCATCGCGCGCAATCAGCAGTTGCTGGAAAAGGCGTTCGAAGGCAGCGGCACCGAAGTGCAGTGGTTCTTCTTCAAGGGCGCCGGCCCGGCGGTGAACGAAGCGCTGTCCAACCAGCAGATCGACTTCGCCTACGAAGGCGACCTGCCCAGCGTGGTCGGCCGCGCCAATGGGCTGGACACCCGCCTGCTGGCCGCCATCGGCACCCGCTCCAACGTCTATGTGGCGGTGCCCAAGGGCTCGGACATTCACAATCTCAAGGATCTGAAAGACAAGAAGGTTGCCATCTTCCGTGGCACCAACGGCCATCTGTTGGCGATCAAGGTATTGGCGACCCAAGGCCTGACCGAGCGTGACCTGAAGGTCATCAACCTGGACACCGGCAGCACCCAGGCTGCCCTGGCGGCGCGGGGCGTGGATGCCGGGTTCGGTGGCTACGAGCTGTTCAAGCTGCGCGACCAGGGCCTGGTGGACATCATCTACGACAACAGCGAGAACGACCCTGTCTATACCCGGCAAACCGCGCTGGTGGTGCGTAGTTCCTATGAGCAGGCGCATCCCGAACAGGTACAGAAGGTGGTCAATGCGGTGGTGGACGCGGCCCGCTGGGCCAGTGACAGCGCCAACCAGCCCGCGGTGTTCGCTGAATGGGCCAAGTCCGGCGCGCCTGTAGCCTCCTGGGAGGCGGATTATCAGGGGCAGTCGTTGAAAGTGCGCCAGTCCCCCCTGCTCGATGGTTTCCTGCAGGCGCGCTATCAGGGTGTTGCCGACCAAGCCTATGAACAGAAGCTGATTCGCCGCCCAGTGACGGTGCAAGGCTGGTTCGAACCGCGTTATCTCAATACCGCGTTACAAGCCAAGGGGCTGCAAGGGTTCTGGACAGGCTACGGCCCGGACGGCAAGCAGGCCGAGGCCGCCGCCACCGCCAGCGCGCCAGCCCCCTCCAAGCCGGCGGAGGTGACGCATGAGCCGGGCTGAAGCCATTGCGGGGCGACTGCGTCGCGGCCCGCCCCTGACCCTGGCCTGGCCCCGGCTGCCACGCCAAGGGGCCGATTACGTGCTGCCTTGGCTATTGCCCTTGGTGCTTCTGGCGGTGTGGCAACTAGGTAGCGTTCAGGGCTGGGTGTCGGAACAGGTATTGCCGCCCCCGCGCTACGTGTGGGAAACCCTCTGTGACCTGGCCCGCAGTGGCGACCTTTGGCTCAACGCCAGCGCCAGCCTGCAGCGGGTGCTGGTGGGCTTCGTACTTGGGGCTTGCCTTGGCGTGACGCTTGGCACACTGATGGGCCTGTGGGCGCCGGCCAGGGATTATCTGCTGCCGACCTTCAACGCTCTGGTGCAGATTCCCGTCCTGGGGTGGCTGCCCTTCGCCTTGCTGCTGTTCGGCATTGGCGAGCCGCTCAAGTATGTGCTGATTGCCAAGGCAGCCTTGGTACCGGTAACCCTGGCGACCTTGCAGGCCTTTACCCAGGCGCCGCCGCGCCTGCTGGAAGTGGGCCGGGTGTATGGCTTCAGCCGGCGGCAACTGGTGACCGAGGTGGTGCTACCAGCCGCGTTGCGACCGCTGTTCACCGGCCTGCGCCTGGGCTTTACCAAGGCGTGGCTGTCCCTGGTGGTGGTGGAGCTGGTGGCTTCGAGCGAGGGCCTGGGTTACCTGATCGTGTACGGCCGCCAACTCTTCCAGCTGGACCTGGTCATGGCCGCCGTGGTGATCGTAGGCGCGGTGGGCCTGTTCATCGACCGCGGTTTGGACTTGATCGAGCGCCGCCTGGGCAGGGGGCATCCGGCATGAAGGGTTTGTCGTCAGCTGTCTCAACCCCGACCCGACGCCACCGTGGCTGGGTGCTGCCTGGCGCTGCCGTGGCCCTTTGGTGGCTGGCGGCCAGCCAGGGCTGGAGCGATTCGCCGTTGCTGGTGGCGCCGGATCAGGTCCTGGGTACCGCCTGGGCCGAACTGAGCAGCGGCCGCCTGGCCCGGGCCCTGAGCGCCAGCCTGGCGCGGGACCTCAGCGGCTTCGTCATCGGCACCGCCGGCGGGTTGCTGCTGGGTGGGCTTCTGGGCCTGAGTGCCTGGGCGCAACGGCTGCTGGCGCCCAGCTTCAACACCTTCAAGCAGGTTTCACTGTTCGCCTGGATCCCGCTGATTTCCGTGTGGTTCGGCCTGGGTGACCTGGCCAAGGTCGTGTTCCTCTCCCTGGCGGCCCTGGTGCCGGTGGCAGTGAACACGGCCGATGGTCTGCGCAAGGTGCCGCCTACCCTGCTGGAAGTGGCGCGCGTCTACGGCTACACCCCATGGCAAACCCTGACCCAGGTGCGCTTGCCCGCGGCCCTGCCGTCGATCTTCACTGGGCTGTACCTGGGCCTGATCTATGCCTGGCTGGCTACCATCGGGGCGGAATACCTGCTGGTGTCGGGTGAAGGCATCGGCAATGCCTTGATCGACGGCAGCGAGCATTTCCGCATGGACCAGGTGCTGTTCGGCATGCTGGTGATCGGCCTGGTGGGCTGGGCCCTCAATGCCTGCGCGCGCCTGGCCGAGGCTCGCCTGGCCCGCCGTTTCGGCCATCTCTGACTCAAAGGAATGCCTTTCATGCAAAGCAACAGCCTGGTACTGGATCACGTCAGCAAGCATTTCGAAGACCCGCAGCGGCCCGGCCAGGCGTTGCCGGTGCTGGATGACATCCGCTTGAACATTCGCCCCGGCGAGTTCGTGAGCATCGTGGGTGCCAGCGGCTGCGGCAAGTCCACCCTGCTGCGGTTGATCCTGGGGCTGGACACCGCCTTCGACGGCCAGATATTGCTCGGTGGCACTCCTGTTCGGGGTACCGGGCTGGAGCGCGGCATCGTGTTCCAGGACCATCGGTTGTTTCCTTGGCTCACGGTGCGCGAGAACATCGCGGTGGGGCTGAAGAACGCTCCGCTGTCCGCCGCCGACAAGGCCGAAGCCGTGCAGGCGCACCTGCAGCTGGTGGGCCTGGAAGCTTTCGCCGAAGCCTACCCCCGTCAGCTTTCCGGTGGCATGGCGCAACGGGTGGCCATCGCCCGCGGCCTGGTGAACCGGCCTTCGGTGCTGCTGCTGGACGAACCCTTCGGCGCCCTGGACGCCCTTACACGCACCCGCCTGCAAAACGAGCTGCAACAGATCTGGGCGCAGGAGCGCATCACCATGGTGCTGGTGACCCACGATGTGGACGAGGCCGTGTTCCTCGGCGACCGCGTGGTGGTGATGCAGCCCAATCCCGGACGCATCCGGCGAGTACTGGACATCGACCTGCCCCGGCCACGAAACCGCAGCGACGCGGGGTTCATTGACCTGCGCGATGATGTGCTAGGGGATTTCACTGCCTCCCACTGAGCTTGCCCTTCAACTCATCGGTACCGCCGGGAGTCGGCCAAGCTGGCGAATTGTGCGCCAGGTGGAGAGTTTTCAGCAGCTTGCGCCGCCTCTCACCAGAGGTTCGCTGCTTTCAACGGGCGAGCGGAGCGCGATACCTTCAGGGGGATCGATTGCAGCGCTGGCGTGGAAGATGCATTCTCTGACGCGGCTTCCTGATGGCGCGACCTGATGCAATGTTCCGAGCTGGGCCAGTGGACTGCAGACCTTACCCGCGTGTTCGCCGCCAGCGAAGGACAGCGGCTGGACGCGCTCTGCGCCTGGCTGGGCCGGTTGCGACTGGTCGACCATTTCGTACTGTTCATCTACGAAGGCAACCATCGCCCACTCGCCTTGTTCGATACCTTTGCGGCGCAGCGGCGCAAAGTCTATGTCGACGATTACCAAAGCGGGCCCTACCTGCTGGACCCGATCTACCTGGCCTGTGCTCGCGGCCAACCCCCTGGGCTGTGGCGGCTGCGCCAGTTGGCGCCTGATCACTTCTACCTGGGCGAGTACTACCTGACCTATTACCAGCAAACTGGCCTAGCTGAAGAGGTGGCGTTTTTCGTCAGCCTGGGCAACGGCACCATGGGGGTGTTGTCGCTGATGCGCGGCAACCACCGGCAGCCGTTCAGCGATGCTGATCTAGCGCAGCTGGGATGCGCCCAGGCGGCCGTGGCTCAGGTGGTGAGCGAAGCCTGGCAACGCCACGCCGCCGGGCCACCGAGGCCCGAGCAAGACCTTGATTTCAAGGTACGTGAAGCCTTCGACCAGTTCGGCGCTCATTGCCTGACCCAGCGCGAACAGGAGATCGTCCAGTTGCTTCTGCGCGGCCATTCCAGTGCGTCGATAGCCCAGGTACTGGGCATCAGCCCCGGCACGGTGAAAATCCACCGCAAGCATCTGTATGCCAAGCTCGCCATCAATAGCCAGGCCGAGCTGCTGGGCTTGTTCATTCGCGACCTGGCCGGGCCGAACAACAAGGCCGGGTTTATCTAAAAGCGACCACTATCCCCGGAGGGATATATCCGCCGCCGCGTCCCAATTGCTAGCTTGGCCTGCGCACAAGCCAAGGGGGAGCGGGAATGGACGATAACCACGATATCGAATTTCGCAATGTCGCCAAACGCTACGGCGCATTGACGGCGGTAAGCGGGCTGAGCTTCGCGGTACGCCGTGGCAGCTTCCATGCCTTCCTCGGCGGCTCGGGCTGCGGCAAGACGACTACCCTGCGGATGATCGCCGGCTTCGAGCAACCCAGCGAAGGCCACGTGTTGCTGGCCGGGCGCAACGTGGCGGGCGTCGCGGCGTTTCAACGGCCGGTGAACATGGTGTTCCAGCACTATGCGCTGTTTCCGCACATGACGGTCAGCGAAAACATCGCCTATGGGCTGCGCTACCGCACGCCCAAGCTCACATCTGCCGAACAGCGCCGGCTGGCTGATCAGGCCTTGGAGATGGTGCGCCTGGCCGGCTACGGCGCGCGCCGCCCCAACGAACTCTCCGGCGGCCAGCAGCAACGGGTGGCCCTGGCGCGGGCGCTGGTCAACAAGCCTACCGTACTGCTGCTGGACGAACCTCTGGCGGCCCTGGACCGCAAGCTGCGCAAGGAGATGCAATCGGAGCTGCTGCGCCTGCAACGCGAAGTGGGCATCACCTTCGTCTTGGTCACCCATGACCAGGAAGAAGCCTTGTCCATGAGCGACAACATCAGTGTGATGCGCAACGGCAGCATTGTGCAGACCGCGACACCGCAAGCCCTTTATGAAACACCGGCCAGCCGTTACGTGGCGGACTTCATCGGCGAATCCAATGTCATCGAAGGCACTGTAAAGACGGTGGGCCACCTGGCGGTGCGCCTGGAAACGCCCAGCGGCCTTGCCCTCGAATGCCCGCCTACGCCGACCGGGGCGCCGCTTCATGTAAACGCGCCCGCTTGCGTGGCCGTACGCCCGGAAGCCATCGCCATCCAGAGGGCTGGCACGCCTCTGGCCAGGGAAGTCGAGCTGGACGGCCAGGTGCAAGACCGCATCTACCTGGGCACCAGCACCGAGTACCGGGTACATACCCAGGCGGCGGGAACCCTATGCGTGCGCGTGCCGCGACACCAGGAAAGCCAGCCCCTGGCCCATGGCGCACGCGTGCGCGTGGGCTGGAACCAAGGCAGTGGCCTGGCCATGACGCTCTAACTCTTCCTTCACTGATTCGGGGTGCATCCATGGACGAACACAGCTTCATAAAAACCCTTCGCAGCTGGCAGAACGGCTCCATCAGCCGTCGGGATTTTCTCGGCCGAACCGGGCTTGGCCTGGCTACCGCCGTGGTGGCCAGCCAGATGCCAGGGCTGTTGGCCAGTAGCGCCTACGCCGCCGAAAGCGGTGGGCTGGGCGACCGCCTGGCCCTGGCCACCTGGCCCAATTACCACAGCCAGGAAAACCTCGATGCCTTTGCCAAGCAGACCGGCGCCCGCGTGGCCATGAGTGTGTTCGGCTCCAATGAAGAAATGCTCGCCAAGTTGCAGGCCGGCGGCAGCGGCTGGGACGTGCTGGTCCCGACCAACTACACCATCAGCACTTACGTCAAGCTTGGGCTTCTTGAACCGCTGGACCTGCGTCGAATCCCCAATTTCGATGCCAAGGCGTTTCAAGAGCGCTTCATGGCCCAGGGAACGGTGGACGGCCAGGTCTACGCGGTGCCGAAGAACTGGGGCACCACTGGCATGGCCTATGACAGCAAACAGCTCAAGGCGCAGCCCACCACCTGGAAGGCTTTTTGGGAATTGGCCAAAGGCGAGGCGGATGGCCGAGTCATCGTCCACGATTACCAGCTCACCGCCATCGGCAATGCCTTGAAGGCCTGCGGCTACAGCTTCAACTCGCTCGAGCCCAAGGAACTGGCCGAGGCGGAAAGGCTTTTGATCGAGGTCAAGCCTCACCTGTTCGCCATCAATTCCGACATCCAGCCGTCCATGCGCAGTGGCGATGCCTGGCTGGCCATGTCCTGGACCGGCGATGCCCTGCAACTCAAGCGCGACATTCCCAGCATCGAGTACGCGCTGGGCCAGGAAGGTGGTGAGATCTGGAGCGACTTCTTCGCCATTCCCAAGGGCAGCGAGCACAAGGACGCCGCCTATGCCTTCATCAACTATCTGCTCGACCCTCAGCATAACAAGCTCGAGGTCCTGGCCCACGGTTACCCCAGCGGTGACAGCAGGGTCGATGCCCTGCTGCCGAAGGCCTTGCTGGACAACCCCATCATGTACCCGGCCGCCGAACAGCTCAGCCCGCTGGAGTTCGGCGCCGCGGCTACCCTGACCAGCCCGCTGCGGGCCGAACTGATGGCGCGCTTCAAGGCTGCCTGACGTAACCGACCACAGGAGGACGGCCCATGGCCACTGCCGTGCATAGCGTACCCACTCCCAGCGCGCCCAGGCCCAGATGGGCCCTGGGCCGACAGGTCAGCCTGTTGCTGATGCTGCCATCCACGCTCTGGTTCCTGCTGCTGCTGGTCACGCCACTGCTGATCATCCTGGTGTTCAGCTTCGGTGAACGCAGCGCGGTAGGCGGCTACGCCGGCGGGTTTACCCTGGCCAACTACCTCAACCTGGGTAGCCGCGCCGGCGCCTTCGGCAACACCCTGGTGCTGGCGCCGCTCGGTACGCTGGTGTGCCTGCTGGCGGCTTATCCGCTGGCGTACTTTCTGGCGGTGCGGGTTCACCGTAGCCGGTCACTGCTGTTGACGCTGGTGATAGTGCCCTTCTGGACGAGCTTTCTGATCCGCACCTATGCGTGGATCTTCATTCTCAGCGGCAAGGGGTTGCCAGCGATGCTGGCCATGGTAGGGCTCGAGCAGGTGCGGCTGATCAATACCCCAACAGCGGTGCTGATCGGCATCGTTTACGGCTACCTACCTCTGATGGTGTTCCCCATCTATGTCAGCCTGGAAAAGCTGGACAAGCGCCTGTTGGAAGCTTCGTCCGACCTGGGCGCCAGTGCGTTCGAAGGCTTCCGGCGGATCACCCTGCCGCTTTCCGCGCCTGGGGTAATCACGGGCGTAATGCTGGTGTTCATCCTATTGATGGGCGAATTCCTGATTCCCGCCATCCTGGGCGGCGGCAAGGTCTTTTTCGTCGGCAACGCCCTGGTGGACCTGTTCCTGCAGTCACGCAACTGGCCCTTTGGTAGCGCCGTGGCCATGACCCTGGTGGCGATCATGCTGGCGGCCATAGGCCTCTATCTGAAGCTGGTGGCCCGCTATGGCGGCCGGCCTGGTGAAGGAGCGCTCTGACATGTGGCTACGCAGCTATTCAACCCTGCTTTACCTGTTTCTCTACGCCCCCATCGGGCTGATCGTGGTGTTCGCCTTCAACGCCGGGCGCAGCGGCCTGGCGTTCCAATGCTGTTCCACCCAGTGGTTCGGGAGCGCCTTCGCCAACCCGTTCATCCTCGAAGCCCTGGCCAACAGCGCGCTCATCGCCCTCGGCTCGGCCACCCTGGCCACGCTCTTCGGCACCCTGGCCGTATTCGGCCTGGAGCGGCTCGGGCCTCGAGTACGCCTGGTGTTCGATGCGCTGACCTACTGCGCCATCATCGTTCCGGGGATCGTGATCGGCATTTCCACCCTGATCGCCTTCATGAGCCTGTTCGACCTGGTCAACCCATGGCTACGGGCGTGGTTCCCGAGCCTGGAGCCACTGAACATGGGCTACTTCAGCGTGATCGCCGCCCATTCGCTATTCACCATGGCGCTGGTAATGGTGATCGTGCGCACCCGAGTGCGTTCGCTGGACCGGGCGCTGCTCGAAGCTTCGGCAGACCTGTACGCGCCTCCGCTGGAAACCTTCCGCCGAGTGACCCTGCCGCAGATCGCGCCGGGCATACTCGCCGGGTTTCTGCTGGCGTTCACCTTCAGTTTCGACGACTTCATCATCGCCTTCTTCGTCAGCGGCGCTCACACCACCTTGCCAATCTACATCTTCTCTTCGATCCGCCGCGGCATTACTCCTGAGATCAATGCCCTCTCCACGGTGATCATCGCCGCGTCACTGGCGTTGCTTTTCACTTCCCGTTACCTACAGAACCGCCGCCCCGGCGCAGGAGCCCAGCATGCGTGATCAGCTCTACATCAATGGCCAATGGGTAGGGCCGGACTTGGGCGGCCGCCTGGAGGTGATCGACCCCGCCACGGAGGAGCCCCTCGGCAGCGTGGCCGCTGGCACAGAGGAAGACATCGACAATGCTGTACGCGCCGCCCGCGCGGCCTTCGAAGGTGGGTGGGGCACCACTACCGGGGAAGAGCGCAGCCAATGGCTCGAGCGCCTGGCCGATGCCCTGGAGGAACAGCAAGCGAGCCTAGCAGAGCTGGAAGTGCACGACAACGGCAAGCCGCTGCCCGAAGCCCAATGGGACATCAGCGATGCCATCGGTTGCTTTCGTTATTACGCAGGCCTGGCCCGGGAGCTGGATACCCGGCAGGGTCAGCCGGTGGCCTTGGCCGACTCGCGCTTCACCTGCCGACTGCGTTATGAGCCCATCGGCGTGGCCGGGCAGATCGTGCCCTGGAACTACCCCTTGCTGATGGCGGCCTGGAAGGTGGCGCCAGCCCTCGCCGCGGGCGCGACCCTGGTCCTCAAGCCCTCGGAGCTGACACCGCTCACGGCCCTGGAGCTGGCTGGCGCCGCCGAGCGTATCGGCCTGCCGCCAGGGGTGCTCAACGTGGTGACCGGAACGGGGGGCGAAGCGGGGGCGCCCTTGAGCAGCCATCCGGGCGTAGACAAGCTCGCCTTCACCGGCAGCGTGCCCACGGGGGCGAAGATCATGGCCGCCGCCGCGCAGGACATCAAGAACATCAGTCTGGAGCTGGGCGGCAAGTCGGCGCTCATCGTATTCGACGATGCCGAGGTGGACGCCGCGGTGGAATGGATACTCTTCGGCATCTTCTGGAACCAGGGCCAGGTATGCAGCGCCACCTCCCGATTGCTGGTACAGGAAGGCATCGCCGCTCGGTTGCTCGAGCGCCTGGTCGAAGCGACGCGGGCGATCACCATCGGCCCGGGACTGGAGCCGGGCGTGCTGCTGGGCCCTCTGGTAAGCGCGGGGCAGCATGCGAAGGTATTGGCGATGATTGCTCAAGGCAAGGCCCAAGGCGCGCGCCTGCTCACCGGGGGCCGTCGGCCAGCGCAACTGGAGCGGGGCTATTTCCTGGAACCGACGATTTTCGACGAGCCCGACCCGACAAGCGCCTTGTGGCGTGAAGAGATCTTCGGCCCGGTATTGTGCGTGCGCCGGTTCAAGGATGAAACCGATGCGCTGAGCCAAGCCAACGCCAGCCGCTTTGGCCTCGCTGGCGCCGTAATGACGGCGGACCCCCAGCGCGCCACTCGAATGGCCAATGGCTTGCGGGCGGGTATCGTCTGGGTGAACTGCTCCCAGCCCACCTTCGTGGAGGCGCCCTGGGGCGGCATGAAGCACAGCGGCATTGGCCGCGAGCTGGGACGCTGGGGGCTGGACAATTACCTGGAGGTGAAACAGGTGACCGAATATACCAGCCATGAACCCTGGGGCTGGTACCTCTAAGCCGTGGTTTCACAGGGCAAGACAAGCCGCCTAGGACCTGACATCCTTGGCGGCCCTGTCGATTATTCTGAATGTCGCCATGCCCGTGCCTGCTCCCCATCGCCCCGCTTTTCTTCGTGGCGCCGTTGCTGTGCTGCCCCTGTCCCTGGCCTGCCTGCCCTGGGGGCTGTTGGCCGGCTCCCTGGCGGTGGACGCGGGGCTGACCCCACTGCAAAGCCAGGGGCTGTCGACCATCGTTTTCGCCGGGGCGGCCCAGTTGGTGGCCATCGGTATGTTCAAAGGTGGCGCGGGTGCGTTGTCCATCCTGATCACTACCTTGCTGCTGACCTCCCAGCACCTGCTCTATGGCATGCACATGCGCGCACGGGTAGCGCCGCTCGATGCCCGCTGGCGCATGGGGCTGGGCTTTTTGCTGACCGATGAACTGTTCGCCCTCACCAGCCAGCAAACGCCCGAGCACTTCCAACGTTGGTATGCCCTGGGCGCCGGGCTGACATTCTACCTGGCGTGGAACCTCTGCACCCTGGCCGGCATCGTGCTGGGCAAGAGCCTGCCCGGCTTGCAGAACCTGGGCCTGGATTTCTCCATCGCCGCTACCTTCATCGCGCTCATCACTCCGGTAGTGCGCTCCATCCCCGCCGCGGTGTGCGTGGCGGTGGCGCTGGTGTGTTCGGTAACGTTCAGCCTGTGGCGGCTGGAAAGCGCGCTGGTGCTGGCGGGGCTGTGCGCCATGGCCGCCGGCTACGCCTGCCAACGGCTGATGGAGCGTGCGCGATGATGGTTTGGCTCGTCATTTTTGGCATGGGCGCGGTGCTGTTCTTCAACCGCTATGTCTTTCTTGAGCCGCGCTTGCCACTGCGCCTCGGGCAGCGCGCCAGGGAGTTCCTCGGCTTTGCCGTGCCGGGCATGCTGACGGCCATCTGCGGCCCTATCGTCTTCATGCCGGGGCACCAGTTGAACCTTTCCCTGGGCAACCCTTACCTGTTGGCCGGGCTGTGCACGGTGGTGCTGATGCTGCTGACCCGCAGCGTGTTGGGCAGCGTGGCGCTTGGCATGCTGGCGTTCTACGGGCTACGCGCCTGGCTGTGATTTGGATTGAACGTTCGGTGCGCTCAAACGGCCGAATGCACAACCGAAAAAATTGCCTATCGTTGTGGGTATCGACGTAGAAAGGTGGAAGCCATGGAAATCGAAAAGCTGTTCGCCCAGTTGCACACTTTGCCCAGCATTCCCAGGGTCGCCCAGGACCTGATCGGCCAGTTCGACAATCCGTCTTCGAGCCTGGAAGCCATTGCGCGCAACATCGAAAAGGACCCGGTGATCTCGGCGAAGATCCTGCGCCTGGCCAACTCGGCGCGCTTCAGGGGCGCGCGCGAATCCACCAGTATCGAAGACGCCGCCATGCGCCTGGGTTTCAACACCATGCGCACGCTGGTGCTGGCCAGCGCGGTGACCGGCGCCTTCACCGCGCCGGCGTCGTTCAACCTCAAGGGTTTCTGGCTCAAAAGCTTTCAGGTGGCGAGCATTGCCCGGGTATTGGCCAAGCAGACCGGCCAGGACCCTGAAGTGGCCTTCACCACCGGCCTGATGCACAACATCGGCGAATTGCTGATTCAAACCGGCGCGCCTGAACTGGTGGACAGCCTCAACGCACGCCGCTCGTCCTCCCCCGCCCACGCGGCCCATGAAACCCTGCACCTGGGCTTCGGTTACCCGGAAGTCGGCGCCGAGCTGGCGCGCCGCTGGAACCTGCCCAAGCAGATCCAGGACGGCATCGCCTACCAGGCCAAGCCGCACCAGACACCGGGCAATTCCCCCCTGCCCTTGCTGATCGCCCAGGCCGATGAGGTGAGCGATCGCCTGCAAGAGTTCGGCGGCCCCACGCCGGAGGCCAAGGCCCAGCTCAACGACGCCCTGATGCAAGGCGTGGATCTGGAACTGCTGTTCGACGCCCTGCCAGCGGTGTTGGAAGCGGACAAGGCCTTTGCCGAGCTGCTGAGCTGATCAGCCTTCGGGGGTGGCTGGAGCCCCCTCCAGAAACACATCCATGAACAGCTGATTACGGGGCAGGCCCGCCATGTACAGGCGGCGGGCCGTGGTTTCCACGAACCGGGGCCCTCCGCAGGCCAGGGCCAGGGTCTGGCGCGAAGGGCGCGCGTTCTCCAGACCGGCCTCCATAGGAATCAGGTCAATCGTCAGCTCAGGGCGCTTTGCCGCCAGGGCCTGCAACTCGGCCGCCAGGTAATGCTCCCCCGGCCGCGCCACATGCATGACCCGGATGCCCCCCCGGTGCTGCTGCCGCAACGCCTCGCGCAGAATCGCCCAGAGCGGCGCCAGGCCGGTACCACTGGCCAGCAGCCACAAGGGCCGGCCGTCCCAGGCCGGGTCATACTGCAGAGGCCCGCCCAGCACCTCGCCCAGCCGCAAGGAATCGCCCACCATAAGGGCGCGGGCGCGGTCAGCGAACGCGCCGGGGCGGCCGCATTGCAGGTGAAACTCCAGCCAGGGTGCTTCTTCCGGCAGACTGGCGAAGGAGTAAGGCCGCGCGACGCCGTCTTCGGTCCACAGCAGCACATGTTGCCCGGCGCTGTAGCGTAACGGGCGCGCCGGTGTCAGCCGCAGCCGCAGTACATTCGGCGCGAGCCAGGCCAGCTCGCTCACCTGGGCGGGCACGCCATGCAGCCGCGGGTCATAGGGCACCACGCTTAGATCGTCCTGAACCTGGCATTGGCAGGCCAGGCGCCAGCCTTGCGCCCGCTCTTGAGGAAGCAGGGCTTCGGGCAGGCGGTCCAGCGGCTCACCACTGACGCAGCGCACCCGGCAGCTATGGCAATGCCCAGCGCGGCAACTGGACGGCACGGCAATGCCGCCGCTGTTCAAGGCGTCGAGCAGATTGGCCCCTGCCGCTACCTGCCAGGCACGCTCGCCTACCCGCAGTTCAGGCATCGCTGCATTCCCAGGCGGCCACGCAGCGGTTGCGCCCGGCGCGCTTGGCCTCGTAGAGCGCATTGTCGGCCCGGTGCAGCGCCTCATCGAGGTTATCGCCGTGCCCCAGCAACGTCATGCCGGCGCACAGGCTCAAGCTGCCCAGCTTGCCCTCCAGCGGACGCACCGTGCCAAACGCCAGGCGCAGGCGCTCGCAGCACAGGGCCAGGCGCTCAGCATCGCAGCCGAGCATCAGCAGCACGAATTCCTCGCCGCCGTAGCGGGCCAGCACGTCACCCTCGCGCAGGCAGGCAGCGGCCACCTGGGCGAACCCTTGCAGCACGGCATCCCCGGCGGCATGCCCGTGCAGGTCGTTGATGCGCTTGAAGTGGTCCAGGTCGATCAGCGCCAGGCCATGGCTCTGCCCCGGGCGCAGCCCCTGCAGCTCGCGGGAGGCCAGGCGCAGGAAGTGACGCCGATTGAACAGCCCGGTGAGCTCGTCGGTGGCCACCAGGTCCTCGAGCTGGCGCATCATGCCGCGCAAGGTGTCCTGGTGAGCCTGGAGGGCATAGCGGCGCTGGCGCATGCGATAACGGGACGCTTGCACGTAATTGGCGTACAGGCACAGCCAGAACAGCACGATGAACAATACCGCCGCCTGAATCGCCACCAGGCCCGGATCGTGCAGCAGGCCGGCATCGGCCTCGTACAGGTTCAGCGCCACGAAGCTGCCCATGACCAACAGGGCGCAGCGCAGGAACACCGCGCGCGGCAGGTGGAACAGGCCGAACATCAACGGCACCACATAGATCATCAGGAATGGCCCCCGGGCCTCTCCCAGGTGATGCAGCAGCCAGGTATGCCAGCCAATGCCCATCCAGATCTGGGCTTCGGTCAGGCTGGGGTCATCGAAACGAAGGTTGTGGCCCAGGGCGAAGGCCAGCCCGAGCACCCCTTGGCTGAGCAGCAGCGCAATGCCCGCCACCGTGAGCGTATGGGCGGTGCCGTGGAAATAGCCGCCCAGAAAGGCCACCGCGACCAGCACCACCATCATCACATAGCTGCTGGCGCCCAGCAGGAAGCGCTTGATGAAAAGCTTTTGAAGATTATGTTCAGTCACTCGTTGACTCACCGTACTCACCGGGATCCCATCCCTTACCACAGTTATGGCAAGATGCCACTTTAGTGGCCTGTGCAAGAAATAACCATCGGATTTTCCACTCATCCGATGACCGCGCCTCAGCCGATGCCCCCTGGGCCCGCCGACTATCGCACGCCATCGCTCGATGGCGGCTGTGCCACCGCCCCTGGCGGCGGTATACTGCCGCGCCTTTTACTGGCCCCCCGCCTGCCCTGCCCTGTTGGTGGCTGCGGGCAGCGCTGGTGAGGCCGCCCCGCGTGCCCTGCGCGAGGCCGAGAAATGTTCCCGTGTCAAAGAGGAGCGCGCCGTGACCGTGATCAAGCAAGACGACCTCATCCAGAGTGTCGCCGATGCCCTGCAGTACATCTCCTACTATCACCCCGTGGATTTCATCCAGGCGATGAACGAAGCCTACGAGCGCGAGGAATCCCCCGCCGCCCGTGACTCCATCGCCCAGATCCTGATCAACTCGCGCATGTGCGCCACCGGCCACCGGCCGATCTGCCAGGACACCGGTATCGTCACGGTCTTCGTGCGGGTAGGCATGGACGTACGCTGGGACGGCGCCACCATGAGCGTGGACGACATGCTCAACGAGGGTGTGCGCCGTGCGTACAACCTGCCGGAGAACGTGCTGCGCGCCTCCATCCTGGCCGACCCGGCCGGTAGCCGCAAGAACACCAAGGACAACACCCCGGCGGTGATCCACTACTCCATCGTGCCGGGCAATACGGTCGAGGTGGATGTGGCCGCCAAGGGTGGCGGTTCCGAGAACAAGTCCAAGATGGCCATGCTCAACCCGTCCGACTCCATCGTCGACTGGGTACTCAAGACGGTACCCACCATGGGCGCCGGCTGGTGCCCGCCGGGCATGCTGGGCATCGGCATCGGCGGCACCGCCGAGAAGGCCGCGGTGATGGCCAAGGAAGTGTTGATGGACCCCATCGACATCCACGAGCTCAAGGCCCGCGGCCCGCAGAACCGTATCGAGGAACTGCGCCTGGAGCTGTTCGAGAAGGTCAACCAGCTGGGCATCGGTGCCCAGGGCCTGGGCGGCCTGACCACGGTGCTGGACGTGAAGATCATGGACTACCCTACCCACGCCGCCTCGCTGCCGGTGTGCATGATCCCCAACTGCGCCGCCACCCGCCATGCCCACTTCGTGCTCGACGGCAGCGGCCCGGCCGCGCTGGAGGCGCCGCCCCTGGACGCCTACCCGGAGATCGTCTGGGAAGCTGGCCCATCGGCGCGCCGCGTGGACCTGGACAGCATCACCCCCGAAGACGTGCAGAGTTGGAAGCCGGGCGAAACCCTGCTGCTCAACGGCAAGATGCTCACCGGCCGCGATGCCGCGCACAAGCGCATGGTGGACATGCTCAATAAGGGCGAAGCCCTGCCGGTGGACCTCAAGGGCCGCTTCATCTACTACGTGGGCCCGGTCGATCCGGTGCGCGAAGAAGTGGTAGGCCCGGCCGGCCCGACCACCGCCACCCGCATGGACAAGTTCACCCGGCAGATTCTCGACCAGACCGGCCTGCTGGGCATGATCGGCAAATCCGAGCGCGGCCCGACCGCCATCGACGCCATCAAGGACTACAAGGCCGTGTACCTGATGGCCGTGGGTGGTGCCGCCTACCTGGTGGCCCAGGCCATCAAGGGCGCCCGCGTGGTGGCCTTCGAGGAGCTGGGCATGGAAGCGATCTACGAGTTCGAGGTCAAGGACATGCCTGTCACCGTAGCGGTAGACAGCCAGGGTGAGTCGGTGCACATCACCGGCCCGGCCATCTGGCAGGGCAAGATCGCCGAAAGCCTGGCGGTGGAGGTGCGCTGAAGCGCCCTCGATTACCTAAGGCGGCGTTCTCTGGCTGCACGCGAAAAAAACCAGTGAAGGGTGACCGACACTGGTTTTTTTATGCCGTTTGCTGATTGGAAGACCTAGTTACAAATGAGTATGTCTGTAAATGCCCGCTCCTACGGACCCGACGGGGCAACGCCGCTAACTTGCGTTGCTGGCAGTTGATCCCGCGCGTACTATCCACATGACCTGTTGCCGAAGGTAAGCCTCATGCCTCATTTTGCTAACACCCCCCCAGCTGACGAACGGAAAGCACCGCGACGCTCGAAAAAAAATCCGCGCGATGTGATTGTTGTGGTGGAAGAAGCCGCTCGCGTCGGTGATGCCCGCTTTCAGTATTTCGTCGAAACGGGCAAGCTTCGGCGCTCTGAGTGAGGGGTAGGTGGCAGTCGCAAGGGTATTCGTGACGAAGGAGTTCTCGGGGCTTCCCGGTTGGTACGATCTATACGTCGATTTTTACAATTTCAAAGTGTGTGGCATCACCCCATCGAATGGGGCCGAGACGCAACGCTTTACCAGTATCCGTTTGCCCATGTTCAGTTAACGAACTGCCCGCTCGTCCTTGCTCGCTGGAGCCTGATCAGCGATCCTTTCAAACGGGTCATCAAGCGCTCCGAGGCCAAGCATGACTTTTGGCTTCTCTACGCAGTCGACGAAGTTGAGAACAGCTTTCTCATGCTCGATGTCTTCGGCCCGAACGCGCACAGACACCCTTATTTCCAGAACTACCTCCGATCACTCAAAGCAGAGATTGTCCGCCCGTGGATCGAAGGCAGGCTGTCTTGCTTCGAGCCTCCTGAAGATCATGAACCAGTATGCATGCGTGCCACGGGCTCGGTGCACTGAACGTACACGCTTGGGCAAATCGGGCAGTTGCCACAGGGCCGGGCTGCCACTAGTATCCAGGATATGAATTTCCAGCGCAGCTATACCACTGCTTCCATCATTATCACCGCCATTCCAGCACTGGCGGGCTAGCGTTCATCTGCACCCCACCCGCCTCCGAGGCGGGTGGTTCACTGTCTCGAGGCCCTGAAACGAGAGACAGCATGCCCAGCCTCACCACTCCCGGAAATAGCCCTGATAACTCGAGCCACACAGCCCAGGCCGTGGGCGCTGCGCAACGAAGCAGCCTCGATCTTCTACTTAAAAGCTACGTAACCCGCATTCTGTCGGCTCCGGTATATGACGTGGCTGTGGAAACGCCTTTACAAGTCGCGCCAGCGCTCAGCGCGGCCTCGGGCAACCAGGTGCTGCTGAAGCGGGAAGACCTGCAGCCGGTGTTCTCTTTCAAAATTCGAGGGGCCTACACGCGCCTGGCTCGCCTTGGCGAAAGCCAGCGTCAGGCGGGTGTGATCACCGCTTCAGCCGGCAACCACGCCCAGGGCCTTGCCCTGGCCGCACAGACCTTGGCGGTAATGTGCCAAGTGGTGATGCCAGTGACCACGCCGGACGTGAAAATCCAAGGAGTACGCAGCCGGGGCGCCGAGGTGATCCTCCACGGCGATGCCTTTCCCGAGGCCCTGGCCTATGCCCTGGCCTTGGCGCAACGCCAAGGCGTGACCTTCGTGCCCCCTTTCGACGACCCCGATGTGATCACCGGCCAGGGCACGGTCGCCATGGAGATGCTCCGCCAGCAGCAGGGGCCGCTTGACGCCATCTTCTTGCCCGTAGGCGGCGGGAGCCTGATCGCTGGCGTGGCCGCCTACGTGAAATACCTGCGGCCCGACATTCGCATCATCGGCGTTGAACCCCATGACTCCAACTGCCTGCAACAAGCCTTGAGCGCGGGGAAACCGGTAACGCTCAACGAGGTTGGGCAATTTGCCGATGGCGTGGCCGTGGCGCGCATCGGCGAACATAACTTCGAGCTATGCCGCCACCTTGTGGATGAAGTGATCACCGTAAGCGCCGATGAAATCTGTGCGGCCATCAAGGACATCTACGACGACACGCGCGCTATCTGCGAACCGGCCGGCGCTTTGGCAGTAGCGGGGCTCAAGCGTTACGTCGAGCGCACCGGCTGCCAAGGCCAGGCGCTGGCGGCTATCACTTCAGGCGCGAATATCAGCTTCAACCGCCTGCGCCATGTGGCCGAGCGCGCCGCCTTGGGCGAAGGACGCGAAGCCTTGCTGGCGGTGACCTTGGAAGAGCAGCCTGGCAGCCTACGGGCGTTCTGCAAAACTCTGGGCAAACGACAGATCACCGAATTCAACTACCGCTGCCAGGGCCGTGCCCATGGCCATATCTTTCTAGGTGTGCAAACCGACCCCGAACACGATCCTCGTCAAGCCTTGGTATCCCGACTCCGGCATTTGGACTACCCAGTGCTGGACATCACCGACAACGAACTGGCCAAGCTTCATCTGCGCCACACCGTAGGAGGCCGCGCCCCCACCGGACTGAAGGAACGCCTCTATCGGCTAACCTTCCCGGAACGCCCAGGCGCCCTCGCCGCCTTCCTTGACGCCCTGGACCCTAGCCTGAACATTACACTCTTCCACTACCGTAACCATGGGGCCGATGCCGGGCGCGTCCTGATGGGCCTTGAGCAATTGCCTGGCTACGGTGCCGAGCGTATCGCTGAGCTGCTTCAGGCCTGCGACTGCCCGTTTACGGATGAGACGGAGAATGAGGCGTACCGGTTGTTCATTGGGTGAGGCTGACGGGGCTTCCTGGGTCTAGGCTCTGTGTGAAAGCCTTGATATTTGGTGATGCGGCGTTGAAAACAGCCCCGAAATGCTCATTTACAATCCGTAAACGTCGCTTGCTCGAGCTCTTTGTTTATAGCAGTGGCCTGGTATGAAAGGACGTCATCCGGTTCAAGAGCAGATAGCCGCTGCCGGGTGCTGATGGGCCTGGAGGCCCTGGCGGGTTTGAGCGCGGCCCGCATGGCCGAGATGTTCGGGGCGTGCAGCTGTCGATTTACCTGTGAAACGAAGTTGTGAGCGGAGAAATAACGGAGGGGCCTGCGGCTGGGAGCTCAGTAGCTGCAAGCCACCGCCCCCACGACATCGCGGCGGTGCTGTCCGTCAGAAGGCGTAGCGGGTCCCACGGTGAGCGGCGCGGTGGCGGCTACCGCAACCCGGCACCGAGCTCGGCCGTTCGAAACGCTGCTCGGCAGTCGGTTGCCCGCTTCAACCAACCCGTTGTTGACCAGGTCGCCACCCGCCGAGGCCGAGAGGTCGTTGCTGGCCTTAAGGGTGCCGACGTTGTCCAGATTCTTGCCGGCGATCAGGCTTAGATCGTTACCGGCAATCAAGGCGCCGGTCGGGCCCAGGCGGCCGCTGGCCTGGGCCAGGTACACCACCGGCACCAGCACGTGCTCGCCGTTCCACCACCGCGTCTTCTATCCACACGATGTCGTGGGTCAGCGCGACTAACTCCGCCTGGGCCTGATAAGAGAGCTTTTCGTCAGTAAAAGGCTAGCAAGCGCTAGCCCACTGGCTGAACGACTTCGTCTAACCTTTCTTCAATGACATCCATCACGCGGCAGCCGTCCTCCAAAAGCAAATGCGCTGCCTGGGATATTCTTCTGATATCGCAGTCGTCTGCGCCTTCCAAGCTCGCAAGGAGGTGGCGCGCGCTTCGAAACCTTTCTTCAGCATAACGGAAGGTTTCAGGGAACAAGGCATCAGCTTCGACCCGCAGCAACGGGCGTTTTGAAAAGTTTTGATTGAAACGCTGGTCAGTCATTCGCTACTCCATAGAGAAGGAAAGCCGCCAAACTCACTTCCACATGAGGGTGGCAGCTATGCGCAGGTGTGGAAGACCGGGACTGAACCAGCCGGCGCGCCCGAAAGCGCCCCACGCACAGCCGCCATGACGTCACAGCTAGTAGGTAGCAGCAGACTGACATGGAGCATTCGGTCCAGACGGGCTTCCACACCCGGCCACCACATTTATGTGGCGACAGCGCATTATACGTAATGGATGGCTGCTATCAAGACCAAGGCAACCCTGATTGCGCGGCGCTGCCCACATAACTCTATTATACGAAGTAATGCCGAAGCACTATTGTTATACAAGCCCACATACCCTGACCAAGTATTCACCTCCAATAATTAGCGCCTTGTGCCTAGTTGCGTTAGCCGCAGTATCGATCCAAATTCAAAACTATAGAATCCCTACTGGAACAATCCCATATCAGCCAAAGCAACCGCCAACGCCAACTGCAGGTCTGCCCT
The DNA here is from genome assembly GCF_049895785.1 of Pseudomonas sp. DC3200b2. Lineage (NCBI taxonomy): Bacteria > Pseudomonadati > Pseudomonadota > Gammaproteobacteria > Pseudomonadales > Pseudomonadaceae > Pseudomonas > Pseudomonas sp. DC3200b2. Next base: position 457,417 of record NZ_JAFCTA010000001.1, on the reverse strand, counting down.
GACCATCGCGTCGATGGCCTGACCACGGTCTGCTGGTTCACCTGCTTCACATCGATGTGCAAGCCGTTCACCGCATTGATGGCCAGGGCGCCCTTGGCCATGAGTTCGCTTTGCTGGAGGGTTTCGTCGGTGTTGCCTTTGCCCTTGGCGCTGGTCCAGGCCAGGCTGCTACTGCTCTTGGTGTGGCTCTCCTGGTGCAGGTCCTTGACGCCTTCGAAGGTGATGGCGCCGCCGCTGTTGAGGGTCAGGTCCTGGCCGCTATCGAGCTTGGCGGCCTGGTAGGTTTGATCGCCACCGCTGACCAGCAGCAGGTCGCCGCCGGTCTTGATCTCGCTGCCGAGGTTGGTGACTTGGGTGACTTCGTCGTGCTTGGTTTTCTTGCTGCCGAAGCTGCCCTTGGATTTTTTGTCGTACAGCGCGCCCTGGCCCTGGACCGCGCCCTGGCTGTTGGCCAGGCGGGCGGCGTTGAGTTGCACGGCCGCGTTTTGGCTGTAGATCAAGCCATCGGCGCTGTTGAGCAGGTCGCCGCTGGCGGCGATCACCAGGCGGTCGCTGGCCGCGACCGTGCCACGGTTGCGGTTGTCCAGGCTGCCGGTGTTCAGGGTCATCAGGCGCTGGCTAACCAGTTGCCCGCCCTGGTTCACCACCTGGCTACTGCGTACCAACTGCAAGGGGCCAGCGCTGGCCAGTTTGCCGTTGCTGTTGGTCAGGGCGCCAAGCAGGTCGAGGGTGACCGCGCCTTGGCTGCTGAAGGTGCCGCCGCTGTTGTCCAGGGTGGTGCCGGTGAAGCTCAGGGCCTGTTGGGCGCTGAGGTTGCCGGCGGCGTTGCCGAGGGCGTCGGCGCTGAGTGTCAGGGCGGCGCCGCTGTCGATCTGGCCGTTCTGGCTGTTGTCCAGTAGGCCTTGGATGGCCAGGGTTTGCCCGGCGCCGCTGGAAAGGATACCGCCGCGGTTGTCGAGGCTGGCGCTGCTCACGCTGAGGGCCTGCTGGCTGACCAGGGCGCCGCCGTTACCGTTGAGCAGCGCGCCGCTGAGCGCGGTGGAGAGGTTGCCGGCGCGGCTGGAAAGCGTGCCGTTGTTGCGGTTGTCCAGGGTGCCGCCGGTGACGGTCAGGCCTTGCCAGCCGGAGATCAGGCCATTGCGGTTGTTCAGGCTGGCGGCGTTGAGGTTCAGTTGCTCGTTACTGATGACCTTGCCGTTGCTGTTGTCCAGGGCAGCGGTTCGCAAGGTAAAGCCGAGGGCGCTGGACACTTCGCCGCCCTGGTTGTTGACCGTGCCCAAGTGGTCAAGCGCCAGGGGGCCTTTGGCGGTAATCAGCCCGTCGCGGTTATTCAGGTCGGCGCCGTTGAGGTCTAGGCTCAGCCCGGCGTTGCCCAGCAGGCGGCCGCCGGCTTGAGTGAGGCCGTGCAGGGCCAGGGTCATGTCGCCCTTGGCGGACACTTCGCCGCCGTTGCGGGTGTCCAGCTGGTCGGCGGTCAGGCTCAGGGTGCCTTGGCTGTTGATCAGGCCACCGTCACCCGTATTCAACGCGCCGGTGGTGAGGGCCAGGGCGCTGTTTCCCAGCACCTGCCCGGCCTGGTTGTTCAAGCTGCCCGCCGTCAGGCTCAGGGCCTGGGTGGCGTTGAGCAGGCCGTTGTCGCGGTTGCTGAGCAGGCCAGTGACGTTCAGTTGCAGGGCGCCTCGGCTGGTGAGGGTGCCGGCGCTGTTGTCCAGGGTGTCGGCGCTGGCCTCTACGCTGGCCGCGGCGATCATGCCCTTGACGTTGTTCAAGGCCTGGGCGATGCGCAGGGTCAGGCCTTGGTTACTCAGTAGCTTGCCGCCGCTGTTGTCCAGGCGTTGGGCAGCGAGCGTGAAGGCTTGGGCGCTGGAAAGCTCGCCGCCCTGATTCCGCACTTCGTTGAGGTGTTGCAGGAGCAAGGCGCCGGGTGCGTTGATCAGGCCGCCCTGGTTGTTGAGCAGGCCGTTGTTGAGGTCCAGGGTAAGCGCGGCGTTGCTGAACAGCTGGCCGTTGCGTTGGTCCAGCCCGGTCACGCTGGCCACCAGGGCCTGGGCGCTGCCGATGCTGCCGCCGTCGCGGTTGCTGAGTTGCGCGGCGGTGAGGGTCAGGCGGTCGCCACTGCTTATGCGCCCGGCCTGGCTGTTGTCGAAATCGCCCGTGGTGATGGCCAGCGCGCCCTTGCTGCTGAGCGTGCCCTGGTCGCGGTTGAGGAGGCTGGCGCTGCGCAGGGCCAGGGTGCCGTCGGTGACCATGCGGCCACCGCTGTTGTCCATCGCACCCTCAGTGTCGAGGGTCAGCGCATCGGCGCTGGAGACTTGGCCGCCGGTATTGGCCAGGCTGCCGGCCCGCACGCTCAAGGTGCCTTCACTGCTGAGCAGGCCCTGGGTGTTGTCGAGCGCATCGGCAAGGTCGATGTTCAGGGCCGCCAGGCTGGCCAGCGCGCCGCCGGTGTTGTCCAGCCGGCCGCCGTTGAGGCTGAGGCCGGCCTTGCCCGACAGCAGCCCATTGTTGCGGTTGGTGAGTTCATCCACCGTCAGGGCGAGGGTCTGTTGCGCCAGTACCTTGCCGCTGTCGCTGTTATCCAGGCGCTGGCCGGTGAGGGCAATCGCGCCCTGGCTGGACAGCTCGCCGCCACGGTTGTCCACATCGGTCACGGCCAGGGTCAGGCCTTGGGTAGCGCCGACCAGGCCGTTGGCGCGGTTATCCAGAGCCTCGCCAGTCAGGCTCAGCGCCCCTTGCGCCACCAGTTGCCCGCCCTGCTGTCGCAACTGCCGGACACGGGCAGTGAGGTTGCCCTTGCTGGAGACTTGGCCCTGGCTGTTGTCCAGGGTGGCGGCTTCGAGCAACAGGTCGCCATCGGCGATGAGCGCGCCGCGCTGGTTGATCATGCCGTTGCGCACCACCAGGGTGGCGTCGTCACGGCTGCTGAGCAGGCCGTCGGTGCTGTCCAGGCTATCGGCGGTCAGGTCCAGGCCGTTGGCGGCCACGGCGCCTTTGAGGTTGTTCATCACCTCCCCAATGCGCAGGGTCAGGCGCCCGTCGCTCAGCAGCTTGCCGCCGCTGTTGTCCAGTTGCCGGGCGGCCAGGGTAAAGCCCTGGTTGCTCGACAGCTCGCCGCCCTGGTTGTTGAAGGTATCCAAGTTGTTGAGCACCAGCGCACCGGGCGCATTGATCAGGCCGCCCTGGTTATTGAGCACGCCATTGTTGAGGTCCAGGCCAAGCGCGCGCTTGCTGAACAATTGCCCGCCCTGTTGATCCAGGCCGGTCAGGTTGGCGCTCAGGGCCAAGGCGCTGGCGATGCGGCCGGCGTCCTGGTTGGTCACCTGCCCCGCGTTGAGGGTCAGCGTGTCGCTGCTGGTCAGTCGCCCGCCGTGGCTGTTGTCCAGGGCGCCGGTCGCTACCCGGGTGGCGCCTTTGCCGGAGATAAGGCCGTTGTTGCGGTTATCCAGGCTGGCGCTGGTGAGGCTGAGCGCGGCGTCGGTGGTGATGGTGCCACCCTGGTTATCCAGGGCGCCCGTGGCGTTGAGCATCAATGCCGCGGCGCTGGAGAAGCTGCCCGCAGCGTTGCCTACACTGCCGGCAGTCACGCTGAGCGCGGCTTCGCTGCTGATCACGCCGGCGGTGTTGTCCAGCTGTTCGCTCAGGGCCAGCACCGCGCCGTTCTGCCCGGCCAGCGTGCCCTGGCCGTTGTCGAGCCGCTGGCCGTCAAGGCGCAGGGTGTCGCCGAACAACAGCCCTTTGTTCCGGTTGATGACCTGCGTGGCTTTTAGCTCCAGCCCGGCCCCTGCCAATACCTTGCCGCCGTCGCTGTTGTCCAGTTGCTGGCCGGTAAGGTTTACGCCCAGCTGGCTGGACAGCTCGCCCCCGCGGTTGTCGATGCGCTCAACGTCGAGTTTCAGCGCTTTTGTAGCGCCTACCAAACCGCCCGCGCGGTTATCCAGCCGGGTGCCGGTGAGGGCCAGGCTGCCTTGGGCAACCAATTCGCCGCCTTGCTGTTCGAGGCTGCCGACGGTGGCGGTGAGGTCGCCCTGGCTGGCGATACGGCCCGCGCCATTGAGCACTTGGTCGAGGTTCAGGCGCAGCGGGCCGCTGGCGGTGAGCAAGCCGCCCTGGTTGTTAAGCTGCTGGCCGACCAGCTCGAGCCCGGCCCGGCTGGTGATAGCGCCTTGCTGGCTGTTATCCAGGCTAGCGGCGTTCACCACTAGCCCTTGCCCCGCGTCCAGCAGGCCGCCCTGGTTGTCCACGGCCCCGGCGGCTTGAAGGTTCAGGCGCTGATCAGCGGTGACCTGGCCATTGCGGTTACTTACCCGCCCGGCGGTGACTTGGCCGCTGCCCGCGGCCGCCAGTTCGCCGTTGTCATTGAGTACCTGGTCGGCCCGCACGCCCAGCGCGGCCTGGCTCAACACACGCCCGCCCTGGCGGTTATCCAAGGTGCCAGCGGTGACTTGGGTGCCTGCCTGGCTGTGGAGCGTACCGCCTTGGTTGTTCAGGGTCTGGCTAACAGCGGCAGTGAGCGCACGGCTGGCGGTAATGCTGCCGGTGTTACGCAGGCTGCTGGCGGTGACGGCCACATCCCCGCTGGCGTTGCGGCTGTTGTCGGCATTCACGCCCGCCTCGATCACGCCGCTGTTGCTCAGTTGCCCACCACTTTCCAGGCGAACGCTGTCACGCGCCGCCAGGTTGCCACGGTTGGCCAGGTCGCCTGTGGTGCTCGCCGTCACGGACGTACCGTACACCGGCCCGCTCGCGTCGAGGCTGGCGGCCTTCACATTCACCGCCCCGCTGGCCGCCGTCTGCGCCAGGGTCAGCTGCCCGTTGGCATCGATCTGAATATCCCCACCGCTGGCGGCCAGGTTCCCGGCAAGTTTCACCCCTACCCCGGCTTCGGTGCCCACCAGCTTGATGGCGCCGGCGTACATGCCACCCAGCGCCGAGCTGTCGATGGCGACGCTGGGCTTGGCGCTGCCGTCATCGGCGAGGGCCGTGGGGTTGAGGGTTTGGGCGTCGACCTTGTTGCGGCCGGCCACCACGGCCAGCTGCCTGGCGTTGATCTGCCCATTGATCTGGGCGGCGCGGGTGATGATCTCGAACTGGTCGACCGTGCTGGCGTCCAGCCCTTGGCCTTCGACGGTGACCTGGCCGCCGTCCACCTGGAAATGATCGAGGCGGCCGCTGTCCAGCACCGGCTTGCCGGTGGTGAGGGTGGCGCGCGGGGTGTTGATGAAGCCGCAGCCGTCGCAGGTCACGCCGTAGGGGTTGGCCACGATCACCCGCGCCGCCTGCCCGGCCACTTCGGTGTAGCCCTTGAGCTGGCTGGCGTTGGCGCCTACCACCTCGTTGAGGATGGTGCCGGCGGCGGTGCCGTTGAGGTTGGGGTTGCCGACGATGATCCCGCCCAGTTGGGTGCTCTGGGTGCGGCCGGTGGCGTTGTTGAGGATGACGCCTTCCTGGCCCACGTTGTACTGCTGGTACTGGTTGTGGGACAGGCCGCTGGCGTTGGGCGCGGCGATGTTGACGATGGGCACGCCATTGCCCGCCTGGCCGAGGCTGGTCTGGGTGCCGCCGCTGACGGCGATGCCCTCGGCCTGGGCCCAGATGGGTTGCCAGAAGAGCGCTTGGCCAGGATGAGCGCGATGCCGCGCTTGGGCAGGCCGCAGAAGCGGTCGCGCGGGGCCAGCCGGGCGGAAGGTTGGCGGGCAAGGAAGTTGAACAGGCGCACGTCCATGTCAGGTGTCTCAGGCTGGCGTCAAAGGAAAAGATCGAGGCGGAAATAGACCGGCGACTCGCGCTCGATCAGCCCGGCGGGGCGTTCCAGGGAATGAGCGAAGGTGACGCTGGCGCCCACATGCTGGCCGCGGGCGAAAAACTCGAACGCGTTGCTGCTCAGGCGGCCATGCTCGGCGCCGTTGTAGCGGTCGTTGCGGATCACGCCCTGGTCATAGCCAGCGGCCAGGCCATATTCGGCGAAGGCCGGGCGCAGCCAGTCGAGGGTGACGGAGCGGGTCCAGCGCAGCTCGTTGCGCCAGTAGCCGCCACTGTCGCCGGACAGGAACTGGTCTTTGTAGCCACGCAGCGAAGCAGAGCCGCCCAGGCTCATGCGTTGGGGGCTGAAGAGCACGTCCTCGCTGCGCTGGACGGTGGCCAGGCTGGTGAAGGCCAGGCGCTCGCCCCAGAGGCTGAAGGGTTGCAGGTAGCTGAGCGTGCCGGTGTATTTGCGATAGCGGGCGCTGGCCTCGCCGGGGCCCGGGTCATGCTCGCCCTGGGCACCCAGCGCGCCTATGCCCTGCTGCATGCCCAGGTCCAGGTTGACCAGGCCGGTGCCCATGCGGCGACCATGGTTGATGCCGTATTGCAGTTCGGTCAGGCGATTGCTGCTTAGGGCCAGGCGGCTGCCTTCGATGTAGTTGTCGGTGCGCTGGCTGGCCAGGCCCAGGCTCAGGGCGGTCTTGCTCAGCGCATCGCGGTGGATCACCCGTTCGGCCCGCAGCTGGTGAGTGCGGCTGTCACCGGTTTGCTTGAAGGCGAAGCCGTTGGCGACGGCCTGGGAGCGGTAGTCGCTCTCGCTGTAGGTGTAGCTGAAGGTCCACCAGCCCCAGGGCAGGCTGTAGCCGAGCAGGGTGTTGTGAGAACCGTGGGGGTGGTCGCTCATGGCGTCGTGCCCGCCGCGCAGGGTGAGCTGGTCGGCCAGGCCCAGGGGGTTGTCCCATTCCAGCCCGGCGCTCCATTGTTGTTCGCCGGTGCTGCGCTGGCCGCTGTTGTCCCGGCTCAGGCTGAGGCGCCAGGGCTTTTGCGGGCTGTTCTTGACGCTGACCTCGCTGCCACCCACGGCCTGGCCCGGCCTAAGCTCCATCTGTGCCTGGTTGGACGGCAAGCGGTTGAGCTGGTCCACCATCTGCTCGATTTCCCGCAGGTTGAGCAACGCGCCCTGCCGCCCCGGAAAAGCCATGGTCAGTTCCCGCGCGCTGAAGCCGCTGGCCTCGTCGGCCTTGAGGCGTTCCAGGGTGCCCTCCACCACCAAAACCTGCAGGTGCCCCTTGGAAAGATCCTGCTGGGGCAGGTAGGCGCGACTGGTTACCAGCCCCTTGGCCAGGTAGCGATCGGTGAGGGTCTTGAGGACATCGTTGAGCCCGGCCACGCCGAGGCACTGACCTTCGAAGGGCGCTAGCAGGCGCGCACGCTCGACCGCGCTCAAGGCAGTGGCGCCTTTGAGCTCGATGGTATCGATCTGGAAACAACGGCTGCCCGCCGTCGCGCTGGGCGTAGGGACGGTGGCCTCGCGGCCTGGCAGGTTGCGCAGTTCCTCAAGGCGCTGCTGCTGCTGCTCCAGCAGTTGCTCCTGGCACTGGCGCAGCAGGTCCTGATCCCCAGGGGTCGGGGCGGCGACGGCAGCGATGGGAAGGAGAACGAACAAGACGAAAAGAGAGCGGCGCACAGCGAGGCGAGTCACGAACAGTCCTTGGCGATAGCACTAAGCTATCATTTGTAGCGGAATGCTAATAAACCGTTAATTTGACGTCAAATAAATACCGATATATGGATCCCACTCGGCATTTCTTATCGGCCTGTGATCCGCTCTCTTGAGCGCTTCCGGAGCCTGCGTTGCCTAAGCAGAAGCGGCGTTAACTGTCATGCTCGGCCACCTGCACAGTTCGGCGTTGTCCCGGGCAGTTGTATAGGTACGCCTTGTGAAGCGCGCCTTACCCTGTGTTCAGCGCCTATTACGGGCGCATCGCACTTAGAAGGAACCGCCAGCATGACGCACGCCACCCTAGCGACCTCTCATTCGCCCCAACCGGACGCCCGTAGCCAGGACACCCAGGCGTACCTGCTGGGCCTGGTTTCAGTCGCGGCCTTCGCCATGACGCTGCCCGCGGCCAAGCTGCTCGCGGGCGAGCTGAGCGCTTTGCAGGTGGGGATGTTCCGCTCGGTACTGGCGGCCCTGGCCGCCATCCCCTTTTTGTTGCTGGGCCGAGCGAAGTGGCCTAACCGCGCCCAGGTCAAGCGCATGCTGCTGACCTCCACAGGTATCGTTTACGGGTTTCCGATTCTCACCGCGTTGGGCATGCAGTACGTTCCGGTCAGCCATGGCGGCGTGGTACTGGCGGCGCTGCCCCTGTCCACGGCCATTTTTGGCACCCTGATCACCGGCACTCGGCCATCGACGGCGTTCTGGCTGGTTTCGGGGCTGGGCTTCATGGTAGTGGCCGGCTACATGGTGCTGACGACGTCGTTGTCCGGCCTCTACCTGGGTGACCTGGCCCTGCTGGGCGCGGTATTGCTGGCCGGCTTCGGCTATGCCCAGGGCGGCGCGCTGTCCAAGGAGCTGCCGGGGTGGCAGGTGATGTGCTGGACGCTGGTGGTCAGCCTGCCGGTGCTGCTGCCGGCCAGCCTCTGGCTGTACACCGCCGCCACCCCAGCCCAGCTCAGCGGCCAGGGCCTGGGGGCCTTGCTGTTTCTGGCGCTGATCAACTCCCTGCTGGGGTTCTTTTCCTGGAACCGTGCGCTGGCGCTCGGCGGCATCCAGCGGATCAGCCAGCTGCAGCTGCTGCAGCCGTTCTTTACTTTCCTCTTCGCCATCGCCCTGATGGGTGAAAACTGGAACTGGAGCACTCCGGCGGTGTGCGCTGTAGTTATCCTGCTGGTGTGGCTGGCCAAGCGCTGTTGACCCAAGCGCTTTTGCAGGCTGCCGTCAGGTGACACGGGCCAGCGCCAACTGTGCCTGGAGGAAGGCCTTGAAGGCCGGCGCGTTGCAGTAGGCCACGTTGAAACGCAGATGCCGGTCATAGTGCCGGCCATGGCTGAACAGCGACCCGGGCGCCAGGAAGATGCCAGCATGGTGGGCTTGTTCGATCACACCCGGCAGGTCGAGGTGATCGGGCATCCGGCCCCAGAGAAAAAGCCCGTCGGGGCTTCGGTCATCGAAGATCACCCCGGCCTTGCTCAGCCACTGGCGCGCCGTGGCCCGCGCGCGCATCACGCGCTGGTTGAGCGTGATCAGGTGCTGCTGATAGCGGCCGGCGTGCAGGGTATCGGTCACCAGGGTTTCATCGATGGCCGAGCCGCACAGCAGGTCACACATTTTTTCTTCCACCAAGCCTTCGACCCAGGCAGCCGGTGCCACCAGGTAACCCACGCGCAAGGCAGGGCTCAGTACCTTGCTGAAGCTGCTGACATAGAAGCTGCGGCGCAGGCCGTCCAGGCTGGCCAGGCGCGGGGTGGACTGGGAGGCCAGCGGCCCGTAGACGTCGTCTTCCACCACGTGGAAGTCGTAGCGCTCGGCCAGGGACACGATACGCTGGGCCTTGCTCGGCGAAGTGCTGCCGCCGGTGGGGTTGTGCACCAGGGTCTGGGTAAGGAACAGCCGCGGTCGATAACGGGCCACCGCCGTTTCGAAGGCGTCCATGTCTGGCCCGTCGCGCAGGCGCGGCACGGTGATGAGGTTGAAGCCAGGCTGCTTGATCGACTTTAGCTGCAGCAGCAGGTAACTGGGGTCCTCGGCCAGCAGGTAGTCCCCTTCCCGCAGCACGACCTTGCGGATCATGGACAGGGCGTGGGTCGCGCCCAGGGTCATCACCACCTGCTGGCTGCTGGCGTCGATATGCAGGTCGCGCAGTTTGCGGGCGATGGCCCCGCGCAGCTCATCGCTGCCGGCGGCTGGAGCAGGCCTGCTGCCGGCCAGCGCGTTACGCACCAACCGCCCGGTAACCGTGGGCGGCACGGCGTCGGCCAGCCAGTCGGGCGGCAAGTAGCCGGCGCTTACCGGCAATTCATACCGGACAGGGTCCAGGGCGCGATAGAGAAAGTGGCCTTGCACATTCGCCGGACCTACGGCTTCATCCATCTGGCCAATAGGCTCATCGCTTCTCACCGGCAACACGAAATACCCCGCGCCCGGGCGAGCCTCTATGACCTGCCGGGCCGCCAGCCCCTCATAGGCGCTGGCCACGGTGAACACGCTCACGCCCAGTTGTCGGGCCAGTGCCCGCACCGAGGGCAGGCGCGACCCTTGCACCCAGTGGAAGGTCTCGATACCGCCAAGGATGCCCTGGCGAACCTGGTCTACCAGCAGTGTCTTGCTGTCGCGGTCAATCTGGAACATTGCGTGTCCTTGCTGGCGGGCCAGCGATCCCAGGGCTATGGGCGGCCCTTTCCTTGCGCCATGCCAGGCATTGGAGCAGCAATCACACTCACGCGCCAGCCCGCCGCCTGTACCCCGGCCCTTGACGAAGCCGCCCCCAGCCCGCAACGTATCGGCCAAATAACTACAACAACCCACAGGCACCGTGCCATGCGATTCCACCACCTGGACCTGAACCTCCTGGTCGCGCTCGACGTATTGCTCGAAGAATGCAATATCACCCGCTCCGCCGAACGCCTGCACATGACGCAGTCCGCCACCAGTGGCGTGCTGGGCCGCCTGCGCGAATACTTCGATGACGAACTGCTGGTGCAGGTCGGGCGCAAGATGCAGCCCACCCCCTATGCCTTGCAGTTGGCCGAGCCGGTGCGCGAGGTGCTGCTCAAGATCCGCTCGTCGATCACCAGCAAGCCGGTGTTCGACCCGGCCACCAGCAAGCGGCACTTTCGCCTGGTGACGTCCGACTACCTGATCAGCGTGCTCTTTTCCAATGTGCTGCAAAAGCTGCACAAGCAGGCGCCGAACATTACCTTCGAGATGCTCAGCCCTGGGGATAACTCCGGCGAGCTGCTGGCCCGTGGCGAAATCGACCTGATGATCGTGCCTGAGCGCTACATCCTGCCGGAGCATCCGTCGCGGCTGTTGTTCGAGGAAGAGCATGTGTGCGTAGTGTGGGCCGGCAACGATCATGTGGGCGACCACCTCACCCTGGAGCAATACCTGAGCCTGGGTCATGTGTCGGTCGGCTTCGGGCGCACGCGCCATCTGAGCATCGAGGACTGGTTCATGGCCCAATACGGCGTGAGCCGGCGCATGGAAGTGATCACCAATGACTTCAATACCCTGGCGCGCCTGGTGGTCGGCACCAACCGGGTGGCGACCATGCACAGCCGCCTGGCGCGCCTGCAGGCCGAGCACCTGCCGCTGCGCCTGCTGCCGCCGCCGGTGAAGATCCCGGTGATGGGCGAATACATGCTCTGGCACCGCACACTCGAAGGCGACCCGATGCATGCCTGGCTGCGCGACCAGATCAGCCTGGCCATCGGCGACCTGGAACAGGAAGCACGCGCCGCCTGAGCTATCGATCGCATCGATGGCTAGCCATCGAAGGGTTTTGCTGTTGGCGCCGGGCGCCGCTGGTTAGGTTGGGCCATCTCCATAACAAGAAAGGGATTGGCCCATGTCCGCCTTGCACCTGCGCTGCCACACTTTGTTCGACAGCATCGACCTCGCCCCTCGCCAAGACCAGACCCTGATTATCGAGAACGGCCTGTTCTCCTACGTAGGGCCTACTGCCGAGGCTCCAGTGGCCCGGCCAGGCGACCAGCGAGTCGAAGGCATCGCGCCCTTCGTGATGCCCGGGCTGGTGGACGTGCATACCCACCTGGCTTTCGGCAACGCCCAGAGCGAAGAAGACATCGATATCTGGACCAGTGATGAATTCCGCGCCCTGCGCGGCATGTTCTTCGCCCGCCATGTGCTGGCCGCCGGGGTCACCAGCATGGTCTGCCCCGGTGACAGCGGCCAGTTGAGCATCTCGGTGCGCAACGCCATCAACGCAGGCTTGTTCGAGGGCCCGCGGGTGGCTGCCAGCAGCCGCGTCATCACCAACCGGCAGAGCCTGAACGACTGGTTCCCCAGCCGGGTGGGCGCGCCCGAGTACTTCACCGCCCGCCTGGTCACCAGCCGCAGTGAGGCCATTGCGGAGATTCGCACCCAGGCCAAGGATGGGGTGGACCTGATCAAGATCGCCATGGACGGCACCCATCGCCGGCCCAATGGCGAGATCATCGCCGCCTTCACCGCCGACGAAACCCGGGAGATGGTCGAGGAAGCCCACCGGCTGGGCTGCAAGGTGGCTACCCATGCCTATGGCCGCGAAGCGGTAATGTATGCCGCCAAGGCGGGCGTGGACCTGATCTTCCATGCGTTCTACATGGACGATGGCTGCATCGAGGCCATGCTCGAAAGCGGCAGCATCCTGGCCCCCACCATGACCTTCCCGCAGAACACGGTGGACTTCTGCCAGCCCCACGACCCGGCCATCACCACGGGCTATGCCGGCTATTGCAAGCGCACCCTGGAAGTGGGCAGCGCGGTGCTGCGCCGGGCCAAGGCGGCCGGGGTGCCCTTCGCCTGTGGTAGCGACAGCGGCTTCGCGGTCACCCCTTATGGCGAATGGCATGGGCGCGAGGCTGAACTCTTGGTCAGCCGCCTGGGCTTCACCCCGGCCGAAGCCCTGCACGCGGCCACGGCCGTGGGCGCGCGCTGCATGCCGCGCGGCGATACCCTGGGCACCCTTGCCGTTGGCCAGCAGGCTGACTTGCTGATCTTCGAAGCCTCTCCGCTGGAGGATATGCGCCGCCTGATCGACCGCGACTGCCTGCGCGCCGTGTACAAGGGAGGCAAGCCGGTGAGCCTGGAGCGCACGGCCTACAACCCCAAGCAGGTATCGGACTTCAACTCCCTGAAGTGGACCGACCTCTACACCCGCGACCGTGTGCAAGCCCTGGCCACCCTCAAAGACGGAGCGGTGCGCGCATGAGCCTGTTGGATCTGGATACGGCGCTGACTCTCGCCCAACGCGCCATCGCCGAAGGTGTGGCCCTGGGTTATCAACCGCTGGCCGCGGCGGTGCTGGATCGCCACGGCCATCCCCTGGCCGTGTTGCGCCACCCTGACGCCAGCTTTCTGCGCCCGCAGATCGCGACGGCGAAGGCGCGTGGTTGCGTCGGCATGGGCTTTGGCGGTCGTGAGCTGGCCCGCCGCGCCCAGGCGGTACCCAGTTTCTTCGATGCCGTGAACAGCCTCACCGGCGGCCAGGTGGTACCGGTGGCTGGCGGCGTGCTGATTCGCGACTCCGGGGGGGGCCTGCTCGGGGCTTTAGGTATTAGTGGTGACACCTCCGATAACGACGAGCGCTGCGCGCTCGCCGCTATCGAAGCCGCCAACCTGGTGGCCGATACCGGCGCCTGATTGACGCGGCGGTTGCAGCCCGCCTTGGCGACGACCGGGCACGGCGCGGTGTCAGGCCAGGTCGCGGCCGAGGCCGGCTGCTACGGCGGATACCGGCCGCGCCAGCTCACTCAAAACCCCGCGCAACCACGCCAGCGCAGGGTCGCTGTCCTGATAGGGATGCCACTGCATCACCTGCAAGGCGCGGGGAAAGTCCACCGGTGCCGGCCACAGGCGCAAGGGGTAGCGCTGGGCCAATTGCTCGGCCTGGCGGCAAAACAGCGTGGCGATACGCTCAGTGCCCACGATGAACTCCGGCATCAGCGCAAAGCTTTCCAGGCTCACCGCTACCTGCCGGGTCAGGCCAATGTCCCGCAGGTGCGCGCTATCCATTCCCTGGGAACGCCCGTCGGCGAAAGCCCGCACTACATGTTCGGCCGCCTGGTACTGCGCCAGGCCAAGGCCCTGAGTGTAACTTTGCGCGCCGGACCAAACCGCGCAACACCAATGGTCTTCAAGCACAGGCGCCAGCGGAAATTCCGGGTTATGCCGGCGCTCCGGCACTATCACCAGGTCACAACGGCGGTATTCCAGGGCCTCGCCGACCACGTCCTGTTCACGAGGCGGTGGTAGGTCGCGCAGGCTCAGACGTACCTTAGGCGCCGTTTGCGCGAGGCGCCGAGCCAGGGCAGGCATCAGCACGGCGATTACGTAGTCCGACGCTGCCAAGGTGAAGGTGCGCTCACAGGCGGCCGGCTCGAAGGCGCTGGGCTCGTCAAGCAGCTCGCGGGCCAAGGCCAGGGTTTGCCGCACCTTGGGTAACAGCAGCAGTGCCTTGGCGGTAGGTTCCAGGCGGCGGCCCACCTGCACCAGCAGAGGGTCCTGGAAATGCTCGCGCAACCTTGCCAGCGCCGCGCTGGTGGCGGACTGGCCCAAGTGCAGGCGCTCGGCCGCGCGGCTGACGCTGCATTCACTGAGCAAGGCATCGAAGGCGATCAGTAGGTTCAGGTCAAGGCGGCGCAGGCGCATAGTGGTTCGTTTCGGCAGGTGGTGGCTGAGAGTAGCCGATGGAAACGGCCGAGGGACAGCTGCCCGGCCCGGGCCTTTGAAAAGATGTGGATTATTCGGTGGGCCCCTGGCAAGGTGAGCCCGACCCGTCGCCGGACGCGCCAAAGCGGCCCGGGCGGCCAGCCTTCAGGAGGGTGCTCATGAACCGGATCATTGACGCCTCAGCGTTGGCGAGCCTGGCAGCCAGGGCCTGCAGCGGCGCTGCATGTGGTTGCCTCAAGCACGACCTCAGGGGCTGGGCCCACTGGCCCGTCGGCTATCGGGAGGAAGATTTCCGGAAGATCGGCACGCTCCAGCTGAAACCCGTCGAAGACTGCACCCTGGATGAATACCATCCTCAGGCGACCATCTACTGGTCTGCCGAGGCGCCCATCGCCCCGGCCTACTATCCTTACAACCAGTCCTCGGTGTGGGAATGCGTTCATTGCCAACGCGCCTACCTGCGCCACGATGACGATGGCGCCTACCATGTGGCGCCTCGTATCAGGCTGGTTCAAGCAGGCCTGGTCGTGGAAGCCGACCCAGCCCAGGGTGCGCCCTGACTCAACCGCGGCTATCGAGCAGGTTGGCCACCAGCCGATCGAGCCAGCCCCATAGCCGTTGCTTGGCTCGGCGCCATAGGGGCCTGGCTTTCCATTGTTCATGGGTGATTTCAGCGCTCTTGGCGAAATCCGCCTCGAAGCTCGCCAGCACGGCCGCGGTAAGGGTGGGGTCCAGGGCCTCGATGTTCGCTTCGAGGTTAAAGCGCAGGTTCCAGTGATCGAAGTTGCAAGAGCCGATACTCACCCAGTCGTCGACGATCACCATCTTCAGATGCATGAAGCAGGGCTGATACTCGAAGATCTTCACGCCAGCGCGCAGCAGCTTGGGGTAATACCGGTGGCCGGCGTAACGCACCGACGGGTGGTCCGTGCGGGGCCCCGTGAGCAGCAGGCGAACATCCACGCCACGCTGGGCGGCCCGCCGCAGCGAGCGACGCACGCTATAGGTCGGGAGGAAATAGGGTGTGGCCAGCCAGATACGCTCTTGCCCCGCATGCAGTGAACGCACCAGGGAACGAAGGATGTCCCGGTGCTGGCGGGCATCGCAATAGGCCACCCGGCCCAGGCCGTCGCCGCTGGGCGGCCTGCGCGGAACCCTCGGCAAACCGAAATGCGTAGGCGGGCGCCAGGCGGTGCGGCGGTGGTTGGAGCGCCACTGGCGGTCGAACAGCATTTGCCAGTCCGCCACCACCGGCCCCTGGATCTCGACCATCACCTCATGCCATTCACTGACATCGGCTTCGGGCTGCCAGAACTGATCAGTAACGCCGGTGCCGCCCACTACCGCCAGGGCCTGGTCCACCACTAGCAGCTTGCGATGATCGCGAAACAGATTGCGCCCACCTCGCCGCCAGGACACCGGGTTATACAGCCGCAGCTCCACGCCTGCATCCAGCAGGCGCTGGCGCGAAGGCACAGCGAAGGCCAGGCTGCCATAGCCATCGAAAAGGCAGCGTACCCGCACTCCCCGACCCGCCGCGGCCACCAGGGTCTCGACCACCCCATCCGCGCAAGCGCCGGCTTCCACCAGATACAGCTCCAGGTCCACTTGGCGCTGGGCCTGGTCAATGGCGGCCAACATGCGCGGAAAGAACGCCGGGCCGTCGATCAACAGCTCGAAGCGGTTGTCATCACGCCAGGGGAAGACCGGGCCGGCCATGGCTCAGTTGGCCTCAGCAGAGAGAAGGAATCGCACGGATGGGCAGCTCGACATGGAAGTTGGCTTGACTACAGACCACCTTACAGGGCCCAGGTTGCAGGAAATTCCTTCGCACATTCAGCGGTGAGCCTGCCGGGGCCTTCATACAAGCATCACTGAAGCGTAACGGGGCTGACATTGGGCCTGCCTAGCCTGAGCGTGCCGCTTCGGCCATGCTTCGGAGACTGCCATGACCCAGACCTTATCCACGGGCCCGCGCAACCTTTCCCGCCGCCTGCAGGCCGAACATCTGTTCGGCGCCGCCGTCACCGAAGCGCAAGCGCTGCGCTACCGGGTGTTTCGCGAAGCCTTCGACGCCGACCTGGGCGACGCCGAGCGCGGCCTGGACCAAGACCCTTACGATGCCCACTGCCAACACCTGGGCGTGCGAGACCTGAGCACCGGTGCACTGGTGGCCACCACCCGCCTGTTGGACCACCGAGGCGCCCTGCGGCTGGGTGGTTTCTACAGTGAAGGGGCCTTCAGCCTGCACGGACTGGGCGCGCTACGCGGCCCTATCCTGGAGGTAGGCCGCACGTGCGTAGCCCAGGCCTACCGCAACGGTAGCACCATCGCTGTGCTCTGGGCGGAGTTGGCCGAGGTGCTCAACCAAGGCGCGTTCCGCTACCTGATGGGCTGCGCCAGCGTCCCCATGCGTGACGGCGGCGTGCAGGTCGAAGCCGTGATGCGCCGCGTGCGCGAAGGCCATCTATGCGTGGATGACGTTCGCGCGCAGCCACGCTGCCCGGTGCCCGCGCGGGCCCTGGAAGCCAACATCTCGGCGCAAATGCCGCCTCTGCTCAAGGCTTACCTGCGCCTGGGCGCCAAGATCTGCGGCGAGCCCAGCTGGGACCCGGCTTTCCAGTGTGCCGACCTGTTCATCCTGCTCAAGCGTGAACAGCTATGCCCACGTTACGCCCGTCATTTCAAGGCTGTGGTATGAGCCTGTGGCTGCGGCTTGCGCGCCTGTTGCCGGGTTTGCTGCTAGGGGTATGCCTGGCGCTGTTGCTGGCCCTATGCGAGGGCCTGCGCCTGGCCAACCCAGCCCAGCGCCGAGCCCGCTGGACCCAATGCTTTCTGAGCGCCCTCGCCCGGCGCCTGCCTTATGAGTATCGGGTATTCGGCCAGCTGCCGACCAAGCCCATGCTGTGGGTGAGCAACCATGTGTCCTGGGCCGATGTTCTGGTGCTGGGGCAACTCGCGCCTTTGACCTTCCTGGCAAAGGCTGACGTGCGCCAATGGCCCCTGTTGGGCTGGCTGGCCGAGCGGGCGGGCACGCTGTTCATTCGCAGAGGTGGCGGCGAGAGTGCTCCCCTGCGCCTGGGCATGGCGGAGCACCTGCGCCAGGGGGGCTCGGTGCTGGTGTTTCCCGAAGGCACGACCACCGACGGCAGCGGCACCGCCACCTTTCACGCCCGCCTACTGGGCGCGGCCATCGAGGCAGGCGTGGCCGTGCAACCCGTGGCCCTGAAATACCTGCGCGGCGGCCAGCTTGACCCCATCGCCCCATTCATCGGCGAGGACGCGCTCTGGCCACACCTCAAGCGCCTGTTCCGGCACCCAAGGGCGGTGGTGGAAGTGCATCTGCTGCCACCCCTGCCCTGCCAGGGCCAGGACCGTTCCAACCTGGTCCGGCTCGCTCGCCTGGCCATCGAACAGCGCTTGGCGCCGCAGCCAGACGATACCCGGCAAGTGGCTTAGACGGGCGGCTTCCACTGGCTGGCGAAGCTTTGCAGCTGTGGATAGAACGCGCGGAAATCCGCCACCAGGACCGGGTACAACGCTTGCAGCTCTGGAAGCACGCCCAGCAAGCCCTCGGGCCTGGACAACCGCCTTGAGATGCCTTTCAGCACATCGCCGATCACTCGCAGTTCCTGATAAGAGCCTAGCCAATCATTGCGAGCCATCAAGGGTGCGATGGTTGCCAGGCGCCCGGGAAGGTCCGGCGTGCGCAGCAACACCTCATAAGCCCGGCCGGTGAAGACCGACAGGGGCTCGGGGTGGTAATCCCGCCAGTGACGTGCCAGGCAGTGATCGAAGAATACGTCGAGGATTATTCCGGCGTAACGCCGGCGGGCGGCAGGCAAGCGAGCCATGGCGGCCAGCACCAGCGGATGGCTGTCGGTGTAGCGATCGATGGCCCGGTGCAGGCGAATGCCCGCCTCCACCTCGGGCGAAAAACGCCCTGTCACTTCACCTTTGACGAAGTCCCCATACAGGCTGCCAAGCATCTGCTCGGGTCGGGGACCACCAAGGTGAAGGTGAGCGAGGAAGTTCATGAGCCCTGTCATTGCCCCCGGCGGTCGAGCTGCTCCTGCAGATTCTGGATCTGCGCCTGCAGGCCGTTGATATTGCGCGTCGTCTGGCCACGGAAGGCGTCGAATTCGCTGTTGGTCGGGCCGGCGACGGCCGGCGCGGCGCCGTGGTTGTCCTGCTGGGCCTTGAGCACGACCAGGTCCTCCTCGACACGCTCCAGGCGACCGCTCAGGTCGCCTTGCTTCTTCACGGCCGCCAGCTCACTGGCCAGCGCCTTGACCTGAGTTTCCAGGCTCGCCTGGTTCGTCTGGCTGGTCTTGAGGCTGGCAAGGTCCGCGGCCAAGGCTTTGAGCTGGGCCTGGGCCTGTTCACTGACCAGCTGTTGCGCGTTCAGCTGACTGTTGAGTTGCTCCAGGCGCTGGTTGTTGGCGCCCTGCTGGCCACCCGTGGTCTGCTGCTGGCGGCTCAGGTCGTCGAGCCGGGCCTGCAGTTGCCTGACCTGCAACTTGAGGGCCTCGGTGTCTCCCGCCACGGTGGTTTCCCCATCGGCCACCTTGCCACTGATGGCCTGCAGGCGCCCGGCAGCCTCTTCGCTGACCTTGGCGAAGCTTTCCTGGGTGGCGACCAGTTGCTGCTCCATCAGGGATATCTGCTGGAAGCTCCACCAGCCCAGGCCGCCGAGGGCGATGAACAGGGCCAGCACCAACGCCCAGAGAGGGCCTGTCGCCGGCGCCTTGACCTTGACCACCGGCGTGGTGCGCGAATAGACCGCTTCATGTCGGCCCGCGGGCTCCAGGCCCGCATCGTCCTCATCATGGTCACTGGCGGTCAGGCTAGGCAGGTGGTCAAAATCATCTCGGGCGTCTTTGCGCATGGGGTGTTCCGAAGCGGTAACTGGCAAGTGGGCGCGAGTCTATCAGCGCGGCCGGCTGTCGTGGGGCCCGGGTGCGCGAGGTTTCAACGGTATTTACCGGTTGTGTCCCGAGCCCGCCAGCCTTGGCAGAGCGCGTCCATGCCTGCCCACACCGAGGCCTGTGGCTGATAGCCCAGGTATTGGCGGGCGCGGTTGATGTCCAGGCAATTGTCCCGGGTAATCCAGCCCAGGTCGGGAAGTGTCAGCGGTGGCCGCGGGCGGCCGGGCCAGGCCTGGCGCGCCAGGCTGCCGAACCGCGTGCCAAGGCGCGCCAGCCCCACCGGGCGGTAATCTCGCAACTGAGGCAGGCGTAGTTGACGCAGGCCGTAATTAAGCACGTCCCAGAAAGGCACGGCCTGATCGTTGGCAATGTTGTACACCCGCCCCAAGGCGTTGTCCTCGGCGAACAGGGCAGCCAGCAGGGCGTGGTCCAGATTGGCCTGGGTGGTGAAATCGACCCGGTTCAAGCCGTCGCCCAGCAGGCTCAGGCGCCCCCGGCCACAAAGCTCGAACAGGCCCGGCCATAGCCAGGGCTCGCCCTCTCCCAGTACCGGTGCAGGCCGCAGGGCCACCACCTGCAAGCCAAACTCCTCGGCGCCGAACACACGTTGCTCAGCTCGAAAACGGGTTTGCGCCTGCAGCGACGCCTTGCGGGGCGGCAATTGATCTTCGCGCAAAGGGGCTGCGCTGGAGGCGCGCTCGTAGATCTGCGCGCTGGAGAGGTACACCAGCCGACGCACCTGTGCCTTGATGCAGCCTTCGACCACATTTTCCGTGGTGCCGAGGTTGGCCTGCTCGAAGTCCGCCAGCCGGCCCCAATGCCCACCGAGGCCAGCGCAGTGCACTACCGCGTCCATGCCTTGGCACAGCTGCAGAGCGAAACCGGCATCGAGCAAGTCGCCTTCGCATACTTGCGCTCCCAGCCTGGCCAAGGCTGCGAGGCGCTCACCGCGTCGGCCGCTGGCGCGGACCCGAAGGCCCTGGGCCAAGGCGCTGCGAGTAAAGCTCGCGCCAATGAAACCGGTAGCCCCGGTGATCAGAATGTTCATGCTGCCTCGCTACTCATTTTCTCACCGCAGTGGCGACGCTCGCCAGGGGCACCAGGGCACGCCCGGCCTGCCTGACCAGTTCGCTGGTCAGGTCAGCCAGAAGCTTGCCGCCGCTGCGCCAATGGTGCCAGTACAGCGGCACATCGCTGGGGTGGCCAGGCAGCAGCTCGACCAGGGTGCCCTTGGCCAACTGGGCCTGGACCTGCATTTCCGGCACCAGCCCCCAGCCAAGGCCTGCTTCGGTCATGCGGACGAAGCCTTCCGAGGACGGCACCAGGTGATGAGCGAACCCTTCCTCGATGCCCAGCGAGGCCATGAACCGATGCTGTAACAGGTCGTCAGGGCCGAACACCAGGGCCGGTACCTGTGCCAGTGCCGCGGGACTGAAGCCTTCAGCAAAATGACGCGCGATGAAGGCCGGGGTAGCTACCGCCCGATAACGCATGGCCCCCAAGGGCTCGCTGCGCGCCCCCGCCACGGGCCTTGGCGCCGCGCACACGCAACCGGCCACCTCGCCAGCCCGCATGCGCCGCAGGCCTACGTCCTGGTCTTCAACCACCAGGTCAAGGAGCACATGGCGCTCCTGACAGAAACGCGCCACGGTTTGTGGCCACCAGGTGGCGAGGCTGTCGGCGTTGATGGCCACCCGCAGCCGCTCGGGCGGGCCGTCTTCACCGAGGCTGGGTACCGCTTCGCGCAGTTCCCGCTCCAACAGGCGCACCTGCTGTACATGGTTGAGCAACAGGCGACCGACAGGGGTTGGGCTAGGTGGTGCCTGGCGCACCAGTACCGGCTCGCCCAGGCGCGCTTCGAGCAGCTTGATGCGCTGGGACACCGCCGACTGCGATAAGCCCAATGCCTGAGCGGCGCGCTCGAAGCCGCCTTGCTCGACCACCACGGCCAAGGCGGCGAGGAGCTTGTAATCGAACATCGATTTTCCTAATGCCTCATCAGCATGATTGGTTTTTCTTATACCTCAGTGAACTTCAGACTGTCAGCTTCCCGAGGAGACTTCCCATGTTGCAGAGTTACCTGAACGGCCTGGCCATCGCGATTGGTCTGATCGTCGCTATCGGCGCGCAGAACGCTTTTGTCCTGGCCCAAAGCCTGCGCCGCGAACATCACCTGCCAGTGGCTCTGCTATGCGTGCTCTGCGATGTGCTGCTGGTCAGCGCCGGAGTATTCGGCCTGGCGAGCTTGTTGAGCCAGAGCCCCGCCCTCCTGGCCATTGCCCGCTGGGGCGGGGTGGCCTTCCTGCTCTGGTACGGCTGCCAGGCATTGCGCCGGGCCTTGTCACGTCAGGCCCTCCAGGCCGCCGAGCAGGTGCCGCGCTCCCGGCAGGCGGTGCTGCTCAGCGCACTGGCGGTGACCTTGCTCAACCCCCATGTATATGTGGACACGGTGTTGCTGATCGGTAGCCTCGGCGCCCGCCAGGCGGTGCCGGGCGCTTACGTCGCCGGCGCCGCCAGCGCTTCCGCGGTGTGGTTCTTCACCCTGGCGCTGGGCGCCGCCTGGCTGGCGCCCTGGTTGGCCCGGCCCGCTACCTGGCGCCTGCTGGACCTGGCCGTGGCGCTGATGATGTTCGGCGTGGCCGGGCAGCTGATTCTGGGGTAAGCCCCCCCGACGTCAACGGCGCCGAGGCGTCTATTCCCTACGGTTGCTGCGTGGTTAAGGCGTAGCCCCGGTGCTATGATCCCGGGCTTGTGCCCGCTGCGCTTCGCGGGCGCAGCCTCGGCCGCCCGTGATCGGCCTTGCGTCTACCGCAACAGACCTGATTAGGAGAATCAAATGGCTTTTGAACTGCCGCCGCTGCCTTACCCACACGACGCCCTGCAGCCGCACATCTCCAAGGAAACCCTGGAGTTCCACCACGACAAGCACCACAACACCTACGTCGTGAACCTGAACAACCTGATCCCGGGCACCGAATTCGAAGGCAAGACCCTCGAAGAAATCGTCAAGTCCTCGTCCGGCGGCATCTTCAACAACGCGGCCCAGGTCTGGAACCACACCTTCTACTGGAACTGCCTGTCTCCCAACGGCGGCGGCGAGCCTACCGGCAAACTGGCCGAAGCCATCACTCAGGCTTTCGGTTCGTTCGAGAAGTTCAAGGAAGAATTCAGCAAGACGTCCATCGGTACCTTCGGTTCCGGCTGGGGCTGGCTGGTCAAGAAAGCTGACGGCTCCCTCGCCCTGGCCAGCACCATTGGCGCCGGCAACCCGATGACCAGCGGCGACACCCCGCTGCTGACCTGCGACGTGTGGGAGCACGCTTACTACATCGACTACCGCAACGTGCGGCCCAAATACGTCGAAGCGTTCTGGAACGTCGTGAACTGGGACTTCGTTGCCCAGCAGTTCGAAGGCAGCGCCTTCAAGGCCTGAGCCGCGAACGTCCAGCCTGCCCCGGGGCCAGCGAGACTGGTTCCCGTGGCCAGCGCCCGCTTGCGAAGAACCACCAAGGCCCGCCAGCTTCGCTGGCGCTCCGAGGTTGGAAGCCAGCGCCTACCTTTCATCGCCTCGCCTCAAGTTTCAGCCACGCGCATCGATACACCAAAGACCTATTCTCGCCGCATGCTCACTGGCATGCGTGGCTCGAACCAATGCGTACCCTTTGACGGTCACCCTGTGTTTGCCAATACTCGGCCATGGGTACCGCGCGCTTGGAACAAGGAATTGTCCTTTGAAGGTGGAAATCAAGCACAGCTTGTCTCTGAAACTGCTGAGAGTGGTATTGCTCTCGACCCTGGTCGTGGGCGTATTGCTCAGCTGTGGGCAGATCGTGCTCGATGCCTACAAGACACGCCATACCATCGCGCGGGATGCCGACCGCATCCTCGACATGTTCCGCGACCCCTCCACCCAGGCGCTGTACAGCCTGGACAAGGAGATGGGCCTGCAGGTCATCGAAGGCCTGTTCCAGGACCCCGCCGTGCGCAAGGCAGCCATTGGCCACCCCAACGAAACCATGCTCGCTGAACGCGAGCGGTCACCCACACCCGCTTCCACTCGCTGGCTCACCGACACCGTGCTGGGGCCGGAACGCACCTTCGCCACGCCCCTGGTGGGCCGCCCGCCGTACAACGAGTACTACGGCGACCTGAGCATCACCCTCGATACTGCCATCTACGGGGAGCAGTTCCTGCGCAATTCGGCCGAGCTGTTCGTGTCCGGCGTGCTGCGGGCCATGCTCATGGGCCTGGTGCTGTACCTGATCTATCACTGGCTGCTGACCAAGCCCCTGTCGCGCATGCTCCATCATCTGAGCCAGATCAACCCGGACCGCCCGGGCCAGTATCAGTTGCCCTTGCCCCCTGGCCATGAGCACAACGAGTTGGGCCAATGGGTAAACACCGCCAACCAGTTGCTGGCGTCCATCGAGCGCAACAGCAGCCTGCGCCGGGAGGCAGAGAGCAGCCTGGAGCGCATGGCCCAGTACGACTTTCTCACTGGCCTGCCGAACCGGCTTCAGCTGCAGCGCCAGCTTGACCAGGTGCTGGAGGATGCCACGCGCATGCAAAGGCGTGTGGCCATCCTTTGCGTAGGCCTGGATGACTTCAAAGGGGTGAACGAACAATTCAGCTACCAGGCCGGCGACCAGTTGCTGCTGGCCACGGCTGATCGCCTGCGCGGCCATGGTGGACGGCTCGGCGCCCTGGCGCGCCTGGGCGGCGACCAGTTCGCCCTGGTGCAGGCCAATATCGAGGAGCCCTACAAGGCGGCCGAGTTGGCCCAGCACATCCTCGATGACCTGGCGGCCCCCTTTGCCCTGGACGCGCGTGAGATCCGCCTGCGGGCCACCATCGGCATCACCCTCTTCCCCGAAGACGGCGACAGCGCCGAGAAGCTGCTGCAGAAGGCCGAGCAGACGATGACGGTCGCCAAGAGTCGTTCGCGCAATCGCTATCAATTCTATGTCGCCAGCGTTGACAGCGAGATGCGCCGCCGTCGCGCGCTGGAAAAAGCCCTGCGCGAGGCCTTGGCCGGCAACCAGCTGTTCCTGGTGTACCAGCCGCAGGTCAGCTACCGCGACCGCCGGGTGGTCGGCGTCGAGGCCTTGCTGCGCTGGCAGCATCCCGAACTGGGGTTCATCCCGCCCGACCAGTTCATTCCCCTGGCTGAACAGAACGGCACCATCCTGGCGATCGGCGAATGGGTACTGGACCAGGCCTGCCGTCAGTTGCGCGAGTGGCATGACCAAGGCTTCACCCACCTGCGCATGGCGGTGAACCTTTCCACTGTGCAATTGCACCATAGCGAGCTGCCCCGGGTGGTCAGCAATATCCTGCAAATGTACCGCCTGCCGTCGCGCAGCCTCGAGCTGGAGGTCACCGAAACCGGCCTGATGGAAGACATCACCACCGCCGCCCAGCACTTGCTCAGCCTGCGCCGCTCCGGCGCCCTGATCGCCATCGATGACTTCGGCACCGGCTACTCGTCATTGGGCTACCTGCGCTCACTGCCGCTGGACAAGATCAAGATCGACAAGAGCTTCGTCAAGGATCTGCTCGATGACGAGGACGACGCCACCATCGTTCGCGCGGTGATCCAGCTGGGCAAGAGCCTGGGCATGCAGGTGATCGCCGAAGGCGTGGAAACCGCCGAGCAGGAAGCCTATATCATCGCCGAGGGCTGCCATGAGGGGCAGGGCTACTACTATTCCAAGCCACTTCCGGCGCGGGAACTCCAGGCCTTCCTCAAGCAGGACGAGCGCACCCACATGGCGCCCTTGTAGGCCAGCGGCGGGCGAATTATTTTTCAGTCGCCCCTTTACATCAAATGCAAATCCTTCGCATCATGTGGCCCGTTTCGGTCGGCGCCCTGGGGCGCCTTTCGCCATTCAAACACGCAGGATTCGCCCATGAAACGTACGCCGTTGGTTGCCAGTCTGCTGGCCGTTGCCCTATCCCTCGCCGGTTGCGGCGATAGCAGCGACAAGGAAAAGGCAGCGGCCCAGGCGCCCGCGCCATCGGCGGCCAACGCAGCGGCCACGCCCGCCGCGGTCGCGCTGGACCAGGCGGCCGCCAAGGCCGTGGTAAGTCATTACAGCGAGATGGTCCATGCCGTGTTCAGCGATGCGCTGACCACCGCGCAAGCCCTGCAGAAAGCCGTGGATGCCTTCCTCGCCAAGCCGGACGCCAATACGCTGAAGGCCGCCCGGGAAGCCTGGCTGGCCGCGCGGCCGTCTTACCTGCAAAGCGAAGTCTTCCGCTTCGGCAACACCATCATCGACGACTGGGAAGGCCAGGTGAACGCCTGGCCCCTGGACGAAGGCCTGATCGACTACGTGGCCAAGGGCTACGAGCCGGCCCTGGGCAACCCGGGCGGCAGCGCCAATATCATCGCCAATACCGAGATCCAGGTGGGCGAGGACAAGGTCGACGTCAAGGACATCACCCCAGAGAAGCTGGCCAGCCTCAATGAACTGGGCGGCTCGGAAGCCAACGTCGCCACTGGCTACCATGCCATCGAGTTCCTCCTCTGGGGCCAGGACCTCAACGGCACCGGCCCGGGCGCCGGCAACCGCCCCGCCAGCGACTACCTTGAAGGCAAGGGCGCTACCGGCGGCCACAACGACCGTCGGCGCGCCTACCTGAAGGCCGCCACCGACCTGCTGGTCAGCGACCTGGAAGAAATGGTGGGCAACTGGAAGCCGGGCGTGGCCGACAACTATCGCGCCACGCTGGAAGCCGAACCGGTGGATAGTGGCCTGCGCAAGATGTTGTTCGGCATGGGCAGCCTGTCCTTGGGCGAGCTGGCTGGCGAGCGTCTGAAGGTGGCGCTGGAAGCCAACTCACCTGAAGACGAGCACGATTGCTTCAGCGACAACACCCACAATTCGGCCTTCTTCAACGCCAAGGGCATCCGCAACGTGTACCTGGGCGAATACCTGCGCGCCGACGGTACCCGCCTGACCGGGCCGAGCCTGTCGTCGCTGGTGGCCAAGATCGACCCGGCCACGGACGAAGCCCTCAAGGCCGACCTGGCCGATACCGAAGCCAAGATGCAGGTGATCGTGGACCACGCCAACAAAGGCGAGCACTTCGACCAACTGATCGCCGCGGGCAACAGCGCTGGCAACCAGGTGGTGCGCGATGCCATCGGTGCACTGGTCAAGCAGACCGGCGCCATCGAACAGGCCGCGGGCAAGCTGGGCATCACCGACCTGAACCCGGACAACGCTGACCACGAGTTCTAAGGCTCGTAGGAGCCAGCGAAGCTGGCGAACGTTCCCAGTGGCCAGCGGCTCTTCGCCAGCGGCCGCTGGCTCCTACCGGTTGGCGCGCTTGAAGATCGAGCGCCAGCTCCGCTGATTTCCAGGTTGCACCGATGTCTCCACGCCCGCTGAGCGTCCTTGTTTTTTCCCTGAGCCTGGCCCTGGCGGCGTGCGACCAGTCGCCTCGCTTCCAGGCCGCAGAGCCAGGTGAAGCGCTCTCGGCGGGTACCGCCACGGTCAGGCGTAGCGACCTCAATGCCTATTCCCTGCCTTCAGCCAACCTCAGCGCCGCGCGCCGGGTGGATTTCAGCGTGGGCAATAGCTTCTTTCGCAACCCCTGGGTAATCGCGCCCTCCACCACCACCGCCAGGGACGGGCTGGGGCCGCTGTTCAATACCAATGCCTGCCAGAACTGCCACATCCGTGATGGCCGTGGGCAACCGCCCGAGCCCGGCGCCAGTCACGCCGTGTCGATGCTGGTGCGTTTGTCGGTACCGCCCAGCGACGCCACCGCCGAGGTGGTACGCCAGATGGGTTTTGCGCCTGAGCCTGTCTATGGCATGCAATTGCAGGACATGGCCATCCCCGGCGTCGCCCCCGAGGGGCGTGTCCGGGTGGAATACGACGCACTCCCGGTGAGCTTCGCCGATGGTTACACCGTGGAGCTGCGCAAGCCCCGGTTGCAGATCAGCCAGTTGGGCTACGGCCCCCTGCATCCGCAAGTGCGCCTGTCGGCCCGTATAGCGCCGCCCATGATTGGCCTTGGCCTGCTCGAAGCCATTCCCGAGGCGGCCATCCTGGCCAACGCCCGCACCCAGGCGGCCGGACGAGGGGCGATCAAAGGCCGGGCAAACTGGGTCCATGACGACCAGACAGGCACCACCGCCCTCGGCCGTTTCGGCTGGAAGGCGGGCCAGCCCAGTCTCGATCAACAAAACGCCCACGCCTTCGCCGGCGACCTGGGCATTACCTCTTCCCTGCACCCGGCGGATGACTGCACCGCCGCGCAAGCCGACTGCCGCGCCGCCGCCAATGGCAACCAGAGCGCCGAAGAGCCGTTCGAAGTCAGCGATAACATTCGCAGGCTGGTGTTGTTCTACAGCCGCAACCTGGGCGTGCCAGCACGGCGGGGTGAGGGACAGGCGCAGGTACTGAAAGGCAAGGGCCTGTTCCATGAAGCCGGTTGCCAGGCCTGTCACGTGCCCCAATACCGCACCCGCGCAGACGCCGCGGAGCCCGAGCTGGCCGATCAGCTCATTCGGCCCTACACCGACCTGCTGCTGCATGACATGGGCCCTGGCCTGGCCGACGCCCATACCGAATTCGACGCTCGCGGCCAGGACTGGCGCACGCCACCCCTTTGGGGGATCGGCCTGTCCGAGACGGTCAATCCTCGCGGCCGCTACCTGCATGACGGCCGCGCCCGCAACCTGCTCGAGGCCGTGCTCTGGCACGGCGGAGAGGCCGACGCGGCCAGGCAGCGGGTGCTGGCCTTCGATGCCGATGAGCGCGCGGCATTGCTGGCGTTTCTCGAATCCCTATAACATGCCTGACTTTTCCCAGGGGAGCCCCAATGTTCCGTCCCAAGCTACTGTTCACCAGCCTCGCCGCCCTCGCCCTCGGCGCCTGCGCGCCTCAGGACCCGCAGGCGGTGACCAGCGCGGCCCTGGCCAGCCAGGTGATCCTGCCGACCTATACCCAGTGGGTCGAGGCTGACCGGCAACTGGCCCGCAGTGCCTTGGCGTTCTGCCAGGGCAACGAGGACCTGGCCAAGGCCCGGGCGGACTTCCTTGTGGCTCAAAAGGCCTGGGCTGCTTTGCAGCCGTTGTTGATTGGCCCACTGGCTGAAGGCAACCGGGCGTGGTCCGTGCAGTTCTGGCCGGACAAGAAAAACCTGGTAGGGCGCCAGGTCGAGCAATTGGTCAGCAGCGGCGAGCCCATGGACGGCGCGGCGTTGGCCAAGGCCAGCGTGGTCGTCCAGGGCCTGTCGGCCTATGAATACATTCTTTTCGACAGCAAGCCTGAACTGGCCGATGCGGCTCGCAAGGCCAGCTATTGTCCGCTGCTGGTCGCCATCGGCGAACGGCAAAAGGTCCTGGCTGAAGAGATCCTCGACGGCTGGAAACGCAACGATGGCATGCTCGCCCAGTTGAGCAAGTTCCCCAATCAGCGCTACGCCGATGCCCACGAGGCCATCGCCGACCTGCTGCGGGCTCAGGTCACCGCCCTGGACAGCCTGAAGAAAAAACTTGGCGCGCCCATGGGCCGGCAGAGCAAGGGCGTGCCGCAACCCTTCCAGGCCGAAGCCTGGCGGAGCCAAGCGTCGCTCAAGAGCCTGCAGGCCAGCCTGGAGGCGGCCCGGACGGTATGGAACGGTGTTGACGGCAAGGGCTTGCGCAACCTGCTGTCCAAGGATCAACAGCCACTGGCCGAGAAGATCGACGCGGCCTACAGCGCGGCGGCCAAGGCACTGGCGAACAACGACCGAAGCCTGACGGAGCTGCTGGCAGATCCAGCTGGGCAGCCTGTGCTGAATCAGATCTACGACAGCCTGAACACCGTGCATCGTCTGCATGAGGGCGAACTGGCGCGCGCCCTGGGCGTCCAGCTGGGCTTCAACGCCAACGACGGTGACTGATATGTGGCAGCGCATGCTTACCACCCTGGCGCGGGTGCTGCCAGGCAAGGCCCATCGCTCATTGTTGCTGTCGGCCCGGGACGATGCCGACGGCCGGCACTATGCCGTGGCCTACCACGCTGACGGGCGCCAGGCGTTCAGCACGCAGGTGCCCCAGCGCTGCCACGCCGTCATCGAGCACCCCCATGCGCCCTTGGCGCTGTTCGTGGCCCGACGCCCAGGCACCGAGTGCTACCTGCTGAGCCTGCGTGACGGCAGCCTGCTGCAGACCCTCAGCGCGCGCGCCGACCGGCATTACTACGGCCACGCGGTGATACACCGTTCGGGCGAATGGCTGTACACCACTGAAAACGACACGACGGAGCCTGGCCGGGGTGTGCTGGGCGTTTATCGGTTCATCCAGGACCGCCTGGTGTTCGTCGATGAGCTGCCTACCCATGGCATCGGCCCTCATGAGCTGGCGTGGTTACCTGATGGTGAAACCCTGGTGGTGGCCAATGGCGGCATCCGGACAGAAGCGGAAAGCCGTGTGGAGATGAACCTGGACGCCATGGAGCCGAGCCTTGTGCTGATGCAGCGCGACGGTGGCCTGCTCAGCAAGGAAACGCTCACCCAGCCGATGAACAGCATTCGTCACCTGGCGGTGGCTCAGGACGGCACCATCGCTGCTTGCCAGCAATTCATGGGCAGTGGCAATGAAGTGGCCCAGTTGCTGGCAGTCAAGCGCCCTGGCGGGCCGCTGCTACCGTTTCCGGTGAGCGACGACCAACTGCTTTCCATGGGCAATTACACCGCCAGCGTGGCCATCAACGACCATCGCCGTCTGGTGGCGGTCACCGCCCCCAGGGCCAATCGCTTCTTCATCTGGGACCTGGACAGCGCCGAGGTAAAACTGGACGCCCCCATGCCGGACTGCGCGGGGGTGGTCGCCATGGACGACGGCTTCGTGGTGACGTCCGGCCAAGGCCGCTGCCGCTTCTACCAGGAGCGGGACGGGCAGTGGCTGGGCACGCCTATGACGCTGCCATCGGGGCTCTGGGACAACCACCTGCATGCGATCGCCTCCTAGGCTCAGCGCGGCGACGTTTGACACCACGCCACGCCCGGTCGCCGCCAAGGCGTGCTGCTTACTGGGCTGTTTTCGCCCTGGCCCCACCTTCGCCCCAAGACTTTTCACACTGACCCTAGGCAATGAAAAACCCGCCGAAGCGGGTTTTTCATTGCACAAGGCTTGATCAGGCGCCGGAACGCAGCCCCTGGGTCAGGCCAAACAGGAACAGCAAAGCGTTGTGCCCGGTCCGCGAAACGTCCTCGACCCCTGCCTTGGTCGCCCGCGGTAGCGCGCAGGCGCCCTGCCCTTGTTCCGCCTTCAATACCTCAGGCCCTGGCTCATTCCAGGCGGCCGCGGCCATGGTGGTCACGGCCAGGGAACCGATAAAGAACAAACTTCGTGCAATTTGTAGGTTCATCGCTCTAACCCTTTGACAACGCTGCCAAACGCTGTTTCGTAAAAGTAGAGCAATTTCTTCCAGTCTGCATCGCTGAACGACGAATGGCGGCGCAGTTGCTTGAGGTCATGGTAAGAAGCCGCGGAGGCCGTCAGCCGCCGACGGCATTTCTCCAGATCCAGCAAGGCAACCTCGGCGCGGGGGCCGTTGGGCTCCTCAACGACTCGCACGAATACATGCTTGATGTAGAGGCAGCTATGCTGCCAGCGCCCCTGATGCATGCGCGCCAAGTTTTCAGCGAGATCCTTGAGCAACTGGTCATGCAAGGCTTCGCCATAACGCTCACGGCCACCCTTGGCATACCACTGCATCATTTCTTCGAAGCCATCGAGCGAAGCAGTGACCAGTAACGCCTTCCAACCGAATTCCTGGTCACGCTGGGCACCGGAGAACAACAAACGAGGCACCCGTACGTTCAATTTGCTCAAGCCACGCAAGGCATCGCGCTCACGCAGCACCGTAGGCCGGCCGAAGGGATGCAGGGGCGAACGGTAGATGTGGCCCACCTGCCGCTTGACATAAATCATGTGGTTATCGGGCAGCAGTACACGCTGGACACCGCTTTCCCCGCCACGCCGGCGGTTAGGCTCTTCTACCCAGTCGCCGCGGGTTTGCCAGTAGTGATCAAAACCCTGCTGCCCACCCGAGGCACTGTGTCCAGAAGCCTGCTCTACCGCCATCACCTTACTCCTTGCGCAATACATACACTCGCCACATTGCATACAGCGGCAAGAAATCGAGACGCTCCTGAATACGGAATCCGGCCTCGGCGAATTCAGCCTCTGCCGTTCCCACCGGCAGGACGAACCGGTTCTGATATTTTTCCGGCTCTCCACGCCGCTGGCGCCGCTGCTCAGACCGCTTGCGCTTCCAGGCCTTGAAGTTGCCATCCACCCACAGTGAAAGAATGACCGAGTCTCGGCTCACCCGATGGAACTCGCGTAGCATGGTCAGCCGGTGTCCCGCATCGCCAATGTGGTGCATCAACCGCATTGAAAAAATGCTGTCGACTGCGTTATCCGGCAACTCGATCTCGAAAGCCGAGGTTTGCATGACCCGTACACGCTTGACGATGGCCTCAGGCTGCATCTTGCAGGCAGTGGCGACCATGTCTGCCGAGTTGTCCGCGCCGATGATCACGCGGTTGACCTTCTCCGCCAGCACCGGCCAGAAGCGCCCGGCACCGCAGGGCAGGTCCAGCACCAGGCCCGGATCTCCGGCCAGCTCCAATGCCTTGCGCGCGAGCTGAACATCGCGCGAATGCGAAAGCCGACGTGAAAGGCCGTTCTGGTGCTTGTAGAAATACCGCTGCGCATGCGCGTGGTCGTATTTCTCAGAGAATTCCAACTTGATCGGTTGGTTCATGTGAACCTCCTTGAACAGTCGGCGCACACTACCCCTACCCAAGTCATCGACCAGTCACACGATTGTGAAAATTCTGTAACTCAAATTATCAGGGCGACAAGCTTGTTGCTAGATATTTCGCGGGCAGAGGTTGCCGGCGGGCCCGTGCTCGCTGGCGGAGCCCGTTCAAGCCTGTGGCGTTCACAAGGTCTACTGCCCTTACAGGTTTACCTGAAAGGCGCAGCCCTGGGGCTCGTTGGTGGTCAGGCTCACTGCCCAGCCTTGCTCGTCGCAGATCCGCTGGACAAGAGAAAGCCCTAGCCCCAGCCCTTCGCCTCTCTTCTCGTTACCGCGGACGAATGGCTGGAACATGGCTTCGCGCTTTTCTTCCGGAATTCCCACGCCTGAATCCTCCACCCGGAACCCTGTATCGGTGAGGGTCAGCCGGATGAAGCCCTGGTCGGTGTAGTGCAAGGCATTGCGCAACAGGTTGCTCATCACCGTATGCAGGAAGGTAGCGTTGTAGCGCGTATCCTGCGGTTCACCGCGTTCATACTCCAGGGTCAGCCCTTTCTGTTCGATCGGCTCGCGCCACTGGGCCACCAGGTCATCGGCCACCTTCCCCAGGGTAACCTGCCCGGCGACGGTTTCGTTGCGCTGCGCGCGGGCAAGCATCAGGAACGTCTGCACCAGATCCCGCATTTCCTCGCATGCCCTGGTGATGCGCTCTACCTGCGCCTTGGCTCTCGGATCGAGCTTGTCGTTGGCCAGCAGCAGCTCACAGGAGGTGGCCAATACCATCAGTGGCGTACGCAGTTCATGGCTTACATCACTGGTGAACAGGCGCTCCCGGGTCAGGGCCTGACGCAGCCGCCCGAGGGTGGCATCGAAGGCGGCGGCCAGTTGGCCGACTTCGTCCTCGGCGTAGTCGGGGGCCAAGGGCGGGGCGAGCCCGAGCAACTGGTCGCGGTGACGAACCTGCCGGGCCAGGCGAATCACCGGCGCCATGACTCGCCGCGCCAATAGCCAGCCCAGCGAGGCGGCCAAGGCCAAGCTGAGCACGAAGCCCACCAACACTACCGCAAAGAGAATGCGCTCACGCTCTTCGAAATCGCTTTGATCCTGCAAGAGCACGTAATGACGGCCGTCTACGATTTCCACCATCGCGTGATAAGACAGGTCGCCACGGAACACCTCGTGGAATCCCGGCGACAGGTGGCGCAGGTCCTTTGGCAAGGCATAGTCGCCTCGCCCGCCACTGTAGTAGAACAGCTGGTCCGGCTCCGGACGGTGACTCCAGTCGTCCATGTTGTCCATGAGCAACAAGCGCTGCAAGTCGCCGCCCAGCCCCGCGGAAATAAGTTTTTCTTCCACCAGGTGCACGGTAGCGACAATGCCGACGGCAAAGGCACCGGCGACCAACGCGCTCATCAGGGCGAAGGCAATGATGATGCGCTGGGCAAGGCTTTGCTTAAACTCCATCGCGGCCTTCGGTCAGGCGATAACCCACGCCGTGCACCGTATGCAGCAGCGGTTTATCGAACGGCTTGTCGATGACCTGGCGGAGCTGGTGGACATGGCTGCGCAGGCTGTCGCTGTCGGGGCAGTCATCGCCCCACAGGGCTTCCTCCAGTACTTCCCGCCGTAGCACGTGCGGGCTCTTCTGCATCAACACTTCCAGTAGCTTGAGCCCTACCGGGTTGAGCTTGAGCAGCTTTCCGCCACGGGTGACTTCCAGGGTATCGAGGTCGTATTCAAGGTCGGCCACCTGCAATGTTCGCCGCCCGCCGCCCTGGGCACGGCGCATCACCGCTTCAATGCGTGCCGCCAACTCGGACAAGGCAAAAGGCTTGACCAGATAATCGTCGGCGCCATGACGGAAGCCTTGCAGGCGGTCGTCCAGCTGGTCGCGGGCGGTAAGCATGATCACCGGGGTGTTGCGTCGGGCATCCTCGCGCAAGCGCTTGCACAGGGTGTAGCCATCGATGCCGGGCAACATCACATCCAGCACGATCAGGTCGTAGTGGGCGGTGGCCGCCAGGTGCAGGCCGGACAGCCCATCCTGGGCACAGTCCACGGTATAGCCTTTCAAGCCCAGATAATCGGCCAGGTTGGCCAGGATATCCCGGTTGTCTTCGACCACGAGAATGCGCATCAAGGGTTCCTCTCATTAGGCTGTGCGACCTGAAGCGGGCGCAGCTTACGCTCTGTTCGCCTCCTTGGGCCAGCGCAAATCGTCGTGGCCACGCCCAGGCGGCGTCTCGGCAAAATTTTCACGACGGCTTGACGAGCCCGCCACCCGGCCTGGCGCAAGGTGCCGGCAATTTGCAATCGCTTTCCTCGGAGCCTCGATGAACTACCCTTCCCCTCGCCCCATTCGCTGGCACCTTGCGCTGGGCATTCCGGCCCTGCTGGTGTTGGGCTTGTTGCTGCTGGAACTGACCAACCTGGACATGTGGCTGGCGCGCCTGGCCTATGACAGTCACGCCGGCCAATTTCTTGGGAAACACAGTTACTGGCTGGAAAATATCCTTCATGACCGGGCCAAGCAAATAGTGATCGCCGTAGCGGTGCTCTCGGCCGTGGTCTTTATCGCGACCTTCGCTCTCCGGCGAATCAGACCCTACAGGCGCGAGCTGGGCTGCATGGTACTGTCCATGGCGTTGTCCACCAGTTTCGTCACGCCTCTGAAGGCGGTGACCGCCGTTCAGTGTCCTTGGAGCCTCACTCAATTCGGCGGCAGCGAAACCTACAGCAAGGTCTGGGACAGCCGCCCGGCCACCGAACATCCCGGACGCTGCTGGCCCGGCGGGCATGCCGCCACGGGCTTCAGCCTGTTCGCCCTCTACTTCGCCCTGCGCGACCGCCGCCCTCGCTTGGCGCGCTATGCCTTCGGCCTGGCAGTGGGGCTAGGCTTGGTGTTCTCGGTAGGCAGGATGCTGCAAGGGGCGCACTTCTTTTCCCATAACGTGTGGACCGCCGTCTTTTGCTGGTGGATCTGCCTCGGCGTCTATTACGCCGTGCTCTACCGACGCCCGCTGAGCAGTGGCACGGCGGCCAAGCCACAGGCCGTGAGCTGATCCACGGGTATAAAAAAACCCTGCCTTCGCAGGCAGGGTTTTCGAGGGGCTGGGTTCAGCCGGGCTTACATCATGCCGCCCATGCCGCCCATGCCACCCATGCCGCCCATGTCAGGCATGCCGCCGGCAGCCTTGTCTTCCGGCAGGTCAGCGACCATGGCTTCGGTGGTGATCATCAGACCGCCGATGGAAGCCGCGGCTTGCAGCGCGGAACGGGTGACCTTGGCTGGGTCCAGGATACCCATCTCGATCATGTCGCCGTACTCACCGCTCGCTGCGTTGTAACCGAAGTTACCCGAGCCTTGCTTGACCTTGTCCACGACCACGCTTGGTTCGTCGCCAGCGTTGGCGACGATCTGACGCAGCGGTGCTTCGACGGCGCGGCGCAGCAGCGCGATACCGACGTTCTGGTCTTCGTTTTCGCCCTTGAGCTCGGAGATGGCCTGCAGGGCGCGAACCAGCGCCACGCCACCGCCAGGCACCACGCCTTCTTCGACGGCTGCGCGGGTAGCGTGCAGGGCGTCTTCAACGCGGGCTTTCTTCTCTTTCATCTCGACTTCGGTGCCAGCACCGACCTTGATCACGGCAACACCGCCGGACAGCTTGGCCAGGCGCTCTTGCAGTTTTTCACGGTCGTAGTCCGAGGAGGTGTCGGCAACCTGGGCGCGAATCTGAGCAACGCGAGCCAGGATGTCTTCCTTGGAACCAGCACCGTCGACCACGGTGGTGTTTTCCTTGGTCATGGTCACGCGCTTGGCGGTGCCCAGGTGCTCCAGGGTGGTGGTTTCCAGGGTCAGGCCGATTTCTTCGGAGATGACGGTGCCGCCGGTCAGAATGGCGATGTCCTGCAGCATGGCCTTGCGGCGGTCGCCGAAGCCAGGCGCCTTGACAGCGGCAACCTTGACGATGCCACGCATGTTGTTGACCACCAGGGTAGCCAGGGCTTCGCCTTCGACGTCTTCAGCAACGATCACCAGCGGACGGCCGGCCTTGGCGACAGCTTCCAGGACAGGCAGCAGTTCGCGGATGTTGGAGATCTTCTTGTCGACCAGCAGCAGCAGCGGGTTGTCCAGCTCGGCCACCATGGTGTCCGGCTTGTTGACGAAGTAAGGCGACAGGTAGCCGCGGTCGAACTGCATGCCCTCTACGACAGACAGTTCGTTCTCCAGGCCCGAGCCTTCCTCGACGGTGATCACGCCTTCGTTACCGACTTTTTCCATCGCTTCGGCGATGATGGCGCCGATGGCGCTGTCGGAGTTGGCGGAGATGGTACCTACCTGGGCGATGGCCTTGTTGTCGGCGCAAGGCTTGGACAGGGACTTGAGCTCGGCGACGATGGCGGTGGTGGCCTTGTCGATGCCGCGCTTGAGGTCCATCGGGTTCATGCCGGCAGCAACGGACTTCAGGCCTTCGCTGACGATGGCCTGGGCCAGGACGGTAGCGGTGGTGGTGCCGTCGCCTGCTTCGTCGTTAGCCTTGGAGGCTACGTCTTTCAGCAGCTGGGCGCCCATGTTCTCGAAGGCGTCCTTGAGTTCGATTTCCTTGGCGACGGAAACGCCGTCCTTGGTGATGGTAGGAGCACCGAAGCTCTTGGCCAGGACAACGTTACGGCCTTTCGGGCCGAGGGTGGCCTTGACAGCATCAGCCAGAACGTTAACGCCAACCAGCATTTTCTTGCGAGCGGAATCGCCGAATTTTACGTCTTTAGCAGCCATGATCGTTTTCCTTGAATCTGAAGTCGGGACTGAATGTCAGAGGGGCGCTGGGGCGCTTAGCCTTCGACGACGGCGAGGATTTCGTTCTCGCTCATGACCAGCAGGTCTTCGCCATCGACCTTGACGGTGTTGCTACCCGAATAAGGACCAAACACGACCTTGTCACCGACCTTGACGGCCAAGGCGCGAACTTCACCGCTGTCCAGAACGCGACCGGTGCCTACAGCGACGACTTCGCCACGGTTCGGCTTCTCGGCGGCCGAGCCAGGCAGAACGATGCCGCCGGCGGTCTTGGATTCTTCTTCGCTGCGGCGAATGACGACGCGGTCATGCAGAGGACGAAGCTTCATTGTCGATCTCTCCTAGTTATGGTTGTCCATCGGCCGGGTTCACCCGGCCCATTGATGCAGTCCGGCTTTCGCCGGTCGCGCCAGGCGCTGCCCGGCGCGCAGTGATGACCGACCCGGAGGCCGGCACCTTGCGGTGACCCATACATGAGGCCGGGCCAAGGGATTACAAGGCCGATTGAAAATTTTTTTTGGTCAGGGGGAGGGAAACGATACACCCCCGCGAAACGGGGGCGTGGCGGAAGGCCGGCGTCAGTCGCGACGCTCGTACTGGCCCTCGATGACGTTCGGCCGACGGGGCTGCTCAGGGCCCCCCTGGGCGCCATGACCGAAGGGCGAGTGGTTGCCCGGCTCGCCGAAGTGGCCCGCCCGGCCATAGCGGGCCTGGGCGCCAGCACGCAACCTGTTGGCGATCAGGCGCCGGGTGAAGGGCAGCAGGCACAACAGGCCAAGCACGTCGCTGATGAACCCGGGAACCACCAGCAGCAGGCCACCGGAAGCGACCATGGTGCCGTTGAGCAGGTCCTGGGCGGGGAGCTGGCCGGCGCGAAGGCTCGCCCTGGCATTGAGGGCCGTGGCCAGGCCGGCCACGCGGAGCACCAGCACGCCGATGGCCGAACCGGCGATGATCAGCAGCAAGGCGGGGAAGAAGCCGATGGCCGACCCTACCCTGAAGAAGACATAGAGCTCCAGCACTGGAAACAGCAGCAGGAGCAGTAGAAACAGGCGCATCGATAGTTCCTCGGCGAAAGTCACCTTCATATGTGCCGACGATACGCTTCATTTCAAGGCTGCGCTCGTGGCAATCTTTTCAGACTGCCCCTGAGCCCGCGCCCCGCATGGCCTCGCGAGGTGTTTCTAGGTGTTGCGAGAAAGGATTACCAGGTAACCCCGAAGCCGGCGGTGTAGCGGCTGCTATCGAGGTCGTTGCCATTGGTGGTCCCGGTGATCAGGTCCTTCTCGTACTTCAGATTGAGGGAGGCCCACTCGGTTACCTTGTAGCGCAACCCGACTTCGGCATCGAGGCTGTAGTCGGCCACGTTGCTCAACGGGCGTCCCAGTTCGCCGGTAGTGAAGAACTCCACCGTCTTGCCGACCAGGTAGCGGTTGTAGTCCCACTTCACCGCCATGGAGTAGAAGTTTTCCTTGCGGCCATCAGAGAAGGTGTAGTCGGTGCGGTTGAGCAAGCCGCCCAGGGAGAAGGCGCCGAGTTCGTCGTCCCAGAACTGGTAGCCCGGGCCGGTACCCACGGTCCGCTGGCGACGGATGTCTTCGATGTTGTCATGCTTGTAGTTCAGACGGCCCTGCCAGAACCACTGATCCGTGATGAAGCGATCCAGGGAATATTCCAGGCCCCAGTTATCGGTACCGGTCACGCCATCTTCGGTTTCCCGGTTGTATTCGCCATCAGCGGTATGCCGCCAGCGGCCATGTCGGGCCGTGGTCTTGAAGGCCAGGTTGTAGTCGTCGGTATCGGTTTCGGCGCGCTTGAAGTCCAGGGCCGCGTCGATATTGCCCTTCCAGCTGAGGTCCTGCACCAATGGCTTGGGCTTCATCAGTTGCTGGATGCTGGCAAGCTCGACGGTTTTCGGCGCGTCGCCATTAGCCAATACCACCTTGCCATCATCCGCCGGTTTCAGGGCCTTGGCCATTTCACTGTCGTAGGCATCCTGGCGCACCAGCAAGGGCTGGTCGGTTTCCAGGGTCTTGACCTGCTTCATGTCCACTGGAATGGAGCCGCCATAAGCGGTATCGACCATGAGCTTGCCACCATCGAATACCTTGATGGTGCCGGTGATGCGATCACCATTTTTCAACCAGACGGTATCGGCGAATGCGTTGGACATAGCGCAGGTGGCAGCGACGCACAGGAGGGCTTTGGGGAACATAGGCGACTGTTGGCTCGGTTTCGTGGAAGATCGTCGTTATCCCCGTGATAACGAATGACTCAGGACTGACCAAGCCATGCGCGATGAGTTCCGGCCCCTGGCCTCCAATAATGTAACCGAGCCGTTACCCGACCCTCGTCGGCAAGCCCTCTATAGCACCCTGGCGGCGGTGCCAACGGGGCGGGTGGTGACCTACGGCGAACTGGCCCAACTGGCCGGCCTGGGACGCGCGGCGCGCTGGGTGGGCCGACAGTTGAGCCAACTGCCGGCAGGGTCGACGCTGCCGTGGCATAGGGTCATCGCCGCCGGC
This sequence comes from Pseudomonas sp. DC3200b2, assembly GCF_049895785.1. NCBI lineage: Bacteria > Pseudomonadati > Pseudomonadota > Gammaproteobacteria > Pseudomonadales > Pseudomonadaceae > Pseudomonas > Pseudomonas sp. DC3200b2. Next base: position 418,253 of record NZ_JAFCTA010000001.1, on the reverse strand, counting down.
GGGCGTTTGAGCTTGCCCGCCGGCAGCGCCAGCGGCGATGAACAGCGCGCGCGGCTGCGCGAGGAAGGCGTATCGATTAGCGGGAATCGCGTGGATATCGCGCGCCATGGCTGGCGCCCGGGCGAGTACAGCGGTTAGAGTGCGCGCTTTGTTTTGCAGATTCGAGGCACACCTTCGTCCATGCCCGGTAAAACCTGGCGCGCCGCGCTGGCCGCCTATGCCAGCCCCTCCACTTTGGTGCTGTTGCTTCTTGGCTTCGCCTCAGGCCTGCCCTACATGCTGGTGTTTTCAACCCTCTCCGTATGGTTGCGTGAAGCCGGCGTGGCCCGGGAAACCATCGGTTACGCCAGCCTGATCGGGCTTGCCTATGCCTTCAAATGGGTATGGTCCCCGCTGTTGGACCAATGGCGCCTGCCGTTGCTCTCCCGGCTGGGCCGTCGCCGCTCCTGGCTGGTACTGGCACAGGCCCTGGTCATCCTCGGCTTGATCGGCATGAGCTTTTGCGACCCGCAGAAGCATCTGCCCTGGTTGATCGCCATCGCGGTGGTGGTCGCCTTCGCCTCGGCCACCCAGGACATCGCCGTGGACGCCTACCGCCTGGAGATCGCTGGGGATCAGCGCCAGGCCGCGCTGGCCGCGAGCTACATGGCGGGCTATCGAGTCGCCGCGCTGCTGGCAACGGCCGGCGCGCTGTTCTTCGCCGAATGGTTCGGCTCCACCGGTTTCGCCTACCTGCACCGTGCCTGGGCCGGGACTTACCTGCTCTTCGGCGTGCTGATGGTCCCGGCGCTGGTGACCAGCCTCTTGATGCGCGAGCCACCTGTGCCGCTGCGCACGCAGCTGTCCGCGGCCCGCTATGGGTTCGTCCACCAGATCGCCTCGGTGGTGGTGCTGATCATCCTGCTGGTATCGGTTCCGGCCATGTTCACCCAGCTCTACAACACGGATTTCGCTGACCTGATCAGCGGTGACATGAGCCTGCTGGACCTGCTGCTCGAGGACCGGGCCTTCCTGCGCGCCCTGCTGTACATCCTACTCACCGGGCTGTGCCTGTCGTCCCTGGGCCGACGCGGACTGGCCCCGGTGCTGACGCCGGTGAACGACTTCATCCTGCGCTACCGTTGGCAGGCGTTGCTGCTGCTCGGCCTGATCGCCACCTACCGGATGTCCGATACGGTCATGGGGGTCATGGCCAATGTGTTTTATATCGACCAGGGCTTTACCAAGGACCAGATCGCCAGCGTCAGCAAGCTGTTCGGCCTGGTGATGACGCTGCTGGGCGCCGGTGCCGGCGGGCTGTTGATCGTACGTTTCGGGATCATGCCGATCCTGTTCATCGGCGGCGCCGCCTCGGCGGCCACCAATATACTGTTCCTGATGCTGGCGGACATGGGCCCCAACCTGCGCATGCTGGTGGTCACCATCTCGCTCGACAACCTCAGTTCCGGCCTGGCCACGTCGGCCTTCGTCGCCTATCTGTCCAGCCTCACCAACCTGAAATTCTCAGCCACCCAATATGCGCTGCTGAGCTCGATCATGCTGTTGCTGCCGAGGTTGATCGGGGGCTATTCGGGCGTGATGGTGGAGAAATACGGTTACCACAATTTCTTCCTCATCACCGCTCTGATGGGCCTGCCTACCCTGGTGCTGATCCTGCTTCACTGGCGCTATCACCAGGCCGAGGAAGGTGAAGCGTAGGAGGCAACGGCAATTGCCGGATCTGTCGTGCTTCCCTGCACTTCGCCAGCTGTGCTGGCTCTTCCCCTGGATTGCCCTGCCAGTGTCAGTCCATCCGGAGCTGCGTCCTGCCCCCACAGAGCCCCGCCGTCAACCGAGCCGAGCGCTTTAGCGAATCGAAGGCGTGGTGGGTGGCGGGGTGCCGTCTTGTTGCTCCTGAACCAGGCGCACGACGCGCTGCGGGAACGGAATGTCGATGCCGGCCGCGCGCAGGCGGTCACGCACTTGGGCGTTGAGCATGTTGAGTACCCCGCCGTAATCCGCGGTGTTTACCCACAAACGCAGCGAGAGCGTGATGGCACTATCGCCCAGGGCCGCAACCACCGCTTCAGGTGCAGGGTCCTGCAACACGCGAGGGTCCTGGGCAAGTTCTAGCAGCACTTGCTGCCCTTTCTGCAAGTCGGCGTCGTAGTCGACACCGATGTCCAGAGTGATCTTACGGGTAGGCTGGCGATTGGTATTGGTGATGATGCCATTGGAGAGATTCCCGTTGGGGATGATCACCGTCTTGTTGTCGCCGGTGCGCAGCACCGTATGGAAGATCTGGATGGCGTCTACCGTGCCGGAAACACCTTGGGCCTCGATCCAGTCGCCGATGCGGAAAGGACGAAACAGCAGGATCAGCACGCCACCGGCAAAGTTCGACAGGCTGCCCTGCAGCGCAAGGCCCACGGCCAGGCCGGCGGCACCGATGGCGGCCACGAAGGAGGTGGTCTCGATACCGATCATCGAGGCCACGCTGACCAGCAGCAACACCTTGAGGATGATATTGGCCAGGGTGCTGATGAACCCCTGTAGCGCCAGGTCGGCATGGCGCAGGGCCAGAAGCTTGCCGATCTCGTAGGTGACCTTGTTCACCAGCCACCAGCCGATGCAGAGGGTGACTACCGCCAGCAGTACGCGACTGCCGTACTCCATGATCATCGGTATCCATGCTTGGGAAGCTCGGACGAGATGATCCAGTTGAGCGTTCAAATCCATAGGGAGAGCCTCCAGCTTCAGCTATCCGGGGCGAGGACATCGCCACCGTTGACAGCCGTCCGACGCCGGACGCCCCCTGATGGTTCCGCTTCGATCAGTCGCGGAAGTTGTTGAACTGCAGCGGCATGCCGAATTGTTCGCCACGCAGCAGCGCGATCGCTTCCTGCAAATCATCGCGTTTCTTGCCGGTGACGCGCACCTGCTCGCCCTGGATGGCTGCCTGCACCTTGAGCTTGGCATCCTTGATGCGGGCCACGATTTTCTTGGCCATTTCCTTGTCCAGGCCTTCGCGCAGCACGATGTCCTGTTTCATCTCCTTGCCTGAGGCGTAAGGCTCTTTCACCTCCAGGCACTGTACGTCGATCTTGCGCTTGACCAACGCCATGCGCAGTATCTCCAGCGTGGCTTCGAGCTGGAACTCGGCCTCCGCGGTGAGGTTCACAGTCTTGTCCTTGTCGTTGAAGGCCATCTGCGCCTTGCCTTTGAGATCGTAACGGCGTTCCAATTCCTTGATGGCATTGTCGACGGCATTGGTCACTTCGTGTTTGTCCAACTCGGACACTACGTCGAACGAGGGCATTCAAATTCTCCAATTTGTTACAAAACAGACAGCTGTTGGGTGTTTTTGTCGGTTGAGCGCAATAAACCCGTTAGCCTGGCTTGACGACCAAAAGCACGGATCATTATAACGAGTGCCAGCATTGCGACATGCTTTCCTCGCAACTTCGGTAACCGCCAAGGGATAGCATCGTTTGCGTTAGATCGCGGCACTCCCTTATTGCGAGCGTTAGATGTCCAACCCGAACCTGAGCATCCTCCTGGCCTTCGACGAGGCCGACCTGGGCCAAGAGGCTGCCATGCGGTTGCAGGCAGGCGGCTATGCCGACCTGCGCCTGAGTACCGCCAGCCAGGCCCTCACGGAGCTGGACCAGCGGTCGGCCAACGTCCTGATCACCGCCGGCGACGCCGGGTTGCGCCTGGCTTCCCAGGTTCGCCTGCTGGATGAAGCCACCCAGGACCATACCTGGATCATCCTGGTAGACCCGCGCCCCAGCGCGCATCTGCTGGACGAGACCGCCGACCTGGGCGTGGATGACGTACTACCGCCAGACCAGTTCCAGGCGCACCTGCTGAGCCGGGTGCATGCCGGTGATCGGTTGTATAGCCTGTTGCAACGAACCCGCCGGGAAAATCGCCTGCTGCGCGATAATATCGCCAGTCTTGAACAGCGCAACCTGGTAGACCCTCTCACCGGCCTGGGCAACGCCCGCTACCTGCGCCAGAAGCTCGACGACTGCCTGCGGCAGATCCAGGCCCGGGGTGGTGCCCTGTGCTACCTGCTGATCGGCCTGCAGAACGCCGCAACCTTGCAGCAGGACCAGGGCGACGAATTCTACGACGAATTGCTCCAGGGTGTGGGTCGTCGATTGCAGCAAATGGTCAGGCCGCTGGATGTGCTCGCGCGGCTGGACGACCATCATTTCGTGCTGCTTACCCTTCCGCGCAGCTTGCAGGAGTGCGCGCCCAGCAGTTTCAAGCGCCTCCATGACGGGCTCAATCTCAAGGGTTTCATGACCAGCGCCGGGCTGATTGACGTCCGTGCTGGCATCAGCCTGGTGGGCCTGGACGAGAAAAGCCTGCCGATCGAGCCGGTGAGCCTGTTCGGTGAAGCCAGTCGGCTGCTGCAGGACGCCTACGCCACGGGCCTGGTCAACGCGCGGCGGCTGCCCGCCAAGGGCTGAACCATGGCGGCTCGGTCATGGCACCTGCTTGGCGCCGGCAGCGTGGGCACGCTCTGGGCGTGCCGGCTGGCGCGCGCCGGCTTGCCGGTACGGTTGATCCTGCGCTCTGCCTCACGGTTGGAACAGTACCTCCAGGGCCCTGGCCTGCGCCTGATTGAAAACGGCCACGCCTTCACCACGGCCTTGCCCGCCGAGACCGCGGCCGCGGCCACCCCCATCGAACGCTTGCTGGTGACCTGCAAGGCCTATGACGTCGCCGCGGCCGTGGCCGGCGTGCGCCAGCGCCTGGTGCCGGGAGCGACCGTAGTGCTCCTGCAAAACGGCCTGGGCAGCCAGCAGGCGGTATCCGAGGCGTTGCCAGAGGCCCGGGTCGTTTATGGCTCCACGACCGAAGGTGCCTGGTGCCAGGCAGACGGCAGCGTGGTATTCGCCGGCCAAGGCTTCACCTGGCTCGGTCGGCCAGGCGACGCCCAGGCGCCTGACTGGCTGGCTGACCTGGCGCAGGCGGGCATTCCTCACCAATGGACGCCACACATCCTTGGCCGTCTCTGGCGCAAGCTGGCGGTCAATTGCGCCATAAACCCCCTTACCGTGCTGCACCAGTGCCGCAACGGTGCCTTGAACGACCATGCCGAGGCCGTGGACGCCCTTTGCGCCGAGCTTACTGCCCTGCTGCAGGCGGAAGGCCAAGCCGAAGCCGCCGAGGGCCTGGCCTTGGAGGTGGAGCGCATCGTGACCGCGACGGCGGCCAACTACTCCTCCATGTATCAGGACGTCACCGCCGGCCGCCGAACGGAAATCGCCTACCTGATCAGCTACGCCTGCGCACGGGCGGCCACCCTCGGCCTGGCCTTGCCCCGCCTCGAAGCCCTGCACCATCGGCTGATCGACTACCTGGCCTCGCGCCACCTGCCGACGAACTGAGCCCACCCTTTGCTACACTCGGCCGGTTACCTGAGAGCCGGATCTGCGATGCCTTTGCGACAACGTCTTGAAAACCTTCCGGTCGGGCAGAAGCTGCTCGCCGCCTTGCTGGTGTTGATGGTGACCGTCCTGGTGGTGGCCAATCTGACGTTCATCACGGCGGCCTATTGGATTTCCCACGAAAGCATGGCGCCCCAGGCCTTGCAGACCATCGGCAAGCTGGCGGCCCAGCCACAGCTTGCCCAGCGAGCCCTGACCGATGTCGAGGCGGCCAATGCCTTGCTCAAAAGCCTGGACAGCTACACGCCATTGCGCGCGGCAGCCGTGTATGGCGGCAATGGCGAGCGCCTGGCTCAGCTGCAACATGGCAGCAAACTGAGCCTGCCCAAGCACTTCGACGACTTGCCGGAGTGGCGCCTTACCGAATTTCGCACCACCGAGCTGGCGACCTTGCCTGGGGTGGCCGGAGGCCCGCCAGGGCATCTGTTACTGATCGCCAGCAGCGAATTGCCCATGGCGTTCTATACCGGCACCTTCACTGCCAGCGTGGGAATACTGGTGTTCAGCGTACTGCTGTGGATGGTGATCGCGCGGCAGATTCGGCGCTTGATCACACGCCCTATCTATCAGCTCGAAGAGCTCACCCGCCAGGTCACTCGGGAAGAGAACTACGCACTGCGCGCCCAGCCGGGCAACCAGGACGAAATCGGCAGCCTGGCCGCGGCGTTCAATACCATGCTGTCGCGCATGGAAGCCCGAGAGCAACAGCTCAAGCGCGCCAGGGACGACTCCCAGGCCGCCTACGACGCGGCCCAGGGCCTGGCGGAGGAAACCCGACACACCAACCGCAAGCTCGAACTGGAAGTGCAGGTGCGCAGCAAGATCGAGAAAAAGCTCACCGGGTTTCAGAATTACCTCAACAGCATCATCGACTCCATGCCGTCGGCGCTGATCGCCCTGGATGAGCAGCTTTACGTGACCCAATGGAACAAGGAAGCCAGCGCGCTTTCCGGCACCCCCCTGGACGAAGCCCTGAACCAGCCCATCTTCCTTGCCTTCGAACCACTCAAGCCTTATCTGCCGCAGCTCAAGAGCACGGTAGAACAGCATCGGGTGGCGAAGATCGAGCGGGTCACCTGGCAGCGCGGCGACGTGCCTCACCACTATGCCCTTACCTTCTACCCGCTGACCGGCAGCGCGGGGCGCGGGGTGGTGATTCGTATTGACGACATCACCCAGCGCCTGTCTCTGGAAGACATGATGGTGCAGTCGGAAAAGATGCTTTCCGTCGGCGGCCTCGCCGCCGGCATGGCCCACGAGATCAATAACCCGCTGGGCGCCATCCTTCACAACGTGCAGAACATCCGCCGACGTCTTTCGGCAGAGTTGCCGAAGAACCTGGAGCAGGCCGAGGCGGTAGGCGTGTCCCTGGCCAAGGTCAACGACTATCTGGCAGCACGGGATATTCCCGGCCTGCTCGAAGGCATTCATGGGGCCGGCGCGCGGGCGGCGAAAATCGTGACTCACATGCTCAGTTTCAGTCGGCGAAGCAACCGGCAGATGGCGCCCTGCGACCTCCCTGCCCTTATCGAGCAGGCGGTGGAAATCGCCAGCAACGACTTCGACCTGAGCATCGGCTTCGACTTCCGCGGCCAATCCATCGTACGCCAGTTCGACCCCCGCCTGGGGCCGGTGCCGGGCACCGCCAACGAGCTGGAGCAGGTGCTGCTCAACCTGTTGAAGAACGCCGCCCAGGCCATTCACCAGCGTGAACATCCCAACGACCCCGGGCGCATTACCTTGCGCACTCGCCTCAATGGACCATGGGCGGAGGTACAGGTGGAAGACAACGGCGTCGGCATGCCCGAGAGCGTGCGCAAACGTATGTTCGAACCTTTCTTCACCACCAAGGAAGTAGGCCAGGGCACGGGCCTGGGGCTCTCGGTGTCTTACTTCATCATTACCAATAACCACAAGGGGCAGATGGAAGTGCAGTCGACCCAGGGGGTGGGCACCTGCTTCACGCTGCGCTTGCCCCTGGTGCAACCAACCGCCTCCAGCGCCGCGCAAGGACAATGACATGGGGAACCGTCTTTCGAAAATCTATACCCGCACCGGCGACGGTGGAGAGACAGGCCTGGGCGACGGCCGCCGGGTGGCCAAGGACCACCCTCGCGTCGAGGCCATGGGCGAAGTGGATACCCTTAACAGTCAGCTGGGCCTGCTGTTGGCGCAATTGGCCAATGACTCCGCCCTGGCGGCCATCAGCGATGCCCTGGCTCCCTGCCAGCACCGTTTGTTCGACCTGGGCGGGGAATTGGCGATGCCCGGCTATCGCGCGTTGCAGGCCGAGGACGTAGCCCTGCTGGAAAACAGCATCGACGAATGGAACGAGGTATTGGGCCCGTTACGCAACTTCATCCTGCCGGGGGGCTCGGTGCGTGTGGCCCAGGCTCACCTGTGCCGCAGCCAGGCCCGTACCGCCGAGCGCCGCTGTCAGCAGCTGCATCGCGAAGAACCACTGGAGGCTGTTGGCCTGGCTTACCTTAACCGCCTTTCCGACCTGCTCTTCGTGGCGGCGCGGATGATCGCCCGCCTCGAAGGCGTAGAGGAAGTGCTCTGGGCGCAAGCGGTGCGAGAATGAGCACCGTAGCAGCCGGCCTTGGCCGCGACCAGGTCATAGCTGAGCGCAAGCCAGCGTGGCCCGGCGCGGCTGCTACCGTGGGGTGGGCCAGAAGCTGCGAATGCCTGCCACGCCTTGGGCGCCGATGCTCCAGGCCCGGTCGCAATCTACCGGCGATAGCCCGCCCAGCAGATAAACGGGCTTGCCGAAGCCAGCGATCAGCGCATGGGCCTGTTCCCAGCCCAAGGGCGATGCATCGGGGTGGGTCTGAGTAGCCTGGATCGGCGAGAGGGTCACGAAATCCACCCCCATGCGCTCGGCCAGTTCCAGCTCTTCAGCACTGTGGCAGGAAGCCGCCAGCCAGCGGTCCGCAGGGAAGGGGCGGCCGTTGGGCGCATACTTGCGCAACTGAGCCGAGGTCAGGTGCCACCCGGCCGACGGAAAATCTCCCAGCCATTCCAAGGGCCCCTTGAGCATCAGTTGGGCCTTGGCCGCGCACAACCCGACCGCATCCACGGCCAGGTCCCGATATTGAGGGTCGTAGAGGTCCGGCGCGCGCAACTGCACCAGCCGGGCGCCCTGAGCGATGGCGGTGCGCAGTCCGCCAAGCAGTTCGGGGCCCGGAAGGTTGTCCGGCGTGATCAGGTAGGCAGCGGGCAAGCAAGCCGCGCTGACGATGGCCAGGTTGGCCGCTGGGAATTCGTACTCTTCCAAGGCCTTGGGAGCTACCCACTCCAGAGGCTGGCCTTCAGCGCCATGAGGCTCGCCATTGAAGCCGTCCACTTCCCAGACATCCAGCAACACCTGCTTGTCCGGGTAGTCATGGGGCACCTGGATCAGTGGGCGGGCGGAAGTGACTTCGATGCCCAACTCCTCGACGAGCTCCCGAGCCAGTCCGGCACGCGGGGTTTCGCCCGCCTCCAGCTTGCCCCCGGGAAACTCCCACAGGTTGCCTTGATGCTGAGTAGCGCCGCGTCGGGCGATCAATACCTTGCCATCGGCGCGACGGATCACCGCCGCGACTACATGAACCCGTTTCACATGTCCTCCTTGGGCAGCCCTGGCCAGTCGGTACGGCCGATTAGGTACGGTACTCGGCGTTGATCTTCACGTATTCGTGAGACAGGTCAGTGGTCCAGATCGTCTCGCTGCAAGCACCACGGCCCAGTTCGATACGAATGCCGATCTCGGCCTGGGCCATGACCGCCGCGCCCTGTTCCTCGGTATAGGTCGGGGCGCGGCCACCCTGGCTGGCAATGCAGACATCGCCCAGGTAAACGTCGATCTTGCTCACATCCAGCTCGGGCACGCCCGCGCGGCCCACCGCGGCCAGGATACGACCCCAGTTCGGGTCCGACGCGAAAAGCGCGGTCTTGATCAGGGGCGAATGCGCTACGGCATAGCCTACATCCAGGCATTCCTGATGGTTGCCGCCGCCGTTGACCTCTACGGTCACGAACTTGGTGGCACCCTCGCCGTCACGCACGATGGCCTGTGCCACATCCATGCACACATCGAACACGGCCTGCTTCAACGCCGCGAACAATGGCCCGCTGGCTTCGGTGACCTCCGGCAGGGCGGCCTTGCCGGTGGCTACCAGCATGCAGCAATCGTTGGTGGAGGTATCGCCATCGATGGTGATGCGATTGAACGACTTGTTCGCCGCATCGCGGATCAGATCCTGCAGAACGGGCTGGGCCACCTTGGCGTCGGTCGCGATATAGCCCAGCATGGTCGCCATGTTGGGCCGGATCATTCCGGCACCCTTGCTGATACCGGTCACGGTGATGGTAACGCCGTCATGACTGAACTGGCGGCTGGCACCCTTTGGCAGGGTATCGGTGGTCATGATGCCTACCGCCGCCTCCGCCCAGTTGCCTTCGGCAAGGTTGTCCAGGGCGGCCTGCAGGGCGCCTTCGATCTTCTCTACCGGCAGCGGCTCGCCGATAACGCCGGTGGAGAACGGCAGCACGGCCTGGGCCGAGACACCCGTCAGGCGCGCCAGGCTCTCGCAGGTGCGCTCAGCCGCGGCCAACCCGGGCTGGCCGGTACCGGCATTGGCATTGCCGGTATTGGTCAGCAGGTAACGCACCTCCCCTCCGACCCGCTGCCTGGCCAGGATCACCGGCGCCGCGCAGAAGGCATTGAGGGTGAACACTCCCGCCACGCTGGAGCCTTCGGCGCAGCGCATTACCACCACGTCCTTGCGGCCCGGTCGTTTGATGCCTGCCGAAGCGATGCCCAGTTCGAAACCGGGGACAGGATGCAGGATGGGCAAGGGACCGAGACCGACAGCCATTGATGACTCCTTGGGAAGGGATGAAGCCAGAAAGGTAAACGCCGCGACGGAAGGAGCCGACGCGGCGTAAGTGTGATCAGACCAGGGCGTTGCCAGGGTTATTCGATACGCCCGTGGCAATGCTTGAATTTCTTGCCGGAACCGCACCAGCAGAGCTCGTTACGGCCAAGCTTCTGCTCGTTGCGCACGGGCGCCAGGGCAGCGGCCACGTCACCCTCGGGCGGGGTGTCCAGCGCCTCGGGCTCGTCCAGGCCTGGGGCCTCGGCATGGCGGAACTGCATGCGCTGGGCCAGTTCCTCGGCTTCGCGACGCAGGCGCGCTTCTTCCTCGGCCGGGTCCTCGCGGCGAACCTGCACGTGGGACAGCACGCGAATGGTGTCGCGCTTGATCGAGTCGAGCAATTCCTGGAACAGGGTGAACGACTCGCGCTTGTATTCCTGCTTGGGGTTCTTCTGGGCGTATCCGCGCAGATGAATGCCGTGGCGCAGATGATCCATGGTGGACAGGTGATCCTTCCACAGGTCGTCGATCACCCGCAGCAGGATCTGCTTCTCGAAGGTACGCAGGGCTTCGGTGCTTGCCTGGTTTTCCTTCTCGTTGTACGCCGACAGGATTTCAGCCAGCAGGCGCTCGCGCAACGTTTCCTCGTAAAGCTTCTCGTCATCGTCGAGCCACTTCTGGATGGGCAGGTCCACGGCGAACTCGGCCTGCAGGGCCGCCTCCAGGCCAGGGATGTCCCATTGCTCCGGCAGCGACTGGGGCGGGATGTGCTGGGACACGATGCTGTTGAGCACGTCCTCGCGGAACTCGGCGATGGTGTCGCCGATGTTCTCGGCCGCCAGCAGGCTGTTGCGCATGTGGTAGATCACCTTGCGCTGCTCGCTGGAAACGTCGTCGAACTCCAGCAACTGCTTGCGGATGTCGAAGTTGCGGCCCTCGACCTTGCGTTGGGCTTTTTCGATGGCATTGGTGACCATGCGGTGCTCGATGGCCTCGCCGGACTGCATCCCCAGTGCCTTCATGAAGTTCTTGACCCGGTCCGAGGCGAAGATTCGCATCAGAGGATCTTCCAGGGACAGGTAGAAACGGCTGGAACCGGCGTCGCCCTGGCGCCCGGCGCGGCCGCGCAACTGGTTGTCGATGCGGCGCGATTCGTGACGCTCGGAAGCGATCACATGCAGGCCACCGGCTTCCAGTACTTGCTGGTGACGCTTCTGCCAGTCGGCCTTGATCTGGGCGATCTGCTCCTCGGTCGGGTTCTCCAGGGCGGCGACTTCCACCTCCCAGTTGCCGCCAAGCAGGATGTCCGTGCCACGACCGGCCATGTTGGTGGCGATGGTCAGCGCGCCCGGGCGGCCGGCCTGGGCGATGATTTCCGCTTCCTTCTCGTGATACTTGGCGTTGAGCACCTTGTGGTCGATGCCTTCCTGCTTGAGCAGGTTGGACATGTGCTCGGAGGTTTCGATGGTGGCGGTCCCCACCAGCACCGGCCGGCCAGTGGCCATGCACTGCTTGATGTCAGCGATGATGGCAGCGTACTTCTCATCGGCGGTGAGGTACACCAGGTCGTTGAAGTCCTTGCGCGCCAACGGGCGGTTCGGCGGAATCACCATCACCGGCAGGTTGTAGATCTGCTGGAACTCGAAGGCCTCGGTGTCCGCGGTGCCGGTCATGCCCGACAGCTTGGCGTAGAGACGGAAATAGTTCTGGAAGGTGGTCGAGGCCAGCGTCTGGCTTTCGGCCTGGATCTTGAGCCCCTCCTTGGCCTCGATGGCCTGGTGCAGGCCCTCGGACAGGCGACGACCCGGCATGGTGCGGCCGGTGTGCTCGTCGATCAGCAGGATGTTGCCATCCTGCACGATGTACTCCACGTTGCGGTGGAACAGCTTGTGGGCGCGCAGGCCGGCATAGACGTGGGTCAGCAGGCCAAGGTTATGGGCCGAATACAGGCTCTCGCCCTCGGAGAGCAGGTCGGCCTGGGTGAGCAGTTCCTCGATGAACTGATGGCCCGCCTCGTTGAGTTCGACCTGGCGGCTCTTTTCGTCGACGGTGAAGTGGCCCTGCTGGGTCACCTGGCCTTCCACCTCCTCGATGTGCTGCTTGAGGCGCGGGATCAGGCGGTTGATCTCCATGTACAGGCGAGAGCTGTCCTCGGCCTGGCCGGAAATGATCAGCGGGGTACGGGCTTCGTCGATGAGGATGGAGTCCACTTCGTCGATCACGGCGAAATTCAGCTCGCGCTGGAACTTCTCCTCCAGGCTGAAAGCCATGTTGTCGCGCAGGTAGTCGAAGCCGAATTCGTTGTTGGTGCCGTAGGTAATGTCGGCGGCATAGGCGGCGCGCTTCTCTTCCGGGGGCTGGAAGGGCGTGACCACGCCTACGCTCAGGCCGAGGAACTCATACAGAGGGCGCATCCAGTTGGCGTCCCGGCGGGCCAGGTAGTCGTTCACGGTCACCACGTGGACGCCCTTGCCGGACAGGGCATTGAGGTACACCGCCAGGGTAGCTACGAGGGTCTTGCCCTCGCCGGTACGCATCTCGGCGATGCGGCCTTCGTGGAGTGTCATGCCGCCGATGAGCTGCACGTCGAAGTGACGCATGCCCATGATCCGCTTGCCGGCTTCGCGACAGACGGCGAAGGCTTCCGGCAGCAAGGCGTCGAGGGATTCACCTTTGGCGAAGCGAGCCTGGAACTCGGGAGTCTTGGCACGCAGTTGCTCGTCCGAGAGCGCGACCATTTTCTCTTCGAAGGCATTGACGATAGCCACCGTCTTGAGCATGCGCTTGACTTCACGCTCGTTCTTGCTTCCAAAAAGTTTTTTCAACAAAGGCGCAAACATATCGGCTGGATCTTCCACACTTTGGGATGGAGGGGCGGCCCCAGGAGTCGCCCGCGCAGCCCTCATGGCCGCATGCGAACGAGCATTCTACCCGGAAACGATGGAGAGGAAAGTGGCGAGACCACCATGCTGGCACAGCGCTTTTACGGGGCGGGTTTACAATAAGGCCTTTTTTCCCAACTTCAAGCTTCTGAAGCAATCGTCATGGCGCTCGGCGTAACATACGACCCCGCTGGCTTCTGGTACCATGCCTGCCCCACCGGAGACGAGCGTCCATGGCATTCCGACCGCACCCGGCCCGCCCACCCGCCGTACTACTGCGCGAGGCGCGGCCGCTCAAGGCGCTGCTGAGCCAGGCCCAGCGGCTGAGCCAGATCAAGAAACTGCTGGATACCCAGCTGCAACCTGCCGCCCGCGAGCATTGCCATGTGGCTGCCTGGCGCGAAGGCAGCCTGCTGCTGGTGGTCACCGACGGTCATTGGGCTACCCGCTTGCGCTACCAGCAGCGGCGCCTGCAGCAGGGCTTGCAGGGGATGCCTGAATTCGCCGGCCTGACCCGTATTCTCTTCAAGGTGCAACCCAGCGTCGGCCCCCGTCGCGCCTCGGGCCTGGGCCTGAACCTTTCCGATACGGCCGCCGAGAGCCTCCAGGCGGCGGCCGAAGGCGTCACGGACCCGAACCTGCGCGCCGCCCTGGAGCGCCTGGCGCGCCATAGGCGAAAGTGATCCTTCGGTAGCGAAGGTCACGAGGAATAGCCCACCCCCTGCCATTAGGAGGCACTTCAGCCGTCGAACCGACCAGATGCGCGCGCAAGCTCGCCAGCTACGCCGGCTCCCACCCAAGGCTCGGCCCATAACCGCGGCACCACGAATAAAAAAGGCCACCCGAAGGTGGCCTGAATCTAGAGAGAAGGTTCGAGCTTAGACTGCCGCAACCGGGCGCATGTAGGAGATCGGCGCGGTACTCGCGTCTTCGAAGGTGACCACTTCCCATGCGTCTTTCTGTTCGATGAGCTTGCGCAGCAGCCGGTTGTTCAGGGCATGCCCCGACTTGAAGCCGCGGAATTCACCGATCAGGCTGTTGCCCAGCAGGTAGAGATCGCCGATGGCGTCCAGGATCTTGTGCTTGACGAACTCATCCTCGTAACGAAGACCGTCCTCGTTCAACACGCCTTCCTTGTCGACCACGATGGCGTTCTCGACGCTGCCACCAAGCGCCAGGTTGTGCTTGCGCAGGTATTCGATGTCGCTCATGAAGCCGAAGGTGCGGGCCCGGCTGACTTCCTTGACGAAAGACGTGCTGGAGAAATCCACACTGGCGCTCTGGGTGCGATCCTTGAATACCGGGTGATCGAAATCGATCTCGAAACTCACCTTGAACCCTTCGAACGGCAGGAAGGTAGCGCGCTTGTCGCCCTCTTCCACCGCGACTTCCCGAAGGATGCGGATGAATTTCTTCGGCGCGTCCTGTTCTTCCAGGCCGGCCGATTGAATCAGGAATACGAAGGGACCAGCGCTACCATCCATGATCGGCACTTCCGACGCGGAGAGTTCGACGTAGGCGTTATCGATCCCCAGGCCGGCCATGGCCGAAAGCAAATGCTCCACGGTGTCTACCTTGATGTCCCCCTGGAAAAGGGTGGTGGACATGGTGGTTTCACCGACGTTTTCCGCACGCGCGGGAATCTGGACCACTGGGTCCAGATCGGTACGGCAGAACACGATACCGGTATCCACCGGCGCGGGCTTGAGGGTCAGGTATACCTTTTCCCCGGAATGCAGGCCGACGCCGGTGGCACGGATGATGTTCTTCAGGGTGCGTTGTTTAATCATGGCAGTGGCCGCTTCAGCGCAAGTTGCGAACTGGTATCAACAAAGGCTGGCGATGATAACAGAGCCCGCCTTTGCTGAACACCAATCACCCTTATACCCCTGATAAATTGCATTAATCGGCTTGGCGACGCAGGAATGCCGGGATATCCAGGTAGTCCAGGTCGTCGTTGGGGTTGAGCTTGGCGGCCGCGGCGGCACCGGCATGAGCCTGGTTGCGCATGACAGTGGGGCGCTCCAGGTCACGGTAGTTGACCGCTGGCTGCTCCTGGCGAACCGGGGCCGGGGCCGGGGTCTGCTGGGCGACGGCCGCCTGCATGGTGTTGTCGATGACCTTGACCGGCTTCTCGATCTTGGCGCCCAGGCCGGTGGCCACGACGGTAACGTGCAGCTCATCGCGCATGTCCGGATCGATCACGGTACCGACCTTGACCATGGCGTGGTCGGAGGCGAAGGCTTCGATGATGCTGCCTACATCGGAGTACTCGCCCAGGGACAGGTCCGGGCCGGCGGTGATGTTCACCAGGATGCCGCGCGCGCCCTGCAGGTTGACGTCCTCGAGCAGCGGATTGCGAATGGCCGCCTCGGTGGCCTCGCGAGCGCGGTTCGGGCCGCTGGCGCAACCAGTGCCCATCATGGCCATGCCCATCTCGCTCATCACGGTGCGCACGTCGGCGAAGTCGACGTTGATCATGCCGGGGCGCTTGATGATGTCGGAAATGCCACGCACCGCGCCGGCCAATACGTCGTCGGCCTTGGCGAAGGCTGACAGCAGGCTGGCGTCCTTGCCCAGGATGGTCAGCAGCTTCTCGTTGGGAATGGTGATCAACGAATCGACGCTTTCAGCCAGGGCGCGGATGCCTTCGTCGGCGATCTGCATGCGCTTGCGGCCTTCGAAGGGGAATGGCCGGGTCACGACCGCCACGGTGAGGATGCCCAGCTCCTTGGCCACTTCGGCGATGATCGGCGCCGCGCCGGTACCGGTGCCACCGCCCATGCCGGTGGTGATGAACACCATGTTGGTACCTTGCAGTACCTCGGCGATACGCTCGCGGTCTTCCATGGCGGCCTGACGGCCTACTTCAGGGTTGGCGCCAGCGCCCAGCCCCTTGGTCACGCCGGTACCCAGCTGCAGTACGGTACGCGCGCCGATGTTCTTCAACGCCTGGGCATCGGTGTTGGCGCAGATGAACTCCACGCCCTCGATGTTGCTCTTGACCATGTGGTTGACCGCGTTGCCGCCGCCACCACCGACACCGATCACTTTGATGACCGGGCTTTGTGGGATGTTGTCTACCAGCTCGAACATGTTCCCTCTCCTTCCATTCTCTAGTTTTATTCGCCTACCGCTGTTATCAGAAATTGCCCTGAACCCACCGCTTGAGGCGTTCCAGTACCGGCGCCTTGGGCTCGTCGCCGTAGCTGCTCTCGCGACCGGCCAGGCCGGTCAGGGTCACGCCTTCGGATTGCTTCTGCAGGCCGTAGGTCAGTAGACCCACGCCTGTCGAATAGATCGGGTTGCGGATGAGGTCATCCAGCCCCCGCACGG
The DNA here is from genome assembly GCF_049895785.1 of Pseudomonas sp. DC3200b2. NCBI lineage: Bacteria > Pseudomonadati > Pseudomonadota > Gammaproteobacteria > Pseudomonadales > Pseudomonadaceae > Pseudomonas > Pseudomonas sp. DC3200b2. Next base: position 401,729 of record NZ_JAFCTA010000001.1, on the reverse strand, counting down.
TATGCGGCACGCCCAGGCGCACCGGCATGTGGAAGATCTCTTCGGCGAGCTCCACCGCGCCTTCCATCTTGGCGGTGCCACCGGTCAGCACGATGCCGGCGGGAATCAGGTCTTCGTAGCCACTACGGCGCAGCTCGGCCTGGATCAGGGTGAAGAGCTCGTCATAACGCGGCTCGACCACCTCGGCCAAGGCCTGGCGAGACAATTCCCGTGGCGGGCGGTCGCCCACGCTTGGCACCTTGATGGTCTCGCCCGCGCCGGCCAGCTTGGCCAGGCAGCAGGCGTAGCGAATCTTGATTTCCTCGGCGTACTGGGTCGGCGTGCGCAGCGCCATGGCGATGTCGTTGGTGACCTGGTCCCCGGCGATGGGGATGACCGCCGTATGGCGAATGGCCCCTTCGGTGAAGATCGCGATATCGGTGGTGCCGCCGCCGATGTCCACCAGGCATACGCCCAGCTCCTTCTCGTCATCGGTGAGCACCGAATAGGCCGAGGCCAGCTGCTCGAGGATGATGTCGTCGATTTCCAGGCCGCAACGGCGCACGCACTTCTCGATGTTCTGGGCAGCGTTCACCGCGCAGGTCACCACATGGACCTTGGCTTCCAGGCGAACGCCAGACATGCCCAGCGGCTCGCGCACGCCCTCCTGGTTGTCGATGACGTAGTCCTGCGGCAGGGTGTGCAGTACCCGCTGGTCCGCTGGAATGGCCACCGCCTGGGCGGCATCCAGTACACGCTCCAGGTCGGCGGTGCTGACTTCGCGGTCGCGGATGGCGACGATGCCATGGGAGTTGAGGCTGCGGATATGGTTACCCGCCACGCCCACGAACGCTGAATGGATACGGCAGCCCGCCATCAGTTGCGCTTCTTCCACGGCGCGCTGGATGGACTGCACCGTGGACTCGATGTTCACCACCACGCCCTTCTTCAGGCCGCGGGACGGGTGCGTTCCGATACCGACGATCTCCAGGGTGCCATCGGCCGCGACTTCGCCCACCAGCGCCACCACCTTGGAGGTGCCGATATCCAGCCCGACGATCATTTTGCCGCTTTGCGCGTTTGCCATGTCCTGCCTCTTGTCAATTCTTCGCCACGGTCGGGACCGCTGGCGCCGCCGCGTTCGGATCACGCCAGCCAACGGCCAGGCCGTTGGCGTAGCGCAGATCGACGCGGGCGATATTCGTGATCTGGTCTTTTAGTGTTTTGTCGTAAATGGCGATGAACCGGCGCAGCTTTTCCACCAGATGATCACGCCCGAGCAGCAAATCGATACCTGGCCCGGCGCTACCCGCGCCCGTGGTCAGGAACCAGCTGCCACGTTCACGCAATTCAAGCCGTGCTATGGAGAAACCGAGAGGCCGAAGCATCTGGCTGAGCACTTGATACTGCTGCATGACCTGTTGTTGAGCACGTTGCGGGCCGAACAGCTGCGGCAGGTGCTCATAGTTGGCCAGTTCGCGCGGGGCGAACGCCTGGCCTTGGTTGTTCAGCAGCTGGCCCTCGCCCCAGCGGGCGACCGGCAGCTGCTCTTCGAGTCGGATCACGACCTGGTCAGGCCACACGCGGCGCACTTCCGCGTGGGCGATCCAGGGCATCTGCTCCAGTTCCACACGCATGCCGGTGAGGTCGATACTGAAGAAGCGGGCATTGGCGTAGGGCGCGATTCGCTGCTGTACCGCCTGTTGGCTCACGTAGCTCAAGTCGCCCTGCACGTTGATTTTCGAAATGGGCCTGTCCAGGTAGGGCAGCGCACGCTGCGAACCTTCGTAGGTAGCGGCGGCCAGCCCTACCAGCAACAGCGGCCAGAGCAGGCGCTTGAAGAAACCGCCGCTGGGCCGCGGCATCCGCGTGCCGGCCGGCTCCTTGGCGACCATGCGGCTCGCGCCACGAGGCGGTGCCTTGCGGCTGGGCATGGGCTGCTGATGACGAAGGGTCGCGACGCGCATGGGTCAGCCTCGCGCCTGAAGTGAATCAGTGAGAATGGACAACACCAGCTGCTGGAAATCCAGCCCGGCCGCCCGTGCCGCCATGGGCACCAGGCTATGGTCGGTCATTCCCGGGGCGGTATTGACTTCCAGCAGCCAGAAAGCGCCCTGGGCATCCTGCATGACATCCACCCGCCCCCATCCGCTGACGCCGATCGCCTCGCAGGCACGCAGGCACAGTTGCATCAGGGCCTGCTCCTGGTCGGCCGGCAGGCCGCAGGGGATGCGGTACTGGGTATCGTCGGCCAGGTACTTGGCGTCGTAGTCGTAGAATGTATGAGGCGTGCCGAGGGCGATCGCCGGCAGTACCTGATCGCGCAGAACAGCCACGGTGTACTCCGGGCCGTCGATCCATTGTTCGACCAGGACTTGCGAGTCATAGGCGCTGGCGTCTTTCCAGGCTTTGACCAGTTCGTCGCTGCTGGTCACCTTTGCCATGCCGATACTTGAACCTTCATGGGCGGGTTTGACGATCAAAGGGAAGCCCAGTTCCCTGGCCGCGATCACGCAGTCGGCTTCGCTGGCCAATACCGCATGCCGAGGGGTAGGAATTCCCTGGCTCTGCCACACCTGCTTGGTGCGCAGTTTATCCATGGCCAGCGCCGAGGCCAGGATGCCGCTGCCGGTGTAGGGAATGCCAAGGCACTCCAGCAACCCTTGCATGCTGCCGTCTTCACCGCCGCGCCCGTGCAGGATGATAAAGGCGCGGTCGATCCTTTCACGAAGCAGAACCTGCAGCAGGTCGCTGCCCACGTCGATGCCGAAAGCGTCCACGCCAGCGGCCTGCAAGGCAGACAGCACCTGGGCGCCGGACTTCAGGGACACTTCGCGCTCGGCGCTGGTGCCGCCATAAAGCACGGCGACACGGCCGAAATCGCTGGGTGCGACCTTGGACACGAGGGTTTCGTAGGCATGAGCGTTCATGAAAGCTTCCCCGAGGTAGCGACCGCGCCGGCGAACAGCGGGCTTTTCAACAGTTGAGGCGCGATGGAGCCAACGTCCCCGGCGCCCTGGCAAAGGAGGATGTCGCCGGGACGAAGCAGCGGCTTGACCACCGGCGCGATGTCAGTGCCGCGTTCTACGTAGATCGGGTCCAGCTGGCCGCGTTGGCGGATGCTGTGGCACAGCTGACGGCTATCGGCCCCGGGAATCGGTTCTTCGCCGGCCGGGTAGACTTCCATGAGCAACAGTACATTGGCATCGGCCAGCACCTGCACGAAATCATCGTAGAGGTCACGGGTGCGGCTATAGCGGTGCGGCTGGTAGAGCATGACCAGGCGACGCTCGGGCCAGCCCCCACGCACGGCGTCGATGACCGCGGCCACCTCACGGGGATGATGGCCATAGTCGTCCACCAGCATGACTTCCCCACCGTCCACGGGCAACGCGCCGTAGACCTGGAAACGCCGGCCCACGCCCTGGAAGCCGGAGAGCCCGCGGACGATGGCCTCGTCGCTGATGCCTTCGTCGGTGGCGATGGCGATGGTGGCCAGCGCGTTGAGCACGTTGTGATTTCCGGGCATGTTCACCGACACGTCCAGCGGCTCGCGGTCGCGGCGCAGCACGGTAAAGTAGGTCTGCATGCCGTCCTGGCGGATGTCGATGGCGCGGACGTCCGCGGACTCATGCACCCCGTAGGTGGTGGTAGGCCGAGCGACCTGGGGCAGGATCTCACGCACCACCGGGTCGTCGATGCACACCACGGCCAGGCCGTAGAACGGCAGGTTGTGCAGGAACTCCACGAAGGTCTTCTTCAGCTTGTTGAAATCGCCTTCATAGGTCGCCATGTGGTCGGCGTCGATATTGGTGACCACGGCCACCAGCGGCTGCAGATGCAGGAAGCTGGCGTCGCTTTCGTCCGCTTCGGCGATCAGGTAGCGACTGCTGCCCAACTGGGCATTGGTACCGGCGGCATTGAGCCGGCCGCCGATCACGAAGGTTGGGTCTAGCCCGGCCGCGGCGAACACCGATGCCAGCAGGCTGGTGGTAGTGGTCTTGCCATGGGTGCCGGCCACCGCGATGCCATGGCGGTAGCGCATCAGCTCGGCGAGCATTTCAGCTCGACGCACCACGGGGATACGGCGCTCCAGAGCGGTGGCGACCTCCGGGTTGCTCACGTTCACCGCGCTGGACACCACCAGCACGTCGGCCCGCGCGGCGTTTTCAGCACGGTGCCCGATGAAGACCTCGGCGCCAAAGGCACGCAGGCGCTCGGTCACGCCGGAAGCCTTCAGGTCCGAACCGGAGACCTGGTAGCCCAGGTTCAGCAACACTTCGGCGATGCCGCACATGCCGACGCCACCGATCCCCACGAAATGAATGCGGCGGATCCGGCGCATTTCCGGCTGCGGCATGGCGCGTTGGCTTTCAACCATGGGCCACCTCCAGGCAAGCGTCGACGACGCTACGGGTGGCATCGGGTTTTGCCAGCCGGCGGGCGGTCTGGGCCATGGTCACGAGTTTTTGCGGTTGCATCAAAACCTCTTCAAGGCGCTCGGCCAGTTCGGCGGCGCCGGTTGTTGCTTGCGGCATGACGAAGGCTGCGCCTTCGCGGGCCAGAAATTCGGCATTGCGGCTTTGGTGGTCGTCGATGGCGTGGGGCAAGGGCACCAGCAAGGACGGCAAGCCGGCGGCGGCCAGCTCGCTTACGGTAAGGGCGCCAGCCCGGCAGATCACCAGGTCGGCCCAGGCATAGGCCTGGGCCATGTCAGCGATGAATGGCGCCACCTCGGCCTGCACCCCGGCGGCTCGGTAACGCTCGGCCGTGATCGCGTCGTGTTGCTTGCCGGCCTGATGGAAAACCTCGGGACGGTGGGCTTCAGGCAAGCGGGCCAAGGCTTCTGGCACCAGTTTGTTAAGCGGTTCGGCGCCCAGGCTGCCGCCCATCACCAGCAACCGTGGCCGGCGGCCCGCGAGCGTGGCGCGCTGGCTTTCCAGGAACAGTTCCGCGCGCACCGGATTGCCAGTGGTCAGGCATTTGCCCGAATCAGCGAAGGTGCCGGGGAAAGCTTCGCAGACTCTGCTGGCCAGGGGCAGCAGCAACCGATTGGCGGTACCTGCCACGGCATTCTGCTCGTGCACCACCACAGGGACGCCAGCGAGCCTGGCAGCCAGGCCGCCCGGGCCGGTGACATAGCCACCGAAGCCAACCACGCAGGCTGGCTTGAGCCGCCGGATGATCGCACGGGCCTGCAGCACCGACCTGACCAGCATCAGGGGTGCCTTGAACAGCGCCAGGCGCCCCTTGCCGCGCAGACCGCTGGCCTCGATGCGATGCAGGGTGATGCCGGCCGTCGGCACCAGATCGTTTTCGATACCCCGAGGCGTACCGAGCCAGTGGACCTGGTAGCCCCGGGCCTGGAATTCACGGGCGCAGGCCAGGGCCGGGAACACATGCCCCCCGGTACCACCCGCCATGATCAAGACATTACCGGCCATGCTGTGGCTCCTCGGCAAAGTCTTTCTCGGTGAACTCCACTTCCTCGCTGCCCAGGTGGGTACGGCTTTCCCATTCGATGCGCAACAGCAGGCCCAGGCACGCGCAGCAGATCACCAGGGAGCTACCGCCGTAGCTGAGAAACGGCAGGGTCAGCCCCTTGGTCGGTAGCAGCCCCACGTTCACGCCGATATTGATGAGGAACTGGCCGATCCACAGCATGGACAGGCCATAGGCCATGTAAGCGGCGAAGAACTGCTTGGCTCTTTCGGCCCAGAGCCCGATGTACATGCCACGGATACACACGAACATGAACAGCGCCACCGTGCACAGCGAGCCCACCACGCCCAGCTCTTCGGCCAGCACGGAGAACACGAAGTCGGTGTGGGCTTCGGGCAGGTAGAACTGCTTTTGCACGCTGTTGCCCAGGCCCACGCCGAACCACTCGCCACGGCCGAAGGCGATCAGCGCCTGGGTCAGCTGGTAGCCGGAACCGAACTGGTCGGCCCAGGGGTCGGTGAAGGTAATCAGGCGCGCCATCCGGTACGGCTGTGCCTGCACGAGCACGAACACGGCCGCCGCCGCCAGCACCACCATCAGGGCGAAGCGGAACAGGCCGACACCGCCAAGGAACAGCATGGCCGCGGCCGCGCCCATCATCACCACGGTGGCCCCGAAGTCCGGCTCCATCAGCAGCAGGCCGGCCATGGGCAGCAGCACGATGAAAGGCTTGAAAAAGCCCATCCAGCTTTCCCGTACTTCCTGCTGGCGGCGGATCAGGTAGCCGGAAAGGAAGATCACCACGAAAACCTTGGCCAGTTCGGATGGCTGAACGTTGAAGGCGCCGAAGCCGATCCAGCGCATGGACCCGTTCACCTCGCGCCCTACCCCCGGCACGATCACCAGGAACAACAGGCCGAAGGCAGCCATCAGCAGCAGCCAGCCCATGCGCTGCCAGGTGGCGATGGGGATGAGCAGGGTCACGCCACAAGCGCCAAGACCGAGCAACACATAGATGATGTGGCGGATCATGTGGTACAGGGGGTTGCCGCTCTGGGCCGCAGCGACCTCGGACGACGCCGACGTGATCATGACCAGGCCGAGCCCCAGCAGGGCCAGGCAGCCCGCCAGCATGGGGAAGTCGATATCGATGCCCCGGTTGCTGATCAGCGGCGAGGGATAGGGCTTGATAGCGCTGAGGAGGTTCATGACAGCGCCTCTACGGCCTGGGCGAACAGGCGCCCACGCTCTTCATAGTTACGGAACATGTCCAGGCTGGCGCAGGCGGGAGACAGCAGCACCGCGTCGCCTGGCTGGGCCAGCTGGGCGCACCGGGCCACCGCGGCGTCCAGGTCGGCTACGTGGTATCGGGGCAGTTCCGGGTCAAGTGCCGCGGCCAGGCGCTCGGCGTCGCGGCCAAGCAGTACCACCGCCCGACAGTATTGGCTGACCGGACGACGCAGGTCAGCGAATTCCGCGCCTTTGCCGTCTCCGCCCGCCACCAGCACCAGCTTGCCGTCGATGTCTTCGCCCAGGCCCCGAATGGCCGCCAGGGCGGCGCCCACATTGGTGGCCTTGGAATCGTCATACCAGCTCACGCCGTTGCGCTCGCGCAGCCACTGGCAGCGATGCGCCAGGCCACTGAAGCCGCGCAGGGCGTCGAGCATCGATGCCATCGGCAAGCCCGCGGCGCTGCCCAGCGCCAGGGCAGCCAGGGCATTGGCCTGGTTGTGAGCGCCTCTGACTTTCAGCTCGGTGACCGCCAACAGCCGCTCGCGCCCCCTGGCCAGGTAGCGCGCGCCGGCTTCCTCGACGATGCCGAAACTGTGGAAGTCCGGCCCGTCCAGGCCGAAGGAGGACAGGGTCATGTCATCGCGCAGCAAGGGCCGGGTCAGTGCGTCCTGGCGGTTGATCACCACATGGCGGGCACCCCGGAAGATGCGGTGCTTGGCCAGGTGATAGGCCGGCATGCCGCTGTAGCGGTCCATGTGGTCCTCGCTGAGGTTGAGCACGGTAGCCACTTGCGCGTTGAGCTGGTGGGTCGTTTCCAGCTGGAAGCTGGAAAGCTCGAGCACGTAAAGCTCCACGTCCTCGGCGAGCAGGTCCAGGGCGGGCGTGCCCAGGTTGCCGCCCACGGCCACGCGCTTGCCGGCGGCCTGGGCCATCTCGCCCACCAGGGTGGTCACGGTGCTCTTGGCGTTGGAACCGGTGATAGCGATGATGGGCGCGCGCGCGTGACGGGCGAACAGGTCGATATCGCCAGAGAGCTTCACGCCCCGCGCCGCGGCCTCGGCCAAGGCTGGCGTGGCCAGGGCCAGGCCCGGGCTGACGTACAGCTCGCTGGCGCGGCAGAGAAACTCAGGGTCCAGTTCGCCGCAGCGGACTTCCACTTGGGGAAAGGCTTGCCGCAGGGTCGCCAGCTCCGGAGGATTCTCGCGCGTATCGGCCACCGCAAAGGCAACGCCCTGCTTCGCCAGGAAGCGAACCAGGGACATGCCGCTCTTGCCGAGGCCGACAACGATGCGGAATTGGTCGGAAGCGATCAGCGACACAGGGCTACCTCAGCTTCAGGGTGGCGAGGCCGATGAGCACCAGGATCACTGTGATGATCCAGAAGCGCACGATCACCCGGGGTTCGGGCCAGCCCTTGAGTTCGAAATGGTGGTGGATCGGGGCCATGCGGAACACCCGACGCCCGGTCAGCTTGAACGAGGCGACCTGGATGACCACGGAAAGGGTTTCCATCACGAATACGCCGCCCATGATGAACAGCACGATTTCCTGGCGAACGATGACCGCGATGGTGCCCAGGGCGGCACCCAGGGCCAGGGCGCCCACATCCCCCATGAATACCTGCGCCGGGTAGGTGTTGAACCAGAGGAAACCAAGGCCGGCCCCGATGAGCGCGCCACAGAAGACGATCAGCTCGCCCGCGCCTGGCACATAGGGGATCAGCAGGTAATCGGCGAATTTCACGTTGCCCGACAGGTAGCAGAAAATGCCCAGGGCCCCGCCCACCATCACGGTCGGCATGATGGCCAGGCCATCCAGGCCATCGGTGAGGTTGACCGCGTTGCTGGAGCCGACGATCACCAGGTAGGCCAGGATCATGAAACCGGCGCCCAAGGGTACGCTGGCGTCCTTGAGCATGGGCACGATCAGCGTGGTTTCGACTGGCGTGTTGGCGGTGGTGTAGAGGAAGACCGCGGCGCAGATGCCGAACACCGATTGCCAGAAATACTTCCAGCGGCTCGGCAAGCCCCGGGAGTTCTTCTCGATCACCTTGCGGTAGTCGTCCACCCAGCCGATGCCGCCGAACAGGAAGGTCACCACCAGCACCACCCAGACATAGCGATTGCTTAGGTCGGCCCACAACAGCGTACTGATGCCGATGGCTGAAAGGATGAGCGCGCCGCCCATGGTCGGCGTGCCGGACTTGGACAAGTGGGACTGAGGACCATCGTTACGCACGGCCTGGCCAATCTGGCGGATCTGCAAGGTGCGAATCATCCATGGCCCCAGCCACAGTGCCAGGACCAACGCGGTCAGCACACCCAGGATCCCGCGCAGGGTCAGGTACTGGAAGACCGCGAAGCCCTTGTAGAACTGTTGCAGGAATTCGGCCAACAGCAGCAGCATTAATGTGTCTCCCCGCTGGCACCGCGCAAGGCCGCTACGACGTGTTCCATCGCAGCACTACGCGAGCCTTTGATCAAAATGGTTGTGTCGGCTGCCTGCTCCGAGGCCAGGGCCTGGATCAGGTCAGCTTGAGTGTCGAAATGGCGGGCGTTCTCACCGAATGCCTGGACGGCGTTGGCCATGAGCGGGCCAACGGCATAAAGCGCGTCGACCTTGCCCTGGGCGTAGGCACCTACCTGGCGGTGGCCTTCGATAGCCCAGTCACCTAGTTCGCCGATATCTCCGAGCACCAGAACGGTGCGGCCGGAAAAGCCGGCGAGTATATCAACCGCCGCGTTCACCGAGGAGGGATTCGCATTGTAAGTGTCATCGATCACTCGCACGCCGCTAGCGGTCACCTGGGCGACGGTCCGGCCCTTGACCGGTTGCACACTGTTGAGCCCTCGGGCGATCTCCGGCAGGGTGGCGCCCATGGCCCGAGCCGCGGCGGCGGCGGCCAATGCGTTGCGAACGTTGTGCTGGCCGAGCAGGTTGAGCTGGATGCGCTCGATGCCGTCGCCGCAGCGCAGTTCGAAGGCCGGGCAGCCACGCGCGTCTGTGCTCACGGGGCCGGCATGGAAGCTGGCTTCAGGGTTGGCCAGGGAGAACGTGAGGATCGTACGCCCCGCGGCCCTCCTGGCCCACACCGGATAGGCCCTGTCGTCGAGGTTGAGCACGGCCACGCCGGTGGCGTCGAGCCCCTCGAGGATCTCGCCCTTGGCCTCGACGATCTTCTCCGGGCCGCCGAATTCGCCCACATGGGCGGTGCCGGCGTTGTTGATCAGCGCCACGGCCGGCCGGGTCAGGCCCACGGTATAAGCGATTTCGCCGATGCGCGAAGCACCCAGCTCGATCACCGCCGCCCAGTGCTCGCCAGCCAGTTCCAGCAATGTCAGGGGCGCGCCCAGGTCATTGTTGAGGTTGCCGCGGGTGGCCAGGGCCGGGCCACGGACACGCAGGATGGCGGCCAGCATTTCCTTGACCGTGGTCTTGCCGCTTGAGCCCGTGATGGCAGCCACCGGCCCGGTGAACGCCTGACGATTCAGCGCGCCCAACTGGCCCAGGGCGAGTCGGCAGTCGGCCACCAGCAACTGCGGCAAGGGTGCATCCGGAATCTCTCGTTCCACCAGGGCGGCCACCGCGCCTTTGCCAGCTACCTCGACCAGATAATCGTGGCCGTCGAAGCGCGGCCCGGCCAAGGCGATGAACAGCTGGCCCGGCGCGATGGCGCGACTGTCGATACTGACGCCCGTGAACGTGCGGTCCTCACCCAGCAGGCGCCCACCAAGGGGTTGCGCCACGCGCGCCAGGGACAGGGGCTCAAGCATGGTCTCGCTCCCAGGTAGCCAAGGCCGCTTCGGCCTGTTCGATGTCGGAGAACGGGTGTCGCTCGCCAAGAATTTCCTGATAGTCCTCGTGCCCTTTGCCGGCCAGCACCACAACGTCACCGGCCCGGGCGTCGCCCACCGCTTGCGCGATGGCCTCGCTGCGTCCGGAAATGAACCGGGCCTGCCCAGGCTGGGCGAAGCCAGGACGGATATCGTCGAAGATGGCTTCGGGCGCCTCGCTGCGCGGGTTGTCATCAGTGACCACGACCTTGTCGGCCCAGGTTTCGGCGACCTGTGCCATGAGCGGACGCTTGCCCCGGTCACGGTCGCCGCCGCAGCCGAACAGACAAACCAGGCTGCCGCTCACATGGGGGCGCAAGGCCTGGAGAACCTTCTCCAGGGCGTCCGGCGTATGGGCATAGTCCACCACTACCAACGGGCGTTCGCCGCCGCCCAGGCGCTGCACGCGGCCCAACGGTCCCTCCAGCGCTGGAACGACCTTGAGGATCTCGTCCAGCGGATAGTCCATCGCCATCAGGGCGCCGATGGCCGCCAGCAGGTTGCTCAGGTTGAAGCGGCCCAGCAAGCGGCTGCGCAGGTTGAAGGTGCCTTGGGCGGTGACCAGGGTAGCTGTGACGCCCTGATCGTCGAAGCGGGCATCGCGGCAGTACAGAGTAGCGCTCGCCTCGGCCAGGCTATAGCCGATGAGCCGGGAGGTACCCGGCCGCCGGGCCAGGTCCTGGCCAAGTTCGTCATCGAGGTTGATCACCCGGGCGCGCAAGGTAGGCCAGGCAAACAGGCGGGCCTTGGCATTGGCGTAGGCTTGCATGCTGCCGTGATAGTCGAGATGGTCCCGGGACAGGTTGGTGAACACGGCGATACCGAAATCCACCGCCGCCACGCGCCCCTGCTCCAAGGCGTGGGAGGAGACTTCCATGGCCACGGCCCGGGCGCCGGCCTTGCGCAGGTCGGCCAGGGTCGCCTGCACCGCCACGGCATCCGGAGTGGTCAAACGGCCACTTTTGAGTTCGCCATGAAAGCCGCTGCCCAGGGTGCCGATCAGCCCGCACGAGGTGCCGAGCCGGTCCAGCGCCTGGGCGATGAGCTGGGTCACGCTGGTTTTGCCATTGGTTCCGGTAACGCCGATCATGCGCAGATGACGGCCCGGCTCAGAATAGAAACGTCCGGCGATGGCCGATAACTGGCCCGCAAGCCCACGCACCGGAACCAGGGGTACGTCGGTGAAAGGCAGGACATTGGCGCCTTCGGCCTCATAGGCCACTGCCGCGGCGCCTCGCGCCAGGGCATCGGCGATGTGCTGGCGGCCATCGACCCGGCCACCGGGCACGGCCAGGAACAGGTCACCTGGGCGAACCTGCCGACTGTCCAGCGCCAGCTCGCGGATCAGCGGATCGCGCCCGGCATCGGGGAACAGGTGGGTCAGGGGCATGCTCATCCTTGGCGTCCTTTGCCAGGCGCGGGCGCGGGCACCGGAGTGGCGCTGGCCTGCTGTTGTGGGGTGGCCGCCGGAAGGTTGTCCGGTGGTACGTTCATCAGGCGCAGCGTGCCCGACATCACCTTGCTGAAGACAGGCGCGGATACCAGGCCACCGAAGTAACCGCCCGCGCCGGGCTCGTCAATCACCACCACCACCGCGTAGCGCGGGTTGGCCACCGGACCGAAGCCGGCGAACAGAGAGCGGTAAGCGTTCTCGGTGTAGCCACGCGAGCCAATGGTGGCCTTGCGCGCGGTACCGCTCTTGCCCGCCACGTGGTAGCCCGGCACCTGCGCGCGATACACACCGCGTGGTGCTTCGATCACCTGCTGCAGCATGCCCTGGATGGTCATGGCCACGTTTTCCGGAATCACCTGGTTGCCTTCCGGCGGATTGTCCACTTTCAGGATCGACAGCGGCACCAGCTTGCCGTGGTTGGCCAGGGTGGCATAGGCGTGGACCAGTTGCAGCGCCGTTACCGAAAGGCCGTACCCGTAGGACAAGGTAGCGGTTTCCGCCTTGCGCCATTCGCGGTGGTTGGGCAGGTTGCCCACCCGCTCGCCCGGGAAGCCAAGCCCGGAGTACTGGCCCAGGCCCACGGAAGACATCACGCGGTAGATATTCTCGCCGCCCACATCGAAGGCGACCTTGCTCATTCCCACGTTACTGGAATTGATGAGGATGCCGGTCAGGTCCAGCACCGGCCCCTCGGTCTTGGAGACGTCCTTGATGGTGTAGCGGCCGATCTGCAGCGACCCTGGGTATACCTCCACCTTGTCCGTCGGCTTCCAGCGCCCGGTTTCCAGGGCCGCGCTCATGGACAGTGGCTTCATGGTCGAGCCAGGCTCGAATACGTCGATGATGGCGCGGTTGCGCATGGCCGCCGGCACCATGGTGCGGCGGTTATTCGGGTTGTAGGTGGGCATATTGACCATGGCGAGCACCTCGCCACTCTTCACGTCCATGATCACCAGGCTGCCCGCCTTGGCCTGGTTCTCCGTAATGGCCTTGCGCAGCTCCCGTGTGGCCAGGTACTGCAGGCGCAGATCAATGGACAAGGCCAGGGTTTTCCCGGCCTTGGCGTTCTTGGTCACCTGCACGTCGCGAATGAGCCGCCCGCGCCTGTCCTTGATCACCTGGCGCCGGCCAGGCACGCCGGCAAGCCACTCGTCGTAGGCCAGCTCGACACCCTCGCGACCGTGGTCGTCCAGGTCGGTGAAGCCGACCATATGGGCGGTGACGTCGCCGGCCGGGTAGAAACGACGGAACTCCTCCAGGCCATAGACGCCGGGCACCTTCAGGTCCAGTACCGCCTGGCCCTGCTCCGGGGTCAGCCCGCGGACCAGATAGAGGAATTCCTTGCTGGCGTTGGCTTCGAAACGCTCGCTGAGCTGCGCCGGGTCCTGACCCAGGGCACGGGCCAGTTCGGGCCAGCGGTCCTTGGCCAGCTGCAACTCCTTGGGGTTGGCCCACAGGGTGCTCACCGGCGTACTGACCGCCAGGGGCTCGCCGTTGCGGTCAGTGATCAGGCCGCGATGCGCGGGAATGGGGATATGGCGCATGCTGCGGGCATCGCCCTGGCCCTTGAGGAAATCACGGTCCACTACCTGCAGATCGATGATGCGCCAGCTGATGGCCGCCACCATGATGCCAAGCAGGCCGAGCACGACGCGGAAACGCCACGGAAAAAGGGCTCCGTCGAGTTTCATCATGGCGCCACCATCCGCACGTCCGCCGCGTCAGGCACATGCATTTTCAGCTGCTCGGTGGCCAACGCCTCGATTCGGCTATGGGCCGTCCAGGTGCTTTGCTCGAGTATGAGGCGGCCCCACTCGGCCTGGGCCTTGTCGCGCTCATTGAGCTCGGTGTAAAGGGCGTTGAGCAAGGTGCGGTTCAAGTGCGCGCTATAGGCCACCGCGATGGCGGACACCAGCACCCCCACGAACAGCAGCAGCATCAGGAAACTGAAGCGTGGCAATGGCTTGAAGAAGAGCTGGCTCACCGCAGTTTCTCCGCCACGCGCATTACGGCGCTGCGCGAGCGCGGGTTGGCCTTGAGCTCGGCTTCAGAAGCGAAACGCGCCTTGCCCAGGGTACGCACGATCGGCTCGAAACGCTGTACTTGCACAGGCAGGTTGCGCGGTAGCTTGTCCTGCTCGCCTTTCTCCAGGCGGCGCAGGAACAGCTTGACGATGCGGTCTTCCAGGGAATGGAAGCTGATCACCACCAGGCGGCCGCCCACTTCGAGAATGTCCAGCGCGGCCTGGAGCCCCGCCTCGAGGTCGGCCAGTTCGCTGTTGACGTGAATGCGCAGCCCCTGGAAGGCTCGGGTAGCCGGATGCTTGTTCTTCTCCCAGGCCGGGTTGGCATCCTTGAGCACCTGCGCCAGGTCGGCGGTGCGCTCGAACGGCTGCGTCTGACGCCGCTCCACGACCGCCCGCGCCATGCGCCGGGCGAAACGCTCCTCGCCATATTCCTTGAAAACCCGGGCGATTTCCTCCTCAGGCGCTTCGGCAATGAAGCGCGCCGCGCTGATGCCCTGATCGGGATTCATGCGCATGTCCAGCGGGCCGTCATTGAGAAAGCTGAAACCGCGCGCCGGATCGTCCAATTGCGGGGAGGACACGCCCAGGTCCAGCAGGACGCCGCTGATCTTGCCGGCCAGGCCAAGGCGATCGGCTTCGGCAGCCATCTCGGCGAAACTGCGCTGCACAATGACAAAGCGGCCGTCTTCGGCCGCCAGCGCTTGCCCGGTAGCAATCGCCTGAGGGTCTTTGTCGAAGCCAAGCAATCGGCCGCCCCCCCCCAGATGCCGGAGGATCAGACGGCTATGGCCGCCGCGACCGAAGGTGCCATCTACATAGCAGCCGTCCGCGCGCACGTTCAAGGCCTCGATCGCCTCGTCTAGCAACACGGTGATATGGTTGTAGCTGCTGTCGGTCGTCACAGGATCAGGTCACGCAGTTCATCAGGCATGGCGCCCGGTTGTTGGATTGCTTCGAGGTCCGCCGCGGAAACCGCGTTCCAGGTGTCCTCGTCCCACAGTTGAAACTTGTTCAGCTGGCCTACCAGCATCGCCTTCTTGTCCAGGCGGGCGTAGTCACGCAAACGTGGGGGAACAAGAAAGCGGCCACTGGAGTCGAGCTCCAGGTCTACCGCGTTACCGATCAACAGCCGTTGCAGGCGCTTGACTTCCTCTCGCAACGAGGGAAGCGCCTTGAGCTTGGTTTCGATGATTTCCCATTCGTCGAGCGGGTAGAGGTTCAAACAAGGGTCGACCGTATCGATGGTGATGATCAACTGGCCACTGCTTCGCGAATTCAGCTCGTCGCGGTACCGGCTCGGCATAGCGAGACGGCCTTTTGCGTCAAGGCTGATGGCATTGGCTCCGCGAAACACTGTTGAGCTTCCCCGAAAAAGATACTGCCGCGCTATTGTTCGTCTGCGCCTGAATTTCCCACTTTCTGCCACTTTCCGCCACTCGCGCACACTATAGGAATCCCCCCACGGCAGCGTCAAGGCGCGCCGTCAGGGAAAACCCTTACATATCGGTGATTTACGACACAGATGAAGTGGAAAGCCTGAAAAAGCGAGACAAAACGCCTGAGAAACCCCTTCCGGGCCAGTGGTTTGCGTCAAATAGTTAAAGTGAATTGTGAGAATTAAGATTTTTTCGGTATTACCAGGGAGGGGGAGACAAACGAAACGGGGACGAAAAGAAAGGTGGAGAGTCGGCCTGTAAGCCGGGTTCTGTCGAGGACAGCCATTCCTCTACGGTGGTCATCACTGAACACCTTTAGCAACCTACCCGGTTCCAGCGCGGGCCACGCCTATGGAACCCTATTTGGTCTTGCTCCGAGTGGGGTTTACCTTGACCACGGACTGTTGCCAGCCGCGCGGTGCGCTCTTACCGCACCTTTTCACCCTTACCGGCGCCGAAGCGCTTAGGCGGTTATTTTCTGTGGCACTTTCCGTAGGCTCGCGCCTCCCAGGCGTTACCTGGCACTCTGCCCTATGGAGCCCGGACTTTCCTCCCCCGCGCATGCGAGCATGCAACGGCAGCGACTGTCCAACCGACTCTCCGGCGGCAAGGTTACCGGCAGCGGCCTCTGGTTACAAGCGATGACAGCCGAGCGAGCTTGCTAGCGCCTATTTTAGCGGCAGGTCATTCTACCCCTGTCGCTCCAGAGCGACCTGGTACAGCAGGTTCTTGCGTACGCCTGTGATCTGCGCCGCCAGGGCGGCGGCTTTCTTCAGGGGCATCTCGGCCAGGAGCAGGTCCAGTACACGCAGTGCTTCGACACTCAGGGTCTCCTCGCCAGTGGGAGCGGACCAGCCAGCGACCAGCACCACGCATTCGCCGCGCTGCTGGTTCACATCGGTTTCGATGAATGTCTTCAATTCGGCGAGCGGCGCGCTCTTGAGCGTTTCGAAGGTTTTGGTCAGCTCGCGTGCAAGTACCGCGGGGCGGTCAGGGCCGAATACCGCCTCCATGGCCTGGACCGACTCGAGAATACGATGCGGCGCCTCGTAGAAGATCAGGGTGCGCGGCTCTTCGCGCAGCGCCTCCAGGCGACTGGTGCGCGCAGCGGCCTTGGCGGGGAGAAAGCCCTCGAAAATGAAGCGATCGGACGGCAGTCCGGCAGCCGATAGCGCGGCGATCACCGCACAGGCGCCAGGTACAGGCACCACGGGCACGCCAGCGGCGCGAGCCTGGCGGACCAGATGGTAGCCAGGATCCGAAATCAATGGGGTGCCCGCATCGGAAATCAGGGCCACGTCATCGCCAGCTTGCAGCCTGCCCAGAAAGCGGCCGCCGTCCTCTCGCTCGTTATGCTCATGGCAGGCGGCCAGCGGAGTCTGGATGCCGAAGTGCTGAAGCAGGCGCAACGAGTGACGGGTATCCTCGGCGGCAATCAAGGCCACCTGCGTCAATACCCGCAGGGCCCTGGGGGTCATGTCCTCGAGATTACCGATAGGGGTGGCGACCACATAAAGTGTGCCTAAAGTTGAATCAGTCGCGCCTGGGAGGGTCACAGCACACACCTTGGAAGGCCGGGAAAGCGGCCATTGTAACGGCGCGACAGCAGTTTTGCCGAATCCCCGGCCCGGGGCCTCGTCATCGCGTCGCCGCCGGGCCTTGGGTACAATTGTTCGTCCAACGATCCGTATCAGGAAGATGTACATGACCGGTTGCCTGCGTCCGCTATTCGCCCTATTCCTGGCCATGCTCCTGGCCGCGTGCGCGAGCCAGCCGGGTTCGTCCCTGGGCGAGCTGCCACGCACCGCCAACGCAAGCGTGGATGAGCTGTTGCGGCAGGCCGCGGCGAGCAAGGCGCCGGACGAAGCCGCCTTCCTGCGCCTGAGCGCGGCGAGCAAGGCCATGGAACAAGGGCAGGACGCCATTGCCACACAGGTTTTCGGCCAGCTGGACCTTAATCAGCTCAAGCCTGCCCAGCAGGTATTCGCCAGCACACTGTTGGCCGAACTGGCCATGAACCGCAACGACCCCAAGGCAGCGCTCACGGCGCTGAAACATCCGAGCCTCGAGCACCTGGGCGAACTGCCCGTCGACCAGCAGATCCGCACCCAGACCGTTCGCGCCCGGGCCTTGGAGGCTGACGGCCAGATCTTGGCGGCGGCGCGTGAGCGCATCTTCATGGCGCCCATGCTGCAAGGGGACGCGAGCACCGCCAATCACGAGGCCATCTGGAAACTGGTGGCAAGCCTGCCGGCCGACCAGCTCCAACCCAGCGGTGCCGACGACCTCGCAGGCTGGCTGAGTCTGGCCCAGGTCGCCAAGACGCCCGGCACGCTGGAGCAGCAGAAGGCGGCCATCGAGGCATGGCGCGCGCAGCATGCCAGTCACCCGGCAGCTGTCACCCTGCCGCTCCCCTTGCAACAACTGATGACGGTAACCAACCAGCCGCTGGACCGCGTCGCCCTGCTGCTGCCTCAACAAGGCCAACTGGCCGGTGTTGCCCGAGCCCTGCGTGACGGCTTCATGGCCGCGCACTACCAGGCCCAGCAGAGCGGCCAGCCGACGCCGGCCATCGAATTGTTCGACAGCGCCCGCGTCACTTCCATGGACGAGTTCTACCGCGAGGCCCAGGCCAAGGGCATCCAGCTGGTGGTCGGCCCACTGGAGAAGAACCTGGTCAAGCAACTGAGCAGCCGCCCCCAGCTGCCCGTCACTACCCTGGCGCTCAACTATAGCGACAGTCCCCAGCCGGGCCCGGCGCAGCTCTTCCAGTTCGGCCTCGCCGCGGAAGACGAAGCCCGTGAAGTGGCGCGCCGCGCTCATGCAGACGGCCTGCAGCGGGCCGCTGCCATAGTGCCCAAGGGCGAGTTCGGAGACCGGGTACTGGCAGCGTTCCGCCAGGCCTGGCAAGCCGAGGGAGGCACGCTGGTCGCCGCGGTGCAGATCGACCAGCCGGTCGCGCTGGCGGGGCAGATCGCCGAGCTGCTGCAGGTTCGCCAGAACGGCACCGGTGGCCAGGGCAGTCGCCGCCAGGACGTGGACTTCATCTACATGACCGCCACGCCGCAGCAGGCCCAGCAGGTCAAGCCCACGCTCAATTATCAGTACGCCGGCGACATCCCGGTGTATGCCACCTCCCATGTGTACAGCGCCAGCGGTGACCAGGCCCAGTATACGGACCTGAACAACGTACGCTTCTGCGAAACCCCCTGGCTGCTCGATGCGAACAACAGCCTGCGCCAGCAGGTCGCCCGCCAGTGGCCGCAGGCGAACACCAGCCTGGGCCGCCTGTACGCCATGGGGGCCGACGCCTACACCCTCGCTCCGCGGCTGGGGCAACTCAAGGCCTTGCCTGACAACCGCATCGAAGGGCTTTCGGGAAGCCTGAGCCTGAATGCCGCCCAGCGAATCGAGCGCCAGTTGCCCTGGGCTCAATTCACCGGTGGGAGGGTCGAGCCCATGCCATCCAGCGCCCAGTGACCCGCCTGCCCCATCCCCGTCCGGGCCAGCAGGCCGAGGACTGGGCCGAACGCCATCTACAGGGGCACGGGCTGCAACTGCTGGCCCGCAACTGGCGCTGCCGGTACGGTGAACTGGATCTGGTCATGCTGGAGGGGGATACAGTAGTATTCGCCGAAGTTCGCTATCGGCTGCACGCTGGCTGGGGTGGCGCCCTCGGCAGCGTCGACGGTCGCAAGCAGGCGCGAGTGGTTACCGCTGCGACGTACTTTCTCCAGGAAAACCCCCAATGGGCCGAGCACTCTTGCCGTTTCGATATCGTCGCTATCGAAGGCACTGACCCTCAAGCGCTTGGGCTGACCTGGCTGAAGGATGCCTTCACCAGCTGAAACGCACCGGTTCGATCTCATCAGGCATACGCCGCGGCCTGCCCCGGCGTCCCCGCTTCGCGGGCTCAGGTTTCTAAGGTAGACGATGGACATGCAATCCCGGATTCGCCGGCTCTTCCAGGCCAGCATCGACACCAAGCAGCAGGCCATGGAAGTGCTCGCTCCCCATATCGAGCAAGCCAGCCAGGTCATGGTCCATGCCATGCTCAGCGAGGGCAAGGTGCTCGCCTGCGGCAATGGAGGGTCTGCCGGAGACGCGCAGCATTTTTCATCGGAGATGCTCAACCGATTCGAACGAGAGCGGCCGGGCCTGCCCGCCATCGCCCTGACCACGGACGCCTCGACCTTGACGTCCATTGCGAACGACTACAGCTACAACGAGGTCTTCTCGAAGCAGATCCGCGCACTGGGCCAGGCGGGCGACGTGCTGCTGGCGATTTCCACCAGCGGCAACTCGGCCAATATCATCCAGGCCATCCAAGCGGCTCACGACCGCGACATGACGGTAGTGGCGCTCACCGGCCGGGACGGAGGCGGCATGGCTTCGCTGCTGTTGCCCGAAGACGTAGAGATCCGCGTTCCATCGCAGGTAACCGCGCGCATCCAGGAAGTACACCTGCTGGCGATCCACTGCCTTTGCGACTTGATCGACAGCCAATTGTTCGGGAGTGAAGAATGAGCCCCATCCGTATCGGCCTCGCGGCCTTGACCGCTTGCATCGCCCTCTCCGGCTGCAGCTCCGTGCTGACTGCCACCCGCGACAAGCCCATCGACGACGACCGTGGCACCCGCACCCTGGGCAGCAAGATCGACGACTCACTGATCGAGACCAAGGTGGCGGTGAACGTAGCCAAGGCCAGCCCTGACCTGGACCAAGGCTCCCATATCGTGGTGACCAGCTACAACGGCGTCGTGCTGCTGGCCGGCCAGACCCCGCGCGCGGACCTCAAGACACTTGCAGGGCAGGCTGCCGGCTCTGTCCAGCGAGTCAAGAAGGTAGAGAACGAACTGCAGGTCGCCCAGCCTTCTTCGATGCTGGCCCGCAGCAACGACGCCTTGCTGACCACCAAGATCAAGACCCAGATGTTCGCGGACAATGCCATTCCGGGTTCACGCATCAAGGTAGTTACGGAAAATGGCATCGTCTACCTGCTCGGCCTGGTTTCCCAGCAAGAGGCGAATCGGGCCACCACCCTGGTACAAGGCGTCTCGGGCGTCCAGAAGATCGTCAAGCTGTTCGAATACATCGACTGAATACCCATGAAAAAGGCGACCTCACGGTCGCCTCTATCACTTCACTACCTTGAGGCTTGGCCGGCCGCTGGGGCGCGGCGGCTGCCCACCCGACGGCGGCAGATCGTCACCATCGGTGTGCTCGCCCTCAAGCTCCACATCATCCTCGAGGGACGGCACTTCAGGGTCGAATACCATACCCTGCCCGTTCTCACGGGCGTAGATGCCCATGATCGCCCCCACCGGTACATACAAGGAATGGGCGACACCGGAAAAACGACCTTCGAAGCTCACCGCTTCGTTATCCATCTGCATATGGCGCACCGCGCTGGGCGACACGTTCAGCACGATCTGACCGTCAGTGGCGAATCCCTGGGGGACTTGCACGTTACGGTATTCTGCATTGACCAGAATATGGGGGGTGCAATCGTTATCCACGATCCACTCATACAGCGCGCGGACCAGGTAAGGACGACTGGAATTCATCAAGGGCTCCTCTAGAACTAGCGCATTTCACGTTCGGCGGCGGATAGACTCGCCTCAAAAGCTTCACGAGCAAACTGCCGGTCCATGTAGTCAAGCAGCGGCTTGGCAGCCTTGGGCAGCTCCACCCCCATCACCGGCAAGCGCCAGAGTATGGGCAGTAGACAGCAGTCCACCAGGCTTTGCTCATCGCTCATGAAGCATGACATCTCGGCGAACAATGGCGAGACGCCGGTCAGGCTTTCGCGCAGGTACTTGCGGGCTTCGGAACGGGCAGCCTCCTTGCTTCGTGGATCGAGCAGCAGATCCACATGACCACACCAATCACGCTGGACGCGGTGCATCAGCAAGCGCGTGTTGGCCCGAGCCACAGGATAGGCGGGCAAGAGTGGCGGATGCGGGTAGCGTTCATCCAGGTATTCCATGACCACGGTGGATTCATACAAAGCCAGGTCCCGGTCAACCAGGGTAGGCAGGGACCCATAGGGGTTCACATCCATCAGGCCCGCAGGCTGCCGTCCGGGGACGGTATCGATGATCTGCACGGTCACGGCTTTTTCGGCAAGCACGATGCGCACACGATGGGAATAATGGTCGGCCGGGTCGGAATAGCAGGCCAACCGGTTGGCTACGCCCATGGCGATTTCCTCGCTGGAAGCGGATAAACGAACGCGCCCAGGCAAGCCTCGTTCGCGGCGGGCATGGAATGCCCTGGCCACAGATTGAACGTAGGCGCCCCCGGGCGCGCGATAGCCGCGAATCTTACAGCAAAACCGTCGCTAGCGGGCGGGAATGCCAGAACGCCACCGATGCCTGCAGCATCCGGCAACTGAAAAACACCCAAACGAAAAAGCCCGATTCTTTCGAACCGGGCTTTTCGTGAAGCGAAAGCAGCGAATTAACGCTTGGAGTACTGCGGACGCTTACGCGCTTTACGCAGACCGACTTTCTTACGCTCAACTTCACGGGCGTCGCGGGTAACGAAGCCAGCACGACGCAGGGCGCCACGCAGGGTTTCGTCGTAGGCCATCAGGGCACGGGTGATACCGTGACGGATAGCGCCGGCCTGGCCGCTGACACCACCACCGGAAACGGTAACGTAGACGTCGAACTTGGCGACGTTTTCAGTCAGTTCCAGCGGCTGACGAACAACCATGCGCGCGGTTTCGCGACCGAAGAAGGTATCCAGCGGGCGGTTGTTGATAGAAATGTTGCCAGTACCCGGCCGCAGGAATACGCGAGCGGTTGCGGTCTTGCGACGGCCAGTGCCGTAGTTTTGAGTCGCCGACATAGTGAACTATTCCGTTAAATCTTCAGTTCTTGAGGCTGCTGAGCAGTATGAGGGTGAGTAGCGCCCGCATAGACTTTCAGCTTACGGTACATGTCGCGACCCAGCGGGTTCTTCGGCAGCATGCCCTTGACCGCGGTTTCGATGACACGCTCAGGTGCCTTGTCGATCAGCTTGTCGAAAGTGATCGATTTGATACCGCCCGGGAAACCGGAGTGGGAGTAGTACACTTTGTCAGTGGACTTGGCGCCGGTTACACGCACCTGCTCGGCATTGATCACGACGATGTAGTCGCCGGTGTCAACGTGGGGGGTGTATTCAGGCTTGTGCTTGCCACGCAGACGGCTCGCGATTTCGGTAGCCAGACGACCCAGGGTCTGGCCAGCGGCGTCGACGACAAACCAGTCGCGCTTTACTGTTTCCGGTTTAGCAGTAAAAGTTTTCATTCTTTATAGCCTCAGGGGCCGCCCAGCAAAAATAGACGGCGGAGCTTACTGAATAGTGCTTGCTTTGACAAGGTCAAAGGCAGCCGCATCCAGACGCTTTCGGGGGCTCGGGTCATCGCGTCGGGTCCGGCAAAGGGCCTGTCCGGGAGGGGCATCACTTCCTCCGCGTGCAGAGCAGGCGAATTATCCGGATTGGCCGGAAAATTTCAAGTTCTTTCGCTAGCCCTGTACGCACCACCGCCTACTGGACACCAGGCGACAAAAACAAGACGATAGTGCCAAAGCGTGACCGCTATCCCACAAGAACAATGAACATGCCCTCACAGCCCTCTCCCCGCCTCCAGCGGGTCGCGATACTCGTCACAACCAATGTCTTCGCCTCTACCCTGATGCAGGCCAAGGATTTCTTTCATCTGGCGAGCCTGCGCTACGGGCGCGAACTTGGGCTGGGGTTGGTCCCCGCCTACGAGACCAGCCTGGTCAGCGCAGGCGGTGAAGGGGCGCAAACCTTCAGCGGTACGCGAATGGATGCCGAAGGCGCGCTCGCGGACGCTGACGTGATCATATTGCCGGCCTTCTGGGGGGAGTTTTCGACCACCTCGCCGGAAACGACCCAGGTGCTACCTTGGCTGCGACAGCAACACGCCCAGGGCGCGGTATTGTGTGGCGAAGCCAACGGCGTCTTCTGGCTCGCCGAAGCGGGGCTGCTGGACGGCAAGGAGGCGACCACTTACTGGCGCTACTTCGACGCGTTCAGCGAACGGTACCCCAAGGTTCGACTGAACCGGGAAAAGCACTTGACCGACGCGGACAACCTCTACTGCGCCGCGGGGCTGACGTCGGCCTGCGACCTGTACATCTATGTGATCGAGCGCTTCTGCGGCCCGCGCGTTGCGCAAGCGGTGGCGCGGGACATCCTTCACGAGGTGCGGCGCAGTTATGCTCCCGGGCGAATCGGCTTCGGCGGGCAAAAACTGCATCAGGACCTGCAGATCCTCCAGGTGCAGGACTGGCTTGAAACCCACTTCGCCGACAAGTTTCGCTTCGAAGACCTGGCCCGCGAACATGGCATGAGCATCCGCAACTTCATGCGGCGATTTCACGCGGCCACGGGAGACAAGCCTCTGCACTACCTGCAACGGTTGCGGATTGAAACCGCCAAGGGGCTGCTTTCGGCCAGCGGCAAGAGCATCAAGACCATCAGCTACGAGGTGGGCTACGACGACGCGAGCTTCTTCGCCAGGCTGTTTCGCCAGCACACGGGCGCTTCCCCCAACCAGTACCGTCAGGGCTATCGCGGGGGTACCGCGGCGGCCAGCCCGGCGCGCCTGGCGCAGGCCACCGCCGAGGTCGTCAGCTCAAGGCTTGTGGGCGCGTGAGAGGAACTCGTGAGACTGCATTTCCAGCAGGCGGCTTAGGGTACGTTGGAATTCGAAGTTCAAGCGGCCACCGGAATACAGGTCCTTTAGCTCCACTTCAGCGGAGATGATCAGCTTTACGTTGCGGTCGTAGAACTCGTCCACCATGTTGATGAAGCGGCGGGCAATGTCGTCGGTCGCGACGCCCATCTGTTCCACGCCACTGAGAATCACGGCGTGGAAAATCTTGCCCAGCTCGATGTAGTCGTTCTGGCTGCGCGGCCCGTCGCACAGGGCGCGGAAGTCGAACCAGGCCACGTCGTCACAGGTACGCAGCGCGTGGATCTCGCGGTTCTCGATGATCAGAACATCGTTTTCCACCGGTTGGGTGCACTCCGGCGTCAGTGCCCGGAAGCTCTCGCGCAGGCTTTTCTCCGCCGCCTCGTTCAGAGGGAAGTGGAACAGTTCCGCCTGCTCCAGATGGCGCAGGCGATAGTCCACCCCACTGTCGACGTTGACCACTTCGGTGTGCTGCTTGATCAGCGCGATGGCCGGCAGGAAACGGGCCCGCTGCAGGCCGTCCTTGTAGAGGCCGTCCGGGACGATGTTGGAAGTCGCCACCAGGGTGACCCCATGCTTGAACAGTTCTTCCATCAAAGTGCCGAGAATCATGGCGTCGGTGATATCCGACACGAAGAATTCGTCGAAACAGATCACCCGCGACTCGCTGGCGAATCGCTTGGCGATCAACGTCAACGGATTCTTCTCGCCCTTGAGGGTTTTCATCTCCTCGTGGACCCGCTTCATGAAACGGTGGAAGTGGGTACGGGTTTTTTCCTTGAACGGCAGCGCTTCGAAGAAGGTATCGACCAGGTAGGTCTTGCCCCGCCCTACACCGCCCCAGAAATAAAGCCCTTTGATCGGTGCAGTGTCTTTCTTGCCGAAGAGTTTGCCCAGCAGGCCCGGCTTGTGGGTGTCCGCGGCGATCAAATCATCGTAGAGCCGCTGGAGATGGCGCACCGCTGTTTCCTGCGCCGCATCGTGGAAGAAATCAGGACGTTTCAGGTCGGCTTGGTATCGTTCAAGGGGCGTCATAAGTCGTCTACGGGCTGTAAAACCGGGCCGCCACTTTAACGGCGGGCCTGGGGGATGGCAATCGAGGCCGCGACCGATCGCCGCAGCCGTCAGCGCCGGGCCTGCGCGAACAAGACCCAGCGCACAGATGACCCGCGCGTTCAGTCCGCCGCGGGCCGCAGGGCCTGCTTCACCGCATCGATGGCAGCATCCCGGGCGGCACCATCGGTATGGGCCGGGCTGCTGGCCACGCACTCGCCATCGAGCCATACCGTGAAACGGTCCGCTTCGACGCGCAGTTCTGGCTCGACCTGCTGCAGACGCTTGCTTGCCGCGCCCGCCGCCTTGCCATCGGCGAATGGCTGAGAAAGCAGCAGTTGCTCCCCGTCGGCACTGAGCAGGCGGAAACGGAAGCTGCCATCGTCCTCGCGGAAGCTGACGAACCGCGCAGCCTTGCCGGCCTTCTTGGGCGCGGTGCCGGTTGTCGCGACCTGGGTACGGAACGAGCGCAGGCCCACCGCTTCGCGCAACTGCTCGAGGAAAGGCGTGGCCACGCGACGCGCCTTGGCGGCACCGGCCAACAGGATGTCTTCCAGGTCAGCGGGGCGAGCGATCAGTTGCTGGTAGCGCTCGCGCGGCTCGGCAAGGAGGCCGTCGAGCAGTGTGAACAGTTGTTGCTTGGCCTCGCCCCACCCCAGACCGCCCAGCAGGTGCCCGCGGAAGGCTTCGGTCTGGGCCGGAGTCGCGAAGGCGCTGTAGAGGGTGAACAGGTGGCTGTTGTCAGGATCCTTCGGCTCACCCGGAGCGCGTGAGTCGGTCACGATACGGGCAATGGCGTCCTTGAGCTGCTTGGCCGAGCCGAACAACGGGATGGTGTTGTCGTAGCTCTTGGACATCTTGCGGCCATCCAGCCCGGGCAGGGTCGCTACGCTTTCCTCGATCACCGCCTCGGGGAGTACGAACAGCTCCTGCCCCTGGCCGAACAGATGGTTGAAGCGCTGGCCGATATCCCGAGCCATTTCCACGTGCTGGATCTGGTCACGACCCACCGGCACCTTGTGGGCGTTGAACATCAGGATGTCCGCCGCCATCAGGATCGGGTAGCTGTACAGGCCCATGGACACGCCGGCGTCCGGGTCTTCGCCGGTTTCCACGTTCCTGTCTACCGACGCCTTGTAGGCATGGGCGCGGTTGAGCAGCCCCTTGGCCGCCACGCAGGTCAGCAACCAGGTCAATTCAGGGATCTCGGGGATGTCCGACTGCCGATAGAAAGTAGCGCGCTCCACGTCCAGGCCACCAGCGAGCCAGGTGGCGGCGATTTCCAGGCGCGAGCGCTGGATACGCTGCGGGTCGTCGCATTTGATCAGGGCGTGGTAATCGGCCAGGAAGTAGTATGAGTCCATGCCAGGCCGACGACTGGCCTCGATGGCAGGGCGGATGGCGCCGGCATAGTTGCCCAGGTGGGGCGTGCCGGTGGTGGTGATACCAGTGAGAATACGGGTGGTCATGGGCAATCGCTTATCGGCTGCGGTCAGGGGGCAAGGCGCGGAAGAACAAGATCTTTCAGGTCGGTGAGTTTGCCATGAAAGAAGTGCCCGCACTCCGCCACTTTGATCAACTCATGGGGACGCTCGAGCCCGGCGGACCATTCGTACACCTGGGCAGGTTGGACGACCTCGTCGGCGTCAGGCTGGATCACCGTCAGCGGGCACTGCCGCGGCGGCGGCTCTTCGGTACGCAACCGCATCACGGCCGGAGCGCACATGAACAGGTGCTCAAGCGTCACGCCCTGGCGTTCCAGCCGCCCGCCCAGGGTGGCCGCCACGAAACCACCGAAGGAAAAGCCCAGGAGTGTCAGCGGCAGGCCTGGATGACGGATGCGCAGCCAGTTGGCGGCGGCATTGGCGTCGTCCACCTCCCCCAGGCCCATGTCATGGCTGCCGGCACTGCTACCCGTGCCCCGATAGTTGAACCTCAGGGTGATGTAGCCAGCGTCCCGGGCGGTACGCTGCAGGGTGGACATGACCTTGTTGAGCATGGTCCCGCCCTGCTCGGGGTTTGGATGGCAAAGCAGTGCCAGGCCTCGCGGCTGGGGAACCTCGAGGTAAAGCGCCTCGAGCTGGCCAACCGGCCCATCGAGCATCAAGGGGTTTTCGCGAATGAGCAAGGGTATGAACTCCGTGACCCTGGCCAGGGTCGACTCGTCTAGCTAGTGGTTTGTGCCCCGTGGTCAGGCGGTTTTGACGCCTTGCGGTATACAGCGCGGGTTCGAGCCGTTAACGTAATGCAAAGTCGTTTATAGAGGAAGGACTCGTGGAACTCTCGCTCTTGGTTTGGTTGCTACCCACACTGGCTCTCGTGGTGGGCCTGGTCGCCGGCTTCCTCCTTGCACGCCTGGCCCCCAATGCCGTGCCTGGCGGCACCCAGCGCCAGCTGGACGAGCTTCAGCAGAAATTCGATAACTATCAGCATGAGGTGGTCACCCACTTCAACAGCACTGCGGTGCTGGTGAAGAAGCTGACTCAGAGCTACCAGGAGGTTCAGGAACACCTGGCCGAAGGCGCCAATCACCTGGCTACCGATGAACTGACACGCCAGCGCCTGTTGGCGGCCCTGCACGCCGAGCCGAGCGCTTCGAGCCGTGACCGACTGACCCCGCCCAAGGATCATGAAGCACCCAAGGATTACGCCCCCAAGGGGCCGGACATGCCAGGCATGCTCGACGAGCAATATGGGTTGAAACGCAAGTAAATCAAAAAGGGCCTCGATCGAGGCCCTTTTCGCAGGTGAGCGGCAAGCCCGCGGCGGGTCAGATGACCTCGCGCGCGCGCAACAGCTCGATGACCTGCCTGACGCCTTCCTCGATGGTCAGGGCCTGGGTGTCGATGACCAGGTCCGCGTCGAGCGGTACGTCATAAGGGAAGGACTCACCCGGGATGTTGTCCCCACCGGCTGCGTATAGCCCTTGAGGGTCACGCTCGCTGCAGGCCTGGGGCGAAGCCTGTACATACACGGTCAGCAGGCGATCCCCGATCAGGTCCCGTGCCTGGGCACGGCCTTCGGCATCCGGCGCCACGAATGCCGCCAGGGTCAACAGCCCCGCCTCGTTGAACTGCTTGGCCACATGGGCGGCACGGCGCCAGTTCTCGGTACGGCCAGCCCGATCCTGGGGCAGCCCCTTGTTCAGGTCATGACGCAGGTTCTGGCCATCGAGTACATAGACCGCGCGCCCCATATCGAAGAGCTTGCGCTCCACCGCATAGGCCAGGGTGCTCTTGCCTGCGCCGGACAGGCCCGTCAACAGCACGGTAGCCGGTTGCTGGCCGAAGCGGCGGACGCGCTCTTCCACACTGACGTGGGCCAGCGCACCATGAGCGCCAGCGCTGCCATGGGGTATTACGGGCGGAGCGATGATCATGCCCGCCCCTACCGTGCCGTTGGTGAGCCGGTCGATGACGATGAAGGCGCCAGTGGTGCGGTTGCTGGCGTAGCCGTCCAGGGCGATGGAGGCGTCGAGCGCCACCTTGACCTTGCCGATCTCGTTCAGCGCCAACGCACTGGCAGCGCCTTGCTCCAGAGTGTTGACGTCTACCCGATGGACGATGCTGGCGATGGAGCCCGGCACGTAGCTGGTCGCCCGCTTGATGTCGTATTTCTTGCCAGGCAGCATCGGCTCTTCAGACATCCACACCAGCATGGCTTCGAACTGATCGGTGACCGGCGGCACGTTGTCGGCATGCACCAGCAGATCCCCGCGGGAGATGTCGATTTCGTCTTCCATGGTCAAGGTAATGGCCTGGCCAGGCCCGGCATGCTCCAGCTCACCTTCGTAGGTGACGATGGACTTGACCCGGCTGCTCTTGCCCGAAGGCAGCACCGTCACCTCGTCGCCCTTGTGCACGACGCCGCTGGCCAGGGTGCCGGCGAAACCGCGGAAGTTCAGGTTGGGTCGGTTGACGTACTGTACCGGGAAGCGAAGGTCGGTCAGGTTGCGGTCGGCCGCCACCTCCACCGTTTCCAGGATTTCCATCAGCGCGGGGCCGGTGTACCAGGGCGAGCGCTCGCTGCGGTTGACCACGTTGTCGCCCTTGAGGGCTGACATGGGCACGAAATGCAGGCTGCTCGGCGTCAGCTGGATCGCCTCGGCAAACTTCAGGTAATCCGCCTTGATGGCCTCGAACACACCTTCATCGAAGCCCTTGAGGTCCATCTTGTTGATGGCCACCACGATGTGCTTGATACCCAACAGCGAAGCGATATAGCTGTGGCGACGGGTCTGGGTCTGCACGCCGTAGCGGGCATCCACCAGGATAATGGCCAGGTCGCAGGTGGAGGCGCCTGTGGCCATGTTGCGCGTGTACTGCTCGTGGCCCGGCGTGTCGGCGATGATGAACTTGCGCTTGGCGGTGGAGAAGTAGCGGTAGGCCACGTCGATGGTGATGCCCTGCTCACGCTCGGCCTGCAAGCCATCGACCAGCAACGCCAGGTCCACTTCTTCGCCAGTGGTGCCGACCTTCTTCGAATCCCGGGTGATGGCCTCGAGGTGGTCCTCGTAGATCATCTTCGAATCGTGCAGCAGACGGCCGATCAATGTGCTCTTGCCGTCGTCGACGTTGCCGCAGGTAAGGAACCGTAGCAGCTCCTTGCGCTCGTGCTGGGCCAGATAAGCGAGGATGTCTTCGCTGATCAGTTCGGATTGATGACTCATCTTGAGCTCCAAGCCGTAAGCTTCAAGCGGCAGGCTTGTAGCGTACGGCTAGTTAGAAATTCTGTTGATCAACCCAGCGAGCATTCTGGAAAACTCGTGGGCTTCGGTAATCCAATCGCAGGCGCTTCCAGGGCTGCAGGCGACCCAAGCGGCGCTGCGGAACCGGAAGTCCACATCCGGCTCGCAGCCTGCCGCCTGTAGCTCGAAGTGCTAGAAATAACCCTGACGCTTCTTGTCTTCCATGGAACCCGCGCCATCGTGGTCGATGACCCGCCCCTGGCGCTCGGAGGTACGCGTCAGCAGCATTTCCTGGATGATGTCGGTCAGGCTCTCGGCGTCGGACTCGACCGCGCCGGTCAGCGGATAGCAACCCAGGGTGCGGAAGCGGACCTTCTTCTTGACGATACGCGCTTTCTCTTCGTCGCTGAGGTGTTCGAGAATGCGCTCGTCGTCGATCATGATCAGGGTGCCATTCTTCTCGATGACCTCACGCTCGGCGGCGAAGTACAGCGGAACGATCGGGATCTGCTCCAGATAGATGTACTGCCAGATGTCCAGTTCGGTCCAGTTGGACAGCGGGAACACGCGGATCGACTCGCCTTTGTTCACCTTGCCGTTGTACAGGTTCCACAGCTCAGGGCGCTGGTTCTTGGGGTCCCAGCGGTGCTTGCTGTCGCGGAAAGAGTACACTCGCTCCTTGGCACGGGATTTTTCCTCGTCGCGTCGGGCACCCCCGAAGGCTGCGTCGAAACCGTGCTTGTCCAGCGCCTGCTTCAG
The DNA here is from genome assembly GCF_049895785.1 of Pseudomonas sp. DC3200b2. NCBI lineage: Bacteria > Pseudomonadati > Pseudomonadota > Gammaproteobacteria > Pseudomonadales > Pseudomonadaceae > Pseudomonas > Pseudomonas sp. DC3200b2. The sequence continues at coordinate 371,112 of NZ_JAFCTA010000001.1, read as the reverse complement.
GCCCTGTGTCTTCATGATGTCGGTATGCTTGGCACTACCGTGAGTGAAGGGATTGATGTCCTGAGCCACGCCCTCGGGATTGATGTGCACGAGCAGGTCCAGGCCCATCTCCTCGACCATGCGGTCGCGGAACTTGTACATCTCTTGGAATTTCCAGCGGGTGTCCACATGCATCACCGGAAACGGCAGCTTGCCCGGGAAGAAGGCCTTGCGTGCCAGATGCAGCATTACCGCCGAATCCTTGCCGATGGAATACAGCATCACCGGATTGTCGAACTCGGCTGCCACCTCACGAATGATGTGGATACTCTCCGCCTCGAGCTGTTTCAAGTGCGTCAGTTTATCGACCATGGCTACTCACGGATTGCTTTGCAGATGGGGACGGCCTACGGGCCGTTTTCGAGCCGGACACTGTATCACAGGGTCTGCGGCATATAAGGGAGGCGTCTTAGACTCAAAAGGTATGAGCATATGCCCGCCAGTTAGACCGGATTCGGGCAATCGATGAATCGATGCTCCAAGGCAAACCGTTGCGCCAGATACTCGCCCAGGGCCTGCACTCCGTAGCGCTCGGTGGCATGGTGTCCCGCGGCGATGAAGGACACGCCATTTTCGCAGGCACTGTGGAACGTCTGCTCTGAAGCTTCCCCGGTCAGGTAAAGATCGACGCCGGCGGCAATGGCAGTATCGATATAGCCCTGCCCGCCTCCAGTGCACCAACCCACCCGACGTACGGGCTGTCCGTTGCAGACCACCAACGGCTCACGCTGCAGCACCTGAGCGACTCGCCGCGAGAACGCCAGGGCGGTTTGGGGAATATCCAGCGACCCCACCAGCCCTACCACCTTCGGATCCGCCGGGTCCAGCGGACCTTCGACAGTCAACCCCAGGCGTGCCGCCAATTGGGTGTTATTGCCTACCTCCGGATGCACATCCAGGGGCAGGTGATAGGCCAGCAGGCTGATGTCATGACGTAGCAGGGTTTTGAGCCGACGCTGCTTCATGCCTACCACGCACGGGTTTTCCCCCTTCCAGAAATAGCCATGGTGTACCAGCACCAGGTCCGCGTCGGCGGCGACCGCGGCATCGAGCAGCGCCTGGCTGGCCGTTACGCCACTGACAATACGCCTTACCTGAGGGCGCCCTTCCACCTGGAGCCCATTGGGGCAGTAATCGGCCATCCGGGCGCTGCCCAGGTAACGGTCGGCTTCCTCGACCAGGGTGCTGAGTGACACGGCCATAAAACTCTCCATAAAGGCAGTTCGCGGGGGCCGAAGCCCTCGTATAATGGCGCCCATTATGCGGCCGCCCTGGCCGTGTGAAAACGCTCCCTCCTTTAGGACCCCCCGATGTCGATCGTCCTGCGTTATTTCAGCTGGCCTCTGGTGACCGGCGTTCTGGTCGCGCTCCTGATCATCCTGCGCTTTCCGGAATGGGTGGGGCTGCCCAGCCAGGACGTGAACCTGCAACAGGCGCCGCAATCGGCGACCGTCATCCAGGGTCCGATTTCCTACGCCGACGCAGTGACCATCGCCGCCCCGGCCGTGGTGAACCTCTATACCACCAAGGTCGTGAACAAGTCCTCGCATCCCTTGTTCGAAGACCCTCAATTCCGCCGCTTCTTCGGCGACAACCTGCCGCGCCAGCGCCGCTGGGAATCCAGCCTGGGGTCGGCGGTCATCATGAGCCCCGAGGGCTACCTGCTGACCAACAACCATGTGACCTCCGGCGCCGACCAGATCGTGGTGGCCCTCAAGGATGGTCGGGAAACCCTGGCGCGGGTCATCGGCAGCGACCCGGAAACCGACCTGGCGGTATTGAAGATCGACCTGAAGAACCTCCCCGCCATCACCATCGGCAGCTCGGACAACCTGCGCATCGGTGATGTGGCGCTGGCCATCGGCAACCCCTTCGGTGTCGGCCAGACCGTCACCATGGGCATCATCAGCGCTACCGGCCGCAACCAGTTGGGCCTCAATACCTACGAAGACTTCATCCAGACAGACGCGGCCATCAACCCAGGCAACTCGGGCGGTGCCCTGGTCGACGCCAATGGCAACCTGACCGGTATCAATACCGCCATTTTCTCCAAGTCTGGCGGTTCCCAGGGTATCGGCTTCGCCATTCCGACCAAGCTGGCCCTGGAAGTCATGAAGGCGATCATCGAGCACGGCCAGGTGATACGCGGCTGGCTGGGCATCGAAGTTCAACCGCTGACCGAAGACCTGGCCGAATCCTTTGGCTTGAAGGATCATCCGGGAATCGTAGTAGCGGGCGTATTCCGGGATGGTCCGGCGCAGAAGGCGGGGCTGCAACTGGGCGATGTCATTCTCAGCATCGACAAAGAGCCCGCCGCCGATGGCCGTAAGTCCATGAACCAGGTGGCACGAACCAAACCCGGCGACAAGATCGATATCGAGGTGATGCGCAAGGGCAAAACCCTGAAACTCACCGCTGAAGTGGGCCTGCGGCCGCCGCCGGCGCCGGCCGCGCCCAAGGAAGAGTAGGCGCAGCGAAGCGGTAGAATCGGCCAGCAGCCAGGGCCGGTTCGTCAGCTGCCGCTGACGCCCCCCGACGTTTCACGGCCTGCGCTGCCCTGACTGCCTGCCCTTGCGGTGGAAGCAAGCGAATAAAGCTTTTCGCTTGCTGACGCCAGCCGCCTGGGTTACAGCGCGTCCAGCAACGCCCGGTTCTGTTCCGGCGTGCCGATGGTGATACGCAGGAACTGGGCGATGCGTGGCTGCTTGAAGTGGCGAACGATCACGCTGCGCTCACGTAGATGCGCGGCGACCTGCGCAGCGTCCCGCTCCGGATGGCGCGCGAAAATGAAGTTGGCGCCCGAAGGCAGCACCTCGAAGCCGCGCTGCCGCAGCTCGGCGGCAAGCTTTTCCCGACTGTCGATCACGCGTCCACGGGTTTCGTCGAACCAGGCGCGATCCTCGAAGGCCGCGGCGGCCCCGGCCAGGGCGATGCGATCCAGAGGATAGGAGTTGAAACTGTTCTTGACACGTTCCAGAGCCTCGATCAGGTCCGGATGCCCTACCGCCAGGCCTACCCGCAGCCCGGCCAGTGAACGGGACTTGGACAGCGTCTGGGTCACCAACAGGTTCGGATAGCGATCTACCAGCGCGATGGCGCTGTCCCCACCGAAATCGATATAGGCCTCGTCGACCACCACTACCGAATCCGGGCTGCCGGCCAGAATCCGCTCGATGGCATCGAGCCCAAGCAGGCAGCCGGTTGGCGCGTTGGGGTTGGGGAAGATGATGCCGCCGTTGGGGCGCGCATAGTCGGCGGGTTCGATCTCGAAGCGGTCATTGAGCGCCACCTGTTCGAAGTCGATGCCATAGAGCCCGCAATAGACCGGATAGAAGCTATAGCTGATGTCCGGGAAGAGCAGTGGGCGCTCTTGTTGGAACAACCCGTGGAAGATATGCGCCAGCACTTCATCCGAGCCGTTGCCAACGAACACCTGCCCCGGCTGCACGCCATAGAAAGCGGCCACGGCCTGCTTCAAGCGGTCGCCGTTCGGGTCGGGGTACAGGCGCAGGTCATCGCCGATCTGCGCCTGCATGGCTTGCAATGCCAAGGGTGAGGGGCCGTAGGGGTTCTCGTTGGTGTTGAGCTTCACCAGATTGTTCAGCTTTGGCTGCTCGCCCGGCACATAGGGCACCAGCTGCTTGACGAAGGGGCTCCAGAATTTGCTCATGGTCAGGCTTCCTTGATTCGGTATTCAGCGCTACGTGCGTGGGCGGTAAGGGACTCGCCCCGAGCCAGTACCGAGGCCGTGCGCCCCAGCACGGACGCACCTTCGTCCGAGCAGAAGATCACCGACGACCGCTTCTGGAAGTCGTAGACACCCAGCGGCGAGGAGAACCGGGCGGTACCGGAGGTAGGCAGCACGTGGTTCGGGCCCGCGCAGTAGTCGCCCAAGGCCTCGCTGGTGTGGCGGCCCATGAAGATGGCCCCGGCATGACGAATCGAGGGCAGCCATTGACGCGGATCGGCTACCGAGAGCTCCAGGTGCTCGGGGGCGATCCGGTTGGCCACTTCGATGGCCTGGGCCATGTCGGCCACCTTGATCAGCGCGCCACGGTTGTTCAGCGAGGTACGGATGATCTCGGCCCGCTCCATGGTGGGCAACAGCTTGTCGATGCTCAGCGCTACCTGGTCGAGGAAGGCCTGGTCCGGACTGACCAGGATCGCCTGGGCGTCCTCGTCATGCTCGGCCTGGGAGAACAGGTCCATGGCGATCCAGTCCGGGTCGGTGCCGCCATCGCAGACCACCAGGATCTCCGATGGGCCTGCGATCATGTCGATACCCACCTTGCCGAAGACGTGGCGCTTGGCGGTGGCCACGTAGATGTTCCCCGGACCGACGATCTTGTCCACCGGGGGAACGCTTTCGGTGCCATAGGCCAGTGCCGCGACGGCCTGGGCGCCACCGATAGTGAACACTCGGTCCACACCGGCGATGCAGGCGGCGGCCAGCACCAGCTCGTTCACCTCGCCCCGGGGCGTCGGCACTACCATGACCACTTCGGGCACGCCCGCGACCTTGGCCGGAATGGCGTTCATCAGCACCGACGAGGGGTAGCTGGCCTTGCCACCGGGCACATAGAGCCCGGCGCGGTCGAGGGGCGTGACCTGCTGCCCAAGCACCGTGCCATCGGCCTCGGTGTAGCTCCAGGAATCCTGTTTCTGTTTTTCGTGATAGGCACGCACACGGGCAGCGGCCGTTTCCAGGGCTTGCCGCTGGGCTGGGGTGATGCGCTCCAGGGCCTGCTCCAGCCGGGCCCGGGGCAGGATCAGCTCCGCCATGGCCTTGACCTGCACCCCATCGAAGCGCTGGGTGTATTCCACCAGGGCCGCGTCGCCACGTTGGCGCACCGCGTCGATGATTTCCAGCACGCGACCGTTCACAGCGTCATCGGAAACGCTTTCCCAGCTCAGCAGATGATCCAGATGCCGCGCAAAATCCACAGCGGTGGCGTCAAGTCGGCGGATGGCGGTCGGTTCGGTCATGGCTGGCCTCGGTCTGCGAGTGTGTAACGGGATGGGTAATCTAGCAGGGCCACCACGCCATTTGGGCCTTTCCTTCGATCGAAGGCGGCTATGGCGTGGATAGCGAAGCGCGCGGGCTGCGCGCCGAAGGGTCAAGCCCGGTGTCGGGATTCCACTGCCTTGCGCAGGGTCTCGATCAGTGCCTGGATGCGGGCATGCTGCATCTTCATGGACGCCTTGTTCACCACTAGGCGAGAACTGATGTGAGCGATCAGCTCCTGGGGTTCCAGGCCATTGGCTCGCAGGGTGTTGCCAGTGTCCACCACGTCGATGATCTTGTCCGCCAGGCCTACCAGCGGGGCAAGCTCCATGGAGCCGTAGAGCTTGATGATATCGACCTGGCGGCCCTGTTCGGCGTAGTAGCGCTTGGCGACGTTGACGAACTTGGTCGCTACCCGCAGCCGCCCTTTGGGCACGGGTGCCCCGATGGCGCCGGCGGTCATCAGGCGACACCGGGCGATCTTCAGGTCGAGGGGTTCGTACAGGCCCTGGCCGCCATACTCCATGAGCACGTCCTTGCCCGCCACGCCGAGGTCGGCGGCGCCGTGCTCGACGTAGGTGGGCACGTCGGTGGCACGCACGATCAGCAGGCGGACATCATCCTGGGTAGTGGGGATGATGAGCTTGCGGCTCTTGTCCGGATCCTCGGTCGGGACGATGCCCGCGTCCGCCAGCAACGGCAGGGTGTCGTCGAGGATACGGCCCTTGGACAAAGCGATGGTCAGCATGGAAGAAGCAGAGCCCTTTTCTTTCGTTAACGATGCAGGATGGCCGAGGCCGCCAGGTGCGCTGGCGCTAGCCCGGCACGCGACGGATCCTGGCGCCCAGCATCTGCAGTTTTTCCTCGATGCACTCGTAGCCACGGTCGATGTGGTAGATGCGGTCGATCAGGGTATCGCCTTCGGCAACCAGGGCCGCCAACACCAGGCTCGCCGAGGCGCGAAGGTCGGTAGCCATCACCGGGGCGCCCTTGAGGCCGTCCACGCCAGTGACCACGGCGGTATTGCCTTCGACGAGAATGTGCGCGCCCATGCGCAGCAGCTCGTACACGTGCATGAAGCGGTTTTCGAATACGGTTTCGATGACCGCCCCGGTGCCTTCGGCGACTGCGTTCAGGGAAATGAACTGCGCCTGCATGTCGGTGGGGAACGCCGGGTAGGGAGCGGTGCGCAGGTTGACCGCGCGCGGCCGCTTGCCGTGCATGTCCAGGGCGATCCAGTCTTCACCGGAGGTGATCTCGGCGCCGGCTTCGCGCAGCTTGTCGAGCACCGCCTCGAGGATGGTGGGGTCGGTGTCCTTGAGCTTGACCCGGCCACCGGTCACGGCGGCGGCTACCAGGTAGGTACCGGTTTCGATGCGGTCCGGCATGACCTTGTAGGTCGCCGAATGCAGGCGCTCCACACCCTCGATGGTGATGGTGTCGGTGCCGGCGCCCTGGACGTTGCCACCCATGGCATTGATGAAGTTGGCCAGATCGACCACCTCGGGCTCGCGGGCGGCGTTCTGCAGCACGGTGCGCCCCCTGGCCAGGGCCGCGGCCATCATGATGTTCTCGGTACCGGTCACGCTGACGGTATCGAAGAAGAAGCTGGCGCCACGCAGCCCGCCCTCGGGTGCCTTGGCCTTGATGTAGCCACCTTCCACGTCGATGACCGCGCCCATGGCTTCCAGGCCTCGGATGTGCAAATCCACCGGACGCGAGCCGATGGCGCAACCGCCCGGCAAGGCGACTTCCGCCTCGCCGAAGCGGGCGACCATCGGGCCCAGCACCAGGATGGACGCGCGCATGGTCTTGACCAGCTCATAAGGCGCGACCAGTGTCTTGATGGTGCGCGGGTCGATCTCCACCGCCAGCTTTTCGTTGATCACAGGCTCGATGCCCATGCGCCCGAACAGCTCGATCATGGTGGTGATGTCGTGCAGGTGCGGGAGGTTCGCCACCGTGACCGGCCCATCGGCCAGCAGGGTTGCCGCCAGAATCGGCAGGGCGGCGTTCTTCGCGCCGGAAATGCGGATCTCGCCATCGAGGCGGGCACCGCCGGTAATAATCAGTTTGTCCATAACACTCTCGAAGCCTATGGCTCAGGTGCGCTCAGCCCAGGCTGCGCGGGTGAAAAATTTCATCGTCACGGCATGGATGCTGCCATCGGCGATCCAGGGATTGAGGTGCGAATAGACCTGCTGCTGACGCTTGACCGGGCTGAGCGCGGCCAGCTCGTCGCTGATGACGTTCAACTGGAAGTTGCAGCCTTCGCCTTCGACTTCCACCTGGACTTGGGGCAGCTTCGCTTCAAGGAAGCTTTTGACTTCTAGGGCCTGCATGATCAACCTCGGTCGGCGCCCTGTGCGCGCGGGTCGGCCATGATACAAAAAAAGCCCGCTGGCTGCGAGCTTCGCAGACCAGGCGGGCTTTTCCCGAGCACGGGTGTCAGACGCTGCGCAGCAAAGGCGAAACGCCACAGACCTCGGCAATCTGGCACAGGTCCGTCGGCATGTGGCTCACGCTCAGCGTCTTGCCAGCTGCCTGGGCATCACGGGCCAGCGCCAGCAACAGGGACACGCCCACGCTGCTGGCTTTCTCCACGGCGCGGCAATCCACCACCACCTGACCGCCGCTTACCCGCGGCACCAGATCCCGGGCCTCGGCGCGCAGGCTGGCCCCGGTGCGGTAGTCCAGCACGCCTTGCAGATGCAGCTGGTTGTCTACCAGCCTTAACGAAGCCAGGCTCATTGCTGCTCCTGCAAGGGCTGGTTGCCTGCAGCTTCCTTGGCCTTGGCGACCTCGCCAGCCCAGCCGTCGATGGTCTTGTCCAGGTCGTTGCCGTTTCGCTGCATGGCGTCAGCGAACTGGTCGCGGAACAGCTTGCCGATGTTGATGCCGTTTACGATCACATTCCGCACTTTCCACTGGCCCTGGACCTTCTCCAGCGTATAGGAAACCGGGTAGACCGCACCGTTGTTGCCGCGCACCTGCATGCCGACGGAGGTCCGCTCACCGCTTTCGTCCTTGGGTGGGTCGACCGTGATGCCTTGGTTGTTGTACTCGAGCAGGGCGTTGCCATAGAACTGGAACAGGCTGCGGCGGAAGTTTTCCTGGAAGCGAGCCATCTGCTCCGGCGTAGCCTTGCGCGAATACTTGACCGTCATGATGCTGCGCGAGATGCCGTCGGCGTCCACCACAGGGCCCACGATGCGGTTGAGCGCGGCGTAGAAGGCCGAGGGGTTCTGGCGGTAGGCGTCGCGATTGGCGCTCAGGTCGGCCAGCAGCTCGTCGGTGGTGCCCTTGACCAGGTCATGGGCGGAGCTGCCCGCCGCGGCATTGGCCAGTAGCGGCACGGCCAGCAGCATGGCGACCAGGGCTCGACGCAAAATGGCTATCATGTGAACTCCTTTATTTCGCTTCTTTGCTCACGTTATTGAGCAAGAATTTGCCAATCAGATCCTCCAGCACCAGCGAGGATTGTGTGTCATGGATTGTCTGACCATCCTTCAGCACGGCACTCTCACCACCCACGCTCACCCCGATGTACTTCTCGCCCAGCAGGCCGGCCGTCAGGATGGAAGCGGTCGAATCCACCGGCAGGTTATCCACGCTCTTGTCCAGTTGCAGCGTCACCCGACCGGTGAAGGTGTCCTTGTCCAGGTCGATGGCGGTGACCTTGCCGATGGTCACGCCAGCCATGGTCACCTTGGCTCTGACAGTCAGGCCGGCGATATTGTCAAAATATGCGTAGAGTTTGTAAGTGTCGTGGGCGGAGGTCGGGGATAGCCCGCTGACCCGCAGGGCCAGCAGCAACAGCGCGAGGATCCCGGCCAGCAGAAACAGGCCGACACCGACTTCCAGGGTGCGGTTTTGCATTAGAAATCTCCAAACATCAAAGCGGTCAAAATGAAGTCCAGGCCCAATACGGCCAGGGAGGCGTAGACCACGGTACGGGTAGTCGCGCGGCTGATTCCTTCTGACGTAGGTTCGCAGTCATAGCCCTGGTACACCGCGATCCAGGTGACCACGAAGGCGAACACAAGGCTCTTCACCACGCCATTGAGGACATCCTCGGTAAAACTGACGCTGTTCTGCATGTTGGCCCAGAACGACCCTTCATAGACCCCGAGCCAGTCCACCGCTACCCAGGACCCGCCCCAGATGCCCACGACGCTGAACATGGCCGCCAGCACCGGCAGGGAAATGAAGCCCGCCCAGAGCCGCGGCGCGATGATGTACTTGAGCGGGTCGACGCCGATCATTTCCAGGCTGGAGAGCTGCTCGGTGGCTTTCATGTTGCCGATTTCCGCGGCCAGGGCCGAACCCGCGCGCCCGGCGAAGAGCAAGGCGGTGACCACAGGCCCCAGCTCACGCAGCAAGGTCAGGGCAATCATCTGGCCCACCGCCTGTTCGGAACCGTATTTGGCCAGGATGCTGAAACCCTGCAGCGAGAGCACGCCGCCAATGAAGATCCCGGACACCACGATAATGGCCAGGGACAACACACCGACCGAGTACAGCTGCCGCACCAGCAGGGCAAACCCACCGGACACTCCGCCGCGACTGAACAAGGCGTGAAGAAGAAACAGAGTGGCGCGACCCAGCCCTGCGATGATGTCGATGGCAGCCCGCCCCAACAGGCGAACCCGCTCCACTATGGACCTGCGACGCATCAGCGCTTCCCCAGAAAGTCTTCGGCCAAGGCTGGCGCGGAAAAATGGAAAGGAACCGGCCCGTCTGCCTGGCCTTTCATGAACTGACGGATGCGCGGATTATCCGAAGCCATCAGCTCGGCCGGGGTGCCCTGCCCCAGCACCTGGCCGTCGCCCACTACATAAAGGTAATCGGCGATGCTCGCGGTTTCGGCCAGATCGTGAGACACCACGATGCTGGTGATTCCCAGGGCGTCGTTGAGCAGCCGGATCAGGCGCACCAGCATGCCCATGGCGATCGGGTCCTGGCCGACGAAAGGCTCGTCGTACATGAGGATCTGCGGGTCCATGGCGATAGCGCGCGCCAGGGCCACCCGGCGCTTCATGCCTCCGGAAAGCTCGTCGGGCATCAGCTCCACCGCACCGCGCAGCCCCACGGCCTGCAGCTTCATCAGCACAATGTCGCGAATCATTTCCTCGGGCAGGTCGGTATGCACCCGCAGCGGGAACGCCACGTTCTCGAAGACGTCCAGGTCCGTGAACAGCGCGCCACTCTGGAACAGCACGCCCATGTGCTTGCGGGCATCGAACAGGTCACTGCGCGACAGCTCCGGCAGGTTCTGCCCGTTCACCCATACCTGGCCCTTGGCGGGCCGCAGCTGAGCGCCCATCAGGCGCAGCAGGGTCGTCTTGCCGCAGCCGGACGGCCCCATGATCCCGGTGACCTTGCCGCGTGGAATGCGGATATCCACATTCTCGAAAATGCTGCGCGCGCCGCGCTTGAAGGTGACGCCCTTCAGCTCGACGGCGTAGGCGTGTTCAGCACTCATTCGTTCTCCTTGCGATGCGACATTCCCCTGAAGACGTGTGAGCCACAGGCCAGGGCACACCGCCGCCGCAGGTCGACAAGCGGCGCACTATACCACCGACCTTCGCGCGGGGAACCGCCCGCGCTTGCCGAGGCGCCCTGGGCCTGGCCGCGCCGGCGGCGTCAGCCAGCGACTCGCCAGACCTTGCTGCGAAGGCGCAAATGACCGGCTGCGCCGGGCCGTGCGCGCTACCGGCAATCCAGATATAATCCCGGCCTTTTCTCAGGCTGACTTGCTCCGCATGAACCAGACCCGCGACCTTATCCAGTCCGCGCAGCGCACCATCGCTCTTGAACTCAAGGCAGTGGAAGGCCTGCTCGAGTCCATAAACGCTGATTTCGTCCACGCCTGCGAGATGATCCTGGCCAGCAGCGGGCGCGTCGTGGTCATGGGCATGGGCAAGTCGGGCCATGTCGGGCGCAAGATCGCCGCGACCCTGGCCAGCACCGGAACGCCGGCCTTCTTCGTGCATCCGGCCGAGGCCAGCCATGGCGACATGGGCATGATCACCCCGGCCGACATCGTTCTGGCGCTGTCCAACTCCGGTACCACCGCGGAACTCGTTACCCTGGTACCGCTGATCAAGCGCCTTGGCATCGGCCTGATCAGCCTTACCGGCAATCCGGAATCCACCCTGGCCAAGGCCGCCGAGGTCCATCTGAGCGCTCGGGTGGAGCAGGAAGCCTGCCCCCTGAACCTGGCGCCTACCTCGTCCACCACCGCGGCGCTGGTGCTGGGGGACGCTCTGGCGGTAGCCCTGCTCGAAGCGCGCGGGTTCACCGCCGAAGACTTCGCGTTTTCGCACCCGGGCGGGGCCCTGGGGCGACGCCTGCTGCTGAAGGTCGAGCAATTGATGCACGGCGGGGCCGCCCTGCCGAAGGTCACGCGCGGCACGCTCCTGAAGGAAGCCCTTCTGGAAATGTCGCGCAAGGGGCTGGGCATGACCGTGGTGATCGAAGAGGACGGCCGCCTGGCCGGAGTCTTCACCGATGGCGACCTGCGCCGCAGCCTGGACCGCAACCTGGACATCCAGGCCACGCGCATCGAACAGGTGATGACCGTTCACGGCAAGTCCGTTACCCCTGAAATGTTGGCGGCCCAGGCATTGAAGATCATGGAAGACCACAAGATCGGCGCCCTGGTGGTGGTCGATGAGCAGGATCGCCCGGTTGGCGCGATGAACATGCATGACTTCCTCCGTGCGGGGGTCGTGTGATGGATCACGCCCTGCTGGAACGCGCGAGCCGGATCAAACTGGCGGTTTTCGACGTCGACGGTGTGCTCACCGATGGCCGTCTCTACTTTCTGGAAGACGGCAGCGAGATCAAGGCGTTCAATACACTCGATGGCCAGGGCATCAAGATGCTCATGGCCTCGGGCGTGACAACCGCCATCATCAGCGGCCGCACCAGCGCCGCGACCGAACGCCGGGCCCGCAACCTGGGCATCCCGCACCTGTACCAGGGCCGCGAGGACAAGCTCGTGGTTCTGGATGGGCTTATCCAGACGCTGGGCCTGTCCTACGAGCAGGTCGCCCACCTGGGCGACGACCTTCCGGACCTCCCGGTCATCCGGCGCGTGGGGCTGGGCATGGCGGTGGCCAATGCCGCCGACTTCGTGCGCCGACACGCCCATGGCGTGACCCAGGCCAAGGGTGGCGAAGGCGCGGCTCGTGAATATTGCGAACTTATCCTGCGGGCCCAGGGCAACCTGGACGCCGCGCTGAACCACTACCTGTAGGCACCGCAATGCCCAAGAAAAAGCTCTTGACCCTGTCGATCGCGGTGGCGCTCGCCGCCCTGCTGATCGCTGCCGGGTACTGGAACGTCAGCCCTGGCCGCTTCCTCGACAACCCCAAGGCGAGCGTCGACGCCGGCACCATCGACTACTATGCGATCAACGCGCACACGGTGCAGTACCTGCCCGACGGCTCCAGGCAGTACGACATGACCGCCGACAGGGTCGAGCACCTCAAGGCCAGCGAGGTCACCCATGTGACCAGGCCGGTGATGGACATCTACCGGGGAACGACCTACCCCTGGCACGTGCGCAGCGAGCGCGCCGTGGTCAATCCGGACGGCAGCCAGGTCGAACTCATCGACGCCGTACGGCTCAACCGCACGGACCAGCAGAACCGAACCACCGTGATCACGACGTCCCGCGCCATGGTATTCCCGCAGAAGCAATATGCGGAGACTGACCAAGACGTTAGAATCGAGGGCGCCGGTGGCGTCACGACTGCCAAGGGAATGAAAGCGTATTTGAACGACAGCAAGATCCACTTGCTGTCCACCGTAAGAGGACAGTATGAGGCTCGTTAAAACCCTCCCCTTCCTGCTAGGCCTGGGCGCGGCACTGGGAAGCGTGAACGCTTTGGCGCTGCCCACCGACCGGAATCAGCCCATCCATATCCAGTCCGACGACGCCCAGCTTGACGACAAGCAAGGCGTGGCCGTGTACACCGGGGACGTGGTCATCACCCAGGGCTCGATGAAGATCACCGGCAACAAGGTAACCGTCACCCGCGCAGCCAATGGCGACGTGGACGTGTTCACCGCCGTGGGCAACCTGGCCTACTACGAGCAGAAGCCTGCCGTCGACAAGCCGATCGTCCAGGCCTACGCGGTGACCATCCAGTACTTCGCCGCCCAGGACCGCATCGTGCTGATCGACAAGGCCAAGGTCATCAACGATGGCAACACCTCCGAAGGCGAAAAGATCGTCTACGACACGGTGCGCCAGGTGGTGAACGCCGGGCGGGCCACGGGCAGCAAGCTGACCGCGCCACGCCCGCGGATCGACATGGTGATCCAGCCCAAGAAGAAAACCGACCAGCCGCAGAAGGCGCAGTAATGGCAACGTTGAAGGCCCAGCACCTGGCCAAGAGCTATAAAAGCCGGCAAGTGGTGAGAGATGTCAGCCTTTCCATCGAAAGTGGGCAGATCGTCGGCCTGCTTGGCCCCAACGGGGCGGGCAAGACCACCTGTTTCTACATGATCGTGGGCCTGGTCCAGGCAGACCAGGGCCGGGTGCTGATCGACGATCTGGACGTCAGCCACCAGCCCATGCACGGTCGCGCCAAGGCAGGCATTGGCTATCTGCCCCAGGAAGCTTCCATCTTCCGCAAGCTGTCGGTGGCCGACAACATCATGGCCATTCTGGAAACCCGCAAGGACCTCGACAGCAATGGCCGTCGCAAGGCCATGGAAAGCCTTTTGCAGGAATTCCACATCACCCATATCCGGGACAACCTCGGCATGAGCCTGTCCGGCGGCGAACGGCGGCGGGTCGAGATCGCCAGGGCACTGGCCACCGCGCCGAAATTCATCCTGCTGGACGAACCCTTCGCTGGCGTGGACCCGATATCCGTGGGTGATATCAAGCAGATCATTCATCACCTCAAGGCCAAGGGCATTGGCGTGTTGATCACCGACCACAATGTGCGGGAAACCCTCGATATCTGCGAAATCGCCTATATTGTGAACGATGGCCAATTGATTGCAGAAGGCGATTCGGCAACTATCCTGGCCAACGAGCTGGTGAAAGAGGTCTACCTGGGCCACGAGTTCCGGCTGTAAGTGTAAAGCCCCTAGGCAAAGCTCGAAGCCTCAGGCATATAATTTGCTTCAAGTCTGGGTGCTCCGCTGGGAGCACCCGTTGTGGAAGGCGCCTCGCGCCGGCAAACAAGGTGTCAAGCTCACGCCATGAAACCATCGCTTGTCCTTAAAATGGGCCAGCAACTGACGATGACGCCGCAGTTGCAACAGGCCATCCGCCTTCTCCAGCTTTCCACCTTGGACCTTCAACAGGAAATCCAGGAGGCGCTCGAGTCCAATCCGATGCTCGAACGCCAGGAAGAGGGTGACGACTTCGACAATACCGACCCGTTGGCCGACAAGGCGGAACAGTCGAATACGCAGGCGGAAAGCCCCGAACCGTCCTTCCAGGAAACCAGCTTCCAGGAAAGCGCTGACAGCGGCGCCCAAGCCAGCGAAGAAGGCGACTGGAGCGAACGCATTCCCGAAGACCTGCCCGTGGATACGGCCTGGGAAGACATCTACCAGACCAGCGCCAGTAGCCTGCCTGGGGGCGATGACGACGATTGGGACTTCACTACCCGCACCTCGGCCGGGGAAAGCCTGCAAAGCCATCTGCTCTGGCAGCTCAACCTGGTGCCGATGTCCGATAACGACCGGTTGATCGCGGTTACCCTCATCGATTGCATCAACAGCCAGGGATATCTGGAAGAAAGCCTGGAAGAACTCTGCCAAGGCTTCGATCCGGAACTGGATATCGAGCTGGATGAAGTCGAGGCCGTGCTGCATCGCATCCAGCAATTCGAGCCCGCTGGCGTGGGCGCGCGCAACCTTGGCGAATGCCTGGCCCTGCAGTTGCGCCAATTGCCGCCGAAAACCCCATGGCTTGCCGAGGCCCAGCGCCTGGTTACAGAGTTCATAGAACTGCTTGGCAGCCGGGACTATAGCCAACTGATGCGGCGGATGAAGCTCAAGGAAGATGAGCTTCGCCAGGTGATCGAGCTGGTGCAGAGCCTCAACCCACGCCCCGGCTCGCAGATCGAGAGCAGCGAACCGGAATACGTGGTGCCCGATGTGATCGTGCGCAAGGACAACGACCGCTGGCTGGTGGAACTCAACCAGGAGGCCGTGCCGCGATTGCGTGTGAACCCGCAGTATGCCGGGTTCGTGCGTCGCGCCGACAGCAGCGCGGACAACACCTTCATGCGCAATCAGTTGCAGGAGGCCCGCTGGTTCATCAAGAGCCTGCAAAGCCGCAACGAAACCCTGATGAAGGTGGCCACGCAGATCGTGGAGCACCAGCGCGGCTTCCTCGACTATGGCGACGAAGCCATGAAACCCTTGGTGCTGCACGATATCGCCGAAGCCGTGGGCATGCACGAGTCCACGATTTCCCGTGTCACCACCCAGAAGTACATGCACACCCCTCGCGGCATTTATGAGCTGAAATACTTTTTCTCCAGCCACGTCAGCACCTCGGAAGGCGGAGAATGCTCATCCACGGCCATCCGGGCGATCATCAAGAAACTGGTCGCCGCCGAAAACCAGAAAAAGCCATTGAGTGACAGCAAGATCGCTGGTTTACTGGAGGCACAGGGCATTCAGGTAGCACGCCGCACTGTCGCCAAGTACCGTGAGTCCCTCGGGATCGCGCCGTCCAGCGAACGCAAGCGGTTGATGTAGCCTGGCCAGGTGGCTGCCGGCCCTGGTCGTCGGCAACCACCGGGAATGCCACCAGCGTTTCAGTGGCAGGTTTCTCGCCTGCCTCTTTATGCACTGGCAATAAGGAGAAGCGGTATGCAAGTCAACATCAGTGGGCATCAACTGAATGTGACCGACGCCATGCGTAGCTACATGACCGAAAAGCTCGCCAAGCTGGAGCGACACTGCGACAAGATCACCAATGTGGAGGTGATCATGGAAGTGGAGAAGCAGAAACAGCGCGTCGAGGCGACCATCCGGGTTCCAAAGTGCGACGTGGTGGCCCAGGCGGAACACGAAGACATGTATGCCGCCATCGACCTTCTTACCGATAAACTCGACCGGCAATTGCTCAAATACAAGGAAAAACAGCAGAGCCACCTGCAAGGTACGGCCGCTCGCTGAGCCCCCGATGATCCGACTAGAACAGATCCTGACCCCCGGCCGTTCCCTTGTGAACGTGCCGGGCGGCAGCAAGAAACGCGTCCTCGAACAGATCGCCAGCCTGATCCATAAAGACCTACCCGATATCGGCCAGCAAGCCCTTTTCGAGGCTCTGATCGCACGGGAAAAGCTAGGGTCCACCGGCTTCGGCAATGGCATCGCCATTCCGCATTGTCGGCTCGCCAACTGCCATGAGCCGGTCAGCGCCCTTCTGCATCTGGAGTCGCCGGTAGACTTCGACGCCATCGATGGCGCGCCGGTGGACTTGATCTTCGTGCTGCTGGTTCCCCAGGCAGCCACCGATGCCCACCTCGAACTGCTGCGACAGATCGCCAGCATGCTCGACCGCCGCGAGACTCGAGACCAACTGCGTTCAGCCAAGGACAGCGAGGCGCTGTACCAGGTGGTAGTGAACGCTCAGGTCAGCGCCTGACATGCGCCTGGTCATCGTCAGCGGTCGCTCGGGTTCGGGCAAGAGTACCGCTCTCGATGTCCTCGAAGACAACGGCTTCTACTGCATCGACAACCTTCCGGCCGGCCTGCTGCCGGAGCTCGCCGAACGCGCCATCATTCATACCGAGCTGGCCCAGCCCTTGGTCGCCGTGTCCATAGACGCGCGCAACCTGCCCAGTCATCTGTCCCGCTTCCCGGAATTGCTCGATGAGGTCCGCGCCAAGCACATTCAGTGCGACGTGCTGTTCCTGGACGCAGACGAGGAAACACTGCTCAAGCGCTTTTCGGAAACCCGCCGGCGGCACCCGCTGACCAGCGCCAATCGCTCCCTCGCCGAGGCCATTCGGGTGGAAAGCGACCTGCTTGGCCCCATAGCCGACCTGGCCGACCTGAAGATAAACACCACGAGCCTGAACCTCTACCAGCTCAGGGATACGTTGAAACTGCGCCTGCTGAACAAGCCAGACGCCGGTACCGCGTTCCTCCTGGAATCGTTCGGTTTCAAGCGTGGCATGCCCATCGACGCCGACCTGGTATTCGATGTGCGCTGCCTGCCCAACCCTTACTGGAAGCCGGAGCTGCGCGAGCACTCCGGGCTGGACCAGCCGGTGATCGACTATCTGGCGGCCCAGCCGGAGGTCGAAGACATGTTCCAGGACCTTTCCAGCTACCTGCTCAAATGGCTACCCAGGTTCGCGGCAAGCAACCGAGCCTACGTGACGGTTGCCATCGGCTGCACGGGCGGGCACCATCGCTCGGTCTATCTCACCGAGCGGCTCGGCGAACTGCTGCAGCGGACCTTACGGAACGTGCAGGTGCGCCATCGAGACCTCACCTGAACCAAGGACTTGCCACGCAATGCCCGCACTCGACATTACCATCATCAACAAGCTGGGCTTGCACGCGCGCGCGGCCGCCAAGTTCGTCGGCGTCGCCGGTCGCTTTCCCTGCCAGGTTCGGGTTGGCCGTAGCTCGGCCAGCCTGGTGGACGGCAAGAGCATCATGGCGGTCATGATGCTGGCGGCCGGTAAAGGCACCCAGATTCATCTGAGCACCGAAGGCGAACAGGCCCAGGAAGCGCTGGATGCGCTCGCAGGCCTGATCAACGACAAGTTCGACGAAGGGGAGTGAAGCCGGGAGCGGTGCACCTGTAAGAACCAGCGCAGCTGGCGAAACTGCCGATTCGCTCGCTTCGCAGGCCCCTACCGATACGCCAGCGAGCTTAGAAGGCCTGCACGGCTGCCTGATAGCGCTTTTCCACTTCCGGCCAATTGACCACGTTGAAGAACGCGCCTATGTATTCAGGGCGGCGGTTCTGGTACTTCAAGTAATAGGCGTGCTCCCACACATCCAGCCCCAGGATGGGGGTATTGCCTTTCATCAAAGGGCTGTCCTGGTTGGCAGTGCTCTCGACCACCAGTTTCTTCTCCGGGGTGACGCTCAGCCAGGCCCAGCCACTGCCGAAGCGGCTTACCGCGGCCTTGGTGAAAGCCTCCTTGAAGGCATCGAAGCCGCCCAGGTCTTTCTCGATCGCCTCTTTCACCGTGCCGCTGGGTTGGCCGCCGGCCGAAGGGGCCATTACCGTCCAGAACAGGGAATGGTTGGCATGGCCACCACCGTTGTTGGCCACGGGGCCTTTGAGTTTATCCTCGAGGCTGTCATAGGCTGCCAGCAGCTTTTCCACTGGCCACTCGGCGTACTCGGTGTTTTCCAGTGCAGCGTTCAGGTTGTTGATGTAGGTCTGGTGGTGCTTGGTATGGTGGATCTCCATCGTCTGGGCATCGATATGGGGCTCCAAGGCTTTGTAGTCGTACGGCAAGGACGGCAGGGTGTGCGGCATGTCAGTGGACTCCGTATCGCGAGTGCGCGCCGGTATGGCGCGACGGTTGGCCCATGGCACCGCCGAGCAAGCTCGCGGTGCGGGGGTATTCGCCATGGACGGCAATGAAACCCAGCAGTTCCGTATAGGTGCGATCGCTGTGACGAAGCGCTGCCTGGCGCAAGGCTACGGACAAGTGCGAATCGGCCACCGCATGAAGCAAATGTTCATGGGCCGCGCACAGGTACTCGGCACTTTCTTCCGGCTGTCGCAGTTTCAGGTGCAGGTCCGCCAGGTTGTGGTGCGAGACCACGAACGCCGCGACCGCTTCGTCCGGGTTGCTCCATCGCTCGAAGAGAATCTGCGCCAGAGCCAGTGCCCGCAGATAATGCTCTCGGGCGTCGACCCAATTGCCTTCGGCAAAGAGCGCATTGGCGCGCTCGATGGTCTGTTTCCAATGGTCCATGGTCGCTCCCCTTGCAGGTTGAGGTGCTTACAAGTGATGAGAGTGACTATTAGTGATAATCACTCTCAATGCAACCATGGTAGACCAAGGGGTATTTCAGCTGCCTGCTACTGTCATGCGCTCGATCAGTACAGATCCGGTACGTACGTTGCTGCGCAACTCCAAGTCATTGCCCACCGCGATGACCTGCCTGAACATGTCCTTCATGTTCCCGGCGATGGTCACTTCCTGGACCGGGAACTGGATTTCGCCGTTCTCGACCCAATACCCCGCGGCGCCGCGGGAATAATCACCGGTGACCATGTTCAGGCCGCTGCCCATCAGTTCGGTAACCAATAGCCCACGTCCCATCTTGCGAATGAGCGCGGCCTGGTCATCGTCGCCGTGGGTGACGAACAGGTTGTGCACGCCCCCGGCATTGGCTGTGCTGGGCATGCCCAGCTTGCGACCGGAATAGGTGCTCAACACATAGGACACCAGCCGGCCATCCTGCACGAAGGGCTTGGCATAGGTGGCCAGGCCGTCACCGTCGAAGCCCGCGCTACCCAGGGCTCGGGGCAGATGGGGACGCTCGTCCAGGGTCAGCCAGTCCGGGAACAGCTGCTGCCCGAGGGCTCCTTCCAGGAAAGAGGACTTGCGATAGAGATTGCCCCCCGATACGGCCGAGAGGAAGCTGCCGAACAATCCGCCAGCCAGTTCAGCGGCAAACAGCACCGGGACCTCGCAGGTGGGCACCGGGCGCGCGCCCAGCCGGCTGGCGGCGCGCTCGGCGGCCCTGCGACCGATGGCTTCGGGCGAAGCCAGCAGGCCGCCTTCCCGGTTCACGTCGTACCAGTAGTCCCGCTGCATCTGCCCGTTCTGTTCGGCGATCATCACGCAGCTCAGGCTGTGGCGGGTAGACGCATAGCCACCGATGAACCCGTGGCTATTGCCGTACACCCGGCACCCCTGATGGGTCGAAACCTGGCTGCCGTCGGCATTACGGATCAGCGGGCTGGCTGCGAATGCCGCCGCCTCGCAGGCCAGTGCCAGCTCGATGCTGGCCTCGGGGCTGATCTCCCATGGGTGATACAGATCCAACGCGGGCAGCTCACGAGCCATGAGCGCCGCGTCGGCCAGCCCCGCGGCATCGTCTTCTGAGGTATGTCGCGCGATCGCCAGGGCCGCCGCGACCGTCTCCCGGATGGCATCGGGGCCGGTGGCCGAGGTGCTCGCCGAACCCTTGCGCTGCCCCAGGTAAAGCGTAATGCCAAAGCCTTGGTCGCGGTTGAGCTCAACGGTTTCGACTTCGCCCTGGCGCACCGAGGTGGACAGGCCCTGCTCCAGGGAAACGGCCACCTCGCAGGCGCTGGCGCCCTGGCGGCGGGCCTCGGCGATGATCTGTTCGACCTGTTCCTGTAAGGGCGGCAGCGCCTGCGGGCCAACGCTATCGACTGCTTTCATGGGTTTCTCCACAACTTCAAAGACGGATCCGGGCAAGGGCCTGCTGGCCGGACCGGACAACCGGCCCCCGACTGGTTATCATGGCGGCGTTTATAAGCGGACGGCCCCCATGGTTGATTCATACGACGACGCCCTCGGTGAGGGTAAAAGCAAGACGCAGGTCAAACGCGAGCTCCAGGCACTGACGGAACTGGGCGAGCGGCTGACCACGCTCAAACCGGACCTGCTCGCCCGGCTGCCGCTGACCGAACCGCTGCGGCGGGCACTGGAAGAAGCGCCCAGGCACACGGCCAACGCGGCGAAAAAACGGCACACCCAGTTCATCGGCAAACTGATGCGAGACCAGGACACGGCGGCGATTCTCGAGCTGCTGGACCAGGTCGACGCCTCTACGAGGCAGTACAACGAACGCTTCCACAACCTGGAGCGCTGGCGCGACCGGCTGATCGCCGGCGATGACGCGGTACTGGATGCGTTCGTGGGCCAATACCCGGAAACCGATCGCCAGCATTTGCGTTCATTGGTGCGCCATGCGCAGCACGAGGCCGCGCACAATCGCCCACCTTCGGCCAGCCGCAAGATCTTCAAGTACATCCGCGAGATCGACGAGCAGCAACGCGGCCTGCGTTGACCCACAGCTTCACCTGGGGCGAAGCCTGGCAAGGTCACGCCCCGGTGCCGCCCACGGTGATAGCGTCGATCTTCAGTGTGGGCTGGCCAACACCCACCGGCACCGATTGACCATCCTTGCCACAGGTGCCCACCCCGCTATCCAACGCCAGGTCCGTGCCCACCATGGACACCTTGCTCATGCAATCAGGACCGTTGCCGATCAGAGTAGCGCCCTTGACCGGGGTGGTGATCCTGCCATCCTCGATCAGATAGGCTTCGCTGGTCGAGAACACGAACTTGCCGCTGGTGATATCCACTTGGCCACCGCCCAGGTTGGCGCAATAAAGCCCCTTCTTGACCGATCGGATGATTTCCTCGGGATCATGCTCGCCCGCCAGCATGTAGGTATTGGTCATGCGAGGCATGGGCAGGTGCGCGTAGGATTCCCGGCGCCCGTTGCCGGTGGCCGCCACGCCCATCAGGCGCGCGTTGAGTTTGTCCTGCATGTAACCCTTGAGCACGCCCTTCTCGATCAGGGTCGTGCATTGGGTAGTGGTGCCTTCATCGTCGACGCTCAACGAGCCGCGACGGCCTTGCAGGGTGCCGTCATCGACGATGGTGCACAGGCTGGAGGCCACCTGCTCGCCGATCCGTCCGCTGTAGGCCGAGCTGCCCTTGCGGTTGAAGTCTCCTTCCAGGCCATGCCCCACGGCTTCGTGCAGCAGCACGCCGGACCACCCCGGCCCCAGCACCACGGGCAGGGTACCGGCCGGGGCAGGCCGGGCCTCCAGGTTAACCAGAGCCTGGCGCAGAGCTTCACGGGCGTAGCCCATGGCCCGCTCCTCATCCAGGAAATAACGGTAGTCCGTGCGCGCGCCACCACCCTGCCCGCCCCGCTCGCGGCGACCGTTCTGCTCGACGATCACGCTCACGTTGAAACGCACCAAGGGGCGGATATCGGCCGCCAGGCTGCCGTCCATGCCCGCTACCAGTACCCGCTCCCAGACGCCTGCCATGCTGACGGTAACCTGCTGCACGCGAGGGTCGAGGGTACGGGTGTAGGCATCGATGCGCTTGAGCAGCTCGACCTTTTCAGCGCGGCTCATCACGTCCAGCGGGTTGTCCGCGCCGTACAGGGGCGCTCGCGCCTGTGTCGGCTGCGCGAACGCGCGCACCTGCCCGTGCTGGCCTGCCCGGGAAATCGAGCGAGCGGCCTGGGCGGCCTGGCTCAAGGCTTCACGAGTGATGGTGTTGCTATAGGCGAAACCGGTTTTCTCGCCAGCCTGGGCGCGAACGCCCACGCCCTGGTCGAAATTGAAACCGCCTTCCTTGACGATACCGTCTTCCAGGGCCCAGGACTCGGAGATCTGCGCTTGGAAATACAGGTCGGCGGCGTCGACTCCAGGACCGGCCAGTTCGCCCAGTACGGCGTTCAGGCTGTCGAGGGTCAGCTCGCCGGGGGTCAGCAATTGGTCGCTGACCGTATTCAACATCTCGCTCATGTTCACTCCGCGATAGGGGCAGGCCGCATGGCAGCCTGCGAGAAAATGCGCCGATGCGTCTGCACCGGCATACGCTCACGGATGGACGCCTGCTCGACAGCGTCGCGTGAGCCCAGCAGTACCGCTTCCCCAGTCTGGTGCTGCGTGAGCAGCCGACCCCAGGGGTCCACGATGGCCGATTGCCCGTGGGTGTGGCGTGGGCCAGGGTGCTCACCGCCCTGGGCCGCGGCCAACAGGTAGCATTGGGTTTCTATGGCACGGGCGCGAATCAGCACTTCCCAGTGAGCGGCCCCGGTCACCGCGGTGAACGCTGAAGGCGCGCTGATCAGCTCCGCGCCGGCCTCCCTCAGCCGCGCATAGAGTTCAGGGAAGCGTAGGTCATAGCATACGCTCAACCCCAGCCGCCCTACCGGCGTGTCGGCAACCACAAGGTTGTGACCATGGCCATAGTCATCGGACTCCCGATAGCGGGCCCGATCATCCTGCACATCCACGTCGAACAAATGGATCTTGTCGTACCGGGCGACTGTGCGGCCCATGTCGTCCAGCAGCAGCGAGCAAGCGCGGGGCTGCGCGTCCGGCGCGCCTTCCGGTGGCAGCGGTACAGTGCCGGCGACCAGCCAGAGGCCAAAGTCCCGAGCGCATTGGCGTAGCGCTGGCAGCACCGGGCCGGTGCCCAGGGCTTCGGCCCGGGCGATGGCTGCCACGTCCCTGCGGCCGAGCGCGGCGAAGTTTTCCGGCAACACCGCCAGCCTGGCCCCCGCCTCGCTAGCCTGCTCGAGCAGTGCCCTGGCCCGTGCCAGGTTCAAGGCCAGGTCGGTTTGGCTGACCATCTGGATCACGGCCACGTCCATAGGCGCTGGCGTCTCCTGGGTAAGGGTTCAAGGTGCATCCTAACCCACTGGAGGCTGTGCGGCTAACCGCAGCCAGGATTCGGCCAGGCGTCCTGCTCAATGCTTGCCGTCGAACGGCCGGTCGAAGCTGAGCTTGGGCTCCTTGAGCGGCCCTTCCACGCGATACTTGACGCTGATCAGGCGGGACACCCGGTCCCCCAGCAACTTGTCGACCAGGAACAGCGCGCCCCCCACTGCCGGCGCGCCCACGATCAGGGCCGCCATGGGCAGGTTGGTGCTCACGGGCAGGGTGACCAGCAAGCGGGCGTCTACCCGGTCGGCCGCCATGTCCAACGTGCCGTCCAGTTCGAGGTTGCTGGACGGGCCGGTCAGGGCGATGGGCGTGCGGGTCACGTATACCCCATCGCTGGCGGCCAGCTTCCCGGTCACCTTGTCGTAGCTGAGCCCGCGCCCGAGCAGGTCGGAGAAGTCCAGGCGCAGTCGGCGACCGATGGCATTGAAGTTAAGCAACCCGAACACCCGCAGGGCCTGGGCGCCGCCTTCCACTTCGACGAACTGGCCGTGCTTGAGGGTAGCGTCCAGGCTGCCGGAATATCGCTTGGGTGAGGCCCATGCGGGCGACCCTGGCCAGCGGCCGTCCACGTCCAGGCTGAAGTCCTGGCTGGTGACCGAGGGCGCGAATCGCCAGGCCTTGAGCACATCGGCCAGGTTGGCGCCGCGGACATTGCCCTTGAACCAGCTGATGCTGGCGCCGGCGGTGCCCTCCCAGCCACCGCTGCCTTGCAGTTGCATCCCCTTGAGCCCCAGGCTCAACTCATCCAGCGCCACCCCCCGCTCGTTGGGACGTAACTTGAGCGACCAGGCGCCAACCAGGTCTGCTCCTTGCCACAGGCGCGCGATGCGCACATCTACCGCGGGAATGTCATGGGGATCTATCTCGGCCAGCGGGTCGGGCGTCTCGGGAGGTTCCTGCAGCGCGGTGCCCTCGACCGCCGGCGCGGGCAGGTGGACATCCTGCAGGTCGATGTCCAAGGGCAATCCGGGGCGGTCCGGCACAGTGGCCTTTCCCGTGAGCTGGGGGCTGTTCAAGCGAAGCTGCCAAGTGTCCTGGGCGCGATCCAGGCGCAGGCGCGCTTGCTCCAGCGATTGCCCGAAAGCGCTCAGGTGCGCGATGGTCAGGTCCACGCTGCTCAACGGCATGGTCGGTGCCGAGCCGTTCGCTGTTCCTGCGGTGGCCGGGGTGGCTGCCAGGTAGCGATCACGCATTGCCTGCCAGGCCTTGAGGTCCACCCAGTCCATGGCGCCACGCAGGCGTAGCCCGGGCGCTCCGGGCAGCTGGGCCTTGCCTTCACCAAGCAGTAGCTCGCCGTGGCTAGTGCTTGGCGGGGCGTGGAACTGGCCATTGGCGGGCTGGTAGACCAGGCTGGCCAGGTTTGCGTAGCTCACCCGTAGTTGCCGCTCGCTTCCTGTAAGGTCGAGGTCGACACGCGTGGGGCGGCTATCCCCGGCGGCCTTGCCGTAGGGCGCGGGTAGATCGACGGTCACGCCCTTGAGGTCCGAATCGATGCGCAGTTGGCTGTCGTTTCCCAAGGCCAGCTGCATCTGGTAGGGGAACTCGCCCGTGGCGGGAAGAGGTTGGTTATTGCCCAGCCAGTTGCTCAAGGTGGCAACGTCCATCCGGCCGCTCACGTTGATACGGGTCAGCGGCGCCCCCGGCGTGCCAAGCGCTTCCAGCCCGGCGGTGAAGCCCTTGCCCAGCGCCTGGCCACTCACGTCCTTGGCCGCCAGCCCCTTGGCCAGGTCGAAGCGGAAGTCGCCCTTGAGTTCGCTGAGCTCAAGGGACGGCTCAGCAAGCTTGAGGCGGGCGCCAGCGGTGGTGAAATCCACGACCACCTTGGGTGGCTCACCGTGGGCAAGGGGAATGTCCAGGTCTACCCCGCCCCGGAGCGGACCTTGCGCCTGCCAGCCGGCGAACATCGCCTCGGTACCTATTGGCGCCGTTTGCAGAAGTTTGATTCCATCCCCGAGCGGCCCGTCGAAGCGCCCCAGCACGCTCAGGTGTGGCACCTGCCCTTCGCCTGGATGAGGTACTCGCACGGTCACATCACTTACGGTGGTGTCCAGCAGGCGGCCTCGATCAGCCTGGATGCGGACATCCCCATCCTGGATGTAGACCTTGCCGTCCACGCCTGTGACCGCCGGCCAACCCGGCTGGAAAGCCAGGCTCGCATCATGGACCTTGAAGAACAGGGTAAGGCTGCGCGCGTGATCCGGCGCGGCATGGGCCAAGGAGCCCTGGTACTGGAAATAGCCCTCGTCGACCTTCCCCTGCTGCACCGCATTGCGCAGCCAGTCGGCCACCTGGGGGTTCAGGGCTTCGGGCAGGTATTTGGGGGTGAACCGGCCGTCACCGTCATGCAAGCCCACGCGCAAGTCCATGTAAGGCTCGAGTCCTTCGCCGAAAGGCAGGCGGATCATGAAATCCGCCGCGATTCGCCCTTCTTCCCCTTGCACCTGGATCACTGGCGCGACCAGGCTGAAGCCTTCGCTGTTCAGACGCCAGGCCAATCGGGCATGGGCCTGCTGGTAATGCCATTGCTGATTGAAGATGGGAAACAGGTGCAGCATGAAACCTTCGCTGGCCAGGCGCAGTTCGCCATGGCCCAGGTCGCCTTCGATGCTGCCGCTGACGTTGGCGGCGCCAGGGGCGAAGTGGTAGGGCTGGAACGCGACCTGCTCCAGGTTCGCGGCGAAGGCCAGGCGGCGGTCTCCGTTCTCTTTTGGGCGCAGCGTCACCAGCACGTTGCGCAACGTACCGCTGGGCTTGAGGCTGTCCACCGCCAGGGCGGCCTTTTGCGGCCAGGGCATGTACGCATCGAGCAAGGGCAATAGGGGGCCAAGGGCCAGGCGGTCGGCCTGCAGTCGCCACTCATCCCCGGCCTGCTCGGCCTTGAGGCGCGCTTCCCAACGCTGGTCGGCCAGGGTCATGGCCAATGGCTGGGCCAACAACCGGTAATTGCTACCGTCCCGCTGCAGCCAGGCGCAGAGGGCCAGGTCACTGATCGCAGTTGGCGCTCTACCCTCCATGCCACCTTCGATCCGCGGGGCGTTGAGGCGCAACGAGGCGCTCTTGAGATGCTGGTCTGCCCAGTCCAGCCAGACTTCTCCACCGGCCTGCAGCGCCTGCAAATGCCATTGCCCCGTCGAGTTTGCCGGAAGCCATTTGGCCCAATCGCTCTGAGGCAAGCTGACATAGGCCTGAAGGGCTGCCTCCTGCCAGCGCTGCGGCTGCACCCTGGCGCGTACCTGCGCCGCCAGGGGCTTGCCATCGGGCAGGTGCAGGCGCAAGTCCAGGCGCTCCTGCCCCTGGGCGGAACGCAAGCTGGCGTCCAGGTAGGTAAAGGCGATGGGGTCGTGACCCCATGGCACCAGCACCAACTGGCTGTCGAGCAGCGTCAACTCGCCAAGCTGGCGCAGGCGGTCGATCGCCTGGGCGGGGTCCAGCGGGCTATCGTCAGAAGGCCGGGGAAGGCCCTGCAGCGCCCAGTGGCCGCTGCCATCCTGACGCAGGGTCAGATGCAAGCCTTCCATCTGGAGCGTGTCGATCTGCGGCTTGAGGGTCGTGAGACTGCGCCACAGCGCGGGAACTACCCGAACCCGATCCAGATGCAAGGCATCCGGCCCGGTGCCGAGGGTCAGGTCCTGGGCTACCAGCGCTGGCGACAGCCCTACCCAACTGCCTTCCACGCGGCCGATGCTCACGGGCAGGCCCAGGGCCTGGCTTACCTTGTCGGCGAGCGCGGGCTGGTAGTCTCCTACCATGGGCAGCAACTGCCGGCCGAGGCTTACATAGAGCGCCAGGAGGATCAGATAAAGCGCGCAGCCGCCCAGCCCCCAACGAACGAGCGCCCCTGTCACCTGTGTCAAACGCGCCATGCAGGGGCCCTTGTTCGGTTAAGCTTCAATCAGAGCAACACCACGTCGTATTGTTCCTGCGAATACATGCTCTCTACCTGGAAGCGAATGGTGCGGCCTATGAAAGCCTCCAGTTCGGCGACATTGCCGGACTCTTCGTCCAGCAGGCGGTCCACCACCTTCTGATTGGCCAGCACACGGTAGCCCTCGGCCTGGTAGGCCCTGGCCTCGCGCAGGATTTCCCGGAAAATCTCGTAGCAGACAGTTTCCGGCGTTTTCAGCTTGCCCCGCCCCTGGCAGCAGGCACAGGGCTCGCAAAGCACCTGCTCCAGGCTTTCCCGGGTGCGCTTGCGGGTCATCTGCACCAGGCCCAGCTCGGTGATGCCGATGATGTTGGTCTTGGCATGGTCACGTTCGAGCTGTTTTTCCAGGGTACGCAATACCTGGCGCTGGTGTTCCTCGTCTTCCATGTCGATGAAGTCGATGATGATGATCCCGCCGATGTTGCGCAGGCGCAGCTGGCGAGCAATGGCCGTGGCAGCCTCGAGGTTGGTCTTGAAGATGGTTTCCTCGAGGTTGCGGTGCCCCACGAAGGCACCGGTGTTCACGTCGATGGTGGTCATCGCCTCGGCCGGGTCCACGACCAGGTAGCCACCGGACTTGAGCGGCACCTTGCGATCCAGTGCCCGCTGGATCTCGTCTTCCACCGCATACAGGTCGAAGATCGGCCGTTCGCCCGGGTAATGTTCCAGGCGGTCGGCGATTTCCGGCATCAGCTCTTCGACGAACTGGGTGGTTTTCTGGAAAGTCTCCCTGGAATCGATGCGGATCTTCTCGATCTTCGGATTGACCAGATCGCGCAGGGTACGCAAGGCCAGGCCCAGGTCTTCATAGATGACCGTGGGCGCGCCGGCGGTCTTGATCTGGCTGCCGATCTGCTCCCAAAGCCTGCGCAGGTAGCGAATATCCATGAGGATTTCCTCGGCCCGGGCCCCCTCTGCGGCGGTGCGCAGGATGAACCCGCCGCTTTCCTGGATGCCCTCCTTGGCCACGCAGTCGCTGACGATCTGCTTGAGGCGCTCGCGCTCGCATTCTTCCTCGATTTTCAGGGAAATGCCCACATGACTGGTGCGCGGCATGTACACCAGGTAGCGCGACGGAATCGACAGCTGGGTGGTCAGGCGCGCGCCCTTGGAGCCGATCGGGTCCTTGGTGACCTGCACCACCAGGCTCTGCCCCTCATGGACCAGGGCACTGATGGTTTCCACGGCCGGCCCTTCGCGCAGGGAAATCTCCGAAGCGTGGATGAACGCGGCGCGGTCCAGCCCGATGTCGATGAACGCCGCCTGCATGCCCGGAAGCACGCGGACGACCTTGCCTTTGTAGATATTGCCGACGATGCCCCGGCGCTGGGTACGCTCCACGTGCACTTCCTGCAGCACGCCGTTCTCCACCAGCGCCACACGGGACTCCATCGGCGTGATGTTGATGAGGATTTCTTCGCTCATGACAGGCTCTCGTCAGGATGTTTGCCCCATGATGCCCGGACTGACGGCGCGAGGCGACGCCAGCGTAAGGTCAAAGGGTAACGTTCGGTTGCCAGCACGGCACGCCGAAGCGGGCCAGCAGCGCGGCGGTTTCGCACAAGGGCAAGCCGACCACGCCGGAATAACTGCCGTCGATGGTTTCCACGAAGACCGCGCCCAGCCCCTGTATGGCATAGGCCCCAGCCTTGTCGGCAGGCTCCCCGCTGGCCCAGTATGCGTCGATTTCCTGTGCCGAAAGATGTCTGAAGCGTACCTGGCTGCTCACGCAGATCACCTCTGCCTCGCTGGCGCTTCGCACCGCCACGGCGGTGAAAACTCGATGAGCGCGGCCGCTGAGGGCTGCAAGCATGGCGCGCGCGTCCTGACCGTCGGCGGGTTTGCCAAGAATCTGCTCGTCGAGGATGACCGCGGTATCGGCTCCGAGCACGACCGCCCCTGCTGGCGCTTGCGCCTGGCCGGCCTTGGCCTTGGCCATGGCCAGGCGGCACACGTAGGCCTGCGGCTGCTCGCCGGGCAATGGGGTTTCGTCGATGGGCGCCGTCAAGGTGCTGAAGGGCACGCCGATCTGGGCCAGCAACTCTCGTCGGCGCGGGGAACCGGAAGCCAGGAACAATGAAGGCATGGGACAACTCCTTGTCAGCGACGCTTCAGTGGATATTGAAGCGGCGGCGCAGGCCGCGCAGCCCATAACTGACCCACGGCCATAGCAGGGCGCTGACCACCGCCGGCAGCAGCAGGGCCAGGGTGGGCTGGCGGTTGCCGGTCAGGGCGCTGAGCCATAGCTGCGCCAGTTGCATGACTCCCAGCACCACGAAGATCACCAGGCTCTGCTGCCACATCGGGAACATGCGCATGCGCTGCTGCAGCGACAGCACCAGGAAGGTGGTCAGGCTCAGGATAAGCGCGTTCTGCCCCAGCAGGGTGCCGTAGAGGACGTCTTCGGCCAGGCCCAGTACCCAGGCAGTGGTCATGCCCACCTTGCCGGGCACGTTCAGGCACCAGAAGGCCATGAGCAACGACAGCCACAATGGCCGCAGCACTTCCATGAACTGGGGCAGCGGGGACACGCTCAGCAGCAGGCCGATGGCGAAGGTCAGCCAGATGATCCAGCCATGGTTGCGCCTTGTATTGACCATCAATGCGCTCCTTCAGGGCTGGCTGCTCGCCCGGCCGGCGCGCTGGCGCGGGGCGTGGCGGCCGGCTTGGCGTTAGGCGCCGGGGTAGCGCCCTGGGCAGGCGTGGTGGCCGGGTGGCCGGCCGCGGCGGGCTGCGCCGGATGGGAATTCGGAATGGCGACATGTGCACCATTGGCCGGCGCGGAGCTCCCCGCTGGCGCAGTCGGCGTAGCCTGTGCGCCGGCCGGGTTCGGGTCGAGATGCTCGCCCGAGCCGCCTCGCCCAGAGGCCGGGGCGGCGGGCACACCGCTGCCTTCTTCCGCCTGGGCGGCGTCGGCGGCGCGCTGCTCCGGCGTACGGCTATCGGAGAACACCAGCAACACGTAGCGGCTGCGGTTGAGCGCGGCCGTGGGCACCGCCCGCACGATCGCAAAGGGCTGGCCGGAGTCATGAATCACTTCCTTGACCGTGGCCACCGGATAGCCTGCCGGGAAGCGCTGGCCCAACCCTGAGCTGACCAGCAGGTCGCCTTCCTTGATGTCGGCCGTGTCGGCTACGTGCCGAAGCTCCAGGCGCTCCGGATTGCCCGTGCCGCTGGCGATGGCGCGAAGCCCGTTGCGGTTGACCTGGACAGGAATGCTGTGGGTGCTGTCGGTAAGCAGCAAGACCCGCGAAGCATAGGGCATCAACTCCACTACCTGCCCCATCAGACCGCGCGCATCGAGCACCGGCTGCCCCAGGAACACGCCGTCACGCTCCCCCTTGTTGATGAGGATACGGTGGGTGAAGGGATTAGGGTCTACGCCGATCAGTTCGGCCACCTCCACCTTCTCGTTCACCAGCGAGGATGAATTGAGCAGTTCGCGCAAGCGCACGTTCTGCTCCGTCAAGGCAGCCAGCTTCTGCAGGCGCCCTTGCAGCAGGAGAGCCTCGGTCTTGAGCTTTTCGTTTTCCGCGATCAGCTCGGTGCGGCTGCCGAACTGGCTTGCCACGCCCTGCCACATGCGTTGCGGCAGGTCGGTGATCCAGTACGACTGCATCAGCACCAGCGACATCTGGCTGCGCACGGGCTTGAGCAGCATGAAGCGGGCGTCCACCACCATCAGGGCAACGGACAGCACCACGAGCACCAGCAGATGCACGCCCAGCGAGGGGCCCTTGGCGAACAGCGGTTTAATGGGCTGTTCCTCCTGGGCGGGAAGATGGAAGGTCAGTCATGGATCGAAGCCGCGGCAAGAAACGGATAAACGCGCGAACGCCCGGCCGCTACCTTAGCGCCGGGAGACGCTACTGTAACCCACCGGGCGTGCCACTGGATCATTCGCTGGAGAGCAGATCCATGGTGTGCTTGTCCATCATCTCCAGGGCGCGGCCGCCGCCGCGGGCCACGCAGGTGAGCGGATCCTCGGCGACGATGACCGGCAGGCCGGTTTCCTGGGCCAGGAGCTTGTCCAGGTCACGCAGCAGCGCGCCACCGCCGGTGAGCACCAGGCCACGCTCGGCGATGTCCGAGGCCAGCTCAGGCGGGGACTGCTCCAGGGCGCTCTTGACCGCCTGGACGATGGTCGCCAGGGACTCCTGCAGCGCCTCGAGCACTTCGTTGGAATTGAGGGTGAAGGCTCGCGGCACGCCTTCGGCCAGGTTACGGCCACGCACGTCCACTTCGCGAACTTCGCCGCCCGGGTAGGCGGTGCCGATTTCCTGCTTGATGCGCTCGGCGGTGGATTCGCCGATCAGGCTGCCGTAGTTGCGCCGAACGTAGGTCACGATGGCTTCGTCGAAACGGTCGCCGCCCACGCGCACGGATTCGGCGTACACCACGCCATTGAGGGAAATCAGGGCGATCTCGGTGGTGCCGCCGCCGATATCCACCACCATCGAACCGCGGGCTTCCTCCACCGGCAGACCGGCGCCGATGGCCGCCGCCATGGGCTCCTCGATGAGGAAGACTTCGCGCGCGCCGGCCCCGAGGGCCGACTCACGGATGGCCCGGCGCTCCACCTGGGTGGACTTGCAGGGCACGCAGATCAGCACCCGGGGGCTGGGCTGCAGGAAGCTGTTTTCATGAACCTTGTTGATGAAGTACTGAAGCATTTTTTCGCAGACGCTGAAGTCGGCGATCACCCCGTCCTTCATGGGACGGATGGCAGCAATGTTACCCGGGGTGCGGCCGAGCATGCGCTTGGCCTCGGTCCCGACGGCCACCACGCTCTTCTGGTTGCCGTGGGTACGGATGGCGACCACCGAGGGCTCATTCAGGACGATACCGCGCTCACGCACGTAGATAAGGGTGTTGGCCGTTCCCAGGTCGATGGACAGATCGCTGGAAAACATGCCACGCAGTTTCTTGAACATGGAGAAGTGACCCTGGCAACGCGTGGGTAAAAAAGTGCGGCAAACTCTAACAACGGCGGGGATTTTGGGCAAGGCGCCAATATGTTAAATTGGCTGTTTTTCCGGGCACACGGCCCCACGATCGCGGCTCTGTGACCGTGTTTTCGCGACTGTGTTCCCCCCGTG
Organism: Pseudomonas sp. DC3200b2; assembly: GCF_049895785.1. Classification (NCBI taxonomy): domain Bacteria; kingdom Pseudomonadati; phylum Pseudomonadota; class Gammaproteobacteria; order Pseudomonadales; family Pseudomonadaceae; genus Pseudomonas; species Pseudomonas sp. DC3200b2. Next base: position 338,617 of record NZ_JAFCTA010000001.1, on the reverse strand, counting down.
GCGGAACGTTTCCGCCCGGCTTTCTCCTGGAGATCCTCCCCATGGCGCTCGAACGCTCCGACGTGGAAAAGATCGCCCACCTGGCCCGCCTCGGGCTGAGCGAGGCTGATCTGCCACATACCCTAGACGCTCTCAACAGCATCCTGAACCTGGCGAGCCAGATGCAAGCCGTGGACACCCAGAACATCGCCCCCCTGGCCCACCCGCTGGAAGCCAGCCAACGCCTGCGTCCCGACCAGGTCACCGAACACAACCAGCGCGATGCCTACCAGGCCATTGCACCGGCCGTCGACAGCGGCCTGTACCTGGTACCGAAAGTCATCGAGTAAGGGATAACCGCCTGCCATGCATGAATTCACCCTGGCCGAGATCGCCCAAGGCCTTGCCGCCAAGCGTTACTCTTCCGTCGAGCTGACCCAGGCGCTGCTGACGCGCATCGGGGCCCTGGACCCACGGCTCAACGCCTTCATCACCGTTACCGAAGACCTGGCCCTGGAGCAGGCCCGCGCCGCCGACGCGCGCCGCGCCGCTGGCGAGGCCGGCCCGCTGCTAGGCGCCCCCATCGCCCACAAGGACCTCTTCTGCACCCGTGGCATCCGCACCAGCTGCGCGTCCCGGATGCTCGACAACTTCCAGGCGCCCTACGACGCTACCGTGGTCGAGAAGCTGGCCGCCGCTGGCGCCGTGACCCTCGGCAAGACCAACATGGACGAGTTCGCCATGGGCTCGGCCAACGAAAACAGCCACTATGGCGCTGTGCACAACCCCTGGCAGCCGGACCACGTACCAGGCGGTTCGTCCGGCGGTTCCGCGGCCGCGGTGGCGGCGCGCCTGGTGCCGGCGACCACCGGTACCGACACGGGCGGTTCGATCCGCCAGCCGGCGGCCTTCACCAACCTCACCGGCCTGAAGCCTACCTACGGTCGTGTTTCCCGCTGGGGCATGATCGCCTACGCCTCCAGCCTCGACCAGGCCGGCCCACTGGCACGCACCGCCGAAGACTGCGCCCTGCTGCTGCAAGCCATGGCCGGTTTCGACCCCAAGGACTCCACCAGCATCGACCAGCCGGTGCCGGACTACAGCGCCACCCTCAACGACTCGCTGCAGGGGCTGCGTATCGGGGTGCCCAAGGAGTACTTCGATGCCGGGCTGGACCCGCGCATCGGCGAGCTGGTGCAAGCCAGCATCCAGGAACTGGAAAGACTCGGCGCGGTGATCAAGCCCATCAGCCTGCCGAACATGCGCCACGCGATTCCGGCCTATTACGTGATCGCACCGGCCGAGGCCTCGTCGAACCTGTCCCGCTTCGACGGCGTGCGCTTCGGCTATCGCTGCGAAAACCCGGTGGACCTCACCGACCTGTACAAGCGCTCCCGGGGCGAAGGCTTCGGGCCGGAAGTACAGCGCCGCATCATGGTCGGCACCTATGCCCTTTCGGCCGGCTACTACGACGCCTATTACCTCAAGGCCCAGCGTATCCGTCGGCTGATCAAGAATGACTTCATGGCCGCCTTCCAGGACGTGGACGTCATTCTCGGCCCGACCACGCCGAACCCGGCCTGGAAGCTGGGCGCCAAGGGCAGCGACCCGGTGGCGGCCTACCTCGAGGACGTCTACACCATCACCGCCAACCTGGCGGGGCTGCCTGGCCTGTCCATGCCGGTCGGCTTCGCCGACGGCTTGCCTGTGGGCGCGCAACTGCTGGCGCCGTATTTCCAGGAAGGGCGACTACTGAACATCGCGCACCGCTACCAACAGGTCACTGATTGGCACCGCCGTTCGCCGGAAGGCTTCTGAGGAGCAATACACATGCAATGGGAAGTCGTGATCGGGCTGGAGATTCATACCCAGCTCGCGACCCAGTCCAAGATTTTCTCCGGCAGCGCCACCACCTTCGGCTCGGCACCCAACACCCAGGCCAGCCTGGTCGACCTGGGCATGCCGGGGGTGCTCCCGGTGCTGAACCAGGAAGCCGTGCGCATGGCCGTGATGTTCGGCCTGGCCATCGATGCCCAAATCGGCCAGCAGAACGTCTTCGCCCGCAAGAACTACTTCTACCCCGACCTACCCAAGGGCTACCAGATCAGCCAGATGGACCACCCCATCGTGGGCAAGGGCCATCTGGACATCACCCTGGAAGACGGCACCACCAAGCGCATCGGCGTTACCCGCGCCCACCTGGAAGAAGACGCCGGCAAAAGCCTGCACGAAGATTTCCAGGGCTTTTCGGGCATCGACCTCAACCGGGCCGGCACGCCGCTGCTGGAAATCGTCTCCGAGCCGGACATGCGCAGCGCCAAGGAAGCCGTTGCCTATGTGAAAGCCATCCATGCCCTGGTGCGCTATCTGGGCATCTGCGATGGCAACATGGCCGAAGGCTCCCTGCGCTGCGACTGCAACGTCTCGATCCGCCCCAAGGGCCAGGCCGAATTCGGCACTCGCTGCGAAATCAAGAACGTCAACTCGTTCCGCTTCATCGAGCGCGCCATCAACAGTGAAGTGCAACGCCAGATCGAGCTCATCGAGGACGGCGGCAAGGTCATCCAGGAGACTCGCCTGTATGACCCGAACAAGGACGAAACCCGCTCCATGCGCAGCAAGGAGGAAGCCAACGACTACCGTTACTTCCCTGACCCGGACCTGCTGCCGGTGGTCATCGAGGACAGCTTCCTCGACAACGTGCGCGCTTCCCTGCCCGAGCTGCCGCCACAGAAGCGCGAGCGCTTCCAGAGCCAGTACGGGCTCTCCGCCTACGACGCCACGGTGCTGGCATCCAGCCGCGAGCAGGCCGACTACTTCGAGCAGGTAGCGGCGCTGGGCGGCGACGCCAAGCTGGCGGCCAACTGGGTCATGGTGGAGCTGGGCAGCCTGCTGAACAAGCAGGGCCTGGACATCGAACAGTCCCCGGTCAGCACCGAACAGCTGGGCGGCATGCTGCAGCGCATCCGCGACAACACCATCTCCGGCAAAATCGCCAAGGTGGTGTTCGAAGCCATGGCCAATGGCGAGGGCAGCGCGGACCAGATCATCGAAAACCGTGGGCTGAAGCAGGTCACTGATTCTGGTGCCATCGAGCAGGTGCTGGATGAAGTGCTGGCGGCCAACGCCGAGCAGGTCGAGCAATATCGCGCCGCCGACGAGGCCAAGCGCGGCAAGATGTTCGGCTTCTTCGTCGGCCAGGCGATGAGGGCGTCCAAGGGCAAGGCCAATCCGCAGCAGGTGAACGAGCTGCTCAAGCGCAAGCTGGAAGGCTGAAAGCCGACGCGCCCGCCAGACCAGCGGGCGCGTCGGCCTTCGCCTGTACAAGGATCTACCATGCAACGCCTGTTCAGCTTGACGCTCTTGATGGCCATGCTCGCTGGCTGCGCGGGCCAGCCCACTGCTCTGGCCCCTGGGGAGGCCCAGGAAGGCCTGGCCTCCTACTACGGTTCACGCCACCACGGCCTGCGCACGGCCAGTGGGGAGCGCTTCGACCAGAACGCTCTCACGGCGGCGCACCGTACACTGCCGATGGGCGCCGAGGTGCAGGTCACCAACTTACGGAACGACCGCAGCGTGGTGGTGCGCATCAATGACCGTGGCCCTCATGCGCGCAGCCGGGTCATCGACCTTTCCCGCGCCGCGGCACAGCGCCTGGGCATGATCGACGACGGCACCGCTCGGGTGCGTATCCGGCGTCTGGACTGACCAGGCTGTGATTACCGAGCTCGCTTCCCTGCCACCTGTCAGCCTGCTGCAGTTTTTCCTCGGGCTGGCGATGCTGATGCTTGGCGCCGAGCTGAGCGTTCGCAATCTGTTGCGCCTGGCTGAGCGCGCCAGGGTACGCCCGTTGATCGCCGGCCTTTCACTGATGGCACTGGGCAGCAGCGCGCCACAGTTGGCCATTGGCCTGGGCGCCATCAATGCCGACGCGCCTGACCTGGCCTTTGGCAGCCTGGTAGGCGGCACCCTGTTCAACCTATGGGTCACGCTGGGCCTGTGCGCGCTCATCGTGCCCTTGCGGGTCTCTCCCTCGGTGGTGCGCCTGGACTTGCCCCTGGTCGCGCTGACGGCCGTCCTGCTCTACGGGCTGTCGATGGATCAGCGCCTTGGTAGCCTCGAAGCCGTGCTGCTGGTTGCCGCCTGGGCAGGGTATCTATGCCGGGTGGCATGGCATTTCAAGCATGCGCACAGGCCGGTGCCCCGCGCGCCCGTACGACAGCGCTCGGCCCTTGCCGCTGGGGTACGCCTGGCTTTGGGCATTCTGGCGCTGACCCTGGGGTCGCAATGGATATTGGCTGCCACCGTGGCCATTGCCAACGAGCTTGGCCTGTCCGAGCGCATCATGGGGCTGACGCTGGTTGCCGTTTGCGCTTCCCTCCCCGGCCTGGCGATGTCTTCGCTGGCGGCCCTCCGGGGCGAGCGGGAGCTGGCGGTGGGCAACGTCATCGGCGCTACGCTGTGCAACCTGACCGGGGTGCTGGGCGTCGTTGTGCTGGCGGCCCCCCGTGGCCTGTCGATATCGCCCAACAGCCTGGCGTTCGACCTTCCCGTTCTGTTCGTGGCCGCGCTGCTGGCCTGGCCGCTGTTGCGCCTCGGCTACCGCCTGAGCCGCCTGGAAGGATTGTTGCTGCTTGCCCTTTATGCGCTCTTTGGCGCGCACCTTGTGGCCTTCAACACCGACATGCCCTTGGCGATGCGCGCCGAACGCCTGCTGCTGCATTACGTGCTGCCGCTATTGGGCATCTTGGTGGCCATGGAGGCATGGCGCAACTGGCGCAGGTCCGGACGCTCCTGAGACGTCAGATCAGGCCGCTCCAGTTCAACAGGAAAATGCCGATGTTGGTGGTCACGATGGCCGCGATGGTGGTGATCACCACGATGGTAGCCGCCAGGCGATAGTTGCCGTTGGCGGCGCGGGCCATCACGTAACTCACCGAGGCGGTGGGCGCGCCGAAATACAGGAACAGGATGCCCAGGTCGGCACCGCGAAAGCCGCATGCCCAAGCGCCCAGAGTAGCCACCAGCGGTAGCGCCACCATCTTCACCAGGCTGGCACTGATAGCCAGATGGCTACCGGCGCGCAGCGCGGACAGCGACAGGGTGCCACCGATACAGATGAGCGCCAGGGGCAGTGTCATGTGGGCCAGGTATTGCGCGGATTGATCAAGCCAACCCGGTAGTGGAATCTGCCATACCGCGAATGGGATGGCGGCCACCACGCCGAGGATCAGAGGATTGCGAACCACGCCGATGGCCAGGCTCAACGGGTCGGACTTCATGGTCGGGCTGTAGTAGGCCAGCACCACGGAAGAGAGGCTGTTGTAGAGCACGATCAGCACCGCGGCCAGGATCGAGCCCACGGCAATGCCGTAATCCCCATACATGCTGGCGGCCAGCGCCAGACCGATGATGCCGTTGTTGCCGCGAAAGGCGCCCTGCACGTAGATACCGCGGTCCGCCACGGGGCAATGCCAGCGCGCCCATAGCCAGATCAACCCGAAGCTGATCACCGTGGCAATGGCGAAATACACCATCACACCGATCTGCAGGGCTTCGTTCAGGTTAGCGTGAATGATGCCCAGGAACAGAAGACAGGGCATGGTCACGTTGAACACAAGTTCAGAGGCGACCTTGATGAAGCCATCGTCGATCCATCCTACGCGCTTTAGCAACAGCCCCATGAACAGCATCGCAAACACGGGCGCGGTGATGTTCAAGGTTTCCAGGAAAAGGCTCAGCATCAAGTAGGCGATCCGTTATCAATCATCTGCTGCATGATAATTCACCTGAACGAAAAAGCGCGCCCGGAGGCGCGCTTCTTGAATGCCGCTTGGGAGCAGGCGGCCGGTCATGCGAATTACTGCGGGCCGAGCTTGTCCATCAGCGCGGCCAGGGCGGCGTACTCTTCCTCGGTGAGGTCGGTCAGCGGCGTGCGCACCGGACCGGCGTCGTAGCCAGCGATCTTGGCGCCAGCCTTGACGATGCTCACGGCATAGCCAGCCTTGCGATTGCGGATATCCAGGTAAGGCAGGAAGAAGTCGTCGATCATCTTGCCAACAGCTACGTGATCGTCCTTGGCGATGGCGTGGTAGAAGTCCATGGCCAGCTTGGGCACGAAGTTGAATACCGCCGAGGAGTAGACCGGCACGCCCAGTGCCTTGTACGCCGCTGCGTAAACCTCAGCGGTGGGCAGGCCGCCCAGGTAGCTGAAGCGGTCGCCCAGGCGGCGACGGATGCTGACCATCAGCTCGATGTCACCGAGGCCGTCCTTGTAGCCGATCAGGTTCGGGCAACGCTCGGCCAGCTGCTCCAACTGTACGGCATTGAGGCGGCAAACGTTACGGTTGTAGACGATCACACCGATGTTCACGGATTTGCACACGGCTTCAACATGGGCCGCGACGCCATCCTGCGATGCTTCGGTCAGGTAGTGAGGCAGCAGCAGCAAGCCCTTGGCGCCCAGGCGTTCGGCTTCACGGGCGTATTCGATGGCCTGGCGGGTGGCACCGCCCACACCGGCGAGAATCGGCACGCTCTTGGCGCAGGTGTCGACCGCGGTCTTGATCACCTGGGAATATTCACTGGCGGCCAGGGAGAAGAATTCACCGGTGCCGCCGGCGGCGAACAGCGCGCTGGCGCCGTAAGGGGCCAGCCACTCCAGCCGCTTGATGTAGCCTTGGGGGTTGAAATCCCCTTGGGCGTCGAAATCGGTGACCGGGAAAGACAGCAGGCCGGCGGAAAGGATGGACTTGAGTTCTTGTGGAGTCATTGTTGTGAACACCCTGGTGCGCTGAGAAACAAGAACCGGCGGCTGCCGGTGTTGTATGTCATCGTACAACCAGAGAGGCAGTCCGACAAGGGGGTTGTGCAAAGATTCCGTGCGCGGCATCGAGATTCACAGGCGGAGCCCTTCCCCAGCTGGCGCTGGGTCCCACAAAGGTAAGTCGGTTCACACGCGGCGGGAGTCAGCGCCAGCTGGCGAACCGTGAACGGCTCAGACGGGAACCCGAGGGCGGAGCCGTTCCCCTGGGCTATAGGGGGCTGGCGGCTTCCTCGTGCGCCTGGCGCAGGCGCTCGCGGCTGTTTGTCAAGTGCAGGCGCATGGCTGCACGGGCGGCATCGGCGTCCTGACGGGCAATGGCGTCGAAGATCTCTTCGTGCTCGCGGCTCAATCGGCTCATGTAGTGCTGTTGATCGTCATGGGCCAGGCGGGCGGAATTGAGCCGGGTACGCGGGATGATGCTCGTGCCCAGGTGAGTCATGATGTCGGTGAAATAGCGATTTCCCGTGGCCAGGGCAATGCGCAGGTGGAACTGGAAGTCCGAGGCCACCGCATCGGTGGCGTGGGCAGCGCTTTCGTTCAGGGCATCCAGGGCTTCGCGCATGGCCTGCAGGTGAGCATCGCTGCGCCGCTGCGCGGCCAGGCCGGCGGACTCCACTTCCAGGCTGATCCGCAGCTCCAGCACGGCCAGCACGTCTCGCAGCGTGACGATGGTGGCCGGATCGATACGGAAGCCACTCGGGCTAGGCGTGTCGAGCACGAAGGTGCCTATACCGTGACGGGTTTCCACCTGCCCGGCCGCCTGCAGCCGGGAAATGGCCTCGCGGACAACCGTGCGGCTCACACCCTGCTCTTCCATGATCGCCGACTCGGTAGGCAGCTTGTCGCCGCGCTTGAGTTCGCCGTTACGGATGCGCTCGCTCAGGACGGCTACCAGCTCCTGGGCGAGGCTGCGAGGTTTCTTGCGGGCGCGTGGCATGGCGCTCTGATTGTCCATAGGTAAAGCCGGTCTCGGGTTGATCACGCCCCATCATAGCGCAAAGCGGCTCGTACGATCACGTTAGAGCGCGCTGGGCGCCGACGCCTGCTGAACATGCAGCTGTCCACCTTCGATCTTGACCAACCGCGGGTGGAAAGGTCGCAGGCTGGTCCGGTGGCCAACGCTGACGAGGCTGACGCCCGGGAGCTGGTCGATAAGCCCCTGGTAGAGGCTCGCTTCGTCTTCTTCATCCATGGCCGAGGTGGCTTCATCCAGGAACAGCCACTGAGGCCGGTAGAGCAACGCGCGGGCGAAGGACAGCCGCTGCTGCTCCCCCGGAGACAAGACCCGCTGCCAATGATTGCCTTCGTCCAGGCGCGACACCAGATGGCCGAGACGGCATTGCTCCAGTGCTTCGCGGTAGCGCTCATCCGGGTAGCTGTCCCCGGCCAGGGGGTAGCTCAGGGCCTCGCGCAAGGTGCCGATGGGCATGTAGGGGCGTTGCGGCAGGAACAGCGTGCGGTCCTCAGGCCGTAGAATCTGCCCGCCGCCACGGGGCCAAAGCCCGCCGATGGCGCGCAGCAGGGTGCTCTTGCCACTGCCGGAGCGGCCGCTGAGCATCAACCGCTCGGTGCGGGATACGTCCAGGTTGACGTTGTCCAGCAAGGCTCGGCCGTCAGCCAGCCCCAGGGTCAGACCAGCAATGTGCAGCTTGTGTCCCTGGGTTTGGACATCGATGGGCGCGGACCGAAGCTCGTTTTCGGTCATGGCCTGGCGGAAGCTGAGCAGACGATCGCAAGTAGCTTTCCATTCGGCCAGGGAGGCATAGGCATCTACGAACCAGCTCAGGTTTTCCTGCACATTGCCGAAGGCCGAGTTGATCTGCATCAGACCGCCGAGTTCGATCTTACCCGCGAAATAGCGCGGCGCCGCCACGACGAAGGGGAAGATGATCGCGATCTGGCCGTAGCCTGAGGTAAAGAATGTCAGGCGTTTCTGGACCTGCATCAGCGACCAGAAGTTGCTCCACACCCGGCCGAAACGGCCCTGCAACCGCTCCTGCTCATTGGGCTCGCCATTGTAGAGAGCAATGGTTTCGGCATTTTCCCGAATGCGCACCATGGAAAAACGCAAGTCCGCCTCGTAGCGCTGCTGCTGATTGTTCAGCGGGATCAGGCGCCGGCCGATCAGGTGGGTCAGCCAACTGCCCACTACCGCATACAGCAGCGCCGCCCAGAACATATAGCCAGCAATGGTGTAGCCGAACAGTTCGACGCTTCCGGATACGCCCCAAAGGATGATAGAGAAGGACACCAGGCTCACTACCGTGCGCAGCAGGCCGAAGCCCAGGCTCAAGGTGGTACTGGTGAACCGGTCGATGTCTTCGCTGATGCGTTGGTCAGGGTTGTCAGTGTAGGCGCCGGTTTCCAGATGATAGAAATTCTTGTGCCTGAGCCAGCGCGCGAAATGCTGCTCGGTCAGCCAGCGGCGCCAGCGGATGGTCAGCATCTGGGTCAGGTACAGCCGGTACACCGCGCTGAGAATGGCAATGGCGGCGATGCCGGAGAAATAGAGGATCAGATGACTGAAGGCCTCCGTGTCCTTCTGCTGGAGTGCGTTGTAGAAGTCGCGGTACCAGTTGTTCAACAGTACCGAAATGGCCACGCTGAACAGCGACAGCCCGATCACGGCGACCAGCAACAGCCACGCCTTGCCTTTTTCTTCACTGCGCCAGTACGGCACGGTCATCGCCCACACGCGACGGAAGAACGAGCCCTGCACGGCATCGTTCACTGCGGAATATTCAGCGTTCTCGGTCATAGTTGGCTCAAAGCGTAGGAGCGCCCGTCACGCCTGGCTTCAGGTGGCTGGCGGGCGAAGAGGTGATCCTGGGACTCAACGGCGCACAGGCCGCTTTTGCAGCTTGCGCTGCAGGGTACGCCGGTGCATGCCCAATGCGCGAGCGGTGGCGGAGATATTGCCTTCGTGCTCTGCCAGCACCCGCTGGATATGCTCCCACTGGAGGCGATCCACGGACATCGGGTTGTCCGGCACCAGCGAGTCCAGGTCGGCATGCTCGGAAAGCAAGGCCGTCAGCACGTCGTCGGCATCGGCCGGCTTGCAAAGATAATTACAGGCGCCGCGCTTGATCGCCTCCACGGCGGTGGCAATGCTGGAATACCCGGTAAGGATCAGCACCCGCATTTCCGCGTCCAGCTCCAACAGCCTGGGCAACAGCACCAAGCCTGAGTCCCCTTCCATCTTCAGGTCCAGCACGGCGTAGTCGGGCACGTCCTGGCGGGCGAGGGCCAGGCCCTCCTCGGCGGACCCGGCGGTACTGACGCGAAAGCCACGACGGCCCATGGCGCGCGCCATCACACGGGTGAAAGTAGCGTCGTCATCGACCAGCAGCAAATGCGGCAGCTCTTCGCCATCCGCGGCCTGGTTTGTATCAGTCATCTGTCTCTCCTCGGGCGTCACGGGGAAGGCGCAGCTCCGTGAGCGTGCCGCCATCCTCATGACTATAGAGTCTCACCGAGCCGCCAGCGCGGGTTACGCTGGCCTTGCTCAGGAACAGGCCAAGGCCGAAGCCCTTGCCCTTGGTGGTAAAGAAAGGTTTACCGATTTGCTCGGCAATGGCCAGAGGTACACCCGGCCCATGGTCGCGGATCCTGATGAAGATGTTTTCATCGTCCCACTCCAGGCGCACTTCCAGGTTGTCCGGGCAGGCATCGGCCGCGTTGTTGAGCAGGTTGAGCAGGGCCTGGGTAAGGTCCGCCGGCGGCGCCAGCCGGGGGACGCTGCCATTGCCGCCACGCTGCAGACGGTAGCTGGCCTCCGGACGCATCAGGTGCCAGCGGTTCAAGGCCTCGTCCAGCCAGGCGGTGACGTCCTGGTCCACGACATCCTGGCGGCGGTTGGCTTCCGCGGCGCGTACCAACTGCTGCAAGGTCTGCTTGCATAGCTGGACCTGGTCCTGCAGTACCTGAAGGTCTTCCTGCAGCATCGGGTCCGAATGGTCCTGGCGCATCTCCTTGAGCAACACGCTCATGGTCGCCAAGGGTGTACCCAGTTCATGAGCCGCGCCCGCGGCCTGAGTGGCCACGGCCAGCAACTGTTGGTCACGCAGGCCCTCCTCTCGTCGTTGCGCGCGCCACTCCTGCTGGCGGCGCAATTCCTCGGCCATGCGCGCAGCGAAAAAGGTGATCACCGCCGCCGCCAAGGCAAAACTGAGCCACATGCCGTAGATCTGCATGTTTTCCCGGGCCGCCGGGTAGGTTTCCAAAGGATAGAAACGCACCAGCAGCAGGGTATAGCTCGCCAGGGCCAGCCCGGAAAGGATCAAGGAATACAACCAGGGCAAGGTCACCGCGGCGATGGTCAACGGCACCAGGTAGTAGGACACGAAGGGGTTGGTACTACCGCCGGAGTAATACAGCAAGGCGCTGTGGATCAATAAATCGCCCCCCAGCTGCAGGGCATACTCCAGCTCCGTGACCGGCAACCGCCAATGCAGGCGCACCGCGGTCAGGGCGCAGAGCACCGCGGAGCATGCCAGGGTCAGCGCCAGTTGCCACCATGGCAAGGGCAACAGGTGCGTCAGGTAGGCAAAGCCCACCGAGCCGGCCTGGGCCGCCAGCACCAGTATACGTACGAGAGTAAGACGCCAGAGGTTCTGACGAGAGGCGGAAAGCGGCGGAGCGGCGGTGGGCATGACTGTTCCTGGCAAAGGCGTTTGTCTTGCAAAACATTTCCCGGGCAGCGGAAAAAGATCCGCCGGAGTATAACGACCTCCCCGGCGCCCTGGCAGCGCTGCGGCAAAGCACCACAGCGAGAGGTCCGCCTGCTGCGCTGGAACCGTGACTGATGGCAGCCGGTCCTACTCGCAACCTTGATAAAGGAGTGAATCATGATACGCACCCTTGGCCTTTGCGCACTCTTTAGCGCTACCGCCCTGCTCAGCGCCGGCGCGCTGGCCGACCCGGCGCCGCGCTATAACCAGGTGTCCCTGCACGCCGAGGCGAGCCGTGAGGTGGCCCGCGACCTGATGAGCGTGACGCTGTATAGCGAAGCCGAGGACAAGGATCCGGCCCGCCTGGCCGAAACGGTGACCGCAAGCCTGAACGAGGCCCTGACCAAGGCACGCCAGGTCAAAGGCGTGAGCGTACGTCAAGGCAGCCGCAACAGCAGCCCGGTCTACGACGAAAAAGGCCAGGGCATCACCGGCTGGCGAGAGCGCGGCGAGTTGCGCCTGGAAAGCCAGGACTTCGCCGCCCTCGCCCGCCTCACCGGCGAGCTTCAGCAGAGCCTGAAGCTCGGGGGCATGGATTTCAGCATCGCTACGGCCACTCGCCAGCAGAGCGAGGATGCCTTGATCAAGGATGCCATCGCCGCCTTCAAGGCACGCGCGGACATTGCCCGCCAGGCAATGGGAGCCAAGGGCTACAAGGTCGTCAGCCTGACCCTCAACAGCAACTCGGTTCCACAACCTTACCTGCGTGCGCCCATGATGATGAAAGCGGCACGGGCTGAAGCGGTGACGGCGGACGTGGAAGCCGGTACCACCGAGGTGACCGTCAGCGCTGACGGCACCATCGAACTGCAAGACTGATGACCCGAAGCCGCCATTGCGCACCAGGAACGCGCACTGGCGGCTTTCCGCCATCAACCTTAATGGCGAAACCTTAGGGAAAGTGATGGCCCCAACGGTTAATTCGCCCGAAATTTACATCCATGCGACATTCGAGTACGTTCGTACAGCAATTTCGGAACCTTCCGACCCTTTGGCATTGCATTCGGTATGGGCCCTGCATAAGTATCGGCAGGAAGGCTCACGAGGCCGTCCTCTTTCGAAAAAAGCACAACAATGAGGCCCCCATGCTCAAACACGCAGTCATTCCGTTCCTGGTCGGTGCAGGTCTGCTCGCCGTCACTCCGCTGAGCCAAGCCGCTTCGAACCTGGTGTTTTGCTCGGAAGGGAGCCCGGCTGGCTTCGACCCAGGCCAATACACCACCGGTACGGATTTCGACGCTTCCGCCGAGACCGTTTTCAACCGCTTGACCCAGTTCGAGCGCGGCGGCACCAAGGTCCAGCCTGGCCTGGCCACCAGTTGGGATGTGTCCCCCGACAACCTGACCTATACTTTTCACCTGCGCCCGGGCGTGAAGTTCCACACCACCGATTACTTCAAGCCCACCCGTGACTTCAACGCGGACGACGTGCTCTTCACCTTCAACCGCATGCTCGACAAGGACATGCCGTTCCGCAAGGCGTACCCCACCGAGTTCCCGTACTTCACTGATATGGGCATGGACGCGAACATCACCAAGGTCGAGAAGCTGGACGACGCCACGGTTCGCTTCACCCTCAAGGAAGTGGACGCGGCCTTCATCCAGAACCTGGCCATGAGCTTCGCCTCCATCCAGTCGGCCGAGTACGCCGACAAGCTGCTCAAGGAAGGCAAGCCCGAGCTGATCAACCAGCAGCCGATCGGCACCGGCCCGTTCGTGTTCAGTCGCTACCAGAAAGACGCCCAGATCCGCTTCAAGGGCAACAAGGACTACTGGAAGCCTGAAGACGTCAAGCTGGACAACCTGATCTTCGCCATCACCACCGACGCCTCGGTGCGCGCGCAGAAGCTCAAGAAGAACGAATGCCAGGTCACGGCCTACCCTCGCCCGGCGGACATCCAACCGCTCAAGAGCGACAAGAACCTGAAGATGCCTGACCAGGCCGGCTTCAACCTTGGCTATATCTCCTACAACGTGACCCATAAGCCACTGGATAACCTCAAGGTCCGCCAGGCGCTGGACATGGCCGTAGACAAAAAGCATATCCTCGAAGCGGTGTACCAGGGCGCGGGCCAGGAGGCGGTGAACGCCATGCCGCCGACCCAATGGTCCTACGACACCACCATCAAGGATGCCGGCTACAACCCGGAAAAGGCCAAGGCCCTGCTCAAGGAAGCCGGCGTTCCCGAAGGCACCGAGATCCAGCTCTGGGCCATGCCCGTGCAGCGTCCGTACAACCCCAACGCCAAGCTGATGGCCGAGCTGCTGCAAAGCGACTGGAAGAAGATCGGCATCAACGCCAAGATCGTCAGCTATGAATGGGGCGAGTACATCAAGCGCGCCAAGAATGGTGAAACCGACGCCATGCTGATCGGCTGGAGCGGCGACAATGGTGACCCGGACAACTGGCTCGGCACACTCTTCAGCTGTGACGCGGTCAACGGCAACAACTTCGGCAAGTTCTGCAACCAGGACTACGAAAAGTTGATCAAGGGCGCCAAGGCCACCGTCGATCAAGACAAACGCACCGAACTGTACAAGCAGGCGCAACAACTGCTCAAACAGCAAGTAGCGATGACCCCCATCGCTCACTCGACGGTGTACCAGCCCATGAGCGCCAAAGTGGACGATTTCAAGATCAGCCCGTTTGGTCTCAACTCCTTCTACGGAGTAGGCATCAAGAACTGAGTTGATTCCAGGCACCGCTACGGCCCGTTAGAGGCCGACGGTGCCTGGGTCGTAGGCGCGCGAAGTTTTCAGAAACTTCTCACAGCCCCCTCGGAAACTTCCTGTTTATCCCGAACACGTCCGTCTTTATGGTCGGTCGCGTGCCTGCCTGTCCGATTTGGCCAGGCGGGTGCCTCTTTCTTGGCAAGAAAGAGCGATGAAGAAGTTTTGACACGGCTTGACCGAAGATGTCGGCACAGCACTTCGGCAGTGTTCAAGGCTTATCAACTGTATCAATAGAAAAAGTACCGGAGCCTCGGCAACCGGCAACAAGCAGTCAGGAGCTACCATCTTTATGAAACCCGCAAAACAGAGTTTGCTCGCCCTTGCCATCGCAGGCGTCAGTACTTTCGCCGTGGCCGAGCCGGCTAGCCAGGCATTCGTTCCGCTGGAGGTCAAAGGTACCAGTGCCCAAAGCGAGGCCACCGGCTTCATCGAAGGGCAATCCCTGTCCGGCACCACGCGCAATTTCTTCGCCAAGGAAAAATGGAAGCGCGGCGGCGGCCTTACCTTCCAGAAGGGTGACGGTAGCCGCGAACACACCAGCAGCCGGGACACCTGGACCCAGGGCACCATCCTGAACTACAGCTCCGGCTTCACCCAAGGCACCGTCGGCTTCGCGGTAGAGGGCGCGCTTTACAACGAGATCGCCCTGGAACAGGGCCGCGGACGAATCGCCGGCGGCGGCAACCGGACCCTGGCCGACCACGATGGCGATGCCGTGGAACAGTGGAGCAAGCTGGGCCTGGGCAACCTCAAGGCCCGCTATTCCAATACCGTGCTTACCGCCGGCCGCCAGAACCTCAATACTCCCATGGTCGCCACCATCGGTAACCGCGCCCTGCCCTCCAGCTTCGAAGGGGTGGCGATACACAGCGCCGAGTTCACCAACCTGACGCTCGATGCCGGCACCTTCGACCGGGTATCGCCCCGTACCGAGCAGAGCCTGACCCGCTTCGTCAGCGAATACGGCAATCGGGGCGTCAGCGCCGACCACGTCAACACCCTGGGCGCGGTCTACAAGCCCTTCCAGAGCCTGGAAGCGAGCCTCTACGCCACTCAGGCCGAAGACCTGTGGAACCAGTACTACCTGGGCTTGACCCACGAGCTGGGCGACGCCGACCTGGTGGCCCTGACCACCAGCCTGAACTACTACAAGACCAAGGACGAAGGCGCCAGCAAGCTGGGCGACATCGACAACAACACCTACAGCCTGAGCTTCACCGGCACCCATGGCGCCCACAGCCTGACCCTGGCGTACCAGGAAGTGGACGGCAACGAATACTTTGACTACCTGCACGAGACCAACGGTATCTTCCTGGCCAACTCGCTGTTGTCGGACTTCAACGGCCCCAATGAAAAATCCTTCCAGGTCGCCTATGGTCTGGACATGGCCAAGTACGGCGTACCGGGTTTGAAGTTCAGCCTCTACAGCGCCCGCGGCTGGGGTATCGACGGCACCCATTATCGGGGCACCGGCTATACCGACGTCGTCAACATGGACGGCGAACACCACTACGAATACGGCGTAGGCACCTCCTATGCCGTGCAGAGCGGGCCGCTCAAGGCCACGACCATACGCGCCACCTACACCACCCACCGCGCCAGCGAAAACCAGGCTGACGGCAGCCTGAACGAGCTGCGTGTGGTCACCACGGTTCCGTTCAACATCCTCTAACAGCACGCGCGGCGCGGAGGGCTCACAAGGCTCGCCCGCGCCGTCTACGCTGCCATTGAAACCCAGAGGTCTTCCATGAAAAGCCATACTTTGCGCGTCGCCCTGGGCGCGGCTCTGTTCAGCCTGAGCGCGCTGGCCGCCGCCAAACCCTTGGTAGTCTGTACCGAGGCCAGCCCGGAGGGCTTCGATATCGCCCAGTACACCGCGGCCACCACCGCGGACGCCGCTTCGGAAACCGTCTTCAACCGCCTGGTGGACTTCACCCCTGGCAGCACCGACACCCAGCCTGGCCTGGCCGAGCGCTGGGAGATTTCCGAAGACGGGCTGACCTACACCTTCCACCTGCGCAAAGGAGTGAAATTCCAGACCACCGATTACTTCACGCCCACCCGGGACTTCAATGCCGATGACGTGCTGTGGAGTTTCCAGCGCCAGCTGGACCCGGCCCATCCCTGGCATGACAAATCACCCATGGGCTTCCCCTATTTCGAGGCCATGGGCTTCAAGGACCTGCTCAAGGCCGTGAAGAAGGTGGACGACCACACCGTCATCTTCGAACTCACCCGGCCCGAAGGGCCTTTCCTGCGCGACCTGGCGATGGGCTTCGCGTCGATCTACTCGGCCGAGTACGCCGACCAGTTGCTCAAGGCTGGCAAAACCGGCGAACTGAACAGCAAACCCATCGGCACCGGACCGTTCATCCTTGTGCGCTACAACAAGGACGCGCAAATCCGGTATAAGGCCAACCCGGACTACTACAAAGGCAAACCTGCGGCGGACCCGCTGGTATTCGCGATTACCACCGACAGCAACGTTCGCCTGCAGAAGCTGCGCGCCAATGAATGCCAGGTGGCGGTGTATCCCAAGCCGGACGACATCCCGGCGCTCAAGGCCGATCCGAACCTGCGGGTGGACGAGCTGGAAGCCCTGATCGTCAGCTATGTGGCCATGAACACCACCCACAGATACCTGGATGACGCACGGGTGCGCCAGGCCATCGCCATGGCCCTGGACAAGGACAACCTGGTCAGGACGCTGTTCGGCGAAGGCAACGCCACCGTGGGTACAGGACCTTACCCATCGACGTTGCTCGGTTTCAACTCTAGAATCGCCAACCTTCCCCACGATGCGGAGAAGGCCCGGGCCCTGCTCAAGGAAGCCGGCGTGCCCGAAGGCACGCGTTTCACCGTGTTCATCCGCAACGGCGGTGGGGTAACGAACCCCAACCCGGCCCTGGCGGCCCAGCTGTTGCAGGCGGACCTGGCCAAGGTGGGCCTGAACACAGACATCCGCACCCTGGAATGGGGCGAACTGGTCAAGCGCGCCAAGCTTGGCGAGCACGACCTGGTGTTCTATGGCTGGGCCGGCGACAACGGCGACCCGGACAATTTCGTCACGCCGAACCTGAGCTGTGACGCCGCCAAGAGTGGCGAAAACGCCGCGCGCTGGTGCAACCCGGCGTTCGACAGCCTGCTTTCGCAGGCACGGGCCGAAACGGAACCGGCCAAACGGGCGGCGCTCTATGAGCGAGCCCAGGAAATCTTCCACAAGGACCAACCGTGGATCAGCCTGGCCTACCCCAAGCTGTTCGTGGCAATGCGCAAGACTGTCGAGGGCTTCCATATCAGCCCGATGACCAACAACAACTTCGCCACAACCCGGGTGAAGTAAAAAACCGACCCGCCGCGGCCTCATCCAGGCCAGCGGAGGGCTCCGAGGCGCAAGGGCCACCCCCCTTGCGCCTCGGCCGTACTGGCCGACGAGGTATGACCCTGAAATGTTGAGCTTTATTGCCCGCCGATTGGGATTGCTGATCCCCACCTTCTTCGGCATCACCCTGCTGACGTTCGCGTTGATACGCCTCATCCCCGGCGATCCGGTGGAAGTGATGATGGGGGAACGGCGGGTCGACCCCGAGATGCATGCCCAGGCCATGGAGCGCCTGGGGCTGAACAAGCCGTTGTATGTGCAGTACGGCAACTACATCGCGCAACTGGCGCACGGTGACCTGGGCCAGTCCCTGAGGACCCGTGAAAGCGTCTGGACCGAATTCACCACCTTGTTCCCCGCTACCCTGGAGCTGTCCATCGCCGCGCTCATCTTCGCCGGCGTGCTGGGCCTGCTGGCCGGGGTGATCGCGGCGCTGCGGCGCGGCTCGCTGTTCGACCATGGCGTGATGGGCATCTCCCTGGCCGGTTATTCCATGCCCATTTTCTGGTGGGGCCTGATCCTGATCATGTTCTTTTCGGTGCAACTGGGCTGGACGCCCGTGTCCGGGCGCATCGATCTGCTCTACGACATCGAGCCGAAAACCGGCTTCATGCTCATCGATACCCTGTTCAGCGAAGACGAAGGCGCCTGGATGGATGCCCTGCGCCACCTGATCCTGCCGGCCATCGTGCTGGGTACCATCCCGCTGGCAGTGATCGCCCGCATGACCCGCTCCTCGATGCTCGAAGTACTGCGCGAGGACTACATCCGCACCGCTCGCGCCAAAGGGCTCTCCCCTGCCCGCGTGGTGTTCGTGCATGGCCTGCGCAACGCCTTGATTCCGGTGCTGACCGTGTTCGGGCTGCAGGTAGGCACCCTGCTGGCCGGTGCCGTGCTCACGGAAACCATCTTCTCCTGGCCGGGCATCGGCAAATGGCTGATCGAGGCCATCGGCGCCCGTGACTATCCCGTGGTTCAGAATGGCATCCTGCTGATCGCCTGCCTGATCATCCTGGTCAACTTCGTCGTGGACATTCTCTACGGCCTGGCCAACCCACGCATCCGTCACCAGCGCTGAGATCCTGCCCATGAATACCCAAGCTCAACCCGCGGCAGTCGATCAAAGCCTGCTGTACCCTTCGCCCCTGAAGGAATTCTGGAAAGCCTTCGCCCGCAACAAGGGCGCCGTGGCCGGCCTGCTGTTCATGGCCGTCGTAGTGTTCTGCGCGCTGTTCGCCCCCTGGGTCGCGCCTTTCGATCCCAGCGAGCAATTCCGCGATGCGCTGCTGACCCCACCCTCCTGGGCCGAGGGCGGCCAGCTCAAGTACCTGCTGGGCACCGACGAACTGGGCCGGGACCTGCTGTCGCGCCTGATCCACGGCGCGCGCCTGTCCTTGCTGATCGGCCTGTCCTCGGTGCTGATGTCGCTGATCCCGGGCATCCTCATGGGCCTGCTGGCGGGGTTCTTCCCGCGCATCCTCGGGCCGACCATCATGCGCCTGATGGACATCATGCTGGCCCTGCCCTCGCTGTTGCTGGCAGTGGCCATCGTAGCCATCCTCGGCGCCGGGCTGATCAATACCGTGATCGCCATTGCGGTAGTGTCCCTGCCTTCCTATGTTCGCCTGACCCGCGCCGCAGTGATGGGCGAGCTGAACCGCGACTATGTGACTGCCGCGAAACTGGCCGGCGCCAGCCTGCCGCGCCTGATGTTCGTGACCGTTCTGCCCAATTGCCTGGCGCCGCTGATCGTGCAGGCCACCCTGAGCTTCTCCTCGGCCATCCTCGATGCCGCGGCGCTGGGCTTCCTAGGCCTGGGCGTACAGCCGCCGACCCCGGAGTGGGGCACCATGCTGGCCTCCGCGCGCGACTACATAGAGCGCGCCTGGTGGGTGGTGAGCCTGCCTGGCTTAACCATCCTGCTCAGCGTGCTGGCAATCAACCTGATGGGCGACGGCCTGCGCGACGCGCTGGACCCGAAACTCAAGAATGCGATCTGAGGAGGCCCCATGTCATTGCTCGAAATCAAGAACCTGAGCGTGCGCTTCGGCGACGCCAGCGCGGTGCCGGTGGTGGACGGCCTCGACCTTTCGGTGAATCGCGGGGAAGTGCTCGCCATCGTCGGCGAGTCCGGCTCCGGCAAGTCCGTCACCATGATGGCCCTGATGGGCCTGGTGGAAGCGCCCGGCATCATCAGCGCCGACACCCTGCGCTTCGATGGCCAGGACATGCTCAAGCTCAGCCGACGCCAGCGTCGGCATGTGGTCGGCAAGGACCTGGCGATGATCTTCCAGGACCCGATGACCGCGCTCAACCCGAGCTATACCGTAGGCTTCCAGATCGAGGAAGTGTTGCGCACGCATCTGGGCCTGTCGGGCCGGGCCGCGCGGGCGCGTGCCCTGGAGCTTCTGCAGAAGGTGGAGATCCCCGCCGCCGCCAGCCGCCTCGATGCCTACCCGCACCAGCTGTCCGGCGGCATGAGCCAGCGCGTGGCCATTGCCATGGCTATCGCCGCCGAGCCCAAGCTGCTGATCGCTGACGAACCCACCACCGCCCTGGACGTGACCATCCAGGCGCAGATCATGGACCTGCTGCTGGCCCTGCAGAAGGATCAGGACATGGCCCTGATCCTGATCACCCATGACCTGGCCGTGGTCGCCGAAACCGCCCAGCGGGTGTGCGTGATGTACGCCGGCCAGGCCGTGGAAGTGGGCCAGGTGCCGCAGCTGTTCGACGTGCCGGCGCACCCCTACACCGAAGCCTTGCTGGCGGCCATCCCGGAGCACAGCGAAGGGGCCGAGCGGCTGTCTACCCTGCCGGGCATCGTGCCTGGGCGCTACGACCGCCCCCAGGGTTGCCTACTGTCGCCGCGCTGCCCCTACGTTCAAGAAAACTGCCGTCAACAGCGCCCGGCCCTGGACCCGAAAGCCCACAGCCTGGCCCGTTGCTTCTACCCGCGTAACCAGGAGGTGGCGTGATGAGCGTCGTACTTACCGCCCGCGAGCTCACTCGCCACTATGAAGTCGCCCAAGGCATGTTCAAGCCGCACGCGACCGTACGCGCGCTCAATGGCGTGTCCTTCGAGCTCGAAGCCGGGAAAACCCTGGCCGTGGTGGGCGAGTCCGGTTGTGGCAAGTCCACCCTGGCGCGCCAGCTGACACTCATCGAAGAGCCTAGCTCCGGTTCCTTGAAGATTGCCGGGCAGGAAGTGGCGGGCGCCAGCAAGGAACAGCGCAAGCAACTGCGCCGGGACGTGCAGATGGTGTTCCAGAGCCCCTACGCCTCCCTCAACCCGCGGCAGAAGATCGGCGACCAGCTGGCCGAGCCCCTGCTGATCAACACGACGCTGACCAAGGCCGAGCGTCGCGAGAAAGTGCAGGCAATGATGCAGCAGGTGGGCCTGCGCCCTGAGCATTACCAGCGTTACCCCCACATGTTCTCCGGCGGGCAGCGTCAGCGCATCGCCCTGGCCCGGGCAATGATGCTGCAACCGAAGGTGCTGGTGGCGGACGAGCCCACCTCCGCGCTGGACGTATCCATCCAGGCGCAGGTGCTGAACCTGTTCATGGACCTGCAGCAGCAATACCAGACGGCCTATGTGTTCATCTCCCACAACCTGGCGGTGGTGCGTCACGTAGCGGACGATGTGCTGGTGATGTACCTGGGGCGGCCCGCGGAAATGGGGCCCAAGGAAGACCTTTACCATAACCCGCTGCACCCCTATACCCAGGCGCTGCTATCGGCCACGCCGACCATCAAGCCCGACCCGGACAAGCCTCGGATCAAGATCGCGGGTGAGCTGCCCAATCCCTTGAACCCGCCGTCCGGCTGCCCGTTCCACAAGCGTTGCCCTTACGCCACCGAGCGTTGCGTGACCGAGGTCCCCGCCTTCCGCCCGGTGGGCACGCGCCATGTGGCGTGCCACTACGCCGAGCAGTTCCTCAAGTAAGAACGACGCCCGGCGCCCCCCAGGCGCCGGGTAGCCGTTGATCGCCAGCAAGGATCGCTGGCCCCGCTCGCGCAGTCGTCTGTACAGACTCGCTGAACGGACCTCTCCATGCGCATCCATCATCTCAATTGCGGCTGTATGTGCCCCCTAGGCGGTGCATTGTTCGATGGCTTCAGTCGCGGGCTTACCGCTCGGCTGGTCTGTCATTGCCTATTGATCGAAACCGACAATGACGGCCTGGTGCTGGTGGATACCGGCTTCGGTAGCCAGGATGTGAAAATCCCCAGCCAGCGCCTGAGCGGGTTCTTCCGCTACTTCAACAATATCCGCCTGGAGCATCGCTATACCGCCTTGGAGCAGGTGCGCCAGCTGGGCTTCAGCCCTACCGACGTGCGTCATATCGTATTGACCCACCTGGACTTCGACCACGCGGGCGGGCTGGAGGACTTCCCTCAGGCCACCGTGCATGTGCTGCAGGCTGAAATGGATGCGGCTCGCCAGGCCAGCGGCTGGCGCGACAGCCGACGTTTCCGACGCCAGCAATGGGATCGGGTAGGCAATTGGGCGTTTTACCAGCCCGAGGGAGAGCGCTGGAATGGTTTCGGCTCGGTGCGCACACCATTGGGCACCCGCGATGACATTCTGCTGATTCCCTTGCCTGGTCATACGCCGGGCCATGCCGGCATCGCCGTACGCACCGCCGAAGGGTGGCTGCTTCACGCAGGCGATGCCTATTTCTACCGGGGCGAGGTAGGCACCCCCGAGCGTCTTTGCACGCCAGGCCTTCGCTTCTACCAACGAATGATGGATTCTGATCACGCCCAGCGCGTGGATAATCAGAACCGCTTGCGGGCCCTTTCCATCGCCACCGACCAGCACGTTCGAATGTTCTGCAGCCATGACGCGATGGAGCTGGAGCGTTATACCTCATAGCAGCCCGCCTTGGCGGCGACCGAACATAACGTGGTGTCAGGCCGGGTCGCGGCCAAGGCCGGCTGCTACGGCGGGATATCTGATTGATCGCAAAAACGCCGTGACTAGGTCACGGCGTTGAGTTACAGCTCGTGCGCCAGTCTCAGTGCACGAACAAGGCGATCAGAATGATGATCGGGATCGGAATGCCCAGGAACCACAGCAGTAGAGAGCGCATGTTGTATCTCCTTTTCAGAAAGGTAAGGTTGGCTTAGCGGACCGGAACCGTGGTGGTTTGGGTGGCATGGCCATGAACGTTCAGGTTGTGAGCATCCAGGTAGCGAGCCGCGTCGCGCTGGCGACCACCGAAGAGCGCGGCCAGGCTGGCGAAGAAGGCGCCGCACAGCAGGGCGATAAAGGTCCACAGGGAGGCCCAGGCCGCGGCCTCGGCGGCAGCGTCGGCAGCCTGTTTGGCAGCGACCTTGGCATCGTCGGCGGCCTTGCGCAGCTGGGCATACACCTGATCTACCCGTGCCTCGGCTTCCGGTTGGGTCAGACGAGTACGTTGGGCGACCAGTTGAGCCAGGTAGGCGCGGTCCTCGGCATTCAGGGTGCCATCCCCGGCCATGGCCTTGGAGAAGATACGACCGGCAACGCCGTTGACTGCATCGTCGCTGACAGGCGCCGGGCCTTCGCCTCGGAACAGGGTGTCAGTGAAATAGCCCATGGGGTCATTGCCATTGGCCGCCATGCCGCCCGCCGCACTGCCAGCCACGGTGGCCGCGCCAGAAGCGACGCTGGCGCCGGCCTGGGCACCCGCGGTCACTACATTGCCCGCAGTACCGACTACCAACGCGGTGGTCACCAGGGTCGCCACAGCCCAAGCCAGGAACCCATGGGCGGTGTCGCGGAAATAGACCTCATCGCCATGCAGGTTGGCCCACTTCACGCGCAGCCGGCCCGCCAGGTATCCGCCCAGCCCAGAGGCCAGGATGGCAGTGATCAACAGCCACAAGATGCTGGAAATGCCCAGGGTCTTGGCACTGGCCCCTTCGTCGGCCCAAGGCGAGGTAGCGGCAAAACCCAGGCCTGCTCCCAGCACAATCAGGATCAACGACAAGGCTGCCGCCGCGGCGGCGCCTGCAAAGATGGCCGCCCAGGAAACGCCTGAGCGGTTCGGGCCATCGTTGGCAGCGGTTGAATATTCGGCAGTGGTGATCATTTTGAGCCCTTTTTTTAGTTGACAATAAGTCCGGCGCTTTAAACATTGCACCGTACGTGCCAGGGCCTTGACATTAGTGTTCGTATAAAAATCAATAACTTAAAACAGACCCTCGTTAGCCATCATCATGCAAAATGCCCGCAAAGCCTCTGATCTCAGGGTGTTCTGCAACATGGCGAAACAGTTGCACGCCCCGTCGGACCATGTCCTTCCTTCACCTCCCGTCGCGCTATCGTCGAGTTGGTCAAACTCGGCAAACCCAAGATCGGTCAGCATGACTACATCCTGATAAACGAGGTTTGCCATGTCGTTCCGTACCTGGCCGTTGCTGCTAGCCGTTCCTGCCGCTGCTGTATTGATGTCCCGTCGGGTCACCCGCCCTCTTTCGTCGTCCGAACGCAGCCGTCTCGCCGGGAAGACCTTCGTGATCACTGGCGCTTCCAGCGGCCTGGGCCGAGGCGTGGCACTGGAACTCGGCCGCAGCGGCGCACGGGTGGTGTTGGCGGCTCGTCGCGCCGAGGCGCTGGAGAGCCTGGTCACCCAGATCGAAGGCGAAGGGGGCCAAGCGGTGATGGTACCGACCGATGTCACTGATACCGCCCAGATGCAGCATCTCCTGGAAACCGCCGTAGGCGCGTTTGGTGCCATCGATGGCTGGATCAACAACGCCGGCGTGGCGGTGATCGGACGCTTCGACGAGATACCGCTGGAAGACCAGCATCGGTTGCTCGATACCAACCTCAAGGCCATGGTGACCGGCAGCTATCTGGCGATGCGACAGTTCGAAGCGCAGGGCTACGGCAATTTGATCAACGTAGGTTCAGTGGATAGCGAAGTGCCCCATGCTTACCAGGCCGCCTACTCGGCTTCCAAGGCAGGCGTGTCGATGCTGGGCCGGGTACTCAACGAAGAACTGCGCCTGCGTCGCCAGCGGCTGATCCAGGTGAGCACTGTCTTGCCCTGGGCCCTGGACACACCACTGTGGGATCACGTCGGTAACTACACCGGACATCAGACGCGTATTCCCACCATGGACCCGGCAGCGAAGGCCGTGGTCGCGGTAGTACGGGCCTACCTGCAGCCTCAGCAGGAGATCACCGTAGGTTACAAGGCCAAGCTGGCCTACTGGAGCCACCGCCTGACGCCGGGGCTCAATGAACGGCTTTCCGGGCTGATTCTTGAGAAAGCGGAAATCGAAATGCACCCTGGCGCCACGCCCACGTCAGGCACCCTGCATCGACCTGTGGCGCAAGGCCAGGACGTGGACGGCGGCATCCGGAAACGGATGAAGCGCGAGGGCTGAGCGGCCCCTAGCCTGAGGTTATGGGCGGTTGTCCACCAGCACTTCGCTGAGCTGGGTGACCGGGGTGATATTGGTGAAGTTGGGCACGTCGGCGTTGAGCTCACCACCATGGGCGCCCATGACCGCTCCAAGGCTGGCCATGGATTCGAAATACAGGTTGCACTGGGTCACATAGAGCGGCGGCGTGGCGCCGTCATCCCCGGCAAGCCCACGATCCACGCTGTAGCCGAGCAGGTTGGGACCGAAACGCTCCTTAACCAGGGCCATGTGGGTCTTGAGGTAGTACTCGTGGTCGAAGCTGGCGCCGGCGGCGTTGGGGTAGAGCACGGAAACCTTGATCATGCGAAGGGCCTTTCATCGAGGGAAAGGCCCAGCATAGTCCGTAAGCGCTACGGATCAATGATGTTCGCGAGTGGCGCGGAAACTGACGTCAGGCCAGCGTTCTTCCATCACCGACAGGTTGACCCGGGTAGGGGCTAGGTAGGTAAGGTGGCCACCGCCATCCACCGCCAGGTTCTCGACCGCCTTGTTCTTGAATTCCTCGAGCTTTTTCTTATCGTCGCAGGAGATCCAGCGCGCCGACCATACGGTAACCGGCTCGTAGGCGCACTCGACCTTGTACTCTTCCTTCAGGCGGCTGGCGACCACGTCGAACTGGAGCACCCCCACCGCGCCGAGGATGATGTCGTTGCTGCGCTCGGGGAAGAACACCTGGGTGGCGCCCTCCTCGGCCAGTTGCTGCAAGCCCTGGCGCAACTGCTTGGACTTGAGCGGGTCCTTCAGGCGCACGCGGCGAAACAGCTCCGGGGCAAAGTGTGGAATGCCGGTGAAGCCCAGGCTCTCGCCTTCGGTGAAGGTATCGCCGATCTGGATGGTGCCATGGTTATGCAGGCCGATGATGTCGCCGGCGAAGGCTTCCACCAGTTGCTCACGCTCCGAGGAGAAGAAGGTCAGGGCGTCGCCGATGCGCAGGTCCTTGCCGGTACGCACATGACGCAGTTTCATGCCCTGCTCGTAGCGGCCCGAACAGATGCGCATGAAGGCGATACGGTCCCGGTGCTTGGGGTCCATGTTCGCCTGGATCTTGAACACGAAACCGGAGAACTTCTCTTCGGTGGGCTCGACCGAGCGCTCGTGGGCCACGCGAGGCAAGGGGCGGGGCGCCCAGTCGACCACCGCGTCGAGCACGTGGTCTACCCCGAAGTTGCCCAGGGCGGTACCGAAGAACACGGGGGTGAGCTGGCCGTTCATGAACTCATCGGCATCGAAGGGGTGACAGGCGCCTTGAACCAGTTCGAGCTGCTCGATGAACCGTTCGTACTCGTCGCCCAGATGGGCGCGGGCTTCGTCCGAGTCCAGCTTCTCGATGATCTTGGCCTCGGTGCGCTCATGACCATGCCCCGGCGTATAGACGATGATGTAGTCGCCTTCCAGGTGATACACACCCTTGAAGTCCCGGTAGCAGCCGATGGGCCAGGTGATGGGAGCGGCCTTGATCTTCAGCACGGCCTCGATTTCGTCCAGCAGCTCGATGGGGTCGCGGATGTCCCGGTCCAGTTTGTTGATGAAGCTGACGATGGGCGTGTCGCGCAGGCGGCACACGTCCATCAGCGCGATGGTGCGCGGTTCCACGCCCTTGCCGCCGTCGAGCACCATCAGCGCCGAATCCACCGCGGTCAGGGTGCGGTAGGTGTCTTCGGAGAAGTCTTCGTGGCCGGGGGTGTCGAGCAGGTTGATCATGTGTTCGCGGTAGGGGAATTGCATGACCGAGGTGGTAATGGAGATACCCCGCTGCTTTTCCATTTCCATCCAGTCGGAAGTGGCGTGCCGGTCGGATTTACGCGATTTGACCGTACCGGCCACGGCGATCGCCTTGCCCATCAGCAACAGCTTTTCGGTGATGGTGGTTTTACCGGCGTCGGGGTGGGAAATGATTGCGAAGGTACGGCGCTTCGCGACTTCGGCGGCCTGCTGGGTCATGGAAAATCGCCCGGGAGCTGAACAAAAAAGGGCACAGATTATAGCCCAGTTCAGCGAGCGTTCTCACCCGTTTGGCGAATAGGGGCAGGGAGCCCCTGACGATGGGGCTATTATCCCTATATCCAGCATTACCCGCTAACTTCCTACTGGCTTCTTTCGATGGGGGAGCGGTCGGTACGCTGTCGATAGCTTTGACCTGGGCGGTAGGCAAAAAGTGTCTGGCTGCAAACCAGGAGGCCAACCGTCAGGCCAGCCCTGTTTCTTACTTAAGGTCCGCGTTCAGGTCGCCAAGACCTTCCAGCCTTACCGGGCCACGACCGGGAAGCCGGGCAACCAGTTCCAGCGTCCCACCCATCGCTTCCACGTACTCGCGCAGCGTGGAGAGCAGCATGTCGGTACGCTTCTCGACCTTGGAGACATTACCTTGCTTAATATGAAGAAGGTCGGCCATGGCTTCCTGCGTGAGATTCAATTCCTTGCGAAGCTCCTGCAAGGTCATCTGTTCCGCGATGAGCTCCGCGCCCCGCTGCTCGATCCTTTGACGACGAGCAGGAGGAAGCCCTTTCATAACGTGGTCGAGTGACTTAGCCATTATCTTCCCCTTTTCCCATTGCGCTCAGATGCCGGTCAAAGCGCACGTCCGCGCGCTTGATCAGAGCCTTGTAGAATCTCTTTTCGCTCGTGCCTGACTTGTCGCCACTGACAAGCAGAACAGCCTTCCTTTGCGGATCGAACGCGAAGGCCACACGCCATACTCCATTATCAGCCTTGAAGCGCAGCTCCTTCATGTTGGCGTGTCTCGAGTCGTTAAGGGTATCCACTTGGGGACGTCCCAGTGCCGGCCCAAAACATTCCAGCAATTTGAGCTGTGCCAGCAATTCATCCTGAACCAGCTCCACCATGGCATCGAATTCCGGCTCAAACTCATCACAAAACTCGACAAGCCACACCATCGAAAATATACCCTTAAGTGAATACACCCTCAAGTATATAGTTTGGGCAATTGTCCATCCAAGCCTGGCAAGAAATGGGAACAAATCATAGCCCAGTTCAACGAGCGTTCTCACCCGCCTGGCATTTTCCAGGTGGCCAGCCGTGCCCGGGTATGGGAACCTTTGAAACCATGGAGCCGTCCATTGCCGCGTGACCGCTTCGCTTGCGTGGCAGCGACAACGTGCGTTTTCGGCCTGACGAGGCCGTGCTCATGGTTGTGCCAGACCTCTTTCCGGGGCAGGCCGACCGCTATTCGCGCCGGTGTGGTTCGCGAGCCTTCATGGCCAGGCCAACGCACCCGCGCAGACTGATACGACAGGAGACGTCTGTGGCCACACGCTATGGAACGGGCCTGGCAGGGGGCGCCGCTGTGCTCGCCGTCCTGGCCCTGCTGATCCACTGGATTGGCATAGACACGCTAAAACATTATCAGGATGACTTGCTGTTCTACCTGCAGGCTCACCTGGAACTGGTACTGATTTCGATGCTGGCCGCCCTGGGCATGGGCATTCCCGCCGGTATATGGCTCAGCCGCCCGGCCCGAGCCCACAGCGCCGAACGCTTCATGCAGGTGTTCAACATCGGCAACACGGTGCCACCCCTGGCCGTGCTGGCCATCGCCCTCGGCATTCTGGGCATCGGCAGCGGCCCGGCCATTCTTGCGCTATTCCTCGCCTCCTTGCTGCCCATCGTGCGCAACACCTACGAAGGCTTGAAGAACGTACCCGCCTCGCTCAAGGAAGCCGCCACGGGCATCGGAATGACCCCGGCCCAGACCCTCTGGCAGGTGGAATTGCCCAATGCCGTTCCCATCATCATTGGCGGGGTACGCGTGGCCCTGGCCCTGAACGTGGGCACCGCTCCCCTGTCGTTCCTGATCGGCGCCAACAGCCTGGGCAGCCTGATATTCCCCGGCATCGCCCTGAACAACCAGCCTCAGCTGGTGCTGGGGGCCGCCTGCACCGCGCTGCTGGCGCTCGCCCTGGATGGCCTGGTGCTGTGGATCAGCCGCACCTGGCTCGAACGCGGCCTGGCCCCTGCCCGCTAACACAAGGAATGAACAGATGATCAAGACAGGCTGGCTGCTGACGGCAGCCCTGCTGTTCACGGGTATTGCCCAGGCCGCGGATGACACACCCCTGCTGCGCATCGGCGCCCGAGTGTTCACCGAGCAGACGGTGCTGGCGACACTGACCTCCAAGTACCTGGCCACCAAGGGCTACCGTACGGAGATCACCGGCGGGCTGGGCAGCAATATCGCCCGCAGCGCCCAGGAGAGTGGCCAACTGGACCTGCTCTGGGAGTACACCGGTGTTTCCCTGGTGTCGTACAACCATGTGAACGAAAAGCTCGACAGCGACGCCACCTATGCCCGAGTCAAGGAACTGGACGCCCGCAAGGGGCTGGTATGGCTGTCGCCTTCGAAGTTCAACAATACCTACGCCCTGGCACTGCCGGACAAGATTGCCCAACGGTATCCCGAAGTGAGCACCATCACCGAGCTCAATGACCTGGTGAAACGCGAACAGGACAAAAGCCACGTGCTGGCCCTGGACACCGAGTTCGCCAACCGCCCGGACGGGCTGGTCGGGCTGACGGAGGCTTATGGCCTGGCCTTCAAGCGCCGGGATATTCGCCAGATGGATGCCGGGCTGGTCTATACCGCCTTGCGCAACGGCCAGGTCTTCACCGGCCTGGTATACACCACCGATGGGCGCCTGGACGCGTTCAAGCTCAAGGTGCTCGAAGACGACAGGCACTATTTTCCCGATTACACGGCCGCGCCCGTGGTGCGCAAGGCGGTGCTCGACCAGCATCCGGAACTGGCCAGGCTGCTCAAGCCACTGGCCGAACTGCTGGACAACGCCACCATGCGCCAGCTCAACGCCAAGGTAGACGTGGATCACCAGAACCCCGGGGCAGTGGCCGAAGCCTTCCTGGCCCAGCACCCTGAACTGAAGGAGGCGAAATGAACTGGCTCGCGACCTTCCAGCACATGGATTGGCAGCAGGTGCTGCAGCTCACCGGGCAACACGTGATGCTGGTGGGTATTGCCGTTGGCCTGGCGATTCTCATCGGCGTGCCGGCGGGGATTCTCATGACCCGTTTTCCCGTCCTGGCCGGCCCCCTGCAGGCCGCCGCCACTGTGCTGCTGACCATCCCGTCCATCGCGCTCTTTGGCCTGTTGCTGCCCTTCTATTCCCGATTCGGCCAAGGCCTGGGGCCGTTGCCGGCCATCACCGCAGTGTTTCTCTATTCGCTGCTGCCCATCCTGCGCAACACCTACCTGGCATTGAGCAACGTCGAACCCGGCATCCGCGAAGCCGCCAAGGGCATCGGCATGACCTTCGGCCAGCGCCTGCGCATGGTCGAACTGCCGATCGCGGTACCGGTAATCCTGGCCGGCGTCCGCACGGCCGTGGTGATGAACATCGGTGTCATGACCATCGCCGCCACCATCGGGGCCGGCGGCCTCGGTGTGCTTATCCTCACTTCCATCAGCCGTAGCGACATGTCGATGCTGGTGGTGGGCGCGGTCCTGGTGAGCGTGCTCGCCATCATCGCCGACCTGCTGCTGCAGGCACTGCAACGCTCGCTGACGCCAAAGGGGCTGCTCAAATGATCGAACTGCAAAATCTCACCAAGACCTTCACCAGCAATGGCAAGGACGTGCGGGCCGTGGATGCGGTCAGCCTGACCGTGAACGAGGGGGAGATCTGCGTATTCCTTGGCCCCTCGGGATGCGGCAAGAGCACCACCCTGAAGATGATCAACCGTCTGATCGAGCCTACCTCGGGCAAGGTGCTGATCAACGGCGAGGACACCAGCGCCCTGGATGAGGTAACGCTACGGCGTCAGATCGGCTATGTGATCCAGCAGATCGGCCTGTTTCCCAACATGACCATCGAGGAGAACATCACCGTGGTGCCTCGCCTGCTGGGTTGGGACAAGCAACGCTGCCGTGAACGCGCTCGCGAGCTGATGAGCATGATCAAGCTGGAGCCCAAGCAATACCTGAGTCGCTATCCTCGTGAGCTGTCTGGCGGCCAGCAGCAGCGAATCGGCGTGATCCGTGCCCTGGCCGCCGAAGCGCCTGTGCTGTTGATGGACGAGCCTTTCGGCGCGGTGGACCCGATCAACCGGGAGATGATCCAGAACGAGTTCTTCGAAATGCAGCGCGCCCTGAACAAGACGGTGATCATGGTCAGCCATGACATCGACGAGGCGCTGAAACTGGGGGACAAGATCGCCATTTTCCGCGCCGGCAAGCTGCTCCAGCTGGACCACCCCGACACCCTGCTCGCTCATCCGGTGGACGACTTCGTCAGCAACTTCGTGGGCCAGGACAGTACCCTCAAGCGCCTGTTGTTGGTGAAAGCCGAGGACGCCGCCGACAATGCGCCCTCGGTAAGCCCGCAGACGCCGGTAGCCGAGGCCCTGGAACTGATGGACGAGCATGATCGTCGCTATGTGGTCGTCACCGACGCGGACAATCGCGGCCTGGGCTATGTACGCCGCCGCGACCTGCATCGCCAGCAGGGTACCTGCGCCGACTTCCTGCGTACCTTCAACGCCACCGCCGCGGCTGACGAGCACCTGCGCATCCTGTTGTCGCGAATGTACGAGTTCAACCGCGCCTGGCTGCCGGTGTTGAATGCGGAAAACGTGTTTCTTGGCGAAGTGACTCAGGAATCCATCGCCGCCTACCTCAGCTCCGGGCGCTCTCGTGGCATGAAGACTAGTATCGTATCGCCAGCCGAGCAGGTAGCGGGTTGAATGGTGAGCAGCTCAATGAATGAAAACCTCCAAGGCGTGTTTAATTTATTTAAATGCGACGTTTAATTTATTTAAACGCGACATTTTTTATTGATCTTGCCGATGGCACGCCCTACAGTGCGCGCCGAACGTCCATGCTGGAAACGATCCATCCGGCTCAAGTACTGACGACGAGACAGCGAGGTCACCCCATCGGAGGCGTGGCCTTTTTGCTTTCGGCGACATGCCTTGGGAAGTAGGCGAACCAAAGTGGGGATACGGAGGGCGTTCAGCTGTATCAGATACCCGTTGCCAGCCCCAGGAGAACTTGCGCTATGTCCATCCAGGTCGAAGATTACTACGCCCGCGAAACCTTTCAGAAAATGAAGGCCTTCGCCGACACCCAGGAAACCCCTTTCGTGGTCATCGACACCCAGATGATCGCCAAGGCCTACGATGACCTGCGCGCAGGGTTCGAATTCGCCAAGGTGTATTACGCGGTCAAGGCCAACCCCGCCGTGGAAATCATCGACCTGCTGCGCGACAAAGGCTCGAACTTCGACATCGCCTCGATCTACGAGCTGGACAAGGTCATGGGCCAGGGTGTGGGGCCGGAGCGTATCAGCTACGGCAACACCATCAAGAAAGCCCGGGACGTACGCTACTTCTACGAGAAGGGCGTTCGCCTGTTCGCCACCGACTCGGAGGCGGACCTGCGCAACATCGCCAAGGCCGCGCCCGGCTCGAAGGTGTACGTGCGCATCCTGACCGAAGGCTCCACCTCGGCGGACTGGCCGCTCTCCCGCAAGTTCGGCTGCAACCCGGACATGGCCCTGGACTTGCTGATCCTGGCCAAGCAGCTGGGCCTGGTGCCCTATGGCGTATCCTTCCACGTAGGCTCGCAGCAGCGGGACATCGACGTGTGGGACGCGGCCATCGCCAAGGTGAAGGTGATCTTCGAGCGTCTGAAGGAAGAAGACGGCATCACTCTGCAGATGATCAACATGGGTGGCGGTTTCCCCGCCAACTACATCCAGCGCACCAACAGCCTGGAAACCTACGCCGAGGAAATCATTCGCTTCCTCAAGGAGGATTTCGGCGACGACCTGCCGGAGATCATTCTCGAGCCGGGCCGTTCCTTGATCGCCAATGCCGGGGTACTGGTCAGCGAAGTGGTGCTGGTAGCGCGCAAATCCCGGACCGCTGTCGAGCGTTGGGTCTACACCGACGTGGGCAAGTTCTCGGGCCTGATCGAAACCACGGACGAATCCATCAAGTTTCCGATCTGGACGGAAAAGAACGGCGAGGTGGAAGAAGTGGTCATCGCTGGCCCTACCTGCGACAGCGCGGACATCATGTATGAGCACTACAAGTATGGCCTGCCGCTGAACCTGGCCAGCGGTGACCGCCTGTACTGGTTGTCCACCGGAGCCTACACCACCAGCTACAGCGCCGTTGAGTTCAATGGCTTCCCGCCGCTGAAGTCCTACTACTTGTAAACGTCCCAAGGGCGCGCATCGAGCGCGCCCGTTTTTCCAAGATAGCCTTCACCGGTAGAGCCAAGGCAAGGCGTCACTGGCGAAACTGTCGAACCGGGGTACGCCGTGACGCTCGATGTCCAGGCGCAGCCTGAAGGCTCGTGTCGCCACCTGCACATAGCAATTGTCCAACAGCCTGCGCTGGCTGCCCTCTTGGGAGGGCCCCAGGAGTTGTCGTTCGAGCGTGGAAATGGTGACGTCCCCATGGGGCCCAAGCCCGGAAGCCTCGAAGGCCCTTGAACCCTGCCGGACCCGCCAGAGTGTGGGCTTGCCGGCCTCGGGTAGATAAAGCCCCACGTAGCGGTTGTAGCTCAGGGCCAGGGTCTTGTGATGCAGGTCCAGATGCCTGGCAGGATCAAAGGTCTTGATTTCATACCGCAGCTTGCCAGCCTGGGCATAACAGCCGAACCAGAAGCGCTGTGGGCTGATAGCGCGCTCTGTGGACAGCGTTAGCCATGCGCCACGGCTGTACTGGGTACTGGCGGCGTTGTACTCGACCGAATCGATGAAACCCTCGAAACCGTCCAGTTCAGAGTGAAGCGTTGCGATGAAAGACAGGTCCGGGCGGTAATCCATATAGGCGCTCCTTGCATCCGCATGAGAAGCCCGCGCGCCGATCGCGCGGGTGGGGCTCATGCTCCGGCAAGAAAGCGCCTTTAGGCGGCAGGCAAGGCTTCCTCTGCCAACCAGGCCGAGGCCAATGCCTGCAACTGCGGCAGCGGCGAGCTCGCCAAGGCCTGCGCGGCGACCACGCGGAACGCGGCATGCCCGCCCTGACGGGCCTTTTCCAGCCAGGCCAGCCCTTCATCGAGCTTGCCTGCGGCAATCAGAACCCCGCCATGGCTGAACTGCCCTCGGAAGTCTCCCGCCTCAGCCGAGCGCCGGTACCAGGCGTGAGCCGCGGCGACATCCCGAGCCACACAGCGCCCATCTTCCAGGTAGCGACCGTACAGGTTCATGGACTTGGCATGCCCCAGCTCGGCGGCGTGCCGATAGCCTTCCACCGCGGCCTGCTCGTCGCGAGCCACACCACGGCCCGTGGCCTGCAGGTTGGCCAGGTTGTACAGGCCCCAGTCGAGCCCGGCTTCGGCACATATCCGGTAATGGACCGCCGCCTTGCTGGCATTGGGCTCACATCCCCAGCCATGCTCATGGCAGCGTCCCAGCATATTGCGGGCCATCAAATGCCCGGCATCGGCGGCAATCTCGAACCAGCGCAACGCCAGTGCCGGGTCGCGCTCGATGCCGCGGCCATCGAGCAGGATCTGGCCCAACAAGGCCTGGGCTTCCGTCAGCCCAGCCGCGGCGGCTGAAAGGATCGCCTGCGCCGCTCGCGGAGGCGTATCGGCCAGGCGCTCCTGGACTTCATGGGCCTCCAGGACTTCTTCCCGACGCAGCGCCCAGCCGCTCACACGTCAACCCAACGGCGCAGCAGGTTGTGATAACTGCCAGTAAGCCTGAGCAAGGCCGGGTGGTCCGGCATGTCCGCGGTCAGGGCCTGGATCGCCTCGTCCATCTCGAACAGCAAGGCCCGCTGGGCATCCTCGCGCACCAGGCTTTGCGTCCAGAAGAAGGCCGCATAGCGTGCTCCACGGGTAACAGGCCGCACTCGATGCAGACTGGTGCCGGGATACAGCAGCATATCCCCGGCCGCCAGTTTGATGGCCTGGGTTCCGAAGGTGTCCTGGATCTCCAGTTCGCCGCCGTCGTACTCGGCCGGGTCGCTGAGGAACAGCGTGGAGGACAGGTCGGTACGCAGGCGTTCGCCTCCGCCGCGAGGCTGGCGCACGGCGTTATCGATATGAAAATCGAAGCTGCCCCCGTCCCGGTAGCAGTTGATCAGTGGCGGAAAAATCTTGTGGGGCAAGGCTGCGGACAAGAAGCGCGGGTTGCGCCACAGGCGGTCGAGCAAGGCGGCGCCGATTTCCCGGGCCAGCGGATGCTCTTCGGGTAGCTGCAGGTTGTGCTTGGCCTTGGCCGACTGGTAACCGGCGGTGAGCTTGCCATCCGCCCACTCCGTGGCCGCCAGGGCATCACGGATGCGGGCAACCTCATCTGGGCTGAAGAGCGCGGGGATCTGGATAAGCATGGAAGCGCCTCGGGCAAAGTGGGCGCAATGATATTGATTCGCACTCGCCGTCGGCAAGGGGTTGTGTATCCGTTTGCGCTAAACGCGCCACAGAACGTGAAGAACAGGATCATGTAGCGAATAGCAAAATTTCTCGTTTGATACATATAAGCATTTGTCTTATTCTCCGCCGCCTTGAACCAGGGGAAGGTTTCCGATGCCATACGCCAAACACACCCAATTTTCACCACGCCTGCTCGCCTCGGCCGTAGGCGTTGCGCTGGGCAGTCTGTCCGCCGCTCAGTTGGCCCAGGCTGCCGAACAGGAGGACAACACGGTCACTCTCGGCCCGACTGCGGTTACCGAGAAAGCCCAGAGCGAGTCCTACCAGACCGAGCAATCGGCCTCTCAGAAATACACCGCTCCCCTGCGTGATACTCCACGCTCCGTTACCGTAGTGCCGCAGCAGGTCATCAAGGACACTGCCGCCACTACCTTGCAGGATGCATTGCGTACCGTGCCCGGCATTACCTTCGGTGCTGGCGAAGGTGGCAACCCGCAGGGCGACCGCCCGATCATCCGCGGTTTCGACGCGCAGGGGGATACTTATCTCGATGGCGTGCGCGATACGGGCGCGCAGAGTCGGGAAATCTTCGCGATCGAGTCCATCGAAGTGAGCAAGGGTCCAAACTCGGCCATGGGTGGGCGGGGCAGCGCCGGCGGTAGCCTGAACCTGATCAGCAAGCAACCCAAGGCTTACGACTTCCTCGATGGCGGCTTCGTTTACGGCTCCGACCAGACACGTCGCTATACCCTGGACGTGAACCGCAAGTTCCTCGATACCGCCGCCTTGCGCCTCAACCTGATGAGCCACGAGCAGAACGTGGCCGGGCGTGACGCGATCAACTACGACCGGTGGGGTGTGGCGCCGTCCCTGACGTTCGGGCTGGGTACCGCGAACCGTCTCAACCTCAGCTACTACCATATGGAAAGCGATGACCTGCCGGATTCGGGCATTCCCTATGGCTATGCGTCCCCTACCGCCACGGCTCACGTGCACGACAAACCGGTCGATGGCGGCGACAGCGACAACTTCTACGGCCTGAAGGGCCGCGACTTCCGCAAGACTCGCGCGGATATCAGCACCATCGCCTTCGAGCACGACTTCAGCGACACCATGACCTTGAAGAACACGCTGCGCCACGGCAATACCGGCCAGGACTACTTCCTGACCCAGCCGGACGACAGCAAGCGCAACGTCAGCCAATATGGCACCGTCTGGCGCCGGGCCAACACCCGCGTATCGGTTACTGAAACTACCACCAACCAGACCGATCTGTTCGGTGAGTTCCATGCCCTGGGCTTCAAGAACAGCTACTCCACCGGGCTGGAAATCACCCGCGAGAAAACAAGGGTGAGCGGCTACAACTACAGCACCAGTGGCTTGACCAACTGCTCGCCCACAGGTAGCGGCAACAGCGTCGTCGGCAACTGCACTTCGCTGAGCAACCCGAACCCGGAAGACGCCTACGGTGGCACCATCACGCGTAACCGCGCCACGACGGAAACTTCCGCCAATACCCGTTCGCTCTATGCCTTCGACACCATCGAGCTGGACCCGCAATGGCTGTTGAACCTCGGCGCCCGCTACGACAGCTTCGACACCACCGCCAACTCCGCCACAACCCATGCCAGCAATGACAGCAACTTCTGGAACTGGCAGGCAGGTATCACCTACAAGCCGGTAGAGAACGGCAGCATCTACGCATCCTTCGCAACCTCGGCCACGCCGCCGGGTGGCCTGGTGGGTGAAGGCTCGGAAGGCAACCCGTTGCAGGCCGGGAGCGCGACCAGCGAACTGGAGCCGGAAACCACCAAGAACTACGAGATCGGTACCAAGTGGGACCTGTTCGACGAGCGCGTATCCCTCTCCGCCGCGATCTTCCGCACAGAGAAAGAAAACACCCGAATCCTGGTCAGCACCAATACCTACCAGAACGCCGGCAAGTCCCGGGTCGATGGTGTCGAGCTGTCCGCCAGCGGCAAGATCACCGATAAGTGGCAGGTATTCGCCGGCTACAGCTACCTGGACAGCGAGCTGGTGGATGCGGGCCTGACGGGTCGCAACGGCGCCGTGACCGCAGGCGCGGCCCAGACCAGCGGCAACGATATGCCCAACACGCCGAAAAACAGCTTCAGCCTGTGGACTACCTACCAGTTAATGCCCAAGGTCACCATCGGCGGCGGCGCGTTCTATGTGGACAAGGTCTATGGCGATGCTGCAAACACTGTGTACGTGCCTTCGTATACCCGCTACGACGCCATGGCGGCCTACAAGCTGAACAAGCATGTAGACTTCCAGCTCAATGTGCAGAACCTGACGGACAAGACTTACTACGACAAGGCCTATGCGTCGCACTTCGCGACCCAGGCCCCCGGGCGTACCGTCCTGCTGAGCACCAACTTCCACTTCTAGCAAAGCCGCCCTACAGCACGCGCCCCGCTCACTTCGGTTAGCGGGGCGTTTGCGGTTATGGCCCGCGGCGATTCCAGCGAGCGACCCTCGTGTTCAAGAAAACGGTGTTTCAGCTTCATTGGTTCTTCGGCATCAGCGCCGGGCTGGTGCTGGCCTTCATGGGTATCACCGGGGCCCTGTATTCGTTTCAGGATGAGATTCTGCGAGCGCTCAACCCGGATACGCTCCGGGTGGAGATACGCGAAACCGGCATCCTTCCACCCTCGCAACTGATAGCCCGGTTGGAGACCGAGGCGCCGGGCAAGGTAAGCGGCCTGTGGATAGAAACCAACACCGGGCTGGCCTCCCGCGTCTTCTATGCGCCTGGGCCAGGGGAGCGCCGGGGCCCGACGCGCTATTTCGACCCCTTCACCGGCGAGCTGCGTGGCCAAATCACCGGCCAGGATTTTTTCGCCCTGGTGTTACGGTTGCACCGCTTCCTCGGCCTGGGCGAAGTGGGCAAGCAGATCACCGCCGCCTGCACGCTGATGCTGCTGTTCTTCTGCGTGTCCGGCCTGTACCTGCGCTGGCCCAAAAACCGGGGTAGCTGGCGGGCCTGGTTGACCTTCGACTGGGCCAAACGCGGGCGCGCCTTCAACTGGGACCTCCACGCCGTGGCGGGCACCTGGTGTCTGTTGTTCTACCTGGTCTCGGCCTGTACCGGGCTGGTCTGGTCCTATGATTGGTTCCATGACGGCGCTGCCCGCTTGCTTACCGATACAGCCCCACCCATGCGTGGCGGCGAAGGCCGCGGTCGATCCGGGGCTGGCCCGGCCGTCAGGATGGACTGGGATGCCGCCTGGCAGTCGCTTCAAGCCGCCGCCGGCCCCTCCATGACCAGCGCCAACCTGCGCTTGCCCGGTGGCGCTGGGCAGCCGGCCAATGGTTTTTACCTGTTGACCACCTCCCCTCATGAACGCGCCTTCAACCCCGTGATGCTGGACCCGCTCACGGGCACGCTGCTCAAGCATGACCGTTACGCCGCCAAGCCTTTGGGCGAACAACTGTTCGATAGCAACTACGCCGTCCACACCGGTAGTTTCTTCGGCCTGCCAGGGCGTTTGACAATCACGCTGGCCAGCCTGTGCATGCCCCTGTTCTTCATCACCGGCTGGTTGTTGTACCTTGACCGCCGGCGCAAGAAGCGGCAGATCCGCTTCAGCCAGCAGGGCCTGGACGCTGCCCGCGAGGGTTGGCTGGTGGTCTTCGCCAGCCAGAGCGGCTATGCAGAACAACTGGCCTGGCACGCTGCCTCACGCCTCCAAGCCAGCGGCCAGGGGGCCAGGGTGGTCAACCTGGCAGCAGTAAGCGAAAGCGACCTGAAAGGGGCACGGCAAGCCCTGTTCGTGATTAGCACCTTCGGCGATGGCCAGGCCCCGGATACCGCACGCCAGTTCGAGCGACAGCTGCCCCTGCGCCAATGGCCGCTGCCCCAACTGCGCTATGGCATGCTCGCCCTGGGCGACTGCCACTACCCACAGTTCTGCGCCTTCGGTCATCGCCTGGCCGACTGGCTGCATGCGCAAGGCGCCGAACCGCTGTTTCCCTTGGTCGAGGTGGACAACGGCGACGACAGTGCCCTGGCTCGCTGGGAGCACTGTCTGCAAGCCCATTGTCAGGCAGCGTCAGCCCAGGCGACCGCCATTGAAACCGGCCCCGCGCCCTTCCAGCCATGGCCCTTGACGCAACGCCGCCTGCTTAACCCCGGCAGCGCCGGCGCGCCACTATTCGCCCTGGAACTGGCCCTGCCGCCCGGCGCCGATTGGTCCGCGGGCGACCTGCTGGAAATCCTCCCGCCTGGGGAAGTACTGGCAACCCAGCCACGCGCCTATTCCATCGCCTCGCTGTCCAGTGAGGGCTATGCGCGCCTGCTGGTACGTCAGCACCGTCTGGCCAACGGCAGCCTGGGGCGCTGCTCCGGATGGCTCACCCAGACAGTCGTCATCGGCACACCGGTGGAGGCACGGTTGCGGCGCAACAGCAATTTCCATCTACCCGAAGACGACCGTCCCTTGATCCTGATCGGCAACGGCAGCGGCCTGGCCGGTCTGCTGGGCCTGCTGAAAGCCAGGATCGCCAAAGGGCAGCGGCGCAACTGGCTGCTGTTCGGCGAACGCAACCAGGCGACCGATTACTTCTACGAGGCCGAACTGCGAGGTTGGAAAGCCGGCGGCGACCTGGCACGGCTCGATGCAGTCTTCTCCCGGGACCAGTCAGGCAAGCGGTATGTGCAGGACGCGCTCCGCGAGGCCCAGGCAGACCTTGCCCACTGGCTCGCCGAGGGCGCGGCACTTTATGTATGCGGCAGCCTGGACGGCATGGCCCAGGGCGTGGACCAGGCCCTGCGCGAGATACTCAGAGACGCCCAAGTGGAAGCCTTGATGGCCAATGGGCGGTACCGGCGGGATGTGTATTGAGCTGGGGGTTAAGGATTAACCTGTGGGGGCGTAGCTGCCCGCCCAGCTGAAGCGTAAGCATCCGGCGAACTTATCTACCCAACCTTGTAATAAAGACAATATGTCGAAATCTTGTACAATCGTACAAGATTTCGACATATTGCAGCGCGGATTACCGAGAGTGAACTCTCCATTCCAGTCCAGTTAAAGAGCGTATGCACCCAAAAAATTCTTTAGCCAATTGAATCGCCCTTGGTTTGGTAGACGCCTGCAAGTCTCATAATGAGGCCGAAATAGGAGGACTGCTGCGACCGTGAGGCGATTGGCGGGATGGCCAGCCCGACGGGCTACAGCCGTGACCTGATGCTGCAAAGCGTAGAGAAACGGTTTGGTGATCAATTGCCAGCACGCCTGTGCAGCGGCTGAGCGATAATGGCTCGGCCTATATCGCAGAGCAGACTCGCCTCCTTGCACAGCAGATCGGCTTGCAGCCTGTTACGACTCCGGTTCGCAGGCCGCAAAGCAACGGCATGGCCTAGAGTTTCGTGAAAACCATCAAGCGCGACTACGTGGCCCACATGCCTCGCCCGAACCGTAAAACGGCATTAGGTAATTTGGCGATTGCCTTTGAGCATTACAACGAGCAGCATCCGCACAGCGCGCTGAAATACCGCTCTGCGAGGGAATTCAGGCGTATGAAAACGGCATCAAGTCAACGGGTGTCGGTGTCCGGTTTTGTAGGGGCCAGTCCAGGCAGCTTCGCCTCCTTTTTTGAAAGAACATGGAGGCGAAGCCCCTGAGCCTCTACCTTACCCGCCCGCGCAGGCGCCGGGCCACCCAGTCGGCGATCCAGGCGCCGGCGTTGGCGGTGTTGTCCAGGCTGCTGTGATGGATGCCGCCCTCGCGCGGGGTGAATACCTTGAGCTCACGGTCGGAGCTTGCTGTGAGCTGCTCGTAGGAACGGTGAGCATACTCAAGCGGGATCTGCCGGTCGGCTTCACCATGGGTCACCAGGAACGGTACCTTGATCCGCTCCATCACCCCGTCAAGGTGTACCTGCTCGGCAATGGTCATGAATTCACTCATGTCACTGGCACCCCATACCCAACGCACGTGCTCCCAATAATGCGGCACCGGCCGCTCGCCTTCACGGGCCAGTCGGCGCTTCTGCACCTCGCCCCAGTTGTGGTTGGCACCCCAGACCACGCCCAAGGCAAACCGCGGCTCGAACGCCACCGCTCGTGGGCAGTAATAACCGCCCAGGGATACGCCCAACAGGCCGATCCGCTCGGGGTCGATCTCCGGGCGCGTTTGCAGATAGTCCATCACCGGGGTGGCCCATTGCTCGGTATCCACCACGGCAGTCAACCCATGCAGGCGCAGAGCTTCGCCCGTGCCAGGCTGGTCGAGGAACAGGCTGGCAACGCCCCGCCGCGCCAACAGTTCTGGAAACAGGCCGGCGCGGTAAACCATCTCCTTGGTACTGTCCAGGCCATTGATGACCACCAGGCAAGGGGCTGGGCCAGTCGCGCCTTCGGCCGGAGTAAACAGGCCCGCCAGGTGCACGCCCCTGTAAGGGATTTCAAACCGCTGGGTATTTGAGCGCGACAGGGCCAAGCCTTCGGTGAAAGTGCGCAGAAACTTCGCATACAGCGCCTTACGCGGCGCATAGCCATGAGCTTGCATGCGCTCGGCGGTGATGAAATACACTGCCGCGCGGTTGAGTTTGTCGCCTGCGCTGAAATGATTGCCAGCAGCCTTGTCCTCTTCAGCCAGCGCTACTAGGTTGTCGCCGCCCGCTTCCCACGCTGCGAGAAATGCCTGAGTGCCTTCGTCATCCCCCTGCCGGGCGATGGCCTTGAGCGGCGCGCACATGGCTTCGATCTCGCCAATCTTCCCGCCCATTTCAATGGCCGCGGCCACCGCCAGGCTCCACACATAGTTGGTTTCAAAATACTGGAACATGCTCATGGTTCGATCCTCGGTTCAACGGCGAGTCGCCGGGGCATCGCCCTGGTAGAAAGTCACATCCCAAGGGATGTCGTCCTGCATGAAGGCCGGCGGGTTGCTCATCCATTGGGCCGTGCCGAAGCGGAATTCCCACTCTCGTGGTACCCAGTTGTCATCCAGATAGTCGGTATCCGCCCCATATTCGGCCTCGCCCCCAGTGGGTGAGTTGAAGTAGCAGAAAATCGCCGAGGCAATTCGGTGCCGCCCGGTTCCAAGAAAACCGTGTTGCCAGCCCCGCCGAGTCATATGGTTGGAGCCCACCATTACCTCGTCAAAGTCCTCTACGCCGAAACAGGTGTGATGGAAGCGCGGCACGCCACCGGCCCCTGGGGCCTTGTTGTTGAGCAGGAAGGTGTTGTGGTGCTCGTTGGCGCCATCGGCGCGCAAGTAGGTGCCGATGCCTTTCTGATGGTCAGACAGGCGGAAATTGAGGCGGTCCCGGAAGAACGCGAAGGTGGCCCAGTAATCGTCCACCGCAAATACCACATGGTTGATGGTTTTCGGCCGCGCCCGGGTTCGCCATTTTCGGTGCTGGTTCAACCGGTTCACGTTACCCGCCGCATTGACAGGGTCCGGCGCGTAGGTAACTTTCTTGCGCTGGAACACGCGTAATGCCAGGGCCTGGCCGCAGTCGCTGAGAAAATGCCAGGCGCCATCATCGCCCAACCGTACCTCGCGATCACGGCGCAAGTCGCTCAGTAGTCGTTGCAGGCTGGCGTCGTTGTCCACGCCCCACACGGTTTCCTTTACGCCATAGCCTTCATAGCGCGAAGCAGGAATGGACGGGTGCGTCAGCGCACGCACGATCACCGTGGAGCCTTCGTCAAGCCGGTACACCGTTTCCTCGGCCGAAGCACTGAGCCGTTCCAGGCCAAAATCGTCGAAGAAGCGCGTGGCGGTGGCCACATCTTCAACGCCGTACAGCAGGGTATCGATGCCGACAATGGCCATCTTCAAACCTCCTTTCAAAATGATAAGCACGGCGATTTCAGAAGAGAAAACCGCCGTCCACGTTGAACACCTGGCCTGTCATATACGCCGAGGCGTCGGACACCAGAAACG
Organism: Pseudomonas sp. DC3200b2; assembly: GCF_049895785.1. NCBI lineage: Bacteria > Pseudomonadati > Pseudomonadota > Gammaproteobacteria > Pseudomonadales > Pseudomonadaceae > Pseudomonas > Pseudomonas sp. DC3200b2. The sequence goes on along the minus strand of NZ_JAFCTA010000001.1, from coordinate 295,264 downwards.
CCAACACCCCGCATAGGTCATAGGGTTCGCCGGTACGCTTGATCATCTGGCTGTTGCGTACCTGTTCGAACAGCTCCGCTGGGAGGGCGGCGCTGCTGCCGGGGTGGCGAATAAGCCCTGGCGAAAGCGCGTTCACGGTGATGCCGTACTCGCCTAGCTCCACGGCCAGTGCGCGAGTGAGGCCGATGACTCCCATCTTCGCGGCGATGTAGGCCATAAAGCCCTTTTGCGGGCGTCCGGTGTTGCTCGATGCCAGGTTGACAATGCGTCCCCAGCCGCGCTCGCGCATGCCTGGCGCGAAGGCCTGGCTGAGCAGGAACGGCGCATCGAGGGTGACCGCGTGGCAATCGCTCCAGTCCAGCAAGGTGGTGGCTTCCAAGCTTTTCAGCGGGATATAGGCCGCGTTGTTCACTAGCACGTCGCAGCGACCGAAGCGCTCCATCACCTGGCCGTACAGGTAGCTGATCTGTTCCGGCTGGCGCAGGTCGCAGGCAAAGCTCTCGGCTTGGCCGCCCTGCTCACGCACCGCGTTGGCGACGTCTGCGGTGTCAACACAATCCACCAAGGCGATGCGCAGCCCGTCTTTGGCCAGGCGCAACGCAAATGCCTGCCCTAGCCCGCCTGCCGCGCCGGTGATCAAAGCCACGCGCGTGTCGTTGTGGTTCATGCCATAGCTCCTTCAGTGGCGGCTGTTGAGGCCGAGCAGTTCATCGAACTGGACGTGGAACAACAGTCCGGCGGCGTAGCCGTCGCGGGGGTTGATTCCGGTGTAGGGGTTGAGCCAGCTGCTGGTGCCCCAGGTGCGCAGCACGAAGGGGCTGACCACGATGCTGTCGGTGAGGATGAAGTTCGCATCCAGAGACACCCCGAATTCGTCCCTCCCCGGCCGGTAGTCGCCACCGCCGGCTGCGGCGTGCGCCTCTTCGAGAAAGGCCTGTTCGCGTGAAGTCAGCCGGGCCCAGTTGAAATTCAGCGAATAGCTGTCAAACGGCCTGCTACGCAAAGGCGCCGAGAGAATCAGCCCCGCGTTGGCCTGGGTGGCCACGCCATTGCTGGTATTCTCGTCGAACGTATGGGTAACGCTGGCAAAGGCCGCCAGGGCGGTTGGATTCGGTTCCTGCCCTTGGCCTCCATCCTGGCGCCACACGGTCTTTTTACCCCCCAGGTACAGCCCGCTGACGCCCTTGCTGGAGGCTGATGCGGCAGTGCCGTCGGCGACTCTGGAGGTGCCGTTGACGGTGTAGTACGGGTCGGTCTGGCGACCATTGTTATGGAAGGCCAGGGCCTCCCAGGTCTGTGGATAAGCCTCCATGTGGTAGTCGCTGCGGTATGCCAGGTTGGCCAGGTACAAGGTGCTCAGCGTGCCGCCGCTGTCGCCTTCGCCGCGCTCCCACCCGTTGGTAAAGGGGTAGGCATTGTTGCTGCGCCAGGCACCGACCTGAGCGCGCAACGCGGGGGTGAAGTCATACCCGATGCGGGCGCTCCAATTGGCATAGGGCGGTGGATTGATGCCGGCGGTGTCCTGCAGAATGGCGTTCACGCACCCCAGCGGCACGTTGCACAGCGGCAATGCAAAATAGTTGCCGGCATTGCTTTTGCCCACCTCGATGGCGAGCTTGTCGTCGAGCAGCTTCTGCTCGTAGGTGAACAATGTGAGATGGCTTACCCGCGGAATGTAGGGCCCGGGTTTGCCAGCCAACACGTCGCCCACCTGACCGCCGTAGGTCAGGTTGCTGGTCCAGGGCACATATAGCTGTTCGAAATGCAAGTTGCCGCCAGGCAGTCCCATCAGCCGGTCGAGGTCAAAATCAGCTCCTAGGGCGAAAATGGTCAGCGACTCGTGGTTACCCGTACTCAGGCCGACGCTGGGGTTGCGCAGGTAGATTTCCGTCATTGACAAGTGCGGGCTGATGCCATGCGCTTTGAGCCAGCGGCCCTGCTCGGCCAAAGGCTTGTCGCCGGCAGGTGGCGCCGGGGGCTCCACGTTCAGCACCCGAGGCCCGACCTTCTGGTTGGGATACTCAGTGGCCATGGTGTCGGCCACGGTCTTTGGCTGCTCGGCCCATGCCGGACACGCCACCACTATCATCAAGGCACAGCCAACCGCCGCTCGCTCGTTCATGTCGGGTCTCTGTTGTTGTTTTCAGGCTGAGAGAGCCCAGCCGGCGCCAGTCGCGCCGGTTGGGTTACCAATCAAAGGAGGTGTGTCACGGGGTAAGCGGCAGGCCCTGAGGCTGACGGCGGACCAGGCTGGCCATCAGCGCCAGCACGGCCACGCCCATGCACAGCCAGCCGGCCCAGCCCACGGTGGTCGCCAAGTGCCCGCTGGCCTTGCCTACGGCCACTACCAGCAACGGGCTGCAGAACATGCCCAGGCAATAGCTGCCGTACCACATGCCGGTGCCAAGCCCCCGGCGCTGCCAAGGAAGCTCGCGCATGTTCCATATGGCCAGGGTAGGCAACATCAACCCGCAGCCCAGGCCGTTGACCAGCGCCACCGCCATGATGCCTTGCCAGCTGTGCATCACCGGTATCACCACGAAACTGGTGGCGATCAGGCCGAACGCCAGCGCCAGGCAGTGAGACGTGCGCAGCCCCATGCGGCCCAGCGGGTGCACCGCCAGCGTACCGAGCACGATCATCACGCTGCAGGCCGAGGCCACCAGACCGGCGGTCTGCGGCGAAGGCTCGCCGATGTCGCCCAGCAGGTAGGCCATCTGGATCTGCAGCACCATGAACATCACCGCGCCGATGAAGGTCACCACGCAAATGCCCAGCAGCACCGAGGGTCGAAAACGTGGGCCGTTGCCGTTGTGCTGTTCATCCGCGGCCATGCTGGCCACGGCCGGTTCCCATAGCATCACCTTGCTCACCAGCGCTAGCAGCAGCGGCACCGCGTACACCACGTAAGGCATCCGCCAGCTGATCTCGCCCAAGGCGCCACCTACCATGAAGAACACAATTGCCGAACTGGAAGCGAAGGTGGTTTGCAGTGCCAGATACTTCTGCCGTTGCGCCCCGCTGTAATAGTCGCCGATCAGCATGGTACTGATCGTGACTACTACCGCTTCCACACAGCCCAGGGCCACGCGGCTGACAATGATCGCGTACAGCGAGTCGAGGAACATCGGTAGCACGCCGAACACGCCATAGCCGAAAATGGAACCCACCAGCAACGCCTTGCGCCCGTAGCGATCGGCGAGCAGCCCCACCACCGGGCTAAGCAACGCCACCAGCAGGCCTGGCACGGTAAGCGCCACGGGGATCAGAAACTCGACGTCGGGGACCTGGGCAAAGTGCGCCTGCATCTGCGGCAGGCTGGGCGCGATCACGATCGCCGCCATGGGCGACAGGCAGTTGATCAGCAGCAACAGGTAGGTTGCCAGGGTGGCCTTTGACTGGGTAATGCTCAGCGGAGCGTTCATGGTGTCTCCCGTTATTGTTATTAGGTGTACGGAGTGTTCTACAGCGGGTTCAACGTCCTCTCGATCAGCTGCGCCAGGCTGCCGTCATGGCACAACCCCAGTTGCTCGGCCGCTTCGCTGCGCAATGGCGGATAGCGGCCGAAGGCTGCTTCCAGCGCCTCGTCGGGTACAAAGCTGACCGGCGACTGTCCGAAGCGCTGCTGCAGGCCCTCGATCAACGCGCCCATGCTCAGGTGCAACACCGGCAGGGTAAACACCCGTCGCGCCCGGAGCGCCTCGGCTGACAAGGTGGCTGCATGCAGCAGGTTGTCCACGCAGCGCACTGCAGACATCCACCACGCCGTGGCCTGCGCCGACACCGGGCATTCGAACGGCTCGCCGGCTTTGATTTTCCAGAACACGTCGCTCATGAAGGCTGATAGCAAGCCTGAGGGCTGCGGCGGGCGCGCTACGATACCGGGCAAGCGCAGGCTGATGCCATCGATGGTGCCGCGCCGGCTGAAATCGTCGACCAACAGCTCGCCGATCAACTTCTGCGTGGCGTAGCTCAGGTGCGGGCGCAACGGGGTGAAGTCGTCTACCAGCTCGGGCAATGGCGAGCCATACACGGCGATGGTGCTGGCGAACACTACGCGCGCGGGGGTTGCCTGGCGCTGCAACCCTTCAAGCAAGGCCAGGGTCGCGTCCAGGTTGGCCTGCCGGCCCAGGGCATAGTCTCGCTCGGCCCGCCCGCCCGGCACGCTGGCAAGGTGAAACACCACGTCGGCCGGCGTTTCCAGTGCCGTGGCCAGCAGCGCCGGGTCATCCAGGCTACCCGCCAGTTGCCGTACACGCGGGTCACCGGTGGGTGTAGTGAAGCCCAGGTCTACCAGGGAAAGGCGATCCCAGCCGGGCAAGGCGGCAGGGTCGGTGAGCAGCCGGCGAACCAGCGACGCGCCGACGAAGCCGTTGGCTCCGGTGATCAGAATGTGCATGTCAGGCCTCCTGCGCTGGCACGAAGCGATGGTCGATGGCGCCGAACACGCTCTGGCCGTCGTGCCCGAAGATCTCGAACCGCAAGCGGTCGCCGAAACGCAGAAACGGCGTTTTTGCCTCCCCGTGCTCCAGTACTTCCACGGCGCGGCGTTCGGCAAGGCAGGCCGAGCCTGTGCGCGGGTAGTCACGGTTGGAGAAGGTACCCGAGCCCAGCACGGCACCAGCGCGCAGGTTGCGTGTGCGTGCCAGGTGCATCACCAGTTCTGGAAAGCTGAAGTCCATCTCTTCGCCGTTTGGCTCGCCGAAGCGTTCGCCATTGCATTGCACATGCAGCGGCAAGTTCACCCGCCCGTCTGCCCAGGCGTCGCCCAGCTCGTCGGGCGTGACCGCCACCGGCGCGAAGACGGTGCTGGGCTTGGCCCGCAGCGGGCCGAAGCCGATGCTCACTTCCTTGAACAGGTGCGCGCGCAGGCTCACGTCATTGAGCAGCATCAGCAACTTGATGTGCCCGGCGGCGGCGTGGGACTCGATGCCCATGGGCACGTCGTCGAGCACCACCGCCACCTCCCCCTCGAAGTCGATCTGATGTTCCTCGCCGGGCACCGGGTAGTCGTCGCAGGCGCCGAGAAAATCATCGCCCGCCCCCTGGTAGATGATGGGCACGCCGGCGTCTTTCTTGATGTCCAGTTTGTATGCGCGCTCCATCAGGCTGCCGTGGTTAAGGAATGCCGAGGCGTCGGCCCACTGATACGCGCGAGGCAGCGGTGCCATGGCTTCGCGCGGTTCGAAGGCGAAGGCTTGTGGGGCAAGGTCCGCGTTGAGCGAGGCATACACCTGCTGCAACTGCGGCTCGCAGCGGGCCCAGTCCTCGATGGCCGCTTGCAGGGTGCCGGCGATACCGCTGGCGAGCACGGCACGGCTCAGGTCGCGGGATACCACTACGAGGCGGCCGTCACGGCTGCCGTCCTTCAAGGTTGCCAGCTTCACAGGGATGCTCCTTGTTCGGCCCACAGGGCCGGGTATTGGATGAGTTCCAGCAAGTTGCCGCTGTTGTCGCGCAAAAACCCCATGGGCGTACCACCAATAACGTGCTCGAACACAATGTCGGCGCCCTTGCTTCGCAGCTGGGCGAAGGCGGCTGGCGCGTCCTGCACGGCAAAGCACAGGTGCTTGTGGCCATGGGTGAGCAGGTCCAGGTGCGGCTCGCGGCGGTCCTCTGGCAGAGGCTTGGCGTCTTCGAGTTGGAACAGCTCGATGCGGTAGTCGCCATGGCGAATGAACGCCACCTCGGCCGGAATCTGCTCGATAAAGGCACGGCTTTCCAACTCGAAACCGAGCATCAGGTGGTACCAGCCGATAGCCTCGTCCAGGTCCGGCACGCTGATGCCGCCGTGGTGAGGTTTGAGTGCGAATACGTCGCTCATGGTGCCCTCAGCTCAATGCTCTGCCGCCATCCACAGGGATGACCGCGCCGGTGGTAAAGGTGAGGTGAGAGGCCGCTGCCACTACGGCCTGGGCCACTTGCTCTGGCAGGGCCAGGCGGCCAAGGGGCGTGCGTTGCGCCTGCTCGTCACGCCAGTCGCTGGCCAACCCTTGCACGAACTCGGTGTCGGCCAGGCCCGGCGCGACCGACACCACCCGCACGGCGGGCGCCAAGGCTCGCGCCAGGGACGCGGTCAGGTTGTCCAGCGCGGCCTTGGAGGCACAGTAGGCGATGTTGCTGCCCATGGCCGTACGCGCAGCGATCGAGCTGATATTCACCACCAGCCCATTGCTCCTGGCCTGCAGCAGCGGCTGGAATGCCCGAACACAGGCGATGGCGCCGCGCACATTGGTGGCGAAAATGCGGTCGATCAGATCATCGTCCAGCCCGAGCAAGTCCCTGTGTGGCACGAAGCGAGTGACACCGGCACAGTTCACCAGCAGGTCGCAATAGCCATGGCGAGCATCAACCAATGCCGCCAGTTCATTGAGCGCGTTGCTGTCAGTGACCGGTGCCGAGGCGGCCCAGTGGCCAGCGTCTACGGGCGGCAGGTTCTGAGCCAGGGCCTGGGCTGCCAACGCTGAATGGTGATAACCCACCACCACGCTAGCCCCCTCCTCGGCCAACGCCTGGCAAATGGCCTGGCCCAGGCCGCCAGTGGCCCCGGTGACTACCGCCACCCTGCCTGCAAGCCGGCTCATGCGCGAGCCGCCTGGAAGCGCCGCACGCGGATGTCGGCTTGTTCCTTGTGGCCAGAGAAGTGCTCCAGCGCGCAGAGCCGGGAACACACTTCGCCAATGGCCACGCTGGCTTCATCGGTGAGCACGCGCTGATAGGTATGGGTCTTGATGAACTTGCCGACCCACAACCCGCCGGTGTAGCGGCCAGCGCCCATGGTGGGCAGGGTGTGGTTGGTGCCGATTACCTTGTCGCCGTAGGCCACATTGGTGCGGTGACCGAGGAACAAGCCGCCGTAGCAGGTCATGCGTTCGAAGAACCACTCGGGGTCGCGGGTCATCACTTGCACATGCTCGGAACACAGCCGCTCGGATTCAGCGAGCATTTCCTCGTCGCTGTCGCACAGGATGATTTCGCCGTAGTCCCGCCACGCCACGCTGGCCACCGGCGCAGTGTCCAGCCGTGCCAGCACCTGCTCGATGGCCGCGGGCAGTTCTTCGGCAAGTCGGCTGCTGGTAGTCAGGCATACCGCCGGCGACGTAGGGCCATGTTCTGCCTGGCCCAGCAGATCCACGGCCACCAGTTCGGCGTCCACGCTGTCATCGCAGATCACCAGGGTTTCGGTGGGCCCTGCAAACAGGTCGATACCCACGCGCCCGTATAGCTGGCGCTTGGCCTCGGCCACGTAGGCATTGCCCGGGCCGACGATCATGTCCACGGGCGCGATATGCTCGGTGCCCAGGGCCATGGCCGCCACGCCTTGAACGCCGCCTACCACGTAGATTTCATCGGCACCGGCCAGCGCCATGGCGGCGACGATTTCTGCCGAGGGCTTGCCTTCGAACGGCGGCGCGCAGGCGATCACCCGCTTTACGCCTGCCACCTTGGCAGTAAGCACGCTCATGTGCGCCGAGGCCAGCAGCGGGTATTTGCCACCGGGGATATAGCAACCCACGGCGTTGACCGGGATGTTCTTGTGGCCCAGCACCACCCCCGGCAAGGTTTCAACTTCCACGTCGCGCAGCGACAACAACTGCACCTGGGCGAAACGGCGAATCTGCGCCTGGGCAAATTTGATGTCTTCGATGGCCTGGGCCGGCAGGCTGTCGATGCAGGCCTGGATCTGTACCGGGCTAAGGCGCAGGTCAGTGGGGTTCCAGCCATCGAACTTCTCGGAATACTCCCGCACCGCTACCTCGCCCCGCTGCTCCACGGCGCTGATGATCTGCTCCACGGTGTCACGCACCTGGGCATTGAGCTGGGCTTTGTGCGCGGCAGGCTTGCCTCTTTTCAAATAACGAATCATGGCCTGTGTTCCTTGTCGTTGAGTGTCAGCGCCAGTGCACCAGCGGCTGGCCCGCCACGGGCGAGCGGAAGTACGGAATACGAGTACCTTGCAAGCTGCCCAGGTACACCGTTTGAAGGTCCGGTCCGCCAAAGGTGATGCTGGCCATCCACGGCGCAAGAGTGCCGCGAGTGGCTTGCATGATCTGCGGGGTCAGGGTTTTCGCGCGGTAATGGGCGTTGAGCACGGCGGTGGCCTCCGGGTTGCCGTCGTCCAGCAGCGTCAGTACCTCGCCGTCCGGAGTAAGGGCGATCAGCTTGTCGCTCATCACCAGGGTTACCCAAAGGTTGCCGAAGCAGTCGAAGGCAAAACCGTCCGGGAAGCCTTCCAGCTCAGCGGGACCGAACACTTCCCGATCACCCAGCGAGCCATCCGGGCGCAGGCGCAGGCGGGAGATCCGGCGCACATTGCTTTCCACCACGTACAACCACTCCTGGCGGTCGTCGAAGCGGATTTCGTTGGTGCCGCCGAAGCCCTCGGCGACTACACGAATGCCGTGCTCGTCGATCACCCCGATGTAGCCGTCCAGCACGCCCGAATTGATCGAGTCGGTCCAGGGCTGCATCGTGGTGGTGACCGTGAACCAGATCCGCCCCTGGCGATCCCGCAGCGGAAAGTTGGTCTTACCCAGGGGCTTGCCGTCCAGTTGGTCGAACAACACCTGCAGGTGGCCTTGGCGATCGAGTTTTTCGATACGGTCCAGGCCCCAGTTGCAGATGATGAAGTCACCGTTTTCGGTCAGCGCCAGCCCGTTGGGCAACGAGGCACCCTGGGATTGCACGTAGCGGGCTTCGAAGCTGGGGTCACTGCTCGGCGCCTGGGCCGGGGCCAACAGGGTTTGCTCGCCGTGGGCCGCGATGTGCATCACCCCACCGCGTGCATCGGCGGCCCACAGGCTGCCATCAGGCTGGGCAATGATGCATTCGGGGCGTTGCAGGTCGTGGCCGATGAATCCAATGGCGTCGCGATCGACCTGCCAGTCTTTGAGTGGGTTGCGGTTCATGGAGCGTCCTTGTGCAGCGCGTCAGATGGGTTCGGAAACCACGCGGATCATCTTGGCCATCAGCCCGGCGAAATCGGCTTCAGGGGTAGGCCGTTGCTCCCACTCACCGATCTGCACCGAGCCTTCGTTGATGAACTTGCAGCGCTCGTAGCGGCGGGCCATAAAGCCGTCCAGTACTGCTTGCGTCTCTAGCCCGGCGCCGCAGAGTTCGCCGAGCACCACGGCGTCTTCCACCGCTTGCGCCGCACCCTGGCCCATGTGTGGGGTAGTGGCGTGCGCCGCGTCGCCGATCAACAGCACCCGGCCGCGGTACCAAGGCGCTGGCATCAGCAACGCCTCCAGCGGGCGGTAAACTACCTGGCTGTTGTCGGTGATCTGCGCGCTCAGCTCGGGTACCAGCCCGCCATAGCCTTCAAGTCGCTTGCGAAATTCCGCCGCCAAGGTATCTGGGTCGAAAAAGGGGTTACCGGGTTCCTCGAACACCGAGAGGATGTAGAGGCTGTCTTCGGTGAGTGGGGTATAACCGGCCTTGCCGCCAGGCTTGCCCTCGAACATATGCGACCACAGCAGGTCCTTGGGCCGGGGCAGGTTGTAGCGCCACACACCCTGGCCAGTAAAACGCGGGCGGTAATGCTCACCGAACACCGTAGCGCGCACCTTGGAATACACACCGTCGGCGCCGACCACCAGGTCGTAGTCGCCGCTGCTGCCGTCAGTGAAGCGCACCGACACTTTCCGCTCGCTTTGTTCGATGTCGCTAAAGGTCACGCCCAGCCGCAGGATCGCGCCGTTCTGCGCGACCGCATCGAGCAATACCCTGTGCAAGGCGGGCCGGGTAAGGCCCAGGTTGGCGGGGTAATCGTCACCCGCCAGGCGGGCGCCGCTGAGTTCGGCCTTCACCTGACCCTGCTGGTTGCAGATGCGCAGGCCGTTGTAGGGGAAGCCCGCCGCCACTGCCGCGTCAGCGATGCCCAGTTGCGCCATGGCCCGGATGCAGTTCGCCTGCACCACGATGCCCACGTGGTACACCTTGGCCTGGGGGTTGATCTCCACGATCTCCACCGCCACCCCAGCCCTGCGCAGGGCTATCGCGGCGCTCAACCCGCCGATCCCCGCGCCCACTATCAGCACGTTCCTGATCTCGCTCATCCAGCGTGTCTCCGGTTTATTGTTGTGCCCCGCCAGGCGCTGGCGGCGGGGTATGAGCCTCACACTACGCAGCGGCGGGGTATGCCGGAAATTGTTTGTTCGGATGCCTGTCATCCATGGCGTGGATGACTGGTCACGGCCAGCGTGCCGGGGTATAAACACCGCAAATGCTGGTGCCCATAACCACAAGAAGATTCCCCACATGCGCTTCCACGGCCTGGACCTGAATCTGCTGGTAGTGCTGGACGTGTTGCTCGCTGAACAGAACATCACCCGCGCCGGCGAGCGGCTGTTTCTCAGCCAGCCGGCCACAAGCGCGGCATTGGCCCGCCTGCGAACCTATTTCGAAGACGATTTGCTCGTGCAGATCGGCCGCCGGATGGTGCGCACCCCGATGGGTGAAACCCTGGCACAACCGGTGCGTGACCTGCTCATCCAGATGCGCGCCACGCTGGAAAACCGCAGCCAGTTCCAGCCGGAACAGGCCAGCCGCACCTTTACCTTGATGGCCTCCGATTACGTGGGCATGGTACTGATGCCTGAAGTGAGTCTTCGCTTGCGCGAGTTAGCGCCCAAGTGCTCGCTTGAGCTGTTCTCGCCCAACGACGATGCCATTCATGAAATCGAGCGGGGGCACCTGGATTTTTTGCTGTTGCCCGATACGCAACTGATGGAGGGCCACCCCTCCAGCCCATTGTTCGACGACATTTTCGTGTGCGTGGTGTGCCGCGAGCAGGGCCCAGCGACGCTCTCGTTCGATGACTACAAGCAGCTTGGCCACGTGCTGGTGCGCTGGGGCAACGAACACCGCACCCCCACCGTGGATGAGTGGTTTCTACGCCGTTTCGACTTCGAGCGCCGGGTGGAGGTGACTACCCACACCTTCAACAGCGTGCCTCCCTATGTGATCGGCACTCGCCGCATCGCCACCATGCACCGCCGTCTCGCCGAGCGCTGGGTGGAATACCTGCCGTTACGCATCCTGCCCGCCCCCTGGGCGGCACCGGAACTCACCATCGCGTTGCAATGGAACAAATACCGCCAGCACGACCCGGGACTGGCGTGGTTGCGCAACCTGATCATCGAGACGGCGCAAGGGTTGGGTTAGGTGTGGTCCCATACAGCCCGAGCGGCGAGGATTTCAGGCGCCTGGCCTTCCAGCCATTCCAGTAATCCTTCCAGCCGCTGCGCCAGCGCGAGGCCCAGTGTCGTAAGCCGATATTCCACCTGGGGCGGGATAGTCGGGATCACCGTGCGGGACACCATGCCGTCGCGCTCGAAGGCACGCAGCTTGAGGGTAAGGATGCGCTGGGACAGTTCCGCGTCGGCCATGGCGTTTACCTGCCGTTGAAGCTCGGTGAAGCGCAGCATCCCGGTTTTCAGGATCAACAACAGCAGCGGGCTCCAGCGATCGCCAAGCCGGCCGAGGGTTTCCCGGATAGGGCCGTGCGGATCATTGCCGTTGTGCAGTACCCGCGCGCGCAAGCGCTCCAGGGCCTGCTGCTGGGTTGCTTGCGGGGCTTGAGTGTCGGGATTTTCCACGCGGTGATGTTCCTGCGGTTGGTAGAGGCACGCACATTGAGGTAACCGACCCACATTAAAGTGCGATCTTCCGGGCATGCAAAGCCTACTCCTAGAATCGCCCCACAGCCCAGCCAATGGCACGGCTGCCAACAACAATAAAACCCTGTGGGAAGGTGCAGATGAACCATTACGACGTGGTCGCAATCGGCGGAGGGCACAACGGCCTGGTCGCCGCGGCCTACCTGGCCAAGGCCGGAAAAAAGGTGCTGGTGCTGGAGCGCAAGGATTACGTGGGCGGTGGCGTGTCTACCCGCCAGCTCAACACACCGGGTTTCTGGCACGACGAGCACTCCAGCGTGCACATCATGATCCAGGGCAACCCAATGATCACCCAGGACGAGCTGGGCCTGTTCAGCCGGTTCGGGCTCAAATACAACTATTCCGACATTCCTCACGCCACGGTCTTCGAGGACGGCAGTTCGCTGATCACCTATCGCGACCTGGACAAAGCCTGCGCGTCCATCGCGACGGTATCCGAACGTGACGCCAACACCTACCGCGAGCTGGCCTTGAAGGCCGGTGGGCTGCTGCCGCTGTTCCTCTCCGGATTTTATTCGCCGCCGCTGCCCATGGGCGCCATGGTGGCGATGCTCGACCAGAGCCTGGAAGGCCGCGAGCTATTCGATGCCATGCAGCGCAGCACGCTAGACATCATCGATAACCTGTTCGAACACGACAAGGTGAAGATCCACTTGCTGCGGGTGATTGCCGAAAACCTGCAGATGCCCGACGAACTGGGCACAGGGATGGGCGTGTATGCCTTTGTCGGGATCATGCACACCCACGGCGTGTCGCAACCGGTAGGCGGCAGCGGCAAGCTGTCCGAGGCCCTCGCCCGCTGCATCGAGCACCACGGTGGGGAAATCCGGTGCAATGCCGAAGTGCGCAAGGTCGTGGTGTCCGATGGTCGCGCGGCGGGCGTGGAGCTGGCTGACGGTGAACGTATCCTTGCCAGGGATGCGGTGATTGGCGCGCTTCATCCCCATGTGATCAAGCGCTTTGTGGACGGGCTGGACCCAGGTGTGATCGCCCGCGCCGAACGCGCCACCCTCGCCCCCTTCAGCCTGTTCGTGAGCCACTACGATTTGCATCGCCAAGCTGAGTTTCACGCAGGCCCTGACGTGGGCCGCGCTACCATGCTGACCATGATGAGCAGTGATCGCCTGAGCGACATGCTGGATGATTTCGATGCCTTGCGGCGCGGCCGCGTGTCCACCCGGCGGCTGGTGGCGGGCGGCGACGAAAGCATCAACGACCCTACCCGCGTGCCAGCTGGCAAGGGGATGTTCCATGGTATGACCTTCGCGCCCTACAACCTGGCCGAAGGCGGCGCCGCGCGCTGGGGCGAGTACAAGGAAGAATTCGGCGACCTGAGCCTGCAGGCCTACCGCAAGTTCGTGAAAAACCTGACACCGGACAACATCATCGCCCGCACCCTGTGCTCGCCACTGGACCTGGAGCGCAGCTCGCCCAACTCCATGGTCAAGGGGGACGTGCATGGGGTAGCCCCGTACTTCTACCAGAACTTTGCCCACCGCCCCACGCCCGACCTGGGTCGCCTGACTGTGCCTGGGCTCGACAACCTCTACTTGGTGGGGCCGTTCATGCACCCCGGCGGCGGCGTATTCGGCGCCGGCCGCGCAACCGCCATCAAGGTGTTCGACGACCTCGGGATGGATTTCGACCGCGTGACGAGGAACTGACCATGAAGATATTCGGCAGCGACAACAGTGAGCTGATGGCGGTAAATGCCATCGAACGTAGCGGCAACGAACTGCTGATCAAGGGCAAGATCTTCGGTGCCATGCCCATGGTTGCCCGTCTGCGCCCGGAGGAAGCCCGGGCGGCACTGAAGATGCTGGACCTCAAGACTGTGTTGTTCCTGCTCAGCCTGGTGTTTCGGGCTCGAGTAGGCAAGATGAAACTCAAGGCTGGCTCGGAGGCTGCCCGACGCTGAGTGGCAAGGGCTCGCCCATGGGGCTGTCAGACTTTTTGTGTTCGGGCGGTTAACGCCCGTCACCTGACGGACAGTGAAATCACCAGGTCGGCCTTGTGATGTTGACCCGCAGGGCATCGAAGAATATCACCGAGTACATCGGCTCCAGCGGGCGCTGCTGCCAGGCGCCGACCTCGTCCATCACGGCGTCAGTCACCGAGCTGATGAAGTCGTGGGAAACGTCAGTGCCGTACTGTTCTCGCAGGAAGGCGCTAATCTCTCGCACGGTCATGCCACGGGCATACATGGCGATGATCTTGTCGTCAAAACCGGTGAAGCGACGCTCTGCTTGGGAATCAACCCGAAGATCGCTGCACGGGGATGCCCGCTTCACCAACAAACTTGAGCTTCGCCAGTTCAAGTACGCCGACGACTATAAAACCCTAATGGGTACCTCACATCGACAGCTGGCTTCATTGCGTTGTATGCAATACCCCAAAGTGGCCCGCCAGCTTCCCCAAACGCTCATCCAAGGTCCATAGGGTAGCCTTTGACATCAACGTGGAGGCGAGCAGGACCATGTCTACCAGCCCACAGCCAAGACCATAAAGCTGATGACGCTCGATAAAATCCAGCGCTTCGCTTAATGAAGCCTGTTGTTCATAGCGAAGGCTTGATAAGTCAGCCAGTGTTCTGGCTCGGTCAGGTGGTGTCCCACAGGCCAGCTCACCCAGAATCATTGGGTGTATCAACACTTGATCGCGGCCGAGCAGACCCACCAGTGCCTCATTACGGCTACGAAAGTGCGCTATCCATACTGAGCTATCGACCAGCACATCCATCAGCTGAGATCGCCCTGTCGCCGGGGAACGTCTTCCATAGACGGCGCTGCGGAACCTAACGAGGCAAGGCGTTTAGCTGCTTGAATGCGAACAAAGGTCTTTACGGCCTCCCGAAATAGGTCAGCCTTGTCCATGCTGGGATCAGCCAGCTCAAGGGCGCGCTTATAGAGCGCGTCGTCAATGGTCACCGTGCATCAGAAAGGCGACACCACCAGTTGCCCCCTTCGACTTTCTTGACACCGCGTACACTAGGGCGGCGAGCAGGCTGCCTGCCAGGATCGCCAGCAGGTACAGCAGGGCATGGTTCATGGCAACAACCCCTAATCTGTGCAGTTTCTGAAAATAAAGACATACGACAACAGATCACCTATGATCTTGTCCGAAGGCTTCCCCGCGGTCCTGAGCACGGAAGGTTTTGCCGTGCCGGAGACAGGGGGTCATGCCCACTTGCTCTCCAACACTGTTGCTGGGCTCGTTTTGCCGCCGTACCTGAAAAACAATAACAACATCGGAGATAGCCATGGACTTCAAACGCAAACTACTGATCGCCTCCCTTCCATTGGTGTTCTGCCTGTCGAATGGGGCAATGGCAGAAGTGAAGATCAAATTCGCGGACGTTCACCCGGCGGGGTACCCGCCCGTTGTCGCTGAACAGCAAATGGGGAAAAAGCTCGAGGACCAAAGCCATGGCGAGATCAGCTTCAAGATGTTCGCTGGTGGCGTGCTTGGGTCTGAGAAAGAAGTCGTCGAGCAAGTCCAGGCCAACGCGGTGCAGATGACACGGGTGAGCCTGGGGATCGTAGGGCCGGTCGTACCCGACGTTAACGTGTTCAACCTACCGTTTATCTTCCGTGACCACGCTCATATGCGGAAGGTGATCGATGGGGATATCGGCCAGGAGATCCTCGACAAGATCACCAACTCCCAATTCAACCTGGTTGCGCTAGCGTGGATGGACGGTGGCACGCGTAATCTCTATACCAAAAAGCCGGTGCGCGATATTGCCGACCTTAAAGGCATGAAGATCCGCGTTCAGGGGAATCCGGTCTTCATCGACACCGTCAATGCCATGGGCGGCAACGGTATCGCCATGGCCACAGGCGAAATCTTCAGTGCCTTGCAGACCGGTGTGATCGACGGCGCCGAGAACAACCCACCGACCATGCTCGAGCACAACCACTACCAGAACGCCAAGTTCTATACCCTGACCGAGCACTTGATCCTGCCGGAACCGGTGGTTATCTCCAAGGTCACCTGGAACAAACTCAGCCCTGATCAACAGGCGCTGGTGAAGAAGCTCGCCATGGAAGCCCAGGCCGAAGAGCGCGTGCTTTGGGACAAGAAGTCCGCGGAAAGCGAAGCCAAGCTCAAAGCAGCTGGCGTTGAGTTCATTACCCTCAGCCCTGAGCAGAAGAAAGCCTTCTACGATGCCACCGCCCAGGTACGTAGTAAGTACGGCGCGCCCTATGCCGACCTGATCACTCGCATCGAAGCCGTCAAATAACTTCTCCAGCAAAAATGCTTTGGTAAGCGGGTGCATGCCCGCTTGCTGGAGCGGTGGTGAGCCCATGAAAAATACGATTCTACGGTTTAACGACGCACTCTATGGCCTCTGCATCGGTGTGGCTGGCCTGTCGATGCTGGCCATGGCACTGATCATTCCATGGGGTATTTTCGCTCGATACGTCCTTGGGTCTGGCTCCAGCTGGCCTGAACCAACGGCGATCCTGCTAATGGTGGTGTTCACCTTCTTCGGCGCGGCGGCCAGCTACCGAGCCGGCGCGCACATGGCGGTGAGCATGGCCGTCGATCTGATGCAACCCGCCCTGCGCCGCGGCGCCGCGATCCTGGTACAGCTGCTGATGGCACTGGTGTGCATCTTCATGGCGATCAAAGGCCTGAAGCTGTGCCTGAACACCTGGAACCAGTTCATAGGCGAGATGCCCAGCCTGCGCGTAGGGATTTCCTATCTGCCCATTCCAATCGGCGGGGTAATCACCCTGGTGTTCGTGTTGGAAAAGCTGTTTCTAGGCGACCAGAGCCACCGCCGGGTGGTGCGCTTTGACTTGGTTGAAGAAAGCGAAGGAGCGGCGTGAATGGACGCGTTTATCTTGTTAGGCAGCTTTATCCTTCTGATCCTTGTGGGCATGCCGGTGGCCTTTGCGCTAGGCCTGTCGGCATTGATCGGCGCCTGGTGGATTGAAATCCCGTTCGACGCCTTGATGATTCAAGTAGCGGGCGGGGTCAACAAATTCTCGCTATTGGCGATTCCGTTCTTCGTGCTGGCCGGGGCGATCATGGCCGAGGGCGGCATGTCCCGCAGGCTGGTGGCATTTGCCGGTGTACTGGTGGGTTTTGTGCGCGGCGGCCTGTCCCTGGTGAACATTGTCGCCTCTACTTTCTTCGGGGCTATCTCGGGCTCGTCAGTAGCGGACACCGCTTCGGTGGGCTCGGTGCTGATCCCGGAGATGGAGCGCAATGGCTACCCGCGGGACTTCTCCACGGCAGTCACTGTCAGCGGGTCGGTGCAGGCGCTACTGACGCCCCCTAGCCACAACTCGGTGCTTTACTCCTTGGCCGCGGGCGGGACGGTGTCCATCGCCTCGCTGTTCATGGCCGGTATCATGCCCGGGCTGCTGCTGAGCGCGGTCATGATGGGACTCTGCATGCTCTTTGCGCGCAAACGCAATTACCCCAAGGGCGAAGTGATACCGCTGCGCCAGGCATTGAAGATCGCCGGTGAAGCGCTTTGGGGCATGATGGCCATGGTCATCATTCTGGGGGGTATCCTCTCGGGCGTGTTCACCGCCACGGAGTCGGCCGCCATTGCCGTGCTCTGGTCGTTCTTCGTGACCATGTTCATCTATCGCGACTATAAATGGCGCGACCTGCCTAAACTGATGCATCGGGCAGTGCGCACTGTTTCGATCGTGATGATCCTGATCGGCTTTGCCGCCAGCTTTGGCTACATCCTCACGCTGATGGAAATCCCGACGAAGATCACCACTGCGTTCCTGACCCTGTCGGACAACCGCTACGTGATTCTGATGTGCATCAACATCATGCTGCTGTTGCTCGGTACCATGATGGACATGGCCCCGCTGATCCTTATCCTTACCCCGATCCTGCTGCCGGTAATCGTGGGAATAGGCGTGGACCCGGTGCACTTTGGCATGATCATGCTGGTGAATCTGGGCATCGGCCTGATAACCCCGCCCGTGGGCGCGGTGTTGTTCGTGGGCGCTGCGGTAGGCAAGGTCACCATCGAAGCCACGGTCAAGGCCTTGCTGCCGTTTTACCTGGCGCTGTTCCTGGTACTGATGTTGGTGACTTACATCCCTGCCATTTCGCTGTGGCTGCCGAGCGTGGTGCTCTAACCACGCGCTGGCTATGCCGGTAGCAGCAGGCCTTGGCCGCGATTGGCCGCACACTGGGTAACGGTCGTGGCCGAGACCTGCCGCTATGTGGCTCCTGATCGGACAGGAAGGAGCTACTGACGGAATCAAGATGACAACTTCGTGCAGGCCGGCTCGTTTTTTCCAAGCCGGCCCGCGCGGCATCAGGAAGGCGACACCACCAGTTCACCCCCTTCGGCTTTCTTGAGTACCGCGTACACCACGGCGGTGAGCAGGCTGCCCGCCAGGATCGCCAGCAGGTACAGCAGGGCATGGTTCATGGCGTTGGGGATCAACAGCACGAACAGGCCGCCATGGGGTGCCACCAGCTTGCAGCCGAAGTACATGGACAGCGCGCCAGTCAGCGCGCCGCCGACCATGGACGCCGGAATGACCCGCAGCGGGTCCTTGGCGGCGAACGGAATGGCGCCTTCGGAGATGAAGCACAGCCCCAGCACCATGGCCGCCTTGCCCGCTTCCCGCTCGGCCTGGGCGAACTTGCTCCGCGCCAGCAGGCTGGCAAGGCCCAGGCCAATGGGCGGCACCATCCCCGCGGCCATGGTCGCGGCCATGGGGCCGGTGGTCTGGTCAGCCAGCAGCCCGACCGAGAATGCATAGGCGGCCTTGTTGATCGGCCCACCCAGGTCCACGCACATCATTCCACCGAGCAGGATACCCAGCAGCACGGCATTGGCGGTGCCCATGCTGTTGAGGAAGGCGGTGAGCGAGCCGAGCATGTTCGCCACCGGCGCGCCTACCACATACACCATGATCAAGCCGGTGATCAGGCTCGCCAGCAGGGGGATGATCAGGATGGGCTTGAGCGACTCCAGACTGGTGGGCAACCTGGCGGCGCGGCTGACGCCCTTGGCGCTGTAACCGGCGATGAAGCCTGCCAGGATGCCGCCGATGAAGCCCGCCCCCAGGGTACTGGCCAGCAGGCCGCCGATCATCCCGGGCGCCAGGCCCGGGCGGTCAGCGATGGACCAGGCGATATACCCGGCCAGCAGCGGCACCATCAGGGTGAAGGCCGCATCACCGATCTGCTTGAGCGCGGCGGGCAGCGTGCCGGCCTCTTCGAACGCCCTGATGCCGAACACGAAGGACAGTGCGATCAGCAAGCCGCCCGCCACCACCATGGGAAGCATGAACGACACCCCGGTCAGCAGGTGCTTGTACACGCCGCGCTTTTCCTGGGTAGCGGGCGCGGCGCCTTCGCCGCTGGACTCGATCCGGCCTTCAGCCAGGGCCTTGTCCAGCATGGCCTTGGCCTGCTTGAGCGCCACGCCCGTGCCGCAACGGAAGATCCGCTTCCCGGCGAAGCGGTCCGTCGCCACCTCGATGTCGCAGGCCAGCAGCACCACGTCCGCCGCGGCGATGTCCTCGGCGGCCAAAGGGTTGCGGGCGCCCACCGAGCCCTGGGTCTCCACCTTCAGGTCGTAGCCCAGTTGGCTGGCGGCCTGTTGCAGGGCCTCGGCGGCCATGAAGGTATGGGCAACACCGGTCGGGCAGGCGGTGATCGCCACCAGGCGCGGACGCCGGTTCACGGTGGCGCCTGAAGCCGCCTCCGGTGAGGCCTGTGGTTCGTAGGGCCTGGCTTGATCCAGGGCGCGGTCGAGGAAGGCATCCACGTTACCCAGGGCTTCGGCCGGCGTGCTCTGGAACAGACGCTTGCCACGCAGGCGCTCAAGCTCCACCGGGCCCGTGGCGACCACCACCACATAGTCGGCTTCCTCGATGTTCAGGGGTGACAGGTGCCGCTCCGGATGCTGCGGGTCGTGGATTTCCACGCAGGTGCTCCAGCCACGGCGCTGGGCCGCGCCGTCCAGCAGGCGGGCGCTGAGCACGCTGGAGATTCGCCCGTTGGGGCAGGCGGTGATAATGGCCAGCTTCATTGTGGCACCTCCTCGAATGCTGCCAGGGGACGAACGCTCACCCCCGTTTCCAAGCGCGCCAGCGCGGCGCGGTCGGGAATGCCGAAGCCGATCTGGGTCACTGCCATGGCCGCGATAGCGGTGGCGGTGCGCAGGGTCTCAGGCGGCGACTGTGCCTCCAACAACCCGTGCACCATGCCGGCCAGCAGCGAATCCCCGGCGCCGACGGTGCTGGCCACCGCCACCGTGGGCGGCAGGCCATGCAATGCCAGGCCCGGGCTGAACCAGCTCACGCCCTGAGCGCCCTGGGAAATCACCACGTGCTCGATCCCACGCTCGAGCAACGCGGTCGCGGCCTCGGCCTGCTGGCGCAGGTCTTCCACGGGGCTGCCCAGCACCTGGGCCAACTCTTCGGTATTGGGCTTGACCAGCCAGGGCTGGCAGGCCAGGCCGGCCCGCAACGCCGCGCCACTGCTGTCCAGAGCCACCTGCAGGCCGAGGCTACGCAGGACTTCGAGCAGCTGCTGCAGCCATTGCGGGCTGATGCCTTGGGGCAGGCTGCCCGCCACTATCGCCACGGAGCAGCCGTCGGCCAATGCGGGCAAGCGCTCCAGCAAACTGGTCTGTGCTTCGGCGCTGATGACCGGCCCAACGCCGTTGACGTCGGTGACACGGCCATCCCGTTCGGCCAGCTTGATATTGCGCCGGGTCTCCCCCGGCACCCGGACGAAACCGTCATCGAAGCCGCGCTGGCGGAACAAGGCTTCGAAGCGGTCGCTATTGGCCTGGCCAAGAAAGCCGCTGACCCGGATCTGATGGCCGAGGTCGGCCAATACCTGGGCGACGTTCAGGCCCTTGCCAGCGGCATGCACATGCAGGGCCTCACCGCGGTTCACTTCGCCCAGGCGCAGCGTCGGCAGCTCGACTGTCAGGTCCAGGGCCGGGTTGAGGGTAATCGTCAGAATCCTTGCCATCACTGCTTCTCCACCAGGGCGCGTACTTCAGTGGCGCTTGCCGCGCTCAGGGCCCGTTGCGCCAGCCGCTGTGCATCGGGCAGGCTGAGCTCTCGCACGCCGGCCTTGACCTCTGCGATGCTGCGTGCCGACACGCTCAATTCATCCACGCCAAGGCCGACCAGAACAGGCACCGCCAAGGGGTCCGCCGCCAGTTCACCGCACACGCCCACCCATTTGCCGTGGGCATGGGCTGCGCGTACCGTGATGTCGATCAGTTGCAGTACCGCCGGATGCAGGCCGTCTGCCTGAGCGGAGAGGGTCGGATGGCCGCGGTCCATCGCCAAGGTGTACTGGGTCAGGTCGTTGGTGCCGACGCTGAAGAAATCCACCTCGCGGGCCAGTACCGGGGCCAGTAGCGCGGCGGAGGGCACCTCGATCATGATGCCGACCTGCAGGTCCTCGACCGGGTGCGCCTGGCGCAAACGCTCGAGCATATCGCGGCCTTGGCGCCACTCTTCTACTGTGGCGACCATGGGGAACATGATTCGCAACGGGCGGCCTTGGCCGGCGCGCAACAGGGCACGCAGCTGGGTTTCCATCAGCTCGGGCCGCTGCAGCGTCAAACGGATGCCACGCACGCCCAGGAAGGGGTTTTCCTCGGCGGGAATAGGCCAATAGGGCAAGGGTTTGTCGCCTCCGACGTCCAGCGTGCGCACCACCAGCGGGCGGCCTTCGAGGGCATCCAGCACGCGGCGGTATTCGGCTTCCTGGGTCGCCTCGTCCGGGGCCTGGGAATGAGCCATGAAGATCAGCTCGGTGCGCAGCAAGCCAATGCCTTCGGCGCCCTGCTCCACCGCCGCGCTTACGGCAGCGGCCTCGCCCACGTTGGCGCAGACTTCCACAGGGTGGCCATCGGCGGTCAGGGCCGGCTCGTGCCGCCGTTGCGCCGCCGCGGCCAGGCGCTGGGCGCGCTGGTCGCGTTCGATGCGAGCACGTTCCAGCACCTCCGGCTGCGGCGCCACGATCACCGTGCCGCGCTGGCCATCGAGCAGCAAGGGGGTGCCTGGGACGATGCGCAGCACCGCCTCACTGGCACCGACCACGGCCGGGATACCCAGGGCACGGGCGACAATGGCGCTATGGGCGGTCGCCCCGCCGCGGGCAGTCAGGATACCCGCCACCCGGGCCGGGTCCAGGCGCGCCACATCGGACGGGCCTACCTCATCCATCACCAGTACATAGGGTTCGTCCGGTGCCTGTGCGGCCTGCACCCCGCACAGCTGGGCGAGCACCCGGCGGCCAATGTCCCGCAGGTCTGCCGCTCGCTCAGCCAGCAAGGCATCGCCCAGGCTCTCCTGGCGAGCCGCCGCGTTGTCGATCACCGCCACCCAGGCCGCCGCGGCGCTGTCGCCCTGCTGCAAGCGTTGGCTGACGTCCTCGATCAGGTCCGGGTCTTCGAGCATTTCCAGATGGGTCGTGAAGATATCGCGGATGGACTTGGCCGCGCCTCCGGCAATCAGCTGTTGCAGGTCACTGCGCACCTGGCCCACCGCCATCTCCAGACGCTGGCGCTCCGCGCCCGGGCTTTCACCCCGAGCCGGATAATCGAACTGCACGGGCGCTTCCACATGAGCGGGGCCGATGGCAATTCCGGGAGCCGCCGACACCGCGCGCAGCGTACTCCCCGCCGCTGGGGTGGGCATCTGGGAGGTAGGCGGCTGTGGTGCCTGCACCTCTTCGGGCGAGACAACAGGCAAGGGCTCCACGGCTTCGCCCAAGCCTTGCTCGATGGCGGCCAGCAACATAGGCAGGGCGATTTCGGCAATCGCAGGTTCGGCGGCCAGTTCCAGCACCTGCCCACGGCGAGCGCCCAGGCTCAACAGGCGGGAAAGGCTCTTGGCCGAAACCGGCCCCTCGCCGCTACCCATGACACGTATCTGGATCTCACCCTCGAAGCCCTTGGCCAGCTGAGCCAGCTCCTTGGCCGGCCGCGCATGCAGGCCATGGGCGTTGGCCAGGGTTATCCGCGCGCTGGGCCAGTCCGGCGGAATGTCCCCGCCGAGCACTTCCAGCACGGCGCGGCTGTTGGCGGCATGGAACAGTTCCTCCCCGCGCCCGGCGATCAGCAGCGCGCAGAGCCGTTCGAGCAAGGCTTCATGGGCCTCCCCCAGGCTGGCCAGGCAGAACAGGCCATTGACCGCTTGCCCCTGGTAAGTCAAAGGCCGCTCCGGGGTCACGAAGGCCAGCCCCGGGCGCGTTACTTCCTGTTCGCTATGCAGCCACCACAGCCCCTCGCCCAGCGGCAAGGGCGCCAGGCCCTGCACGATGCCGGCGAAGCCGCCGTGGACACAATCGGCCTGGCGCAACAGGCGTGCGCCACGCCATACCAGTTCCTCGAAATCGTCCACGGGCAGGCCAAGGCTGACCATCTGCGCGTCCAGGGCCAAGGCTTGCGGCGCGCCCTGAAGCAGCTTGAGCAAGGCTTCGGGTGTGGCCGCTCGGCGCAGCGCCTCGCCCAGGTCCGTTTCGCCAAGGGCGCGGGTCAGCAGTTGCAGCAGGCGCAGGTGCTCGTCGGACTTGGCCGCGATACCAATGGCCAGGTAAACCCGCTGGCCATCGCCCCAGTCCACCCCTTCGGGAAACTGCAGCAGGCGCACGCCTGTGGTGAATACCTGGTCGCGGGTAGCCGGCGTGCCATGGGGAATGGCGATGCCTTGCCCCAGGTAGGTCGACCCCTGAGCTTCGCGGTCCATCAACCCCTGCAGGTAACCCTCGGCGACCAGGCCATCGGCCACCAGGCGCTCGGCGAGCAAGCGCAGCGCGGCAGGCTTGTCCGAGGCCGTTTGCCCCATGGAAATCTGCTCAGAGGTGAGCTCGAGCATGCTGACTCCTTATCGCGCCGCTTCCTGGGCGCTGTTGTTGTGAGTGTTTCGGCGTGACGCGGCTATGCTCAATACGAAGGCCGGACCGCTACACGCGCGCCATCGGCGCCCTGCCACGGCAGCTGGACAAGGGTAGAGACCACCTGTGCGGTAAGACCTCGCGAGCATGATTTCTATCGCGTTCACGCTAGCTGAAACGTTTAACCTAGCAAACGATGAACGTTACTCGAAATCGCCTCGACAGGGAACGCCTGCCGTCGGCCAGGCTGTGGAAAACTCGCCCCTGCCGCCGCCGCGCAAGATAAGCGACAATGACGAATGCGTTCGACTGGCGCTCATCCGCGGTCAGGGATGCCCATAAAAGGAAACTTGGTTTGAAACTCAGCGATATCGCTCGGCTGGCCGGCGTGTCGGTCACCACTGCCAGCTATGTCATCAATGGCAAGGCGGCACAACAACGCATCAGTGACACCACGGTGGCGCGTGTGCGCGCGGTGGTGGAGGAACACGGCTTTACGCCCAACCCTCAGGCCGCGGGGCTGCGCAGCCAGCGTACGCGCACTTTGGGCTTTATCCTCCCAGACCTGGAAAACCCCAGCTACGCGCGCATCGCCAAGAACCTGGAGCAACAGGCCCGAGCCCGGGGCTATCAGCTGCTGATCGCCAGTTCCGACGACGACCCGGATAGCGAACGACAGTTGCAGAAGCTGTTCCGGGCGCGCCGCTGCGACGCCCTCTTCGTAGCCAGTTGTCTGCCGGCCGCCGATGGCTGCTACCGCGAGATTCAGAGTCGCGGCACGCCCGTCATCGCGATCGACCGACAGATGGACCCAGCCCTCTTCTGTTCGGTGATCAGTGATGATCGTGAAGCCGCCCGCGTGCTTACCGCCAGCTTGCTCAACCCCGCCCTGAGCGGGCCGCCGCCTCGGCATATCGCCCTGATCGGGGCCCGACCGGAGCTGAGCATCAGTCTTGAGCGCGCTGGCGGGTTCGCCGATGCCCTCAATGACTTTTCCGGAACCGTACTGGTACGCGAAGGCGAGGCCTTCAGCCGCGACCGGGGCCAGCGCCTGATGAGCGAGCTGGTGGAAGAGCTCGGCGGCCTGCCAGACGCTTTGGTGACGACCTCCTACGTGCTGCTTCAGGGGGTGTTCGATGAACTGCAGCGCCGCGGTCTGGGCGCTCCCGACCTACGCCTGGGCACTTTCGGCGACACCCAGCTGCTGGACTTCCTCCCGCTACCGATCAATGCCATGGCCCAGCAGCATGAATTGATCGCCGCTCGCGCGCTGGAACTTGCCCTGGGCGCGCTGGAAGAAAAGGTCTGTAGGCCGGGCGTCCATGCCATTGCCCGTACCTTCAAGCAGCGCATCAGAGAGGGCCAGGCGTGAACCTGGTGGATACCCACACCCACCTGGATTTTCCCGATTTCGACGCGGACCGCTCGGCCGTGCTGGATAGCGCCGAGGCGGGGGGCGTAAGCCGTGTGGTGGTATTAGGGGTACATCGCGCCAACTGGGAGCGGGTGTGGCAGCTGGCGCTCACGGATTCCCGGGTCTATGCCGCCTTGGGGCTGCATCCTGTATTCCTGGAGGAGCATCAGCCGCGGCACCTGGATGAACTGCGCCAGTGGCTCGAACGCCTTGCGGGGCATGGACGGCTGTGCGCGCTAGGAGAGTTCGGGCTGGACTATTACCTCAAGGAGCTGGACCGCGAGCGCCAGCAATGGCTGTTCGAGGCTCAGTTGCAGTTGGCGGTGGACTTCGAGCTGCCTGTGCTGTTGCATGTGCGCCATTGCCATGCGGCTGTGATCGCTACCTTGAAGCGCTACAAGCTACCGAGACGTGGGGTGATCCATGCCTTCGCCGGCAGTTGGGAAGAAGCTCGCGAATACCTGAAGCTTGGCTTCAAGCTGGGCCTGGGCGGCGCGCCCACCTGGCCCCAGGCATTGCGTCTGCGCAAGGTGGTGCCGCGCCTCCCCCTGGACAGCATCGTGCTGGAAACCGATTCGCCGGACATGGCGCCAAGCATGTTCCCCGGCCTTCGCAACAGCCCCATTCACTTGCCGGCCATCTGCCAGGCGCTGGCCGAGCTCCTTGGGGTAAGCGCGCAGACACTGGCCGAGGCCAGTACCCGTAATGCCTGGGAGCTGTTGGGGTGGGTAGCAGCCGACGTTGGCCGCGAGCAGACCTGACACCGCGCTATGCCCTGTCGCCGCCAAGGCGGGCTGCTACAAGGTGTGCCGGTATGTCGCCGTAGCAACCGGCCTTGGCCGCGACCAGGTCTCTGGCATCCTGCTACGGCCGGTCGCCGCCAAGGCGGGCTGCTACGGGGGCTGGTTCTTTCAATACAGCAAGGTCCAGAGCGCAAACAGCGCATACCACAGCACTGCCGCCCGTTGCAGTAAAGCCCAGAGCGCGTCCAGGGCAGCCACGGGCTCGCTGGAGCCACCTGGAGCAGCCAGGTCGGCAGCCAGGCGACCGGTATGGGCGACGAAACGGCCAGCGCTACCGTGCCAGTCCAGCAGTTCATGGAGCATCCAGCGACACACCGCGACGAAGTTGCCGACCAGGGCGAAGCTGGCACCGAGCATGCGTGCCGGTAGCCAGTCCAGGGCATGCAGCATCAGCCCGGCGCGCTCGGCCAGGGCCGGGTCCGCGGTGCGTTCGGCAATCAATGCCAGTAGCCGGTAGGCCAGGGCCAGGGCCGGGCCCAGCAGGCTGTACCAGAAGACTACAGAGAAGAAACTGCGCAAGGCCTGGCCCAGCAGCCAGCCTTGGGCCTGTTCAGCCAGGGCCTCGGGGCTCGGCGCGCTGAGACCCAGGTCCCGCTCGGCCACATGCAGCGCTGCCTGCAGGTCGCCTCGGCGCCAGGCATCGCGCAGCGGGCCGGTGGCAACCTTGGGCTCGCCCCGGCCCAGGCTGTAGAGCAACACGACCAGGTGCAACGGTAGCGCCAACCAGCCATAGGCCACCTCGCCCAAGGCCCACAGCAACACCGCGACCAGCGCCACGGGCGGCGCGACCAGCCAGGCCAAGGCCAAGCCCGGCCTGACATTCCCCGAAAGGCGCTCGCGGCGCCGCAGCGCCCGCAGGAACCAGCCGTCGACCTGCACACGCTGACGCAAGGCGGAGAGTTTCTCGATCAAGACAACGAGCAACAGCACCAGAAAACTCACGCGCCTCCCTCCTCGGTGGTCAAGCTGGACAGGTAGCGGCTCCAGTCGAAGGCGGGGCCGGGATCGGTCTTGCGGGTCGGGGCGATATGGCAATGGCCCTGGATACGCGCCGGCACGATGGCCGGATAGCAACGGCGGATCTGCGCGGTCAGGTGAGCGAGGCTTGCGTATTGCGCCTCGGCGTAGGGCTGGTCGTCGGTACCCTCCAGCTCTATGCCCAGGGAAAAGTCATTGCAACCTTCACGCCCGTCGAAGGTGGACACACCGGCATGCCAGGCCCGATCATGGCAGGACACGAACTGAGTGATCGCGCCGTCGCGCTCGATCAGAAAATGCGCCGAAACGGTCATCTGGGCGATGCTTTCGAAATAGGGATGGGCAGCGGCGTCCAGGCGATTCTGGAAAAACGCCTGGACCTGGCCAGTCCCGAATTGCCCTGGCGGCAGGCTGATATTGTGGATCACCAGCAACGACACCTCGTCGCCGGGCCGGGTATTGAAGTTGGGTGACGGGCAATGGCGTGCGCCATGGCACCAACCCGTGACGGGATCCAGACGGACCTCATCGAGGCGCATAAGGGCTCCTTGCGGCAGGCCGATCAGGCGCCCAGTATGCCTTTTCCAGCGAAGCAGCGCAGCGTCGAGGCAGACGTGCCTTACTTTTTGAGTTCCCGCAGCTTACCGACCACCGCATCCAATGCGCGATCGAACAGCAGGTTATCGTCGAGCACCTGGATGGCGCCGCGCTTGAACTCCTCGGCCAGGCCCATGCGGGTTCGCTCCAGCACCTTCATGCCGGTACGGTTCACGAACACATACTTGCCGGTGCTTTCGATGATCGCGGTCAGCTTGCAGCGCAGCCGGGTGTCTTCGTCTTCCTGCAGCTCCACCCAAACGCCTGGGCGGAGGTTATCCACCTGCCGCAGGGCCGGGTCATTTTCAGGCAGGCGCGCCGCCGGCTCCGCCGACGTGGCAGGCTCGCTGCCCTCGAGCACGATTTCATCCGTCACCTGGATCAGGGACGGATCATTGGCCGGGCCCGGCAGGTTCGCGCCCAGTGCCTCGCGCTGGAATGCCTGAACATGCAGGCTTTCCAGCTGGCTGAAGAATTGACTGGTGGCGAAGGGGTCGAAGGCCGAACTGGTCAAGCCCTCGCGCAGCGACTTGAGCAACCCCGGCACCAGTTCCAGCAGGCGCAGGCGGCTGTGCGGGTCGTCATGAGGCACGACGCTCCAGATCAGTTGATCCATGGTCGCCAGCCCGGCTTTCCATTCTTGCGAATCACTGCCGTGCTTGAGCCAGGTCAGCAGCAGGAACTTGCTCCAGGCTTCTTCCAGCAAGCGCACCACCACTTGCGGCAGGGTACGCCCCATCAGGCGGCGATTGAGTTCGGCCTGCACCTGGGCACGGGCCATTTCCGCCCGGGCCCGGCCTTCCTCAGCGTCACGGGTGCGTTGCTCGAGCAGTTCGCTCCGGCGTCGCTCTTCTCCCGTGAACGCAAGGAAGTCCACCAGCAGCTCGGAAAACAGCGCGGGGTCGTCCACGAAGTCGTTGAGAAGCCGTTGCACGATCTGCTCGATGCGTGCGTGCAAGGCATCGCGCTGGGACTCGTCGCGGCTGCTCCAGCCCATGGCGGCGCTGGCGATCTCGTTCAGCAGACGGCGGGCGGGATGCGCCCCGCGACTGAAGAAGCTCTTGTCCAGCACCGCCACCTTGAGCATTGGAATCTGCAGGCGGCCAATCAGCGCCTTGAGGGAATCCGGCAGGTTACGGTCATCCAGGATGAACTCGAAGAGCATGGCCACCAGGTTGATGACGTCCTCGTCCACGCCACCGACTACCCGGAACTTGCCGCTCTTGACGCTTACCCGGGTCAGCAACTGCTCGAGCTGGTAGCGCAGGTCATAGTCTTCGTGCGCGGAAGGGTTGGTGGGCACGTACTGTTGCAGGTGGGACAGCAGACGCAGGAGGTCGTTGGTGGAAATGGGCTGTGCTTCCGCCGAATGTTCCACCTTCGGAGCAACACTGCCACGAACCGCGTGCAGCAGTTCCTGGAGCGCGGAGAACACCTCGCGCACGCTTTCATCCAAGGGAGCCTGGAGAGGCGTCTGCGCGTTCTGAGCGCGCGCCGGCGGCGCTTCCGTCGTGGCCTCGACCCGCTTTCGGGCGGTAACGGGGCGGTCTTCGGCGCGGCGGCTCGGCGCTGCCTTGAGCTCGGGAAGGATGCCGGTGGCGATCAACAGTTGGTTGGCGTCGGCGTACAGGTGGTCGGTATCGCTGAGCACGTACTTGTCGAAGAGCTTGAGAATGATCAGCTTGACCTTGATCTCCACGCCCAGGTTACGTCCGGCCTGCAGAAAGTACTCGCAGAGCATGGCCGGGCCCAGTGGATTGCTGTCGTCGGTCAGCTTGCGCGGCACCAGGGTATTGAGCCGGGTGGTCAGCTGACCCAGGGCCAGGCCATCACGCGCCATGACCTTCCCGACCATGGCATCCAGGGCCACCGTGCGCTCGAGCTCATCGTGCGGCACCAGGGCCAGCTTGTCGTAGGTCACGGCCGACGCACTCGGCTCTCCCAGGTCATACTGGCCGATGCGCACGAACGCTTCATAGAATTTTTCCAGAAAGCCGCGCTCGATATTCTTGCGCTTTAAACGAAGGTCGCGCATGGCTTCGAAGAAGGTGTTCTGGTCGACATTGTTCAAGGCCTTGTCGGCCATCTCGAACAGGGTGTCGTCGGCGTTGTCGAACAACGCCTGCAGGCCGTCCTTGAGTTGCTGGGCGGCTTTATCACGCACCTGCAGCAACACCACGGGCAATCGGGCCAAAGGGGCCGAAGCTGCCTGGTCAGCAGGTACCTTGAGAGGCACCACTTTGCCATCTGTGGGCATGGCTGGCTCCTGGTGTTGAAGGTTGGGCACTATGTAAGTGAGATCGTCCAAGTTTCAGCCCTGCCTCCATCGAGCATGGCCACCTGGATAGAAGCTGAAGGCCACGTCATTCGTGCTGAGCATGGTCCGCCAAACAAGTGGCGTCAATTACAAGGCGCGCCAGGTTGTGAACCAGATCTCAACCCAGTCGAAAGCCCTGCGAGCTGAGTTTTACGATCACATCAATGGACCATTGACCGCTGCGCCGCCGAAAAGTTGCGCCTGAACTCATTTTCCCTGCCGCTATTGAAGTGGGGTACGCAGCCAGGTGCTCTGCCCCTATAATCGGCCCCGAATTTGCCTCGGAGTACCCCATGCCGAACCTACGGATCGCTGACCTGGCCGCGGAAATCGAAGCCAATGTTCGCCGTGCATTGCTCGAAGACGTGGGCAGCGGCGACATCACCGCCCAGCTCATTCCCGCCGAACGGCTGGCCACGGCTCGCATCATTACCCGCGAGGCCTGCGTGATTGCCGGCACGGCCTGGGTGGATGCGGTGTTCCGCCAGCTGGACCCTCGCGTAGTGGTGCACTGGCAGGTGCAGGATGGCGACCGCGCCAGCCCCGACCAGGTCCTGTTCACGGTGGAAGGCCCGGCACGCTCGCTGCTCACGGGCGAGCGTTCGGCATTGAACTTCCTCCAGTTGCTTTCCGGCGTGGCCACTCGGGCACGGACCTACGCCGACCTGGTCAGCCACACCCAGGTGCGCCTGCTCGATACCCGCAAGACCCTGCCGGGGCTGCGCCTGGCGCAGAAATATGCCATTACCTGCGGGGGCTGCCATAACCACCGGATCGGCTTGTACGACGCCTTCCTGATCAAGGAAAACCATATCGCGGCCTGTGGCGGCATTGCCCAGGCAATCGCTACCGCCCGCTCGCTGGCCCCTGGCAAACCCGTGGAGGTGGAAGTGGAAAACCTCGATGAGCTGGAGCAGGCCCTGGCCGGCGGCGCGGACATCATCATGCTCGACGAGCTGAGCCTGGCGGACATGCGCGAGGCCGTGCGACGCACCGCCGGCAAGGCCAGGCTCGAAGCCAGCGGTGGAATCAACGACACTACCCTGCGCCAGATTGCCGAAACCGGAGTGGACTACATCTCCCTCGGTACGCTCACCAAAGATGTGAAGGCGGTCGACCTGTCGATGCGCCTGAGCCTGTAAGCGGCATTGGCCGCGTTTTTCTTCCCATCGATAAGGGTGCTATGGACATCGGGCCACGACTGAAAATGGTGCGTGAACGCCACCAGCTCTCTCAACGAGAACTGGCCAGGCGCAGTGGCGTGACCAACGCCACGATTTCGCTGATCGAACAGAACCGCGTCAGCCCTTCGGTCAGCTCATTGAAAAAGCTGCTCGAAGGGATTCCCATGACCCTGGCGGACTTCTTCACCGCCGACGAAACGCCTGTGGAAAACCCGCATATCTTCCGCGCCGCCAGCCAGCCGGACCTCGGCCGCCATGGCGTGCGCCTGCTGCTGGTGGGCGCGACCGTGAAGAACCGTGAGATGCGCATGCTGCGCGAACTGTATGCGCCTGGCGCGGACAGCGGTGAGCCTATCGTGCATCCTGAAGGCGAAGAATGCGGCCTGGTCACCCGAGGTACCATCGAGCTGACCATCAACGGCGAGGTCAGCATCCTGCAACCTGGCGACGGCTATTACTTCCCTACCACCCTGCCGCACAGTTTCAAGAACATCGGTCAGGACGAGGCGGAAATCATCAGCGCCAACACGCCCGCGAACTTCTAGCCATACCCTGGAGCTCAGAGCCCGGACAGAGGCAGGCAACCTACTTCTGGCCGGGCGAACAGGTATCCCTGCATCAGGTGGATGCCCAGCTCGAGCAGAGCATCGCGTTCCGCTTCGGTCTCCACGCCTTCGGCGATGATCTGGATGCCCAGCCGCCCGGCGGCATGGATGATGCCCGAGACGATGGCTTCACGAACGGGGTCCGCGTCGATGTTGCGAGTGAGCGCCATGTCCAGCTTGATCACCTGGGGCTGGAATTCAGCCAACAGGTTGAGGCCCGAATAACCGGAGCCGAAATCATCGATGGCCGTGGTAAAGCCATGGCGTTCGTACTCGGCGAAGATGCCCTTGAGGTGCTCCGGCTCTTCGACGCGCTCGCCTTCCATCACCTCGAACATCAAGCGGTTCAACGGGAAGCCGAACTGGCGCGAGGCCTCGACTGTGGCCCGGATACAGGCTTCAGGGCGATACACGGCGTTGGGAAAGAAGTTGATGCTCAGCTTGCAGTCGGGAATCCGAGCCAGCCCAAGGCTGGCAGCCAGCTCGATGGCCTTGACCCGGCAAGCCTGGTCGAAACGGTACAGGTTATCGGCATTGACCTTGGCCAGGATCTGCCCGGCGCCCTCCCCTTGTACCCCACGCACCAAGGCTTCGTAAGCGTAGGGTGTGCCGGAGCGTACATCCACAATGGGCTGAAAGGCCATGGTGAAGTCGAAATCGAGCTTCTCCAAGGCACGGCATTGCGCGCACCCCACCGGCACGAAAGGCTGTTCGAAATTGGGCCTTGGCATATGAACTCTCCTGGCATGGGCGGCAATACTGTCATTTAGGCATCATCTTGGCGAGCCTTCTTCGCAGGCTACGAACAGACGACAAAGAAGCCGCCTGTTAGCTTTCGGCCATAACGCAAGATTCTTGCGCCATGCAGACAGGCGGTAGCGTCTACGCTAAAGAGCTGACACGCCTGGCCGATTTGCTAAGCGAGGAACAGGGAAGCTCCAAAGACAACCTTACAGCCCATTTAGCGTTCGAGAATCCCATGTCCTTGAAGACCTCCCTGAAGGCCCAAATGCTGCTTTTGATTGGCGCCAGCCTCCTTGCCATCCTGCTGATCGCCCTGGGCTGCTTTCAGTCCCTGGCCCAAGGCATACGCGACTATCGCGCCCTGGTCGATGGTCCTGTCCACGCGTCTCAACTGGTCGAGGAGACCAACCTGCAGTTCAAGGTCCAGGTACAGGAGTGGAAGAACGTGCTGCTGCGCGGCAAGCAGCCGGCGGACCTGAGCAAATACTGGGGGCAGTTCGAAGAGCGGCATCGCGCCGTGCAAGGCCTGCTGGCCGAGCTGATGGCCGAGCCGGACATGCCCGCCCAGTTCAAGGAGCGTGCCGGCCAATTGCGTGACGGCCATCAAGCCCTGCTGGCTGCCTATACCAAGGGACGCGACGCTTTCATCGCAGCGGGCGCCGACCCTGTAGCCGGTGATCGCGCCGTGCAGGGTATCGACCGGCAAACCACCGATCAACTGAGCCAACTGGCCCAGGATATCGGCAAGGACGCCAAGGCTCAGGCCATTGCCATCAGCAACAGTGCCCAGGAAGCCATATGGCTTGGCGTGTTGATCATGGTGCTGTCGGCCCTGGCCGTGGCGGCGCTTAGCCTGTGGCTGGTGAGCCACCGCCTGGTGGCACCGGTGACCCGGCTGATCGCTTATGTGGCCGACCTGAGCCACGGCAGGTTCAAGGACCGTGTGCAGAACGATCGCCACGATGAACTGGGCCAGCTGGCCACGGCGGCCAATACCTTGCGTGACTTCCTCGATGAAACCTTCAGTCGCCTCAAGCGCAACGCCGCGGACCTGGACGGTGCTAGCTCGGCTTTGTCGCAGATTGCTCGGCAGATGGCCAAGGGCAGCGAAGAACAGTTCAGCCGCACCGACCAGGTGGCCACGGCCATGCATGAAATGTCGGCCACTGCCCAGGAAGTGGCGCGCCATGCCCAGGAAGCGGCTCGCGCCGCCGAGCAGGCCGACCAGTCCGCCCAACAGGGCGACCAGGTCATGCAAGCGACCATCGCGGCTATCGACCATATGCGCAACGAGATCGAAACCACCGCCTCGGTGATCCGCAAGCTCGAGAACGACAGCGGCCGGGTGGGCAAGGTCCTGGAAGTCATCCGTGGCATCGCCGAGCAAACCAACCTGCTGGCCCTCAACGCCGCCATCGAAGCCGCGCGGGCCGGGGAAGCCGGACGCGGGTTCGCCGTGGTGGCCGATGAAGTACGTAGCCTGGCCCAGCGCACTTCGGCCTCCATCAGCGAGATCAACCAGATCATCGATGCCGTGCAACTGGGCACCACGGATGCCGCGCGGGCTATCGAGAACGGCAAGCAGCGTAGCGACCAAAGCGTCGAGCAGATCACCCACACCGGGGCCATGTTGCGCCACATCACCGGCGCCATCGAGGCCATTCGCGGGATGAACCAGCAGATCGCCACGGCGGCCGAGGAACAGACCGCGGTCGCTGAGGACATCTCCCGCAACCTTACCGAGATCACCACGGTAGCGGTGGCCAACCAGGAAAGCGTCCGTGGTACTGAGCAGGCCAGCGGCCGCCTGCACGAGCTGTCCGGCCAGCTCGGCGCGCTCACCGCGCGTCTGGGGGGCTGAAATCCTTAATCGAGCTGTTGCATAGGAGACGGGACTCAGGCAGCACTCCGAAAGCCGCCTGACCTCACTGTCTACGCTGGCATCGGGCGCGGGCAAGCCCTGTGGCGGCTTGGTTCAGGGAAGCTAGACTTCCCTCCAGGCAGTCGGCTCGGGAGTTCCCGCGTGAAGATACGCAGCAAGATCATTCTGTCTGGCCTTATCAGCCTGTTGTCCGTGGTGGTACTGGCCTTGATGGCAACCTTCTGCTATCGGCAGATCCTGGGCGCGCTCGACGAAAACGAGACCAGCCTACAGGCCCTGCGCCAACACCTGCAGGCCGACATGATGCATGACGCCATCCGTGGCGACGTTCTGGCCGCGCTGCTGGCCGGTACCACGGACAGCCAGGGTGGCCAGGCGGCGCGTGAGTCCTTCAAGGAGCACGCGCAAACACTTCGCGACTCCGTGCAGGCCAACGCCCGCGCGCCCTTGCCCCCGGCACTGCTCGAGCCGCTTCAGCAATTGCCCGGCCAGGCCCAGGCCTACACTCAGAGCGCCGAGGCCTTGATCGAAGCCGCGCTCTCCGCCCCTGGCAAGGTCGACGCCCTGCGCCCGGGCTTCACCCAAGCCTTCGAGGCGCTGGAAACACACAATGCGGCCCTGAGCGACATGATCGAGGCCAACGCCACGGCAACCCGTGATCAACAGGACTATACCCTTGCCTCGGCGGCGCGCTGGCTGGCCGGCTGCCTGGTGATCATTCTCCTGGCGCTGGGGTTTCTCTGCCGGCAGGTACTGAGCGGCGTACTGCGGCCGCTGGAAGGTATCGTCGATTCGGCCCGCGCCATTGCTGGCGGAGACTTGCGCCAGCCGCCCAAGCCGCGGGCCAGCTCCGATGAAATGGGTGAGCTGGTGGCGGCGATCAGCGACATGCAAGCCAACCTGCGCCAGATGATCAGCACCGTGCGCCATGAAAGCCAGGCGCTTCAAAGCGCTTCCCGGCAATTGGGCGAAACGGCGGGGGCCGTGGTGGCGAGCGCCGATGAGCAGGCCCACAACGCCGCCAGCGTCGCCACCGGCATGGGCCAGATGATGGCCAACATCACCCAGGTGTCCGGCCATGCCGACACCGCCCGCGCCCTGTCGGCGCAATCCGAGGACCTGGCCAGCAGCGGCGGCCAGGTGATTCTCGGCGTGGTGGAAAGCATGACCCGCATCGCCGATGCGGTGCGACAGTCGGCCACGAGCATCGCATCCCTGGACGCTTCTTCGGAAGAAATTCATTCGATTATCCAAGTCATCAAGAGCATTGCCGAGCAAACCAACCTGCTGGCGCTCAACGCGGCCATCGAAGCGGCGCGGGCCGGTGAAGCCGGGCGCGGTTTCGCCGTGGTGGCCGATGAAGTCCGCGGGCTGGCGGCGCGCACGTCGCGCTCCACCCAGGAAATCACCGCCATGATCGAGCGGCTGCGCGGCAGCGCCCAGGACGCTGCCGGCAATATGCAGGCATGCGTGACCCGGGTGAACGAAGGGGTGTCCCTGGCCGAGCGCGCCGGGGTGTCCATCAATGAAATCCGCGCCGGGGCGCACAATGCCGCCGAACGCGTGCAGGACATCTCCACCACCATCAACGAGCAAACCCACGCCAGCGACGAGATGGCCCAGCGGGTGACCGCCATCGCCGAACGCTCGCGCAGCTACACCGGCGCCATGCAAGGGCTGCAGGAAACGGCCGAACTGCTCAACGCGGCGGCCGCGGCCATGCAGGCCTCAGTGGCGCGCTTCCGGGTCTAGCTCCGTCCAAGCCAGGCCTACCGCGGCAGTCATGTCACTGCAGCGAACCGGCGGCCTGGCGTAGAATCCTCCAACTCGGGTTCCCGCGCGCTCCTTCCCCCTGATGGATACTTCTTGATGCTGACCGCAGCCTGCATTTTCGTGCTGACCCTGACCCTGGTGATCTGGCAGCCGAAAGGCCTGGGCGTGGGCTGGAGCGCCGCCGGGGGCGCGGTACTGGCGCTGCTCAGCGGCGCGGTCAGCCTGCATGATGTGCCGACGGTGTGGCATGTGGTCTGGAACGCGACTGCCACCTTCATTGCCATCATCGTCATCAGCCTGCTGCTGGACGAGGCCGGCTTCTTCGAATGGGCTGCCTTGCATATGGCCCGCTGGGGCCACGGCCGTGGCCATCAGCTGTTCGCCCTGATCATGCTGCTGGGGGCGGCGGTTTCGGCGATATTCGCCAACGACGGCGCGGCCCTGATTTTGACGCCCATCGTGATCGCCATGCTGCTGGCCCTTGGCTTCGGTCCGGCCACCACCCTGGCATTCGTAATGGCGGCGGGCTTCATCGCCGATACCGCCAGCGTGCCCATGGTAGTGTCGAACCTGGTGAACATCGTTTCGGCGGACTTCTTCGGTCTCGGCTTCGGCGCCTACGCCTCGGTGATGTGGCCGGTGAACCTGGTCAGCGTGGCCGCCACCCTGCTGGTGCTGTGGCTGTTCTACCGCAAGGACATCCCCACCCGCTTCGATCCCAGGGCCCTGGGCGAACCCCGCGCCGCCATCCGCGACCGCGCCACCTTCAGCGCCGGCTGCTGGGTGCTGGTGCTGCTGCTGGTCGGGCTGTTCGCCCTGGAGCCCTTGGGCGTGCCCATCAGTGCCGTGGCGGCCCTGTGCGCGGTGATCCTACTGGGGATCGCCGGTCGGGGCCGGCACATTTCCACCCGCAAAGTATTGCGTCACGCCCCTTGGCAGATCGTGGTGTTTTCCCTGGGGATGTACCTGGTGGTCTATGGCCTGCGCAATGCCGGGCTGACCGACGCCCTGGCCGGGCTGCTCGACCGCTTCGCCGAGCACGGGCTATGGGCCGCGACCTTCGGCACCGGCATCACCGCCGCCCTGCTCTCCTCGGTGATGAACAACCTGCCCAGCGTACTGATAGGCGCGCTGTCCATACAGGACAGCCAGGCCAGCGGCGTGATCCAGCAGGCCATGGTGTACGCCAATGTGGTGGGCTGCGACTTGGGCCCGAAGATCACCCCCATCGGCAGCCTGGCCACCCTGCTTTGGCTGCATGTGCTGGCGCAGAAGAACATCCGGATCGGCTGGGGCTACTACTTCAAAGTAGGCAGCCTGCTGACGCTGCCCATCCTGCTGGCGACCTTGGCGGCGTTGGCGCTACGCCTGAGTGTGGCGGACTGAGCCAGGGGGCGTTGTCCTCAGCGGGTGACCGCGTTGGCTGGCACCCCACCAAAGCATTTGAACTTCATCAGTGAACTGTCTACACTCACGCCATCTGTATACAGCGTATACACCTATGAATTTGGGGAGGTAAGCATGGCAGCCTCTGTGTTGTCTTTTCGAATCGAACCGGAGTTTGTTTCCCGCCTCGATGCGTTAGCCGCAGCGACGGATCGAGACCGCCAATACCATTTAAAGAGAGCCGTTGCCCGCTATCTGGAAGACGAATCGTGGCACGTCAAAGCTATCGCGGAAGGGATCGCGGAAGCTGAAGCAGGACATCTCACAGATCTCGAGATCATCAAGCGTAAGTGGGTAGCACGTGCCGAAGCTGCATCTGACACCGAAAGCGGAAAGTGACTTGGAAGCCATCCATGAGCACTATTCGCTCAAGATAGGCGCAAAACGCGCGGCAGTCGTCTTGCTGGACATGATCGAAACGCTAGACATGCTCCGTGCCTTTCCGCATGTGGGGCGTGCAGGGCGAGTACCAGATACGCGAGAGCTCATCTTCAGCGATTATCCTTTTCTGGCCGCTTATCGTGTAAAAGAAGGCAAAGTAGAAATATTCAGAATTCTTCATCAGCGCACCGAATCCGCTACGCATTGGTGAGGGTTCAAGCGGGCACGTTGCCACCTGAAAACCGCCGGGGCGCGCTCGTCGGAGCACACTCACGAACCGTGTTTGTGGGGCAAGCGGGGATCTGTAGCGCCTCTCTCAACTGATGCGCTGGAGGCAACCGACAGAATCGAAGATGGGTAAGTGATGACTTAAGAGCCTGGCCCAACGGGACGTGACCAAGCGGGAGATGGTGCCGGAGACAGGAATCGAACCTGCGACCTTCGCGTTACGAGTGCGCTGCTCTACCGACTGAGCTACACCGGCGTGTTCGGGTGCTGAACTTACCATTTACCTCGAACGGAGGCAACCTTACAGAAAGCATAGGTAAATCAGCAAGCTAGAGCTGAAAGCACGGTAACTCAAATATCATTCGCTTTGTAGGCTCCGCGTCAAGATCTGAAGTAGACAGACTGAACCGGAAACGCCATGTGGGTTACCGGTTCAGCTCATTGATTGCGTTAACTACCGCCGCACATCTTCGGAACTAGTCCTTTATCCGTGACAGTGCTGGAGCATGTCCAGACGCCGGTAGTGGCTCGACTGTACGTTACCTTCAGGCCATTAACAGTAGCAGGTGCGTTTTTTAGGGTACAAGTAA
Source organism: Pseudomonas sp. DC3200b2 (assembly GCF_049895785.1). Taxonomy (NCBI): domain Bacteria; kingdom Pseudomonadati; phylum Pseudomonadota; class Gammaproteobacteria; order Pseudomonadales; family Pseudomonadaceae; genus Pseudomonas; species Pseudomonas sp. DC3200b2. Next base: position 256,776 of record NZ_JAFCTA010000001.1, on the reverse strand, counting down.
CAGTAGTAGCGTCGGTAAGGCTACCGACGACGGCTATGTCTGAACAGTTTTCAGTCACTGCACTGGCTCCGGTGAGAGCCAACGTTGGGACCGTGCCGCTATTGATGTTGTCGTCTATAGCGGTTCTCAAAGCCGCAATCTCTGCAATTCCTGCTGTTACTTTAGCTTTAGCTTGATAACGACTGTATGCAGGTATAGCAATGGATGCCAAGATCCCGATGATCGCGACCACGATCATCAGTTCGATCAGGGTGAAACCCTTCTGGTTATTCATACTCGTTCTCCTAATGCGAGAAGGCCTTGTGCCTGGTAGGGAAAGAGCAACCCCCATGCCAAACCCTCGGGTACCATGCTGGCGCCCGCTTCGGCGTGGTGGCCATATTGGAGCCATCATCGTGCAGCGGCGCAAACTGACGTTTTTTGTCACCTTGTCCCCAGTATTTGGCACCCGTGGGTGGACTAGGCTATAAACGTGCGACCGAAGGAGTCTGGCTACCATGAACGACATCGCCCTCACCGGCCTGGCCAAGCAGTTGGTCGCTGCGGAACTGTTGAACGAGAAAAACGCGCAGCAGGCGTTCCAGCAGGCTCAACGCAACAAGATCCCGCTCGTGCATTACCTGGTGCAAACCAAGCTGGTGAAAGGTCGCGACATCGCCGAACTGGCGGCGGACCAGTTCGGCATGGCGGTGCTGGACATCGGCACCGTGGATAAAGAAGCCTTCCCCCAGGGCGTGGTCAACGAACGCCTGATTCGCCAGCACCGCGCCCTGCCCTTGTGGCGTCGCAGCAACAAGCTGTTCATCGCCCTGTCGGACCCGACCAACCAGCAGGCCATCACGGACATCCAGTTCAACACCGGCATGAACGTCGAAGCCATCCTGGTGGAAGACGACAAGCTCAGCGATGCCATCGAGCGCTTCTTTGAAAGCACCACCGGCCTTGAAGACCTGGCCGACGTGGACCTGGACGGGCTGGACGTCGAAGCGGTCAACGACGGCCGCGACGAAGCCCCGGGGGGGGACGCGGATGACGCCCCGGTGGTGCGCTTCGTCAACAAGATGCTGCTGGACGCCATTCGCAGCGGCTCGTCGGACCTTCACTTCGAGCCTTATGAACGTGCCTACCGGGTGCGCTTTCGTACCGACGGCATGCTGCGCGAAGTCGCCCGCCCGCCCATCAGCCTGGCCGGGCGTATCGCCGCGCGCCTGAAGGTGATGGCCAGCCTGGATATCTCCGAGCGGCGCAAGCCGCAGGACGGGCGTATCAAGATGCGCATTTCCAAGAGCAAGGCGATCGACTTCCGGGTGAACACCCTGCCCACGCTGTGGGGCGAGAAGATCGTGATGCGGATCCTGGACCCGACCAGCGCCCAGCTGGGCATCGACGCCCTGGGCTATGAGGAAAACCAGAAGCAGCTGTACCTCGAAGCCCTGGGCCAGCCTCAGGGGATGATCCTGGTCACCGGCCCCACCGGCTCGGGTAAAACCGTGTCGCTCTACACCGGCTTGAACATCCTCAATACCGTGGATATCAACATTTCCACCGCCGAGGACCCGGTGGAAATCAACATGGAAGGCATCAACCAGGTCAACGTGAACCCGCGCCAAGGGCTGGATTTCGCTTCCGCCCTGCGCTCGTTCCTGCGTCAGGACCCGGACGTGATCATGGTGGGGGAAATCCGCGACCTGGAAACTGCGGAAATCGCCATCAAGGCCGCGCAAACCGGTCACCTGGTGCTTTCCACCCTGCACACCAACAGCGCGGCGGAAACCCTCACGCGCTTGCAGAACATGGGCGTGGCGGGCTTCAACATCGCCACCTCGGTGAACCTGATCATCGCCCAGCGGCTGGCTCGCAAGCTGTGCCCCAACTGCAAGCAGGAAGCGAACATCCCTCGGGACGCCCTCATCGAGGAAGGCTTCCCGCCGGAAAGCATCGGCACATTCAAGGTGTACGAGCCCAAGGGCTGCGATCAATGCAACAATGGCTACCGGGGCCGCCAGGGCATCTATGAGGTGGTGAAGAACACCCCTGCCCTGCAACGCTTGATCATGGAGGCGGCCAACTCCATCGACATCGCCGCGCAAATGCGCCAGGAAGGCTTCGCGGACCTGCGTCAGTCGGGCTTGGCGAAGGTTATGCAAGGGGTGACCAGCCTCGAGGAAGTCAACCGGGTGACCAAGGACTAAGCCATGGCAGTCAAGGTGGCGAAAGCCGCGCAGCCCAGCGTGTTCAGCTGGGAAGGGGTAGACCGCAAGGGCAACCGCATCAAGGGCGAGTTGACCAGCCTCAACGTGGCTCTGGTGAAGGCCCAGCTGCGCCGCCAAGGCATAGTGCCTGGCAAGGTCAAGAAGAAGTCCAGCTCGGTGTTCAGCCGGGGCAAAAAGATCAAACCGCTGGACATCGCCTTCTTCACTCGCCAGATGGCGACCATGATGCGTGCCGGGGTGCCGCTGCTGCAGGCCTTCGACATCATCGCCGAGGGTGTGGACAAGCAAAGCATGCGCGACCTGGTCAACGACTTGAAACAGGAAGTGGCCGCCGGCAACAGCTTCGCCAGTGCCCTGCGCCGCAAGCCGGAATACTTCGACGACCTGTACTGCAACCTGGTAAACGCGGGTGAGCAGGCCGGTGCCCTGGAGACACTGCTGGACAGGGTCGCCACCTACAAGGAAAAAACCGAGGCCCTCAAGGCCAAGATCAAGAAGGCCATGACCTATCCCATCGCGGTGCTGGTGGTGGCTTTCATCGTGTCCGGCATTCTGTTGATCAAAGTGGTGCCGCAGTTCCAGAGCGTGTTCCAGGGCTTTGGCGCGGAGCTGCCGGCCTTTACCCAGATGGTGATCAACCTGTCCGAGCTACTGCAGAACTGGTGGTATATCGTGTTGCCCGCCTTGATTGGCGTCGGTCTATTGTTCCGCCGGGCCTACAAGAAAAACGTCAAGTTCCGCGACGCTGTGGATCGCGGCCTGCTGAAGATGCCCATCATCGGGCAGATCCTCTACAAGAGTTCGGTGGCCCGCTACGCCCGCACCCTCTCCACCACTTTCGCCGCCGGTGTGCCGCTGGTGGAAGCGTTGGATTCGGTCGCTGGGGCCACCGGCAACGTGGTGTTCCGCAATGCGGTCTTCCAGGTGCGCCAGGATGTGTCCACGGGCATGCAGCTCAACGCCTCCATGCGTTCTACGGGCACCTTCCCCAACATGGCGGTGCAGATGACCGCCATCGGTGAAGAGTCCGGCGCCCTGGACGAAATGCTCGGCAAGGTGGCCAGCTACTACGAGGAGGAAGTGGACAATGCCGTGTCCAGCCTCACCACGCTCATGGAGCCGATGATCATGGCGGTGCTCGGCGTGCTCGTCGGCGGCCTGGTCATCGCCATGTACCTTCCTATCTTCCAGCTCGGTTCCGTCGTTTAAATGCCAGCTTTCGACCTCCTGGCCAGCTCACCGCTGGCCACCACCCTCTGCGCCCTGCTGCTGGGCCTGCTGGTAGGCAGTTTCCTCAACGTGGTAATCCACCGCCTGCCCATCATGATGAACGCCGAGTGGCGCGCCCAGGCCAGGGAATACCTGCAGATGCCGCCTCTGCCTGCCGAGCCCCGCTACAACCTGATGGTGCCGCGCTCGGCCTGCCCCCACTGCGGTCACCGGATCAGCGCTGTGGAAAACATTCCGGTATTGAGCTACCTGTGGCTGCGCGGGCGCTGCGCGGGTTGCAGGGCTTCCATCTCGCCTCGCTACCCCCTGGTAGAGCTGGCCAGCGGCCTGCTGAGCGCCTTCGTCGCCTGGCACTTCGGCGCCACTTGGCAAGCGGGCGCCGTGCTGCTGCTGACCTGGGGCTTGCTGGCCATGAGCCTGATCGACGTGGACCATCAGCTACTGCCGGATGCCCTGGTGCTGCCGCTGCTATGGCTGGGGTTGATCGTCAATGCCCTTGGCCTGTTCGTGCCCCTGAGCGATGCCCTCTGGGGCGCCGTGGCCGGTTACCTGAGCCTGTGGCTGGTATTTCAGGCCTTTCGCTTGCTCACCGGCAAGGAAGGCATGGGCCATGGGGACTTCAAACTCTTGGCTCTGATTGGCGCCTGGGGCGGCTGGCAGGTATTGCCCTTGACCATCCTGCTGTCTTCGGCGGTGGGCGCTATACTGGGCGCCCTGATGCTGCGGGCCCGAGGGCAGAGCCATGCCACGCCCATCCCCTTCGGCCCCTACCTGGCCGTGGCAGGCTGGATCGCGCTGATCTGGGGGGCGGACATCACAGCGTCTTATCTTCAGTTCGCGGGGTTCGCTCAATGACCAGAGAAAACACCCACCCCTGGGTACTGGGCCTGACGGGTGGGATCGGCAGCGGCAAGAGCGCTGCGGCCGAGCGTTTCGCCTTCCATGGCCTGGAGGTGGTAGACGCGGACCAGGCGTCGCGCTGGGTCGTGGAGCCCGGCCGGCCGGCGCTGGCTGCCTTGGCCGAGCACTTCGGCCCAGGCGTGTTGCAGGAAGATGGCTGCCTGGACCGCAAAGCCCTGCGCCAGCGCATCTTCAGCGATACGGATGCGCGCCTGTGGGTGGAAAAACTGCTGCACCCGCTGATCGCCGAGGAGATCGCCAGCCGCTTGCGTGATGCCCGTTCCGCCTATGCAGTGTTCGTATCGCCGCTGATGATCGAGTCCGGGCAATACCGGCTGGCCAACCGCCTGCTGGTGATAGACGCACCCCGGGAGCTGCAACTGGCGCGCACCCTCAGCCGTGACGGCAGCAGCCTGGCCCAGGTGGAAGCCATTCTTGCGGCCCAGGCTACCCGGGAAGATCGCCGTGCCCTGGCCGACGACGTGATTCTCAACGACGACAGCCTCGAGGCCCTGCACGCCGAGGTAGACCGGCTACACCTTGTTTATTTGTCTTTGGCGGAAACGTACTCATGAGTCAACCCACCCTTGTCAATTGCCCCACCTGTGGCGCGCCCGTGGAATGGAGCGCCGCGTCCCCCAATCGCCCGTTCTGCTCGGACCGCTGCAAGCTGATCGACCTTGGCGCCTGGGCCGCGGAAGAACACAAGATCGCTGGCCGTGGAGAATCCGAGGATGAACTGTTCTCCGAAAGCCTGCCGCCCAGCCAGCACTAAGCCCGACCAGGCCTGCCCCGGCATGTTTGGGGGTTGTAGTAGCCCGCCTTGGCTGTTACAGATAGCCCAAGCTGCGATGAGGCAAGGCCATGGACGATTCAGACTACCTGCGCCTGTTGACCACCCAGGCTGAACAGGCCAATGCAATGCTGTCCAACGCCCGCAAGTGGGAGCGCGAGCGCTGGGTATGCCAGCGTTTGTTGCAGGGCCTGAACATCGCATATGGCGCCGAAGAGTTCCTGCCGGTGGGCCAGGAACCGCCAGACGTCCTGTTTCGCGACGCCAACTTCGAAGTGTTCTTCGTGCTCGATGAAGGCCGCCGGCTCAATGACGAATGGCGCCAGGAACTGCAGCGCCGACGCAGCGCGTTTTCCCTGAGTCAACTGGTGCGCCGGGAGGCCAAGCCCAAGCGAATCCGCGCCCCGGAACTGTTGGCGCGGCTGGCCCCTACGTTGCGCAAGAAAGCCCATAACTACCTCGAGCGTGGCTTGGACCTCGGCCAGCTGGACATGGTGGCCTTCGCCAGTCTCAAGCGCGAGGTGCTCAACCTCAACAGCCACTTTCCGCCGCCTACTGAGTACCTGCGACAGGGCTGGCGCTCCCTTTCCCTGGTAGGCCCCAACTTCGCCCGGGTGCTGTTCGCTCACCCCGGCGCGCCTGATTTCCTGCGGGCCAACCTGGGGCGAAGCATTCTTTTCGACGTGGGTATCACCTTGTAACACCACTGCCCATGGCGCCTGGCCCGTCAGAATGTTACAAATAGCGCATTGCGTAGAACCTGCCGGCCTTCCCCATGCCCGCCCCCTCTTCCACCGCCTCGATACCTCTGGCCACCTGGGTGCAGCCTTCGTTTCGACCACTGTGCAACATTTTGCCCAGTGTCGCGGTCTACTCGCGCAACCTGAATTCCGCCACCCCCTGGCCGGGCGCTCGAAGCTGCCTAGCGCTCGCCCCGACCAGATGCCGCCGCCTCCCTGTTGCACGCGGCATGGCTACCGTTTTTTCAACCTTACGAGATACCTCCATGAAACATCGCATCGTGATCGTTGGCGGCGGCGCCGGCGGCCTGGAACTGGCGACCCGCCTGGGTAAGAGCCTGGGCAAGCGCGGCAAGGCCTGCGTGACTCTGGTGGACGCCAACCTCACCCATATCTGGAAACCCTTGCTGCACGAAGTCGCGGCAGGTTCCTTGAATTCGTCTGGTGACGAGCTCAACTACCTGGCCCAGGCCAAGTGGAACCACTTCGAATTCCAGCTGGGCCGCATGAGCGGACTGGACCGGGCCAACCAGCGCATCACCCTGGCAGCCACCCTTGACGAGCGCGGAGTGGAACTGGTGCCGGAGCGCGAGCTGGCCTACGACACCCTGGTGATCGCGGTGGGCAGTACTACCAATGACTTCGGTACCAAGGGCGCAGCCGAGCACTGCCTGTTCCTGGATACCCGCCAACAGGCCGAGCGCTTCCATCAGCAGTTGCTCAATGCCTACCTGCGCGCGCATGCCCAGGACGAAGGCCATCAGGAAGAAATCACGGTCGCCATCGTCGGAGCAGGCGCCACCGGGGTGGAGCTGGCCGCCGAGTTGCACCATGCGGCACATGAGCTGGCCGCCTACGGTCTGGGGCGGATTCGCCCGGAGAACATGCGCATCACCTTGATCGAAGCGGGCCCTCGGGTATTGCCGGCACTGCCTGAACGCATCAGCGCTCCGGTGCATCGCACCCTGGAGAAACTGGGCGTGACCGTGCTCACCGGCGCGGCCGTGAGCGAGGTGACCGAGCACAGTCTGCTGACCACTGACGGCAAGGTGATTCCGGCGCGCCTGAAGGTGTGGGCCGCCGGCATTCGCGCACCTGGTTTCCTGGAAAACATCGATGGGCTGGAAACCAACCGGATCAATCAGCTCCAGGTGCGGCCTACCCTGCAGACCACACGGGATGACAATATCTTCGCCTTCGGCGATTGCGCCGCCTGCCCGCAACCGGACAGCGACCGCAACGTGCCGCCTCGGGCCCAGGCCGCGCACCAGCAGGCTTCGCTCTTGGTCAAATCCCTCAAGCAGCGTCTTGAAGGCGGGCAACTGCCTGAATACCGCTACACCGACTACGGCTCGCTGATTTCCCTCTCACGTTTCTCGGCAGTAGGCAACCTGATGGGCAACCTTACCGGCAGCGTCATGCTCGAAGGCTGGCTGGCGCGCATGTTCTACGTGTCCTTGTATCGCATGCACCAGATGGCGCTCTATGGCCCGTTCCGCACTGCCATGTCCATGCTGGGCAGCCGATTGGGCCGTGGCACCGAGCCAAGGCTGAAGCTGCACTGACCTGGGGAATGCACCTTGGCAGGAGGTAGCGAGGCTGCCGAATACCAGGCTCCCGCCGAGGCCCATTCCCCAGCTGGCGCTGGGTCCCACCGGGGCTGCATGCATCTCGGTGGGAGGTAGCGAAGCTGCCGAATACCAGCCCCCCCGGCCAGCGTCCTCATTCCCCAGCTGGCGCTGGGTCCAACAGTGGCTGTGACAAATGCCCCTTGCCATACCTGTATATACAGGTTTAGATAAGAGCATTGCCACGTATCAGGACAGCCTGCCATGCCCGCGCCCTTGCTTATCCAGCCCGGCCAGTTCGATCTCGCTCAGTTGCGAGACATTTTCCATCACCAAGTACCCTTCGAACTGGATCCGGCCGCGCGTGCCACGGTAGACGAAGCCGCCGCCGCCGTGACCCGCATCATCGCCAGCAAGCGTACGGTGTATGGCATCAACACGGGCTTCGGGCTGCTGGCGCGTACCTCCATCGCTGAGCAATCCCTGACTCGCCTGCAACGCAACCTGCTACTCAGCCACTGTACCGGTACCGGACCATTGCTGGACGACGCCACGGTCGGCCTGATCCTGGCGCTGAAAGTAGCATCCCTGGCCCGAGGCTTCTCCGGTGTGCGCTGGGAAGTGATCGAAGGCTTGCGCAGGCTCTACGAGGCGGGCGTATATCCTTGCGTGCCATCCCAAGGCTCGGTGGGCGCTTCGGGGGACCTGGCGCCTTTGGCACACTTGGCGGCGGTACTCATAGGCGTGGGCCGGGTGCGCCACCAAGGCCATGAGATGGATGCCAACGAAGGCCTGGCCCTGGCTGGCCTGAAGCCGTTGGAGCTGGGCCCGAAGGAAGGCCTGGCCCTGATCAACGGCACGCAGGTATCCACCGCGCTGGCGCTGCGCGGTCTGTTCGCCGCCGAGCGCTTGTTCAGCGCCGCGGTGGTAGCCGGCAGCCTGACGGTGGAGGCGCTCAAGGGTTCGGACGTACCCTTCGACCCGCGCATCCAGGCGGTTCGTGGCCAGCCAGGGCAAATCGACGCGGCCGCCTTCTATCGCGAGCTGTTGGCCGGTAGCCAGATCCGCGAATCCCACCGCGACTGCCCTCGCGTGCAAGACCCTTATTCCCTGCGCTGTCAGCCCCAGGTCATGGGCGCCTGCCTGGATCACCTGCGCTTTGCTGCGGGTGTGTTCCTGCGTGAAGCCAATGCCGTGTCCGATAACCCGCTGGTGTTCAGCGCTGAAGGCGACGTACTTTCCGGCGGCAACTTCCATGCCGAGCCGGTGGCCATGGCCGCTGACGTGCTGGCGCTGGCCATCTCGGAAATCGGCGCGCTTTCCGAACGGCGCACCGCCCAGCTGGTGGACCCGGCTCTATCTGGCCTGCCGGCCTTTCTGGTCAAGGAAGGCGGGCTCAATTCCGGTTTCATGATCGCTCAGGTCACCGCTGCCGCCCTGGCTTCGGAAAACAAGACCCTCGCCCATCCCGCTTCGGTGGACAGCCTGCCCACCTCTGCCAACCAGGAAGACCACGTGTCCATGGCCACCTTCGCCGCCCGCCGCCTGCTGGACATGGCCGGTAACAGCAGCGCCGTGGTAGCGATCGAACTGCTGGGCGCAGCCCAGGGCGTGGACCTCCTTGCCCCTCTGAGTCCCTCCGCCAAGCTGGCCCAGGTAATGAGCCTGGTCCGCTCGGAAGTGGAGCACTATCACGAGGACCGCTATTTCGCCCCGGATATCGCCTGCGCCCGTGCCTGGGTGGAAAACGGCGCCTTTGAGCGCTGGCTGCCGGCTTCGCGCCTGTACCAAGCGTGAGCCGCTGGGGGTCAGGCTCGCTCAGGCGCCGGCGCGGCCAGGTCGCGCTCCTTGACTCGCCCTACACAGAGCACCGCTAGCAGGGAAATGGCCGCTGTCGCCAGCAGGTACAGCGCTACAGGCTGCCATCGCCCCTGGTATTCGCTAAGCAGCCAGGTGGCGATCAAAGGAGCGGTGCCGCCTGCCAAGGCTGCCCCGAGCTGGTAGCCCAGGGTGATTCCGGTGTAGCGCACCCGGGTACTGAAGATTTCCGATGAGAGCGTGCCCAGCACGGCGGTGATCGGTGCCCAGAGCAGCCCCAGCGCCACGACCGTAGCCAACGTCAGCCCCCAGACGGCACGAGTATCGAGCAGGATGAAATAGGGATAGACAAAGGCTGCGCTGAGCAGGATGCCCAAAGTATAGACGGTTCGCCGCCCAAGGCGGTCGGATAGCCAGCCCATGACCGGAATACTGAAGCTGGCCACCACCGCGGCGATCATTACCGCGTGCAGAGCGTCGATCTTGTTGTAGCCAAGATTGCTTGTGGCGTAGCTGACCACGAAGGTAGAAAAGATATAGAAGGGTGCGGTTTCCACCACTTTCAGCCCGGCGGCTATCAATACGGCGCGCCAATGTTGCTGCAGGGTTTCGACGATGGGCATGCGCGCGACATTGCCGCTGGCCTTGGCTGCTTCGAAATCCGGGGTTTCACCGATACCGGAACGAATCCACAGGCCAAGAAACACTAGCCCGGCGCTCAGCAGGAAGGGAATCCGCCATCCCCAGCTGAGAAAGTCCTCTTCAGGCAGCAAAGCCATCAAGCTCACCGCCAGGGTCGCCAACAACATACCGATGGTCACGCCAACCTGAGGGATGCTACCGAATAGCCCTTTACGATGGGCCGGCGCGTACTCGTAGGCCAGTAGCAGTGCCCCGCCCCATTCACCGCCAATGCCCAGCCCCTGTATCACGCGCAAGAGCACCAGCAGGATGGGCGCGGCGATACCGATACTGGCGTACGTCGGCAGCAAGCCGATGGCCACCGTTGCTCCGCCCATCAAAGAGAGCGTAAGGACCAGCGTTTTCTTACGGCCAATACGGTCGCCGATGTGAGCGAAGACTACCCCGCCGATTGGACGAATGAAGAAGGTCAACGAGAACGTGAGGTAAGAAAGCAGCAGAGCAACCACGGGCTCGAAGCTTGGGAAAAACAGCTTGTTGAAAACCAACGAAGCGGCTGTGCCATAGAGAAAGTAGTCGAACCATTCGATCGAACTTCCCGTCAGGCTGGCAACGAGAGCGCGACCGCCACCTTGGGGCGCGGGCGAGTGATGACGCGAGGCCATAAAGACTCCGGATTTATTATTAGGTTGCGCTTTTAGTGCAACCACTTACCTCTATGAGTTGCACCTCGACCAGCGCATCTTATGCAAGCTATCTCAGCCTCCGCAATAGCCCCAGCTGGCCTTAACAGGATTTTTTCTCGAAAAATCTATATTAAAAAGGCTTATTTTCCATTCCTTATCCATATATCAGAAATTAATACGGTAGTGCTGAAAGGTTTAATCACCACATTTGGCGCAACCTGGTTGCACCCATGCCGTTCTTGTCGCTAGGCTGATAAAAAACCAACCACGGAGTTACGGCATGAATGTGTTATTTGTAGGTTATGGCCAAATGGGCAGCGCCATGGGCAAGGCTTGGCATATGGCCGGCCTGGTTCAGAACCTCTATGCCGTAGATCCCCATCTGCCCCTGGACGCCACTGCACAAGCCGTCCCTGATCCGGAGGCTTTCGATGCCGCCCTCGACGTTATCGTGCTGGCGGTCAAACCAGCCATGGCTGGCTCGGCCCTGGCCAGCCTGCCCAAGCGGTTGTTGAATGACTGCGTCATAATTTCCGTGGCGGCGGGCGTGACCTTGGCCACCTTACGCGAAGCAATCGATGACGCCTGCCCAGTGGTAAGGGTTATGCCCAATACTCCAATGCTTCTGGGGGCCGGTTGCACCGGACTGTACGCCGGCAATGACCTGCCTGAAGCCAAGCGGCAGGTGATCACCCAGCTGTTCGAGGCCGTTGGCAGCGCCCATTGGGTACAACGCGAGCCGCAACTGGATGCGGTTACCGCCATCAGCGGCAGCGGCCCGGCTTACTATCACCTGTTCAGCGAAGCCCTGGCTGCCGCTGGCGAAGCCTTGGGGCTGGACCCGGAGCTGGCGAGGCGACTTGCCGTGGACACCGCCTTCGGCGCGGCCACGCAGCAACGCCAGCCCCAAGCCGACCTTGTGCAGCTACGGCGGGCCATTACATCCCCGAACGGCACCACCGCGGCGGCCATCGGGGTGTTCGAACGCGACCAGGCCCTGCGCGCCCTGGTCCAGAGCGCCGCCCGAGCCGCGGCACAGCGAGCCGAGGCCTTGTCCCGCGGCGAATGAAACGGTTTCACAAGCGCGTGAGCGCCTTTGATGAACACTGCGCGAAAGGCTGGGCGAAAGCTCGGACAAACGCGCAGAAATCATTATTATCCCTAGGTAGAGAACGGCCAGTGGTGAGCGGGCCGAATTAGCCGATCGAGGGTGTCATGGGCAACGAAAGCATCAATTGGGACAAGCTGGGCTTCGACTACATCAAGACGGACCTGCGTTACCTGGCCTACTGGCGTGACGGTGCCTGGCAGCCCGGCGAGCTGACCGAAGACAACGTGCTGCACATCAGCGAAGGGTCCACCGCCCTGCACTACGGTCAGCAATGCTTCGAAGGCCTGAAGGCCTACCGCGCCGAGGACGGCTCGATCAACCTGTTCCGCCCTGACCAGAACGCCCTGCGCATGCAGCGCAGCTGCAACCGGCTACTGATGCCCGAGGTATCCGTCGAGCAGTTCATCCAGGCTTGCCAGCAAGTCGTGAAGGCCAATGAGCGCTTCATCCCGCCTTATGGGACCGGCGGCGCTCTTTACCTGCGCCCCTTCGTCATCGGTGTAGGCGACAACATTGGCGTGCGCACCGCACCGGAGTTCATCTTCTGTGTGTTCGCCGTACCGGTGGGCCCGTACTTCAAGGGCGGCATGAAGCCTCACAACTTCGTGATCTCCGGCTACGACCGCGCCGCGCCCAACGGCACCGGCGCCGCCAAGGTCGGAGGCAACTACGCCGCCAGCCTGATGCCAGGCGCCGAGGCCAAGAAGCACAGCTTCGCCGACTGCATCTACCTGGACCCGCAAACCCATAGCAAGATCGAGGAAGTGGGCTCGGCGAACTTCTTCGGCATTACCCAGGACGGCAAGCAGTTCGTCACGCCCAAGTCCAGCTCGGTGCTGCCGGGCATCACCCGCCTATCGTTGCTGGAGCTGGCCAAGATCCGTCTGGGCCTGGAAGTGATCGAAGGCGACGTGCATATCGACCAGCTCGACCGCTTCGCCGAAGCCGGCGCCTGCGGTACCGCCGCGGTGATCACCCCTATCGGCGGCATCGAGTACAAGGGCAAGCTGCATGTGTTCCACAGCCAGACCGAAGTCGGCCCGGTCACCCAGCGCCTGTACAAGGAGCTGACCGGTATCCAGACCGGCGAGATCGAAGGGCCGCAAGGCTGGATCGTCAAGGTCGACTGATCCGCGCTTCGAGAGTCACAAATCCCCGCCATGCGCGGGGATTTGTATTTTGCAATGACCTGGTCGCGGCTGAGCCTGCGTGGCCCAGGCCGCCAATAGTCAGGCTGCCCTACATCACCGCGGCGAACGCCTCGACCACCCGCTCCAGATTGCTCGGGCTCAAGCCAGCGATGCAGATACGTCCGGTTTCCACCGCGTATACGCCATGCTCGGCCTTGAGTCGACGCACTTGCTCGGCATTTAGGCCGGTGTAGGCGAACATGCCTTCCTGATGGGCCAAAAAGCCGAAGTCCCGTTCGGGCAAGCGTTTGCTCAGGCCTTCCACCAGGGCGCCACGCATGGCGGTGATGCGCTCGCGCATTTCGGCCAGCTCGGCCTGCCATTGCCGATTGAGCCCAGCATCACCCAGCACGCGGGCCACGATGCTGGCACCGAACATGGGCGGGCTGGAATAGTTGCGACGTACATGCAGCTTGAGCTGGCCGAGTACCAGCGCCTGACTGTCCAACGTGGTATGGACGCTCAACGCCCCTACCCGCTCCCCATAGAGGGAGAAGGTCTTGGAGAACGAGCTGGATACCAGGAACTCCATGCCTCGGCGCGCGCACTCACGGATGAGCCAGGCGTCTTCGTCCAGGCCCTTGCCGAAGCCTTGGTAGGCGATGTCCAGGAAAGGAATCGCATCCCGGGCCTGGAGCGCGTCGAGCATCTTCACCCAATGCTCGCGCTCTGGCTGGACGCCCGTGGGGTTATGACAGCAGGGGTGAAGCACCACTATCGCTTTGGGCGGCAGGTTTTCCAAGGCCTGGAGTGCGCCTTCGAAATCGAACGCCTTGCGATTCGGCTCGAAGTACGGATAGCGGTTCACCTTGAAGCCCGCCCCCTGGAAGATGCCAAGATGATTGTCCCAGGTAGGGTCCGATACCCAGACCTGTGAATCCGGCCAGGCGGTTTTCAGGAAATCCGCGCCTACCTTGAGCGCGCCAGAGCCGCCTACGGTCTGGATCGCCGCGATTGCATGACGGTTGCGGTCGACACTATCGGCGAACAGCAGCTGTTCGACCACCCGACGGTAGGCCGGCGCGCCTTCCATGGGCAAGTAACTGCGGGGCTGGTGCTCGGCCACCAGCAGCTCTTCGGCCTGCTGCACGGAAGGCAGCAAAGGCACGCGGCCCAGCTCGTCATAATAGATGCCGACGCCCAGATTGACCTTGCCCGGCCGCGTATCCTCGGCGAACTCACCCATCAGCCCCAATATCGGATCGCCCGCGTACAGGGGCAAGTGCTCGAACATTCTCCACCTCGTCTTGTTTTCATCTGGCCCACTGGCGGACCCGCGCATCGCCGGGAGATTAGCCCACAGGGGGCCGCCAGGGGTCAAGGCGCCAGATGCAATGCGGCCGCCCCATGCGCGAGGCATGGCGGCGGCCGCTGGGTTCGGGCTAGTGATGCGCCAGATCAGACCACGGCGGGGCGACCCTGGACATCCGCGTCGACCAAGGGCTCGGGCGGCTTGACCAATTCCCGCGCCACGGTCCACACGATTACGGCGGCGATGATATCGAACACCGCCAGCACCACGAACAGCGGACTGTAGCCAATCTTGGTGACCAATACGCCGAACACCATGGTGAAGGCCGCGGCACCCAGGTAGCCGAACATGCCGCCCATGCCGGTGGCGGTGGCCACTTCGTTCTTGCCGAAGGAGTCCGAAGTGATGGAATAGAGCGCGCCAGAGAGGGTCTGGTGAGCGAAACCACCGATACACAGCAGCATGATGGCAGTGTACGGGCTTTCCACCAGGCCGATGCAGGCCGGGCCGATCATGCAGGACGCGCCGAACAGCAGCACCATCTTGCGCGAGGTGAACAGGGACACCCCGCAGTGCTTGTGGAAGAAGGGGCTCAGGTAGCCGCCCAGCACGCAGCCCAGGTCCGCGGCCAAGAAGGGCAGCCAGGCGAACATGGCGATTTCCTTGATGTTCATGTGCCGCTCGGTCATCAGGTATAGCGGAATCCACGCATTGAAGGTCTGCCAGGCCGGCTCGGACAGAATGCGGGCCGAAGCGATGGCGTAGAAGTTGCGGCTGCCAATGATTTTCTTCCAGCTGCCCTTCTGCGGCGTGGCTTCCTTGAAGTGCGCCTCCTGGCCCGAAAGGATGTACTGGCGCTCGGCCTCGCCGAGTCGGCGCTGATCACGGGGGTGCTTGTAGAGCAGCAGCCAGAGGAAGCTCCAGGCGATACCCAGGCCACCGACGATCAGGAATGCCAGTTGCCAGCCACTCTGCAGGATGGCCCAGACGACCAGGGGTGGCGCCAGCAGCGCGCCGATGGACGAGCCGATGTTGAACCAGCCGATGGCCACGGAGCGTTCCTTGGCGGGGAACCATTCAGTGGTGGCCTTGACCCCCGCGGGCAAACCGGCGGCTTCGGTCAGGCCCAGCAGCCCACGCAAGAAGGCCATGCTCTGCCATCCCGTTGCCAGGGCAGCGGCGGCGCAGGCGGCGGACCAGGCCAAGGCAAAGGTGAAGAAGCCCATCTTGGTCCCGATGGCATCGAGTATGTAGCCGGCCACCGGCTGCATGAAGGCGTAGCACAGCTGCCAGGCCACCACGATATTGGCGTACTGCTCGGTAGAGATGGTGAGTTCTTTCATCAGGGTGGGCGCAGCCACCGACAGGGTGTTGCGGGCCAGATAGTTGACGATGAGCCCGGCCGTCACCAGGCCGACCATCCACCAACGGATGCCTTTGATTTTCATAGGCTGAAACTCTTTGTATTGTTTTTGTCGAGAAAAAGCGTAACGACATATGTCGTCGTACTTGTCGGCATTTTATAGAGCCGCGCCTAGGGAGTGTCAAACAAAGAATGAGGATTTTTGGGTCGTGCCTGTACGATTTCATCTAATGATCGCGAGCCACAGACGACCCGCTGTTTAGCGGTTTTATGTAGGTGGAGGCTGACTTTCACGTTGACAGCGCAAGGCGCCGGACAAATAATCGTCGGCCTTGTACGACAACCTACCGCAAAAAAAAACAACAACCCGAGATTGGCAGTCCATGGCGGAATTCAACGCAATAGAAAGGCACCCCTTCAATCGCATCCTCTTGACAGGAGCCGCCGGAGGGCTTGGCCAGGTGCTCCGTACCCGCGTCCGTCCTTTCGCCCATCAGGTGCGGCTGTCTGACATCAGCCAGATGGCTCCCGCCGAGGGAAGCTTCGAAGAAGTGGCCACCTGCGATCTGGCGGACAAGGCGGCAGTGGACCGGCTGGTCGAAGGCTGCGATGCCATTCTGCATTTTGGCGGGGTATCCACCGAGCATGCTTTCGAAACCATCCTGGGGGCGAACATCTGCGGCGTCTTCCATCTTTACGAAGCCGCTCGCCGTCACGGGGTGAAACGCGTGATCTTCGCCAGTTCCAACCATGTGATCGGTTTCTATCGCCAAAGCGACCGCCTCGACGCCCTCAGCCCACCTCGCCCGGACAGCTACTATGGTTTGTCCAAGGCATTCGGCGAAGACCTGGCCACCTTCTATTACGATCGCTACGGCATCGAGACGGTAAGCATCCGCATAGGCTCGTCCTTTCCCGAGCCTCAGAACGTTCGCATGCTCGACACCTGGCTCAGCTACGACGACCTGGTGCAACTGGTAGAACGCGGCCTGTTCACTGAACAGGTCGGCCATACCATCGTCTATGGCGCCTCGGCGAATCGAAACCTGTGGTGGGACAACCGCTACGCCGCCCACCTCGGCTATGCCCCCAAGGACAGCTCGGAACCCTGGCGCGCCACCATCGAGGCACTGCCACCGCTGGCCGCGGATGACCCCGTGCGGCATTACCAGGGCGGAGCCTTTGTCGCCGCCGGCCCCTTCGAAGGCTGAGTCGCTGGTCAAGGCAGGCGTCATTCCTTATATTGCCCGCATTCCAATAAAAGCCCCGACCCGTCGCTGCCACCCCAGCGGCGTGCCGGGGCTTTGCGTTTCCAGTGCCTGAGGTTTTATGACGTTTACCACTCTCCGCCGCGATGCCCTCGCCGGGCTCACCACGGCCTTCGCCCTGGTGCCCGAATGCATCGCTTTCGCCCTGGTGGCGCACCTTAATCCATTGATGGGCCTCTACGGCGCCTTCTTCATTTGCACCATCACCGCCTTGTTCGGTGGGCGTCCCGGCATGATTTCCGGGGCCGCCGGCTCCATGGCGGTGGTGATCGTGGCCCTGGTGGTGCAGCACGGCGCGCAGTATCTGCTGGCCACAGTGGTACTGGGCGGCCTGCTGATGATGGTGTTCGGCGCGCTGCGCCTGGGCAAGCTGATCCGCATGGTGCCGCACCCGGTCATGCTCGGCTTCGTCAACGGGCTGGCCATCGTCATCGCCCTGGCCCAGCTGGAACACTTTAAGGAAGGCGAGCATTGGCTGCAAGGTACTGCGCTATGGGTGATGCTGGGCCTGGTGGGCCTGACCATGGTGGTCGTCTGGCTGCTACCACGTCTCACCCGGGCGGTACCTCCCGCCCTGGTGGCCATCCTGGGGGTTGGGGTGCTGGCCTACGCGCTGCAGCTGCCGACCCGAACCCTTGGCGACATGGCCCACATCGCCGGCGGCCTACCGCAGTGGCAACTACCTCAGGTGCCCTGGACCCTGGAAACCTTGCGCATCGTCCTTCCCTACGCGGTACTGATGGCCTCGGTCGGCCTGTTGGAAACCTTGCTCACGCTGAACCTGACAGATGAAATCACCGAAACCCGTGGCCAGCCAAACCGTGAGTGTGTGGCCCTGGGAGTGGCCAACCTGACGTCCGGACTGTTTGGCGGGATGGGTGGCTGCGCCATGATCGGCCAGACCATGATCAACCTGTCTTCCGGTGGCCGTGGGCGACTGTCTGGGGTAGTCAGCGGCATCATGATGCTGATGTTCATCCTGTTCCTGTCGCCCTGGATCGAGCGCATCCCCTTGGCTGCGTTGGTGGGAGTGATGTTCGTGGTTGCCCAGCAAACCTTTGCCTGGGGCTCTTTGCGCGTACTGGGCAAGATTCCGCAGCAGGATGCGCTGGTGGTGGTCGCAGTGACCTTGATCACGGTGTTCACCGACCTGGCGACGGCGGTGCTCTGCGGTGTGGTCATCGCTGCCCTGAGTTTCGCCTGGCAGCATGCCCATGAGATCCGGGGTGAATTTGTCGATGAAGGAGGCCAGCGTCGCTATCGCGTGCATGGCACGCTCTTCTTCGCATCGACCACACAGTTCCAGGCGCTGTTCGAGCCTGCATCCGATCCTATGAGCGTGGTGGTCGACTGCACGGACCTCAGAGTGGCGGACCACTCAGGCATCGCCGCCCTTGAAGCACTGTTGACCCGTTATCGCAGCCAAGGGCGCGACCTGGCCCTGACAAACCTCTCCCCCCGTTGCGACGCCTTGCTCAATCGAGCCGGCGTCAGCGCTTCCTGATCCTCGAATAATCCAGGCTCCCGATTACGGGAGCCTGCGAAGCGAGCGAAGGCTCTCCCTCAGGCATTGGCGCTCATTCGAGCCACTCCCAGCCAAGCTTTTTTCCTCTCCGCACCTCTGTCAAAAACGCCAAAAAATAATCAGCAAACTATTGTTTTTTTGACGATACGCCTCGTAACAAAACCCTTACAGGGGCATGACGCACCTTTTTCGACGTAAAAATGACGGATTCACCTTGTTAAGTGGATGGATTGACGCCTGTCGATGGAAGGAAGGATCGATTTCTGCGAACTGTGTCATACAACTTCGGCACTAGGCGCTGACTTCTTGGCATCGCCGCCTTATTCCTTCCCAGGACCGGAGCAACCTCATGATTTTCAATGTAAAGGATTTTGGCGCTGTCGGCGACGGAGTCACGGACGATACCGCGGCCATGCAAGCGGCTATCGACGCCGCGGCTGCCGCAGGCGGCGGCACTGTATTCGTGCCTAGCGGCACCTACATCGTTTCGGCTGGGGAAGAGCCTTCCGATGGTTGCCTGATGCTCAAGAGCAACGTGTACATGGAAGGCGAAGGCGCGGGCAAGACCACGGTCAAGGTGGCCGATGGCAGCGATACCAAGATCACCGGCGTGATCCGCTCGGCCTATGGCGAGGAAACCCATGACTTCGGCCTGAGCAACCTGACCATCGACGGTAACCGTGACAATACCACCGGCAAGATCGATGGCTGGTTCAATGGCTATATTCCGGGCCAGGACGGCCACGACAGCAATGTCACCCTCAGCGGGGTGGAAATCATGAACTGCTCAGGGTATGGCTTCGACCCGCACGAGCAGACCATCAACATGCTGATCGAGAACTGTGTCTCCCACGGCAACGGCCTGGACGGCTTCGTGGCCGACTACATGATCGACACCAAGTATGTGAACAACGTGGCCTATGACAACGACCGCCACGGGTTCAACGTCGTCACCAGTACGAACGACTTCACCATGACCGGCAACGTGGCCTATGGCAATGGTGGCAACGGCATCGTGGTGCAACGCGGCAGTGAGAACATTCCCTCGCCTCACGACATCGTCATCGAAGGCGGCAGCGTCTACGGCAACGGCGCCGAGGGCGTGCTGGTCAAGCTTTCCAGCGAAGTCAGCGTCAGCGGGGTGGACATTCACGATAACGGCGGCTCAGGCGTACGCATCTACGGCAGCACCGGCGTGACCGTGACCGGCAATACCCTGACGAACAATGGGCTCAATGCTCCAATGCCGGAAGTGGTCATCCAGAGCTACGACGATACCACCGGTGTTTCGGGCAAGTTCTTCCCCGGCAGTGACAACCAGATCATCGACAACACCATCACCGGCGGCGCCAACTCCACCTATGGCGTGGCCGAGCGTGACGAGGACGGCACTGACCGCAACGTCATCGTGGGCAATGACATTGCCAACACCACCAAGGGCGCCACCCTGACCTACGGCGACGGCAGCTATGTAGGCGGCACCCTGCCCACCTACACGATCGAAGGCACCAGTGGGGCAGACACACTCAATGGCACGGCCAGCAACGAATTGTTCCTGGCCGGTGCCGGCAAGGATGTGATCAATGCAGGAGCAGGCGACGACATCCTGATAGGTGGCGCCGGGGTGGACAAGCTGACCGGCGGCGCCGGTGCCGACACCTTCCGCTTCACGGCCCTGACCGACAGCTACCGCACCACCAGTGCCTCGTCCAGCGACCTCATTACCGACTTCGACGTGGCCACCGACAAGATCGACCTTGCGGACCTGGGCTTCAAAGGCCTGGGCGACGGCAACAATGGCACCCTGCTGGTGCAATACAACAGCAGCACCAATCGCACCTACATCAAGAGCTATGAAGCCGACGCCAACGGCAACCGCTTCGAGCTGGTGCTCGAAGGCAACCTGGCGAACACCCTGACAGCGAGCAACTTCGTGTTCCAGCGGGTGTTGGACGGCACCAGTGGCAGCGACACCCTCACCGGCACCAGCGGCACCGACACCCTCAACGGCCTGGCCGGTGAAGACACGCTCAACGGCGGCGGCGGAAATGACCTGATCAATGGCGGCGCCGGGGCCGACACCCTCACCGGCGGCGCGGGCGCCGATACCTTCGTGTACGCCAGCCGCCTGGACAGCTACCGCAACTACAACACCGGTGGCGCCACGGTTACGGACCTGATCACAGACTTCGACGTGGCCAGCGACAAGATCGACCTCTCCGCGCTGGGTATCACTGGTCTGGGCGACGGTCGCAACGGCACCGTATACCTGACCCTCAACAGCGCGGGAACCAAGACCTATATCAAATCGCTCGAGCCGGATGCCACGGGCAACCGCTTCGAAATCGCCTTGAACGGCAACTACACCACCAGCCTGACCGCCGGGAATTTTGTCTTTAGTACGGTGACTCCTGTGAACCATGCGCCCGTTGTGGCCCTTCCCCTGGCCGATAAAAATGCCAGCGAAAACACGCCCTTCTTCTACGTTGTGCCTGAAACCAGCTTCAGCGATGCCGACAACGATACCCTCGGCTATTCGGCCAAGATGGCCGACGGCAGTGCCCTGCCCAGCTGGCTGACCTTCGACCCCGCTACCCGTACCTTCAGCGGTACGCCAGACAGCAGCTCCGCTGGTAGCTTCGACGTGGTGGTTACCGCCGACGACGGCAAGGGCGGCACTGTCAGCGACACCTTCAACCTCACGGTACAGGACGTACCGGAAAACAATGGCGTGTACAACGGCACCTCCGGCAAGGACACGCTCACGGGTACCGATGCCATCGAGCAATTCCTCGGCCTCGACGGCAACGATACGATCAACGCCGGCGGCGGCAACGACCTGTTGGTAGGCGGCTCTGGCGCGGACAAGCTTACCGGTGGCGCGGGCGCGGACGTGTTCCGTTACACCACGGTGCTGGACAGCTACCGCACCGACAGCACCAGCGCTACGGACCTAATCACTGACTTCGACGTCAGCGTAGACAGAATCGACCTCTCCGCGCTGGGCTTCAGCGGCCTGGGGACCGGCTACGGTGGCACGCTGAACATCTCCTATAACGCCAGCACCAACCGTACTTACATCAAGGACCGCGATGCCGACGCCAACGGCAACCGCTTCGAACTGGCGCTGCAAGGCAATTACCTGAATACGCTCACTGCCGCCAACTTCGTGTTCGCTTCGGAAACCCCACCGGTAAACCATGCGCCAGTGGTGACCGACCCGTTGCTGGACAGCACGGCCACCGAGAACACGCCCTACAGCTATACCCTGTCGCGCAGCGCCTTCACCGATGCCGACAACGAGGCCCTGACCTATACCGCCACCCTGCAGGATGGCTCGCCCTTGCCTGCCTGGCTGACCTTCGACCCGAGCACCCTGACCTTTAGCGGCGTTCCGGATGACCTCGCCGCCGGCACCTACAACTTCCTGGTAACCGCCACCGACCCACGCGGCGCCTCGGCCAGTGACGTGTTCGCCCTGACCGTGGCCAACGCGCCACCCGTTACCCTGACCGGCACCGACGCCAGCGAAACGCTATCGGGCACCGAGCACGACGACCTTATCCTCGGCCTGGACGGCGCCGATGTGCTCAAGGGCAATGGCGGCCATGACGTGCTGGACGGCGGCGCAGGCCGCGACACGCTCACCGGCGGCGCCGGCGCCGACAGCTTCCGCTACAGCGCGCTGAGCGACAGCTATCGCGACTATGACACCGGCGGCGTCACGGCAACGGACACCATTACCGATTTCACCGTTGGCGTGGACAAGATCGACGTCAGCGCCCTGGGCTTCCTCGGCCTCGGCAGCGGTGAAAACCACACGCTGTACATCACCACCAACAGCGACGGCACCAAGACCTACATCAAGTCCGCCGAGGCCGACGACCAAGGCAACCGCTTCGAGATCGCCTTGCAGGGCAACTATGCCGACACCCTCACCGCCGACGACTTCGTCTTCGCCGAGCGTGCCCAGCAGGACATCCTGTTCCTGCCGACACTGGGCCAGTCCAACGCCCGCCTGCTGCGCATGACCGAGGATGACGACCAGTCCGGCATCACCGAGATGGTCAACGACCTGACCAAATACACGGATTACGACGTTCGCAGCCAATTCACCGATGCCGATGGCAACGGCATCGACGTCGCCGTCGGGGGCAGCACGGTGTGCGGCCTGTCTACCGGCACCGCGGAAGAATTGCGCCTGTCCTGGTGGCTGACCGATACCGACCAGCCTGGCCCGGCCCTGCTGCGCGCGGTATCGCTGCTGCAGGAGCAGCTGGCGTCGCTCAAGGCCATCGACAACGTGACCATGGGCATCGTCTGGGGCCAGGGTGAAGAAGCCGCCCAGGAGATCGCCCGCGCCGCCGACCCGGCTGCCCAGGCCGAACTGTACAAGGCCTCGACGCTCAAGGTGTTCGACTACCTGCATGAGCAGCTGGGAGACTTCAAGGTCTACATGATGGAGACCGGCCACTACGACGCCGATGCCGCGCGGGTACGTGGCTACGACGAAGCGAAGATCGCCAGCATCCAGCAAGGCGTAGTCGCCGTGCGCGCCGTGCAGGAAGCCATCGCCGCCGAGCGCGCCGACGTGGACCTGGCCGTGGACTACACCGACCTGCCCCTGCGTGAGGAAGCGGACCCGGTCACTTACCCGGACGATGTCTGGCACCTGCACGAAGAAAGCGCCGAGATCGTGGGCCAGCGCCTGGCGGACTACATTGCCGATGACCTGGGCTACCAGGGCGACGCCACCGACAACCGCACCGCCGAGGACGTGTACGACGAGGTGGCCAGCCAGAAAGGCGGCTACATCCTCGGGACGGACCAGGATGACACCCTGGTCGGCAGCGCCTATGACGATACCCTCGATGGCGACCTGGGCGCCGACACCCTCAATGGTGGCGATGGCAAGGACGTCTACATCGTGGACAACCCCAACGATGTTGTCATCGAAACCAATGATGCGGCCGCCCAGATCGACACGGTCGAGGCTTCGGTAAGCTGGACCCTGAGCGCCAATGTCGAATACCTGGTCTTGACCGGCTACTCGGCCATCGACGGCACCGGTAACGCGCTGCGCAACTTCATTACCGGTAACGACGCGGCCAACGTCCTCGACGGCAAGGAAGGGGCCGACAGCATGACCGGGGGCAACGGTTCAGACACCTACTACGTCGACAACATCGACGACACCGTAGTCGAAAAGAACAGCGACAGCACCATCGGCGGTACGGACACCATCTACAGCAGCCTGGCCAGCTACACCCTGGCCAACAATGTGGAAAACATGGTGATCAATACCGACGGCGCCGCCAACGCCATCGGCAATGGCCTGGACAACATCCTCTTCTCCGGCAGCGGCGATAACCTGCTCGACGGTCGCGCGGGAACAGACACGGCCTCTTATGCCTATGCCCTGGGCGGCGTAACGGTTGCCCTGAACACCAGCTCGCAGCAGAACACCGGCGGCGCTGGGCTGGACACCCTCAAGTACATCGAGAACCTGAGCGGTAGCCAGTTCGACGATAGCCTGACGGGCAGCAGCACGGCCAACGTCCTCGATGGCGGCGCCGGTAATGACGTATTGGTCGGTGGCGGTGGCGACGACACCCTGATCGGCGGGGCCGGCACCGACTCCCTTACCGGCGGCACCGGGGCCGACACTTACAAGTTCGCGGCTTTGTCCGACCTGGGCCTGGGCGACCTGCGCGACCTGATCCTGGGCTTCAAGACCTCCGAAGGGGACAAGATCGACCTGACCGGACTGGATGCCGATACCTCCACTCCAGACGCCAAGGAACAGTTCACCTTCATCGGTACCCAGGCCTTTGACAGCACCAACGCTGCTGGCCAGCTGCGCTTCGAGAACGGCATCCTGTACGGCAGCGTCAACGCCGATGCCAGCGCCGAGTTCGAAATCCAGCTGGTCGGGGTGAAGGAGCTGCATCAGAGCGACTTCACGGCGTAAGGAAAACGGGAACAGCGAGCCTGGCGGATCGACCTCCTATTGCGGGGCTTCGCCAGCTCCGCTGGCGCCCACCGCAGATCCCGATTGCAGTAGGTTGCTGGCATCGAAGGCTTTAGCGCATAGGGCCAGCTTCGTTGGCTTCTACAAGCCTTGAACGAAATCCTCCTCATGGAACGCCAAGGGCCTGCGGCCCTGGGCATCCAGGGTCAGCTCCCGCTGGCGCAGTTCCACCCGCCTGATTTTCCCGGAGATGGTCTTGGGCAGCTCGCTCACGAACTCGATCCGGCGCACCCGCTTGTAAGGCGCCAACTGACCTCGCACGAAGGCGAACAAGGCCTGGGCCAGGGCGGCATCGCCATCATAACCGGGTGCCAGGATCAAGAACGCCTTGGGCACATTCAACCGCAGCGGGTCCGGGCTAGGGACCACGGCTACCTCCACCACCGCCGGATGTTCGATCAAGGCACTCTCCAGCTCGAAAGGGCTGATGCGGTAGTCGGACGATTTGAATACGTCATCGGCGCGGCCCACGAAGGTCACATAGCCGTCTGCGTCATGCTGCGCGGTATCGCCCGTGCGATAGTAGCCATCACGCATGGCTTGAGCCGTTTTCTCAGGGTCATCGGCATAGCCCAGCATCAGACCCAGGGGCGCGGGCTGCAGCGGCAGGGCCACCTCTCCTTCCTGGGCCGGCCGGCCATCGCCATCGAGCAGGGCCAGGCGGTACCCGGGCAGCGGGCGCCCCATCGATCCCGGCTTGAGCAATTGCCCAGGAGTGTTGCCGATGATCGCCGTGGTTTCGGACTGGCCGAAGCCATCGCGCAGCCAAAGCCCCCAGGCCGCGTACACCTGTTCGAGAATTTCCGGGTTCAAGGGTTCGCCCGCCCCGACCAGCTCGCGCAAGCTCAGGCGCGGGCGCACCTTGGCCAGGTCTTCCTGGATCAGCATTCGCCATACCGTCGGCGGCGCGCAAAGGCTGGTCACCGGGTAGGCCTGCAACACGTCCAGCAAGCCCTTGGCGCTGAATCGCTCCACGTTGTGGATAAAGACGCAGGCACCGGCATTCCAGGGCGCGAAGAACGAACTCCAGGCGTGCTTGGCCCAGCCGGGCGAGGAGATATTCAGGTGCATGTCGCCCGGCAGCAGCCCGATCCAGTACAGGGTAGACAAGTGGCCTACCGGGTAGCTTTGGTGGCTGTGCAGCACCATTTTCGGCTTGGAGGTAGTGCCGGAGGTGAAGTACAGCAGCAGCGGGTCGCAGGCTTGGGTCTGGCCCGACGGAGTGAACTCGGTGCTCAGCACATAAGCCTGGGCCAATGGCTCCCAGCCCGGCGCGCTGCCGCCGGCAACGATACGTGTGCAGCCTAGGCCCAGTTCGGCGAACTTGTGCAGGTTGGCCGGGTTCGCCACGATATGCCGTATACGCCCGCGCTCAAGCCGATCAGCCAGGTCTTCGCAGGTCAGCAAGGCGGTGGCCGGGACCACCACGGCGCCCAGCTTGGCGGCCGCCAGCATCAACTCCCACAAGGCCACCTCGTTGC
This sequence comes from Pseudomonas sp. DC3200b2, assembly GCF_049895785.1. Taxonomy (NCBI): domain Bacteria; kingdom Pseudomonadati; phylum Pseudomonadota; class Gammaproteobacteria; order Pseudomonadales; family Pseudomonadaceae; genus Pseudomonas; species Pseudomonas sp. DC3200b2. The sequence goes on along the minus strand of NZ_JAFCTA010000001.1, from coordinate 230,965 downwards.
CCAGCATCAGCAAGAGGCGTTCGCCGCGCTTTACGCCCAAGGCACGTAGGTAATTGGCCACCTGGTTGGAGCGCGCCCGCATCTGCTCGAAGGAATAACACTCCTGCTCGCCTTTTTCGCGGACGATCAGCAGCGCCGGGGCGGTGTTGCCCCTGGCCATGTCATCGAAATAGTCCAGCGCCCAATTGAAACGATCCAACCGGGGCCATTGGAACTCCCGAATAGCGGCTGCGTAGTCGGTGCGGTGCCGCAGCAGGAGGTCGCGCGCTTCGAGAAAGGCAGCGGCCGAAGCCTGCCGTGGCGATAGCCGAGTGGGGGCGTCCATGAACGAACCTGTTCTTGTTGTTGTGGTTAAGCTGAGTATAGGCAGATGGCCCTGAAAGGAGCTTTGCGCAAAAAGGCCGGTTGGATATGTAAAAAACCGGCCGGGCGACTTAAGGTGTCAGGCTTCAGGCGGCCACGAGGCCGCTCTTTTCGCATGGAGCACTGACATGTTCGACCTCACGGGGCTGAGCCTCTCGGCTTACCTGATCATTTTCGCGACCTTGGCGGTAGGCTATGTCATCTTCGGCATTGCCGGCTTCGGCACGGCATTGGTGGTCAGCCCGGTGCTGGCGTTCTATGTACCTGTTCCAAAGATTGTTCCCCTGCTGGCCCTGCTGGACTTTTGCGCGGCGGCGGTCAACGTAGGCCGGGACGGACGCAAGGCGAACTGGCAGGAGCTTCGCCGACTGTTGCCATTGATGGTAGTCGGCAGTCTGATTGGCGCGGCCATTCTCCTGAACACACGCCCTGATGTGTTGTTGCTGGGCCTGGGCGTCTTCGTGGTCGGCTATGCCCTCTACTCGTTGAGCGGAGTGCGTCCCCAGCACCAATTCAGCCCCGCCGCGGCGGTGCCTTTCGGTACCGTCGGTGGGGTGTTCAGCGCGTTGTTCGGCAGCGGTGGGTTCGTGTACATCATCTATCTGACCGGGCGCATCGCCGACAAAACATCCATCCGGCTGACGCAAACCACGCTCATCGGTTTCAGCACCTTCACCCGGGTCGTGCTCTTCGCACTGGCCGGGGTGTACCTGGACACCAGCCTGCTATGGCTCGCCCTGCTGCTCGCCCCCGGCATGCTGGCCGGTACCGCCATTGGCAGACGTATCACCTTGAAGATGTCCCGGGAACAGTTCATTCGGGTCATCAACCTGGTGGTACTGGCGTCGGGGGTTATGTTGCTGGTTCGATATTTCGCAGCGGCGTAGGCGCACGGGGCTGGCGGGGTGGCCGATGTGCAGGCCATTCGGCAGCTGAGCTGCCTCCAACAACTAGAAAAAAAAGGCACCCTATTGGGTGCCTTTTTCTATATGGTGGGTCGTGTAGGATTCGAACCTACGACCAATTGGTTAAAAGCCAACTGCTCTACCAACTGAGCTAACGACCCAAAAATGGTCGGGGTGAGGGGATTCGAACTCCTGACATCCTGCTCCCAAAGCAGGCGCGCTACCGGACTGCGCTACACCCCGAAGTTGGCTCCGCGACCTGGACTCGAACCAGGGACCCAATGATTAACAGTCATTTGCTCTACCGACTGAGCTATCGCGGAACTACATACAACGGTCTTACCTTTACATCATTACTACTGAAGGGCTTGGCCTTCATCCCAGCTAGCGTCTCGCTTATTACGTTCGCTTGTCTGAGGCGCGCCATTCTACACCTTCGTTTTGCCTTGTCAACCCCTGTTTTAGCAGTAAGGTGCTGATTTCCAACTCCTTTCTACCACCGGTAGAAACCGGTTCCCCCATGGGCGACTCAAGCGGGGCGCATGATATATAACATCGCCGGTGGGTGCAAGCCTTTGTACCCACCGGCGTGCAATCAGGCGAAAACGATTTCCTCACCGCTGACCTTGGCCTGGATCGAGCTGCCGGGCAGGAAGGCCCCGCTGAGAATCAGCTGCGCCAGCGGATTCTCGATCCAGCGCTGAATGGCGCGTTTGAGCGGCCGCGCGCCATACACCGGGTCGTAGCCCACGGCGATCAGCTTGTCCAGGGCCTCGGCGCTCAGCTCCAGGGTCAGATCCCGCTCCGCCAGACGGCTACGCAGCCGGCCCAGCTGGATCTGCGTAATGCCGGCGATCTGTTCACGCCCAAGAGGCTCGAAGATCACCACTTCGTCCACACGGTTGATGAATTCCGGGCGGAAGTGCGAACCGAGCGCATCCATCACCGCAGCCCGCTGGGCCTCGCGATCCCCCACCAGCTCCTGGATACGCGCCGAGCCCAGGTTGGACGTCATCACCACCACGGTGTTGCGGAAGTCCACGGTACGGCCATGGCTGTCGGTCAGGCGGCCGTCTTCCAGCACCTGCAGCAAGATGTTGAATACATCCGGATGCGCCTTTTCCACTTCATCGAGCAGCACGACGGAATACGGCTTGCGACGTACCGCTTCGGTCAGGTAGCCGCCCTCCTCGTAACCGACGTATCCGGGCGGCGCCCCGATCAGGCGAGCCACGGAGTGTTTCTCCATGAACTCGGACATGTCGATTCGCACCATGGCTTCTTCGGTGTCGAAGAGAAACTCCGCCAAGGCCTTGCACAGTTCGGTCTTGCCCACGCCGGTGGGGCCTAGGAACATGAACGAGCCACTGGGGCGATTCGGGTCCGCCAGGCCCGCGCGCGAGCGACGCACCGCGTTGGCCACGGCCACCACGGCTTCGTCCTGGCCGATCACGCGCTGGTGCAAAAGGCTTTCCATCTTCAGCAGCTTCTCGCGTTCGCCCTCGAGCATCTTGGCCACGGGGATGCCGGTCCACTTGGACACCACCTCGGCGATCTCTTCCTCGGTGACCTTGCTGCGCAGCAGCTGGTTTTCCGGCTTGCCGTGCTGGTCGACCATCTGCAGGCTGCGCTCCAGGTCCGGAATCACTCCGTACTGCAGCTCGGCCATGCGGCTGAGATCGCCCCGACGACGCGCGGCTTCCAGTTCCTGGCGAGACTGTTCGATTTTCTGCTGGATCTGCGCGGAGCCTTGCACCTCGGCCTTTTCCGAAACCCACACTTCTTCGAGGTCCGCGTATTCACGCTCCAGCCGAGCGATGTCTTCGGTGAGCTTTTCCAGGCGCTTGCGGGCAGCCTCGTCTTCCTCTTTCTTCAACGCCTGGGATTCCACCTTGAGCTGGATCAGGCGACGCTCCAGACGGTCGAGCTGCTCGGGCTTGGAGTCGATCTCCATGCGGATGCGGCTGGCCGCTTCATCGATCAGGTCAATGGCCTTGTCGGGCAACTGACGGTCTGTGATGTAGCGATGGCTCAGCTTGGCCGCGGCGATGATCGCGCCATCGGTGATGGCTACCTTGTGGTGAACCTCATAACGCTCCTTGAGGCCGCGCAGGATGGCAATGGTGTCTTCCTCGCTGGGCTCATCGACCAATACTTTCTGGAAACGCCGCTCCAGCGCCGCGTCCTTCTCGATGTACTGGCGGTACTCGTTCAGCGTAGTGGCGCCGACGCAGTGCAGCTCGCCCCGGGCCAGGGCCGGCTTGAGCATGTTGCCCGCATCCATGGATCCCTCGCCCTTGCCGGCGCCGACCATGGTATGCAGCTCATCGATGAACAGGATCACCTGCCCTTCCTGCTTGCTCAGTTCATTGAGCACAGCCTTGAGCCGCTCCTCGAACTCTCCGCGGAACTTCGCGCCGGCGATCAGCGAGCCCATGTCCAGGGACAACAGCCGCTTGCCCTTGAGCCCATCGGGCACTTCGCCATTGATGATGCGCTGGGCCAGCCCCTCGGCGATGGCGGTCTTACCCACGCCGGGCTCGCCGATCAGCACCGGGTTGTTCTTGGTGCGCCGCTGCAGGACCTGCACCGTGCGGCGGATTTCGTCGTCACGGCCGATCACCGGGTCCAGCTTGCCTTCCTCGGCGCGGCGGGTCAGGTCGACGGTGTACTTTTCCAGGGCCTTGCGCGACTCCTCGGCGTTCGGGTCATTGACCGCCTCGCCACCGCGCAGGTTGTTGATGGCATTCTCTAGCGCCTTCTTGCTGACGCCTTGGGCCAATAGCAGCTTGCCGACCTTGGTGTTTTCATCCATCGCGGCCAGCAGCACCAGTTCGCTGGAAATGAACTGGTCACCCTTCTGCTGGGCGAGGCGATCGGCCTGATTCAAGAGGCGCGCCATGTCTGGCGACATGTTCACGTCACCCGTGGGGTTCTGGATCTTCGGGAGCCGGTCCAGCTCCTTGGTCAGCTCTTTGCGCAGGCTGGCCACATCGAAGCCCACCTGCATCAACAGCGGCTTGATGGAGCCGCCCTGCTGGTCGATCAGTGCCTGCAACAGGTGAGCCGGCTCGATGGCGGGATGGTCCAGCCCGACGGCCAGGGACTGGGAGTCCGACAGCGCCAACTGCAGCTTGCTGGTCAAACGGTCTATACGCATGGATATACCTTCCTTTGAGAGGCAGGCCGGAGCGATAACCGGCTCCGTATAGATGACGAGACAACCTGCCCGAGATACCGCTTAGATAGGGGCGATTGTTCAAGATTCAAGCAGAAGGGGTTGGCTCCAGCCAAACCAGGGAGGCGAAGCGGCCAGTGCAGGAGGCACGCCGATAGGAGAACCAGCGCTCGTCATCGACGGTGCACAGGCCGCCGCCATAGACTGCCTGTACGCCAACGGCCGCCAGACGCAGGCGCGCCAGGGCATAGATGTCCGCCATCAACTTGCCGGGGTTGGCCCCAGGCCTGAAGGCCGAGTGCGCTGCGGGATGGTGAGCAGTGAAGGCATCGCGCACTTCTTCGCCCACTTCGAAGGCGGCCGGCCCGATGGCGGGGCCCAGCCAGACCAGGATCTCTTGCGCGGGAACCTCAAGGCTGGCGACCGTGGCTTCGAGCACGCCGTTGGCCAATCCGCGCCAGCCGGCATGCGCGGCGGCAACCCGGGTGCCGGCCCGATCGGTGAAGAGCGCGGGAAGACAATCGGCGGTCATCACCGTGCACGCCACGCCTGGCGTGGCCGACCAACTGGCATCGGCTTCAGGCTGCTCGCCCGGGTGCGCCTCCACCACGTTCACCCCATGCACCTGGCGCAGCCAGGCTGGGCGAACACCACACAGCTCACTCAAGCGACGACGGTTCTCCGTAACCGCGGCGAGGTTATCTCCAACATGATCGCCCAGGTTGAGCTGGGCATAGACCCCTTGGCTGACCCCACCGGCCCGCGTGGTGACGCAGGCACGGACCTGGGCGGGCGCCGGCCAGTCCGGCAGAAGCAGGCTGCCGGCCAGGTCGGTCATCCGACGAAGGCCTCGCGGTCCTGCTTGAGCAGGGAAGTAAGCCAGACGAAATCATCGGGCAGCGGGGACTCCCAGCCCATGCGTTCACCGGTCACCGGGTGATCCAGCTCGAGGAAGCGGGCGTGCAAGGCCTGGCGCGGGAACGTCTTGAGAGCCTCCACCAGGCTGGGGCTAGCGGCCGGCGGAATACGGAAGCGGCCGCCGTAGACAGGGTCCCCTACCAAGGGAAAACCCACGTGGGCCATGTGCACGCGAATCTGGTGGGTGCGACCCGTTTCCAGCTTCACTCGCACATGGGTATGGGAGCGATAGCGGTCCAGCACGCGATAATGGCTCACCGCCGGCTTGCCGTTGTCCATCACGCCCATGCGCTGGCGCTGGGTACCGTGACGGCCGATGGGCGCGTTGATCTTGCCGCCCGCGGTCACGACGCCCACCACCACGCATTCATAGATGCGGCTGACGCTGCGCTTCTGCAACTGAGCGACCAGGTGGGTCTGCGCCTGCAGCGTCTTGGCCACCACCATCAGGCCGGTGGTGTCCTTGTCCAGGCGGTGGACGATGCCGGCCCGTGGTACGTTGACGATGTCCGGCACGTGGTGCAGCAGCGCATTGAGCAACGTGCCGTCGGCGTGCCCGGCGGCGGGGTGGACCACCAGCCCGGCGGGCTTGTTGATCACCAGGATCTGCTCGTCTTCGTAGACGATATCCAGCTCGATGGCCTGGGCGACCCATTCGCCCTGGGCTTCCTGCTCGGCTTCCAGGGCCAGGACGGCACCGCCATGGACCACGTCTCGCGGCCGCAGCACGGCCCCGTCGACGGTCAGGCGGCCTTCCTTGATCCAGGCGGACAGGCGCGAGCGGGAAAACTCCGCGAACAGTTGGGCGGCGACCTGGTCGAGGCGCTGGCCTCCCAGGTCGGAGGTGACTTCGGCGGTCAGCCGGATGATCTCAGGCATGCTTGGCTACACAGGAAACAGCGCGACCGCACAGCCTTTGGTTTCGGCTGCGCGCTTGTGGTTAAATACGGCGTCTTTCGTCCCGGAGGTTCACGGGACGCTCATCATAACAGGACGGCCGCGCCCAAGACAGCGGCCGTTAAGGGACGCAAGCCGCCATGCAAGTGAAACACCTGCTGCTGATCGCCATCGTCGGCCTTACCGCCGCCTGTTCTTCGAACAAGGAAGTGGTCGACGAGAACCTGAGCGAAGTCGAGCTGTACCAGCAGGCGCAGACCGACCTGGACAACCACAGCTACACCAGCGCGACGGCCAAGCTCAAGGCGCTGGAATCCCGTTATCCGTTCGGCCGCTACGCGGACCAGGCCCAGCTGGAACTGATCTACGCCAACTACAAGAATGCCGAGCCGGAGGCCGCCAAGTCCGCCGCCGAGCGCTTCATTCGCCTGCACCCGCAACACCCGAACGTGGACTACGCCTACTACCTCAAGGGCCTGACTTCCTTCGATCAGGACCGCGGCATCGTCGCCCGCTTCCTGCCCCTGGACATGACCAAGCGCGACCCGGGCGCGGCGCGCGATTCCTATAACGAATTCGCCCAGCTCACCAGTCGCTACCCCAACAGCCGCTACGCCCCGGACGCCAAGCAGCGCATGATCTACCTGCGCAACCTGCTGGCCGCCTATGAAATCCATGTGGCGCACTACTACATCACTCGCCAGGCCTACGTGGCCGCGGCCAACCGCGGGCGCTACGTGGTGGAGAACTTCCAGGAAACCCCGGCCGTCGGCGATGGCCTGGCGGTGATGACCGAGGCCTACCAGCACCTGCGCCTGGATGACCTGGCGCAAACCAGCCTGGAAACGCTCAAGTACAACTACCCGGACCACCCGAGCCTCAAGGACGGCCAGTTCGTGCCGCTCAAGGAAGAAGCCGACAACCGCTCCTGGCTGTCCAAGGCGACCCTGGGCCTGATCGACGGCAACGATACGCCGCCACCGCCCAGCGAGAGCCGCGCCAATCAGGAACTGACCAAGCAGTACCAGGACGCCAAGGACAACATCCCGCGTGAGCTGCTGCCGGCCGATGAGGGTGGCAGCGCCGACGAGCCAACCGCCGCGGCCGATGCGCCCAAGCCGCACCGTTCCTGGTTCAGTCGCCTGACCTTCGGTCTCTTCGACTAATGGTTCCGAGCCGGGCGATGCCCGGCTCGGCTCAAGAGGGCAGGCGCCAGCGCCGCTGGCGCCTGCCAAACCCGCCTCCCGTCACGCTGGCCCTGCCTACCTCCCCTTGGCTACACTGCGTCCCTTCCTTTCGCAGAAGCCTCGTCATCATGATTCGCCTGCTCTTCTGGATCGCCATTATCTTTCTTGCCGTCTGGCTGTGGCGCACTTTCAAGTCCTCGAAAGCGCGTCCGTCGCAAACGGCCCAGGTGGAGCTGCCGATGGTGCGTTGCGCCCATTGCGGCGTGCACTTGCCCAGCGACCGCGCCTTGGCGGACGGCAGCTTGCGCTATTGCAGCCGCGCTCACCTGGAGCAAGGGCCCGCCCCGCGTGACCGCTGAAACCAGCCGTGCCGGGCAGGCTCAGGCGCGGCGGATGCTGCGCCTGTACCACCTGTATCGCCTAGTGATCGGCATCAGCCTGGTGCTGCTGATTTCCAGCGACATGGACAACCGGCTGCTGGAACTGGCGGATGGGCAACTGTTTCGCCTGGGTAGCTGGCTGTACCTGATCTTCAACCTGTTGGTGACCCTGAGTTTCGGCAGCGCGCAGCGGCCCGCCAAGCTCTTCAGCCTTTCGGCGGCAGACGTATTTCTGCTGTCTGGTCTGTTCTATGCCGGCGGGGGCACCGCCAGCGGCATCGGCAACCTGATGATCGCCTCCGTGGCCATGAGCAACCTGTTGTTGCGTGGCCGCCTGGGGTTATTGATCGCGGCCCTGGCGTCCATCGGCATTATCTACCTGACCTTCTACCTGAGCTTCACCCGCGCGGCCGCCGCCAATGACTACGTACAGGCCGGCTCGCTGGGCGTACTCTGCTTCGCCGTGGCGCTGATCGTGCAGGGCCTGAGCCACCTGCTGCGTACCAGTGAAATCCTGGCTGAGCAAAGGGCCAGCGATGTCAACAACCTGGAAGAGCTCAATGCGCTCATCCTCCAGCGGATGCGTACCGGTATTCTCGTGCTCGATGCCCAGCATCGGGTACAGCTGGCCAACCAGGGTGCCCTTGCCCTTTTCGGCCAGGTCACCCTGGCCGGGCAACTGATCAGCCTGCACGCCCCCGACCTGATCGAGCGCTTGCTGCAGTGGCGGGTGAACCCGACCTTGCGCGTGAAGAGCATCAAGCTCAAGGCCGATGGCCCACCGGTGCAGGTCAGCTTCATCGCCTTGAGCCGTGGCGCCGGCCAGCAGACGTTGGTCTTTCTGGAAGACCTTTCCCAGATTGCCCAGCAGGCCCAGCAGCTCAAGCTGGCGGCGCTGGGGCGCCTCACCGCGGGCATCGCCCACGAGGTGCGCAACCCCCTGGGCGCGATCAGCCACGCCGGGCAGTTGCTGCAGGAGTCCGAAGACCTCAACGACCCGGACAGGCGCCTGGTGCAGATCATTCTGGATCAATCCAAGCGCATGAACCTGGTGATCGAGAACGTGCTGCAACTTTCCCGACGCCGCCCGGCGGAGCCGGAAATGCTGGACCTGGCTCAGTGGCTGCGAGCCTTCGCCGAAGAATTCATGGCCACAGCCCCGGCCGAACAACGCCTGCACGTGGAAATCGCCGACGGGCACGCCGAACGGCCTATCGAGACCCGCATGGACCCTCATCACCTGACCCAGGTAGTGACCAACCTGGTACAGAACGGCTTGCGCTATAGTGGCCTGAACCATACCCAAGCCCAGGTATGGCTTAAACTCAAGCTAGACCCCCTCACCGCCCTGCCGGTGCTGGATGTGGTCGACGATGGCCCTGGCATCGCGCCGGAGAAGCTCCAGCATATCTTCGAGCCCTTCTTCACCACGGAAACCAAGGGGACGGGGCTGGGGCTGTATATTTCAAGAGAGCTGTGCGAAGGCAACCGGGCCCACCTGGATTATCGTCCAGGGGTGCAGGGCGGCAGTTGCATGCGCATCACCTTCGCCCATGCTCGTAGACAGGCCTGACCCATGACGCCACGGCAGAAGATTCTTATCGTCGATGACGAGCCGGACATCCGCGAGCTCCTGGAAATCACCCTGGGCCGCATGAAACTGGATACCCACGGCGCCCGTAACCTCAAAGAGGCGCGGGAATGGCTGACCCGGGAAGCCTTCGACCTGTGCCTGACCGACATGCGCCTGCCCGACGGTACGGGCCTGGATCTTGTGCAGCATATCCAGCAACGTCACCCGCAAGTGCCGGTGGCCATGATCACCGCCTACGGCAATGTGGAAACCGCCATCAATGCCCTGAAGGCAGGTGCTTTCGACTTCCTGACCAAGCCGGTGGACCTGCCGCGCCTGCGCGAGCTGGTAGGGACGGCCCTGCGCCTGGGGGGAGGTTCCTCGCAAGGCGCCCCGGACGATCGCCTGATTGGTGAGTCCGCGCCCATGCAGGCGCTACGCAAGCAGATCGCCCGTCTGGCCCGTAGCCAGGCGCCGGTGTATATCAGCGGCGAGTCCGGCACCGGCAAGGAGCTGGTGGCTCGGCAGATCCATGAGCAAGGCCCGCGCGCCGACCGGCCTTTCCTGCCGGTGAACTGCGGGGCCATCCCCACCGAACTGATGGAAAGCGAATTCTTCGGCCACCGCAAAGGCAGCTTCAGCGGCGCGGTGGAAGACAAACCCGGGCTGTTCCAGGCGGCCGAAGGAGGCACCCTCTTCCTCGACGAGGTAGCCGACCTGCCCCTGGCCATGCAGGTGAAGCTACTGCGGGCCATCCAGGAAAAGGCCATCCGGGCGGTAGGCAGCCATGCCGAGGTGTCGGTGGATGTACGCGTACTGTGCGCGACCCACAAGGACCTTGCCCAGGAAGTACAGGCCGGCCGCTTCCGCCAAGACCTCTACTATCGCCTCAATGTCATCGAGTTGCGTGTGCCTCCTTTGCGCGAGCGCCGGGATGACATCGAGGCCATCGCCCAGGCGGTGCTCAAGCGACTGGCCGCTGCCAGCGGCCTGCCCCCAGCCAGGCTCGCCCCATGCGCCCAGGCCACGCTGCGCCAGTACCATTTCCCCGGCAACGTGCGGGAACTTGAGAACATGCTGGAGCGCGCCTATACCCTGTGTGAAAACGACCTGATCGAGGCCGCCGACCTGCGCTTGCAGCAAGCCGCTCCAAGTCGCGATGTCAGCGAGCACAGCCTGGCCGAGGTGGATAACTTGGAAGACTACCTGGAGAACATCGAGCGTACCCTGATCCTTCAGGCACTGGAGGAAACCCGTTGGAATCGCACCGCCGCCGCCCAGCGCCTGAACATGAGCTTCCGCTCCATGCGCTATCGGTTGAAGAAGCTAGGGTTGGAATAACCGCCGTAGCAGCCGGCCTTGGCCGCGACAGGCCATAACCCGACCTGAAGCCTGTCGCGCAAGCCAGCGTGGCCCGGCGCGGCTGCTACGGAGATTGGTCCGGTATCTACGCCATACCAGGCATTAGGGCGCATAGGGTGCGGGATCGACGAGGGGTGAACGGCCCAGCATAAGGTCCGCCAGCAATTGGCAGGAGGCTGGCGCCAGGACCAGGCCGTTGCGGTAGTGCCCGCAGTTGAGCCACAAGCCTGGATACGCAGCCACCGGGCCGATGAAGGGAATACCCTCGGGCGAGCCGGGGCGCAGGCCGGCCCAGTGCCCCACGGTTTCGGCCTCTGCCAGCGCGGGCAACAAGTCCACCGCCGAAGCCCGCAGGCTGGCCAGAGCCTGCTCAGTCGGGGTTTTATCGAAGCCCGCGTGCTCCAGGGTACTACCCACCAGGACATGGCCATCCCGACGGGGGATGGCATAACGGGTACGTGCAAGTACCATGGCTGGAAGGAAATCCTCAGCGCACTTGAACAGGATCATCTGCCCTTTCACCGGAGCGACGGGCAAGTCGATACCCAAGGTGGCGAGCAGCTCGCCGCTCCAGGCCCCAGCGGTCAGCACGACCTGATCGGCCGACAGCTCCCCCGCCTCGGTGATCACCCCGGCGATACGCCCCTGCTTCTGGACGAACCCGCGGACCGCACACTGTTCGCGCAGGGTCACGTTGGACAGGCGCTCCAGAGCAGCGCGCAAGGCCTGGACCAGGCGCGGGTTGCGCACGTTGGCCACACCCGCCATGAAAATTGCGCTGGAAAAGCCCGGCCCCAAGGGCGGCACCTTGCTACGTACCTCAGCTACAGACACCTGGCTCAAGGGTCGTCCCTGCTGCCGTGCCCAAGCCAAGGCCTGGGCTTCGTCGTCCAGGTCCAGCCAATACAGCCCGGTAACATGGACCTCAGGGTCCAACCCCGTGCGCCCGAACAGCTCATCCGCCAGCTGTGGATAGAAATCCTGGGACCAATGGGCCAGCGCAGTGACCGCCGGGCTATAGCGCCAGGGGTACAAAGGCGAAACGATGCCACCCCCTGCCCAGGAGGCTTCCGTCCCAGCCGATTGCCGGTCCAGGATAGTGATTCTGGCTCCGGCCTTGGCCAAGTTGAAGGCGGTAAGCAGGCCGATGACGCCTGCCCCCACGATGACGACATGTTGTTCGGTATTCATAGATATTGAGAACGCCTGACGCACTCAGCGCCCCCAGCAATAGGCCACGGTAACCCCTGATGCCAGTACCGGGTTGTTGCGCCGCCCCGCCTGGTCAATGGTGAAGGTGCCACACACGTCGTTGGCCATGAGTGTGTTGTTTGCGGGTGTGGCAGTGATAGTGAAGGCCTGAGGCTCGCGGTTGATTGCCACGTTGTACCAGGCGTTGCCAGCGGGAACCTGATAGTCGGTTACGCCCTCCTTGACCGTGTACTGCCCTGCCCGGGAATAGTATCGCTCCATGCCTTGTGCGGCTTCCACCAGCAACTGGGCGATCTCGGCCCGATGACTCTTGCGCACGTAGTTCATGTAGCTGGGGTAGGCGATGGCGGCCAACAGCCCGACCACCGCCACCACGATCATCAGTTCGATCAGAGTAAAGCCCTTGCTTGCCTGTTTCATAGCCATCCCTACTGTATTTGCCGCCACATGATGCGCCGTGCCCCGCCGCTGCCGCCCAGTTCCTTGATGGTGGTGACCTTCGCATCGGAGGTGTTCACCACTTTCGTATCGGCTGTAGACGATGAGCTACCGGTGTCGCTTACCACTGCGTTGAGGGTCGGAATACCACTCAGGAAGTTCATTCCGGCCGAAATCGCGTCATCGCTGTTCACTACTCCGTCGCCGTTGGTATCGATCACGGCGTAGTTGAGCATCTTGCCGGAACTGGCTTCCAGTTCGATCAAGCGGCCGAAGCCCTGGCTCGCGCAAGGGTCTGTAGTGTCGACACCGGCCGTGGTGAAAACGATCCGCCCGCGGGTATAGGTAGGCTGGTAGATCACCCGCTCGCCGATCATGGTGTTGTTGTAGGCCAGGGGCAGGTACCAGCCCTTCTTGGTGGTGTAGTCCACCGAGTTCTGCGAAACGGTCAGGTAAGTGCCTCCGGTACCACTGAAAGTACCGGTGATCGACTGGGCCTGGAGACTGGCTACCGTGAAGTTCCCGGTGCCCCCGCTGGCGTCCCATACCGCATAGAAGCCCTCAGTGTCGGTAGTGGTCTTGTCGGCGGTTTCGAGGAATTTGCCCGTGCCGAAATATACCGTGTAGCCACTGGTGGTATTGGCCACCACCAGCGGCTGGGCAGTGATCGGCTGGTTGCTGCCGCCCGGCGCGGTGAACAGGGGCTTGCCGGAGAAGGCCAGGCCCCAGCTGGACGTGGAGGTACTGCTCAGGTCGAACTTCCACATCCGGCCTTTGAGGTCCCCGCCATAGGCAGCCTGCACCACATTGGAGGCATTGACGGTCAGCTCCACCGAGGAAAGCCCGTTGTCCGTCTCGGTGCTGTCCACCACGATTTTCTTGATCAGCGCGCCGGTGATGGCGTTGACCACATACAAGGCCGCGACACCGCTGTTGCTGCCGTACCCATTGGCGATAAAGGCTGCCCAGGTGCCATCAGGCAGGCGAGCCACTTCCGGCTTGGCGTAGGCGTAGCCCAAATCATTGAAGCTATTGTTGGTGCTGGCCGTGTCTGGCGCGCGTATTTCCCAGAGGGCGTTGAAGGAATCGCCCGCGCTGGCATCGAACAACTGGAAGGCGTAGAACGCCTTGGCGGCGCCCCCTGTCCCCCCATAGGCAATGGTTTTCCAAGCGCTGTTGGCGCCTCCGACCTGAGCGTCATACACAGCCAAGGGCCCGTCGTTGAGGAATCGATGGGATGTACCATCCACGTAAGTTGGATCTTCCACCATATAGAGATTAGGCAGGGTCGTAGACGGCAAATATCCATATCGCCGTCTGCCGCTACTGGCCTCGAGCACATTGGTAAGGCCATCGTTGGCATTGACCAGAATGCTGGTAGTCATGCCCTTGGCCTTGGTAGTCAGATAGGCGCTATAGGTGGTATCGCCAGTAAGGTCCGAGGCGGTTTGGGTGGTGGCCGAGGCCAGAACTACCGGTGAGTCGATCACATCGCCCAACAGCTTGGTCCGAGTCTTGAGCCCGGTTTTATTAGTGCCCTTGGTCCACTCGATCAGGTCGACTCCCGTAAGGGTTGCGCCTGTGCTATTGCGAGTGCTGAGGCTGGACAGGCTACTGGTGAGCGTCGCCTGCTGGGCCGGGGAGAAGTTGGCGAAGGCCAGGGCGATACGCGAATTGGTGGTGGTATTCCAAGATTGGAAAGTGCCACCGGTAGTGCCAATCGCCATTTTGTCATCGGTACTCCAGGTCGGGGTGCCATTGGTATCGAGGGAACCATCACTACCAAAGGCGAATGCACGAATGGTACCGCTCCAGTCCGTGGGATCATAAAGACTCTGGTAGTAATAATTAGAATTATAGGTGGTAGACGATATGGTAGTCCCTCCCCCACCTGAGCCCGCTTTTGAACTTATTTCGTTGAGCGCCTGAGCGAGCGCTGCGGTAAGCGTTGCACTGTCGGTTGCTTGGTAATACTTACCGTGCCCATAGCTCGCCGCATCGGATAGCATTTGGTTAGCGGCGGTGAAGCCTACTGTATAGGTATAAAGGTTTTGCTTGGAAAAATCGTTGGCATCCCAACTTTTACCTGCCTTGTCTGTAGAACCCTTCCCACCAGGGCTACCTTTGGCGGTTCCGCTGCTAATATTACGTAGGTCAATGTCGTAACCGAATTTTGCCATATCATCCAGATACAGCGTATCGCCTTCGTCGTCGCCGTTCAGGTTATCCCCATCGTTATTCCGGTTATCCCAATTAGGCCAACCGTTGGCGCTGTTCGTTACATCGGGGTCGGCATCGGCACTGCTCGAATCAAGTGACCGCTGTGGGTAGGTACGGTCATAAGTGGGTAGCCCATCTGTGATGACCACTCCAAAATTGCGTTGGCAGCGATACTGAATTGGGCTTGTATAGGCGGGAAGTTCCTTCGAAATGTGATACCCGCTATAACCATACATCCCTCTGAAATAGCGAATAATTTCATAGTAAGTTTCCGCCAAGGGAGTACTTGTAGTAGCGGACAAAGCCTTTATCGCGCTTATCAGGTTATTGTAGTTGGTAGTCGCATCTGCGGCAGTGGTATCACCCCTGGCTTGAAGATCGGAAATCCCGTATCGAACCGTCCCCCCCGGCCCCCGATCGGTGGGAGAAATGGATGAGTTGTAAGGATTGAAGACCGTAAGGCCAATGCGAAGGCTTCTATTTGCGGTAACCAATGCCGACGATACGGTTTTGGCAACGCTCATCCGATAATCTTGAGGAATGCTCCCATCAGTGAAGTTTCTGGTGATCTTCCCACTGCTCGTTCCCGCCAGGCTCATCAAGTAAGCGATGTAGCGAACACCGATACGTGTATTTTCATTACCCACTGGATCAGGAAACTTCAAGCAATAATCAGCGGCGCTGTTCTTACTATTATTTCTTTCGGTTTTGGAGAACCCATAATAGCCGCTTGAACAATCACCTTGTTTAAGCGTATACAATAACGCCCCGTCGTCCTCCATGCTCGGTTTCGTAGTACTAGCGCAGCTAGTATCCGAACTGCAATAGTAGATTTGCGGCCTGACCACGGATTGATCGAAGTCAGAGGGGCGGATCAGGTTGTTCATACTCCCGGAATTGTCCACCAGCAGCATCACATTAGGCGTGACCGCCGCTGAGCTCAGCAGCGGTGCCGTGGTCGGAGTAAAGGCCGCGTAGGCCGGAGCGCTGGCATAGGATCCAAGGAAAACCCCGCCCAGCAATGCCCGCCAGTTCCACTTTCCTGGGCGCGATTCAATATTTCGCATAGATGCTCTCCAGCACGGTACGGGCATTGCCAACGATGCCGACCCCGGTGATTCGGTACAGCGTGGCCGACTGCCCACTGATCCATACAGCCCCGGTGGTCGCACCGATACGCTGTACGGCGTATAGGCTGCCCTCCCCCGCGCTTACCCAGGTGACGTAGGTAGCATTACCCGCGGCGGTCACGCTGGACCCATCCGGCGGCGCGCAGGCAGCGGGGCTGGCGCACAGGGCCATATTGAAGGTGGCAGCAGACACCGCGCCCTCGCCTACCCGGAGCGCTGCCTCGGCCAGCTGGAACGACTGGTTGCGGAACTGCACACTGTTGCTCATTTTTTCCTGCAGGGTTGCGTTCTGCATGGAGTTGAGCCCCAGCAGCGTAAGCAGCATCAGGAAAATCAGGGCCACGATCAGCGCCATGCCACCTTGCTGGTTTCGGGGCGAGTTGAAACGGGGGGCCATCGCTCGCCTCCTCATTGCAAACGGTTACGCAAGGCCGCCACCACCGAATAGGCCTGGACCCGGGTGCGGCCGTCGGGGTCAGTCATTTTCAAGCCCAGGCGAACGGTACGGATGAAAGGCATCTGCGCCGTGGTGGGGATGGCTACATAGCTAGTGACCGATGCGCTGGTTGCGTCCGCGGCAAGACCGAACATCACGGTGAATTCGCTGACATTGCTGATCAGAGGCTGCTGGGCGCCGACAGGGCCGGTATAGATGGTGTTGTTCTTGAACGAGTAATACACCTGCCGCAGCGGGAAGGCCAGTTGCCCGCTGGCGGCCGTGGCCGAGCCGTTGTAGGCCGTGGCCGTGGTCAGGCAGTCCGACAGCACCGTCCAGGTGGGCACCGTGCCCGCGCTGCCCACATCCGCGGTGACCAGCATCAGACGGTTGCCGTTGCTGTTGTCCACTGTCCAGGAAATCGGTGTGGTTTGCGCCGCTGTGAATACCTCCGGATTGTTGGGAGGCGGGCTAATGGTCCCCAGGCAACCGAACATGCCCGTCATACGGATTTCCTGAGTCATGCGGGTGAGCAGGTAGCGTGCGTCTTCCTGCATGGCGGAAGACGCGTTCTGGGTCAGGTATGTATTCTTGGCGGAAAGGAACGCCTGGGTCACCCCCAGCACGATGACCAGGCCAAGGGCCATGGACACCATGAGTTCGATCAGGCTGAGGCCCTGCTGTTGACGTTTCATTGGCTGGTCGTCGTGGTAGTGGTCGGCGCCGCTACCCGGCTGGTAAGGGTGAAGGTTTGCGTGCTGGCGCCCGTGCCCGCCGAGTTGTCGCCGCTGTACATGGAACCCGCGCGGCTGTCATCCCAAGTGATGGACACGGTGTATACGGAATTGACCAAGGTGATCGAGGCCGCAGTGCCGCCCATGGCGGTAACGTTCTGGCCGAAATCGAACAGGTCTTGGATCTTCGGGTCGGTCGCGCTACCCGAGGCGGGCGCCGAGCCAAGGTTGGCCAAGGTGTAGTTGACGCCGTTGTTGGCCCGGATGCGTTCCATCATGTCGTAGGCGATGAAGCTGGCCTGGGTGCGCAGCCTGGCGCTGTCGGTGTACTTCAACGCGTTGACCTGCAAGGCGGCCGCGCCGAGCAATGCCAGGGTCATGATGAGCAGCGCCACCAGCACCTCGATCAGGGACACCCCCGCCTGACGCTTCATCAGCAGGTACCACCCAGCACGACTCGGCCATTCACGCATACCCACAGTGTGCGGTTCTGACTGCCATTGGTATAGACGAATCTGACTGGATACGCGGATGCCAGGGAGCCCAGGCCGTTGAACTCCACATACTCTGGGGTACTGGCATTGGCGGTCACGCCCAGGTTGGCGCTGCCAGACAGTGCCGGAAGCATCCGCAGCGGTGAAACAGCCAGGTCGCCATTTGGCTTCAGTGGCATGACCTGCATCTGGCCGGCCCACAACTGCCCCGGCACCGGCATCACCCTTACCCGCACGCCTTGGTCGATGGCTTCCAACCGCGCATACCCCAGCGCCCGGGCGATCTCGGCCATGTCCGCGTCGGCGCGGTTGCGGGCGATCAACGTGGTGAACGAGGGCACCAGCACGGTCACGGCGATGACCATGACCGCCACGGTGACCAGCAGCTCGATCAACGTAAATCCCTTGATACCTTGACGCATTGCAGCCTCCACCTCGACGCGCCGAACATGCTCCAGCCCCGGCGTCGGACTTCTGGGGCAAAGCATATACCGTTATGGCTTGAGAACCAGCGCATCGGACGCGCTGACCCGGGAAAAAATATCAAGGAAGATGACAATGCCTAGCGCCTTCAAGGCCTGCCGCGGCCTGAGCCTGTTCGACCTGTTGATTACCCTCGCCGTGCTAGCGATATTAGCCCAGTGGCTGGCCCCCGGTTTTTCCGGGTTGATCGCCGAGCAGCGGCGCCTGGCGTTCGCCCATGAACTGGCCAGTGATCTGCGCAGCGCCAGGCTGGAGGCTGTCCAGCGCAACCGCACGGTGATAGTCCACCCGCTGGACGGAGACTGGACCAAGGGTTGGCAAATGGTGGTGGACGAAAGCGGCAAGGGAATGACAGACCCGAACAACCCTGTGGTGGTGCAGCGACTGGGCGATGCTTCGGTGCGAGTGGCGGCTACCCAGAACCTGCGCGAGCAACTGGCGTTCGATTACCTGGGCGTGCCGCGCCTGCCCAACCGGGGCGCCCTGGCGGGCACCTTTCACCTGTGCGAAGCCGGCAACGAGGCCCATCGCCGGGTGGTAGTGGCCCGCACCGGGCGGGTTCGGATCACTCGGGAAGGCCCGCCCACGTCGCTGTGCCCTGCCTAGCCGAGGGTCTTGACCCGCAGCTCCTTGGGCATGGAGAAGGTAATGTTCTCTTCGCGGCCGGCCAGCTCGTCCGCTCCGGTGGCGCCCCAGGCCTGAAGCTGCTCGATCACGCCACGCACCAGCACCTCGGGAGCCGAGGCGCCGGCGGTAATCCCCACCCTGCCCACAGCATCGAACCAGCCTTGCTGCAGGTCTTCGGCGCCGTCGATCAGGTAGGCCGGGGTGCCCATGCGCTCGGCCAGTTCGCGCAGGCGGTTGGAGTTGGAACTGTTGGGGCTGCCCACTACCAGCACCACATCGCACTCGTCGGCCAATTGCTTGACCGCGTCCTGGCGGTTCTGGGTGGCATAGCAGATGTCGTCCTTGCGTGGCCCGCCGATCTTGGGAAAGCGCGCGCGCAAGGCGTCGATCACCCGGCTGGTGTCATCCATGGACAGCGTGGTCTGGGTCACGAACGCGAGATTGTCCGGGTCCTGCACCTGTAGGCGGGCAACGTCCGCCTCGTCTTCGACCAGGTAGATGGCGCCCCCATTGCTGGCATCGTACTGGCCCATGGTGCCTTCCACTTCGGGGTGGCCTGCGTGGCCGATCAGGATGGTTTCCCGCCCGTCCCGGCTGTAGCGCGCCACCTCGATGTGCACCTTGGTCACCAGCGGGCAGGTGGCGTCGAACACCTTCAGCCCCCGGCCAGCGGCTTCCTGGCGCACGGCCTGGGAGACGCCATGGGCGCTGAAGATGACGATGACGTT
This sequence comes from Pseudomonas sp. DC3200b2, assembly GCF_049895785.1. Classification (NCBI taxonomy): domain Bacteria; kingdom Pseudomonadati; phylum Pseudomonadota; class Gammaproteobacteria; order Pseudomonadales; family Pseudomonadaceae; genus Pseudomonas; species Pseudomonas sp. DC3200b2. The sequence goes on along the minus strand of NZ_JAFCTA010000001.1, from coordinate 211,700 downwards.
GTCCGGTACCTGATCGAGTTCTTCGACGAAGATCGCGCCGCGACTGCGCAGGTCTTCCACCACGAACTTGTTGTGAACCACTTCATGGCGGACGTAGATCGGCGGCCCGAACACTTCCAGCGCGCGGTTGACGATCTCGATGGCCCGGTCCACGCCGGCGCAGAAGCCACGGGGGTTGGCGAGTTTGATGTGCATGCAAGGCTCCCCGGCGCTGCGCCGGTGTACTGGGCTCAAAGTGCCCGGACGTCGATGATCTGGACTTCGAACCGCAGGGTCTTGCCGGCCAGGGGATGGTTGAAGTCCACCGTCACGTGCTGGTCGTCGAAGGCTTTGACGATCCCCGGCAGTTCGGTATTGGCCGCATCGTTGAAGATCACCAGCAGCCCTTCGGCCAGCTCCATGCCCTCGAACTGATTGCGCGGCATGACCTGAACGTTCTGCGGGTTGGGCTGGCCAAAGGCGTTTTCCGGCAGCACGGTCAGGTCGCGTCTGTCACCGGCCTTGAGGCCGAACAGGGCGTTCTCGAAACCGGGCAGCAGGTTGCCATCGCCGACCTTGAAGGTGGCTGGCGCCTTGTCGAAGGTGCTGTCCACGGTGTTGCCGTCTTCCAGGTGCAGCGCGAAGTGAAGGGTCACTTCGGTGTGCTGCCCGATGCGTACGTCAGTCATGGACGGCCTCTCCGCTTTTCTTGCTCTTGAACATGTCCAGGGCCAGCATCACCGCGCCCACGGTAATGGCGCTGTCGGCCAGGTTGAACGCCGGGAAGTACCAGCGTCGCTCCCAGTGCACCAGCACGAAGTCGATGACATGGCCCAGTACGATACGGTCGTACAGGTTGCCCAGGGCACCCCCGAGCACCAGGGCCAGCGCGATGGCCAGCCAGGTGTCGGCGCGCCCCAGGCGCTTGAGCCAGACGATCAGCACGGCGCTGACCACCACGGCGATGAGCGCGAACAGCCAGCGCTGCCAGCCGGAGCTGTCGGCCAGGAAGCTGAACGCCGCCCCGGTGTTGTAGGCCAGGGTCCAGCTGAAGTAGTCCGGAATGACCACAATCTGCTGGTACAGCTCAAGGGCGTGCTCGAAGTACCACTTGCTGGCCTGGTCCAGCGCCACCACCAGCACGCTGAGCCACAGCCACCCCAGGCGCCCGAAGCGCCCTGCCGCGTTAGGCATAGTGACGCTCCTCGCCACTACCACTGAGGTTGGTCACGCAACGGCCGCAGATGTCAGGGTGTGCCGGATTGGCGCCCACGTCTTCCACGAAGTGCCAGCAACGGGCGCACTTGCCGTGGGCGGACTTGACCACCTTGAGCTTCAGGCCCGCCACCTCGGTGGTGACCGCGTCGGCCGGAGCGGCGGCCAAGGGGGCCAGGGTGGCCTTGGAAGTGATGAGCACGAACCGCAGCTCGTTGCCCAGCTTGCCCAGGTCGCCCTGGACGCTGTCGTCGGCGTAGAGAGTGACTTCGGCCTGCAGGTTGCCGCCGATGGCCTTGGCGGCGCGCTGGTTTTCCAGCTCCTTGTTGACCGAAGCCTTCACGGCCATCACGCTTTCCCAGAACTCACGATTGAGCTCGAAGCCTTCCGGCAGCTCGCTCAGGCCGGCGTAGGCGCCATTGAGCATGACCGACTCGTTGCGCTCGCCCGGCAGGTATTCCCAGATCTCGTCGGCGGTGAACGCCAGGATCGGGGCGATCCAGCGCACCAGGGCCTCGGCGATGTGGAACAAGGCCGTCTGGCAGGAGCGACGGGCGATGCTGTCCGCCGGGGTGGTGTACTGACGGTCCTTGATGATGTCCAGGTAAAAGCCGCCCAGCTCCTGCACGCAGAAGTTGTGCACCTTGGAGTACACGTTCCAGAAACGATAGGCCTGGTAGTGCTCTTCCAGCTCGCGCTGCAGCAACAGGGTACGGTCTACCGCCCAACGGTCCAGGGCCAGCATGCTTTCCGGCGGCAACAGGTGCTGGGCCGGGTCGAAGCCGCTGAGGTTGGAGAGCAGGAAGCGCGCGGTATTACGGATACGCCGGTAGGCATCGGCGCTGCGCTGGAGAATCTGTTCGGACACCGCCATTTCGCCAGAGTAGTCCGTGGACGCCACCCACAGGCGCATGATGTCCGCGCCCAGGGTATCGCTGACCTTCTGCGGCGCCACCGTGTTGCCCAGGGATTTGGACATCTTGCGGCCGTTCTCGTCCACGGTGAAGCCATGGGTGAGCAGCTCGCGATAGGGCGCGTGGTCGTCGATGGCGCAACCGGTGAGCAGCGAAGAGTGGAACCAGCCGCGGTGCTGGTCGCTGCCTTCCAGGTACAGGTCAGCGCGTGGCCCCTGCTCGTGGCCCATGGGGTGGGAACCGCGCAGCACATGCCAATGGGTGGTGCCGGAATCGAACCACACGTCCAGGGTGTCGCTGATCTTCTCGTAGTCGGCCGCCTCGGCGCCCAGCAGTTCGCTGGCGTCCAGCTTGAACCAGGCCTCGATGCCCTCCTGCTCCACGCGCTGGGCCACGGCTTCCATCAGCTCGACGGTACGCGGGTGCAGCTCGCCGGTTTGCTTGTGCAGGAAGAAAGGAATCGGCACGCCCCAGTTGCGCTGGCGGGAGATACACCAGTCCGGACGGTTGGCGATCATCGAGTGCAGCCGCGCCTGGCCCCAATCCGGCACGAAGCGGGTTTGCTCGATGGCCTTGAGCGCGCGCACCCGCAGTGTGTCGCCGCTGACGGGCTGCTTGTCCATGCCCACGAACCACTGCGCGGTGGCGCGGTAGATCAGGGGGGTCTTGTGGCGCCAGCAGTGCATGTAGCTGTGGCTGATGGTTTCGCTGTGCATCAGCGCGCCCACCTCGGCCAGCTTGTCGATGATGGCCGCGCCGGCTTTCCAGATGAACTGGCCACCGAAGAACGGCAGGCTGTCCACGTAGACGCCGTTGCTCTGCACGGGTGTGAGGATGTCATCGTTGTGCATGCCGTAGCGCTTGCAGGTGACGAAGTCGTCCTCGCCATAGGCAGGCGCCGAGTGAACCACGCCGGTGCCCGCGCCCAGCTCGACATACTCGGCCAGGTAGACCGGCGACAACCGCTCGTAGAAGGGGTGGTGGAAGTGGATCTTCTCCAGGGCCGCGCCCGCTGCGCGGGCCACGATATGACCCTCGCGACCGTAGCGCTGCAGGCAGCCTTGGACCAATTCCTCGGCCAGTACCAGCAGGCGATCGCCCACGTCCACCAGGGCGTAGATGAACTCAGGATGTACGTTCAAGGCCTGGTTGGCCGGGATGGTCCAGGGGGTGGTGGTCCAGATCACGATGGCGGCGGGCTTTTCCAGGCCCGGCAGGCCGAAGGCGTCGGCCAGCGCGGCCTGGTCGCCCACCGGGAAGGCCACATCGATGGTGGAGGATTTCTTGTCCGCGTACTCCACTTCCGCCTCGGCCAGGGCCGAGCCGCAGTCGAAGCACCAGTTCACCGGCTTGAGGCCCTTGAACACGAAGCCATTGCGGACCATTTCAGCCAGGGCACGGATTTCTCCGGCCTCGTTGACGAAGCTCATGGTCTTGTAGGGGTTGGACCAGTCACCGAGCACGCCCAGGCGGATGAACCCGGCTTTCTGCTCTTCGATCTGCTCGGCGGCATAGGCACGGCACAGTTCGCGAGTCTTGTCCGCGGGCAGGCCCTTGCCGTGGGTCACCTCGACCTTGTGCTCGATGGGCAGGCCATGGCAATCCCAACCCGGCACATAGGGGGCGTCATAGCCGGCCAGGGTGCGGGAGCGGATGATCATGTCCTTGAGAATCTTGTTGACGGCATGACCGATGTGGATGCTGCCGTTGGCGTAGGGCGGGCCGTCGTGAAGCACGAACTTTGGCCGATCCTTGCCAATCTCACGCAGCTTCTGGTACAGGCCAATGCTGTCCCAGCGCTGCAGTATCTGCGGCTCGCGCTGGGGCAGGCCGGCCTTCATGGGGAAGGCGGTGTCCGGAAGGTTTAGCGTGGCTTTGTAATCGGTCATTTCAGGCTCTTCATTAGGCGGTTAGCCCTGCCAATGGGCACGGGCGGCGGCGACGTCCGCGTCGATCGCCGACTTCAGCGCCTCCAGCGAGGCGAAACGCTGCTCATCACGCAGCTTGTGGTGGAACTCCACCGTCAAATGCCGGCCATACAGATCGCCAGCGAAGTCCAGCAGGTGTACTTCCAGGTGGGGACGGCCATCCCCCGCCACCGTCGGACGCACCCCGATATTGGCTACCCCCGGCCAGGCGCGTCCATCCCGTTCAACGCTGACCAGGTAAACCCCGGTGAAGGGCACCCGGCGACGCTTGAGCTGCACGTTCGCCGTGGGCCAGCCCAGTTGCCGGGCCAGTTTCTGCCCATGCAGCACACGGCCCTCGATGCGATATGGCCGCCCCAGCAAGCGCTCGGCCTGGGGGAAGTCCGCCGCGGCCAGGGCGAGGCGTATCTGGGTGCTGCTGACCCGTACGCCCGCTTCTTCCACGGTTCGGGCCGCTTCCAGCGTGAAGCCATGGCGCTGGCCAGCCTCGGTGAGGAAGGCGAAGTCGCCCAGGCGGTCACAGCCGAAGCGAAAATCGTCCCCTACCTCCAGGTGCCGCACGCCAAGCCCCTGGACCAGGATGGTATCGACGAACTCGGCGGCGCTGAGGCCGCGCAGGCGCTGATTGAACGCAAGACAGAGCACCCGGTCGATGCCTTCGGCGGCCAGCAGCTCGAGCTTGTCGCGCAATCGGGTCAGGCGGGCCGGCGCCGTCTCGGGGCTGAAATACTCCCGCGGCTGCGGCTCGAAGATCACCACGCAGCTGGGCACGCCCAGTTCCAGTGCTCGCTCGCGCAAGCGCTTGAGAATGGCCTGGTGGCCACGGTGCACGCCGTCGAAATTGCCGATGGTGGCGACACAGCCCCGGTGACGGGGGCGCAGGTTGTGTAAACCTCGAACCAGCTGCATAGCGCGCTTCTTGATCATAAAGTCAGCGATTATAACCACACCCAGCCCCCGGTGACAGGCAGCAGCACTGGCCGCGCCGCCTGGGGCGATGAAACGGATATGCCGCCGGACACGGGCGATTTCAATGCAAGCCCCGACGAGCGAACTGATGCAGACGCAGCCCCATGGCCAGCAGCGCCAGGAAATAGGTGCCCGCGCCCGCAACGACCAGCACGCCGAGACGGGCGAAGCGGGCCAGCATGGTGCCGTCGGCCCAGGCCGGCATGTAGTGCATCAGCCCCAGCAGCACCGCGGCCATGGCCAGCACCGCCAGCACCAGGCGGATCAGAAACCCTGGCCAACCGGCCTGCGGCTGGAACAGCCCCTGGCGTCGCAGCTGCCAATACAAAAGCCCGGCGTTCAGACAGGCGCCACCACTGATGGCCAGGGCAAGGCCGGCATGCTGGAGCGGGCCGATCAACAGCAGGTTCAGCGCCTGAGTCGCGAACAGGGTCCAGATGGCGATCTTCACGGGGGTGCGCAGGTTCTGCTGTGCATAGAAGCCCGGCGCCAGCACCTTGATCAGGATGATGCCCAGCAACCCTACCGCATAGGCTACCAGCGCGCGCTGGGTCATGGCCGCGTCGAAGGCGTCGAAACGGCCGTACTGGAACAAGGCCACGGTCAGCGGCTCGGCCAGCACAGCCAGCGCCACCGCGCACGGCAGCACCAGCAGGAAGCACAGGCGCAGCCCCCAATCGAGGATACGGGAATATTCCTGGCGATCCTTGTTGGCATAGGTACGTGCCAGGGTAGGCAGCAAGATGGTGCCCAGGGCCACGCCAAGTACGCCGGAGGGCAATTCCATCAAGCGGTCGGCGTAGTACATCCAGGACACGGAGCCGGCCGCCAGGAAGGAGGCGAAGATCGTGTTGATGATCAGGGAAATCTGGCTGACAGACACACCCAGGATGGCTGGCCCCATCTGCTTGAGCACCCGCAGCGCCCCGCTGTGCCGCAGGCTCAACCTGGGCAGTACCAGCATGCCGATTTTTTTCAGGTGCGGCAGTTGGTACAGCAATTGCGCCAGCCCGCCGGCCAGCACCGACCAGGCCAGGGCCATCACCGGTGGATCGAAGTAAGGCGTCAGGAAGAGCGCGAAGCCGATCATCGCCACGTTGAGCAACGTGGGGGTGAAAGCCGGCACCGAGAAGCGATTCCAGGTATTGAGGATCGCCCCCGCCAGGGAAGACAGCGAGATCAGCAATATATAAGGAAAGGTCACACGCAACAGCTGGCTGGTGAGCCCGAACTTCTCTGGCGTGTCGGCGAAACCTGGGGCCGTGACCCAGATGACCCAGGGCGCGGCCAGCATCCCCAAGGCAGTGACCAGCGCCAGGGCCAGGGTCAGCAGGCCGGCTACGTAGGCGGTGAAGGTGCGCGCGGCCTCGTCCCCTTGCTGCTGGCGGTATTCGGCCAGGATCGGCACGAAGGCCTGGGAGAACGCCCCCTCGGCGAAGATACGGCGCAACAGGTTGGGCAATTTGAAGGCGATGAAGAAGGCGTCGGTCGCCATGCCCGCGCCGAAGATGCGCGCCACCAGGGTATCGCGAACGAACCCCAGCACTCGGGAAACCATTGTGATAGAGCTGACCGCCGCCAGGGACTTGAGCAGGTTCATGTGGATGTTTGCGCCACCGGGCCAAAAAGCCGAAAGTGTACAGCCCGCGCGGTGGAAAGGAAGGTTTTCCGCGCACTGCCGTTCGTCCTGACATCACTGCCGATCATAGGGGTTTTCCCTTGACATCGCGCCTGCGCATCGGCATGATTCGCGGCCTTATTTGTTTGCTATTCCCCAAGTCTTTCGAGGAGCTCGACGGTGGCCAACTCACCTTCCGCCAAAAAACGTGCAAAACAGGCTGAGAAGCGTCGCAGCCACAACGCCAGCCTGCGTTCCATGGTTCGTACCTACATCAAGAACGTAGTCAAGGCGATCGACACCAAGGACGCCGAGAAAGCGCAAGCTGCCTACACCCTGGCTGTGCCTGTGATCGACCGTATGGCCGACAAGGGCATCATCCACAAGAACAAGGCCGCTCGCCACAAGAGCCGTCTGAATGGCCACATCAAGGCCCTGAAGACCGCCGCCTAAGCGACGCGCTTCATGAAAACCGGCCCTGGTGGCCGGTTTTTTATTGCCTATCATGGATGCAGTATCTGGTGTAGGAAACGGGCGGAGCCGCAGGCGCAGCTCGCGAAAGGCACTCCTCGCCATACCAGGCCAGCCCGCTCAGGAGCTTCGCCCCATCCTCCACGGCAGGCTTCAGCGGTCCGACGCTTACCGCCAAGGCAGAATAGGTATGGCCGTGACCGCATTCTGCGGGCTACCCTCGATAACCCGGTCACTGTAGACCAGGTACACCAGGGTATTGCGCTTCTCGTCAAAGAAACGCACTACCTGCATCGTCTTGAATACCAGGGAGGTTCGCTCCTTGAACACCTCCTCGCCATCCTTCAACGGCTGGGCGAAGCGAATCGGCCCCACCTGGCGGCAGGCGATGGACGCTTCGGCGCGATCCTCGGCCAGGCCCAGCCCGCCCTTCACCCCACCCGACTTGGCACGCGAGAGATAACAGGTCACACCCTCGACCTTGGGGTCGTCGAAGGCCTCCACCACGATACGGTCGTTCGGCCCCAGGAACTTGAACACAGTGGACACTTCACCCACCTGCTCCGCCTTCGCGAGCAAGGGCGCGAAGGCCAAGGCAAGGAGCGTGAATCGCAAAGCTTTCATGACAGGCCTCATACCAGGATCAGATTGTCGCGGTGAATCAGCTCAGGCTCGGCCATGTACCCCAACAGGCCATGAATGGCGTCCGAGGGCTGGCCGATGATGCGCTGGGCCTCAGCCGCGCTGTAGTTGGTAAGGCCACGAGCCACTTCCGAACCGTCCGGAGCAATGCACACCACCATCTCTCCCCGGCGGAAGGCGCCCTGTACAGCCTTCACGCCTACGGGCAAGAGGCTTTTGCTGGCCGCTCGCAAAGCCTGTACGGCACCGTCGTCCAACTGTAGCGTGCCACGGGTCTGCAGGTGCCCCGCCAGCCACTGCTTGCGCGCCGCCAGCATGCCCCGCTCCGGCGTCAGCAAGGTGCCGAGGCGCTCGCCCGCCTTGAGGCGATCGAGCACACGCTCGATGCGCCCGCCCACGATCAACGTATGGGCGCCGGAACGCGCGGCCAGGCGCGCCGCGCGCAGCTTGGTCTGCATGCCACCCCGCCCAAGCGCGCCCCCGGTACCCCCCGCCACCGCATCCAGCGAGGGGTCATCGGCGCGGGCCTCATGAATGAGCTGGGCGTCGGGGTTGCTGCGCGGGTCGGCATCGAACATGCCGTCCCGATCGGTCAGGATCACCAGCAGGTCGGCTTCCACCAGGTTCGCTACCAGGGCGGCCAGGGTGTCGTTATCGCCGAAACGGATTTCGTCGGTCACCACGGTGTCGTTTTCGTTGATCACCGGGATCACGCCCAGCTCTACCAACGCGCGCAAGGTGCTGCGAGCATTGAGGTAGCGCTTGCGGTCCGACAGGTCGTCGTGGGTAAGCAGGATTTGCGCGGTGCGGCGCTCATACTGGGCGAAGCTCGATTCCCACGCCTGCACCAGGCCCATCTGGCCGATGGCGGCGGCGGCCTGGAGTTCGTGCATGGCGGTGGGGCGCTGAGCCCAACCCAGGCGGCTCATCCCTGCGGCAACCGCGCCGGAAGACACCAGCACCAGCTCCACGCCCGCCTCATGCAGGGCGACCATCTGCTCCACCCAAACCGCCATGGCGGCGCGGTCCAAGCCCTTGCCATCCGCCGTGAGTAAGGCGCTGCCTATCTTGACGACCCAGCGCCGCGCACCCGTGACCTTGCTCCGCATGTTCCTGCCCCTGCCCTGCCCAACCGTCAGTTAAACCGTGAACGACAACGCCCCGGCCCGATCAGGCGCCAAGGCCGCAATGGCCTGGCCGCCCACCCGGAGCCGGGGCGCTGTAGTGTACTGCAACCGATCAGTCGCGCACGTAAATGATTTCCGGGCCGTCTTCGTCGTCTTCGTCGTCCCAGTCATCGTCATCGCCGATGTCATGGACGCTCTTCACGCCGCTGCGACGCAGGGCACGCTGGTCATCCAGGGCCTGCAGCTGAGCACGGGCCTCGTCTTCGATGCGCTGGTCGAGCTCGGCCACTTCTTCAGCGAAGGCCGGATCTTCGGCCAGGCGCTCGGCGCGCAGCTCAAGGTAGCGCATGATGTCACGGCTCAGGCGCTCGGTCCCTTCCTTGGCCAAGGCGGAAATCACATACACCGGGCCTTCCCACTGCAGACGGTCGACCACTTCCTTCACGGCCGCCTCGTGCTCTTCCTCCAACAGCTGGTCGCACTTGTTCAGTACAAGCCAGCGATCCCGCTCGGCCAGGGACGGGCTGAACTTGACCAGCTCATTGACAATGACCTCGGCGGCATCGGCCGGACTGGTGCCATCGAAGGGCGCCATGTCCACCAGATGCAAGAGCAAGCGGGTACGCGCCAGGTGCTTGAGGAAACGGATCCCCAGCCCGGCTCCATCGGAGGCGCCTTCGATCAACCCGGGAATGTCGGCGATGACGAAGCTTTTCCAGCGATCCACACTGACCACGCCCAGGTTGGGTACCAGGGTGGTGAATGGGTAGTCCGCCACCTTGGGCTTGGCCGCCGATACCGAGCGGATGAAGGTACTCTTGCCCGCGTTGGGCAGGCCAAGCAGGCCCACATCGGCCAGCACTTTCATTTCCAGTTTCAGGTCGCGCTGGTCACCCGGCTTGCCTGGGGTGGTCTGGCGCGGGGCCCGGTTGGTGCTGGACTTGAAGCGGGTATTGCCAAGGCCATGCCAACCACCCTGCGCAACCATCAGCCGCTGCCCCGGCTTAACCAGGTCACCGATCACTTCCTGGGTGCTGGCATCGATCACCGTGGTCCCGACTGGCACGCGCAGCACCAGGTCTTCGCCCTTGGCGCCGGTGCAGTCGGTGCTACCGCCATTCTCGCCGCGCTGGGCCTCGAAATGACGGGTATAACGGTAGTCCACCAGAGTGTTGAGGTTTTCGTCCGCCACCATGAACACGGAGCCGCCATCGCCCCCATCGCCGCCATTGGGGCCGCCGTTCTCGATAAATTTCTCGCGGCGGAAGCTCATGCAACCGTTGCCGCCATCACCCGCCTTGACGCGGATGGATACTTCATCAACAAACTTCATAAAAAGATGCCTCTCGCCCGGAGGGCGAGCCATAAAGACCAAGGACCATAAGGCTCTTGCAAAATTGAGCGCAGCGCCCCAATCAACGACCGAGCAGAACAGCGCTGGAGCTCAAGCAGCAGCTTTGCAAGAGACTCACTACAAACAAAAAAGCCCCGTCGCGAGACAGGGCTTTTCTGCGAAATCGCGATCAGGCCGCGACGACGCTTACGTAACGACGACCGAAAGCACCTTTGACTTCGAACTTCACCACGCCTTCGACTTTGGCGAAGAGGGTGTGGTCCTTGCCGATGCCAACGCCGTAGCCGGCGTGGAACTGGGTGCCGCGCTGACGCACGATGATGTTGCCGGCCTTGATGACCTGGCCGCCGAACATTTTCACGCCAAGGCGTTTACTTTCGGAATCGCGACCGTTACGGGTACTACCACCAGCTTTTTTGTGTGCCATGAGTTCAATACTCCAATGTGCGGACCGGGCGAGAAATCAGGCCTGGATACCGGTGATTTTGATCTCGGTGAACCACTGGCGGTGGCCCATGCGCTTCATGTGGTGCTTACGACGGCGGAATTTGATGATCCGCACTTTGTCGTGACGACCTTGGGCCACGACTTCGGCAACCACTTTGGCGCCTTCAACGACAGGGGCGCCGATGTTCACGTCGTCGCCATTGCCAACCAACAGAACGCGATCGAAAGTGATGGATTCGCCGGTGGCGACTTCCAGCTTCTCGACCTTCAGGTATTCACCTTCGGTGACCTTGTATTGCTTGCCACCGGTAACGATTACTGCGTACATGATGTTTCTCCGTTAATCCTGCTCACCCAGCGCTTTATAGGAAGAGTGTTGGCTGGCATGGCTGCAGTGGGTGGGGAACCCTACGGGGCCCTACGGGAAACCCGACTGCAATTGCGTAAGGCAGGTGATGCCCAGGAAGTTCAGGGTGCGCGATTGTACGCAACGCCGCCAGGGCATGCAAGGGCCAGGGGACGAGCGAACGCCGCTGGCACGGGGCTTCGCCTTGACAGGCCGGGACCTGCCACCTAGCATGCCGCGCAACCTATATGGAGCGTTAGTCGCTGATGCAACCCCAAGCCTTTTATCGTGTGGTGGCGGAAGATTTCACCGCCGTCGACGAGATCATCAAGCAGCAGCTGACCTCAAGGGTGCCGCTGGTATCGAAGATCGGCGACTATATCATCTCTGCGGGCGGCAAGCGCCTGCGCCCGCTTCTGGTACTGCTGACCGGCAAGGCCCTGGGCCATGAAGGCGCCGACCTGCGCCTGCTGGCCGCCACCATCGAGTTCCTTCATACCGCTACCCTGCTCCACGACGACGTGGTGGACATGTCCGGGATGCGTCGCGGCCGCTCCACCGCCAATGCCATGTGGGGCAACGCCCCCAGCGTGCTGGTAGGGGATTTCCTCTATTCGCGCTCCTTCGAAATGATGGTCCAGCTAGGGTCCATGCCGGTGATGGGCATCCTGTCCCAGGCGACCCGCGTCATCGCCGAGGGCGAGGTGCTGCAGCTGTCCAAGGTGCGCGACGCCAGCACCAGCGAGGAAACCTACATGGAGGTGATTCGCGGCAAGACCGCCATGCTGTTCGAGGCGTCCACCCATAGCGCGGCGGCCCTGGCCACCGGCAGCGAGGCGGCGCGCGAGGCCTTGCGCCAGTTCGGCGATCACCTGGGCGTGGCTTTCCAGCTGGTCGACGACCTGCTGGATTACAAGGGCGATGCCGACACCCTGGGCAAGAACGTGGGTGATGACCTGGCCGAAGGCAAGCCTACCTTGCCACTGATCTACACCATGCGCGAAGGCACCGCCGAGCAGGCAGCCCTGGTGCGCCAGGCCATCCAGAAAGGCGGCATCGAAGACCTGGAACGCATTCGCGAGGCGGTGGAGGCCTCTGGCGCCCTGGCCTATACGGCCCAATTGGCGCAGGCCTTCGCCGCTCGCGCCGTCGCCTGCCTCGACGCCCTTGAGCCCAGCGAGTACCGGGATGCCCTGGTGGAACTGAGCGAGTTCGCGGTCGCTCGTACCTACTGATCACTCTGGCCCCGCGAGCGTCCCTGGTCCAGCATTGAAGCTGGCCGGGCACGGCCGCGCCGCTACTACCTGAAAGGTTTGCTATGTCATTGCCACCCTGCCCCCAATGCGGCTCTGCGTTCGTCTATGAAGATGGCCCGTTGCTGGTTTGCCCTGAATGCGCTCACGAGTGGGCCGCCGGTGAGGCTGCGGCCGGAGAGGATGACACCCGGGTTATCAAGGACTCGGTTGGCAATGTGTTGCAGGATGGCGATAGCGTGACGGTCATCAAGGACTTGAAGGTCAAGGGCACCTCCCTTGTGGTCAAGGTCGGTACCAAGGTGCGCAATATCCGCCTGTGCGATGGTGACCACGACATCGATTGCAAGATCGACGGCATCGGCGCCATGAAGCTGAAGTCCGAATTCGTCCGCAAAGCCTGACGACCGGTACACACCGCCCTTTGCAAAGCTGCAAATACGAATTATTCTCAATGGACGTCATCAAGGAGAATAATCGTGACCTACCTCATCGACGCCTGGCTGGACCGCTCTCATCCGTATCTGCGTATCCTGCATCGGGAAACCGGTGAGGTGTGTGCCGTCCTTCACGAAGATGCCCTGGATGAACTCAGAGACCAGGGCGAACTCGTTTTCGAATGCCTCAATTCCACCGAGCCGCAGGTGCAGAAGGAACTGGTACGCAACCTGTTCCTGTTCTGCTACGCCCGGGCATTGCGCCCGGCGGGTGAACTGCATTGATGGCAGGAGCTGGCTTGCGCCGCTCCCACCGCCTGGCTATCAAAGGATATCCAGGAGCTCCACATCGAACACCAGGGTACTGTGCGGCGGAATGGAGCCTACGCCCTGAGCGCCGTATGCCAGCTCGCTAGGCACGTACAGGCGCCATTTGCTGCCGGTGTTCATCAACTGGAGGGCTTCGGTCCAGCCGGCAATCACGCCGCCGACTGGAAATTCGGCTGGCTGGCCGCGATCGTAGGAGCTGTCGAATACAGTGCCGTCGATAAGGGTGCCGTGGTAGTGAGTGCGCACGGTGCTTTCGCGAGTAGGCTTGGCGCCGTCGCCAGCGGTGAGCACTTCGAACTGCAAGCCGGACGCCAGGGTGGTCACGCCTTCGCGCTTGGCATTCTCGGCCAGGTAGGCCCGGCCCTCGCCTGCGGCGGCTTCGGCCTTGGCGCGCTCCTGCTCCTGCATCACTTCACGGATGGCGCGGAAGGCGCTGTTCATTTCCTCGGCACCCACACGGCTGGCTTCGCCGTTGAAGGCGTCGGTGAGGCCGGCAATCAGCGCCTGCAGGCTGACACCCGGTGGAGGGTTGTCGCGGATCTGGTCGCCCAACTGGCGGCCGATACCGTAGCTGACGCGGGTTTCGTCAGTGTTCAGGATAAGTTCGGACATTGCGCTGCTCCGTCGTGGGGCCGGCGTGCCGGCCCAGCCAAAAAGGGGAGCAGCCTAGCACATCAGTGCTTGGTGAGCTTGTCCAGGTAACCCATGGCGAAGGCGGAAATCACGAAGGTCATGTGGATGATCACGTACCACATCAGGTGCTCGGCCTCGATGTTCCGGGCGTCCATGAACACGCGCAGCAGGTGGATCGACGAAATCGCCACGATGGACGCGGCAACCTTCATCTTCAGCGAGGACGAGTCCATCTTGCCAAGCCAGTTGAGCTTCTCGACGCCTTCATCGATATCCAGCTGCGACACGAAGTTCTCGTACCCGGAAATCATCACCATGACCAGCAAGCCACCTACCAGCGCCATGTCGATCAACGACAGCAGTACCAGGATCAGCTCTGACTCCGCCATGGCGAAGACGTTGGGCAGGATATGGAAGATTTCCTCGAAGAATTTCAGCGCCAGGGCGAGCAGGCCCAGGGACAACCCGAAATAGATGGGCGCCAGCAACCAGCGGGAGGCGTACATGGTTTTTTCGATCAGACGTTCCATTGCAACTCACAGCAGCTTGAAAAACAGCTGCCGAGTATACCCTTGCCCACTCATGAAAAGCGCAACGGCACTTGTAAACTCATGCGTCTGGGTGAGCCAGGTAGTCGCCCAGATGGCGGCCGCGCTCGGCGTTGATCTTGCGCAATTGGCCGTGGAGATGAATATCCCAGATACGCGGATCGTCGCGTAGCACATAGCCATGGAGGGTCAGGCTGTCGACGATGGCATCGAGCACCGACTCCGCCGCGCGGGCACCGTGAAAAGGCCCTTGGGCCTTGATCGCGGTCGGTTGCTCCCCGGCCATGCCAGCGGCGAAGAGCAGGGTCCAGTGGCCCACGCCGCCGGCCACTGGCCGGATCATGCATTCGATACGGGTTTCAAGCCCGAGGCATTGACGGGTAAGGCTGAGCGCATGGGCCATGCTGGCGATCCCTCCGCTGAGTATCCTCGTATGACCGCCGATCTCGCAAAAGATCCGGCACCCCCGTCGTCGAGCTGCCGAGCGGTCGCCTCACGCTTTCAGGATGTACCCTTGACCTCCGCCAGCGCCTCGACCTTGTGCTCCCGCTCGCCCTCGCGCAGGTCCTCTTCGGTCACCACTTCGGCGATCGCGCGCAGACGATCCACCACCAGGGCGTTCACGCTGCCCTCCGGAAAGTTGCCATCGGCGTCGGCCTCGCCGGCCTCTTCGCCGACCAGCAGACTCAGCGCTTCATCCGCCTGACTGACGGCGTAGACATGGAATTTCCCATCGCGCACCGCCTTGACCACTTTCTCATCGAGCATGAGCGTCGCGACATTGGCCTTGGGAATGATCGCGCCTTGCTCGCCGGTCAGCCCCCGGGCTTCGCAAAGGCGGAAAAAGCCTTCGATCTTCTCGTTCACGCCGCCCACCGCCTGCACTTCGCCGAACTGGTTGATCGACCCGGTAATGGCGTAACACTGCTTCAGTGGCTTGCGCGACAACGCCGAGATCAGGGTGCAAGCTTCGCCCAGGGAGGCGCTGTCTCCGTCCACATAGCCGTAGGACTGCTCCAGGGCGATACTGGCGGAGATGGCCAACGGAAACTCCTGAGCGTAGCGGCTGCCCAGATAGCCGGTAAGGATCATCACACCCTTGGAGTGGATCGGTTGGCCGAGGTTGACCTCCCGCTCGATATCCACGATGCCGCTGTTGCCTGGGTAGACGGTGGCGGAAATGCGCGCTGGCACCCCGAAGGCCGAGTCGCCCACCGCCAGCACGGTCAGGCCGTTGCATTTGCCTACCGCCGCGCCACTGGTGTCGATGAGCACGATACCGGCGAGCATATCGTCGAGGATGCGTGCCGAGACCCGTCCGGTCCGGGTAGCCTTGGCCTTGAGTGCGCGTTCGATATGCCCGGCATCGGTGACCGCTTCGCCTGCGACCTGGCGAATGAAATCTGCCTCGCTCACCAGTTGGAAGAGGTCGCCGATTTTCGCTGAAAGACGTCCCTGGTGCTCGGCCAGGCGGGCGCTGTAGGTGGCCAGCCGCGCCACGGCATCGGCGCTCAGCGGCGCCATGCCTTCCTCGGAGGTGCGGGTTTTCAGCAACTGGGCGAACTGCTCCAGGCTGTCGCCATCCATGGGAATGTCTTCGTCGAAGTCCACCAGCACCCGGAACATTTCCTGGAAGTCCGGATCGTGGTCCTGCAGGGCGTAGTACAGCTGGCGGGAGCCGATGATCACCAGCTTCACGTTCAGCGGAATCATCTGCGGAGTAAGGGTCACAGTGGCGATGCGGCCGTATTCGCCCAGCGGTGATTCCATCTTCAACCGGCGCGACTGCAGCGAGCGCTTGAGCGCATCCCAGACGAAGGGCTCGCCCAGCATTTTTTCTGCCTCCAGGATCAGGAAGCCGCCATTGGCCCGGTGCAATGCCCCCGCGCGCAGTTGCCGGTAGTTGGTATAGAGCGCGCCCTGGTCGGTGCTGTACTCGATGCGGCCGAACAGGTTGTCGTAGGTCGGGTGCGGTTCGAACACCACAGGCGCCCCGCCGTTGGCATGATGGCCGATCACCAGGTTGGGCGCATACTGCTCCTCGAGCATCTTGCGCGCCACGGCGTCGGGCTTGGGGTCGTCGACCAGCTGTTCCACCACGGTGCGCAGCAGGTGCACCTGCATGGCCTGCAAGTAGGCGCATACCCCGGCATATTCCGAATAGCGTTCCGATAGCGGCCCCAGCAAGGGTTGCAGGGCGATGGTGATGGTTTCTTCGTTGAGCTGGCGCAGCTGGTTGCTGGACTCACGTTTCCACTGAGGCAGGCTGGCCAGTTCTTCGTTGAGGCGCTCTTCCAGGCTGGCGATGTCGTCATGGAAACGCGCCCGCGCCTCTTCGGGCAGTTGGGCGAACTCCGCCTCGTCCAGCGCCTTGCCGTCGAGCATGGGCGTGAAGGCGATGTTGCTACTGTCGCGGTAAAGGGCAACGTCCTTCTCCAGCGCGACCCGCTCGATCACATCCAGGGCTTTGTCGTAGCGATGATTGAACGCGCGGTCGATGGCGCTCTTCTTCTGCTGGTAGGCTGGGTGCTCGAACACAGCCGGGAAGGTTGCCAGCAAGTTGTCGATCAGGCCGCCGATGTCGCTGATGAACTCGCCCGCGGTTCCGGGCGGCATTTCCAGCGCGCGGGGATTGCGCGGGTCCTCGAAGTTGTTTACGTACACCCAGTCCGATGGGGCTTGCAGGCGCTTGGCCTCGGTTTTCAGATAACGCTTGGCGAAGGAAAAACGCCCTGTTCCCGGTTCGCCCATCACGAACACGTTATAACCGGGCCGGGGCATCGCCACACCGAACTGCAGGGCCTCGACAGCGCGTTCCTGGCCCAGTACGCCACGGAACGGCTCCAGGTCTTCGGTGCTGGCGAAGCTGAACTGCTCGGCGGAAAACGGACGCGCCAGCGCTTCGGGGGGCAGGCGCAGGCGAACGGCGGCGGAATCAGGCATCAGGCATCCTTAGATATACAGACCATGGGGCATTCTGGCGCCGCCTGGGCGCCCCCCGCAAGGGTGCGGCGGCCATAGCGGGCAACGCGCATGACATATGACACTTTTTTATTCAAAACACCGCCAAGTACCAACGGAACCGCGAACCCTGCCTAAACTCCAACGTGCGCACCCAGCCCAACGGCGGTGTGCGCCCGGTGCTCCGCGGGGTACCGGGCCATTTCGATCGACACGCGAGAACAATGCTATGAAACGGATTCTGCTTGGCTCCCTGTTTACCGTCGCCTCCCTGCAGGCCTTCGCCCAGGCCCCGGGTGGCCCGGATTGCGGCTGGGGCAACATGCTCTTCGAAGGCCAGCGCGGCACCCCCGCCCACTTCCTGGCATCCACCACCAACGGCACCTCCGGCAACGCCACCTTCGGCATGACCTCCGGGACCAACGGCTGCAACACCAGTGGCGCGCTGACCTATGGCGGCAAGTCCTGGCTGGCCATGAACGGCATGATGAACGAACTTTCCGAAGACATGGCCCAGGGCCAGGGCGAAGCCTTGACCACCTATGCCGTGGTGCTGGGCGTCCAGCCTGAAGATCGCGCCTACTTCTCCAGCGTGACCCACCAGCACTTCAACGACATCTTCAAGACCGCCGACGTGACCGCTGAAGATGTACACGCCAATACCCTGCAAATCCTGAAGAACGATCCGCGACTGGCCAAGTACGTCACCCAGGCGTAAGGTCGCTGCGTCTCCCGCCCCTCCTGCTGTGGGGCGGGCTCTGCCACCTTGCTGGATGCAATGGATGCTCACCCGCTTTCTCTGGTTGGCCCTGCTTGCCTGTGCTTCCCTGAACGCCGCGCCCTCGCCCACTTCCGCCACCCTGCAGCGCCTGGCCCAGGATCCGCGCTGGATCGCGTTGGGTCATTATGAATACAAAGCGTTGCGCGGCTGGCACAGCTACGTGGACGACAGCCGTTTTTTCCTGGCCGCCGACGGTCGCTACAATCCTGAGCGAGAACTGGCCGCTACCCTGCAAGCGCTCTACGCGCCAGCCAGCCTGGGCGACCGTCACGCCCAATGCGTATTTCCAGCGCGCACCCGCTGGCTACGGGACACCCTGGCACTGACGGACCTCCCAAGCGTGCGATGCCCTGAATTCCAACGCTGGTACGGCGATATCGCTCCGCATTCCGCCGTGCTGGTGTTCCCGGCAGCCTACCTGAACAGCCCTTCCTCGATGTTCGGCCATACATTGCTGCGCATCGACCAGGCCGATACCCGCGCGGACCAGACGGCGCTGCTCAGCTATGCCATCAATTTCGGTGCTTATGTAGAGGGCAGCGACAACAGCATGCTCTACGCCTGGAAAGGCCTGGCCGGAGGCTACCCCGGCCTGTTTTCTCTCGTGCCCTACCAGCAGAAACTGGCCGAGTACCGCAGCCTCGAGAACCGAGACCTGTGGGAGTACCAGTTGAACCTCAGTCCCGAGGAAACAGGTCGCCTGGTGGAGCATGTCTGGGAACTGCAACAGATTCGCTTCGACTACTACTTCTTCGATGAGAACTGCTCCTACCGCTTGCTGGAACTGTTGCAGGTGGCACGGCCCAGCCTGCGCCTGACCGAGCAGTTTCCGTTGGCCGCCATTCCCACGGACACGGTCAAGGCTGTGAAAGCGGCCGGCCTGGTCAGCCAAACCGACTATCGCCCGTCGCGTGAGCGCGAGCTGCAAGCGAGGGCGGAACCGTTGAGCAGCCATGAACGGCAGCTGGCCCAGCGGATCGCCAAGGGAGCCAGCGCCGCAGCCCCGGACCTGCAAGCGCTGCCCCAGGCAAGACAGGCGCTGGCACTGGACACCGCGTACCGGCTGCAGCGCTACGAAGCCACCGGAGAACCGCGCGATGCCGAACGCAGCCAGCGCAGCTTCGCCCTGCTGCAGGCGATCAACCGCAATCCGCCGCCACCTTTGCAGGTACAGCGCCCTGGCTTGCCCGAGGAAGGTCATCCATCGCGTACCTGGGAACTTGGCCTGGGCACTCGCGACGACCGAGCCTTCGCCGAGTACGGCTTACGCATGGCCTACCACGACCTGAACGACAACGCCTACGGCTTTCCCCTGGGCGCGCAGATCGAGCTCGGCGGCCTCAAGCTGCGCCAGTACGAAGGGGGCGAGTGGCAACTGCAACAACTGAACCTGGCCACCATCCGCTCGCTGTCACCGCGCAGCACCCTGCTCAAGCCCTGGTCCTGGCAGGTCACGGGAGGCCTGGAGCGAGTGCCCGGCCGGCACGGGGACAGCGTGCTGGTAACCCACCTTAACGGCGGCGTGGGTGGCAGCTGGAACCTGGCGCCTGGCCTGCTCGGCTTCACCCTGGCTACCGCGCGGGTGGAGCACAACAATGAATTCGCTGCCTTCGCCGTGCCTGCCGCCGGCATGGATACTGGGCTGCTCTGGCGCAACCGCCTGGGCAACCTGCGGCTGGAGGCCAGCGGTGACTATTTCAGCAATGGAGAGGTCCGGCGCCAGCTGAGCCTGAACCAGCAGTGGGAAGTCACCCCTACCCTGGGTCTTCGCCTCAGCGCCCAGCGTGCCTTCAGCCATGTCAGCAGCCCGGTGAACGAGGTGATGCTCGAGGTCAAGTGGTATCACTACTGACTCACAACCCACCGACCCAGAAATGACATCGCGCTGACAAAAACCGACCTAGACTCATGGTATGCGGCGCCCATGCGCCGGACCTGAGGTAACGAACATGAACAGGCAGTGGTGTATGGTCTTGGGCGCCTTGATCCTGGTGGGCTGTCAGTCCACCCACGAACAATTGCTGCAGCAGGGCTACCCGCCCGGATTCGCCGACGGGTACCAGGACGGTTGCGGTAGCGGACGTCAGGCCGCGGGCTCGATCACCGGCACCTTCACCAAGAACGTCCCCCGCTACCTTTCCGACAAGCTCTACAGCAGTGGCTGGGATGACGGCTTCCGTCAGTGCCAGGCCGAGCTGCTGAGTCAGGAACGCCAGGACCTTCACGACAAGGTACTCAACGACCGTGATCGAGACTGGCAGCGCGATGTGGACAACGGCAAGGCACGAGCCTATCGCAGCCACTGAAAGGCGCGAGCGCAGCCCCGGAGGAAACTCACGGCGGGCAACGATTGCCTAACGGTAAGCCGACCAGGAGGGATGAACATGAGCCGTGCCTTCGTAAACGAAGACCAAGCCGCCGCCCAGGCCAGCCAGCCCGTGGAACGGCAGGTCAGCACCTTGCCCAACTACGTGACCGAATCGGGAATGGCGCAGCTGCGCGCGCGCGCCGAGGAATTGCGCGCGTTGCACCTGGAACAGAGCGCCATGGGCGAGCGTGCCGATCGTCAGGCGGTGGCCGATCTGGAACGTGACCTGCGCTACTACAACCAGCGCCTGCAAAGCGCGAAGGTAGTACCACCGGTGCGGGACGTACAGAAAGTGCAGATCGGCAGCTGGGTCAGCTATGCGGATGAACAAGGCGTCCATCGCCAGGTATGCCTGGTGGGGGAAGATCAGGCCGATGTGGGGGTCGGCCTGATCAACTGGGCCTCACCCCTTGGCCGCGCCCTCATGGGCGCGCGCGTAGGTGACGAAGTGACCTGGCTGCGGCCTGCCGGGGATCAGGTGCTGGAGATCCTGGCCATTTCCGCCACGCCCGACTGACTCGATCCGGCCTGCCGCTAGCGCCAGCTGGTGAATAGCGCTCGATCAGAGAAGCCTTTCGCTAGCTGACGCTAGCTTCCACCGTGATCACCTGGCCGCCCAACAAATGGGTTCAGCTCACGCGGGACCGAGCGCTTATCGTCTTACGCCAGCTTGCGGTACTTCACCCGATGAGGCTGAGCGGCCGCATCGCCCAGGCGCTTCTTGCGGTCGGCTTCGTACTCGGTGTAGTTCCCCTCGAAG
This sequence comes from Pseudomonas sp. DC3200b2, assembly GCF_049895785.1. Classification (NCBI taxonomy): domain Bacteria; kingdom Pseudomonadati; phylum Pseudomonadota; class Gammaproteobacteria; order Pseudomonadales; family Pseudomonadaceae; genus Pseudomonas; species Pseudomonas sp. DC3200b2. Next base: position 190,619 of record NZ_JAFCTA010000001.1, on the reverse strand, counting down.
AAGGTTACCTGGGAGTCGTCTTCATACGCCAGGATATGGGTGGCCACGCGATCCAGGAACCAACGGTCGTGGGAAATCACGATGGCCGCGCCAGGGAAGTCCAGCAGGGCTTCTTCCAGCGAGCGAAGGGTTTCCACGTCCAGGTCGTTGGACGGTTCGTCGAGGAGCAATACGTTGCCGCCTTCCTTGAGGGTCAGGGCCAGGTGCAGACGGCCGCGCTCACCACCGGAAAGGTCCTTGACGAACTTCTGCTGATCCCCGCCCTTGAAGTTGAAACGCCCCACATAGGTACGCGACGGCACTTCATAGTTGCCGATGCGGATCATGTCCGAGCCATCGGAAATCTGCTGGAACACCGTCTTGCTGCCGTCCAGGTCATCGCGACTCTGGTCGACGCAGGCCAGCTGCACGGTTTCGCCCAGCTCGATGCTGCCCGAATCCGGCTGCTCCTTGCCCATGATCATGCGGAACAGCGTGGACTTGCCCGCGCCGTTGCCGCCGATGACGCCAACGATGGCGCCCTTGGGCATGCTGAAGGACAGGTTGTCGATCAGCACCCGATCGCCGTAGCTCTTGGTCACGTTATGGAAGTCGATCACCTTGTCGCCCAGGCGGGGGCCAACCGGGATGTAGATCTCGTTGGTTTCGCTGCGCTTCTGGAATTCCTGGGACTGAAGCTCCTCGAAGCGCTGCAGGCGGGCCTTGGATTTGGCCTGGCGAGCCTTGGCCCCCTTGCGCACCCATTCCAGTTCCTCCTTGAGCGCCTTCTCATGGGCGGACTGTTGCTTGGACTCCTGGGCCAGCCGCTCGGACTTGGCTTCCAGCCAGCCGGAATAGTTGCCCTCGTAGGGGATACCATGGCCACGGTCCAGCTCGAGAATCCAGCCGGCGACGTTGTCGAGGAAGTAACGGTCGTGGGTAATGGCCACCACCGTGCCCGGGAAATCATGAAGGAAGCGCTCGAGCCAGGCGACCGAGTCGGCGTCCAGGTGGTTGGTCGGTTCGTCCAGCAGCAGCATGTCCGGGGCGGACAGCAGCAGGCGGCACAAGGCAACGCGGCGCTTTTCACCACCGGAGAGGTGTTCGATGCGGGCATCCCATGGCGGCAGACGCAACGCATCGGCGGCTACTTCCAGCTGGCGCTCCAGGTTATGGCCATCGGCGGCCTGCAGGATGGCTTCGAGCTTGGCCTGCTCGGCGGCCAGCTTGTCGAAGTCGGCGTCCGGCTCGGCATAGGCCGCATAGACTTCATCCAGGCGCGCCTGGGCATCCTTGATGACCGACACGGCTTCCTCGACCACTTCACGCACGTTCTTGGCCGGGTCGAGTTCTGGCTCCTGGGGCAGGTAGCCTACGTTGAGCTCCGGCATGGGCCGGGCTTCGCCGTCGAACTCCTTGTCCACCCCGGCCATGATGCGCAGCAAGGTCGACTTGCCCGAGCCGTTCAGACCCAGCACGCCGATCTTGGCGCCCGGGAAGAAGGACAGCGAGATGTTCTTTAGGATCTCCCGCTTCGGTGGAACGACCTTGCTCAACCGATGCATGGTGTAGACGTATTGGGCCATGGGGTAAACCTGACTGATAACGAGGGAGCGCGCACATAGGGATGACAGCGCGCTTTGAAGCCCTCAAAACTACCGGAATGCGTGATAGAGGGCAAACTTCGACCGCGCGGGGCTGGCACTTTGCCAGAGGCCACGGCATGCTAGCCTGTCAAGGCAGCTTGCGCCTGTTATCATTGGGTTCATGTGCTCCCAAAGGTTCGGGACACAGGCCGGCGCGGGCGCCATACCGCAGGACTCCAGCTTGAGCAATCTCGATCCGTCGTCGCCCCTGCGCCAGCGTACTCCCGTGGCCAGCGGCCCCTTCTCCAGCTCACTCAAAAGCGCCTTGGCGGTGCTGGTGCTGCTGCTGTTCGGCCTGCTTGCATGGCAGGTGCTCAGTGAGTATCAGCGCAGCCAGGACGAGCTGCGCGCCAATGCCATCGAGCACAGCGCCAACCTGGCCGAACGCCTCGAACTCAACATGGCGCTGTTCGCCGAGACCAGCCTGAACCGCCTGCTCGAGGGCACCCTGGCCCAGGGCAGCGACCTCTCTGGCGCGATTGTGCTGGGTAGCGTGCGGCTGGACGGCCAAGGCCGCCCCTTGCCAGGGGAGAAGGTTCAAGCGTGGCCAGAGCAGGCCCTGAGCACGCTTTCGCAAGCCATCGCCGACGCGCGCTATCGGTTCAGTAGCAGCCCCGACGGCCGCGAGGCCTGGCTGATTGTGCGCGAGCCGCACGCCCCAGGGTATCGCGTGCTGCGTTTCACGCCCTCGCTGTTCGACGCGCTCACGGTCAGGCTGGGCAACCCGCCTGACTGGCTGCTTGGCGACAGCGCCGGACATGTCTTGCACCAAAGCGCTGACGCTTCTCCCGCCAGCGCTGGCGGGTCGTTGCCGCGTCCGCGCTCGCCCGCCGAGCAGGAAATGAGCGTGGCTGATCACTCTCTGTCGGGCAGCGACTGGCATTTGCATGGCCTGTTCGATGCCCGCCAGGCGCGGCTTCCCCTGCTGCCCGGTCTGATCGGCAAGCTGCTCCTGGGGCTGGCCTGCACCGTCCTGCCTTTGCTGGTACTGCGCAATCTGCGGCGACGCCAGCGGGACGTCCAGGGGCAGCGGCGACGCTACCAAGATATTTTCGAAGGTGCGGGCGTGGGCCTTTGCGTATTCGATCTGCGGGAACTGCACCAGCTCGTGCTCAAGGCCGGGATTCGTCATCGCGACGATATCCAACCATGGCTCGACCGAAATCCGGCTCAGCATACCGTGCTTCGCCAGGCCATGTGCCTGACCGAGGCGAACAAGGTGGCGCTGGACCTGCTTCAACTGAACGACGCCGCCGCCGTCTGGGAACGGCTGATCGGCCAGGATCTGCTGGAGCCTCACCGTGTGCCCTTCGGCCTGCTGCTGGCTCTGCTCGAGCCTGGCACGGTGGAGCTGGAATTTCCCGCGCCGGGTTTCGACGGCGAGATTCGCCAGGTATGGGCACAGATTCGGGTTCCCGAAGACGGCAGCGTGGACGAGGTGATCCTGAGCCTCAACGACGTTACCCAGCGCAAGCAGGCGCAGCTGTCACTGGTGGAGCGTGAGCGCTTCTGGTCCGACGTGGTGCGCGCCGTGCCCGACCATCTTTATGTCGCCGACGTGCTGCAGCGCACCATGCTGTACAGCAACCATCATCTGGGCAGCACCCTGGGCTATACCCTGGCCGAGGTAGAAGCCATGGGCGACCACTTCTGGGAAACCCTGATGCATCCGGTGGATGCGCAACGGTACCACGCGCTGCGCCAGTACCAGCGCGATACTGCCTATCGAGGGCAACTACATTGCCAATTGAGGTTCCGGCACCGTGACGATAGCTGGCGCCAGTTCGACATCCGGGAGCAGACGCTTACCGAAGACAGTGACGGCCGGGTTACCCGGATCATCGGGGTGGCCAAGGATGTGACCGAGCAAGTCGAAGCCAGCCAATCCCTGCGTGATAGCGAACAGCGTTATCGCATGCTTGCCGAGAGCATCAGCGACGTGATTTTCTCGACAGACAGCCGGCTGAAGCTCAACTACGTGAGCCCGTCCGTGGAGTCGATGCTTGGCTACGACGTGCAGGCGGTATTCGACAACGGCTGGCAATCGACCCTCGCCACGCCTGGCCAGGTCGCCGGCGTGGAGGCCTTGCTCGCGCGGGTCCAGGCGGCTCTTGGCCAGCCCGGACTGTTGGCGCAACTGCGCAGCGAAGTGAAAAGCCAGACCTTCATGGTCGATTGCATTCGCGCTGACGGCCGCCGTGTTCCTATCGAACTGCGCCTGGTATTGATCTGGGACGAGCACGACAACTTCGAAGGCCTGTTGGGCGTAGGCCGGGATGTCAGCCAGCAACGCCGTGCCGAGAAAGACTTGCGCATGGCCGCCACCGTATTCCAGCACTCGACCTCGGCCATCCTGATCACGGACCCGGCCGGCTACATCGTTCAGGTGAACGAGGCCTTCAGCCGAGTCACCGGCTACCAGGCCTCGCAAGTGCTGGATCAGCTGCCGACCCTGCTGACCGTGACCGAGCAGCAGGAAGCCCACCTGCAGTACGTGGTCAAGCAGCTCAACCTCAACGGTAGCTGGGAGGGTGAGATTCGGCTCAAGCGTCGCAACGGCGAACACTACCCGGCATGGGTGGGCGTCACCGCCGTGCTCGACGAAGAGGGCGACCTGGCCAGCTACGTGTGCTTCTTCAGCGACATCAGCGAGCGCAAGGCCAGCGAGCAGCGCATCCACCGCCTGGCCTACTATGACGCGCTCACCCATCTGCCCAACCGCACGCTGTTCCAGGACCGGCTGTTCACGGCATTGCAGCAGGCCGAGCGGCAGAAGGCATGGGTAGTGCTGATGTTCCTCGACCTGGACCGCTTCAAGCCGATCAACGACTCCCTGGGGCACGCGGCGGGCGATCGCATGCTCAAGGACATGGCCATGCGCTTGCTGGCCTGCGTGGACGAAGACGACACCGTCGCGCGCATGGGCGGCGACGAGTTCACCCTGCTGCTGCAACCCAAGGCCAGCCGCGAGGCCGCCCTCACCCGAGCGATTCATGTGGCCGAACAGATCCTCGGAAACCTGCATGCGCCCTTCGTATTGGAAAACCGCGAGTTCTTCGTTACCGCCAGCATCGGCATCGCGCTTAGTCCGCAGGATGGCAGCGAACTCAGCCAGTTGATGAAGAACGCCGACACGGCCATGTATCACGCCAAGGAGCGTGGCAAGAACAATTTCCAGTTCTACCAGGCCGACATGAATGCCAGCGCGCTGGAGCGCCTGGAGCTGGAAAGCGACCTGCGTCATGCCCTGGAGCAACAGGAATTCATACTCTATTACCAGCCTCAGCTCAGCGGCGACGGCAAGCGCCTGACAGGCGCCGAGGCCCTGCTGCGCTGGCGCCACCCCCGCCGCGGACTGGTACCTCCCGGGGATTTCATCCCGGTGCTGGAGGAACTGGGCCTGGTGGTAGACGTAGGCGACTGGGTATTGGCCGAGGCGTGTCGCCAGCTCAAAGCCTGGCACCAGGCGCGGGTGCGCGTGCCCAAGGTCTCGGTGAACCTCTCGGCGCGGCAATTCTCCGACGGTCAATTGGGCAAGCGGATCGCCTATATCCTCGAGGACACCGGCGTTCCTCCTGCCTGCCTGGAGCTGGAGCTGACGGAAAGCATCCTGATGCGGGACGTGAACGAAGCCATGCAGACCCTCGACAGCCTCAAGAAGCTGGGGCTGAGCATCGCGGTGGACGACTTCGGTACCGGCTATTCCTCGCTCAACTACCTCAAGCAGTTTCCTATCGACGTGCTCAAGATCGACCGCACCTTCGTCGATGGCCTGCCGGAAGGCGAACAGGACGCCCAGATCGCCCGGGCGATCATCGCCATGGCCCACAGCCTCAACCTTTCGGTGATCGCCGAAGGCGTGGAAACCCACGACCAGCTCGACTTCCTGCGCGAACATGGCTGCGACGAGGTGCAGGGCTACCTGTTCGGCCGTCCGATGCAGGCCAACCGCTTCGAAGCGCAATTCAGCAACGATGCGCTCTTCATGTTCGATTGAGTGGCAAGCCTCAAGCGCCGCCTTGGCTTGCGGCGCTTGAGCCTCGGTCACCGCCGTGATGACCGGCGCTCATATGCCAGGTTCAACGGTATGCGGTAGAATGCGCGCTTTCTCTCTGCCGATCCTCGAGGACCGCCAATGTTCAGCCGTGATTTGACCCTTGCCAAGTTCGACGCCGATCTCTTCGCCGCCATGGAGCAGGAAGCCCGGCGTCAGGAAGAGCACATCGAGCTGATCGCCTCGGAGAACTACACCAGCCCGGCGGTCATGGAAGCTCAGGGGTCGGTACTGACCAACAAGTACGCGGAAGGCTACCCAGGCAAGCGCTACTACGGCGGTTGCGAATACGTGGACGTGGTCGAGCAACTGGCCATCGACCGGGCCAAGGAACTGTTCGGCGCCGACTACGCCAACGTGCAGCCACATGCCGGCTCCCAGGCCAACGCCGCCGTCTACCTGGCCCTGCTGCAGGCTGGCGACACCATTCTGGGGATGAGCCTGGCCCACGGCGGCCACCTGACCCATGGCGCTTCGGTGTCCTCCTCCGGCAAGCTCTACAACGCCGTTCAGTACGGCATCGATGCCAATGGCCTGATCGACTACGACGAAGTCGAGCGCCTGGCCGTCGAGCACAAGCCCAAGATGATCGTGGCAGGGTTCTCCGCCTACTCCCAGGTACTGGACTTCGCTCGCTTCCGCGCTATCGCGGACAAGGTCGGCGCCTATCTGTTCGTGGACATGGCCCACGTGGCCGGCCTGGTTGCCGCGGGTGTCTACCCGAACCCCGTTCCGTTCGCCGACGTGGTCACCACCACTACCCACAAGACCCTGCGCGGCCCGCGCGGTGGCCTGATCCTGGCACGCAGCAACCCGGACATCGAGAAGAAGCTGAACTCGGCCGTCTTCCCGGGTGCCCAGGGCGGCCCGCTGGAGCACGTGATCGCGGCCAAGGCCGTGTGCTTCAAGGAAGCGCTGCAGCCCGAGTTCAAGGTTTACCAGCAGCAGGTGGTGAAGAACGCCCAGGCCATGGCCCAGGTGTTCATCGAGCGCGGCTTCGACGTCGTTTCCGGCGGCACCCAGAACCACCTGTTCCTGCTATCCCTGATCAAGCAGGAAATCTCTGGCAAGGACGCGGACGCCGCCCTGGGTCGCGCCTACATCACCGTCAACAAGAACTCGGTACCGAACGATCCACGCTCGCCCTTCGTAACCTCTGGCCTGCGCTTCGGCACCCCAGCCGTCACCACCCGCGGCTTCAAGGAAGCCGAATGCCGCGAACTGGCGGGCTGGATCTGCGACATCCTGGCCGACCTGAACAACGAAGCGGTGATCGATGCCGTTCGCGAGAAGGTCAAGGCTGTCTGCGCCAAGCTGCCGGTGTACAAATAATCTGATCTGGCCGTAGGGGTCGGCGCAGCTGAAGAACGGGTGGGAGGCAGCGCTAGCTGCCGAACGCTTCCAAGAGAAAGATTCGCCACTGCGCTGACGCCTCCGGCTGCCGCTACCCTCCACCGTTAAAGCGCGGCGAAGCCTTCGCGGATGGCCTGTTCAGGCAGGTCATCGGCAATGAACACCATTACGCTCTCTCGGGATTCACCAGGTTCCCACGGCGTATCCCAATCGAAGCCATACAGTTTCAGTACCCCTTGGAACACCAGGCGGCGCGGTTCGTCGGCGATATTCAGCACACCCTTGTAACGCAGCAGTTGGCGGCCATGGTTCTCCAATAGCTCGTTCATGAAAGTGCTCAGGCGATCCAGGTCCAAGGGCTGGTCGGTGCGTAGCACCAGACTGCGAATGCGATCGCTGCCTTGGCCGATGACCTGCGGCCGCGCCTGTACCCTTGCACCCAAGTCCGCATTGAGGTTGAAACCTCGGATATCCAGCAACTCGGCGAGATCGACTTGGCCGTGATCCACCACCCGGATCGGTGCGCGGTTGTTGATACGACCCAGCCGCTCACTCAAGGCCTCGAAGGCTTGCGGTGAGACCAGGTCGGTCTTGCTCACCAGCAGACGGTCGGCGAAGCCTACCTGGGCCTGGGCGATGGTCTGCCTGAGATGTTCGCCCGCGTTGACGGCGTCTACCAGCGTGACAATGCCGTCGAGCACATAGCGATCACGCAATTCCTCTTCGATGAAGAAGGTCTGGGCCACCGGCGCCGGGTCGGCCAGGCCGGTGCATTCGATCACCAGGCGGTCGAAGGCGATCTCGCCAGCATCCAGACGTTCCAGGAGCAGGAACAGGCCCTTGGTCAGGTCTGTGTGGATGCTGCAGCACACACAGCCATTGGCCAGGGTCAGGACCTGTACTGGTTCGTTGCCCAGCAGTTGGGTATCGATATTGGCGTCGCTGAATTCATTTTCGATCACCGCGAGTTTCAGGCCATGCTGGGCCTGGAGCATGTAGCGCAGCAGGGTGGTCTTGCCGGCCCCGAGAAAGCCGGTCAGTACGGTAACGGGAATGGGGTTAGCCAAACGGGCCTCCAGAAAGCGCAAGGGCCAGCTTGGCTGGCCCCGCGAGGTCAATAGGGTTCAACAGCAACGAGGCGAGCCCTTGCCACCGCCATAACGTGCTTCTTGTCGTTCGCGGAAGAAGGTTTCGTAGTCCATGACCGGCTGCTCGGGGTGAGTCTTGCGCATGTGCTCGACGTAATTGTCGTAGTCCGGCATGCCTACCATGAGGCGGGCAGCCTGGCCCAGGTACTTACCCAACCGGCTCAAGTCGTTGAACATGGGTCCTCCTTCAGGCCTCGGGCAGCGCCTGGAACGGTGCTTCCTTGTCGGTTCGCTCACGCTTGCCCAGGGCAGCCAGGCCAATTTTCACCGCGAACACCAGCACCGCCAGTACCACGAAGAGGAAAAGCACCGTCAGGGTGGCATTGGTGTAGGCGTTGAAGATCACGCTCTGCATTTGCTCGATGCTCTTGGCCGGCGCCAGTACCTGCCCGGCCGTCAGGGCGTCGCTGTACTTCCTGGCAAGGGCGAGGAAGCCCACCGCCGGGTTGGGGTCGAACAGCTTGATCAGGCCCGCGGTCGTGGTGCAGACGAGCAGCCAGGCGGCCGGCAACAGGGTGACCCAGATGTAGCGCTGGCGCTTCATCTTGATCAGCACCACGGTGCCAAGGATCAACGCGATGCCCGCGAGCATCTGGTTGGAAATGCCAAACAGTGGCCACAGGGTATTGATGCCCCCGAGTGGGTCCACCACGCCCTGATACAGCAGGTAGCCCCAGAGGGCGACGCAGCCACCGGTACCGATCATGTTAGCCACCCAGGACTCGGTGCGCTTGAGCGCTGGCACGAAGCTGCCCAGCAGGTCTTGCAGCATGAAACGCCCGGCACGGGTGCCGGCATCCACCGCGGTAAGGATGAACAGCGCCTCGAACAGGATCGCGAAGTGGTACCAGAACGCCATGGTGTTCTCGCCTGGCAACACGGAGTGGAGAATCTGCGCGATACCCACCGCCAGGGTAGGGGCACCACCGGCGCGGGCCAGAATGGTGTTTTCGCCGATATCGCGGGCTACCGCCTGCAAGGCCTCGGGCGTGATCGCGAAGCCCCAGCCGCTGATGGTAGCGGCGACGGCATTCACATCCGCGCCGACCACCGCGGCCGGGCTGTTCATGGCGAAGTACACGCCTGGTTCGATCACCGAGGCCGCGACCATGGCCATGATCGCTACGAAGGACTCCATCAGCATGGCGCCGTAGCCGATATAGCGGGCATTGACCTCGTTATCCAGCAGCTTGGGCGTGGTGCCCGAGGAGATCAGCGAGTGGAAGCCTGACACCGCGCCACAGGCGATGGTGATGAACAGGAATGGGAACAGCGTACCCTTCCAGACCGGGCCGGTACCGTTCACGAACTGGGTGAGCGCCGGCATTTTCAGCTCGGGCATGGTAATCAGGATACCGATGGCCAGGGCGATGATGGTGCCGATCTTCAGGAAAGTGGAAAGGTAGTCCCGAGGCGCCAGGATCAGCCACACCGGCATTACCGCCGCGACGAAGCCGTAGCCGATGAGCATCCAGGTGATCTGTACGCCGCTGAAGGTGAAGGCCTTGGCCCATGCCGGGTCTGCCGCCACCTGGCCGCCGGCCCAGATGGACGCCAGCAGCAGCACCACGCCGATCAGGGAGATTTCACCGATGCGCCCAGGGCGAATGAAGCGCATGTACAGGCCCATGAACACGGCGATGGGGATGGTCGCCATCACGGTGAACATGCCCCATGGGCTTTCAGCCAATGCCTTGACCACGATCAGCGCCAGCACGGCGAGGATGATGATCATGATCAGGAAGCAGCCGAACAGGGCGATGGTGCCGGGGATGCGGCCCATTTCCTCGCGAACCATGTCACCGAGGGAGCGACCGTTGCGCCGGGTGGACAGGAACAGCACCATGAAGTCCTGTACCGCGCCGGCCAGCACCACCCCCGCGATCAGCCAGAGCGTGCCGGGCAGGTAGCCCATCTGCGCGGCCAGTACCGGGCCGACCAGCGGCCCGGCGCCAGCGATGGCGGCGAAGTGGTGCCCGAAGAGAATATGCTTGTTGGTGGGCACGAAATCGAGCCCGTCATTGTTGAGCACCGCGGGTGTCGCTCGACGCGGGTCGAGCTGCATCACCTTCTCGGCGATGAACAGGCTGTAGTAACGATAGGCGATCAGATAGATGGCGACGGCCGCGACCACTATCCATAAGGCGTTGATGCTTTCACCGCGCCGCAGCGCGACCACCCCCAGGGCCCAGGCCCCGATTATCGCCAGTGCGAGCCACGGTAAGTGGCGAGCCAGGCTATTATTGTTTTTCATGTTCGATCTTCCAGCAGATGGGAACGGAGTAAACCCGGCTCAAGTCTAGCCAGACTCGGCCCTGAGCACATCCCCCACCAAGGTCGATGGCAGAAGGCCTGTTCGGGTTATGCGCTTCCGTTCGCGGTTTGGCAAGCTCGGCCCAGGAAACGATTACACAAGCGTTGCCGGGCACAACGGGGCACGGCAGCATAGGCGCAACCCGCGCACAGGGGCTTTATCGAGGAAGTAGCCATGACCCAGGACACCACCGAAGCACAGGGCAATACGCAGGACCGTCGTCGCTTCAAGCGCATCGATTTCGACGCGCGTACCACGCTCACTCAGGGCGATAGTCGCTGGGAGGTCGCCTTGCTTGACCTTTCCCTCAAGGGCCTGCTGGTGGCCAAGCCCGACGGTTGGAACGGCCTGGCCAACGAGCCCTTCAAGGTCCATGTGCAGCTAGGCCCGGACGCCCTGGTGAACATGGACGCCGAACTCAAGCACGATAACGACGGCCAGCTGGGCTTCCAGTGCACCCATATCGACCTGGACTCCATCAGCCACCTGCGTCGCCTGGTGGAGCTGAACCTGGGTGATGAAGGTGAGTTGGAGCGGGAGCTGAGCGCCCTGATTCACTAAGGGAAGCGAGGCAGCCCCCATGCCTGCGGCTGAAATTCCAGCAAGCTGCCGAGCCGGCCGTCGGCGTGGGTGTACTTTTCCGGGTCCATGGCTGAATCGGGCACCGCCAGGGCGTACATGCCGGCGGCCTTGGCGGCCGTCACGCCAAAGGGCGAGTCTTCAAAGACCAGGCAATCGGCGGGCGCCACCCCAAGACGGCGCGCGGCGACCAGGAAGATGTCCGGCGCCGGCTTGGCGGCCCCTACTTCGGGGTCATCCGCGGTCACTATGGTGTCGAACAATGAAAACCACTCTTCGTGGCGCTGGGTCTTGAGCTTGAAATAGGTACTGGAAGAACTGGTGCCCACGGCGATCGGGATGTCATGGGACTTGAGGTGGCGTACCAACGCCTCGGCTCCGACCATGCCCAGGGCATCGGGGAAGCGAGCCGTCATCAGGGGCGCGCGGATTTCCAGAAACTCATCCACGCTGATGGGCAGCTCCAGGGCCTCCACCACATAGGCCGCCAGGTCCCGGGCGCCGCGGCCGATGATGTGTTGCTTATGACGCCAGTCGAAGGTCTTGCCGTAGCGCTGGGCGATGGCCTGGGTCACTTCGGTATAGATGCCCTCGGTATCGAGCAGCAAGCCGTCCATGTCGAATATCACGGCTTTGATCGTCGGAGCGCTCAGCATGGGAATACCTGTACGGGTTAAAACCCGGTGATACGCCAGCTGGCTGAGCCGGTCAAGGCCTGGCACTCACTCGAAGAGCGCGTCCAGGGCTTGCTCCAGACGCGTCACCGCTACCACTTCCAACCCAGCCGGTGCCTCCTTGGGCGCATTGCCCTTGGGCACGATGGCCCGCTTGAAGCCGTGCTTGGCGGCCTCCTTCAATCGTTCCTGGCCGCTGGGCACGGGACGTACTTCGCCGGAAAGCCCTACCTCGCCGAACACCAGCAAACCATGAGGCAAGGGGCGATTACGCAGGCTGGACATGACCGCGGCCATCAGGGCCAGGTCCGAAGCGGTCTCGAGTACTTTCACACCGCCTACCACGTTCAAGAACACATCCTGGTCGTGGGTAGGAATGCCGCCATGACGGTGCAGCACGGCCAGCAGCATGGCCAGGCGGTTCTGGTCCAGGCCCAGCGTCACTCGCCGCGGGTTGGCCAGGTGACTGTCGTCCACCAGCGCCTGCACCTCCACCAGCATCGGCCGAGTGCCTTCCCAGGTAGCCATGACTACGCTGCCCGCGATTTCTTCCTGGGCGCGGCTGAGGAAGATGGCCGACGGGTTGGACACTTCCTTCAGGCCACGGTCGGTCATGCCGAAGACGCCTAGCTCATTGACCGCGCCGAAACGGTTCTTGACCGCGCGCAACAGTCGCAGACGACCGTCGGATTCGCCCTCGAAATAGAGCACGGTATCGACCATGTGCTCCAGCACACGCGGGCCGGCCAGGGAGCCTTCCTTGGTCACGTGGCCGACCAGGAACACCGCGGTGCCGCTCTGCTTGGCGAAGCGCACCAGCAGGGCCGTGCTTTCCCGTACCTGGGCCACGCCGCCCGGCGCCGACTGCAACTGTTCGGTGAAGATGGTCTGAATGGAGTCGATCACCATTACCTTGGGTTTTTCCTGGCGTGCCGTGGCAATGATGCTCTCGATGGAGGTTTCGGTCATCACCTTGAGCTTGTCCTGGGGCAAGCCCAGGCGGCGCGCGCGCATCGCCACCTGCTGCTGGGATTCCTCCCCCGTGACATAAAGGGCGGGCATGCGCTCGGCCAGGTTGCAAAGCGTCTGCAGCAGGATGGTGGATTTGCCGATTCCCGGATCGCCACCGATCAGCACCACGGAGCCGTCCACCAGCCCCCCACCCAGGACCCGGTCCAACTCGGTGGACACGGTAGAGAAGCGCGGGATTTCCTCTACGCTGACTTCAGCCAGGGTCTTGAGGGTCGCCTGCTCACCCGCCCAGCCCGTGCGGCCACCGCCAGTAGAGGCCGGGGCACTTTCCACCAGGGTTTCGACCAGGGTGTTCCAGGCGCCGCATTCAGCGCACTGGCCGGCCCATTTGGGAAAGGTAGCGCCACACTCGGTGCAGCCGTACATGCGCTTGGCCTTGGCCATGGGCGAGCTCCGTAGCAAGTAAAGCGGCCATGATACCTGCTCGAAGCGCCACAGGCGGTCACACAGACAAAACTAATCGACTTCGCATGGGTCTTGTAGAACAGTAGGCGGAGCGGTAACCCTGCGATTTTCCTGAAGTTTAGGTAAAAAAGCTCCGCAGCCTTCCCACTTGAAAGAAAGGATCCGTCAATGAGCCTGCTTAAAGAGTTCAAGGCCTTCGCAGTCAAAGGCAACGTGGTCGATATGGCCGTTGGTATCATCATCGGCGCCGCCTTCGGCAAGATCGTGTCGTCTTTCGTCGGCGATGTGATCATGCCTCCACTGGGCCTGCTCATCGGCGGTGTGGACTTCACCAACCTGGCGCTGGTACTCAAGCCGGCCCAGGGCGACACCCCCGCGGTGGTGCTGGCCTACGGCAAGTTCATCCAGACCGTGGTCGACTTTCTGATCGTGGCCTTCGCCATCTTCATGGGCGTGAAAGTGATCAACCGCCTCAAGCACGAGGAAGCGAAGAAGCCTTCCGAGCCACCAGCGCCGAGCAAGGAAGAAGTGCTGCTTGGGGAAATCCGCGATCTGCTCAAGGAGCAGAATGGCAAGCCACCCGTCGCTGCCCCGGTGACACCGCCGTCGGCGCAATGATGGCCATGGCGGTTTACCAGTAGGTTTCCACGGCCACCGCGCCGGGCCGGCGGCTCAGGCTCAGGTTCATGTCCCGCGCCTTGAGCAGGGCGCGGGTCTCGTCGACCATCTCAGGGTTGCCGCAGATCATCACCCTCGAATGTTCCGGCGTCAGCTGGGCACCGGCCGCGCGCTCCAGCTCGCCGTTGCGAATCAGGTCGGTGATGCGGCCCTGCAGCGCGCCGGGCCAAGGCTCGCGGCTGACCGCGGGAATGAAGCGCAACTTGCCGGCGTGCTCGGCCAGATAATCGCGCTGCTCCAGGCCAGCGATCAGCTCGCCATAGGCCAGGTCCTGGCCATGACGGGCGCTGTACACCAGAAAGATCCGCTGGAATCGCTCCCAGGCCTCGAACCCTTGTAGGATGGACAAGAAGGGTGCCAGGCCTGTACCGGTCGCCAACAGCCAAAGATCTTGCCCATCGGCGAAGCGGTCCAGCGTCAGGTAGCCGAAGGCCTGCTTCTCGACCAGCAATTCATCGCCCACGGTCAAGCGCGACAGCTCGCTGGTGAACTCGCCGCCTGGCACCACCACGGAGAAGAATTCCAGATGCTCGTCATAGGGCGACGAAACCATTGAATAGGCACGCCAGGCCACGCTGCCATCGGCCTTGGTCACGCCCAGGCGCGCGAACTGCCCTGCCTGGAAGCGAAAGCCCTGGTCGCGGGTGGTACGCAGGGTAAAGAGGTTCGGGGTTAGGGTATGCACCTCCAGCAAGCGCTGGCGGGTGAATTTCTCGTCGCTCATGGAGCCTCCAGGTCACAGGCCGCCTAGTGTGGCGCAAACGGGCGCGGACAAACACCGACGCGCCGTGTGGAAAGCCCGTAGAATTGGCTTTTTTTGCCTGTCCGAGCCTGCCATGCCCCGTTTCGACAACGCCTTCGCCCAACTCGACCTGGTTCGCCAGCCGGAAATGGCCAATGAGCCGTTGTATGCCTTCGACGCGGCGGACGACTACCTGCTGGCGGACCTGGCACAGCGCAACCTCCCCGCCTCCGCCCGCGTGTTGGTGCTCAACGATGGGTTCGGCGCATTGGCCATCAGCCTGCAGGGCAGGTTCGAGCTGGTGACCAGTGGCGACTCGCACCTGGGCGCGCTGGCCTTGCGCAAGAACCTGACAGGCAATGGCCTGGCACACGACGCCCTGGCGCTGAGCCCTGCCAGCGAGCCCTTCCAAGGGACGTTCGATCACGTACTGATCCGCGTGCCAAAAACCCTGGCGCTGCTGGAAGAGCAGCTGATTCGCCTGCAGATTCACCTGGAAGCAGGGGCCAGCGTGGTGGCTGGCGCCATGATCAAGCACTTGCCGCGCGCCGCGGGTGATTTGCTGGCCAAGTACATCGGCCCTGTGCAAGCCTCCCTTGGGGTGAAGAAGGCGCGGCTGCTAACCGCCACCTTCGAGCCCCGGCCACAGGCCCGGTCGCCCTACCCTACCCGCTACCGGCTCGATCATCCGCCCATCGAACTGGTCAACCATGCCAACGTGTTCTGCCGCGAGGGCTTGGACATCGGCACCCGGGCCTTCCTACCCCATTTGCCCACCAGCCTGGGCCGGGCACGGGTGGCGGACCTGGGCTGCGGGAACGGGGTGCTGGGAATCCTCAGTGCCCTGGACAACCCTGACGCTGATTACACCCTGGTCGATGAATCCTATATGGCCGTGCAATCGGCCCGGGAAAACTGGAAAGCTGCGCTGGGCGAGCGCCCAGTAGACATTCGCCCTGGCGACGGCCTGGCCGGGCAGCCGCCGGCCTCGCTGGAGGTGGTGCTTTGCAATCCACCGTTCCACCAACAGCAGGTGGTCGGTGACTTCCTCGCCTGGCGCATGTTCCAGCAGGCGCGGGAAGCCTTGGTCGCAGGCGGGTCGCTCTACATCGTGGGCAATCGCCACCTGGGCTACCACACCAAGCTGGGCAGGCTGTTCAGGGGCGTGGACCAGGTGGCGGCCACGCCCAAGTTCGTGGTGTTGCGGGCGCGGAAATGACCGACTCGGCCCGCCGCTTGGCAGCGGCATAGCCCAGACTACGGAAAGGTCAACGACGGGCCCTGGCCCTTCAATGACTCCGCATGCCCGCCGCCGCCATCAGCAGGCGCAGCAGCCCGGCTACCAGGCCCAGGCTGACCACGCTGGCGACCCAGATCAGCGCCAGCCAGCCAAGGCGCTGCCACAGGGGCTTCTTGGTTTCCAACGGCTCAGCCATGACGGCGGCCTCCTTAGTGATAGCCATCTTCAGTGGTGACCTTGCCGCGGAACACGTAGTAGCTCCAGAAGGTGTAACCGAGGATGAATGGCAGGATGAAGAGCGTGCCCACCAGCACGAACCCCTGGCTCTGGGGCGGCGAGGCGGCGTCCCAGATGCTTACGGCTGGAGGAATGATGTGGGGCCACAGACTGATGCCCAGGCCACTGTAGCCCAGGAAGATCAGCAAAAGGGTCAGCAGGAACGGCGTGTAGTGAGCCTTGCGGGCTACTGCCCGGAGCAACCCAAGGGTCGCGACCACCACCAGGATAGGCACCGGCAGGAACCAGAACAGGTTCGGCAAGGTGAACCAGCGAGCCGCGATGTCGCTGTGGGCCAGGGGCGTCCAGATGCTGACCACGGCGACGAAGCCCAGCAGCACGAAGGTCAGGGGCTTGCCCAGCTGATGCATGCGCTCTTGCAGCGCCCCTTCGGTCTTCATGATCAGCCAGGCGCAGCCGAGCATGGCGTAGGCGGCGATCAGACCCAGGCCGCAAAAGAGCGAGAAGGGCGTTAGCCAGTCGAAGGGGCCACCGGCGTAGGCGCGCCCGGCTACCTTGATGCCATCGATATAGGCCCCCAAGGCAACGCCCTGGGAGAAGGTAGCCAACAACGAGCCGCCGATGAAGGCCTTGTCCCAGATATGGCGCTTGTCTACCTTGGCCTTGAAGCGGAACTCGAAGGCCACTCCGCGGAAGATCAGTCCGATCAGCATCAGGATCAGGGGGATGTAGAGCGCGGACAGCACCACCGAGTAAGCCAGGGGGAAGGCCGCGAACAGCCCTGCCCCGCCCAGCACCAGCCAGGTTTCGTTGCCGTCCCAGACTGGCGCCACCGTGTTCATCATCACGTCGCGGTCATGCTCCTTGGGCGTGAAGGGGAAAAGAATCCCGATGCCCAGGTCGAAGCCATCCATCACCACGTACATCATGACGCCGAAGATGATGATCACAGCCCAGATAAGCGATAGATCGATGCCCATGGGTCAGGTCCTCTCGTTCGACATGGCGTGATGGTCTTCAGGGGTTTCTTCATGGGCGGCGGACAGTGGCCGCGCAGGCGTACGCTTCTGACCCGGACCGCCATGGCTGTGCGGATCGGCGATGGCTGGCCCGCGGCGCACCAGGCGCATCATGTAACCGAAGCCCACGCCGAACACCGCGAAGTAGACGAGCACGAACAAGGCCAGAGTAAAGCCCATCTGGCCTACGTCATGGTTGGACGACGCATCGGCCGTGCGCATCAGGCCATAAACCACCCAGGGCTGACGACCGACCTCGGTGGTGAACCACCCGGCCAGTATCGCGATCAACCCCGAAGGCCCCATATAGAGCGCGGCACGATGGAACCAGCGGTTGTCATAGAGCGTTCCGCGCCAGCGCAGCCACAGGCTCCACAGGCCAATCGCGATCATCAGCATGCCCAGGCCGGCCATGATGCGGAACGACCAGAAGACGATGGTAGAGTTGGGCCGGTCCTCCTTGGGGAAGCTTTTGAGCGCCGGAATCTGCTTGTCCAGACTGTGGGTCAGGATCAGGCTACCCAGGTAGGGCACTTCCACCGCGAAGCGGGTTGTTTCCGCGTCCATGTCGGGCAAGCCGAACAGAATCAGGGGCGTGGGTTCGTCGTTGGTGTTCTCCCAGTGCCCTTCGATGGCCGCGATCTTGGCTGGCTGATGTTCAAGCGTATTGAGGCCATGCATGTCACCCAGCATGGCCTGCACCGGCGCGACTATCAGAGCCATCCACATGGCCATGGAGAACATCTTGCGCACCGCAGGATTGTTACGCCCACGCAACAGGTGCCAGGCTGCCGAGGCGCCAACGAAGAATGCCGTGGCTACGAAGGCGGCGGTGGCCATGTGCGCCAGGCGATAGGGGAACGAGGGATTGAAGATGACGGCGAACCAGTCTACCGGTACCACCCGGCCATCGACGATCTGATAGCCCTGCGGGGTGTGCATCCAGCTGTTGGACGCCAGGATCCAGAAGGTAGAAATCAGCGTGCCGATGGCCACCATGACCGTGGCGAAGAAGTGGAGCCCACGGCCGACCCGGTTCCAGCCGAAGAGCATGACGCCCAGGAAGCCTGCTTCGAGGAAGAAGGCGGTCAGGACTTCGTAGGTGAGCAACGGGCCGGTAATGGCCCCGGCGAAATCAGAGAAACGGCTCCAGTTGGTGCCGAACTCATAGGCCATGACCAGGCCGGAAACCACTCCCATGCCGAAGTTCACGGCGAAGATCTTCGACCAGAAGTGGTAAAGGTCGCGATAGACGCTGTCGTGAGTCTTCAGCCAGAGCCCTTCGAGCACAGCCAGGTAACTCGCCAGGCCAATGGTGATGGCCGGGAACAGGATGTGAAAGGACACGGTGAAGGCGAACTGGATACGGGCGAGGTCTAGCGCCTCTGAACCGAACATAGTGTTTCCTCTGGCAGGCGGCACGGTATGCGGCATTGATCCAAGTCAATGACTGCGCATAGCGTAGCCCCGTTCACTTGAGTCTACCCTGTGGTTCAGTGCCGCGTGACCTATTGCCTCACCCCGCAAAAACGGCAGGTTTTATGCAAATGCAGCAACTTTTTGTTACAGAGAAATGATAGGCTCCTATCCTCTCCATTCGTGAGGCAGATGCCTTTCATGGCTAGCGAAGCACCTCGGCTGTTGCGTCACCATCGTCCCTTCCTGGCGTTCTGGCTGGCTCGGGTGTGCACCGCCAGCGGTTTCCAGATGCTGACTGTCGCCATTGGCTGGCACCTGTATCAACTCACCGGTAGCGTGCTGGATCTGGGCTTGGTCGGGCTGGTGGAGTTCGCGCCACGGGTGCTGTTCATGCTCCATACTGGGCATGTTGCCGACCGCTATGATCGGCGCAAGGTCGCCGCCATCTGCCAGACCCTGCAGGCGCTGGTCGCCCTGGCGCTGGTCATTGCCAGCGGTACGGATAATGTCAGCCGCGAAATGATCTTCGTCCTGGCCTTCTGCCTGGGCGGCGCGCGAGCGTTCGAAATGCCCACTACCCAGGCGTTGCTGCCCAATATCGTTCCGGCAGCGCTGTTCCCTCGCGCCGTGGCAGCCTCGGCATCGGCCATGCAGACCGCCACCATCGTGGCGCCGGCCCTGGGAGGCTTTCTTTATGCCTTCGGCAGCATCTGGGTATATGGCCCCACCGTTGTGCTTTACGTTCTGGCCCTGAGCCTGATGCTTGGCCTGCCCAAGCGCGAAATTCCATTGCCCACTGGGCGCGCGACCCTGCAGTCGCTGATGGCTGGCATCCACTTCATTCGCAGTCGGCCCGACATCCTTGGCGCCATCTCCCTGGACCTGTTCGCCGTGCTGCTGGGCGGCGCTACGGCGTTGCTGCCGGTGTTCGCGCGAGACATCCTGCTCACCGGCCCCTGGGGCTTAGGCTTGCTACGCTCCGCCCCCGCGGTGGGCGCGCTCTTGATGTCGTTCTGGCTGGCTCGCTTCCCGATCGAACGCAAGGTGGGCCGCACCATGTTCGCCGGGGTGGGAGTGTTTGGCGTGGCGACCATTGCCTTCGGCCTGTCGACCTCGTTCTGGTTTTCCCTGCTTACCCTCGCGGTGCTCGGCGCGGCAGACATGATCAGCATGGTGATCCGTGGCGCCTTCGTTCAACTGGAAACTCCAGACGAGATGCGCGGGCGTGTCAGCGCGGTCAATGGGCTGTTCATCGGCGCCTCCAATCAGCTTGGGGAATTCGAATCCGGCCTGACGGCTCACTGGTTCGGTACCGTACCCGCCGTGGTACTCGGCGGGGTCGGCACCTTGGTGGTGACCGGCGCCTGGATGAAGCTGTTCCCCAGCCTGGCCAAGCGTGACCATATGCAAACCCCAGGGTAGGAGGTAGCGAAGCTGCCGAATTCGGGTCGATGCAAAGTGAGGCGCACTTCAGACCCAATTCGCCAGCTTCGCTGGCTCCTACCGCGTTTCAGCCGTTCAGTTTATATCCAGCAGCTTGTCCAGGGTAATGGGGAATTCCCGCACCCGCTTGCCCGTGGCGTTGTAGACCGCGTTGGCGATCGCCGCTGGCACGCCGACCAGGCCGATTTCCCCTACCCCCTTTGAACCAAGGGCGTTGACGATGTTGTCGTGCTCTTCGACGAAGATCACTTGCACGTCGCCTACGTCGGCTTGTACGGGGATGTGGTACTCGGCCAGGTTGTGATTCATGTGGCGACCAAAGGCGTGGTCGGTAAGGGTTTCCTCGTGCATCGCCATGCCAATGCCCCACACAACCCCACCGAGGATCTGGCTGCGCGCGGTTTTCGGGTTGACGATGCGACCGGCGGCCACGGCGCTGACCACACGCGTGACATGGATGGTGCCCAAGTCTTCGTCCACTTCCACTTCGGCAAAAACGGCCGAATGAGTCGCGGTGGAAAAAGGCTCACGCTTTTTATCCGGCTCGGCGTCAACCTGTGCCTCGACGGCGTCTACCCCACTGGCATGGACCAGGTCCGTGTAGGCCAGCCGCTTGTCGCCCCATACCAGCGCGCCCTCGGTAAAGCTGATCTTGTCCAGGGTCACGCTGGCGAAGTCTGGGTCGATACTTGCCGCTGCCGTCAGCAGTTGTTTGTGAAGGGCCTCGCAGGCCTGTTGCACGGCGGTGCCTACCGAAGAGATGGTGAACGAGCCACCCTGCAGAGGCGCCGTGGGCAATGAAGAATCTCCCAGGCAGACACGTACCTGCTCTACGGGCAGGCCCGCGGCCTGAGCAGCGATTTGCGTCAGGGCGGTGTAGGTACCGGTGCCGATATCGGTGGTCGCGGTACTGACAGTCAGGATACCGTCCTTGCCCAGGCTGGCCTTGGCACTGGCAGGCATCTGCATGGCTTCCCACACGCCGCCGGCCATGCCCATCCCGACCAGCCGGCGCCCGTTGCGCTGGCTGCGGGGCATGGCCTTGCGGCGGTCCCAGCCGAAGCGAGCGCGCCCTTCGTTATAGCAGGCGATCAATGCCTTGCTCGAATAAGGCTTGCCCTCGTTCATGTTGCTGTCAGCGAAATTCAACTCGCGGAAGATGACCGGGTCCATGCCAAGCCGCTCGGCCAGCTCGTCCATGGCGCACTCAAGCCCGATCAGGCCCAGGGCAGCGCCAGGAGCGCGCATGTCCAGCGGGGTGTAGAGGTCCACCGGCACCAGGTCATAGCTGAGCTTGACGTTATCGCAGTGGTACAGCATCCCGCTCCACTCCACCACGTGCTCGGTGAATTTCTCGAAGCGAGAGGTCACGCCCGTGGCATGGTGAGCCACGGCCAGCAGCTTGCCGCCGGCGTCGCTGGCCAGGCGCAACCGCTGGATGGTCCGTGGACGATAGCCGAAGGTGAACATCTGCTGACGGCTGAGGGTCACCCTGACCGAGCGACGCAGCTTCAGGGCTGCCATGGCGGCCAAGGGCAGTTGATACTGCGGGCGCAACCCGGAGCCGAAGGCCCCGCCCACGAACGCCGCGAGCACCCTTACCTTTTCCTTTTCCAGGCCGAGCACCTGGCACAGGTAGTTCTGGCAGTTCTGGGTACCCTGGGTTTTGTCATGCACCTCCAGGCTACCGTCCTCCTTGTAGATGACGGTACTGGCGTGCGGCTCCATGGGATTGTGGTGTTCGATGGGTGTTTCATAGGTGGCGTCGACCTGATAGGGCGCCGCCTGGTAAACCCCTTCGAAATCCCCACGGGGTTCCGGCAACTCCGCTGGCGCAGGCTCTGCCTTGTCCAGCTCGGCGCGCAGGTCTGAACACCAGGGGTGCTCCACATACTCTACACGCACCAGGGAAGCGGCATGGCGGGCCAGTTCCAGATCCCGCGCGACCACCAGGGCCACCGGCTGGCCATTATACAGCACCCGGTCGTTGAACAACGGGCGGAACGGCTTTCCATCAGCGGCATCGGCATCGCTGTAATCTTCATCGTCTCCAGCCATGGGTGGGCGATTGCCATGATCCATGACGAACTCCACCCCAGCCATCGCGAGCGCGGCGCTGGCGTCAATGCGCACTACCCGGCCCGAGGCGATCGTGCTGGATACCACACTGCCATAGAGCAGGCCGTTAGTAGGATATTCTCCGGCATAACGGGCCTGGCCGGTGACCTTGAGAAGGCCGTCGACCCGATCCAGCGGTTGACCTAGTACGCTCATGGGCGCTGCCCTCCCAGTACGGCTTCATCGAGTGCACGCACGATGGCGCGCCGAGCCAGTTTCACCTTGAACGCATTGCCAGCCAGAGGACGCGCCTCCTGGATGAGCGCCTCCGCGGCGGCGGCGAAGGTTTCATGGCTGACTGCCTTGCCCACCAGGCCGGCTTCCACCGCCGGGTTGCGCCACGGCTTGTGGGCCACCCCACCCAACGCCAGGCGCGCCTCGAGAATGCGATCACCCTCCAGTTTCAGGGCAGCGGCCACAGAAACCAGCGCAAAGGCATAGGATGCCCGGTCGCGGATCTTCAGGTAATGACTATGGGTGGCAAAGCCTTCGGAGGGCAGTTGCACCGCGGTGATGAGCTCATCCTCGCCCAAGTGATTGTCCCGCTCCGGCTGATCGCCCGGGAGCCGATGGAAATCCTTGAAAGCGATGCTGCGCGTGCCCCGAGGCCCTTGCACCTCAACAGTGGCCTCCAGCGCTGCCAAGGCCACACACATGTCCGAAGGGTGGGTTGCCACGCACTGGTCGCTGGCGCCGAATATGGCATGGATGCGGTTCAACCCTTCCCGAGCCGGGCAGCCACTGCCAGGCTCACGCTTATTGCACGGCACTGTCGAGTCGTAGAAGTAATAGCAACGGGTACGCTGTAGCAGATTGCCGCCGGTGGTCGCCATGTTTCGCAACTGCGGGGAGGCGCCGGCCAGGATGGCTTGGCTGAGTAGCGGGTAACGGCCCTGGACCAGCGGGTCATGGGCCAGGTCGGCATTGCTCACCAAGGCACCGATGCGCACACGGTCATCATCCTGCACGGTGATCTCGCGTAGGGGCAGGCGCGAAATGTCGATCAGCCGCTCGGGACGAACCACATTCTCTTTCATGAGGTCCAGCAGGTTGGTGCCACCGGCGATGAACCGGCTGCCAGGCTGGTAGAGGGCCAGCGCTTCGCCTACGTCCGCAGCGCGCGCGTAGTTGAATGGCGTCATGAGGGCAACTCCCCGGGGGCCTGCATGACCTCTTCGATAGCGGCGACTATGTTGCCGTAGGCGCCGCAGCGGCACAGGTTGCCGCTCATCTGCTCGCGCAGGTCGGCGGCCGAATGCGCGTGACCTTCCTTGAGCAGCGCCGCCGCCGAGCATAGCTGGCCCGGAGTGCAGTAGCCGCATTGGAAAGCATCGTGCTTGATGAACGCCGCCTGCAGTGGATGAAGGGCATCGCCTTTGGCGAGCCCTTCCACGGTGATCACATCATGCCCATCGCACATGACGGCCAGGGTCAGGCAGGCGTTGACGCGCTTGCCATTGACCAGCACTGTGCAGGCACCACATTGACCATGGTCGCAGCCCTTCTTGCTGCCAACCAGATCCAGGCGCTCGCGGAGCAGATCGAGCAGCGTCGTCCAAGGCAGGACGTCGAGCGTTTTGGGTTCACCGTTGAGCGTGAACCGGATCGAATGGCTGGCATAGCATGCCACGCCAGTGCGCTGGGAAAGAGCACTCATGGGGAAGCCTCACGGTCGGACGCGCAAGTCTGGGCGCTTGCGTCTTTGGTGTACGACTTTCCCCTTCGCGGGTTCGTTCAGCCGAACCGCTTGCCATCCGATTCGATCAATCGATACCCAGCGTCCTTGGGGACAGCATGGTACCTAACGAAAGCGCGACGGGCTTCCTTCCGGTGGATGTCTGGACTAGAACTGTTGAATACGAATCGGCAATGCGTTGCGTTCAATATCCGGCAATCAGGTATGCACTTTGCACAGCCCGCTCATCGCGCTGCAAGCGCGCGGACAGGCGGAATGACCGAGGCGCGTTCTCCCGGCGAATAAGCGCTGGTATGATGCGCCGCTTTTTTAGGCCTATGACAAAGCGGCGCTTCGCCATAGGCCATCATTACTGGCGTCAATGAGACGCTTTTGGGGAGCGGGCATGCTGGAAAGGTTGTTTCAGTTACGGGCACACAATACCAACGTGCGCACCGAGATCCTGGCAGGGGTAACTACCTTCCTGGCCATGGCCTATATTCTGTTCGTCAATCCCAGCATCCTGGGCGGCACAGGCATGGACAAGGGCGCCATCTTCGTCGCCACCTGCCTGGCCGCGGCCATCGGCTCGGCCACCATGGGGCTGATCGCCAACTACCCCATCGCCCTGGCCCCCGGCATGGGGCTGAACGCCTTCTTCACCTATACCGTGGTGCTGCACATGGGCCATAGCTGGCAGGTGGCCCTAGGCGCGGTGTTCCTGTCGGCGGTGTGCTTCTTCCTGCTGTCCATCTTCAAGATCCGCGAGTGGATCGTGAACAGCATCCCGCTGCCGTTGCGCAGCGCCATTGCCGCGGGCATCGGCCTGTTCCTGGCATTGATCGCCCTGCAGAACGCCGGCATCGTGGTGGACAACCCCGCCACCCTGGTCGGCCTGGGTGACCTCAAGCAGCCTGGCGCCATCCTGGCAGCCCTGGGCTTTGTGCTGATCGTGGGCCTGGAAGCCCTCAAGGTGCGTGGCGCGGTGCTGATCGGCATCCTGGCAGTGACCGTGGTATCCATTCTGCTGGGCCTGAGCCCGTTCAGCGGGCTGGTCTCCATGCCGCCTTCGCTGGCTCCCACCTTCCTGCAACTGGACATCGCCGGCGCGCTGAACATTGGCCTGGTGAGCGTGATCTTCGCCTTCCTGTTCGTAGACCTGTTCGACAACTCCGGCACCCTCATCGGCGTGGCCAAGCGCGCCGGGTTGATGGGCAAGGACGGGCACATGCCCAAGATGGGCCGCGCGCTGATCGCCGACAGCACCGCCGCCATGGCCGGGTCGCTGCTGGGCACGTCCACCACCACCAGCTACATCGAGTCCGCCGCCGGGGTCAGCGCCGGTGGCCGTACCGGCCTGACAGCCATTGTAGTGGCGGTACTTTTCCTGCTGGCATTGTTCTTCGCGCCCCTGGCTGGCAGCGTACCTGCCTACGCCACGGCCCCAGCCTTGCTGTTCGTGGCCGTGCTCATGGCGTCGGGCCTGGCGGAAATCAACTGGGAGGACATTACCGAGGCCGCGCCGGTGGTGGTCACGGCCCTGGCCATGCCCCTGACCTACTCCATCGCCAACGGTATCGCATTCGGCTTTATCACCTGGACAGCCATCAAGCTGGTGTCCGGTCGCACCCGCGACCTGAACCCCGCGCTGATCATTCTTTCGGTATTGTTCGTGATCAAGCTGGCCTGGTTCAACGCATGAGCGGCTTGAACCCGGCGGGGTACGCGCAGCAGCTCGATGAGAAGGTGGCCCGGCTGAAGGCCCTGCTGGCGCCCTTCGACGCGCCCGCGCCGGACGTCTTCGAGTCGCCCCGGGAGCATTACCGCATGCGTGCCGAGTTCCGCCTGTGGCGCGAAGGTGGCCAACGCCACTATGCAATGTTCAGCCCTGGCGACAAACGCACGCCTATCCTGATCGAGCAGTTTCCGGTGGCCAGTGCCCGCATCAATGAGCTGATGCCACAGCTCAAGGCAGCCTGGCAGGCGGATGAGGTACTCGACCACAAGCTGTTCCAGGTTGAGTTCCTGACGACCTTGACCGGGGAGGCGCTGATCACGCTGTGCTATCACCGCCCTCTGGATGCTCAGTGGGAGCAGGCTGCGCGCGCCCTGGCGGCGCGACTGGGGGTCAGCCTGATCGGCCGCTCCCGTGGCCAGCGCCTGGTGGTCGGCCAGGACCATGTTACCGAGTGCATGACGGTCGCCGGCCGCACTTTCAGCTACCGCCAGCCGGAAGGCGCATTCACCCAGCCCAATGCCCAGGTGTGCGGCCACATGCTCAATTGGGCCCATGAGGTACTGGGGCAGCGCGGGGATGACCTGCTGGAGCTGTACTGCGGCAATGGCAACTTCACCCTCCCCCTGGCTACCCGGGTACGCAGGGTTCTGGCAACCGAGATCAGCAAGACCAGTGTCGCCGCGGCGCTGCACAACCTGGCGGATAACGCCGTCGACAACGTCACTCTGGTGAGGCTGTCGGCCGAAGAGCTCACCCAGGCGCTCAACGGCGTTCGCGAGTTCCGTCGTCTGCAAGGGGTAGATCTGGCGAGCTATGCCTTCGGTACGGTCTTCGTAGACCCGCCTCGGGCCGGGATGGACCCGCAGACCTGCGAATTGACTCGACGCTTCGACAACATCCTGTACATCTCCTGCAATCCGGAAACCCTGGCCGCCAATCTGGCGCAGTTGAACGATACTCACCAGATGGTGCGTTGCGCCCTCTTCGACCAGTTTCCTTATACCCATCACATGGAAGCCGGGGTGCTGTTGACGCGTCGCTGAACCTGGGCTTAACCCAGATCACGCCGGGGCTGCGGCCCCGGGTTTTCACAAATCTTTCACATCCGCCTCACCCAAGGCGCACATTTGTCTGACTACCCTGCCGGCCGTCCCCGTTCGCGGGCCGTTCCAAACCTTGTAGTCCGGGTGTCCATGAACATCTCGCGCCGCCTTCCGCCCTTGGGTTCGTCACGCTTCGTCATGCTCTTCGCCGCCTGGCTGGTGGCCGTCTACAACTTCGCTGCCTGGCACGCCCTCGATGGGCTGGTCGAGCTACACGGCTTGGCCCGCTGGGCCTTCATGGCGTCCTTTGCCCTTTTCCTGTGGGCGGCCTTTACGCTGCTGTTCATTGGCTTATCCTTCCGCCCGCTGCTCAAGCCGGTGCTGTCGGTGACTGCCTTGGGCGCGGCCGCCGCGGCCTACTTCATGAACACCTATGGGGTGACGATCGACACCCCAATGTTGCAGAACGTGGTGGAAACCAACCCCGGGGAAGTCGCCGCGCTCTTGAGCCCAACCCTGGCGCTCTACCTGGCGCTGCTTGGTGCCCTGCCAGCGTCGCTGGTCTGGCTATGGCCCGTTCGCTACGCCCGACCATTGCGCGGCCTGTTGAACAAGGTCGGGGTTACCCTGCTGTCAACGGCGCTGTTGATTGGGGCGGTGGGCGCCTTCTATTCCACCTACGGCCCTCTATTGCGTCAGGAAGACAAGCTGACCCACTTCATCAACCCCACCAACTTCATCTACGCCTCTATCAAGCTGGCCAAGGAGCATCTGGGCATCCGTCAGGTCCTGACGGTGCAAGCGATCGGCACCGATGCAGCGCAGACCTCTCCCGGGCCGCGCAAGCAGCTGATGATCTTCGTGGTGGGCGAAACCGCCCGAGCCGATCACTTCTCGTTGAATGGTTATGCCCGACAGACCAACCCGGAGCTGAGTCAACTCGATGTGCTCAATTACACTCAGGTACATTCTTGTGGCACCTCGACCGCCGTCTCGGTGCCCTGCATGTTCTCCATGTTCGGACGTGAGGCCTATTCGGACAAGAAGGGCAAGACGGTGGAAAGCTTGCTGGACGTGTTCCAGCACGCCGGCGTGAAAGTGCTCTGGGTGGAAAACAACAGCGATTGCAAAGGTACCTGCCTGCGCAGCCCCCACCGCGACATCCCGAAGACCCAGCCAAGCCCTTACTGCGATGGGCACAACTGCCTGGACGAAGCGCTGCTCGAGGGCCTGCAGGCGGACATCGACCGCCTCGATGGCAACGCGGTTATCTTCCTGCACTCCGATGGCAGCCATGGCCCGGAATACTACGATCGCTATCCCAAGGCCATGGAACGCTTCACTCCGGTGTGCCATACCAACCAGCTGGGCAGTTGCAGCAGCGAAGCCCTGAACAATGTGTATGACAACACCATCCTCTACACGGATCATTTCCTGGCGCGAGTGATTGGCCTGCTGCAGGCGAATCAAAGCCGCTACGACACTAGCCTGTGGTATGTGTCCGACCACGGCGAGTCCTTGGGCGAGAACGGCCTGTACCTGCACGCGGCGCCCTATGCCATCGCGCCTGAAGCCCAGAAGCATGTGCCCATGGTGCTATGGTTCGGCGAACGGACACTGGCCGACGCGCACATTGACCGGGCGTGCCTGGCCGCACGCCGGGATGACCCTGGCCTGAGCCATGATGCGGTCTTCCATTCGCTGCTGGGTCTGTTCAACGTCAGCACCTCGGTGTACAAGCCTGAACTTGACCTGTTCCAGGCTTGCCGGGTCGCAGCCTCAGGTTGACAAAGCCTCAGGCCAGGACGTTTCATCGCCCTCTACCTCCGGAGGGCTCGTGAGCACATCGACTACCCCTGGCGCCTCGCCTTCGCGGGCGCGCTGGCTGGCCCTGCTGGTGGCCGCCGCCTTCTTCATGGACAACCTGGACGCCACTGTCATCGTCACCGCGCTACCCGCCATGGCGCGGTCCTTCGGCGTGGGGCCGGTGGATGTGAACGTGGGTATCACCACCTATGTGCTGACGCTGGCGGTCTTCATTCCCGCCAGCGGCTGGATGGCCGAGCGCTTCGGCCATCGGCGGGTGTTCATGGGGGCGCTGTTGCTGTTCACACTGGCGTCGGTGCTGTGCGCCGGCAGCCAGAGCCTCTGGCAGTTCGTGCTTGCCCGCGCGCTGCAGGCGGTAGGCGGTGCCATGATGGTGCCAGTGGGTCGCTTGGCGGTACTGCGCAATACCGAAAAGCAACACCTGCTTGGCGCCATCGCGTTGATTACCTGGCCAGGGCTGGTGGCACCAGTGCTGGGCCCGCCCTTGGGCGGCTTCATCACCAGCTATGCGTCCTGGCATTGGATCTTCCTGCTCAATCTTCCCCTCGGGCTGTTGGCCTTGGTCTTTGCCTGGCGGCTGATGCCCCAGCAGCCCGCGACTACTCGACCACAGCCGTTCGACCTGATCGGCTTCGCCTATTGCGCCCTGGGCTGCGCCAGCCTGGTGCACGGCCTGGAACAGGTAGGCAGGGAACCCGGCACTGCGACCAACTACCTCTGGCTGGGGGCGAGCGTCGTGCTGCTTTGGGCCCTGTATCGCCACCTGGGCAAGGCCCAGGCGCCGCTGCTGCGCCTGGAAGCTTTGCGGGTCCATACCTATGCAGTGACCGTTCGCGGCGGCTCCCTGTACCGGGCCATGGTCAGCACGGCGCCGTTCCTGCTGCCTCTGATGTTCCAGCTCGGCTTCGGCCTCGAACCCTATGTGTCAGGGTTGCTGGTACTTGCATTGTTCGCTGGCAATATCGGCATGAAACCCATGACCTCGCCCATCCTGCGCCGTCTGGGGTTCCGCGCCACGCTGCTGGCCAGCATCGCGGTGTTGGCAGCCACCTGCTTCGCCTGCGCCGCCATGACGCCGGCTACCCCGCTCTGGCTCATGGTGCCAGTGCTGGTCATCTCCGGCATGGCCCGCTCCATGGGCTTCACCGCCTATCACAGCCTGGCCTTCGCCGACATGCCCGCGCCCTTGATGACTTCGGCCAATACGCTGTTCAGCATGCTCCAGCAACTGGCGTTCGGCTTAGGGATAGCCGCAGCGGTGATTCTGCTACGCGCCTCGGAAGGCCTGCTGGAAGTCAGCCCGGGCAGCCTCGAGGCCTTTCACCTGGCCTTTTGCGCCGTGGGGATACTGACCCTGGCGGCAGGCATGGACGCCTGGAGCCTGGCGCCGAAAGCGGGAGCCAACGTCTCTGAGCAACGTTGACCGATTGCCGCCCGCTTTTTAAGCCTGGACACGACAGAGGCCGCTCAAGCCATTGACCTAAGTAACCGGGTGGTACAATTTACCTCCAGCGGCCCCGGCCAAGAATAACAATGGAGTTTTATCATGAGCGCAGTTCCCGCCGCCCGCGCGGCCCAGCCCAGCGTCCTTGCCGGGCTTATCGGTTCAGGCATCCAGTTATCCCGCACGCCCGCCATGCATGAACAGGAAGGCAAGGCCCAAGGGCTTGGCTATGTGTATCGGCTGATCGACCTGGATGTTCTGAAGCTGGACAATAGCGCCCTCGAAGAACTGCTCACTGCGGCCCAACGCATGGGCTTCACCGGCTTGAACATTACCTTCCCCAGCAAGCAGGCGATCATTCCTTATCTCGATGAGCTCTCCAGCGAAGCGCGGGGTATAGGCGCGGTGAACACCGTGGTGCTCGAGAATGGCAAGCGGGTGGGCCACAATACCGATTGTCTGGGCTTCGCCGAAGGCTTTCGGCGCGGCCTCGTCGACGCGCCTCGCCAGCGGGTGGTTCAGATGGGCGCGGGCGGCGCCGGCTCGGCCGTGGCCCATGCCTTGCTGCTGGAAGGGGTACGCCAGCTGACCCTGTTCGACGTGAACCCGCAGAGCGCGCGCACCCTGGTCGACAACCTCAACGCCCACTTCCCGGGCCAGCCGGCGCGGGTAGGTGACGACCTCGCCGCTGCCGTGGGCGAGGCGGACGGTATCGTCAATACCACGCCCATGGGCATGGCCAAGCTGCCCGGCACGCCAGTGCCGAAGGCGCTTTTGCGGCCCGAGTTATGGGTGGCCGAAATCGTTTATTTCCCCCTCGAAACCCAGCTGCTCAAGGATGCCCGGGCTCTGGGCTGCCGCACCCTCGATGGCAGTACCATGGCGGTGTTCCAGGCCGTGAAGGCCTTCGAGCTGTTCACCGGCCTGGAAGCGGATGCCGAACGCATGACCGCGCATTTCCACAGCATGAACGGCTGACGGCCGCGGGCCCGGTCGCCGCCAAGCCAGCGCGCCCGGGCTGGCTTGAGGGACAGGTCAGGCTTTGACGAAGCGTACGAGCGCGTCCACGAT
Organism: Pseudomonas sp. DC3200b2; assembly: GCF_049895785.1. Lineage (NCBI taxonomy): Bacteria > Pseudomonadati > Pseudomonadota > Gammaproteobacteria > Pseudomonadales > Pseudomonadaceae > Pseudomonas > Pseudomonas sp. DC3200b2. Next base: position 159,741 of record NZ_JAFCTA010000001.1, on the reverse strand, counting down.
CATTTTCCGGTGGTGCTGTTTCAGGACTGGGTCCTTGAAATCCACCTGGAAGATCTCCCCGAAGGTGTGCTGGTTCGACACCCGATAAAAGCAGAATGAGCTGATCAGCATGTGCACGTCCATGGCTTGCAGGCCCTGGCGGAATACACCGCTCGCCACGCCCTTGGCCAGGAGGGCCTCAAGCTGGTCCAGCACGGTGCGGTTCATGCTGCGGATGGAGCGCGACTGCTTGATGTATTCGCCCTGGTGGATGTTTTCGTTGCAGACGATGCGCACGAAATCCACGTTGCGGTCATGGTGATCGAAGGTGAACTCCACCAGGCGCTTGAGCCCCTCGAAGGGGTCCAGCTCGGTCAGATGCATGCTGCTTTCGGTCTGCCGGATATCGCCGTACAGCTTCTCCAGCACCTCGACGTACAGCTGCTCCTTGCTGTTGAAGTAGTAATAGATCATCCGCTTGGACGTTTGCGTCCGCTCGGCGATGGCGTCTACCCGGGCGCCAGCGAGGCCCTGCGCAACGAATTCGGTGATGGCCGCCTGGAGGATGCTTTCCCGGGTCTTTTCCGGGTTGTTCTTGCGGATACGTTTGGGCGTGCCGGCTTCCGGCGCGTCTGATGTTATTGTCATGGGCTCTGGGCCTGTGTGGGTCAGCGGTGATTATGAGCCGCCGGGGCACTGGAAGGAAGCGGCCCCGGGCACTCCGCCCCCTGGCTCCGCGCTTACAAACGTGTCTGCCGCGCGGTTCCACTGCGCGCCTTGGCCATGGCCGCCAGGCGCACCGCCACGTTGGCGGCCCCGTAACCGGCATAACCGCCCCGGCGCTGGATCACCTCGAAGAAGAAGCGGTTCTCGAATGGCTCGGTGTACACATGGAACAGCTCGCCACCGTTGGCATCGCGGTCGTAGAGCACGTTGAAGTACGCCAGCTCGCTGAGGAATTCGTCGTCGAAGTCGAAGCGCGCGGCCAGATCGTCGTAATAGTTGAGCGGAATTTCCAGCAACGGCAGGCCAGCTTCCTTGGCCTGGGTGACCGCGGCGAAGATATCGTCGCAATCGAACGCGATGTGATGCACGCCCGAGCCTCGATAGGACGAGAGCGCATGGGAAATCGCCGTGCCTCGGTTCTCCGAGATGTTCAGCGGCAGGCGCACGGTGCTGCAGCGGCTGCGGATGGCCCGGCTTTTCACCAGGCCGTAGGGGTCGGGTAGCACCACTTCGTCGTCAGCGGTGAAGTCCAGCACGCTTTTGTAGAACAGCACCCAACTGTCCAGCGCATCGGGCGGCAACGCCATGGCCATGTGGTCGATGCGCTTGAGGCCGCCGCTGCCAGCAGGTGTCATCGTGTTGAGATTGAAGTCCGTCTCGTAAATGGTGCGGCCCTGGGCATCCTGGTCTACCAGGTAGATCAGGCTGCCATCGGGTGCCCGCACTGCCGCCAGTTCCCGTTCGTTGGGGCCGACCAGGCCGCGGTAGGGCTGCGCCTTGTAGGCGACCGCGCGTTGCAGGGCCTCGGCGCCGTTGCGCACCCGCAGGGCGGTGGCGCAAAGCGAGGGGCCATGGGCTTCGAAAAAATTGTGCGCGAAGGAATAGGGTTCTGAATTGAGGATCAGGTTGATGTCGTTCTGGCGCAGCAGGGTGACATTCTTGGAGCGGTGCTGGCCCGCTACGGTAAAGCCCAGCTGCCCAAGCCAGTGCTTGAGCTTGGCGCCCGCGGCTTCGTCCACCGCGAACTCAAGGAACTCGACGCCGTCGTAGGGCGCAGCCGCGGGTGTGCTGAACAACTGCTCGCTGGCGACCTTGGCGGTGGCCTGGGCATCCGTTTCGGCGGCCAGCAACTGACGTGTTTTCTCTTCAAGGTACAAGAGCGAACGCAAGCCGTCGGCGGCATTGCCGCGAGGTGGCGCGGCGCGGAAACCATCGTTGAAGATTTCCAGGGACAAGGGCCCTTGATAGCCGGTTTTCAGAATAGGCGCCAGGAAACCGGGAAGGTCGAAATCGCCCTGGCCGGGGAAGTTGCGGAAATGACGGCTCCACTCCAGCACATCCATGGCCAGCACTGGCGCGTCGGCCATTTGCACGAAGAAGATCTTGTCTGCCGGTACCTGGGCGATGGCTCGCGGGTCGCCGCGCAGCGACAAGGTATGGAAGCTGTCCAGGATCATGCCCAGGCTGGGGTGGTTCACCTCCCGAACGATGTCCCATACCTGCTGCCAGGTGTTGACATGGCGCCCCCAGGCCAGGGCTTCGTAGCCGATGCGCAAGCCACGCTCCCCTGCCCGCTCGGCCAGCAGCGCCATGTCCTCCACCAGAACCGCAGGGTCACCCAGGGCGTCGGGGGCAACGTTGCTGCATACCAGCACCAGGTCAGTGCCCAGCTCGTGCATGAGGTCGAACTTGCGCTCGGCGCGCTCCAGATTGCGTGTCAAGCGATCGCGCCGCACGCCTTCGAAATCCCGAAACGGCTGGAACAGTGTGATCGCGATGCCCAGGTCCGCGCACATCTGGCGCACTTCGCGCGGGCTTCCGTCGTAGTACAGAAGGTCGTTTTCGAAGATCTCCACCCCATCGAACCCGGCGGCGGCAATGGCTTCGAGCTTTTCCGGCAAGGTGCCGCTAAGGGATACGGTGGCGATCGAACGGTGCATGGTGTCACTCCTGAAGGCTGCGCGTGGCGGCTTGACCGAACCGTTCGCACTGCGCCTGGCCAGCCTGGGCCGACCAAAAGATTTCTGGGTTTTGTCGGACCGTTTATACCCGAAAAACCCGCCGCCCTAGCGTACCAACCGGTTAGTTTTCTGTTCGATTACCGCCCACTCTAGGCCGTCTTGGCGGGTTCTATCGGCGCAGTAGTGGCAACCGCCTCCGTTGATTGGGCCGATTTGGCTGAAGAGGGTTCCGCGGCCTTGGCGCGACGCTGCAGCCATGCCGCAGCCACGCCACTGGCACAGATCACGCAAATGCCGATGATCGTGAGGCCGGTGGGCTGGTGATTGAAAATCAGCAAGCCATAGAAGCCGGCGAAGACGATCTGGCAGTACCCCAGAGGGGCGAGCAGCGCCGGTGGCGCATGACGAAAGGCTTGGGTGAGCAACAGGTGGGCCGTCATGCCGCAGGTGCCGAGGGCCAGCATGAAGATGCCATCGAGCCAGCTTGGCCAGTGCCAGAAGTACGGCACCACGGCGCTCATCAGCAGGGTATTGAATACGCCCGCAAAGAAGTTGCTGGTGGTGGGGCTGTCTACCTCAGCCACCTTGCGGGTCAGGATCTGGTAGAAGCAGAAACACAGGGCCGAGCCGAAAGGAAAAAGAATCGCGGGCGTAAACAGATCCCCACCCGGGTGAACGATGGTGACCACGCCGCAAAAGCCGATCAGTACCGCTGTCCACTGTCCGGCCGTGACACGTTCACCCAGCAGCGGAACCGACAACGCGGTCACCAGCAAGGGAGCAAGGAAGTTCACCGCCGTGGCTTCGGCCAGGGGAATGTACTGTAGGCCGGAAGTGAAGAGCAGGCTCGTGCCCAGCAGGCACAAGGCGCGGAGAATCTGCAGCAGCGGCCGACGAGTGCGCAGGATGCGAAGCCCCGACTGTGGCAGGAAGATGCCCATCATCAGCAGGGTATGCACGAAATAGCGTACCCAGATCACCAGCATCACCGGATAAATGCCCGACAGGTACTTGGAGAGCACGTCGTGGCTGGCGAACAGCAAGGTCGCGATCACCATCAGCAACATGCCCTTCAGCGGTTGGCTGGAGCCGGTCAGCGAGAGGGCGGACTTAGTCATGGGCAGAGGCGTTCCAGTACGCGATGAGTAGCTTCCAGTGCCAGGGCGGCGCGCTCCAGCGGGCTCATTCCCTGTTCCAGCAGGCGGCGGGTAGGAATTTCCAGGCTCAATGGGATAGCCGGTGGCAACGCTCGTAGCAGGCTGGGCAAATCACAATCTCCGTCCCCGGGCATGCAGCGCTCATTGCGCGCTTCATACAGTATGCGGGCCATGTCCGCGGGAGGCGGCCCCGCGATATCGCAGAGCTGAGCGTAGCGCATGCGGCCGGGCGGCAACTGTTCCAGTTGCGACAGAGAAGAGCCGGAACGGTTGAAGTGAAACGCATCCACCAGCACGCAGCCATTGGCCTGCCCGGCTTGCTCCACCACGCTGATGGCCGTGGCCAGGTCCGGCACGTCCGTCCAGGGCATGAATTCGAGATGGGGATGGATGCCGTAAGGGGCGGCCAGCTCGCACAACTGGCCAAAGCGCTCGGCGCAGCGGGAAAGGTCGGGGTCGTTACCCGCTACCAGCAGCTCGGTCGCCCCGCAGTCGCCACCGAAGGCCAGGTGTGACTCGAACGCGCGCACCTGGGTGTCAGGCTTTAACCTGAGAATTTCCAGGTCCAGCACCCGGATCCCGGTATCCCTCAGGCGCGCCAGGGTGGCGCGGCGCAAGGCAGCGTCCGCCAGGAGCGGATAGTGGTGTTCTTCCGAAGTGGCTGGCTCGGTACGCAAGCCGACATGGCTGTAGCCTGCGCGCGCGGCGACTTCGATCATCTCCACCGGAGACAGTTCGAGCACTGTGAGTGCCGCCAGGGAAAAAGGTCGCCGCATGAACGTTGCCACCTGAGGGGATGTTGTTATTTAGAACGGAGTTCCAGCTTCAATACAAGCCCTGGATCAACGAAACCATTCGCAGGCCATGCTGGCCTGAGCCAGTTCCACGGCGGCGGCCTGGGTCGCCGGGGCCAGGCCATGAAGCCGAGCCTCGGGCAGCCGCGCCGTTGGCCCGGCAACGCTCAGCACACCCAGGGTGGCTCCGCTGTCGGGATGACGCACCGCCACCGCCAAGGCGGACATCCCCACCGCTGAACTCTCGATCACCCAGGCATAACCCTGAGCGCGCGCCAGGCGCAGCCGTGCCAACAATTGCTCCGTGTTGCGCGGGGCATTGGGGCCGAACCCTTCGGCCGGCGCAATGCCTTGGGCTTCCACCAAGGCCATGGCTTGGTCGTCATTGAGCGTGGCCAGCCAGGCATGGCCGGAGGCGGTATAGAACAAGGGCGCCTCACGCCCCATGTCAGGGTCATAGCGCAGCCCGCTACGAGCGCCCTGGGCCTTGGCCAGCCAGGTCAGCCGCGCGCCTTCGACCACGCCCAACCGGATGAGCTCCGCGGTTTGCTCAGCCAGGCGATCCAGGATGGGCTGCACGATATCCACACCGCTATGGCCCAGGTAGCGAAAGCCTTGGGCCACCAGGCGCGTGGTCAGCAGGTAGCGAAGGTTTTCCGCATTCTGACGCACGTAGCCCAAGCGGGTGAGTTCGGTGAGCAAGCGGTGCGCGGCGCTCTTGGGAAGGTCCAGGGCCTCGGCCAGGCTTTGCAAGGGAAGGCCCCGCGGCTCATGGGTCAGCTTCTCGACCACGCGAAAGGCTCGTTCTATCTGACTTCCGGCCATGCTGGGCCCTTAATGATCGGCACAATGAGAGAGCCAAAGGAGCGCTGTGCGATCTTCGCCCGCTTTTCAGCGAGCCGCATAGCGAACCTAGGTTTGGCGCCCTACAATTCTGGAACAAGGTTCCAATAATTACCATGCCTTCGGAGTTGCAATGTCTGAACCCCTTCACCCTTTTCCAAGCGTAGATTGCGATCTGCTGGTAATCGGCTCGGGCGCTGAGCGGGCCGTTACCCAAACTTAGGCTCACGCTACGGGGAACCCCTGTGATGAGGATGCCCATCATGGCCAGCATCAGGAGTCGTTGCTACCCGGCCGGCGGCATCAACCTGGGCCCGGCCATGACCTTCGGTTACATTGCTGGTCGTCATGCGGCCGGTGCAACGCAGGATTGATCACCAAGGAGGCTGTTATGGAAACCATCAGCAACGCACACGGCTTGAACCTGCCCAAGCTCGGCCTGGGCACCTGGCCCATGCTCGATGCCGAATGCACCCGCGCCGTGCTCAGCGCGCTGGACCTGGGCTACCGGCATATCGATACCGCCGCGGCCTATAACAACGAAGCCGCGGTTGGCGAGGCACTCAGCACCACGGATGTGCCCCGCGAGCATATCCATGTGACGACCAAAGTCTGGTGGGACAAGCTGGAGCCTGGCGCCTTGCAAGCCTCCTTCGAGGACAGCCTCAAGGCATTGCGCACCGACTACGTGGACCTGTTTTTGATTCATTGGCCTGGCCGCGGTGAGTGGAACCTGCAGGCCAGCCTGGACGCCTTGACTGCTTTGTATGAGAGCGGCCGCGCCAAGGCCATTGGCGTGGCGAACTTTCCCTTGGCTCTGATGCGCCAAGCGGTCGAGGAATTGAAGGCACCCTTGGCCGCGCTGCAGGTGGAGTATCACGTGGCGCTGGACCAGCAGCCGCTGCTGGACTTCTGCCGGCAGCACCAGATCGCGCTCACTGCCTACAGCCCGTTGGCGCGCAACCGCCTTTCAGATTACCAAGCCTTGCAGCAGATCGCTCACAAGCATGGGGTATTGCCCACTCAGGTCGCGCTGAAATGGTTGCTGGATCAGGAGGGCGTCGCCGCCATCCCGAAGGCGGCCAGCATCAATAATCAGCGAAGCAACCTGGAGGCTTTCAAGGTACCACTGGATGATGAAGACCGTGCCCTCATCGCCCAGTTGCCCAAAAATCAACGTCTGGTCAGCCCCGACTTCGCACCGAAGTGGGACTGACACTCCGCCGCCCCGCTGGCACAGGGGCGGTATTGGGATCAGAAGTCGAAGAACACCGTCTCGCCTTCTCCCTGCACGCGAATGTCGAAGCGGTAAGCGGTTTTGCCGTTCACTTCACAACGCCGTGCAATCAGAGTTTCACGCCGCTGGGGTTGCTCGATCAGGTTGAGGATCGGGCACTTGGCGTTCGCCTCGGCTTCGTCGTCGAAATAGATGCGGGTTTGCAGGTGGATGTTGATCCCCCGGGCAAACAGACTGACGTTGATGTGGGGCGCCATGGGAATGCCCGCCGTGGTAGTGACCACGCCCGGCTTGATGGTCTGCAGGCTCCACTCCCCGGCATCGAAGGTAGTGGCGGTACGGCCAAAGCTATTGAAGGGCTTTTCCAGGTTGAACTCGGTGTCGTAACGGCCCTGATGATCCGCTTGCCAGAACTCCAGGAAGGAGTCCCGGATCAGATGGCCGTTGCCATCATAGACGTTACCGACCAGCAGGATGTGCTCACCCGGCGCCCCGGGCTTGGCCATTTCATTCCAGATTTCCTGCTCGCGGGTGGGGTTACCCGCCACACCCAGCGCCAGGCCGATATGCACGTAGGGGCCAGCGGTTTGCGAAGGGGTTTCCGGCAGAATTTGAACAGGCATTGACGGCGCTCCTCTCAGCAATTCTCGAAATGGGTCTGGCGTTGGCCGCGCAGCACGATATCGAAGCGGTAGGCCAGGCAATCCATGGGGTTGGCGTTGGTCATGTCCAGCCGCGCGATCAGGCTCTGAATCGCCTCAGGATTGGCGATGGATTTGACGATCGGGCATAGAGGAATGAGCGGGTCGCCTTCGAAGTACAGCTGGGTGATCAAACGGGTGGAAATGGACGGCCCGCTTACCGACACATGAATATGCGCCGGGCGCCAGTCGTTCGGGCCATTGCGCCACGGGTACGGGCCCGGCTTGATGGTGCGGAAACTGTAATAGCCTTCGGCATTGGTGCGGGTACGGCCCACGCCGCCGAAGTTCGGGTCCAGCGGGGCCAGGTAGCGGTCGTTCTTGTGGCGATAACGGCCGCCGGCGTTGGCCTGCCACATCTCCACCAAGGTGTGGGGCACGGGTTTGCCGAACTGATCGAGCACGCGGCCCGCCACGATCACCCGTTCCCCGATGGGAAGGCCGCCATTATTGAAATTCAGCAGAAGATCGTTGTCGAACTTACCGAGCTTGAGGTGCGAGAAGTCTGGGCCGGTGCTTTCGCTTGCGGTTTGCGGAATGCTCACCAAGGCCTGGCGAGGCGAGCGCGGTACCGACGTCTTGTAGTCGGGGGTCAGCGCCTTGGGGTGCCAGTTGCGGTCACGGATGATGAAGCGACTGGTGTCTTGTTCAGACATGTCGATCTCCTGTTATTGGATTTATAGGTCGCATGAATCGATACGCAGGCTGAGAGTGTCCGCCAACCGGAAGACGGCGGGAACTGAAAATACGCGGTGCTGACATAACCAAATGGTTATGCCAAATACGAAACGGAGAGGGCCCAGCATGCTCTGGAAAAAAGGCCGACGCAGTGACAACGTAGTGGATGCCCGTGGAGACGGGGGCGGTGGCGGTTATGGCGGTGGCGGGCTTCGCATCGGCGGCAAGGGCCTGAGCCTCGGGGCAGTGGTGCTGATCGTGGGTTTCGGTCTGCTCACCGGCCAGGACCCGATGCAAATACTGGGGCAACTGGCCGGCCAGGCTACGGGCCCTGCGCCAGTGCAACAACGCAGCACGCCCGCCACCGACGACCAGACCGAATTTGTGCGGTCCATTCTGGGTGACACCGAGGATACTTGGCAGGCCATCTTCAAGGAAGGCGGTCGCCAATACGAGGACCCTACCCTGGTGCTGTTCAATGGCCGGGTCAACTCAGCCTGTGGCCTGGCCTCCTCCGCCGTCGGCCCGTTCTATTGCCCTGGCGACCGCAAGGTGTACCTGGATACCTCCTTCTTCAATGAGATGAGCCAGCGCTTCCAGGCAGCGGGCGACTTCGCCCAGGCCTACGTCATCGCTCACGAAGTGGGCCACCATGTGCAAACCCTGCTGGGCATTTCTCGCCAGGTGGACGCAGCGCGCCAGCAAGGCCAGCGAATGGAAGGCAACAATGGCTTGCTGGTCCGCCAGGAACTGCAGGCCGACTGCTTCGCCGGTGTCTGGGCCAACCATGCCCAGCAACGCCTGAACTGGCTCGAGGCCGGAGATGTGGAAGAAGCCCTCAACGCCGCCAATGCCATCGGCGACGACCGCCTGCAGGAGCAAGGTCAAGGGCGGGTAGTGCCCGACTCCTTCACCCACGGCACCTCGGCGCAGCGAGTGAAGTGGTTCAAGACTGGCTTCGAAAGCGGGCAGTTGGATCGGTGCGATACCTTCAATGCCAAGCAGTTGTAGGAGCTGTCTTACTCGGCCTGGAGCTTAATGTAACGACGGACGGGACAGGCCTAACCACAGACAAGCACTACAGGCCCGTCCTGTCATAGTGGGGCTCGCCTGCGGCAAAGCTGAGCTTCACATTACTGGCACATTTTTCATTGCAAACCTGGATCCTAGGCCGTGCCCTATGCGCCTTCGTTTCACGCTGGAATATCCGGGGAGGGGCTGCGTCGCAGTGCATTGACTACGGCCTAACTCCAGCGTGGCCCAGAGCGCCGTAAGATGGTTGCTGAACAAAATCTCAAAAGTCGTTTCCTAATCTGGGGATTGCTGAGCCGTTGCACAGGCGTACTGGGTAGTTGAACCGTTTCTCTACGCTTTCGGGACTGTCAGAAATTTTGTATTCGGGCATAACAAGCGTTTAAGGTGCATGCCATGCCTATCAAAAGAACCCGGCCTTCAAGGCCAAAAAAACCTGCCATCCATTCCCAAAGAGCTGGTTGAACAGTTCGCCAGCGGCCCGATGACTGCCGAGGCAATCCAAGACATCTCGATGGCCTTCAAGAAAGCGTTGGTCGAGCGCGCACTAGGTGCCGAGCTCGGCCATCATCTGGGCTACGCGCCTGGCGAGGAGCGCCCCGAGGGCAGCGAGAACCAGCGAAATGGCACCAGCGGAAAAACCGTGCTGACTGACGACGGCCCGTTGAAGCTGGATATTCCCCGCGACCGCGATGGCAGTTTTGCCTCGATCCTGATCCCCAAGCACGAGCGCCGCTTCACCGGTTTTGACGACAAGATCATCGCCATGTATGCCCGTGGCATGACCGTGCGAGAGATCAGCGCCTTCCTGCGCGAACAGTACGGCACCGACGTTTCCCACGACTTCATCAGCTCGGTGACTGACGCCGTGATGGACGAGGTCGGCGCCTGGCAGCAGCGCCCGCTGGAGCCGATGTACCCGGTGATTTTCTTCGACGCCCTGCGGGTCAAGATCCGCGATGAAGGCATGGTGCGCAACAAGGCCATCTACCTTGCCTTGGGCGTGTTGCCCGACGGCACACGGGACATCCTGGGCATCTGGATCGAGAACACTGAAGGCGCCAAGTTCTGGCTCAAGGTGTTCAATGACCTGCGCAACCGAGGTGTTGAGGACGTACTGATCGCCGTTACCGATGGCCTCAAGGGCATGCCCGAAGCACTGGCGGCTGTTTACCCACAGACGACGTTGCAGACCTGCATCGTTCACCTGATCCGCAACAGCCTGGACTTCGCTTCCTGGGACAAGCGCATGGGCCTGGCCAAAGCGCTCAAGCCGGTTTATCAGGCCCTGGATGCAGACGCTGCCGAGCAAGCCCTGAACGACTTCGACCCGGCCCCCCCCGGGGCAGGCAATACCCCACGGTGGCTGCGTCATGGCGACGAGCATGGGATCGGGTGATACCGTTCTTCGTGTTCCCGCAGGCGATACGCAAGGTGATCTACACTACCAACGCCATCGAGAGCGTCAACGCCCAGCTACGCAAGATCATCAAAACGCGCGGGCACTCCCCGAACGATGAAGCAGCAACCAAGCTGATCTGGCTGGGACTGCGTAACATCACCACCAACTGGCGCAGGACTGCATATGATTGGAAAGGTGCCATGAATCAATTTGCGATTCTTTATGGAGATGACTTCACAGGGCCGACGTGGTGATTTCATTGTCCGTCAGGTGATGGGCGCTAACTGCCCGAACACAAATAATCTGACAGTCCGTCAACATGACCAACCTGTTATTCGCGCATAGGATCGAGCACTAAAAAAACCTTTACCTTCAACATTAATTAGCGCTTGCCGATCCCCAACATGCTTTTTATACTGTTCCAACACACGAGCTTGATTGAAAACCATGCCTTTGATCATTTCAGGCTCCACTATATCAAAAATTAAGACTTCGGCTTGGACGTCTGTAGGATCGTATGGCTTCAAGCTATCCGCTTCCCGAACGGGGAGCCCGACTAAAGGAGTGAACATCGCGGCAAAGGCTGACTCTGTCTTCAAACCCTCGAGATCCACCAGTCTGATTCGACCATCCGCAGCGTTGTGCTTGCAAAATGCTGCGTTCAAGGTCCATAGAGCGGAGCGATCTATAATGAGTACTACCCAGTTTCGCTCTTTGTTCGCCCATCGGTAGCTGGCGAACATCTTGTCGTTTGGATGTGCTATTGAGAATGAGCTGGCATCAGGATGCCCGTCGAGTCTAAGCTTGTCGTTAGCAATATGAGAGATATGCTGATCATTCATTGTGGCGATTGGGCATATGCCATGCTTCATGATCGAAGGCAAGTTCTCTACTTGCGTGAAATGGACAAGATACGGGAGCTCAATTTCCTCAACCCGCGCCTTGATTTTTCTAGCACGGACATATTTCTGAAGCTCCGGCGGTATAGTTGCGGGTAAATGCGCGCTCTTATCTGCCATAGGATTGAGTATGTCGCTAAACCTCATAAGTTTTGGCGACGAATCTTGAGCGCGCACCTTGAGCAGGATAGCGCCCCAAACCTCATTGGCACCCATATTGGACAGCCTTTCTTCAAATATCTCAATTAGCCTTTCATTTTTCCCTAGCTGCTTAGCAACTTCAGAAAGGAAAGTTTCTCTTTCTCTGTACAACGAATTGATTCTTTGCTCAATGGAATCCGCGAGCTTTTCGTTGATATGCCTAGGGGGAATGGTAAAGTCAGGGGGCGCCACGTCTGGGATATTTCTATCCTCACCCTGTTTGCCATGCTCTCGTAGGAGACGGGAGAAACGATCATGTGCTTCCTCATAATATGCCAATTTCTTGAGGTCCATCTGTTCGCGGCGCTTTTCCTCTTCCAAAGCATTGTTAGCCTGCTTCAGCGCAGCCTCAACTTTTATTCGTTCAGCTCCTATCGAGTTACTTAGCAGAGACGTAGCTTTCTGCAGCTCACTTTGTAGTGCTAGAGCTTCAGTAGAATCTTTGAGCACTAGGCCAGCTGCTCTAAGAGATTCATGCACAATATTTTTAGAACTCTTGGTCGGAGCGGTAGGCTTTTTAGGGGGTAACCCAATAATATCAGAAGGCTTAAGGCGCGCCTGTGACATGGATGGCTTAGATTCGAGAGGCTGAGTTGAAGTGAAAGTACCAGCGCTATCAGTCTCACCAACTTTAGTCGTCGCGGTATTTCTCTCGCGCGATACTACAAGAGAAAACGTACCCCAGATGGTGATGAACTGCAAAAGAAGAAGCGGCGAAATAAAGACGTTAAATATCGTGAACCCTGACCAAGCTACACAAAGAGCAGTCAAGTAATTTTTGGCAAAAATTCTCACAATAATAATTGTGCAGACGATAAGCAGTTGATAGTAAATTATTGTCATTTTTAGGAGTTCATCCCTGAAAGTTCGATTGCGTCCGTGATAAGCTGTTCTTCAGCTCGGCATTATTACTTCCGAATAGATGAATCTTCGTTGGTGCATGCATCTTATTTCATCCCTGTCATTGGTCGATCATCGAGCTTACACGCTCTTCTGGAATTTTGCTAGGCAGGAGCGATACGCCAAGACATAACTCTCAGATGAGCATCATGCGCTTTGATCTTTGCTTATGAAATCCTATTTTTAGCGATAGCCAACTAACTCATTTTAAATTATAAATTCACAGAGGCAAAAAGTATTAAGGGTCCTAGCCTCTTGTGCACAAACGTTGACAGAGGGCTGCTCGCATTATGAAGATCTATATGTTTATATTGAAGTTTACAGCTTTGAGTGCGAGGAATTTAAGATGGGTGACAAATTTCCGTATTTTGGCGTTAGTTTCTCTAGGGGAATCATTGCGCTGTAGCATTATGACGGATCACTTCACAAGGCTTGATCGCTGCTCAGGTGCACTTCTCGAGATTAGTAGCCGTATATCCATTGGAAGCTTGGTACCAGCGCCGGGGTAAACGAATGGCAAGCGTATCAGTTGAAATGGAGCATAGTGATTTACAAAATCTTATGTACCTGCTAGATTTCTTGTTCTGTAATAGCTAATGAATCTAGGTTCGGAGTGCTGTACTTATATTGCTAGGCTATCGAAATGCAATGACTTTTCAAAAGACGTTAAGCTGCGGGTGTTGGCGTCAATAGCTCTTAAGATGGCATTGCGAATAAGAAGTGGAGATAGAAGATGGCTGAGCGTTCGATATTCATCCCGACCCCATTTGCTGAAACCTTTGTGATGACTAAGTCAGTCAAATTTAAGTGGACTGCAGGAATGGCTATTACACAAAAACAAAAGTCTATTGAAGCTCTTCATTCTGCTGCGTCCGAATCCATCCCGCCAGTTGGAAATATTTTAGAGGTCTCTAGCAAATCTAAAGATACACTGGGAATCGCACTCAGCGCATTTAATTTGGAGTTTACGACGAAAAAGTATGGTGTTAAGCTTAGTGTAGAATGTGCGTTTCAAGGTAGTAAAGTATTCGAGTTGGGAGGGCCGTACAGAGACATCTTTAAATTAAGTTCTCGAGAGGCAAAAAAAGATCAACGGCTTCAAAACTCGGGCAGATTGTTAAGGTTTGATTTTTTTAATACGGACTGGGAGCTTGAACCTCGCACTGCCTTCTATGACTGGATTTACATAAATGCTTTAAAAAAACAACCCAAATCAGTTATTGATCAGGTGCTTTCTTACTCCGCGTTCACTGATATTGAATTTAACCCAGAGCGCTCTTTCAGCTGCCAGGCATATTCTGTCGCGCTATTTGTATCACTTTGCAAGCAAGGTCTGCTGGAAAGGGCTACGTCTTCGCAAGGCGAGTTTCTAGCAACCGTGGGCGGTGCGCTAGTGTCTAACACGTATCGAGATGATACGAAGCAGCTAAGTTTGATTTGATTGCAATAGGGCGGTTTCAGAGGCTGTGTTCAACAACGAGCTATTGAGTTAAGGATGTAAGCACTCTACAAACCGCACCTTGCCATGGCCAGGTGCCGGCTCATCAGTTCGTAGCGGGGCAATTCCAAGGTAACAGCGCTTCGTAATCCTCCACCGATGTCGCCATCGCCAACCGCTCCAGCACATACCGCAACCAGGCATAGGGTTCACGTCCATTGGCCTTGGCCGTTTCGATCAGGCTGTAGACCTGCGCGCTGGCCGTGGCGCCTTGCGGTGTATCGCTGAACATCCAATTCTTGCGCCCGATCACGAACGGGCGGATGGCATTCTCGGCGCGGTTGTTGTCCAGCGGCAGGTAACCGGCCTCTACATGGCGCTCAAGTTTGCCCCAGTTGCTGGCCAGGTAGTTCACGGCCTTGCCCAAGGCCGTTTGGGGCAAGGTGTTGGGCTGGGTTTTGTCGAGCCAGCTTTTGAGTTGGGCCAGCACGGGCACGCTTCGTTTTTGCCGCATCTCCAAGCGCTCGGCATCGCTGCTGTCCTTGCAGTCCCGCTCGATCCCGTACAACTTGCCGATCAGGTTCAGCGCCATGTCGGCGCGCCCGGTCTTGCCCTTGGGTTGCACTTTTTGGGCTTCTACGAACGTTCGGCGAGCGTGCGCCCAGCAGCCGAGTCGGGTAATACCCGGCATAGCCGCTACGGCGTTATAGCCGACGTAATCATCGGTCATCAGGTAGCCCTGATACCCGTCGAACAGGCGCAACGGTACGGCCTGCGCGCGGCGGGTGTCGTAGTTGAACAGCACCACGGGTGTGTCAGGCGGCCCACCGCCCTGCACCCACATCCAGGACTGCGCAGTGGGGTCGCGTCCCGGCTCATGCAGGACTTGAAGACGTGTCTCGTCGCAATGGATGACAGGGCTTTCCAACAGCCGATCGCGCAGCAGGTTCAACAGGGGCTGAAAATGCGTGGCGCACTGGATGACCCAACGGGCCAGGGTTTGCCTGGACACATCGACACCATGGCGGTTGAGCACTTTTTCAAAGCGGTACAGCGGCAACCCGTCGGCGTATTTGGTGGTCAGCAGCATCGCCAATACGCCAGGGCTGGCCAGGCTCTTCTCGATCAGCTGGGCAGGTTTGTCAGCCGTCACCGGCGCGGTTTCGCAGGCCTTGCAGGCGTAGGTCTTGCGAATGTGGCGGATGACGCGAAACTGCATCGGCACGATGTCCAACTGTTCGCTGGTTTGTTCACCGATGACCTGTTTGCGGCAGCCGCAATCGCAGGTCAGTTCGTGCTCTGGCAGTTCATGCACAACATCGATGCGCGGCAGGTTGGCCGGGAGAGGCTTGCGCTTGCCACGGCGCTTGACCGGCGCGACGGTTTCTTCATCAATCGGCTCCGCCGCCGGCTCGGCGAGGATCTCTTCGGCCTCGTTGAACATCGCCAGTTGAGGCGAATCGGGGTCGGTGCCTTGTTCAGACTTCGGTGAAAACAGACGATGACGCAGCAACGCAACCTGTTCCTCAAGCTGGGCAATGCGCTGCTGATCCGACTCACCTTTCTGAAGTGCCTGCATGGGGGACATGTTCGATATGATCTCCGCGCTGAGCGCTTTCTGCCCTATAGCGAGGTTAGACGTCGTTGAGCACTTGGGCGCTTGGCATCCTTCCTTGTCGAAAAAATTCGCTGCTTTGTCGAAGCGTCGACCTACTCATTGCAGCTACGGAGAGATCCGGTACTACTTTGCCTTGACGCTATTGGCTCAACCTAATGAGCTCATACTTTTAGACGAACCCACTGCGGGTGTAGATCCTGAGCATCGTTATTTCATCTGGCATGCCATTGCCGCTGCCAAGAAAGCTGGCAAGACCATAGTCGTATCCTCGCATCACTTACAGGAGATAGCGGATCACGTTGACTTGTTATGGTTTGTAAATAAACAACAATTTCATCGCTTCGACTCGGGTCAAGCGTTCCAAAGGCATTACGGTGGGGCGGACTTAGATACCGCATTTCTAAATGCCTCTAGAGCGCCTTGAGCATTCCCAACAAAGCCCCACAATCCACCGCATGCCAGTCCACCAATTCTGGCCAGGGGTTGCTGGGCAGGTTGACCAGTACCGTGCGTGTACCGGCGGCGCGGCCCGCCTCCAGGTCGAAGCGATAGTCGCCCACCATCACCATCTCAGCGGGGGCGACTTGCCAGGCCTGGGCGAGTTTATGCAGGCCTTCCGGGCTGGGCTTGAAGGCGGCTTCGTCGCGGCCGAGCACGTCATCGCGGGCGAAGCAGTCACCGAGGCCAATGGCGCCCAGGGTGATATGGGCCAGCTCGCGGGCGTTGCGGGTCAGCACGCCCAGGCGCACGCCGCGCTCGGCCAGGTAGCGGACCAACGCCACGGCCCCTGGCGCGGGCCTGGCAGCCAGGGCCAGTTCACGCTCATGCTCCAACAGCCAGGCATGCTTTACCGCGGCTTGGGCCGGTGGAAGCGCGGCCAGGTGACCGAGGATGTCCTCCTCCAACGGAATGTCCAAGGCTAGCCGGATGGCATTGAAATCATGGGCCGCCACGGTGAGGGTGCCGTCCATGTCGAATACCCAGTGGCGAATCTTACTCAGCATCAGGCCCAGTCCTTCCGATGGCGGATCAGCCCTTCCTGAGCGGACGACGCGACCAGTTGGCCCGCGCGATTGTAGACACTGCCACGGGCGAAGCCGCGAGCATTGCCCGCCCAAGGGCTATCCAGGGCGTACAGCAGCCAGTCGTCGGCGATCAGGTTGCCATGGAACCACAGGGCGTGATCCAGGCTGGCCATCTGCATGTCCCGGTGCCACACGCTCTTGCCATGAGGCAGCAGCGAGGTGGTGAGCAGGTTGAAGTCCGAAGCGTAGGCCATCACGTATTTGTGCAAGGCCGGCAGGTCCGCCAGCTGGCCATCGGCCCGGAACCACACATACTTGACCGGATCACCAGGCGTGGGGTTATAGGGGTCGCGCTCTGTCACTGGTCGTATTTCGATAGGTTTAGGGCACAGCAGCTTTTCTCGCAGGTGAGGCGGAATCAGCTCTTCCCGGTGACGCATCAACTCCAGTTCGGTGGGCAGGTTTTCCGGGCCCACCACCTCAGGCATGGCGCTCTGGTGGGAGAAGCCTTCTTCGTCGTACTGGAAAGAGGCCGAGCAGGTGAAGATGGTGTTGCCCTTTTGCACGGCGGTGACCCGGCGTGTGGAAAAGCTGCCGCCGTCACGAACTCGGTCCACCATATAGACCACTGGCAGGGACGCGTCACCGGGGCGCAGGAAGTACCCATGCAACGAATGGACGTGACGCGCCTCTTCTACGGTCTGGCTGGCCGCGGACAGCGACTGCCCCAGCACCTGGCCGCCGAACAGTTGACGGAAGCCCAGGTCCTGGCTGCGCCCGCGGAACAGGTTTTCTTCGATCGGCTCCAAGGTCAGCAGGTCGACCAGATCATCCAGCACATGGCTCATTGCGGTGTTACCTCGCCTTACAAAATACCCAGGCGGCCATCATACCTTGATGTTCTCCGCCACCGCCCGCCTGCCGTGGGCAGCTGTGGATAAAGCTGGCACACTCCAGGCTTTAGCCATGCGGATCATCATGCCCCTGCCTCTGGTTTACCACGACGACTACAGCCCACCGTTTCCAGCGGACCATCGCTTTCCCATGGAGAAGTTCCGCCTGCTCCATGACCATTTGCTCGCCACGGAAATCGCCTGCGACCAAGCGCTGCACCGGCCCGAACTCTGCCCCGCCGAGGTGCTGGCCCTGGCCCACGCGCCCGACTACATAGAGCGCTACATGGCCGGCGAGTTGTCCCGTGAAGACCAGCGGCGCCTGGGCCTGCCCTGGAGCGAGGCCGTGGCCAGGCGCACCGTGCGCGCCGTAGGGGGCTCGCTGCTCACCGCGGAGCTGGCGTTGAAGCATGGCCTGGCCTGTCACCTGGCCGGCGGCACCCATCATGCCCATTACGATTACCCTTCCGGCTTTTGCATCTTCAATGATCTGGCCGTGGTCAGCCGCTACTTGCTGGAGGCCGGCAGGGTACAGCGTGTGCTGATCTTCGACTGTGACGTACATCAGGGCGACGGAACGGCGCGTCTGCTCGCGGACGTGGCCGACGCCATTACCGTATCACTGCATTGTGAAAAGAACTTTCCGGTACGCAAGGCCCAAAGTGACTGGGATATCCCGCTACCCTTGGGCATGGGCGACGAGGCTTATCTTCAGGTGGTGGAGGATGCCCTCAATTACCTCCTGCCCTTGTATCAACCCGACCTGGTGCTTTACGACGCTGGCGTAGACGTGCATCGAGACGACGCCCTCGGGTATCTGCAGCTCACCGACGCTGGCGTGGCCGCGCGAGACAAGCGAGTGCTGGAACATTGCCTGAACCGCGGCATTGCGGTGATGGGCGTGATTGGCGGCGGCTACAGTAAAGACCGCCAGGCTTTGGCTCGTCGTCATGGCATCCTCCATAGGGTAGCCAGCGAACTATGGCAAACCCGTGGCATGTGAATAACCGAAGCCACCGAGCAACGCCGATAGGTTACCCACATTCACTGTAGAGCCGGCTGTGGATAACCTGAGTGAAACTGTCAAAGCACCTTTATTCACAGGGCCGCCCAGCTTCTGGTTAAATTTTGAGCAGGTGCCCGTGGATATCCTCCGGTAAACTAGCGCACTTTTTTCTGGCGAGGCGAAATGGCGGTGAAGGCTCCTGCGCAAGTGGCAGTTATGGGCGGAGGCCCGGCCGGACTCATGGCGGCCGAAGTGCTGAGCCAGGCCGGCATAGCCGTGGCGGTGTATGACGCCATGCCCTCGGTAGGCCGCAAATTCCTGCTCGCCGGGGTGGGCGGCATGAACATCACTCACAGCGAACCGGCGCAGGCTTTCGTGCAACGCTATGCCGAGCAGGCCGACTGGGTCGGCCCCTGGCTGCAACACTTCGGCGCCGGCGAGCTGCGGCAGTGGATACATGAGCTGGGCATCGAGACGTTCATCGGCAGCTCCGGGCGGGTATTCCCCACCGATATGAAAGCCGCGCCCTTGCTCCGTGCATGGCTCAAGCGCTTGCGTGACCAGGGCGTGGTTATCCACACCCGCCACCGCTGGCTGGGCTGGAACGAGGATGGCAGCCTGTGCCTGGACCATCAGGGCGAAGCCTTGGCCTTGCAACCCCGCGCGACCGTATTGGCGCTAGGTGGCGCAAGCTGGCCGCGGCTAGGCTCGGACGGCGCCTGGCTGCCCTGGCTGAACGCTCGCGGGGTTGAAACCCGCTCTATGCAGCCGGCCAATTGTGGCTTCGAAGTGACGGCTTGGAGCGCGATGATCAAGGAACGCTTCGCAGGCGCTCCGCTAAAGAACATTGCCTTGAGCCTGCCAGGGCAGCCGGCCCGGGCTGGGGAATGCGTAGTGACCGAGCACGGCATCGAGGGCAGCCTGGTCTATGCCCTCTCGGCGCCGATCCGTGAGGCGATCAATCGCAATGGGGCCTGTGAAGTGCTCGTCGACTTGCTACCGGCCAGAACTCTCGGTCAGGTGGAGGCCGCCTTGAACAAGCCCCGCGGGAGCCGCTCCATGGCGCGCCATCTGCAAGGGCAACTGCGTCTGGACGGTGTCAAGGCAGCATTGCTGCGAGAACTGACCGATGCGGCGACCTTCCAGGACTCTGTTCGCCTTGCCCGAACCATCAAGGCCTTGCCGCTTACCCTGGTACGCCCTCGCCCGCTGGAAGAAGCGATCAGCAGCGCCGGTGGCATTCGCCGCGCCGCGCTCGACGGGCATCTGATGCTGCGCGCCCTTCCCGGTGTGTTCTGCGCCGGCGAGATGCTCGACTGGGAGGCCCCGACCGGCGGTTACCTGCTCACGGCCTGTTTCGCCAGTGGTCGCCGCGCCGCCGAAGGCGTGCTGGCCTACCTGGCCGCCCCGCCGGCGGCTTGAGCGCAGTCTGTCAAGGCTTGCGCTTGCGCGGCCCCGTATTGAATGCCGGCACCTTGCGCACGGCCTTGACCGGCGGCTCTGCCGCGGGCGCCTCACGGCTTTCGGTCCAGCGCCCAAGCGCAGCCTTGCCCCCGCTGGCCTTGGGCTTTTTAGGCTTCTTCGGTTTTTTGAGGATTTGCCCGCCCGCTGTGGTTTCTGGCACCCGATGATCCGGCTCGAAATCAGGCTCTTCCACCCGCTTGAGGGTTTGCCGGGTCAAGGCTTCGATCGCGGCCAACTGTTCCACTTCATCGGCGCATACCAGCGAAATAGCCTCGCCAGTAGCTCCCGCGCGCCCCGTTCGGCCGATCCGGTGAACGTAATCCTCGGCCACGATAGGCAGGTCCAGGTTCACCACCAGGGGAAGATCCTGGATGTCCAGGCCACGGGCAGCCACATCGGTAGCTACCAGTACCGTCAGCTCACCGGCCTTGAAATTGTCCAGCGCCCGCTGGCGGGTGGCCTGAGGCTTGTCGCCATGGATGCCGTCGGCTGCCACGCCCTGGCCTTGCAAGCGCTCCACCAGTTGGTCGACGCCATTGCGCGTCTTGGCGAAGACCAGGACGTGCTTCCAACGCCGCTGACGCAGCAGATGGGAAAACAGCTCCGCTTTGCGCTTTTTATCCACAGGCACGACCCACTGGCGAACCGTGGTGGCCGCCTGGTTGCGGGGGCTGACTTCCACGCTCAGGGGTTCGTCCAGCATCTGCCCGGCAAGCAGGCGAATGTCATCCGAGAAGGTAGCAGAGAACAGCAGGGTCTGACGCCGCTTCGGCAGGGCCGCGTAGAGGCCGCGCAGTTCTTCGGCGAAGCCCAGGTCAAGCATGCGGTCGGCCTCGTCGAGCACCAACGTCTCGACCTGGTCGAATTTCACCGCATTGTTGCGGTGCAGGTCGAGCAAGCGCCCCGGCGTGGCCACCAGGACATCCACACCTCGACGCAAGGCCATCATCTGTGGATTGAGGCTGACCCCGCCATAGACCGCGTAGGTTCGCAACGGCAGCCCCTCGGCATAGGCCTTGACGTTGCTGTGCACCTGCTCGGCCAGCTCGCGAGTAGGCACCAGGATGAGCGCCCGCACACGATTGCTCGCTACCTGGCTTCCCTGCAGAGTCAAATGCTGCAACAACGGCAAGGCGAAGCCGGCGGTTTTCCCGGTGCCGGTCTGGGCCGCGGCCATGAGGTCACGGCCTGCGAGCACGGCGGGGATCGCCTTTTCCTGGATCGGGGTTGGCTTTTCATAGCCCAGGCTCGATAGCCGGTTGAGCAACGGCTCGATCAAGCCCAGTGAAGCGAAGGTCATCGGGTGTACCTGAAAAAAGAACGGCAAGGCGTCCAGTTTACCCCGGATCAGCGCCGCCGCCATTGGGGCAGGCCAATCAGCACCACCGCGCTGATGATCACCAGCATCGCCAAGCCTTCCCACGGGCCAATGCGTTCATTGGCGAAGGCCATGCCCAGCAGCACCGCCACCACGGGGTTCACATAGGCATAGCTGGTCGCGGCCGCGGGCCTGACGTGCTTGAGCAGGTACATATAGGCATTGAACGCCAGGATGGAGCCAAAGAACACCAGGTAGCCCAGCGACAACCAGCCGGCCAGGCTGGGCCATTGAGTGATTCGCTCGCCACTGAGCAGCCCGGCGGCCAGGAGCGCGGCGCCAGCGATAAGCATTTCCACGGCACTGGCCATGCCACCGGCGGGCAGTGGCAAGTAGCGGCTCCATACCGAGCCGAACGCCCAGGCAGCGGCGGCGAAGAGCAGCAGCGCCGCCCCGCCTGGGCTGGCCTGAAGGTTGGCGCCCAAATTGAGCAAGCCGATACCCACCAGCCCCAACAGGATGCCGGCCCACTCCAGCCAGGAGTTGCGCTGGCCCCAGCACAGGCCGAATAAAAGGGTGAACAGCGGCACCGTGGCGACCGTCAAGGCGGCGACCCCCGAGGCTACGCCGGCATGCTCGGCCAAGGTTACCCCGCCGTTACCGCAGCCGAGCAACAGCAGGCCTACCCAGGCACCGCCTCGCCATTGCGGCGCCGTGGGCCGGGGCGCCCCCCGCAAGCGCAAGAACACATAGAGGATCGCCCCCGCGCTGAGGAAACGCAGGCCGGCCATGGTCAAGGGTGGCCAGGACTCGATGCCGATGCGAATGAACAGATAGGTGGAACCCCACACCAGGTACAGGGCCAGGAAGGCACCGACCAACAGGGCAGGCACGGGACGGGACGGCATGGCAGGCGCTCGAAATCGAGATAAGGGGATCCATTGTACGAGCGAAACGGCCGCCGTCCAGCCAATACCTATTGATCAGTGTCGCAACAGTAGGGCGCCTTGTACGGGAATGTATTCTCCCGCCGCACGGATCAGCGAGGCCGCCGTCAGTCCCGGGGTGCCGAACACCGTAGTGGCAACGCCATGACGCTGGTGCACGTGTTGGAGCAGCAGGTCGAAATCACCATCGCCGGATGCCAGTACCACCTCGTCCACTTCGCCGGCGGCCTCCATCACGTCGATGGTAATGCCGACGTCCCAGTCGCCCTTGGCCGAGCCATCACTGCGCTGGATATAAGGCTTGAGCCTGACCTCGAAACCCAATTGCCGCAGGATGCGCTGGAATTGCTGCTGCTTGGGGTCGCCCCGGTCGATGGCATAGGCGAACGCCTTGGCGATCGTGCCGCGCTGGGCGACCTGGTTCCAGAGCGCGGCGTAGTTGAAGTGACAGCCATGCACCTGGCGAACCGTGTAGTAAAGGTTCTGTACATCGGCGAAGAGGGCGATGCGCCGGCCGGAGCCGGCGCCTGACACCTCAGACGTACTCGTCGTCATCGGCGAGGAAGCCTCCGCCGTCGTCGGCGCTATAGTCAGTGTCCGCGAAACCGCCACTGTCATTGTTCCAGCCGCCGTTGTCACTCACCATCTGCTGGCTATCGTCAGCCCAACCACCGCCCTGGTCAGCCGCGGGCGCGGGTTCTTCGCGAATGATCTCGACGATCTCCTGAGACGCGTTGTCATGATGGAACAGGCTGCTGAGCCCTTCGGCCAGCATCATGCCACCGGCCACGCCCGCCGCGGTCTGCAGGGCGCCTCGCATGAAGCCGCCACCAGCGGCCTGGGGCTGCGCATAGCCCGGTTGGTAAGCCGGCTGGCCTCCAACAGGGTACTGCGGTGGCGGTGCATAACCGCGCGCAGGTTCACGCCAGCCCCCTCCGCTGGATGCCACGGGCGCGGGCGGAGCGGGCTCACGCGAGCCGCCACCGAACAACCCGGACAGGAACCCGCCGCCATGCGCCGGTTTGCTGCCAGCGGCGCGCGCCTGCTCGAGTTCGGCCTTGAGCTGACGGTTCATGTCATCGAGCCGCTTCACCGCCGCTTCCTGCACCAGAATGGCCTGAGCCATGTAATAGGCCGCCGCCGGCTGGCTGGCCACGTGCTCACGGATGCGCTGTTCAGCCTGGGCATCGCGCGGGCCGCCTTCGGCCTCGGCTTTCTTGAGTCGGGAAAAAAGTCCGTCGATCAGGCTTTGCTCTTCGCTGTTCATGGCCACCTCGTCATGTGCCCTTCAGGGGGCGGCCCCTCGGGGGCCGTATGCCGTTCATTATGGGGTTGGCCCCGAGGGTTTCAACGGCCCGGGGCGATGAAACATTGTTAATCACCCACCGAGGCGTTTGCCCCACCGGGAGCATCCGGTACAGTGTCGGATCTGCCTGGCTCAAGACATTGGCGTGATGAACCCGCTGACCATCCTGCAAGATTCACTGTATTTCTTCCGCGCTCACCTGGGTGCCATCCTCAAGCTGTGCCTGCCACTGCTGGCCCTGCAGTCGGTGGCCGAGCAGCTGGTGGATCATAGTGTCCAGAGCACAGCCCGTGGAGCGTTCGACATCCTGGCCGGGTTGCTGTTCTATCCCATCTACAGCGCGGCCCTCATTCTTTACCTGGACGCCCGCAGCAACGGCGAAGCGCCCTCGCTGGGCCTGTTGCTGAGCATGGGGCTGCGCCTGTGGCCGCGCTTCGCGTTGCTGGCGGCATTCTGTTCCCTGGCCATTCTGCTGGGCATGGCCCTCTATGTATTGCCCGGCCTGTGGTTGATGGCCCGCCTGGCCTTCGCCGAGTATCTGCTGGTGCTGCGCGGGCTGACGCCCTGGGCTGCCATCAAGCAGAGCTTCGAACTGACACGCGGCCCCTTCTGGCGGGTGCTGGGGTGCGTGCTGGTAGTGCTGGTGCCGCTCTGGTTGATCGACTTCGCCAGCGCGGCCTGGGTGCCGGACGACAGCAACCTGCCCCTGTCCTTCCTCGTGGACTGCGGCAATGGCGTAGTGCAGTTGCTGACCACCGTGGTGCTGTTCCGCTTGTTCATGCTGGTCACGGACCCTACCCTGCGCTCCTGACGTGGGCCGCGGCCTCGGTTATGCTCGGGGCTTCGCAATGCCGTAGCCGAGCCGATGATCCGACGACTGCGTACAGCCTTGCTGGTCCTTTCCCTGCTAGCGCTTGCCCTGGCCGCGCTCGCCTGGCATCTCACCTGGCACCCCGAGCCACACGCCAGCGTGACTCCCGCCTGTCGAGGCGCGCCACCTACGCTGCACCCTGGCCAGCCACTGAAGGCCATGACCTGGAACGTGCAATTCCTGGCCGGCAAACGCTATCTGTTCTGGTATGGCGCCCCGCAAGGCCGCAGCCATGACTCCTCGCCGAGCGCCGAGGATGTGGCTCATGACCTGGACGAAGTGGTGCGGGTTATCCGTGACGAACAACCGGACCTGGTGCTACTGCAGGAGCTGGACGACGGCGCCAAGGCTACGGGTTACCAAGATCAGCTCGCTCTGCTGCAGCAACGCTTGGTGGACCTCTATCCCTGCAGTGTCGACGCCTTCGATTGGAAAGCCGAGTTCGTTCCGCAACCCGACATCTTCGGCAGCGTTGGGCGCAAACTGGCGATTCTCAGCCGTTACCGTATCGGCCAGGCCGAGCGTTGGCGGTTGCCCCGCGAGGGAGGCTGGCTGAACCTGTTCGGCCGCCGCCAGGTGCTCCTGGCCGCGTACTTGCCTATTGCCCCGGACCAGCATCTGGCCGTACTCAACACCCGCCTGGCGCCCTACCACCATGACGACATGACCCAGGCCCGACAGCTCCAGGCGGTCGCCGCCAGGGTGGACCGCCTGGAGGCACTGGGTACGCCCTGGCTGCTCGGTGGCGATTTCAACCTGCTTCCCTTGGGGCAATACCGGCGGCTACCTTTTGGGCAGCAGTCGCAGTATTCCCCGGAGGACGACCTTCACCTGCTATGGGATCGCTACCCCATGATCCCAAGCAACGCCGCGGCCGGCGGCGAGGACCGAGCGCAGTGGTTCACCCACTTTCCGGTCGATGCCCGGGGCCCGGATCGTACCCTGGACTATCTCGTTCACAGCCCACGCCTTACTCCCTTGAGCGCTCGGGTACGCCAGGACGACACCCTGGGCATTTCCGACCACCTACCGCTTAGCGGGCGATTCCTGTTACCTGCGCAAGAAAAGAAACCCTAGGCGCTCGTATAAGCCCATTCGCTTGGACAGGTGGGTTTATTGGCATCGTGGCGTAACGACAAGCCCTGCATCGTTCGCGGCTGGTTTAACGACGGACAAGCAAGCACCAGCCCTTTACGTCCCCCTCGGCTTCGCCCGGGCAGTCGCCTCGGCCACCAATGGGTCGTCGGGCCAGTAGTGCTTGGGATATCTGCCTTTGAGGTCTTTCTTCACTTCGCTGTACGTACTGCGCCAGAAGTTGGCCAGGTCTTGGGTCACCTGTACGGGGCGGCGGGCTGGGGACAGCAGGTGCAGCTTGACCTGCACTCGCCCACTGGCAATGCGCGGGGTGTCCGCCAGGCCGAACAGCTCCTGCAGGCGCACTGCTAGCACCGGTGGCTGTTCGCTGTAGTCCAGGCGAATGGATGACCCTGACGGCACCACCAGATGCGTAGGCGCCAGTTCGCCCAGGCGCTGCGGCAAAGGCCAAGGCAGCAGGCCCTGAAGGATGCCGGGAAGATCCAGCTGAGAGAAATGCGCCAGCCTTGTCACCTTGCCCAGGTAAGGTCCCAGCCAGTCGTCCAGCGTTGCCAGCAGCTCTTGATCGCTGACATCAGGCCATTCGCTGTGGCCGCCAGGCAGGTCAAGTTGGCGCAGCATCAGCACACGCGCTTGCCACTGGCGCAGTTCGGGGGTCCAGGGCAGCAACGCCAAACCCTTGCGCCTTACGTAGTCCACCAGGGCGTGACAGCGCGCGCTTTCATCCAGCCCGGCCAGGGGCTCACGTCGCAGAATCAGGTCGCCCACGCGCCATTGGGCTTCCGCGCGCAGGCTGGCATCCTTTTCATCCCACTCCAGCACCTCGTGTCGGCGCACCTGTTCGGCCAGTACGTTTTCGAAGAGCGCGGGGTCCAGGCCAGCCGCCAGATAGATACGTTCTTCCCGCTGGCCCTGGCGGCTGCCAAGCTCAGCGACCACCAGCCATTCATGCTTCATCAACGCATCAGGCTCGCCGAACTGCGCGGCGCGGCCGTTGGCCAGGCGATAGTCAGCGCCCCCTGGGCGGCGTTGCCGCGCCACGCGATCCGGATACGCCAATGCCAGCAACACCCCTAGCCAATGCTCAGCGTCTGGGTCCGCCACGGGCCTGTCGGCGCCTGGCTGGGCCTTGAGCAGCTCCTGATACTGCCTGGCCATTTGCTGAATACGCTTTACCTGTCGGCTGCCACTGCGCAGCAGCATCATGCGGGCATGAACGTCAGCACCGCCGTCGCGCGCGATATCACGTTCGCCCAGCAGGGCGGCCAGGTCACAGCCCAGCGACTCAAGGCCCAGCGCCTTGGCTCGCAACAGCAGGTGGGCGATCCGAGGGTGCGCCGGCAGGGTCGCCATGGCCTGGCCATGCGGGGTAAGCCGTCCTTGGGTGTCCAGGGCGCCAAGGCGCAAGAGCAGGTCGTTGGCTTGCGCCAAGGCAGCGGCGGGAGGCGGGTCCAGCCAGGTCAATTGGTCCGCGCTGGCGCCCCAGCGATGCAGTTGCAGCGCCAGGCCACTGAGGTCTGCCTGCAGAATTTCGGGGCTGTCATAGGCCGGCAGCTGCTCATGCTGGGTTTCGGACCACAGCCGGTAGCACACGCCTGGCTCCAATCGCCCCGCGCGGCCGGCGCGCTGGGTTGCGCTGGCTTTGGAAATGCGCTGGGTGTCCAGTCGGGTCATGCCAGTACCTGGATCGAAGCGAGGCACTCGAGCCAGGCCGGTATCCACCACTACGCGCACGCCCTCGATGGTCAGGCTGGTTTCGGCGATATTGGTCGCCAACACCACTTTGCGCATCCCTGGCGGTGCCGGTTCGATGGCGGCCCGCTGGGCATCCAGGCTTAGCTCGCCGTGCAGGGGGCAAAGCCGTACGCCGGGGTAGCGCGGCAAGGCGCTTTCCAACCGTCGCTCCACTTGCCTGATCTCCGCCTGGCCAGGCAGGAACACCAGTACACTGCCGTGCTGCTCATCCAGGGCTTGGGTTACGATGCTTTCCACCCGCGCATCCAGCCACTCCCCCTGCTGCAGCGGCCGCCCCCATTTGATCGCTACCGGATGCATGCGGCCCTGGCTGCTGAGCACCGGCGCCTGGTCCAGTAAGGCGGCCAAGCGTTCGCCCTCCAAAGTGGCCGACATCAGCAACACCTTGAGCGGGGGCTCGTCACGCAGCAACTCCCGACCATTGAGCACCAAGGCCAGAGCCAGGTCGGCATCCAGGCTGCGCTCATGAAACTCGTCGAAGATGACCAACCCTACCCCTTCCAAGGCCGGATCGTCCTGAAGCCGTCGCGCCAGGATCCCTTCGGTCACCACTTCGATGCGTGTGCGCGGGCCGACCTTGCTCTCCAGGCGAATGCGATAGCCCACCGTTTCCCCGACCCGTTCGCCCAGCTCGCTGGCCAAGCGTTCAGCCGCCGCGCGGGCAGCCAAGCGCCGCGGTTCGAGCATCAGGATCTTTTGCTCGCCCAGCCAGGCTTCGTGCAGCAGAGCCAGCGGAACGCGAGTGGTCTTGCCAGCGCCGGGCGGGGCTTCGAGTACCGCCTCGTTACGCTGCTTAAGGGCAACCTTGAGGGCGGGAAGCGCGGCGTCGATAGGTAACGGATTCATGGGCATTCCTGGCCAGGCGCTTCAGCGCGCCCACTCCGGATCGGAGGTAAAGGCAATGGTCAGCCAGCGGTTCGGGCCTTCGTCGCCGATGGCATCGCCGATCACGTTGCGCACCGCGTCCCATTCCTCCAGGGTGCGAGCCGGCCAGCCGTGGGGGACGATGAAATAGAGTTCGATCTGCTGGGCCCGGCCTACCTTGGCGACATAGGCCTGGTAACCCACGAAGCCATAATGTTCGACCACCCCGGCGGCGACGCTGTCCACCCGCTCCTTCAGCGCGGCGGGCGTGACCATCAGGACGTCCGAGAGTGCCTGCCGGATGGTGCGCAGCGGCAGGGGCAGGATAACCAGGCAGATCGCCGCCAGTACCGCCGGGTCGATGTACGGCCCAATCCAGGCATAGGCCGTATCGCGAGTCAGTATGCCGACCAGGAAGGCGAACAACAGCGCCAGGCTGATGCTGCCCGACATCACCCAGGAGCGCGCGTCCAGGGCGATGAAGTCCGAGGCTACACGCTTGTTGGCGCGGAACTCCACGGCCGCCAGGCTGAAACAGGCGATGGTGGTCAGCGCCGCATAGACGATGGCGAAACCGAATTCCAGGGTGCGCCCCCCGGTCATCAGGCTGCCCACGGCGTTGATCAAGGCGTACAGGGTCACGCCGCACAGCAAGGTGCCATTGAGGCCCAGCACCATCGGCTCCAGATGCCAGAAGCCCATGTTGAAGCGCGCCGCCAGGCGCTGGTTGGCGGCGCCTTCACTGGTGTGACGGCGGATCAGGCTGGCCACGATCAGGGCCAGCCCGCTCATGCTGGCGTCGGCCAGGGAGTACACCCCGTCGAACACGATGGAGAAGGACCCGGACAGCAGGCCGAAGGCGATACCGAAACTGGCGACAAGCACAGTGACGGCGATGGATAGACGCAGGAGGCTAAGCTCGGAAGTTATCATTATGGCTACGCGTTATCTTCAAGGCAGGTGCCCGCAGGGCAGGCAAAAGGCGGATTCTACCCGGTTCGCTCGGGGCCTGCCGCCTGTCATCACCCTGGTGGGGCTCAGACCTGACGCGGCGCTCACTGGTCCTTGGGCCGAGCGCGGGGTATAAGGGCGAACCGCAACGGCTCGGCCACGGTCGTAGTTGTCGGTTACAGCCATTTATGCAAATGGCCGAGCCCCCACCTCCAGGAGAAATTCATGCGTATCGCATCTCGTATGATCGGCAGTGTTCTGGTTGCTTCGGTACTGACTCAGCTCACCGCCTGCGGCACCCTGTTCTGGCCCGACCGCCGCGGCCAGATCGAAGGCAAGATCGACCCTGTGGTCGCCGCCCTCGATGCCATCGGCATTCTGTTCTATGTCATTCCCGGCCTGATCGCCTTTGGCGTGGACTTCGCCACCGGCGCCATCTACCTGCCTGGCGGCACCCATGCCCAGGTTTCCCCGGATGTGCTCAAGGGTGCGGTGAACCCGGATGGCAGCGTGGACAACAAGCGCCTGCAGGCCATTCTGGAAACCGAGCTGGGCAAGCACCTGCCGTTGGACGACCCGCGACTGATCCAGCACCACGGCAGCGTTGAGCAGCTCGCCGCCTTCGGCCTGCGTCCCGCCGCCTGAACATGAGCACCAGCGCCCGCCATCGCCGCCTGTTGCGCCTGGCCACCCGGGCCTCGCTGGCGGTGGCCTCGGTGCTGATCGTAACCAAGGCCCTGGCCTGGTCCTTGAGCGGCTCGGTAAGCCTGCTGGCGGGGCTCACCGATTCGGTGCTCGATGGTGCCGCGTCCTTCCTCAACCTGCTGGCGGTGCATTATTCGCTGCGCCCGGCCGACGATGATCACCGCTACGGCCATGGCAAGGCAGAGGCTCTGGCGGGGATGGGCCAGGCGCTGTTCATCGCACTGAGCGCCGGATTGATCATCCTGCAGGCGATACGACACCTGAACAGCCCCGAGCCGCTGGGGGAAGCCGACGTGGGCATCGCAGTGATGGTGCTGTCGCTGGTACTCACCCTCGGCCTGTTGTGCCTGCAGTCGAAGGTCGTCAGGGAAACCGGGTCTACCGCGGTGCGTGCCGACTCCCTGCATTACCGTTCGGACCTGCTCCTCAACGGCAGCATCCTGGTAGCGCTGGTGCTCGCCCGCCAAGGCTACCCTCAGCTGGACGCGCTGTTCGGCCTGGGAATCGGGCTCTACATCCTGTGGAACGCGGCGCAGATCGGCAAGGAAAGCGCGAGCATCCTGATGGACCAGGAGCTGCCCACGGAAGTGGCTGCGCAGATGATGGCCCTGGCCTGTGCAGTGCCAGGCGTGCTGGGCGCCCACGACCTGCGCACCCGGGTATCCGGCCAGCACTGGTTCGTGCAGTTGCACCTGGAATTACCCGGGCACCTGACCCTCTCGGCCGCCCATAGGCTCTGCGAGCAGGTCGAGGCTGCCATCATCGAGCAGTTCCCCAAGGCTGAAGTGCTGGTGCACGCGGATCCGGAAGAGGCCGCGCCGCCCCGGCGCTAATTCAAGCCATATCCGCGGCTGGTCAAACAGTTGGCCATGTTCTGGCGGAACAGATACACCACCTGGTCCGAAGGCGCGTAGGTGGCCGTCGCCGGGTCGAAGCCGGTTTGCTGGGCGGCCCAGCGCTGGCACTCATAGCGATCCCGCTCCATCTGCGACGGGCTCTGGCCGTTGGCCGGATAGAAAGCCACATCGTATCCGCTGGGCGCTACCACCGGCTGAGGCACTGGCTGCGGCTGGGACTGCACCGGGGTGCTGGGCGCGTCTACGACCACATATTCCTGGGTGTCGTTGAGCCACTGGTAATAGGTGCCCGCGGCCAGGAAGAACATGCCGCCGCCGATCCACACTCGGGTGGCATAGTCCGGCAGGTAGCGCACCCGGATGCCACGTGGCGGCGCTACTACCACGTAACCGGAGCGGTCTGGCCGATACCAGTAGCCGGAGGAATAGAAATAGTCACTGCCCCGATAGGGCACGCGATAGTTATCCCCAGGAAAACGGTCGATACGCTGACCTGGCCGATATTGTGGACCCGGCCCCCACCCGCTGCCACGATAGCGATCCGGCTCCCAATCACGGTCATGCCCGGCCTGCCATTGGCGGTTGCCGTTGTTGCGCGGCAGGTCCGGGTAGCTGCCACGCAATGGCGGTTCGGTCTGTCGCACTTCATCCGGCTTGGGCTGAATGGGAAGGTTCGCGCTCGGTTGCCCGGGCCGCCCAGCTCCGTTGGGGTTGCCTTGCCAACCTGGGTTTGGGCGGTTGGGC
The DNA here is from genome assembly GCF_049895785.1 of Pseudomonas sp. DC3200b2. Classification (NCBI taxonomy): domain Bacteria; kingdom Pseudomonadati; phylum Pseudomonadota; class Gammaproteobacteria; order Pseudomonadales; family Pseudomonadaceae; genus Pseudomonas; species Pseudomonas sp. DC3200b2. Next base: position 128,374 of record NZ_JAFCTA010000001.1, on the reverse strand, counting down.
TGCTGTTCCCGATTGGGAGCGTAGTTCGGCTGCGGCTGGCGCTGCGGGCCGCCGCCGCGATAATCACCACGGTCCTGGCCGCGCGGAACACTACCGCGCAGTTGGTCCGCGTTGTTGTTATCGGCGAACGTCGGGGTGCCCAGGCACAGGCACAGCGCGGCCGCACTGGCGAGGCACCAGGTGCGCGTTTTCATGGAAATCCTCACTGAGTGCGAGCACTCGGTTTTGACTGGAAAAACCTAAGACGGTTCGCCGCCATGCTACCAGCGACGTGCCCTGAGCTCTCGGGCTCAAGAACAATTTCATGATGGCCCGCACCTTTTTGCGGCTATAAAAAAAGGAGGCCTCGGGGCCTCCCTTGATGAACTGCGTCCAGGCGCGTCGCTTGTGGCGTCGGCTCACTCCGGCCGGCCTGATTGAGCCAGCGTCAACCCGGTGGCCAGCTCGCTCCCTGTGGGGGCGGTGGCCGCCAGCCACCTGATTGGGCGGCTCGCAGTGGACTCATGTCCGGGCGGTGATCATGGGGTAAAGCTTATCGCGCGGCGCCCAGCAGAGGATTGCGAAGATTGCGTGTTTAAGAAGGGATTGCGCAATTTAATGTCTGATGGTGATAATCCTTGGCAATCCAAACGACGCGAGCGCCTGTCATGGGAAAACTGGACCGTTATGACCTGAGTATCCTGGCTGAACTTCAGCGCGACGCTCGCATTTCCAATCAGGAACTGGCCGAGCGCATTGGCCTTTCTCCCTCGCCCTGCTCCCGCCGGGTCAAGCAGCTGGAAGACGACGGCTACATCACTCGCCAGGTGGCCTTGCTTGACCGCAAGAAGCTGGGCCTGAACCTTACCGCCTACGTACTGATCGGCATGGACCGGCACACGCCGGAGCGCTTCGAGAATTTCGAAGCGGCGGTGCGCAATCTGCCCCAGGTGCTCGAATGCAGCCTGGTCACCGGGATGGAAGCCGATTACCAGCTCAAGGTCGTGGTCCAGGACATGGACCATTACCAACAACTGCTGCTCGGCCATCTGACCCGCATCGAAGGGGTTACCAGTGTGCGCTCCAGCTTTGTACTCAATCAGGTATTGGCCAGCTCCGAGCTGCCTCTGGCGCATTTGCGTTCCTGAAGCCTGTCACCGGGGTGTCGCGCGGGGCTGGTAAAAAGCTGCTGAACAGGCAAGATGAACGCTTGCCAGAAAGAGAAGGACCCGCCTGTGAGTATCGACGCCGATTCGTTCGTCACCCTGAATACCCCGGAACAGGCCGTGGAACGCCTGGCCTGGCTGCATGAGCGCGCCACTGGCGCGCTGAGCCAGGCCCTCAAGCGCTACCTGAAAGACCGCACCGAACCCAGTACCGAAGAACGGGGGCTGTTCCGCTATCCGGAGCTGCGCCTGACGTACCAGTCCCATGGCGAAGTGCCAAGCACCACTCGCGCCTATGCGAAGCTGCAACTACCCGGCACCTACTCGGTAACCGTCACCCAGCCCGCGGCTTTCCGCAAATACCTGCTGGAGCAGTTGACGCCCCTGATGCGCGATTTCGACGTGCGTCTGGAGGTGGGTGTCAGCCAGCAGAACATCCCGTACCCATACGTGGTCGAGCAAGGTGACGAGCTGGCAGGCACCGGCATTACCGCGGCCACTTTGGCACGGGTCTTCCCGAGCACGGACCTCTCCGCCGCCACGGACAACATCGCCGATGGCCTGTATGACTGGGCCAACGCCGATCCCCTGCCGCTGGCCCTGTTCGACGCCGCCCGAGTGGACTTCAGCCTGCGCCGCCTGGTGCACTACACCGGTAGCGACTGGCGCCATGTGCAACCGTGGATCCTGCTGACCAACTACCATCGCTACGTAGACCAGTTCGTTGCCCATGGGCTGGAGCAACTGCGCAGCGACCCCCGCTTCGTACGCATGGTGATGCCGGGCAATGTCATCATCGAACAAGGCATGGACCACGACCAGGCCCAGGCCCTGGTGGCCTCGGTGGTCTGGCATCGCTACCAGATGCCGGCCTATCACCTGATCGCCGCCGATGGCGATGGCATTACCCTGGTCAATATCGGGGTCGGCCCGTCCAACGCCAAGAACATCACCGACCACCTGGCCGTATTGCGCCCGCATTGCTGGCTGATGATCGGCCACTGTGGCGGCCTGCGCGCGTCCCAGACCATCGGCGACTATGTGCTGGCCCACGCCTACATGCGCCGCGACGGCATCCTCGATCGCCTGGTGCCCCCGCATATTCCGATCCCGGCCTTGGCCGAAGTGCAACTGGCACTGCAGGAGGCCGCCGCCCAGGTCACTGGCGAGCGCGGCGACGAACTGAAGAAACGCCTGCGCACCGGCACCGTGCTGACCTATGACGACCGTAACTGGGAACTGCGCTGGGCGGAAGAGCGGCCCCTGATCAACCTGTCCCGCGCCGTGGCCGTAGACATGGAGAGCGGCACCATTGCTGCCCAGGGTTATCGCTTGCGGGTGCCCTACGGCACCCTGCTGTGTGTCTCGGACAAACCGTTGCACAGTGAAATCAAGCTGCCGGGCTCGGCCAATGCGTTCTACAACCGCGCGGTCAGCCAGCACCTGACCATCGGCATCGCCGCGCTGGACCTGCTGCGCAACGAGCTGAACTCGCTGCACTCGCGCAAGCTGCGCAGCTTCGACGAACCGCCGTTCCGGTGATAGGCGCTGGCGGGGCTGGTATCCTACCGGCCCCGCTTGTTTCGGTTGTCGCCCATGCCCGCCCCTACCCGCCGTCCTCCGCCTCGCCGTGTCGCCAAGGCCGCCCCGACCACACCGCGACTGATCCTGCTGAACAAACCCTACGACGTGCTTACTCAGTTCAGCGACGATCAGGGACGTGCCACCCTCAAGGATTATCTGGACCTTCCCGGCGTGTATCCGGCCGGGCGACTGGATCGTGATAGCGAAGGCCTGCTGCTGCTTACCAATGACGGCCGCCTGCAAGCGCGTATTGCCGACCCACGGCACAAACTGGCGAAAACCTACTGGGTACAGGTGGAGGGCGAGCCCACGCCAGAACAGCTGGCCAGCCTGCGCGAAGGGGTCATGCTTAACGACGGTCCTACCTTGCCCGCCGGGGCTCGGCTGCTCGCCGAGCCCGAGCTCTGGCCCAGAAACCCGCCAGTGCGTTTTCGCAAAAGCATTCCCACCACCTGGCTGGAACTGGTGATTCGCGAAGGACGCAACCGCCAGGTGCGCCGCATGACCGCCGCGGTCGGCCTGCCCACCTTGCGCCTGGTGCGGGTACGGATAGGCCCATTCGGCCTCGATGGGCTAGAGCCCGGCAGATGGCGGGAAGAAAACCCCACGAGCATCTAGCAGCACGGCTCCGAGGCATAAAGCTGACGACTGTGATAGCTGTCCTCAACGATTTAAAGGCGATAGTTGTGACCTCATGTTTTGTGGTCGGGAGCAAGCATCGTCATGAAGAAATCCACTACTTTTGTGCGGGCTGACAACGCGGGAACCAGCCGCGGACTTGGATGCTATGGCTACCCTAGCGTTTTCGCTTACGCCTATTTCACGGGGCTACGCCTGGAAGGTCCCGATCTGCTGTATACACCGGGAAACGGACGACGTGCCTATAGCGCTTCATTGAGCAGATTCTGCCAATCGGATACGCTGAGTCCGTTTCGCCAAGGGGGAATCAACAGCTATGCCTACTGCCTAGGCGACCCGGTCAACCGACAAGATGTTACCGGTATGGCATCCATCCTGTCTCGGCTTCGCCACGTTCTAGGCCGACCGTTCAGAACCAAGGCACCGAAGAATTTGTACGCACCTGGCAAAGCTCGAAGGTTGAGCAGCGCAACCATTCTGGATAATGACCAGGAAATCCATCTGGGTGATGAATTGACTCGCTACCGCGATAGCGTCTATTTCAACCGAAGCTTTCCCTTGAATGACGAAACTGCATTGCGACAACTCAAGCGAGGCAAAGACTATATTTTTGTAATGTCGGCAGAGGGCGAAATCCGAGCCAGTCGTTGGGATTGGCGGCATCACACCCCTACCCATGCGGTTCTGGCTGAGCAGATCCGCAATGACGCGGAAGTTATCGCGGCCGGGGAGCTGCGAAGAAAAGACAAGGCTTTGATCCGGCTATTCAACCAGTCTGGGCACTACCGTCCCCCATTTGAGTCTTTGTACTATCCGGCCGAGGTGCTCTCTTCCAAAGGTATGCGCGTGCAGCTCAAGAAATGGGTAGAGCCAGACTTCCCACGCCGCTAGCGCTCAACTGGTGGAGGGCTTATCCACGCCTTAAAGGTCCGGGGCGGATCGCCTTAGCAAAGCCTCCACCGCCACCCCTCGTGGCAGCGCTCCATATGCACCGGCCCTGTGTCCGAGACGGCTGGCGATAAAGCCGTCGCTGACGTCGCTGTTACCTGCTTCGAGCAACAACTTGGCCTGAAGCGTCAGCGCGATCTCTTCGGTAAGCTGCCTCGCCCGATAGGGCATTTCGGTCGTGTCTTTCAGTTCCCGGTGCAAACGCTCGATGGCGGCGGCCAGACGGTGATCGCCGTGGCCGTCGCCAAGCTCGGCGAAAAACGCGTCGAGCACGCCCGGCTCCCTGGACAGTGCCCTCAGGACATCCAGGCACTGCACATTGCCCGAACCTTCCCAAGTGGAATTGACCGGCGCCTCGCGGTACAGCCGAGGCAGGATGCTGTCTTCCACATAGCCGGCGCCGCCCAGGCATTCGGCGGCTTCGTTGATCATCGCCGGGGCTCGCTTGCAGATCCAGTACTTGCCTACCGCAGTCACCAGCCGTGCGAAACGCGCCTGAACAGGGTCCGTCAGTTGGTCCAGGGCCTGCCCCATGCGTAGGCTCAGAGCCAGGGCAGCCTCGCTTTCCAGTGCCAGATCGGCCAGTACATTCTGCATCAAAGGCTGCTCGGTCAGCGCTCGTCCGCCCACCTGGCGGTAGGCACAATGGTGGAGCGCCTGGGTCAGGGCCTGACGCATCAGCGCGCTGGAGCCAACCATGCAATCGAAGCGGGTCAGGGCGACCATTTCCAGGATGGTCGGCACACCTCGCCCCGGCTCGCCTACCATCCAGGCCAGCGCGCCGCGGTACTCCACCTCGCTCTAGGCATTGGAACGGTTGCCCAGCTTGTTCTTCAAGCGCTGGATATAGAAGGCATTGCGGCTACCATCTGGCCGATGGCGCGGCAGCAGGAAACAACTGAGCCCTTCATCGGTATAGGCCAGGGTCAGGAAGGCGTCGCACATGGGTGCCGAGCAGAACCACTTGTGGCCCAGCAGCTCGTAGGCCTGTCCAGGTCCAGGCTGGCCGGCGGCAAAGGCGCGGGTGGCATTGGCGCGTACGTCCGTACCGCCCTGTTTCTCCGTCATGGCCATGCCAATGGTCGCTCCGGCCTTCTGGCTCACCTCCAGGTTGCGCGGGTCATATTGAGTGGCAAGTACCTTGGGCAGCCAGCGCTCGGCCAGGTCCGGCTGCAGGCGCAACGCGGGCACGCTGGCGAACGTCATGGTCAGCGGGCAGCCACTTCCGGCCTCGGCCTGGAAATGCAGGTAGGTCAGGGCCGCTCGGGCCACATGGGCGCCGGACCGGGGCTCACGCCAGGGCAATGAAGGCAGGCCATGCTCGGTCGCGGTTGCCATGAGCTGATGATAGGCCGGATGGAATTCGACCATGTCCAGCCTGTTGCCGTAACGGTCATGGCTGTGGAACACCGGCCCATGCTCGTTGGCAAGGAACCCGGCAGCCATCAGCGGGCCGCCAGCGAGCGCGCCATAGGCGTCCATGCGCGCCTCGGCCCAGCCCGCGCCGAAACGATGGGCCCACTCCTGCAAAGGCCTGTCCAGGCGATACAGGTTGACGCCGTCCAGGCTGGGTGGCTGATTGGTGACCTCATGGGTTTCGGCGAAGGCGTGCAAGTTCATGACAGGTTCCCGGCAGCATGGACCTATTGATTGAAGCATGTATCGCCGCCCATGGATCTGCCTGTAGCAGCCCGCCTCGGTGGCGACCGGGCGTAGTGAGAGTGTTGAGCCCTGTCGCGCGCAAGCTAGCGTGGCCCGGCGCGGCTGCTACGGGAGATGCCGAGCCTATCCCCTCTACACGCTGATCGACCTCTTACAAAGCACCATCGGCCATGGCCATGGCTGCTGGCGCGGGCCGATGACTGAGCAGCGCTTCCTCGAGCACGGCCTGCACCCCCTCGAAACGCAACGGACGAGGCATGACCGCGGTGAGTCCGGCCTTCATGCAGCGTTGCCGTTCGCTTCCCGGCGCTGCGTCCATCAATGCCAACAAGGTTGGGGCCGCGCCCTGAACACTTTCGCGCAGACGCTGCACCTGTTCCAGCAGCGCTTCCAGCGGGCCTGTGCTTTCGAGCAGCAGGGCGGCCACAGGTGTTGCGTCCAGCATCGCCAGGGCGGCCTGCTCGTGGGCTACGCTGTGCACCTGATAGCCAAGGCGCAGCAACATTCCACGCAACACCAGGTGCTCCACGCGATCATTGTCGATCAGTATCAGCACGCATTCATTGGGGCGACGCTTGAGGGCCGAATAGCCGGGACGGGGCCGCGCAGGCTCGGAAGCGGCCTCATCCACGCCCAGGTCAAGGGCAAGTTCGAAACAGCTGCCCTGCCCCGGCGTCGATTGATGACTCAAGGTGCCACCGATCAAGGTCGCCAGTTGGCGACAGATGGCCAGGCCGATTCCCAGCCCACCGTGCTCGCGGGTAGTGGAGCCATCTACCTGATAGAACTGCTGGTACAGCGAATCACTGCTCAGGCTGAACCCGATGCCTGTATCGATCACCCGAAATACCAGGCGTACCTCGGTGTATTGATGTTCGATGGCCTCTACCACCAGGGTCACGCTGCCCTCGCGGGTGAACTTGATCGCGTTGTCCAGCAGGCAGCCCAGGCACAGGGCCATTTTCTTCAAGTCCCCACGCAGGCTTTCCGGCACGCCAGGTATGACCTCCATCCGCAAGGCCAGGCCTTTTTCCGCGGCCTGCCCTATGAACTGCATCTGCAGGCTTTCGAGCAGCACCCGCAAGCGGAAGGGCTCGGAACGGGGCGCCAGGCGGCCAGCCTGCAGTTCGGTGAGAATGAGGATGTCATCGACCATGCGCATCATGTCCCGCGCCGAACGGGACGCAGTTTGCTGGTAGGTCGCCAGCTCGCTGTCCAGGTCCAGGGTCTGCATCAGCTCCAGGGAGCCGATCACCCCATTCATGGGCGTGCGCAGCTCATGAGTGACGGTAGCGAGGAACTCGTCCTTCAACCGGTTGCTCTCGGACAGCCGCTGATTGAGGGCTTCCAGCTTCTGCCCCGCGTCGAACAACACCTTGGCCTGCTGATCACGCATCACGTTGATGCGGTCCGCCAGGGCCAGGGACAGCAAGGCCACCTCCAGCGCCGAACCAAGCTGGCTGGCGTACATGGTCAAGAACATGTTCGGCAGCAACCCCAGCACCATCAGGGTATTGACGATCCCGCCCAGAAGGAATGCCGACCAGGCGATCATGAAATAGCGGGCCTGGCGCTGGCCCTTGAACCAGGCAATGATTCCGGCGCTGAAGATCACTACCGTGAAGACCAGGGCCAAGGCCGTGGCCAGTCTTAACGCAAGCCCGTAGCTGGCCATCAGGGAAATCGCCATGACCAACCCGCCGATGCCCATCAGCAGCTTGAGCAGGCGGTCCAGCCATTTGCCGTGCTGTGCGGTGCGCAGGAAAGCGCGGGCGAACTGGCAGCCAAAGAACGCGGCGGCGCCAATGAAGAATGGTGTGGCGGCGTTGGCCCACCAGGGGTTGTCGGGCCAGAAGAACTGAATGCCGGCCCCGTTGACAGACACCTGGTACATGCCGAACGAAGCGATATAGAGGATGTAGTAGAGGTAACTGGGGTCGCGCACGCTCAGGTAGATGAACAGGTTGTAGACCAGCATCACCAACAGCACGCCGTAGATCAGCCCGAACACGTAGAAGCGCTCCGGCTGCGCCTCCAGGAAGGCCTCGGCCGACCATAGCGAAAGCGGCACCTGCACCGAACCCTCGCTCTGCACCCGCAGCAATACGGTACGTGCCTCCCCCGGTTTGAAGGGCAGGTTGAACACAAAGTTGTTCTGGCGGATGGGTCGGCTGGACCAGGGCAATTCGTCGCCCGTACGTGCCTGCAGTTGCCACTGGCCCTGGGGATCCTGCAGGTACAGGTCCACGTGGTCCATGGGCGGGTAGGCCAGCTCGAGAAGCCAGGTGCGCGCGCCATTATCATCATGGCGCGGCAGGTAACGCAGCGGGACCTTCAGCCAGAAAGCCGAGCTTGAATAGCCCGCATTCAAGACCTCTGCGTCATGGGGGCTGAACGACTGGCCAAGCGCCTGTTCCAGGGTAGCGCCGCCGGACTTGTCTTCGTAGTACATCAGGGCCCGCCCCAGGGGCAGGTTGCGGGTGCTGTCGTCGAAATCGAGCGCGGTCGCCACACAGGGCAGCCAGCACAACATCAGAAGGAAAAGGTAGCGCATACAGCCCCGGTGAAGATTGCCACGCAGCATCGGGAAGCCTCCCCATTTCCCTTTGAGTCGACGTGCTGGCAACCTGTTATCAATTTCGCCGCATCCTACCATAGCCACGAGCCTCTGCACCCTCTAGACAAAGGTAGCCGACGAGCGCTCTGCGGCCGCTGCATGGCGCGCGTTCGTTCGGCGATTTTCACCCCCGGGCGCCGCGCTCGACGATGAGTTTGATGGTAAGCTCGCCCCCATGAATACCTATGCCTCCCGCCCTGTCGTTCTTTGCCTCTCCGGCCATGACCCGAGCGGCGGTGCCGGCCTGCAAGCCGACATCGAAGCCCTGCTCGCCCAAGGTTGTCACGCCGCGCCGGCGATCACCGCGCTCACGGTACAGAATACGGTGGACGTGACCGACTTCCGTGTACTGGACCGTGCCTGGGTATTGGCCCAGGCCCAGGCAGTGATGGCGGATTCCCCCATCGCCGCGATCAAGCTGGGCATGCTCGGCTCGCTGGAGATGGTCGACACCGTGGTCGAGGTGATTCAGCAGAACCCGGGCGTGCCGGTGGTCTGCGACCCTGTGCTGCGCGCCGGAGGCGGTGGTCGCCTGGGCAAGGATGAAGTCGGCTACGCGATTCGTGAAAAACTGCTGCCTCTGGCCACCGTGGCCACCCCCAACCTGCCGGAGGCACGCATTCTGGCCGAATTGCCTGAAGGAAGCGCCGACCAATGCGCGGCCCGGCTGCTGGAGCACTGCGCCAACGTGCTGATCACCGGCGGCCATGGCGATGAGCAGGATATCCACAATCGCCTCTATGGCCGTGACGGGCGGCGCGACACCCGCACTTGCCAGCGCCTGCCTGGAAGCTACCATGGCTCTGGCTGTACGCTGGCCAGCGCTCTGGCCGGCCGCCTGGCTTTGGGCGAACGGCTTCCTGGCGCCGTGCAGTCAGCGTTGGACTACACCTGGCGCACCCTGCGCGACGCCGAGCGGCTAGGGCAAGGCCAGTACGTGCCCCGGCGCCTGCCCCTGGACTTCTGCAACTGACCCTTCACCACGGGAGCGCCGCCCGGCGCATGAGGACGCCATGACCCTACGCGGGCTGTATGCCATTACCGATCAGCCGCTGCTCGCCGGACACTTCCTTGACTATGTGAAGGCGGCCCTGGATGGCGGAGTTACGCTGCTCCAGTACCGCGACAAAGGCCAGGACGATACCCGCCGCCTGCGTGAAGCGCAGGCATTGAAGCGGCTGTGCGAAAGCTACGATACCCGGCTGATCATCAACGATGACGCCGAGCTGGCGGCTCGCATTGGCGTGGGTGTTCACCTGGGGCAAACCGACGGCCCGCTCACCGCGGCTCGCAGCCTACTGGGCCCCCGAGCGATCATTGGCGCCACTTGCCATGCCAGCCTTGAACTGGCTGATCAGGCAGCCAATGAAGGCGCCAGCTACGTAGCGTTCGGCCGTTTCTATAATTCCCACACCAAACCTGGTGCGCCCTCGGCCAGCCTCGAGCTGCTCAGCGAGGCTCGTCGCCAGTTGCGCCTGCCCATTTGCGCCATTGGCGGCGTAACCCTGGAGAACGCGCCTGACCTGGTAGAGCGAGGCGCGGACCTGCTGGCCGTGGTACATGCCCTGTTCGCCGCCGACAGCGCCTCGGAAGTTACCCGCCGCGCCCTAGCCTTCAATGCGTTGCTGCGCACCTGAACCCGATTGAGAGAACGCCCATGTCCCGCTCTGAAAACCTCTTCGCCGCTGCCCAGAAACACATTCCCGGGGGGGTCAACTCACCCGTGCGCGCCTTCAAGAGCGTGGGCGGCACGCCAATCTTCTTCAAGCATGCCGCGGGGGCCTATGTCACCGACGAGGATGACAAGCGCTATGTGGACTACGTTGGCTCCTGGGGCCCGATGATCCTCGGCCATAGCCATCCGGCGGTGCTTCAGGCTGTGCGCGAGCAGCTGGAACATGGCTTGTCCTATGGCGCGCCCACGGAAATGGAAACCCGCATGGCCGAGCGTGTCTGCGCCCTGGTGCCCTCCATGGAAATGGTGCGCATGGTCAGCTCGGGTACCGAGGCCACCATGAGTGCGATCCGCCTGGCTCGCGGCTATACCCGGCGCGACAGCATCATCAAGTTCGAAGGTTGCTACCACGGGCACTCCGACAGCCTGCTGGTCAAGGCAGGCAGCGGCGCCCTTACCCTGGGCGTTCCAAGTTCCCCCGGGGTGCCCGCGGCCTTCGCCCGGCATACCCTTACCCTGCCGTTCAACGACCTGGAGGAGGTGGAGCGCACCCTGGCCGAGGTGGGCGACGAAGTGGCCTGCATCATCGTGGAGCCCGTGGCGGGCAACATGAACTGTGTGCCCCCCGCGCCCGGCTTCCTGGCAGGGCTGCGCGAACTGTGCAACCGGCATGGCGTGGTGCTGATCTTCGACGAAGTCATGACCGGCTTCCGGGTGGCCCTGGGCGGCGCCCAGGCGTTCTATGGCGTAACCCCGGACCTGTCCACCTTCGGCAAGATCATCGGCGGCGGCATGCCGGTGGGCTGCTTCGGTGGCAAACGGGAAATCATGTCCCATATCGCGCCGCTGGGCCCGGTGTACCAGGCAGGCACCCTTTCGGGCAACCCGCTGGCCATGGCCGCCGGGCTCACCACCCTCGAGCTGATCAGCCGGCCTGGCTTCCATGACGAGCTCACCGCCTACACCAGCAGCCTGCTCGACGGTCTGCAGCAGCGCGCCGATGCAGCGCAGATTCCCTTCGTGACTACCCAGGCCGGCGGCATGTTCGGCCTCTATTTCAGCGGCGCCGACGATATCGTTACCTTCCAGGACGTGATGGACAGTGACGCGGAACGATTCAAGCGCTTCTTCCATCTGATGCTGGACGGCGGCGTTTACCTGGCGCCAAGCGCGTACGAAGCAGGCTTCACCTCCATCGCCCATGGCGAAGCGGAACTGAAGATCACCCTGGATGCGGCCGAACGCGCCTTCGCCCAGCTGTAACCCGCGCGGCCTGTGTCATATCGATGACATGGGCCGCTCCCTGTCCATGGGAAAAATCCGAGTAAAGACTTTGTAAGGTGTCATCGGCTTATTTCATAATGTGCGCATTGTTATCCCGAGGGTGGCCAAGCCCACCCGCTCAGAGGTAAATCGATCCCCATGAACCGCACCGGCCGCGCCCTGGCCTTGGGCTGCCTGCTGCTTCTCGAACCCTTGCTGGCCGCGGCGGACGGTAACTCGTTGCTGGTGCCCGCACTCAGCCGCTGCAGCCTGGACAGCGCGCCGGCCGACTTGCCCCAAGCCCTTGCCGCCTGCCAGCAGGCCGCTTCGGGAGGGGATGCACAGGCGCAATACGAATTGGGGCGGTTCTACTATGAAGGCAAGCAGACCGAGCGCGACCTGAACCAGGCGCTGAACTACTTCGAGCAAGCCTCGCTCAAGGGCCACGCCGACGCCCAGTATCATCTTGGGCTGATGTTCTACCGAGGCGAAGGCGTGCCGGCCAACAATGTCCAGGCCTACATCGTGCTCAAGATGGCCGCGGTAAACGGCGCTGAGGATGCACTGGATTCCGCGGACGAGGTATCGGCCAGCATGAGCAAGGAAGACCTGGACAGAGCCACGCTGGTGCTGGGCCAGATCTTCCGCAAATACCTGCTGGAACTACAGACCGCGGACGGGCGCACGCCTTTCTCGCCCTTGCCTTGAGCGCCCCGCCTCCTCGCGCGTGGCTACTTGCCTGGGATCGGCATCGGAAACGGCATGACGTTGCCGGTTCCCGCGGCCTCGGAAATCTTCGCTGTGCCCAGGCGCTCCACCTCATCGATGCGAATGATCGAATGCACCGGTACGAAGCTTCGGATCACCCCGTCGAACTGCGTCTTGAGCTTTTCCTCGCCCGGGTCGACGATCATCTGGGTACGCTCGCCGAACACGAATTCCTCGACCTCGAGGAAACCCCAGAGCTCACTCTGGTAGATATGCTTGGCATACATCTCGAAGACCTGGCCCTGATTAAGGAAAATCACTTTGAAGATGGGTGCGTCGCGCTTGGTCATCGTAGGCGGGGAATGATCGGATAGGGAAAAGGGCGCCGATCATAGCATGGCCTTCTCTACGCTACTCCAGGATCTTCCCGTGGTCATGCCCTATACTCCAGCCCCCCAAGGGCAGCCGCGCCATGTCCGCTTTCACCGCGCGGCGTTGCGCTTTCACCACGGCCGGTTCTGGGGTTATCCTTGGTTCACCCAATCCAGCCGTAGAGCGGCCATAAAACGACCTTGAACGCACCCATAGAACCCCATCGTTTCACCCTGGAGCCCTTCGAAGCTCGCCGCTTCGCCAATCTGTGCGGGCAATTCGACGAGCATTTGCGCCTGATAGAACAACGCCTGGATGTGGAAATCCGCAACCGCGGCAACCAGTTCGAGCTCATCGGCGAATCTGGCCCCATGCATTCCGCCGAGCTGATCCTGCGCCGCCTGTATCGGGAAACCAAGGCCACCGAACTGTCGCCGGACCTGGTGCACCTGTTCCTGCAGGAGTCGGCCGTCGAGGCCCTCAACGACCCGGCCAGCAACGAGGTGGCCGTATCGCTGCGTACCCGAAAGGGCATGATCAGCCCGCGTGGCCTCAACCAGCAGCGCTACGTCAAGGCCATCCTGGCCAACGACATCAACTTCGGCATAGGCCCGGCGGGCACAGGCAAGACATACCTGGCTGTCGCCTGCGCGGTGGACGCGCTGGAGCGCGAGCAGGTGCGCCGCATCCTGCTGGTGCGCCCGGCCGTGGAAGCCGGTGAGAAGCTCGGTTTCCTTCCAGGCGACCTGGCACAGAAGATCGACCCTTATTTGCGCCCGCTCTACGACGCGCTCTACGAAATGCTTGGCTTCGAGCACGTGGCCAAGCTGATCGAGCGCCAGGTGATCGAGATCGCGCCCCTGGCGTACATGCGGGGTCGCACGCTGAACAACAGCTTCATCATCCTCGATGAAAGCCAGAACACCACCACCGAGCAGATGAAGATGTTCCTGACCCGCATCGGTTTCGGCTCCACGGCGGTGATCACCGGTGACATCACTCAGGTGGACCTGCCCAAGGGCACCCGTTCCGGCTTGGCCCACGTCATGGACGTGCTCAAGGACGTCCCTGGCATCAGCTTCACTCACTTCAAGCCCAAGGACGTGGTTCGCCATCCCCTGGTGCAGCGGATTGTCGAAGCCTATGAGCGTTTCGACGAAAACAAGCCGCGGGACACCAGCCACAATGGTTGAGCTCGACCTGCAACAGGCCAGTTCACAGCCCACGCCCAGCGAGGCCCGGTTTCGCCAATGGTGCGAACTGGCCTTGCGTCAACGCAGTGGTGATTCGGAACTCACGATCCGTATCGTTGACGAAGCGGAGGGACAGGACCTGAACCGGACCTACCGGCAACGGGACTACCCTACGAACGTGCTTTCTTTTCCGGCCGACGTGCCCGATGACATGCTGGATATCCCCTTGCTGGGCGACCTGGTCATCTGCGCGGCGGTGGTCGAGCGTGAAGCCCAGGAGCAAGGCAAGACGGCCGAAGCCCATTGGGCCCACATGGTCATCCATGGCTGCCTGCACCTGCTCGGTTATGACCATCTCGAGGATGAAGAAGCCGAAGAGATGGAAGGCCTGGAACGAGAGTTGCTTGCTGAACTGGGCTTTCCTGATCCGTACGCGGAAAACGTCACTGCATTGCCTACCCCATAAGCTGCTGCATCCAAGGAACACGAGTAACAACGCCATGAGCGAAGATCGATCGAGCAACGGGCAAAAGTCCTGGCTGGAAAAAATCACCCAGGCTTTTGTCCATGAGCCGAAAAACCGCCAGGAGCTGCTCGAGCTGCTGCGCGAGGCGCACAGCAACAAGCTGCTGGACAGCGAAGCGCTGAGCATCGTTGAAGGCGCCATCCAGGTCGCCGACCTGCAAGTCAGGGACATCATGGTCCCTCGCTCCCAGATGATCACCATCAAGGCCACCCAAAGCCCGCGGGACTTCCTGCCTTCGGTGATAGACGCGGCCCACTCCCGCTACCCGGTGATGGGAGAAAACCATGACGAGGTCCTGGGCGTGCTCTTGGCCAAGGATCTGCTGCCGCTGATTCTCCAGGGCAACACCGATGGGTTCAATATCAAGGACCTGCTGCGCCCGGCTACCTTCGTACCGGAGTCCAAGCGCCTGAATGTGCTGCTGCGCGAGTTCCGCGCCAACCACAACCACATGGCCATCGTGATCGATGAATACGGCGGCGTGGCGGGCCTGGTGACTATCGAGGATGTACTGGAACAGATCGTTGGCGATATCGAGGACGAGCACGACGTCGAGGAAGACAGCTACATCAAGCCGCTTCCCAGCGGAGACTTCCTCGTCAAGGCGCTGACGCCCATCGAGAACTTCAACGAGTTCTTCGACAGCGAATTTTCCGATGACGAGTTCGATACCATTGGCGGGCTGGTGATGAGTGCATTCGGGCATCTGCCCAAGCGCAACGAAACCACCGAAATAGGCGAGTATCGCTTCCGCATCCTCAACGCTGACAGCCGACGCATTCACTTGCTGCGCCTGACCCCGATCAACCGCTAAGGAAGATGATGCGCTGGATCACCCGCCCCGGCTGGCCCGGTCACCTGCTGGCCATGGCGGCTGGCGCCCTTACCACCCTGGCCCTGGCACCCTTCGACTACTGGCCGCTGGCGCTGGTATCGCTGGCCTTGTTCTACCTTGGTCTGCGCCAGGTGGCGCCACGGCAGGCCCTGCTGCGCGGCTGGTGCTACGGTTTCGGCACCTTCGCCGCGGGCACCAGCTGGATCTACGTCAGTATCCACACCTATGGCGGCGCCTCGGCATTGCTGGCCGGGCTGTTGATGCTCGGCTTCATCGCCGGCGTGGCGCTGTTCTTCGCCCTGCCGGCCTGGTGCTGGGCCCGCTGGCTGCGCCGCGACGAGACTCCCCTGGCCGATACCTTGGCGTTCGCCGCCCTCTGGGTGGGCCAGGAAGCCTTCCGTGGCTGGTTCCTGACCGGTTTTCCCTGGCTGTACATGGGTTACAGCCAGACCGACGGGCCATTGTCCGGGCTGGCCCCGGTGGGCGGCCTCTGGCTTGTCTCTTTCAGCCTGGCCCTGAGTGCGGCGGCGCTTTGCAACCTGGCGCGTCTGCGCCGTGATCGGAACGCTCTTGTCCTCGCGGCCGCACTGCTGGCCATGCCTTGGGTCAGCGCCGGACTGCTCAAGGACAAAACCTGGACAGCCCCGGCCGGCGCGCCGCTGACGGTCGCAACCTTGCAGGGCAATATCGCCCAGAGCCTGAAGTGGGACCCGGCACAGCTCGATGCCCAGCTTGCCCTCTACCGCGACCTGACCCTTGCCGCTCGCCGCACGGACCTGGTGATCTGGCCTGAAACCGCGGTGCCCGTCTTGCTGGATAACGCCCGCGGCTACCTGAACCGGCTCGGCGATTTCGCCAACAGCCGACAATCGGCGCTTATCACGGGCGTACCCATTCGCCAGGAAATCGAGGGACAGCGGCGCTACTTCAATGGCATTACCACCGTCGGTGCCGGTGAAGGCACTTACCTCAAGCAGAAGCTGGTGCCCTTTGGCGAATACGTCCCCTTACAGGACATCCTGCGCGGGCTTATCGCCTTCTTCGACCTGCCCATGTCGGACTTCGCGCGAGGGCCGGCAGACCAGCCCCTGCTGCAGGCGAAGGGATATGAAATCGCTCCCTTCATCTGCTACGAAGTGGTCTATCCGGAATTCGCCGCGGGCATGGCTGCCCGTAGTGACTTGCTGCTGACCATCAGCAACGATACCTGGTTCGGCACCTCTATCGGCCCTCTGCAACACTTGCAGATGGCGCGCATGCGAGCCTTGGAGGCCGGCCGCTGGATGATTCGCGCCACCAACAGTGGCGTGACCGCGCTCATCGACCCCGAGGGGCGAATCACCGAACGTCTGCCGTCCTTCGAGGTGGGCGTGATGTATGGGGAAGTAGTCCCCATGAGCGGACTTACTCCCTACCTGCATTGGCGCTCCTGGCCGCTGATCAGCCTGTGCGCGCTGGTGTTCGGCTGGGCGCTATGGCAACGTCGCCAAGGCCGGCGGCGTGAAGGCGCCCGGGCGACTCAATAGAACAGGCGGTAGCCCAGTTGCCCAACGGCCTCGTTGAGCAACTGGGTGTTTTGCCAGAAGGCCTTGGCGTCGGGCAGCCAGCCGCCCAGTGGCCGCCCTGCATCGCGACCAAGAAAGCCCACCGGCGCACAGACCACCTCCAGCCCTGCCCGCTCGAAACTCCAGCGCGCCCTTGGCATATGCCAGGCCTGGGTGACCACCACCACGCGACCGATACCCTGGGCTTTCAACAATTGGGCCGTGAACACTGCGTTTTCCCAGGTGGTCCGGCTGCGCGACTCGCGCCAGCGGACCGGCACCTGGAAATCATGTTCCAGGGCAGCGGCCATGATGTCCGCCTCGCTCGGAGGTTCGCCATAATGCAGGCCCCCAGAGGCCAACAGTGGCAACCCGCTCGCCCGGTGTAGCGCGGCGGCGAAGCGCATCCGCTCCAAAGCCAGGCCGGTGGGCTGGTCCTGGCCGTCCCAGGCAGGATCGCCGCGCTCACGGCCTGCGCCCAGGACCACGATCGCATCGGCCCGCTGAGGCAATTGCCCCCAATTGCTGGTCGCCAACGGTGATTCACGCTCCAGCAGGCGGGCGCCCTGCTCGGTCACCACCGGCAAGCTCATCACGATCAAACCGAGGGTAGCGACGATTGCGCAACCCATGGCCGCGCGAGGGGCCCGGCGGCGCAGCAGCCAGCCGAGCAGGAGCAACAGCAGGAACACGGTGGGCGGGAAGCACAGCTGTTTAAGGATGTAGCGGGCAAGCATCTGGCACCTCCTCTCCTGGAGGTGCCGATGCTAACAGTATTAGCCGCGGCGCCGTCTGTCCTTGAGCCGGACGACCTTGCCATGCTCGCCGGCATCCCTGGCCGGAGCAGCCCGCGCACTGGCGGCGCTTGCATGCAGGTAGGCACTGAGCCAGTCGAATTCAGCGCGGCTCAGCCCTTTGAGTTCAAGTTCGGCCGGTACTTCATTGCGCAGGTGTACGGAGGTGCGCGCAGCATCCAGGGCCAGGCCCAGGCGGTCGATCAAGCGTTCATAGAGCTCCGGTTCAATGGCTGTGAGATGTGTTTCCACCATCCGCTCACCTCTGTGCTGACGAAACTGCGATCCTCAACCAGACAGCTTAGCGTTGCCGCCCATGCAGGCCGCCTGCCGCGACCAACGGAGTGGGCGGTCAATCAGGGTTTCACAGCCCACGCGGGGGTCATGTATGCTACGACGTTCATCAAGACCGGTAGGCTCCAGGGTTTCCCGCAAAGCCTCGGGTCTGGAATCACTGGCCATTGCGCCCGTCGGCCCGGGTCACCCACTTCCCCAGCAAAAAGTAGCCATGCACGAACACTACCAGCCTCGCGAAATCGAAGCCGCCGCCCAAGCGTTCTGGGATGCGCGCAAGTCCTTTGAAGTCAGTGAAGAGCCCGGCAAGCCGACCTACTACTGCCTTTCCATGTTTCCCTACCCCAGTGGCAAGCTGCACATGGGGCACGTGCGCAACTACACCATCGGCGACGTGATCGCCCGCTACCAGCGCATGCTCGGCAAGAACGTGCTGCAGCCCATGGGCTGGGACGCCTTCGGCATGCCGGCGGAAAACGCGGCGATGAAGAACAACGTCGCCCCTGCCAAGTGGACCTACGAAAACATCGCCTACATGAAATCCCAGCTCAAGAGCCTGGGCCTGGCGATCGACTGGTCCCGGGAGGTCACCACCTGCAAGCCGGACTACTACCGTTGGGAACAGTGGCTGTTCACCCGCCTGTTCGAGAAGGGCGTGATCTACCGCAAGAACGGCACCGTCAACTGGGACCCGGTGGACCAGACCGTGCTGGCCAACGAGCAGGTGATCGACGGCCGCGGCTGGCGTTCGGGGGCCGTGATCGAGAAGCGGGAAATCCCGATGTATTACTTCAAGATCACCTCCTACGCCGAAGAGCTGCTGCAGAGCCTGGACGACCTCACCGGTTGGCCAGAGCAGGTCAAGACCATGCAGCGCAACTGGATCGGTAAATCCAAGGGCATGGAAGTGCGCTTCCCCTATGACCAGGCCTCCATTGGCGAGCAGGGCGCGCTCAAGGTCTTCACTACTCGCCCGGACACCCTCATGGGCGCGACCTACGTCGCGGTGGCGGCCGAGCACCCGCTGGCGGCCCTGGCCGCGCAGGATGATCCGGAACTGCAGGCGTTCATCGCCGAATGCAAGGCCGGCAGCGTGGCTGAAGCCGACGTCGCTACTCAGGAAAAGCAAGGGCGCGCCACCGCGTTGTTCGTCGAGCACCCTCTGACCGGTGAAAAGCTTCCGGTCTGGGTCGCCAACTATGTGCTGATGCACTACGGCGATGGGGCTGTCATGGCGGTGCCTGCCCACGACGAGCGGGACTTCGAGTTCGCCAGCAAGTACGGCCTGCCGATCAAGCCGGTAGTGCGTACCAGCGCGGGCGACAGCACCCCGGCGCCCTGGCAGTCTGCCTACGGCGAGCATGGCCGGCTGATCAACTCCGGTGAATTCGACGGCCTGGATTTCGAAGGTGCGTTCGACGCCATCGAAGTGGCGCTGCTGAAGAAGAACCTGGGCCAGTCCCGGGTGCAATACCGCCTGCGCGACTGGGGTATCAGCCGTCAGCGCTACTGGGGCTGCCCCATCCCGATCATCCATTGCGAGGCCTGCGGTGATGTGCCGGTACCGGAGGACCAGCTGCCGGTCGTGCTGCCCGAAGACGTGGTGCCCGATGGGGCCGGCTCGCCCCTGGCACGCATGCCGGAATTCTACGAATGCACCTGCCCCCGCTGCGGTCAGGCTGCCCGTCGCGAAACCGACACCATGGACACTTTCGTCGAGTCGTCCTGGTACTTCGCCCGCTACGCTTCCCCTCACTTCGAAGGGGGCATGGTCGACCCTGCCGCCGCCAACCACTGGTTGCCGGTGGACCAGTACATCGGCGGTATCGAGCACGCCATCCTGCACCTGCTCTACGCGCGCTTCTTCCACAAGCTGATGCGGGACGAAGGGCTGGTCACTTCCGACGAGCCCTTCCAGAACCTGCTCACCCAAGGCATGGTGATCGCCGAAACCTACTACCGGACCGAAGCCAACGGCGGCAAGACCTGGTTCAACCCGGCCGACGTGGAACTGGAGCGTGATGCCAAGGCCAAGGTCATCAGCGCACGGCTGCGCAGCGACGGCCTGCCGGTGGAGATCGGCGGAACCGAGAAGATGTCCAAGTCCAAGAACAACGGCGTGGACCCTCAGTCCATGATCGACCAGTTCGGTGCCGACACCTGCCGCCTGTTCATGATGTTCGCCTCCCCGCCTGACATGAGCGCCGAGTGGTCCGACGCCGGTGTCGAGGGCGCCAACCGCTTCCTGCGTCGGGTCTGGCGCCTGGCACAGGCTCACGTCCAGCAAGGCCTGCCAGCGGCGCTGGATGCCCGCGGCCTCAACGACGGCCAGAAAGTCGTGCGCCGGGCCATCCACCTGGCCATCCGGCAGGCCAGCCAGGATGTGGGCCAGCACCACAAGTTCAACACGGCCATCGCCCAGGTGATGACCCTGATGAACGTGCTGGAAAAAGCGCCCCAGGCCGACGCGCAGGACCGCGCCCTGCTGCAGGAAGGCCTGGAAGCCGTCACCCTGCTGCTCGCCCCTATCACCCCGCACCTTTGCCATGAACTGTGGCAGCGGCTGGGCCATGAACAGGCGGTGATCGACGCAGCCTGGCCAACCCACGACGAAGCCGCGCTGGTGCAGGACACCCTGACCCTGGTGATCCAGGTCAACGGCAAGCTGCGCGGGCAGATCGACATGCCGGCCGATGCGACGCGCGAAGCCATCGAAGCTGCCGCGCGAGCCAACGAGAACGTACTGCGATTCACGGAAGGGCAAACGATCCGCAAGGTCATCGTGGTACCCGGCAAGCTGGTCAACATCGTCGCCAACTGATACCGGCCCCGGGAGCCTTCGCTTTCGGGCATCGTCGGCTTTAAGGTTTGAAGGAGCAACACAGCATGATCAAACGTAACCTGCTCGTCCTGGGCCTTGCCGCCTTGCTGAGCGCCTGCGGATTCCACCTGCGGGGCACCGGCACCAACGAAATGGCGATCAAGGAACTGGACCTGAAGGCCCGTGACGCCTATGGGCAAACGGTCAATGACCTGCGCGCCAGCCTGGAGCGTAGCGGTGTGAAGGTAGTGTCAGGGGCGCCCTACGCCTTGAACCTGACCAGCGAAACACTGGATAACCGCAATGCCACCTATAGTGGCTCGGCGCGCTCGTCCGAGATCCAGCTGAACCTGCGCGTGGATTACACCATCACTGGCGACCAGCAGCGTGTGCTGGTGGACGACCATATGGACGTGCAGAAGGTGTATGTGCACGACAACAACAACCTCACCGGCTCGGACCAGGAAGCCAGCCGAGTGCAGACCGAGATGCGTCGCGAACTCGTCCAGCGCATGATGCTGCGCCTGGCGCAGCTGACACCGGCGGAACTGGAAAAGCGTCAGGCCCAGGCTGACGCCAAGGCTCAGGCCGAAGCAGCCGCCGAGGCAGAAGCACAGCGCATTCGCGACCAAACCCCGCAGCAGTCGCCACTGGAAGTCCCCGCCCAGTGAAGAGTCGGGCCAGCCGCCGGGGCGCTGCCACGTGAAACTGCCTCCGGCCCAGTTGGGCAGGCATCTGCAGGGCCCTCTGGCACCGATCTACCTGGTCAGCGGTGATGAACCGCTGCTCTGCCAGGAAGCCGCGGACGCCATTCGCGCCGCGGCCCGCCGCCAGGGCTTCGACGAGCGCCAGGTATTCAACGCCGACAACAACTTCGACTGGGGTACGTTGCTCCAGGCCGGCGCGAGCCTGTCGTTGTTCGCCGAAAAGCGTTTGCTCGAATTGCGTCTGCCGGGCGGCAAGCCTGGAGACAAAGGCGCTGCCGCGTTGCTGGAGTATTGCAACCGGCCGGCCGAGGACACGCTGCTACTGGTCAGCCTGCCCAAGCTCGACGGCAGCACCCAGAAGAGCAAGTGGGCATCGGCCCTGATCAACGCGCCTCATGCCCAGTTCATCCAGGTATGGCCGGTGGATTCTGCCCAGTTGCCCCAATGGATCGCCCAGCGCCTGGCCCAGGCAGGCCTGAATGCTCAGCCTGACGCGGTCGAGTTCATCGCCGCGCGCGTCGAAGGCAACCTGCTGGCCGCGGCCCAGGAAGTCGAAAAGCTCAAGCTGCTCGCCGAAGATGGCCAGGTAACCCTTGAGACTGTCCAGGGGGCCGTGGCCGACAGCGCGCGTTTCGACGTTTTTGGGCTGGTCGACGCGATTCTTCTTGGCGAAGCCAGCCATGGGTTGAGAATGCTCGAGGGCTTGCGTGGCGAGGGCGTTGAACCGCCGGTCATCCTCTGGGCGCTGGCCAGGGAACTGCGTACCCTGGCCAGCGCAGCCCAGGCGTTCAGTCAGGGCATGCCGCTGGACAGGGTTTTCAGCCAGATGAAGCCGCCGGTCTGGGACAAGCGTCGTCCGTTGGTCAGCAAGGCGATGCAACGTTGCTCCGCCGCACGCTGGAATCAAATGTTACAAGATGCTCAACACCTCGATGCACAGATCAAGGGCCAGGCGCCTGGCTCGGTATGGGCAGGGCTTTCCCGCCTGGTCCTGCTAATGGCCGGACAGCGATTCCCGCTTCCCGCGCAATAGCCCCTTGGCGGCCCCCAGCCTTGGCGTGGTAAGGTTTTCCACTACTTTCCAGTGCCTGGGCAATTGCATGTTTTTTCGCCGTATCAGCCGTCGCCGTTCCTGCCGAATCATCGCCGCTTCCAGCCTGCTCCTGCTTGCAGCCTGTTCGGAAACCCCGACTGCTGCCGATGCAGTGCCGGGCACGCCCGCGGCGGCCACGGCCATGAACACGCCAGCCGAACCGGCGCAAAGCTTCGAACAGTGGCAGGCTGGTTTCCGTACCCATGCATTGGCCGCTGGCGTGCGTAGCGATATCTTCGACCAGGCGTTCAGCGGCGTTACCCCCGATCCCGCTGTCATAGACGCGGACCGCAGCCAGCCTGAATTCACGCGCCCGATCTGGGAATACCTGGATGGCGCGATTTCTCCTGTACGAGTGAACAAGGGCCAGGCACTCATGGCTCAGTACCAGAGCGTGCTGCAGCAGATCGAGCAACGCTACGGTGTCGATCGGCAGACCCTCGTCGCGGTATGGGGCATGGAAAGCAGCTTTGGCCGCTACCAGGGCGACAAGTCCGTCATCCGCTCCCTGGCTACGCTGGGCTATGAGGGCCGTCGCCCCGACTTTGCCCGGGAGCAGCTGGTGGCTGCCCTGCAGATCCTGCAGAACGGAGACATCGAGCCCGCGCGCATGCTGGGGTCCTGGGCGGGCGCCATGGGGCAGACACAGTTCATACCCACCACCTACAACGCCCATGCCGTAGACTTCGACGGTGATGGCCG
Organism: Pseudomonas sp. DC3200b2; assembly: GCF_049895785.1. Classification (NCBI taxonomy): domain Bacteria; kingdom Pseudomonadati; phylum Pseudomonadota; class Gammaproteobacteria; order Pseudomonadales; family Pseudomonadaceae; genus Pseudomonas; species Pseudomonas sp. DC3200b2. Next base: position 105,252 of record NZ_JAFCTA010000001.1, on the reverse strand, counting down.
CCGCGATATCTGGAACAGCGCCAGCGATGCCCTGGCCTCCACAGCCCAATACCTGCAAGCGTCAGGCTGGCAGCCAGGGCAACCCTGGGGCGTGGAAGTGCAGTTGCCCGCCAGCTTCGACTATGCACAAGCCGACGGCAGCCTGCGCAAAGCGGCCGCCGAATGGCTGGCCCAAGGCGTAAGGCTGCCGGCGGGTGTAACCTTGCCCGCTGGCGCGGCCCAATTGCAGGCCAACCTTCTTTTGCCGGCCGGTTATCGCGGGCCGGCCTTCCTGGTGTTCGACAACTTCCGAGCCATCCTGAAATACAACAACTCCACCGCCTACGCGCTGGGGGTAAGCCTGTTGGCCCAGCGCTTCTCCGGAGGCGGATACATCCTTGGCACCTGGCCCAAGGATGATCTTCCCCTGAGCCGCTCCGAGCGGATCGAGCTGCAAACGCTGCTCAGCGCCGCCCATTACGACGCAGGCGCCGCCGATGGCATCATCGGCGCCAATACCCGCAAGGCGATCCGCGCGGCCCAGCAGGCCCGTGGCTGGCCAGCGGATGGCTACCCCACGCACAAGTTGTTGGAAAGCCTGCGGCAGGCTCAGCCTGCCTTGTAGGCCTCAGGGCAGCTTGCTGTTTGAGCCAGGAAGAACCTGGTGGGCTGGATAGCGCAGACGTGCCCGCTTCGCTGGCTTCTACGAGGTAATGTCTTGCGCGAGGGTCAGGGTCTGGCGGTCCGCGTCGAGCACTACCAACGCACCTAGGGGCAGGGTCAGGTTGGGGTCGCAATGGCCGCTGCGCCAACCGGCGAGCACTGGGATACCCAGGGGGTTGAAAGTCTCCTGCACGAGTGCGAAGAGAGGCTCGAGCTCCACCTGGGCAACATCCCCCAACAGCACCGCGCGCAGCCCATCGAACTTCCCCGCGAGCCGTAGCTGGTTGAGGGTACGGTCGATACGGAACAGGGGCTCGTTCACGTCTTCGATGAAAAGCACTGCATGCCGGGTATCGATGGCCCAGGGCGTACCCAGGGACGCGCCTATCATGGTGAGGTTGCCGCCAACCAACCTCCCTTCGGCCATACCGCCGCACAGGGTAGCCAAGGGCCAGTCGAGCGGGTGGGCGATAACCGAGCCTGCGCCAAGCTCCCCTCGCAGCATGCGCAGTAATAGGGTTTCCGTAGGCGCCAGCCTGGGCGTCAACAGGTCAGGCCGCAGCATGGGCCCATGAAAACCCACCAGCCCTGTTTCCAGCCAAAGGGCCTGATGCAGAGCGGTGAGGTCGCTGTAACCTACGAAGGACTTGGGATGACGGCGGATCAGGCCGTAGTCGATCTTGTCCAGCAACCGAGGGCTGCCATAACCTCCTCGAACGCAAAGGATCGCCGCCACTTCGGGGTCGAGGAATGCACCATGCAGGTCCGCCAGGCGCACTGCATCGTCGCCCGCGAGATAGCCCTGTTTCTGGGTAGCGCCAGCGAAGATCTTCAGGCGATAACCGTGGGCCCCCGCCCAGGCATGGGCTGCCGCCTGGTCGAATTCAGCGGGCCCCGCTGGCGCGACCAGCCCGAGGCAATCTCCGGGGCGAACCGCCCGCACCGGGCGCGCGGGGGCAAGGCTCAAAGCTTGATCTTCGCCTCGTGGGCCTGCTGATCGGCATGGTACGAGGAACGCACCAGGGGACCAGATGCCACGTTCTTGAAGCCCAGCCGGTAGCCTTCCTCGGCAAACCAGGCGAAGGTGTCCGGATGCACGAAGCGCTGTACCGGCAAGTGGCTGCGCGAAGGTTGCAGGTACTGGCCAAGGGTTAGCATGTCGATGTCATGCTCACGCATCTTGTGCATGACCTCGATCACCTCCTCGTCCGTTTCACCCAGGCCCAGCATCAGCCCGGACTTGGTCGGCACCGTGGGTACGCGCTGCTTGAACTTCTGCAGCAGGTCCAGGGACCACTCGTAGTCCGAGCCCGGGCGCGCGGCACGGTACAGACGCGGCACGGTTTCCAGGTTGTGGTTGAACACATCCGGCGGCTCGGCGGCGGTGATGTCGAGCGCGATGTCCATACGACCACGGTAGTCTGGCACCAGGGTTTCCAGCTGAATGCCCGGGGACAGCCTGCGGATCTCGCGCAGGCAGTCCGCGAAGTGCTGGGCACCGCCGTCACGCAGGTCGTCCCGGTCCACGGACGTGATCACTACGTACTTCAGCCGCAGATCGGCAATGGCCACCGCCAGGTTATGGGGCTCATCCACGTCCAGGGGCTTGGGACGGCCGTGGCCTACGTCGCAGAACGGGCAGCGGCGCGTGCAGATGTCGCCCATGATCATGAAGGTCGCGGTGCCACCAGAGAAGCACTCACCCAGGTTGGGGCAGGAGGCTTCTTCGCAAACGCTGTGCAGCTTGTGCTTGCGCAGCAGCTGCTTGATGCGATCCACCTCGGGCGAAACCGGAATGCGCACGCGAATCCAGTCAGGCTTCTTGGGAAGTTCTTCGGTGGGAATGATCTTTACCGGAATGCGGGCGACCTTCTCGGCACCCCGCAGCTTGACGCCCGCTTCGACCTTTTTCGGGGCCGGCGGCTTGATGATGGCCGCTTCAGGGCTTGAGACGGTGTCTTGCGCTGTAGTCATATCAGTCGATTCCGCCCGTAAGGGTCGTCTGCTCAGCATACTCGAGGTGTTCGACGAGCTGCGCGCGCAACCGGGCACAAACCTCATCAAATTCGACCCCCGGCGAATGACTGGCCAATTGCGTCATGACAAGGCCGGCATAGCCGCAGGGGTTGATTCTTTGGAATGGCTGCAAGTCCATGTCCACATTCAAGGCCAGGCCGTGAAAGGTTCGGCCATGGCGAATCCGCAAGCCCAGCGAGGCAATCTTGGCGCCTCCCACGTACACCCCGGGCGCATCCGGCCGGGCCGCTGCGCTTACCCCATAGCTGGCCAGAAGTGCGACCAGGGCGTTTTCGATCCGGGTGACGAGTTCACGCACGCCGAAACCCCGGGCTCGCAAGTCCAGCAGCAGGTAGGCCACCAGTTGCCCGGGGCCATGGTAAGTCACCTGACCGCCACGGTCGACCTGCACCACCGGGATGTCCCCCGGGATCAGCAGATGCTCGGCCTTGCCAGCTTGCCCCTGGGTAAATACCGAAGGATGCTGGACCAGCCAGGCTTCATCGCCATGGCCATGCTCGCTGGCTTGATCGGTAAAGCGACGCATGGCCTGCCAGACAGGCTCGTAGGGTCGCAAGCCAAGCTCGCGAAAGCCCAGGCAGCCTGGCATCACAGCACCATATGGACGAACCCGGTGGCACGCAACGCACTGTTGATGTCGCGCAACTGCTCCTGACCGGTGGCAATGATATGCAACTGTACAGTGGTGTACTTGCCGTTGCTGCTCTGCCGCTCGGCCAGGCTCTTGATATCGACCTTGGCGTATTTGGCAAGGATTTCGATGACGGCGTCCTTGAAGCCCACAACGGTGTCGCCGATCACCTTGATGGGGTAGTCGGGGCAAGGAAACTCAATGATATGAGACTTTACATCAGTGTCTGTCATGGCAGTAACGGCCTCATCAAGCCGTGGAAAAAAGCTACACCTCCCGCAGCCGAAGGCTGGGGAGGGGTAACCGACGGGTCGTCAGTTGAACAAGCCGTAGAAGAATAGGCGAATGCTATCCCACAACCGACGGAAAATGCCACCCTCCTCGACCGCTTCCAGGGCGATCAGGTCCTTGGTTTCCACGACCTTGTCACCGTTCTTGACCTCCACCTTGCCGATCACCTGGCCTTTCTCGATGGGCGCGGTGAGCTGCGGATTCATGGTGGTGCTGGCCTGCAGGTTCTTCAATTGGCCGCGAGGCAAGGTCAGGGTCAGGTCCTGGGCCAGGCCCGCTTTCACTTCATTGCTGGTGCCCTTCCACACAGGCGCCTTGTTCAATTCGGTGCCGGCCTTGTAGAAGGTTTGTGTTTCGAAGAAACGGAAGCCGTATGTCAACAGCTTCTGGGTCTCGGCGGCGCGCGCCTGTTCGCTGTTGGTACCGAATACCACGGCGATCATACGGGTACCGTCACGCACGGCGGAGGCGACCATGCAGTAGCCGGCTTCCTGCGTATGGCCGGTTTTCAGGCCGTCGACGGTCTTGTCGCGCCACAGCAGCAGATTGCGGTTCGGCTGCTTGATGTTGTTCCAGAAGAACTCCTTCTGCGAGTAGATCGCATAGTGAGCCGGGTCTTCGTGGATGATCGCGCGGGCCAGGATGGCCATGTCATGGGCAGACGAGTAGTGGTCCGGGTTGGGCAAACCGGTCGGGTTCATGAAGTGGCTGTTCTCCATGCCCAGTTTCTTCGCCGTCGCGTTCATCATGTCGGCGAAGGCGTCTTCGCTGCCGGCGATATGCTCGGCCAGGGCCACGGTGGCGTCGTTGCCCGACTGGATGATGATGCCATGCAGCAGGTCGCTGACCGACACCTGGGAGCCGACCTTGATGAACATCCGCGAGCCGCCCGTGCGCCAGGCATTTTCACTGACCGTGACCAGGTCGTTCTCGCCGATCTGGCCCCGGCGGATTTCCAGGGTGGCGATATAGGCGGACATCAGCTTGGTGAGGCTGGCCGGTGGCAGGCGTTCGTCACCATTGCTGTTGATCAGCACGTTGCCGCTGGAAGCCTCCATCAGCACATAGGCGCTGGCGGCCAGCTGGGGCGCGGCCGGCACCATCTGGTCGGCGGACCAGGCAGCAGGCGAAAGAAGCAAGGGAACTAGCAGGCACAGGCGTTTGGCAAAGTTGGTGATGTTCATCCGTCTCTCGAGATTACTGATGGCACAGGCCCTGTGGGCAAATCTTCGTGAAAGCCGTGTCAGGGCTTACGTGGGTTACCGTCCTTGGTGCTCCGCTCGGGCGAACACGAGGCGGAGCGGGGCCGCAGGTCAGTCAGCGGTGACCACGCTCGGCGAGCCGAGCCTGGCCAGGCGAATGCTGTTCTGCACCTGCTGGGCTTCATCCTGGGTTCCGATCGGCCCCAGGCGCACGCGATAGAGCGTTTGCTGGTTGCGAATCGTCGGGCTGGTAAAGGCCGGAGCCTTCACCATGGTACTGAGTTTCGACCGCAGCAGTTCGGCAGCGTCCGGGTTGGCGAAGGCTCCCACCTGGAGATAGAGGCCAGTTGCCTGCGCAGAAGCGTTTTTTTTTGGGTCGATGCTGACCGGGGCGGTGGCGACCGCATGCTGCTGAGGCGGCGGCGTGTATTGCTCCACGGTTCCGGTCGATGGGCTGAGTATCGGGCGCGCCTGGGCCACCTGAACAGACGGCTGCTGCAACACCATGGGCGCGGGCCGACCGCGCTGGGCCCACCATTGCTGCGGATCGATGCCTTCTACCCGAACCCGCGCGGTGCCGGTTTCGGCATAGCCGAGCTTCTTGGCTGCCGCGTAGGACAGGTCGATGATGCGATCCGAATAAAAGGGACCGCGGTCATTGACCCGCAGGATCACGCTACGGTTGTTGTCCAGGTTGGTGACCTTCACGTAGCTGGGCAGTGGCAGTGTCTTGTGTGCCGCGCTCATGCCGTAGAGGTCGTACACCTCGCCATTGGCGGTATTCTGCCCGTGGAACTTGGTGCCATACCAGGACGCGGTGCCGACGGCCTTGTAATTGGTGCCGTCGGGGATGGGAAAGTAGGTTTTGCCCAGCACCGTGTAGGGGTTGGCCTTGTACGGCCCGGTATGCAAGGTGGGAATGGCGTCCGGAATACGCGAAACGTCCACGTCCCACCAGGGCGCGCCGTCCTTGTGGGCATGGTTGATGTCCAGCACGGGGCGAGGACTCGCGCTGTAGCTGGGCTCGGGCGACCGGCTGCTAGAGCAGCTGGCCACCAGCAACGCCGCCGCTCCATAGAACGCCAGTTTCAGTGGTATACGAAACGGCATCGCCCGCATCACTTGTAGCCCCGTGCTTGAACCAACATTTGCGACAACTGGTGAACCGCCATGGCGTACATCGCGCTGCGGTTATATCGCGTGATCACGTAGAAATTCTTCAGGCCCATCCAGTACTCCGGCCCGGTTTCCCCGTCCAGCCTGAAGGCCACGACGGGTGCATCATCGCGCAGCGCATCATGACTCGACCAGCCTAGGGCTCGCAACTCCCCGACGGTTTTCGACGGGTCGAGACCTGGGCTCAGGCCTTCGTCGGCCCGGCTGCCGCGCACTTCGGCCCGGCTGACCACGGCCTGGCCACTGGCCCAGCCATGGCGCGAGAAATAACTGGCGACACTGCCGATGGCGTCGGTAGGGTCGCTCCAGATGTTGATATGGCCGTCGCCGTCGAAGTCTACCGCGTAAGCTCGGAAGCTGCTGGGCATGAATTGCGGAAGGCCCATGGCCCCCGCATAGGAGCCTTTCAGGGAAAGCGGGTCCACCTGCTCGTCGCGGGCCAGGAGTAGGAATTCCCGCAGTTCCTTGCGGAAGAAATCAGCCCGGGGCGGGTAGTCGAATCCCAGCGTGGACAAGGCGTCGATGACACGATAATTCCCGGTATTGCGCCCGAAGAAGGTTTCCACGCCGATGATGGCCACGATCACTTCGGCGGGCACCCCGTACTCCTGCTGGGCGCGGGCCAGGGCGGCCTCATGCTGGCGCCAGAAATCCACGCCCCGGGCGATACGGGCGTCGGTGATGAAAATGGGGCGATATTCTTTCCAGGGTTTCACCCGCTCGGCCGGCCGCGAGATGGCATCGAGGATCGCCTGCTTGCGCTCGACTTCCTTGAAAACGCCCATCAGTTGCTCGCCGGCGAAGCCATAATCGCGGGTCATTTCACCCACGAATTCCGCCACCTGGGGTGAACCTTCATAATCTCCGGCGCAGGCCGCTCCCGGAGTGCCAAGGATGCCCGCCAGGCCGACCCAAGGAATGTATCGAGCGACCCAGCCACGCATTGCTTGCATTGAATTCATCACCTTAATCAAACCTGAGCGATCCACTTGCGATGGGTATGGACCGACATCAAAACCCCAAACGCTGACAGTAGCGTCACAAGCGAAGTTCCGCCGTAACTAATGAAGGGCAAGGGTACGCCAACCACGGGCAAAAGCCCGCTTACCATGCCGATGTTCACGAACACATAAACGAAGAATGTCATGGTCAGGCTACCAGCCAGCAGCTTGCCATAGAGGGTTTGCGCCTGGGCGGTGATCACCAGGCCGCGACCGATCAGCAGCAGGTAGATCAGCAGCAATGCGCAGATGCCCACCAGGCCGAACTCTTCGCCGAGGACGGCGATGATAAAGTCAGTGTGGCTTTCGGGCAAAAAATCCAGGTGGGACTGTGTACCCAAGAGCCAGCCTTTCCCGAAGACACCTCCGGAACCGATGGCCGCCTTGGACTGGATGATGTTCCAGCCGGTGCCCAGCGGGTCGCTTTCAGGATCGAGGAAGGTAAGGATCCGCTGTTTCTGGTAGTCATGCATGATGAAGAACCACATCGCTACCGCCACTGGCACCGCGGCGGCGATCACGCTGAGGATCCAGCGCCAGCGCAGGCCTGCCATGAAGAGCACGAAGGCGCCCGATGCCAGGATCAGCAATGACGTGCCCAGGTCTGGCTGACGGACGATCAGCACGAACGGCACCCCGATAAGGGCCAGGCTGATGGCCACATGTTTGAGATGGGGCGGCAGCGTGCGCTTGGACAGGTACCAGGCGATGGTAGCCGGCATGATGATCTTCATGAATTCCGAAGGCTGGAAGCGTATGACTCCAGGGATGTTGATCCAGCGGGTAGCTCCCATGGCGTTGTGGCCCATGACATCGACCACCACCAGCAAGACCACGCCGATGACATAGGCCAGGGGCACCCAGCGCGCCATGAAGCGGGGCTCCAGCTGGGCGATGACGAACATCGAGACCAGGCCGATGCCGAACGACGTGGCTTGCTTGATGAGCAGGTCCCAACTTTTGCCGCTGGCCGAATAGAGGACGAACAGGCTGCCGGTGGCCAGCGTAAGAAGCAGCACCAGCAGGGGGCCGTCCACATGGATGCGCTGCAGGAAGGTGGCGCGGCGACGCATCACGTCTTCACTGGACAGGATGCGATCGAAATTATTCTTCACGCGCCGTAACCTCCGGAGCCGTTGCGCCTGCATATTCAGGCTTGAGCTGGCCATCCGGGCCCAACAACCAGGCGTCCATCACCTGGCGCACTACCGGCGCGGCCACCCCGGACCCGGATTCACCGTTTTCTACCATCACCGCGACTACGATCCGGGGATTTTCCGCTGGGGCGAAGCCAACGAACAAGGCATGGTCCCGGTGACGTTCTTGCAATTTATTGCGGTCATAGCGCTCCCCCTGCCGGATCGCCACCACCTGCGCCGTACCGCTCTTGCCAGCGATGCGATACACCGAACCCAGTGCCGCCTTGCGGGCAGTACCACGAGCGCCTTGCATCACCTGCTCCATACCGTGGGTGACTCGAGCCCAATCGGTCGGGTCTCGCAGAACGATATCAGGCATGGGAGCGGGGTCCACCGGTGGCTGCCCTTCGATGGTTCGAGCCAGGTGCGGGCGGTGCCAGCGGCCTTTGTTGGCGATCAGCGCGGTAGCCTGGGCAAGCTGCAGGGGCGTGGCTTGCATGTAGCCCTGGCCGATGCCCAGGATCAGGGTTTCCCCCGGGAACCAGGCTTGCCGTCGAGTGACGCGCTTCCACTCACGCGAGGGCATCAGCCCGGGAGACTCTTCGAACATGTCCAGAGAGACCTTCTGGCCGATACCGAAGCGCGATAGATAATCTCCCAGGCGGTCAATGCCCAGCTTGTGGGCCAGGTCATAGAAATAGGTGTCGTTGGACCGCATGATGGCGGTGTCCAGGTCGACGAAGCCGTCGCCACTGCGGTTCCAGTTACGGTACTTGTGATCGTAGTTGGGCAGCATGTAGTAGCCCGGATCGAACACCCGGGTGGAGGGGGTGACGACCCCGCTGTCGAGCCCGGCGATGGCTACCGCAGGCTTGATGGTGGACCCCGGCGGGTACAGCCCGCGCAACACCCGGTTGAAGAGCGGCCTGTCGATGGAATCGCGCAGCTCGGCATAGGTTTTGAAAGGAATGCCGGTGACGAACAGGTTGGGATCGAAGCTCGGTTGGCTGACCATGGCGAGCACTTCGCCGTTCCTCGGGTCCAGCGCGACTATGGCGCCACGCCGACCGCCCAGCGCGGCCTCGGCGGCCTCCTGCAGCTGGATGTCCAGGCTAAGGACGATGTCCTTGCCTGGAACCGGGTCGGTGCGCTTGAGCACCCGGAGCACCCGCCCGCGGGCATTGGTTTCGACCTCCTCGTAGCCGACCTGGCCATGCAGCTCGGCTTCATAGAAGCGCTCCACCCCGGTCTTGCCGATCTGGTGGGTGCCGCTGTAATTGACCGGGTCGAGGGTCTTGAGCTCCTTTTCGTTGATACGCCCCATGTAACCCACCGAGTGGGCGAAATGCGGCCCCTGGGGATAATGGCGGGTCAGCTGCGCCACTACTTCCACGCCGGGCAAGCGGAACTGGTTCACGGCGATACGGGCGATCTGTTCTTCGCTCAGCTCCTGCATCACCGGCACCGGCTCGAAGGGCCGACGCCCCTGGCGCATACGCTTTTCGAACAGGGCACGGTCTTCGGGGGCAAGCTCCAGGACCTCCACGATACGGTCGAGAATGGCTTCCCAATCCCCTGCCCGCTCGCGCGTCACACTCAGGTTGAAGCTTGGCCGGTTGTTGGCGATGATCACGCCATTGCGGTCATAGATCAGCCCGCGGCTCGGCGGAATCGGCTGCACATGGACCCGGTTGTTTTCCGACAGCGTTGAGTGGTACTCGTACTGCACTACCTGCAGGTAATACAACCTGGCCACAAGCACGGCGATGAGCACGATCACCGCCACCGCGCCCACGACCACGCGCTTGCGCACCAGGCGGGCGTCTTTTTCGTGGTCCTTGAGGCGGATCGGCTGGGACATCGTGACGACTGTGTTGATCTATTTGTGGTAGGGATGGCCGGACAACACCGTCCATGCCCGGTAGAGCTGCTCGCCGATGAGGATGCGCACCAACGGATGAGGCAGGGTAAGCGCCGAGAGCGACCAGCGCTGATCGGCCCGGGCGCACACTTCAGGCGCGAGCCCCTCGGGGCCTCCCACCATGAAATTCACATTGCGGGCATCCAGCCGCCAGCGGTCGAGTTCGCAGGCCAGCTGCTCGGTGCTCCAGGGCTTGCCGTGCACTTCCAGGGTGACCACCCGCTCACCCGGCTGGACCTTGGCAAGCATTGCCTCCCCTTCCTGGCGGATCAGCCGCGCCACGTCGGCATTCTTGCCGCGTGTGTTAAGCGGTATCTCCACCAGTTCCAGGGGCAGCTCCGCGGGAAGCCGACGGGCGTATTCCGTCCAGCCATCGTCCACCCAGCGGGGCATGCGCGACCCTACCGCGATCAGACGCAAACGCACGGTGGCGCTTACTCCTGGTCGAGGCCGGGGTGGCCTGGCGCGTGCTGGGCGCGGCTCTGCTCGGCGCCTTGCCACAGGCGCTCGAGGTCGTAGAACTGGCGCGCGGCGGAGGTCATCACATGCACCACCACGTCACCCAGGTCCAGCAATACCCAGTCGCTGTCGCCCTTGCCTTCTTCGCTCAGGGGCTGGATACCCTGCGCCTTGACCTTCTCGCGCACGTGCTCGACCATGGAATTGACGTGACGGTTGGAGGTGCCGGTGGCGATCAGCATGTAGTCGGTGATGCTGGTCTTTTCCTTCACATCGATGCTGAGAATGTCCTGGGCCTTGATGTCTTCAAGGGCCGCGGTGGCCAGTTGAACCAGTTCTTCGCTCTTCATTGCAGAGTTTTTCATATAACACTCGTTGATTCGTAAGTCGGGGCGCGGGATTACCGGCGCTGCCCGGTCAATTGGGCGCATGGTACAGACCATGCGCCTCGATGTAGGCCAATACTGCGTCTGGCACGAGATAACGAACCGACTTGCCGTTGGCCAGCAGCTGGCGGATCTGGGTGGCGGACACCGCCAGGGGTGTCTGCCAGACGTAAGCAATCTGCCCGGCCGGCCCTTGCAGGGCCGCCGGAGCACTGACCGCGCGGGCGGCCAGCAGGTTACGCAAGGCATCGGGCGGCTCGCTGTCGGCATCCGGACGCTGCAGGACGACGATGTGGCAATGCCACAACAATTCGGACCACCGGTGCCAGCCTGGTAGCCCACAGAAGGCGTCCCAGCCGAGCAAAAGGAACAGTTGATCGTCAGTGGCCAACTCGGCGCGTATCGCCTCGAGGGTTTCGATGCTGTACGAGGGCCGCGACCGCAGCAGTTCCCGCCCGTCAACATGCAGCGGAAAGACGCCCCGGACCGCCTGTTCGACCATGGCCAGACGCTGCTCGGGCGTGGCCTGGGGCTGTTCCCGATGCGGTGGTCGGGCATTCGGAACCAGCCGCAATTCGTCCAGGGCAAGCACATCGGCCACTTCCAGCGCGCCGCGCAGATGGCCGATGTGCACCGGGTCGAAGGTACCTCCGAGCACGCCGATGCGCCTGGGTAGGGGCGAGCGCGCCTGCTGGCCCAGGCTCAATGGGCGCTCGACTCGCCACGCAGCTGGCCGTCACCGATCACCACGTATTTCTCGCAGGTCAGGCCCTCCAACCCCACAGGCCCGCGGGCATGCAGCTTGTCGGTGGAAATGCCGATTTCCGCGCCCAGGCCGTATTCGAAGCCGTCGGCGAAGCAGGTGGGCGCGTTCAGCATCACCGAAGCCGAATCGACTTCGGCCAGGAAGCGACGGCCCTCCCCCTGGTGCTCGCTGACGATGGCATCGGTATGGTGCGAGCCGTAGTGGTTGATGTGCTCGATGGCCTGGTCAAGACCACTGACCACCCGGATCGACAACACCGGGGCCAAATATTCGGTACGCCAATCGTCTTCGCTTGCCGGGGCGGCCTCGATGATTGCCCGCGTACGCTCGCAGCCACGCAGCTCCACGCCTTTTTCCCGCAGCTGGCCAGCCATGGCCGGCAGGAACTCAGCGGCCACGGCCGCATCCACCAGCAGCGTTTCCATGGCGCCGCAGATGCCGTAACGGTAGGTCTTGGCGTTGAAGGCGATGCGCCGGGCCTTGGCCAGGTCGGCATGGGCGGACACGTACACGTGGCATATGCCATCCAGGTGCTTGATGACCGGCACCCGGGCATCCTGGGCGATACGCTCGATCAGCCCACGCCCGCCCCTGGGCACGATGATGTCCACATGCTCGGGCATGGTGATCAGCGCGCCGACCGCGGCGCGATCCGTCGTTTCCACCACCTGGACCACGGCGGCCGGCAGGCCGGCCGCTTCCAGCCCCTGGGCGATGCAGCCCGCGATGGCCCGGTTGGACTGGAGGGCCTCGGAGCCACCGCGAAGGATGGTGGCGTTGCCGGACTTCAGGCACAGGGAGGCGGCGTCGATGGTCACGTTGGGCCGTGACTCGTAGATGATGCCGACCACGCCAAGCGGCACGCGCATCCTGCCCACCTGGATGCCGGAAGGGCGGTAGCTCATGTCGCGGATGGCGCCGACCGGGTCTGGCAGGGCGGCGACCTGGCGCAGGCCGGCGATCATGCCGTCGATACGCGCGGGCGTCAGCGCCAGGCGGTCGAGCAAGGCCGACTCCAGGCCATTGGCGCGGGCCTGGGCAAGATCCCGCTCGTTGGCGGCGACCAGGGCCTCACGGGCATCATCCAGCGCCTGGGCGGTGGCCAGCAGGGCCTGGTTCTTCTGGCCGGTGCTGGCCCGCGCGATGACCCGGGCGGCGTCGCGGGCGGCGCGTCCGAGGCGGTGCATGTAGTCGAGGACAGGCTCAGTCATGATTCCACGGCTTGGAAAAGAGGAAAGCCGCTGATTATAGCCGTGACGGGAAGGGACTAACAGCAGCGACGGGCAGATGGTTACAAACTGAAGACACCGCCGCGCTGAAACCTTCCCTGGAGCCTTGCTATCATCTGCTTCATATCGTCCACGGTCGTTCACATGCCTGATTCCCACGCCCTCCCTGACACCTTCTTCGATCGCGATGCGCTTCTCCTGGCCAAGGACCTGCTCGGCAAGGTGATACGACATCGCCAGGGTCCTTACTGGCTGGCCGCGCGCATCATCGAGACCGAAGCCTATCGCCTGGAGGACAAAGGCAGTCACGCCTCCCTCGGCTACACGGAAAAGCGCAAGGCCCTGTTCCTCGACGGCGGCCATATCTACATGTACTACGCCCGTGGCGGAGATTCGCTCAACTTCAGCGCTCATGGCCCGGGCAATGCCGTGCTGATCAAGTCGGCCTACCCCTGGGTGGACGAACTCAGCGATGAAAACGCCCTGGCGCGGATGACCCTCAACAATCCGGACGCCACTGGCCAGCCTCGCCCACCCGAGCGCCTCTGCGCCGGCCAGACCCTGCTCTGCCGGGCCCTGGGCCTGAAGGTGCCGGAATGGGACGGCCGCCGCTTCGACCCGGCCAGGTTCTATGTGGAAGATGCAGGCGTGCGGGTATCCCAGATTATCCAGACTACCCGCCTTGGCATACCGGCGGGGCGCGACGAGCACCTTCCGTACCGCTTCGTCGACGCAGAATACGCCCGCTTCTGTACCCGAAACCCTTTGCGTCGAGGCCAGATCCAAGGACGCGACTATGAGCTGTTGAGCCAAGGAAACCGAGCATGAATGCGTGGCTGGGCGAAATGAACCAATGGCTGAGCGCCAACCCCGAGTGGCTGGGCGCCACGATTTTCCTGGTGGCCTGCGTGGAATGCCTGGCGATCGCCGGGCTGATCGTCCCCGGCACGGTGGCCCTGTTCGCCGTGGCCGCCCTCGCAGGCGGCGGCGCCCTGAGCCTGGGCGATACCCTCCTGCTCGGCTATGCCGGTGGGCTGGTGGGGGATGCGCTTTCCTACGCCATCGGTCGGGGCATGAACCAGAACATTCGCCGCCTGCCGGGGCTGCGCAGCCACCCGCAATGGCTGACCAGCGCCGAAGGGTTCATCCAGCGTTACGGCGTGGCCAGCCTGCTGGTGGGCCGCTTCATCGGGCCGCTGCGGCCCATGCTGCCCATGGTCGCCGGCATGCTGAAAATGCCGCTGCCACGTTTCACCCTGGTCAGCCTTCTCGCCGCCGCGGGCTGGTCGGTAGCCTACCTGCTGCCCGGCTGGATGACCGGCGCCGCGGTGCGCCTGCCCTTGCCCGCGGGCTTCTGGCCCCAGGCCGCGGCGGTAGCCATTGGCCTGGCGGCCTTGATCGGCCTGGCGATCAATAGCAGCCTGCGGCGCCAACCAAGCGCCACTGTAGTGACCAGCGCCGCCAGTTTCGGCTTGATGCTCGCGGTATTCCTTGGCTGGCCCTATCTCACCCACTTCGATGAAGGGCTGGTCGCGCTGGTGCAGGAGCATCGCAGCCCGGGCCTGGATCGCATCGTGGTCGCGGTCACCCGGCTCGGGGACTTCCGCACCCAGGCCTGGGTGGGCGTCCTGCTCACCCTGTTGTTGCTGGCGGCCCGGCACTGGCGCCACGCCCTCTTCGCGGGCGGCGTACTCCTGTGCACCGCCCTCGGCAACGGCACCCTGAAATGGCTGTTCGCGCGCACACGCCCGGAAGTCCTGAGCACGCCCCTGAGCACCTATAGCATGCCCAGCGGCCATAGCTCGGCCTCCTTCGCATTCTTCCTCGTGCTGGCGGTACTGGCCAGCCGCGGCCAGCCGCCGCGGATGCGCCTGACCTGGATGCTGGTGGCCTGCATACCCGCGCTCTCCATCGCCTTGTCGCGGGTTTACCTGGGCGCCCACTGGCCCACGGACGTCCTGGCCGGCGCGCTGCTGGCGGTGTTCGCCTGCGCTGCCGGCCTGGCCATTACCTTGCGCGTGCATCGGCTGGAGCCCTTGGGGTTGCGCACCTGGTGCCTGGTGCTGGTGCCCTGCCTGCTCTCGTTCGCATGGTTCACCTGGCACGACCTGGCCGCGGCCCTCAGCCGATATGCCTATCAATAAGCTCCAGCCCCGGACGAATCAGCCCTGCAACTCCCCTTGCATGCGGTCGACCAGGGCCTGGACCATTTCCAGCCGGGTGCTGGGGTCCGTCGTTTCGAGCAGGCTCAGCTTGTCGTGGTCTTCGAACGGCAGTAAATAGGCCAGGCGGTTCGCCAAGGCTTGCCGGCCCGTGGCCTCGCTACCCATTTCCAGGGTCGCCACCAGAGGGTGCTGCGCCAGGGCCGCAAGCAGGGCCAGCAGGTCCTGGTCGTCTTCGCCCAATGGTACGTCAGGCGCTTCCTCCAGCCATTGCACCTCGGCGACGATCAACTGATCGCGCTGCACTTCGACGCTTTCCACCCGGAAACGACGGCCGCCTTCCACTCGTATACCCAGCAAGCCATTGTCTTGCTGCTGGAAATCCTGGACTCGCGCTTCACACCCCAGGGAGGCATAGGCCGTGGGCGCATCGCCCACTTCGCTGCCTTCGAGTATGCAGACCACACCGAAGCCCTCGCCCTGCTTCATGCAGCGCCCGATCATGTCCAGGTATCGCGCTTCGAACAACTGCAAGTCCAGGGTACAGCCCGGGAACAGCACGGTATTGAGCGGGAATAACGGCAACTTCATCAAGCGTTCCTCATACGAAAAGACTGACGGCCAACGGCAGGAATACTGCGGTGCTTACCCCCATCAGGCTCATGCCCAGAGCGGCGAAGCCCCCACAGGCCTCGCCCTCCTGCAAGGCAACCGAGGTACCCACCGCATGGGAGGTCAGCCCCAGGGCCATGCCGCGTGCCTCAGGCGCGCTTACATTGAGCAGCCTCAGGATTCCCGGACCAAGGATGCCGCCCAGTACTCCGGTAGTGAGCACGAACACCGCCGCCAGCGCTGGAACCCCGCCAAGCTGACCTGCCACCAACATGGCGATCGGCGAGGTGGCCGACTTCGGTGCCATGGTCACCAGGGTCTGGGTATCTATGCCGAAGCACCAGCCCAGCCAGACTCCGGAAGCGGTTGCCACCACGCCGCCCAGCAGCAGCGTAGCAAGGGTCGGCCACAGCAGTTGGCGGATGCGACGCAGGTTCAGGTACAGCGGCACCGCCAGCGCAACGGTGGCCGGGCCCAAGAGCGTGGCGAAGATTTCCGTGCCCTGGCGATATTCGGCGTAGGACAAGCCGCAGGCCAGCAGGGCACCCACCACCAGCAGCATGGACAAGAGCACAGGCTGAAGGAAGACCAGCCGGGTACGCTCGTACAATGCCATGGCAAGCTGATAGGCCGCCAGGGTCAGCCCTATGCCGAACAAAGGATGATGAATGACCGCCCCCGCCGCGGCGTGCCAGGCCAGGTTCATGGCTGCCGCCCTGGCTCGGACGGCTTCACCCTGCAACCAATGAGCCGCTGCATCAGCCAGCCTGCCAGCCCCAGCGAGCCCATTACCGACAGGCCCAGCGCGCCCACGAGCGCCCAGAAATGCTCGGCGAGCAGCGAGGCATAGACCATTACGCCCACGGCAGGCGGCACCAGCAGCAACGGCAGGTAACGCAGCAGGCTGGACGCGGCCAGTTCCACATGATCAGGGACTTCGCCCTGATACATCAGCCAGCCCAGCAGACACAACAGCCCTAGAATGGGCCCCGGCAGCAGCGGCAAGAACAGCTCATGCAAGGCCGTGCCCAGCAGTTGGAATACGATCAGCCAGGTCAGCCCTCTCAATAGCATTGCGTTCCTCTCTACCCCGCTGGTGGACGGCGAGCATTATAGCGACCCAGGGGGACATTCATGGAATGGATGGGGGTCGGCCTGCCTTGACCTGCGCTCACTGGCATGGTCAGGTGCCGATGATCGCCATTCTGTCAGGAGACGTCATGCGTTACATACCGGCTGACCATCTTGTGGATTATCTTGACCAGGACCTGGGCTGCTCCGATTGGCTAATGATCGATCAGGCACGCGTCGACCAGTTCGCCAACGCCACCGAGGATCATCAATTCATCCATGTGGACGCCGAACGCGCCGCCGCTACTCCCTTTGGCGGGACCATCGCTCATGGGTTCCTGACCCTGGCGCTGATTCCGCGCCTGATCGAAGGCTTGATGCTGGCGCCAGAAGGAACGCACATGACGGTCAATTACGGACTGGAGGGGGTGCGTTTCATCCAACCAGTGCGGGTAGGCGCCCGGGTGCGCCTGCACCTGACGCTGCTCGAGGCCACGCAGAAGCGTCCAGGGCAATGGCTGCTGCGAGCCAGGGCTACCCTGGAAATCGAGGGCCAGGCACAGCCCGGCTTCGTCGCCGAACCGCTGCTGCTCTGTTTCCTGTGAGCCAGGACGCACCCTGACGCCTGAGGCTGTATCCGACAGCGATATCTACGGCATACTCGGCGCCTCGATTGCCCGGACCCTGCCATGCGCCCACTCGCTCCATTGGCCCTGTGCCTGCTGCTCGCCGCCTGCGGCGAAGGTAAACCCCTGCTGCCCGCTGATGCCCGTCTTCCTGATGGCGGCAAGTACCACGGGCAAGTGGTCGATGGCTTGCTGCAGGGCGAGGGCCGCGTGGACTACCCCAACGGCAGCTGGTACGCCGGCGCGTTCAAGGATGGTCAATGGCAAGGCACCGGCGAATGGCACGGCCCCAATGGAGAAGTCTACAAAGGAGAATTCAAGCAAGGCCTGTTCGACGGACAAGGCACGCTCACCGCTGGCAACCTGACCTATACCGGCGGTTTCAAGCGGGGCAAGCGTGAAGGCGAAGGTTTTCTGAAGGAGCCGGGCCATAGCTACCGGGGCGGCTTCGTCAATGATCAATACACCGGCGCCGGCCACCTGGAACTCGAAGACGGCAGTACTTACCAGGGCGACTTCGAGCACGGCCAACCCAACGGCGAGGGCGTGCGTACCGACGCCGAGGGCAACCAGTACAGCGGGCACTTCGTCGACGGCCAGCTGGAAGGGCATGGCACCTTCAGCAATGGCGACGGCGATCATTACACCGGTGAGTTCCATCTTGGCCGCCTGGAAGGGCACGGGCGCTACGAGACCCAGGCAGGCGATGTGTGGATCGGCGCTTTCAAGGGTGGCGCGCCCAACGGCCATGGCGACCTGTTCGCCAACGACGGCAGCCATTACCAAGGGGCCTTCGTCGACTGGCATTTCCACGGTGAAGGGCAACTGGCCTCGGCCGATGGCAGCCTTTATACCGGTGGTTTCGTTGAGGACGCCTACCAGGGCAAAGGCACCCTGGTTCTTCCCGATGGGAGCCGCCAGGCCGGCTTCTGGGTACAGGGGCGCCTGGTGCGTGACGAGCAAGGCCACCTGTTGCCCGACCCCCTGGAGCGCGGCCTGCTGGCCCAGGGCCTCTTGCTGGAGCGCGCGCTGGCGCGCCTGCCGAACTCTACCCCGGCCGTGGAACTCTATAGCCTGACGGTAGGAGGCGACGGCGAGCAGAGTGTGTTCATGCGTGAAGCGGACTATGTTCATGACTTGCTGGCAAGCCGCTTCGGCGCCAAGGGCGGGCTGACTCTGGTCAATCATCGGGACCATTTCACCGACCGCGTGATGGCGACTCGGGAAACCCTGGCTCGCTCGGTACAAGCCATCGCCCAGCGCAGCGGCCCCGAAGACCTGGTATTCATCTACCTTACCAGCCATGGCACGGCCGAACATGAGTTGGTGCTGGAACAGCCCCGACTGGAGCTGGGCGACCTTTCCGCAGAGGACTTCGCCAGCCTGCTGGCCCCCTTGAAGGACCGCGACAAGATCATCGTGGTTTCGGCGTGCTATTCCGGTGGTTTCATTGAGCCTCTGAAAAACGAAAAGACCCTGGTCATCACCGCCTCGCGCGCGGATCGGGTGTCCTTTGGCTGCTCCGAGGAAGCCGACTTCACCTATTTCGGCGATGCTCTGTTCGGCCAGGCACTGACTACCACGGACGACCTGCAAAGTGCTTTCCAGCAAGCCTCGGCGATTGTCGCGCAACGAGAACAGGCGGAGAATTTCGAAGCTTCGGAGCCTCAGATGTGGGCGCCCAAGGGCGTGCTTACCCACTGGCACCGGCTACGCCAGCAACAGGCGACCGCCGCCTTGCATGGCGACGAGCATGGCATGGACCCTGAACCGGCGGCCCGGCATTGATGGCCGAAGGAGACAGCATGTACCTCACTCCGCAGAACATTCTTCTTGCCGGCGCCACCGGCCTTACGGGCGAGCATTTGCTCGATCGGCTGCTCAACGAGCCTACGGTGACCCGCGTGCTGGCACCTACCCGACGGGCGCTGGTGGAGCACCCACGCCTGGAAAATCCCGTCGGCGAACTCGATGCCTTGTTGCCTGGGCTCCAGGGACCTGTCGACATCGCCTTTTGCTGCCTGGGCACGACCATCAAGCAGGCCGGCTCCCAGGAAGCGTTTCGCGCCATCGACCACGACCTGGTGCTGGCCTATGCGGCCCGCGCCCGCGCCTTGGGCGCACGGCATTTCCTGGCCATCAGTGCGGTGGACGCGGACCCTTCCTCTTCCATGTTCTATAGTCGGGTCAAGGGCGAGCTGGAACTGGGCTTGCGGGAGCAAGGTTGGCCCCAACTGACCCTGGCTCGGCCGTCGATTCTGATCGGCAACCGAAGCGAGCCGCGCCTGGCCGAACAGATCGCGGGCCCCCTGTCCCGCCTGATTCCTGGCAAATACCATGGTATCGAAGCCTGCCATCTGGCCCGAGCGCTATGGCGCCTGGCCCTGGAAGACGGCCAGGGCGTTCGGGTGGTCGAATCCGATGAACTGCGCAAGCTGGGCCGCTGAGGCTTCCAGAGAACGTCGGGAGGCTAAGCCCGCCAAGCGCAGGTCACCCGGTGGGAGGTAGCGCAGCTGCCGAATGGTCCTTGATCAGAGATTGTATACATTCGCCAGCTTCGCTGGCTCCCACCGCCAATCGCCGCCTGGGCAGGAAGGGCTTGCCTGCCCTGATGCGCCAGCTTCGCGGGTGCCTACAAGCCGCCTTGGGCCTGGTAGCCCACGCCCAGTGTGGCCAATAGCGAGAAGGGCAACAGTAGCGTGTCCAGCAAGGTACTGGCGGGAAGATCCACGGCGGGCCAGGCGGGGGGCTCGGTGCCGAAGCGGTCTATGGCGCAGCAACCACCGCCCAGGGCATAGAGGTCCAGCCGGGTGCCCGCGTAGACGAGCGGCGCTCCCGGCTTGGCGGCATCCAGGGTTTTCACCGTGGCGCAGCCTGTGCACAAGGCCAGGGATAGCGCAGCGGCCAGGGCCCTATTCATCGTTGCCAATGTGGTATTCGCCCCAGCGCGGCAGCATGTCCTGGGGAATGTCCAATAGGTTGAGGATGCGCGCCACCACGAAGTCCACCAGGTCGTCGATGGTCTGCGGTTGATGGTAGAAGCCCGGAGAGGCTGGAACGATGACCGCGCCTATTCGCGACAGCTTGAGCATGTTCTCCAGGTGCAAGGTGGAATATGGCGCTTCCCGGGGTACCAGGATCAGTTGGCGACGCTCCTTGAGCGTCACGTCCGCGGCCCGCTCGATCAGGTTGTTGCAAGCGCCGGTGGCGATGGCCGACAGCGTGCCGGTGGAACAGGGCACCACCACCATCGCGCTCGGCGCGCCCGAGCCGGAGGCTACCGGAGCCATCCAGTCTTCCTTGCCGTAGACTCGCACCTGGCCCGCGCTCGCCCCGGTGTACTCAGTGAGGAAGGCTTGCATGGCCTGCGGCTTGGCCGGGAGGCTGACGTCCGTTTCGGTGGCCATCACCAGTTGCGCTGCCTTGGAGATAAGGAAGTGCACCTCGCGGTCCTCCCTTACCAGGCAATCCAGCAGCCGCAAGCCATATTGCGCCCCCGAAGCCCCGGTCATTGCCAGGGTGATGCGTTCCGGGCCGCTCATTGCAGAGCCTCGGCCAATTTGCTGTGCAGGCCGCCGAAGCCGCCATTGCTCATGATCACCACATGGGTGCCAGGCACGGCCCGGGCCTTGACCTGGGCGATGATCGCTTCCAGGCTGTCAGCCACCTGCGTAGGGACCTGACTGCTGGCCACGGTCGCGGCCAAATCCCACCCCAGATTCGGCGGCGCATACCAGATCACCTGGTCAGCCTGGATCACGCTGGCGGGCAAGCCGTCGCGATGGGCGCCGAGCTTCATGGAATTGGACCTGGGCTCGACCACGGCGATGATGGGCGCTGCGCCCACGCGCTTGCGCAGGCCGTCCAGCGTGGTGGCGATGGCCGTGGGATGGTGGGCGAAGTCGTCATAGAGCGTCACACCCTTGACCTGGGCCACCACTTCCATGCGCCGTTTGACATTGCGGAACTCACTCAGGCCAGCGATGCCCATGGCCGGCACTACGCCCACATGGCGCGCGGCGGCCAGGCAGGCCAGGGCATTGGCGACGTTATGGCGCCCTGTAAGCGACCACTGCACCACGCCTTCGACCTGCCCCTGGAACGATACCTCGAAGCGCGAACCGTCTTCGGCCAACAGGCGCGCCTGCCATTGCCCGTCTTCGCCAGTGGTTTGCACAGGCGTCCAGCAGCCCATGGCGATCACTCGCCCCAGAGCCGCTTCGTCCGTGGGATGAATGATCAAGCCCTGGCCGGGAATGGTCCGCACCAGATGGTGGAACTGGCGCTCGATGGCGGGCAGGTCGGGGAAGATGTCTGCGTGGTCGAATTCCAGGTTGTTCAGGATGGCCGTGCGCGGGCGGTAGTGAACGAACTTCGAACGCTTGTCGAAGAAGGCACTGTCGTACTCATCGGCCTCGACCACGAAGAACGGGGTGTCGCCAAGGCGCGCGGAGACGCCGAAATTCTGCGGGATGCCGCCGATCAAAAAACCTGGCGCCATGCCGGCGTGCTCGAGCACCCAGGCCAGCATGCTGCTGGTAGTCGTCTTGCCATGAGTGCCCGCCACCGCCAATACCCAGCGGCCTTGCAGCACATGGTCCGCCAGCCATTGGGGGCCGGACACGTAAGGCAGCCCTTGGTCGAGCACATATTCCACGGCCGGGTTGCCCCGGGACAAAGCGTTGCCGATCACGACCAGATCGGGCGCTGGCGACAGCTGGGCCGGATCGTAACCCTGGGTAAGCTCGATGCCCTGGGCCTGTAACTGGGTGCTCATGGGCGGGTAGACATTGGCGTCCGAGCCGGTGACGCGGTGGCCGAGGGCTTTGGCCAGTACCGCCAGCGAGCCCATGAAAGTACCGCAGATGCCGAGAATGTGGATATGCATGGTGGACCTCGAAAAACGTCGAGGCAGGGTAGCCCAGGCCAGCGAGAATTTCACCCGCGGCCGGCGCTCGCTTGCTGGGCCGGCCCAAGGAGGCAAAAGACGCGGCTGCCAACTCCGCGGTGCTTTGGCCAGCAGTCGTTCAGGCTTTGTTCTACGCTTGAACTGCCCTATGCCCACAAACAATAAGAGCCCAGGAGAAACCCCATGCGATACGCTCATCCAGGTACCGAAGGCGCCATTGTCAGCTACAAGGAACGCTACGGTAACTACATCGGCGGCCGCTTCGTCGAGCCGGTGAAGGGCCAGTATTTCACCAACACCTCGCCCGTGAATGGGCAGCCCATTGCCGAATTCCCAAGGTCCACGGCCGAAGACATCGACAAGGCTCTGGACGCGGCCCATGCCGCCGCCGATGAGTGGGGCCGGACTTCGGTCCAGGCGCGCTCGTTGATCCTGCTCAAGATCGCCGACCGTATTGAACAGAATCTTGAACTGCTCGCCCTTACCGAAACCTGGGACAACGGCAAGGCCATTCGCGAAACGCTCAATGCGGACATCCCCCTTGCAGCGGATCACTTCCGCTATTTCGCCGGCGCCCTGCGCGCCCAGGAAGGCAGCGCCGCGGAGATCGATGGCAATACCGTCGCCTATCACATCCATGAGCCATTGGGCGTGGTCGGGCAGATCATTCCCTGGAACTTCCCTATCCTGATGGCGGCCTGGAAGCTGGCGCCGGCCCTGGCCGCAGGCAACTGCGTGGTGCTCAAGCCCGCCGAGCAGACCCCCTTGGGCATTTGCGTGCTCCTGGAAGTGATCGGCGACCTGCTTCCCCCTGGCGTGCTCAACGTTGTGCAGGGCTATGGCAAGGAAGCCGGCGAGGCCCTGGCTACCAGCAAACGCATCGCCAAGATCGCCTTCACCGGCTCCACGCCGGTGGGCTCGCATATCATGAAGTGCGCCGCCGAGAACATCATCCCCAGCACCGTGGAGCTGGGCGGCAAATCACCGAACATCTTCTTCGAGGACGTCATGCAGGCCGAGCCGGCGTTCATTGAAAAGGCGGCGGAAGGCGTGGTGCTGGCGTTCTTCAATCAGGGCGAAGTCTGCACTTGTCCGTCTCGGGTGCTGGTGCAGGAGTCCATCTACGGCGCCTTCATGGCTGAAGTGATGAAGAAGGTGGAGCAGATCAAGCGCGGGGATCCGCTGGATACCGACACCATGATCGGCGCCCAGGCGTCCCAACAACAGTTCGACAAGATCCTGTCCTACCTGCAGATCGCCAAGGACGAAGGCGCGGAGTTGCTGACAGGTGGGCAGGTGGAGAAGCTGGAGGGCGACCTTGCCAGCGGCTATTACATCCAGCCGACCCTGCTCAAGGGCAACAATCGTATGCGGGTATTCCAGGAGGAGATCTTCGGGCCGGTGGTGAGCGTGACTACCTTCAAGGACGAAGCCGAAGCCCTGGCTATCGCCAATGACACCGAGTTCGGCCTGGGGGCCGGGGTATGGACCCGGGACATCAACCGCGCCTACCGCATGGGCCGGGGCATCAAGGCCGGCCGCGTGTGGACCAACTGCTACCACCTCTACCCGGCGCATGCGGCATTCGGCGGCTACAAGAAATCCGGCGTTGGCCGGGAAACCCACAAGATGATGCTCGACCACTACCAGCAGACGAAGAACCTGCTGGTGAGCTATGACATCAATCCGCTAGGGTTCTTCTGAGGACAGACGCCCTGGGCTGGCGCTCGCAGCCGCCCGGGGCCTTTGACGAACCGAGCCCGCCCGCCACTTTCGCCGTATACTGACGCCCTTTTTCGTCGTAAACCGGCCTTACAGGTGGTGCATATGGATTTCAACCCGCTGGATCTCATCCTGCATCTGGATGTGTATCTGAACCAGTTGGTCACTCAGTATGGAAGCTGGATCTACCTGATCCTGTTCGCGGTGATTTTCTGTGAAACCGGCCTGGTAGTCATGCCCTTCCTGCCCGGCGACTCCCTGCTGTTCATCGCCGGGGCCGTGGCCGCCGGTGGCGCCATGGACCCCCTGATGCTTGCGGGGCTATTGATCGCGGCAGCCATCCTGGGCGACAGCACCAACTATGTCGTGGGACGCACCCTGGGTGAACGCCTGTTCGCCAATCCCCATTCCAGGATCTTCCGCCGGGATTACCTGCTGCGTACCCAGGCTTTCTATGATCACCACGGTGGCAAAACCGTTACCCTGGCCCGCTTCCTGCCGATCATCCGTACCTTCGCGCCCTTCGTGGCGGGCGTGGCGCGCATGCCCTACCCTCGCTTCATTGGCTTCAGCGCAGCCGGCAGCGTGGCTTGGGTCGGCAGCCTGACCACTCTGGGCTTCTTCTTTGGCAACGTGCCTTTCATCAAGCACAACCTGACGCTGCTGGTGCTGGTGATCGTTGCCCTGTCCTTCCTGCCCATGGTCATCGGCCTGATCCGCGGCCGTCGTAGCCGTGGCCCGGCCGAAACGGCCGGTCGCTGATGTGGAGCTGGCGTGCCTGGAAACGTCAGCGCACCCTGCGGCGTCATCAGGTCAGCGACCAACAATGGGCGCAGGTGCTCCAGGCCCTGCCCTTGCTCGATGGTCTGAGCCCCGATGAAGATCAACGGTTGCGCGAGCGCAGCCTGTTGTTCCTGGCCCAGAAAACCCTGACGCCTCTCCCTGGGCTCGAGTTGTCCGACCATGACTGTCTGCTACTGGCCGCCCAGGCTCAACTGCCACTTTTGGGCCTGGAGGAATTGGGCTGGTACCAGGGCTTCCATGAACTGGTGCTCTACCCGGACGACTTCGTCAGCCCCCAGAAGTATCGGGACCCCAGCGGCGTGGAGCACAGCTGGGACGCCGAGCACAGCGGCGAAGCCTGGGAGCAGGGTCCGGTGATCCTGGCCTGGCCCGGTGTGGAGGCCAGCGGCGGCTGGGATGGCTACAACCTGGTCATCCATGAGCTGGCCCATAAGCTGGACATGCTCAACGGGACGGCCAACGGTTTGCCGCCTCTGCATCGCGGCATGTCAGTGGAGCACTGGGCCCAGGCCATGCAGCAGGCTTTCGATGACCTTAACCGACAACTGGACGCTGACGAACAGGCCGACACCCTCATCGACCCTTACGCAGCGGAAAACCCGGCCGAGTTCTTCGCCGTCACCAGCGAATATTTCTTCAGCGCACCGGATGTGCTGCTCCAGGCTTACCCACAGGTTTACCAGCAGCTGCAGGCCTTCTATCGCCAGGATCCGCTGGAGCGCCTGCGGCTGTCCGAGAGTACCGGCAGTGCGCGGCAACGCCCTGAGCCAGGCTTGCAACCCTGAACGCCAATGACTGTCCTAGCGTGGCGCCATATACGGGTTATGCCTATAATCCCGCCACCTTCTACCCGGGCCTTGGCGCTGACACCGCGCCAGGCCTTGGCCCTACGATCTCATTGTTAACGGGAGCACCCCATGAGCTACAGCAAGATCCCAGCCGGCAAGGACCTGCCGAACGACATCCACGTCGTTATCGAGATCCCGGCCAACCACGCGCCGATCAAATATGAAGTGGACAAGGACAGCGACGCGCTCTTCGTTGACCGCTTCGTGGCCACCCCCATGTTCTACCCGGCCAACTATGGCTACATCCCCAACACCCTGGCCGACGACGGTGATCCGCTGGACGTGCTGGTGGTCACCCCCTACCCGGTGGTACCCGGCTCGGTCATCCGCGCCCGCCCGGTAGGCGTGCTGATGATGGACGACGAAGGCGGTGGCGATGCCAAGGTCCTGGCCGTGCCTCACGACAAGCTGACCCAGCTGTACAAGGACATCAAGGAATACACCGACCTGCCGCCACTGTTGCTGCAGCAGATCCAGCACTTCTTCGAGAACTACAAGGCCCTGGAGCCAGGCAAGTGGGTCAAGCTCAAGGAGTGGGGCAACGCTGACGCTGCCCGCGCCGAGATCACCAAGGCCGTCGCCGCCTACAAGGACTAAGCCTGACCGCTTGGTACGAAGCCCCGGCCCGCCCGGGGCTTTTTGCTTCTTGAGACAGGCAAACGGCACCATTGGCCAATCAGCCCTACCCAAGCCCGGCAGATGGCTTTATCCTGTGCGCCACTTCGGCAACGGCTCAGGCCCGCGCCCGGCGAGTCGGCTACCCGCCAACCCGCCCATTACCGCCTTGCGCGGTAGCCTCCTACCTTTTGCAGGTGGGTACGGCCTGTCAAAAACACGCCAGACCCATCCACGAGAAGCCGGCCACAAGCCGGCTTTTTAATGTCCGGTGCAAAACGCCCGATCGCTTAGCTCAACTGGCCCAGCAGGACGCGCGAATGATTTCGCAGAAGTTGCTTGGCCTGAAGCCTGGCTCCTTGTCGGCGATCACGTCTGCCTTCACGTTGCCGAAGGTGGTCTGGGGCTTGTGCCGTATACCCTCGTAGAACGCCTGGATGATCGCCTCCTTGAAGCCCTCCCCTCGAGGATGAGCCTCGACCACGGCGTTTCGGTCCTTCGCACACAGCTGTTGATGATGCAAGCCGAGCACATCCGTTTCCACGCCCATGGTCACTAGGGCGATCAGCGGATGCATGTGCTCCGGGATACCTGGCGTGGTGTGCAACGCGATTGCTGTCCATACGCGCTCGACGTCTCGCTCGTCTATACCCCGGGCCTGAAGAAAATCCCGAGCCGCGTTGGCGCCATCCACTTCGAAACGGCAGCAATCGCTGCTGTGGGCAGGGGTCAGCCCCATGTCGTGGAACATGCAGCCGGCGTAAAGCAGTTCTTGGTCGAAGGTCAGCCCCAATCGTTTCCCTGCCAGCGCGGCAAAATAGAACACCCGGCTGGAATGATGAAACAGCAAGGGTGATGCCGTATCGCGGACCAGTTCAGTAATCTCGTGGGTCAGGCGACTGTCAGGCAAGGTGATACCAGCCAGAGTACTTGGCATGGGAGACTCCTCTATAGGTGGAGACTCAGTGTGCGCAGCGGAGCGGGCGTCCTCAATTGACGTATCACGTCAATTTCTGCCATTGTGCCCGCGTTACGGACACCCGCCCCGCTCCGTCTTTTTGTAGGATGCTGACATGTCATCGCCGCAGCTTTCCTTGGCTATCCTGGCGTTACCCGGGGTGCAATTGCTCGACGCCTGCGGCCCCCTGGACGTATTCGCTGAAGCCAACCGCCAGTTGGGTCGCGAGGGCTACCGCCTTCGCCTGCTCGCCTGCGAACCCGGCCCAGTAGTGAGCTCATCCGGCGCGCGCCTGATGGCGGACGCCTGGGTCGGCGAGCCTTTGGAGACCTTCGATACCCTGCTGGTCGCGGGCACGCCCAATGCCGCGGATCAACATCTGCGCTCAGGCATTCTCGATTGGCTCCGCCGACAAGCCGCCGGCTCACGCCGCTACGGTTCCATCTGTACGGGGGCCTTCGCCCTGGCCGCTGCGGGCTTGCTCGAGGGTCGTCGCGTCACTACCCACTGGGCCGTGGCGGAGCGACTGGCGGCACGCTATCCACAGGTCCGGGTCGAGGCCGATGCCATTCAGGTCCACGATGGCAAGGTGCGCACGGCCGCCGGGGTAACAGCGGGCTTGGACTTGGCGCTGGCGTTGGTCGAGGAAGACTTCGGCGCCCCGCTCGCCAAGCAGGTAGCCGCGCACCTGGTGATGTACTTCAAGCGGCCTGGAGGCCAGGCCCAGTTCAGCCGCCAGGGTAGCGCCTTGCCGGTGGGGCGGTCGGCCCTGCAGGCATTGCAGCGCTACGTTGCCGCGTATCCGGCCGAGGACCATGGGGTAGCCCAGCTAGCCGCCCGGATCGGCCTCAGCCCCCGCCACTTCGCTCGGCTCTTCCAGAAAGACCTGGGCATGACCCCAGCCGCCTGGGTGGAACTGGCCCGCGTAAACGCCGCCAGGGCCCGCCTGGAAAGCGGACACGAAGCCCCCAAGCAGGTAGCCGCCGCTTGCGGTTTCGCCAACGCCGACACCCTGAGGCGCGCCTTCGTTCGACATGTCGGGGTCACACCGGCGGAGTATCGACGGCGACACGGCGGATCGATGTGACAGCGCCGCCGCCTGGCATGCCAAGCCTTGCCCGCTATGCCGTGACTGAGGCCAACCAGATAGCCTCCCTTCTTCGCTCGCCACCGGAACCAAGCCCATGCCTATTCCTCGAAGGTTAACCCCCTGCCTTCGACGGATCAGTTCATGCGTGAGAAAACCTCTTTCATCTTCGACCTGGATGGCACCCTGACCGACAGTGTTTACCAGAACGTGGCCGCCTGGAAGGAAGCCCTGGATGCTGAGGACATTCCCCTGGCGATGTGGCGTATTCATCGCAAGATCGGCATGAGTGGTGGCCTGATGTTGAAAAACCTGTCGCGGGAAACCGGACTGGAACTGAGCGACGCCCAGGCCAAGCGACTCAGCGAGCGCCATGCCAAGGCCTATGAGCGGCTGCAGGACCAGATCATTGCCCTGCCGGGAGCCAATGAACTGCTCGCTACCCTCACCCGTGAAAAGCTCAAATGGTGCATCGCCACCAGTGGCGAAACCGCCACCGCCCAGATCAATCTCAATGCCCTGGGACTCGATGCCAGCGAGATCACCCTGGTTACCCGTGACGACGTCAAGCAGGGCAAGCCGGACCCGGCCCTCTTCATTGCGGGCGCGGACAAGATGGGGGTACCCATCGAGGAATGCCTGGTCATAGGCGACGCCATCTGGGACATGCTCGCGGCAAGGCGCGCCAAGGCCCTGGGAATAGGTTTGCTGTCTGGCGGCTACGACCGTAGCGAACTGGAGCGGGCTGGCGCCTTGCGCGTCTATGCCGACGCGCTCGACTTGCTCGCCCATCTGGATGAGGTGGCGTCGTTCGAGTAACCCTTTATTTCACGTCAGCTGTGGCGTTTCGGAATATGCCTGGCCCTGACAATCCCCGGCCATAGCAAAAGGCCGGCGATCTGCCGGCCCGGTGTAGGTGGGTAGACTTCAGTGCCACAGCCCAGCCAGGTACTCATGACCGGCGGGCGTCAACGTTAGCTTGAACACGATAGCCCGGTCCGGGCTGTACACGCGTTCACTGCGAAGAAAGCCCGCGAGCACCAAGGCTTGCAAGGTTTGCGTCAACTGCCCACGGTGAGCGCATTGACCAGAGGCTACGTCGGCAAGAAGGCAGCGATGGGTTTTCTTATAGTCAAGCATGGCAAACATCCTTCTACTGTTTTCTTATTGTTAGGTAGACAGTAGACCATGCGTGATCGCTCTACCATGGGGGTCAGAGCATTGGTCCGGATCTGCCGGGACGGACCGATCCGGTAAGTATGAGCGCACCCCTTGATTTCCGGGGCCTGCAGGAAATGTGACAGCCTTCACAAGGGCTGAATGAGGCTGAATCGCATCAACCTGAAAGAAAAAAGCCGACGGGCGGTCGGCTAAAGCGAGCTAATAGTGATGAACATAACCCGCGAACATGTACGGAGAATGACAGTTTCCTGATTGGAAGCGAGAGCGGAGCTCCCGCTTCCAGAAGGCTTGCGTTCAACGGTTCAGGAAGGCCAGCAGGTCTTCGTTGAGCTGCTCCTGATGAGTTACCGCGAAGCCATGGGGTGCGCCTGGGTAAACCTTCAATTCGGCACCTTCGATGGCCTGGGCCGCGAGCTTGCCAGTGGTTTCGAACGGCACGATCTGGTCCGCGTCGCCATGGATGACCAGGGTTGGCACATCGACCTTGGCAACGTCGCCGCGGAAGTCGGTGCTGGCGAACGCGGTAACGCAGTCAATGGTGCCCTTGAGCGACGCCAGCAGCGCGATGTTGAGCGTTTGGGTCAAGACGCCCGCGGAAACGGTCTGGCCTTGGTTGGTGCCATAGAAGGGCGCGGCGAAGTCGCTGATGAACTGTGCCCGGTCCTTGAGCAGGCCAGCCTTGATGTCCTCGAATACCTTGCCTGGAACCCCTTCGGGAAAGCTTGCCGACTGGCCGAACGCTGGCGTTACCGCGCCCAGCAGTACCAGGCCCGCCACTTTGGCCGTGCCGTGACGGCCGATATAGCGGCTGACGTCGCCACCGCCCATGGAGAAGCCGACCAGGGTCACGTCCTCCAGCCCCAGGTGCTCGATCAGCTGATGGATATCCTCAGCGAAGGTATCGTAATCGTAACCGGTCCAAGGCTGGCTGGAGCGGCCGAAGCCGCGACGGTCGAAGGCAATGGCGCGATAACCGCGGGATGCCAGGTAATGAAGCTGCGAATCCCACATGTCGGCATCCAGCGGCCAGCCATGACTGAAGAGCACAGGCTTGCCCTGCCCCCAGTCCTTGAAATAGATCTCAGTGCCGTCGGTCGTCGTAAAGGTGCTCATGGGGCATGCCTCCAGTCATGGGGTGGTTACTACAGGGGTGTCAAAGCGGAGTGGACCTCCACCGAGCCCGTCAGCAGGCGGTGGATCGGGCAAGCGTTGGCGACCTGCAACAAACGCTCCCGCTGGGCCTGGTCCAGCTCACCTTCCAGGGTGATCTGGCGCTCGATGCGGGTCAGGCCAGCGGCCGCGTCTTCCAGGCTGATGCCCAGGCTGACTTCGATACGTTGCAAGTAAAGCTGCTTGCGCTGCGCATACAAGCCCAGGGTGATCGCCGTGCAGGCGCCCAGGGCGGACAGCAGCAGCTCGTGGGGGCCTGGCCCGATGCTGGCGGTGCCTTCCTGAGCAAGGTCTGCCAGCCATTGGTGAAGGCCATCGGACAGCTTTACCTGGTAAGGCACGGCAGCGAGCTCAGCGATAACTTGCGCGCTCATGAAGGGCTCCAACGCTAGCGGGTTTCACTGCGCCGACTATCAGCGCCTGGCCAGCCCCCTTATTGCACCACTGTGCTTATTTGCCTCTGCCAGGCCTGATGATCATGACTTGGGCGCGATATGCCCTGAAGTAGAGGCTGGTTGAGGTAACAGCACGTATTGGCCAAAACGCGCGCGGGTTCATTGGCCATGCAGACCCGCCTATGCACAATGCCCAAGGGTCGCCAACGCCATCGGGCGATACCGCTGCCTCCTTAGCCACCAAGAGTCCAGCTCATGCAAGTGGTGTGCGTCGTCGACGACGATTCTTCCGTCCGAAAAAGCCTCGCCAACTTGCTGAAGTCAGCCGGTTACGCGCCTCAATGCTTCGCCAGCGGCGAAGACTTCCTGGCGTCTGCGGCCATGCAGATCGCCGCTTGCGTGGTTCTGGATCTGTGCATGCCAGGGCTATCCGGCCATGAAGTGCAGCAGTGCCTGCGCCTCATGGCGCCGGAGTTGCCAGTGGTGTGTATCTCGGCCAATGGCGAAGCCGCCCGCTTGCGTTGCCTGGCCGAGGGCGCGGCCTGCTTTCTGTCCAAGCCCTTCACCGGCGAAGCTCTGTTAGGGGCCATCGAGCGTCTTGTTCATCGGCCTGGCTGAGGGGCTGAACATTCAGTCTTTTTCAGGTTTTCTAAAGTACTTGCCGTTCGGCAACGGTGACACTGGCTCCGTCAACCAGCCAGGAGCCACGGCCATGAATGCGTTTGCCCAGCTGTCTACCGCCACGCTAGACCCTGTGTCCTACCGCCTGATCGAATCACTGCGCGAAGCCCTCGCTGCTCCGGAAGGCGCCGCCCATCTGGTACAACGCAGCGGCCTGGAGCTTTGTACTCATCTGCTCAACCGCTACGCCGCTCCCTCCCCGCGGCTGCCGGCCAAAGTGGCCCTGGCGCCCTGGCAAGAGCGTCGGGCCAAGGAAATGATGGCCGCCGGCATGGCGGGACGGCTGTCCATCGCCCAGGTGGCCAAGGCCTGTGCCCTGTCCCGCAGTCATTTTTCCCGGGCCTTCAAGAAGAACACAGGAGTGTCCCCTCGGGACTGGCTGCTCGGGGCGCGGGTAGAGCGCGCCAAGGAGCTGCTCGCCACCAGCCCCTTGCCTATCGCGCAGATCGGCGAGGAATGCGGGTTCGCCGATCAATCCCACTTCACGCGCACCTTCAGCCGCCTGGCTGGCAGCACCCCGCTGAACTGGCGCCACGCCCAGATCAGCGCCACCCGGGCTTATCCCTAGGGATAAGGCTCAAGGGATAGGGATTTCTTAAACCCGCGGGCAAAACAAGCATGTCCATGCAAGCAGCCGTATCGGATCAAGACCAACTGCTTGCACCGACGGTGGCCGACCGCCCGCTTCTAGTACCGCACCCACCGCCCGCACTTAAGCGTCAAGGGACTCATATGTCAGCAGAACTGATTCTGATCAACGGCCGTTTCCACACCGTGGATCGCCACAAGCCCACCGCCAGTGCCGTGGCGATCAGCGCTGGTGCCTTCACGACGGTCGGTGAAGAAGCTGAGGTCATGGCCCATCGCGGCGCCACGACCCAGGTCATCGACCTCAAGGGGCGCACGGTGATCCCGGGGCTGAACGACTCCCACCTGCATCTGATTCGCGGTGGGCTGAACTACAACCTGGAGCTACGCTGGGAAGGCGTGCCGTCAGTGGCCGATGCGCTGCGCATGCTCAAGGTACAGGCCGATCGCACGCCTTCGCCGCAGTGGGTTCGGGTGGTCGGTGGCTGGAACGAATTCCAGTTCGCCGAGCGGCGCATGCCTACCCTTGAAGAACTCAACCAGGTGGCGCCTGACACGCCGGTGTTCGTGCTGCACCTGTACGATCGCGCCCTGCTCAACCGCGCCGCCCTGCGGGTTGTCGGCTATACCCGTGACACCCCCAACCCGCCGGGCGGAGAAATCGTGCGTGACAGCCGTGGCGAACCCACCGGCATGCTGATCGCGCGGCCCAACGCGATGATCCTCTATGCGACCCTGGCCAAAGGGCCCAAGCTGCCGCTGGATCACCAGGTCAATTCCACCCGCCAGTTCATGCGCGAGCTCAACCGCCTGGGCCTGACCAGTTGCATCGATGCCGGCGGCGGTTTCCAGAATTATCCCGACGACTATGAAGTGATCCAGACCCTGGCGAGGAACCAGCAGCTAACGGTTCGCATTGCCTACAACCTGTTTACCCAGAAGCCCAAGGAAGAGCTGGAAGACTTCAAGCATTGGACCAGCAGCGTCACCCTGCACCAGGGCGACGACTTCCTCCGTCATAACGGCGCTGGCGAGATGCTGGTGTTTTCCGCCGCCGATTTCGAAGACTTCCTCGAACCCCGACCCGACCTGCCGCAAACCATGGAGCAGGAACTGGAGCCAGTGGTGCGTCATCTGGTGGAGCACCGCTGGCCGTTCCGCCTGCATGCCACCTACAACGAGTCGATCTCACGCATGCTGGATGTGTTCGAGAAAGTGAACCGGGACATTCCCTTCAATGGCCTGCCCTGGTTCTTCGACCATGCCGAGACCATCACCCCCGCCAACATCGAGCGGGTCAAGGCCCTTGGCGGCGGGATCGCCATTCAGGACCGCATGGCCTTCCAAGGCGAGTATTTCGTGGAACGCTACGGCGCGGCGGCCGCTGAAGCCACACCGCCGATCCAGCGCATGCTGGCCGAGGGCGTGCCCGTCGGCGCCGGTACCGACGCTACCCGGGTGTCGAGCTACAACCCATGGACCTCGCTGTACTGGATGGTCAGCGGACGCACGGTGGGCGGGCTGGAGCTGTACCCCGAAGGCCTGCCCCGCGAAACGGCGCTTGAGCTGTTCACTCATGGCAGCGCCTGGTTCTCCTCCGAGCAAGGCAAGAAAGGCCAGATCAAGGTGGGCCAGCTGGCCGACCTGGCCGTGCTCTCGGCGGACTTCTTCAGCGTGGATGTAGAGGCTATCAAGGCCATCGAGTCTGTCCTGACCGTGGTTGGCGGCAAGGTGGTGTACGCCGATGGCGACTTCCGCGAGCTGTCTCCGCCGGCCGTTGCGGTACTGCCGGACTGGTCGCCCGTGGCTCTGGTGCCCGGCCACTTCCGGCCCTCGGCGCCCATGAGCGCCGTTCATCAATGCCAGGGCGCTTGCGCTGTGCATGCCCACCAGCATGATCGCGCTCGCCGCTCGAATGTGCCGGTCAACCGTTTCCAGGAATTCTGGGGCGCCTTCGGCTGCTCCTGCTTCGCCTTCTAACCCAGCCTAGTGAAAGGAGTGACGCCGTGACGCAGCCCTATAACCGCCTGAACAAAGACGATGCCGTCGTACTGCTGGTAGACCACCAGACCGGCCTGATCTCATTGGTGCAGGATTTTTCGCCCAACGAGTTCAAGAACAATGTGCTGGCCCTGGCGGACCTGGCCAAGTTCTTCAACCTGCCGACCATCCTGACCACCAGCTTCGAACAGGGCCCCAACGGGCCCCTGGTCCCTGAGCTCAAGGAAGCCTTCCCTGATGCGCCCTACATTCCGCGTCCTGGGCAGATCAATGCCTGGGACAACGAAGACTTCGTCAAGGCCATCAAGGCTACCGGCCGCAGGCAGCTGATCATCGCGGGTGTGGTGACCGACGTGTGCGTCGCCTTCCCTACCTTGTCTGCGATCGCTGAAGGCTTCGATGTGTTCGTGGTTACCGATGCCTCCGGCACCTTCAACGAAACCGTGCAGCAAGCGGCCTGGGCGCGCATGACCGCGGCCGGCGCTCAGCTGATGAACTGGTTCTCGGTGGCCTGCGAGCTCCATCGCGACTGGCGCAACGACATCGAAGGCCTTGGTCACCTGCTGTCTGAGCGCCTGCCCAACTACCGCAACCTGATGAACAGCTACAGCGTACTGACGTCTCGCTAAGGCTGAGCCCGTGCGCTGCATTTTTGCACCGCACGGGTGAGCAAACACTGCGCGAATACCTGCGCGTGGGCGCCTAGCATAGGCCTATCGCCCCTCGCGCAGGACTCACGCATGCACCTTTCTTCCGCTCCAAAAGCGCCGCCCCCCTGGCTGGCGATCATGGCTGGCCTCTGCGCCAGCCTGGTGAGTATCGGCCTGGCTCGCTTCGCCTACACCCCCCTGATTCCGCCCCTGATCGAAGCCCATTGGTTTCCCCAGGCCCAGGTAGTGTATCTCGGGGTCGCCAACCTGGCTGGCTACCTGATCGGCGCATTGCTTGGCCACCCCCTGGCGCGCCGCTACTCCAACACGACGGTGTTACGGCTGATGCTGGTCGCTGTTACCCTCTCGTTCTTCGCCTGCGCCTGGCCGGTATCCACAGTCTGGTTTTTCGCATGGCGCCTGCTTTCGGGCATCGCGGGCGGGGCGGTGATGGTGCTGGTGGCCGCTACTGTGCTGCCGCATGTTCCCCCGACGCGGCGGGGCCTGGCGAGCGGGGCCATCTTCGCTGGCGTCGGGCTGGGCATCGCCGCGTCAGGCACCCTGGTTCCCGGGTTACTGCATTTCGGTTTGCGGGCGACCTGGCTGGGCCTGGGCACACTTGCACTGGCCCTGACCCTGGTCAGTAGCTTCGGCTGGCCGGCGCCCCACCGGGAGGCCGCCCAGCGGCCCAGCCGCCTGCGGACCAGTCCGGCCCTGGCCCTGCTGTTCGGGCAATACGCGCTGATGGCGGCAGGCCTGGTACCGGCGATGGTATTCCTGGTGGACTACATCGCCCGGGGCCTGGGTGCCGGCACCGGGGCGGCGGCCCAGGCCTGGGTGTGCTACGGCATCGGCGCCATCCTTGGGCCCATGCTGTATGGCCTGTTGGCTGACCAAGTGGGCGCGCGTCCGGCGATTCGCCTGGTGTTAGTGGCCCAGGCCATGGTGGTAGGGGCGCTGCCCTTTACCTCGAGCCTGGCAGGGCTTGCCATGCTTTCCTTGCTGTTGGGTACTTTCCCGCCTGGAATCGTTCCTCTGGCCCTGGCCCGGGTGCATGAGCTTTGCCCTGCCCCGGCGGCCCAGCAGGTGGCCTGGAGCCGAGCCACGGTCAGCTTCGCTAGCTTCCAGGCGCTGTCGGGTATCGGCTACTCGATGCTGTTCACCGCCACTGCTGGCCACTACGGGATGCTCTTCGGTATCGCCAGCGCGGCGCTGGTGGTTGCCTGGCTGGCCCAGGAGATCGCCGGGAAGGTGGGCCGCCCCGCCCAGGCAGACGGGCCGTCGCTGGCGTGAACACAGAGCACCGCGACCCGGGGCTACTTCAGCAGCGGCACCTTGGCTGCCGGATGATACGGCCCGTATAGCGCAGGCGCCCAGTTGAAGCTGCCCCCCACCTGGGTGATATGACCCAGGCCTGGGAAGGGCAAGTGAGCCGCCACCACCCAGCTATGGTCGGCTGCCAGGCTGGGCGATGGCGAAGTACTCCCGGGCCGCCGGCGCGGCCCTGGCCTTGTTCGCCGGGCTTAGCCAATAGTCAGCCTCGTCCTGCTCTACATGCACGGTAGCGTTGGGAAAGACAGCCGCACAAGGGCAAGCAGGCCCAGTGGGCGGGAAACTTGCCGGGAAATGAAGACCACGATCTGTACCTGAAAAGCCGAAGACGCTTCTAGGATCACCGCGCCCCTGGCTGGCGGCTTGCACTTCGGTGCGCGGGTGGCCACGCTGTGCCGCTTTGTTGCGCTCGAACTTGGCGACAGATCGCCCCCCGCTTAGGCTTTGCTGGCCAGGCTCTGCTTTGCCCGGCTCAGCGAGGGGGATCGAGCAGGATGGGCCGAATGAATTGGGATGATAATCGCGTACTGCTTGCAGTCAGCCGTAACGGTACCTTGCGTGGCGCGGCGCGGGCGTTGAACGTCGATCAGGCCACCGTGGGCCGGCGACTGGCCGCGCTGGAGCAAGCGCTTGGCACTACTTTGTTCCTACGCAGTTCCCAAGGCTATACCCTCACCATAGCCGGCGGAATCGCCCTGGAAGCCGCTCGCCAGATGGAGCAGGCCGCATTGACACTCGAGCGGCAGGTCCAGGGCACGGATAACCGCTTGCAAGGCCAGGTACGGGTCGCCTGCACCGAAACCCTGGCGATGGATGTGGTGATCCCAGCCATGGCCAGGCTGTCATTGCGACATCCTGAGCTTGAGGTACATCTGGAGGGGTCAACTCGGCTACTGAGTTTGAGCAAGCGGGAAACCGATATCGCCATTCGCAACGTGAAACCGGAAAACCCGGATTTGATCGGCCGTCGACTCACCCGCTGGCCTGTCGGCCTGTTCGCCTCCAGCGCCTACCTGGCGCGACGCGGCGAACCTGAGCCCGGCTCTGGCTTCGCCGGTCATCAATTGGTGATCTACGCGCCCTACCTGCAGCGTCCCGGCGGGCCAACCCTGGCGGGGGAAGCCATTCACAATGGGGAACTGGTCGCTGCCTTGAGCTCCAGCCTCTTCGTGCGCCGCTGCGTGGAACTAGGCATGGGGTTGGGTGAATTGCCGGTCGTCTTGGCCGAGCGGGCCGGCCTGGTGCGCCTGTGGCCCGACCGCACGGCCAGCCAGGGCTATGACCTCTGGCTGGTCACCCATGCGGACCTGCGCCACAGCGCCCGTGTCCGCGCGGTCATCGACGCCATCACTGAAGCGTTCGAACAGCCTGAGCCAGCGGATCAGCCTTTGCTGTGAGTCGGCGACGAGGGCGCGGGGTGCATGCCGCGTGGCCCCATGATGCCCCAGATCACCAGCCCGACCACAGGGAGGATGAAGATCAGCACCGTCCAGCCGATCTTGGTGCCGGAAGACTTGTCGCTGCGCCAGACGCTGACGATTGCCCAGATATCGGCAAGCAGGACAACGATGCCAATCAGCCCGGAAAGTAACGAGTCCATGGTAGTACTCCTCATAGCCTGAAAGCCCGGGCGACCCCTGTCACCCGATATTACTGTCGGCGTTTATCGCAGCCGATGGTTCAGCGCAGCGGCTCAGCATCGGACGAGCGGTCGGCCGTCAAGGCAGAGCGGAACGCTTGAGCAGGCATTTGATCCAACGGCAAAACCAGCCAAGCACGAGGCGGTGATGGAGCAGGACGAATTTGCCAACCGCAGCTACCCGATTGTCGAAGACATGGCACGCCAGCGTCGGGCCTGGCGCATAGAGCGGGTGGGCTGGTATGCCTTGTTGGCGTTGATCGCGCTGACCTTGCTCGGTCTGTTTTCCAAGGGGCCGCTCTCGACCGCGAAGGCTGTCAGCCCCGATGGCAGCCTGACCGTGGACTATGAACGCTTCAGCCGTAACGGCGCCGAAGAACGGATGATCATTACGGCTCGCGGAAGGCCAGGCCAACACCTGAACGTAACGCTGCCCGGCGAGCTGCTCGAGGGAATGGCGCTAGAAGCGTTACAACCGCAAGCCGGGCCAGCTTCCAGTCGCGGCCGCGACCTGCTTATCCCCTTGCAAGCCGACGCCCAGGGTGATGCGGTGCTCTACCTCACACTGCGCAGTGATGGCGCCTGGTTGTTCAAGGGCGACGTCGGGTTATCCACTGGCGCGCGTGTCGCTGTCTCCAAATTCATCTACCCCTGAACGGAGCCCTACATGGATGCTGCCTTGCGCGCCGCCGCGATGTATGTCGCGCTTATCATTCTGTTCAAGGTCGCCGGCAGGCGATCGCTGGTAGACCTCACCACTTTCGATTTCGTGCTTTTGCTGATCATTGGCGAAGCCACTCAGCAGGCCTTGCTGGGTGATGACTTTTCCTTTACCAACGCGGTCTTGGTCATCGCCACCCTGATCGCCATGGACATTGGCTTCACCCTGGCCAAGCAGCGCTTGCGAAGCCTGACCCGACTTCTGGACAACGGCGCCATGATCCTGGTGGAAAACGGCAGGCCGCTCAGCGCCCGCCTGGCCAGGGCACGCTTGACCGAAGCGGACATCCTGGAGACCGCTCGCTGCAGCCAGGGCGTGGAACGCATGGAAGATATTCGCTTCGCCATTCTGGAGCGCAACGGCAGCATTTCGATCATCCGCAATTGAAGAACCCAAGACCGTGCCAGTTTGCCCACCCCTTCCGGCTCTGCTAACGTCGCTCGGTTGATTAGCTTGCTGAGAGGGCCGCCATGGCCAGAAAGAAAAGCGCTGTGGATTTCGAGCAATCCCTCACCGACCTGCAGACGCTGGTAGAGCGCCTGGAAAACGGCCAACTGTCCCTGGAGGATTCGCTCACGGCGTTCGAGCAGGGCATCCGCCTGACCCGGGACTGCCAGGATGCCCTGGCGGCCGCGGAGGTAAAGGTACAGCAGTTGCTCGAACGTGACGGCCAACTGGTTGAAACGCCATTGGACGTGGATGAAACCGAATGATCGCCAGCTATCAGGCCCGCTGCCAGGCGCGGGTGGACAGCGCCCTCGAGCGCCTCTTCCAACCCGGCCTGACGGAATTGGCCAGGCTGTACCAGGCCATGCGCTACAGCGTGATGAACGGCGGCAAGCGAGTCCGCCCCTTGCTGGTCTACGGGGCCTGCGAAGCCTTGGGTGGGGATCCCGCGAACGCTGACGGCGCGGCGTGCGCCGTGGAACTCATCCACGCCTATTCCCTGGTTCACGATGACCTGCCGGCCATGGACGATGATGACCTGCGTCGCGGCCAGCCGACCACCCACAAGGCCTTCGACGAAGCCTGCGCCATCCTCGCCGGCGACGGTCTGCAAGCCATGGCGTTCGGTGCCTTGGCCGACCCCGCCCTTGGCTGCCTAAGCGATGCTACCCGGCTGCGCATGGTCAGCGCCCTGGCTGTGGGAGCCGGGCCGGCTGGCATGGTCGGTGGCCAGGCGATCGACCTGGGTTCCGTGGGCCTCAAGCTGGACCAGGCCGCCCTTGAGCAAATGCATCGGCACAAGACCGGCGCCCTGATCGAGGCCAGCGTGGTATTGGGCGCCCTGGCCAGCGAGCGCGCCGTTGAGGCGGACCTGGTGGCGCTGCGTACCTATGCCCGTGCCATTGGCCTGGCATTCCAGGTACAGGACGACATTCTGGACGTAGAAAGCGATACGGCTACCCTGGGCAAGCGTCAAGGGGCGGATATCGCCCGCGACAAGCCGACTTATCCCGCCCTGCTGGGAATCGATCGGGCCAGGGGCTATGCCCATGAGCTGCGCGACCAGGCCTTGCAATCCTTGAGTACCTACGCAGAGGCCGCCGAGCCCTTGCGAGCGCTGGCCTGCTATATCGTGGACCGGCGCAATTGAAGCCCCTCGGGCAAGCTCAGGCTGCTATAGGTCTACGCCATAGGGTAAACTCTTGCCCTTTATGGCTTACAAAACGATCCGCCTGATGCCTACGACGTTCCAAGAGATCCCCCGTGAGCGCCCGCTGACTCCGCTGCTCGACCGCGCCGACACCCCGGACGGGCTGCGTCGCCTGGGTGAAGCCGAGCTGGAAAGCCTGGCTGACGAGTTGCGCCTGGAATTGCTCTACAGCGTGGGGCAGACCGGGGGCCATTTCGGCGCCGGGCTCGGGGTCATCGAACTGACCATCGCGCTCCATTACGTGTTCGATACCCCGCAAGACCGGCTCGTGTGGGACGTAGGCCACCAGGCCTACCCGCACAAGATCCTCACCGGCCGTCGGGAGCGGATGCACAGCCTGCGTCAGAAGGACGGCCTCGCCGCCTTCCCGCGACGCAGCGAGAGCCCGTACGACACCTTCGGCGTTGGGCATTCGAGCACCTCCATCAGCGCGGCCCTGGGCATGGCCATCGCCGCGCGCCTGCAAGGTAGCCCGCGCAAGGCGATCGCGGTGATCGGCGATGGCGCGCTCACCGCAGGCATGGCCTTCGAGGCGCTGAACCATGCGCCGGAGGTCAACGCCGATATGCTGGTGGTGCTCAACGACAACGACATGTCCATTTCCCGCAATGTGGGCGGCCTGTCGAATTACCTGGCGAAGATCCTTTCCAGCCGAACCTATGCAAGCATGCGCGAAGGGAGCAAGAAGGTGCTTTCGCGGCTTCCGGGCGCCTGGGAAATTGCTCGGCGCACGGAAGAGTACGCCAAGGGCATGCTGGTACCCGGCACGCTCTTCGAAGAGCTGGGCTGGAACTACATCGGCCCCATCGATGGCCACGACCTTCCGACCTTGATTGCTACCTTGCGCAACATGCGCGACCTCAAGGGGCCGCAGTTCCTGCATGTCGTGACCAAGAAGGGCAAGGGCTTCGCCCCCGCCGAAGTAGACCCCATCGGCTACCACGCCATCACCAAGCTCGAACCCGTCCCGGCGGCGCCCAGGAAAGCGTCCGGCCCCAAGTACTCCAGCGTCTTCGGCCAGTGGCTGTGCGACATGGCGGTCGCGGACGAGCGTCTGGTGGGCATTACCCCCGCCATGAAGGAAGGCTCGGACCTGGTTGCCTTCAGTGAGCGCTTCCCTGAACGCTACTTCGATGTCGCCATCGCCGAACAGCATGCGGTTACCCTGGCGGCGGGCCTGGCCTGCGACGGCATCAAGCCCGTGGTAGCGATCTACTCCACGTTTCTGCAGCGCGGCTATGACCAACTGATCCACGACGTGGCGGTGCAAGGGCTGGACGTGCTATTCGCCATCGACCGCGCCGGCCTGGTGGGAGAGGATGGCCCGACCCACGCGGGCAGCTTCGAT
Organism: Pseudomonas sp. DC3200b2; assembly: GCF_049895785.1. NCBI lineage: Bacteria > Pseudomonadati > Pseudomonadota > Gammaproteobacteria > Pseudomonadales > Pseudomonadaceae > Pseudomonas > Pseudomonas sp. DC3200b2. The sequence continues at coordinate 63,594 of NZ_JAFCTA010000001.1, read as the reverse complement.
CTTTCCTATCTGCGCTGCGTACCGGGCCTGGTGATCATGGCGCCGAGCGACGAGAACGAACTGCGCCTGATGCTCAGCACCGGCTTCCAGCATCCTGGGCCGGCCGCGGTTCGCTATCCGCGTGGCACCGGCCCGAACGCAAGCATCGAACCTGGCCTGGGCACGGTCGAGATCGGCAAGGGCGTGATTCGTCGTAGAGGCAAGGACGTGGCCATCCTGGTCTTTGGGGTGCAGCTTGCCGAAGCCCTGGCCGTGGCCCAGCGGCTGGACGCCAGCGTGGTGGACATGCGCTTCGTGAAGCCTCTGGATGAAGCCCTGGTCCGGGAGATGGCAAGCCAGCACGGACTACTGGTGACCTTGGAGGAAAATGCAATCATGGGCGGCGCGGGTTCGGCCGTGGGCGAGTTCCTGGCAGCCGAAGGCACTGCCGTTCCATTGCTGCACCTTGGTCTGCCAGATGTTTATGTGGAACATGCCAAGCCGGCGCAGATGCTCGCCGAATGCGGCCTGGATGAAGCCGGCATCGAAGCGGCCATCCGTGCCCGGCTCGCCAAGGTTCCATGACCCTGTGCGAGCCAGCGAAGCTGGCCAATTTGCACAAGCTTTCGGGGCCTTTCGCTGGCTGGCGCTAGTTCCCGCAGGCTCATCCTTGGCCAACTGCCGTGGCTACGAGGGCCGGTCCATCATGTGGCCAAGCTTGCCCGCCTTGGTGGCCAGGTAATACTTGTTGTGGGGGTTGTGCCCGGTATGCAGCGGTACCCGCTCGGCCACGGTGATCCCCATGTCTGTCAATGCCTTGACCTTGCGGGGGTTGTTGGTCATCAAGCGCAGGGCCTTGATGCCCAGGTGCTCCAGCATCGGCAGGCAGATGGAATAATCCCGCTGGTCGGCCGCGAAACCCAGGCGCTCATTGGCTTCGACAGTGTCGGCGCCGTTGTCCTGTAGCTCGTAGGCGCGGATCTTGTTCAACAAGCCGATGCCCCGCCCTTCCTGTCGAAGATAGAGCAATGCGCCACGCCCCTCCTTGGCAATGGCCTGAAGCGCGGCTTCAAGCTGAGCACCGCAATCACAACGCTGGCTGAACAGCGCATCGCCAGTCAGGCATTCGGAATGGACCCGCCCCAGTACCGGTTGACCATCGGCTACATCGCCCAGGGTCAGGACAACGTGCTCGCGACCTGTAGCCTCTTCGAAGAAGCCATGCATGGTAAAGGTGGCGAAGGGGGTGGGCAGTTTGGAAGCTGCAACGAAAGCGACGGGCACCGGGTGCTCCTATCTGTCATCAAATGAAAACAGCCGCGGGATGGCCACCGCTCGACACGCTGGCCCTGGGCAAAGATGTCACATTGTAACATCGGCCCGATGGCGCGCTCAGTTCAAATTTTCGACCTTACCGATCACAAGCTTCTATGGATGTCTTGCGTGGCATCGGCTCGTGGCCAAAGGGGTAAGCCATCTTCCAGCGGCGGTAGAGGGGCTTCAAGGCCCCACTGGCGACCAGCTCGGCCATGCGCTTGTCATACACCTTGCACAGCTCGCGCCCGCGCGGATTATTGGCGAAGCCCAGGTACAGCGGCAGGTCGATCAGGTGAGTGAGGCGATAATGTGAGGGGTCCGCCTCTTGCTGCTGGATGAAGTCCATCTCCTGCTCAGCATCGATGTAGAAGTCCGCATGACCGCGCTTGAGCATTTCCAGGATGCCGTTGCGCCGCTCGATATGCTCGTAGTGCTTGATGCCCGGCAGGTAGCGCTGGAACTCGTAACCCCGCACCCAGGCCAGGCGAGCATCGCCGAGCGTGGCCAGGGTCGGTGCCGGGTGGCTGGCCAGGCTCAAGGCGTAGATGTGATCGGTATCGTAATGCCAGCTGGGGTACAGGGCATCACGCTCGTTTTCATAAGAGCCCACCCAGGCGTCCGCCTCGCCCCGCTGAACCAGGCCTACCGAACGCAGGTAGGGTTCGATATGCCACACTACCTTGTAGCCGGCAGGCTCGAAGATGATACGTATCAGGTCCCAACCCAGGCCAGTGCCGTCTGCGGAGGTGTAGTCGTTCCACGCCTCGCTGACGACTTCCACGGTTCCTGGCTTGGGCTCGGCCGTCGCGATGGGCGTGAGGCAGGCGGCCACGCCCGCCCAGCACAGCGCGCGCAAGCACTTGAACAGGGGCCAGGCCCCTTGGCGCCAATCCATGCGGCCACCCTCATTCAGGTAAATAGCAGAACCAGCCCTTGCATCGCCAGCCAGGCGAAGACGCCGGCGATCAGGTCGTCGAGCATGATGCCTATGCCGCCATGCACGTGGCGATCCACCCAGCGGATCGGCCAGGGCTTGAGGATATCGAAGAAGCGAAACACCAGGAAACCGGCAACCAGCCAATACCAGCCCTCGGGCACGAGCCACAGGGTGATCCACATGCCGACCATTTCATCCCAGACGATGCCTTCGTGGTCATGCACGCGCAGGTCGTCGGCCACCTTCCCGCAGAGCCAGAAGCCGAACAGCATGGTCACGCCCAGCATGAGCCAATAGCCCCAATCTGGCAGCATCTGCCACAACGGAATGAAAGGTACCGCAACCAGCGAGCCCCAGGTGCCGGGCGCCTTGGGCAAGGTACCCGAGCCGAAGCCAAAGGCGAGGAAGTGCCAGGGGTTGCGCCATACCGAAGGCGGCACGAACTCCGCGGGCACCTGGTTCGGATGATCTGTCACGGTCGCTCCCGAAAATGTTGATAACCCCGCTGGCCTGGCGTTACATCCAGGCCTTGCTCATCGACCAGGCAAACCCCTTCGCCAGCCAGCACCTGACCGATGACTCGCACGCCAGGTTCCAGGCTGACCACAGCAGCCAGATGCTCAGCAGGCAGGGTGAAGGCCAGCCGGTAATCGTCGCCGCCACCGAGCGCCGCTTCCAGTGCGGCGGCGGGGGGAAGAAAGGCACGTAGAGTATCAGACAGCGGCAACCGCGATTGTTCGATGCGCATCGCCACCCCCGAGGCCGTGGCCATGTGGCCGCAGTCGGCGAGCAAGCCATCGGAGATGTCCAGGGCGGCGGTGGCTTTGCCGCGAAGCGCCAGGCCGAGGGTGAACTGGGGCGGCGGTGCCCAATAATGGGCCAGCAGCGGGCCAGCCACTGCCTCGCTGGCCGAGCGCTCGCCCAGTACCAGCGGCAAGGCTCCCGCAGCGTCGCCCAGGGTACCCCCCACGCACACCAGGTCACCCGGCCGGGCACCGGCGCGGGTCAAGGCCTGCCCAACGGGCACGCCGCCAAATACGGTGAGGGTCAGGCTCAAGGGCCCTCGGGTGGTATCGCCACCCGCCAGGCGCAGGCCGCAGGACTGAGCCATGGTGTCCAGCCCCTGGGCAAAGTCCTGGAGCCAGCTGGCGTTCACCTCCGGCAAGGTCAGCGCCAGGGTGAAGCCCAAAGGCGCGGCCCCCATCGCGGCCAGGTCGCTGGCGGCGACCGCCAGGGCCCGCTGGCCGAGCCTGGCGGGCGGCGCATTCCGGGGAAAATGAACACCTTCCACCAGGGTGTCGGTGGAAACTGCCAACTGCTCACCCGCGGGCGGCGCCAGCAAGGCGCAGTCATCGCCAATGCCCAGCGCAACGCCGCCGCCTGGCCGCGCGCATGCCGCCGCCGCGAAGAAACGGCGGATCAGCTCGAATTCACCGAGCGCCACGACCCTTAGCGCTTGTGTGCGTTGACTTCGGGTGCCCGCAACTTGGGCGCCAGCTTGTCCAGTACGCCGTTGACGAATTTATGGCCGTCAGTGGCGCCGTAGATCTTCGCCAGTTCGATGCCTTCGTTGATGACCACACGGTAGGGCACGTCCACCCGCTTGAGCAGTTCGAAGGTCGACAGGCGCAGCACCGCCAGTTCTACCGGGTCCAGCTCTTCGAGGGCCAGTTCCATGCAGGGCTTGAGGCTGGCATCGATTTCACCCTTGTTGGTGGCCACGCCATGCAGCAGTTCGCGGAAATAGGCGCCATCGACATCGCTGAAGTCGTTGTCCACACGGAACTGGGCTTCGATTTCATTGAGCGAGTGCCCGGCCAGTTGCCACTGGTACAGGGCCTGGGTCGCCATTTTCCGCGCCTCACGCCGCTTGGCGCTCTTGCTCTTGGCCGTAGCCGGGTCTTTGGGTTCGCGCGGGTTGAAACCGTTGTTTTCGTCGCTGATCACTTGGCCTCCAACTGCGCCAGCAGGCTGACCATTTCCAGGGCGGAGAGCGCGGCTTCGGCGCCCTTGTTACCGGCCTTGGTGCCGGAGCGCTCGATGGCCTGCTCGATGCTATCGACCGTCAGCACGCCAAAGGCTACGGGCACGCCGAACTCCATGGACACCTGGGACAGGCCCTTGGTGCATTCGCCAGCCACGTATTCGAAATGCGGGGTACCGCCACGGATGACCGCGCCCAGGGCGATGATCGCGTCGAATTCGCTGCGCTGGGCGACCTTCTGGGCTACCAGTGGAATCTCGAACGCGCCGGGGGCGCGGATGATGGTGATGTCGCTTTCATCGATGCCATGGCGCACCAGGGCGTCGACCGCGCCGCTGACCAGGCTTTCCACGACGAAGCTGTTGAAGCGGCCCACCACTAGCGCATAGCGCCCCTGGGGGGCAATGAAGGTACCTTCGATGGTCTTCAGGGTCATTCGGCATTCTCGTATTAAAGAGCCAGGCCGCGCGATGCGGCCTGTGATAAGTAAAGTCGAAAAGCAGGCGCGCGGCCTGTTTATTCGGAGGGCACGTATTCTACAACTTCCAGGTCGAATCCGGATATCGCGTTGAACTTCATGGGCGAGCTCATCAGGCGCATCTTGCGCACGCCCAGATCACGCAGGATCTGCGAGCCCGCCCCCACCGTGCTGTAGGTATTGGGTTTCTTCACCGGTACATGCTCGGTGGCTTCGCGAATATGGGCCAGCAACTGATCACCATCGAGCGGATGGCCTAGAAGCAGCACCACCCCGGCGCCGGCTTCGGCTACCTGGGTCATGGCCGCCCTGAGGCTCCAGCGGCCAGGCTGGCGAACCATCAGGAGGTCGCGCAGCGGGTCCATGTTATGGACGCGAACCAGCGTGGGTTCGTCCGCTTTCACCTTGCCCAGGGTCAACGCCATGTGCACGTCGCCTTCCACCGAGTCACGATAGGTCACCAGGTTGAACTGACCCAGCTCGGTATCCAAGGGTTGCTCGGATACTCGCAGCACGGTGCGCTCGTGGATCATGCGGTAGTGAATCAGATCGGCGATGGTGCCGATCCTGATCCCGTGCTCGGCGGCGAAAGCCTCGAGTTCAGCCCGACGGGACATGGTGCCATCGTCGTTCATCACCTCGCAGATGACCCCGGCGGGCTCGAACCCGGCCATGCGCGCCAGGTCGCAGGCAGCCTCGGTATGCCCGGCGCGGGCGAGCGTTCCACCGGGTTGCGCCATCAGCGGAAAGATATGACCGGGGCTGACGATGTCTTCGGCCACGGCGTCCCTGGCGGCGGCCGCCTGCACGGTGCGGGCCCGATCGGCGGCGGAAATCCCGGTGGTCACGCCTTCGGCGGCTTCGATGGAAACGGTGAACTTGGTGCCGAAACCGGAGCCATTGCGCGGCGCCATCAGCGGCAACCGCAGCGTTTCACAGCGCTCACGGGTCATGGGCATGCAGATCAGCCCACGGGCAAAGCGCGCCATGAAGTTGATGTGCTCGGCCTGGCAGCATTCGGCGGCCATGATCAGGTCGCCTTCATTCTCTCGATCTTCGTCATCCATGAGGATGACCATCTTGCCCTGACGGATGTCTTCGACCAGCTCTTCGACGGTATTGAGCGCCACGAGGCACCCCCTTGTGTTATTTGAGGTAGCCGTTGGCGGCCAGGAAGCTTTCAGTGATGCCGCCCTGGCCTGGCTCGGCGGCTTTGTCGCCCAGCAGCAGCCGCTCGAGGTAGCGGGCCAGGAGGTCCACCTCCAGGTTCACGCGGCGGCCAGGGCGGTAGTCGGCCATGATGGTTTCGGCCAAGGTATGCGGGACGATGGTCAGCTCGAAATCGGCGCCGTTGACTGCGTTGACGGTGAGGCTGGTGCCGTCGACCGTGATCGACCCCTTGTGGGCGATATAGCGGGCCAGAGCCTTGGGCGCGCGAACGGTGAACTGCACCGCCCTGGCATTATCGCTACGAGCGATGATCTCGCCCACGCCATCCACGTGACCGCTCACCAGGTGGCCGCCCAGGCGACTGCTGGGGGTCAGCGCCTTTTCAAGGTTGACCGGGCTGCCGACTTTCAGGTCATTGAAGGCGGTGCAGTCGAGAGTTTCCCGGCTGACGTCAGCCCAGAAGCCATCGCCGGGCAACTCCACGGCGGTCAGGCAAACGCCATTGACCGCGATGCTGTCGCCGAGCTTGACGTCGGCCAGGTCCAGCTTGCCGGTGTGCACGTACACCCGCACATCGCCGCCCTTGGGCGTGAGGGCACGAATGCTGCCAATGGATTCGATGATACCGGTAAACATGAGGACCTCCGGAAAACGGGAATTATACGGGGCGAGCGAGCGCGGGCACGGCGATGACCTGCCAGTCGTCGCCCACCGCGCGCAGCCGAGTGATCTTCAAGCGGGGCGCCTCGGCCATGCGCGCCAATGGCCAATCCAGCAAGGGCCGCGCGCTGGAGCCGAGGAAGGTGCCGGCCATGAACAAGCGGTACTCATCCACCAGCCCCGCTTGAGCGAAGGCGCCGGCCAGGCTTGGACCGGCTTCGACCAACACCTCGTTGACACCGCGCTGCGCCAGCGAGCGCAATAGCTCGACCAGGTCGCAGCGACCGTTGTGGCCCGGCGCACACAGGATTTCGGCGCCCATGGCGGTATAAGCCTGCGGGTCCACGGGTGGCGTCGCGCAGACCACCAGCGTGGGGCCGGCCTTGAAGAAAGGCGCGTCCAGGGGTACCCGCAGCCGACCATCGACCAGAACCCGCAGTGGCTGGCGACTGGCCGCGAGCGCGGCTTCGGCTTCGCCAAGGCCCAGCTCCTCCGGGCGTACGGTCAACCGGGCGTCATCGGCAAGCAGGGTATCCGCGCCACTGAGCACTACGCTGGAGCGGGCACGCAGGCGCTGCACTTCACGGCGTGCCTGGGGCCCGGTTATCCACTGGCTTTCGCCGCTGGCCATGGCCGTGCGCCCGTCCAGGCTCATGGCCAGCTTGACCCGCACGAAAGGCAGGCCGCACTCCATGCGCTTGATAAACCCGGGGTTCAAGGCCCGGGCTTCGCCCTCCAGCACGCCACTGCGTACGACAACCCCTGCCGCGGCCAGCCTTGCCAGCCCCTGGCCCGACACTTGCGGGTTCGGGTCCTGCATGGCTGCAACGACGCGGCTTACCCCGGCAGCGAGCAAGGCGTCGGCGCAAGGCGGCGTTCGTCCGTGATGGCTGCAGGGTTCCAGGGTCACGTAGGCCGTGGCGCCAAGCGCGGCTTCGCCGGCCTGGCGCAGCGCATGTACCTCGGCGTGAGGCTCCCCGGCGCGTACATGCCAGCCCTCTCCCACCACCTGTTCGCCCTGGGTGATCACACAGCCGACTCTGGGGTTTGGGTGGGTGGAATACAGCCCGTGCCGCGCCAGCTCCAGGGCGCGTGCCATGAATCGGTGGTCGAGGCTGTCCTGCAGGGGGGTAATCATTTGCTGGCCGGCTCCCGGGCCAGGCGGTCGAGCTCTTCGCGGAACTCATCCAGTGCCTGGAAGCGACGGTACACCGAGGCGAAACGAATATAGGCCACTTCGTCGAGCTTGCGCAGTTCCGCCATTACCAGCTCGCCAACGACGAGGGATTTGACTTCCCGTTCGCCCGTGGCACGCAATTGCCCCTTGATATGACCCAAGGCGGCTTCCAGCCGCTCGATGCTCACCGGGCGTTTTTCCAAGGCTCGCTGCATGCCGGCGCGCAGCTTTTCTTCGTCGAAGGGCTGGCGGCTGCCGTCTTGCTTGATCAAGCGAGGCAAGACGAGCTCGGCGGTTTCGAAGGTGGTGAAACGTTCGCCACAGGCGACGCACTCACGGCGGCGGCGGACCTGTTCGCCTTCGGCGACCAACCGCGAATCGATGACCTTGGTGTCGTTGGCAGCGCAGAAGGGACAGTGCATGGCAGCCAGTCAGCTTGAAAATGGACGCCAATGTTAGCGCATCGCCCGGCCGAGACACAGCCTTGGCAAAGACACGAGCCGGGCTTTGCGGTATACAGGCCCCTGCGATGACGCCATCAGACATGCCTACAGGAACAGGCCCATGACAGTACGTTCACTTGCCTTGCTCTGCTGCCTCGGGCTGCTGGCTGCCTGCGCCGGCGAACCGCCCACGCCAGCGGTACCCGCCAGCCCGGTGACCAAGCCCGCCGCCCCGGACATTCGTGACCCCGAGCCGCTCGGCCCTCTGCCTGCCTACCAGCGCGAGCTCAGCGGGCAATTGCTGGCCATTCCCAGGGGCGCCGAAGTAGAGCTGGCCATGCTGGTAGTGGATGATCGCGGCCGTCCACAACAGTTGCTGGCCAACACGACGCTGGCCGGAACGGGGCAGCCCCTGCCCTTCCGGCTGCGCTTCAACCCGGAGGCCTTCCCCCAGCAGGGCCACGTTGAACTGCGCGGCCGAGCGAGCCAATCCGGGCAGCTGATCCTGCACCTGCCGCCCAGACAGATCGGCGGCCCCGCCACCCAGGCGCTGGGTACGCTGGAAATGACCAAGGCGCCATGACGTCCCTGGAACTGCTCCAGACAGCCGTACGGGAATTGCTCGGCGACGCCCGCTTGATCGAATCGACCTTGCCGGGTACCGACTTGCGCCTGTGGCTGCTCGACCCGGCCCATATGGCTCGCCCGTTCAGCGGCGAGGAAACCCGACGCATCCTCCAGGCTCCGCCCTACTGGAGCTTCTGCTGGGCCAGCGGGCTGGCCATGGCTCGCTGGCTGGCTTCGCACCCGCAGTGGGTACAAGGCAGGCGCGTGCTGGATTTCGGCGCAGGCTCCGGCGTGGCGGCCATTGCCGCGGCCCGGGCGGGGGCCGCTGAAGTGGTCGTCTGTGACATCGACGAACTGGCCCTGGCAGCCTGCGAAGCCAACGCGGCGCTGAACGGAGTAACGCTTGGCCACAGCGGGGACTTCACCACCGCCCAAGGCCCGTTCGACCTGATCCTGGTCGCCGACGTACTCTATGACCTCGAGAACCTGCCTCTGCTGGACCGCTTTCTCGAGCATGCGCCCCATGCCCTGGTAGCGGACTCCCGGGTGCGGGACTTCAAGCATCCGGCCTATCGACAGCTCGCATGCCTGGACGCCTTGACCCTGCCGGACCTGGCCGAGCCCGCGGAATTTCGCCGGGTCAGCCTGTACCATGGCCAGGCACTGACTACCGGGCCACGAGCGCAGCCTTTATAGTGTCATCAACCTTGCCTTCTTCGGGATTCACCATGAGTCAGGACACCCCTTACATCTTCGACGCCACCGATGCCAACTTCCAGCAACTGGTGCTCGAGAACTCCTTCCACAAACCGGTGCTGGTGGATTTCTGGGCAGACTGGTGCGCACCCTGCAAGGCGCTGATGCCGATATTGCAGAAGATTACCGAAAGCTACCAAGGGGAGCTGTTGCTGGCCAAGGTGAACTGCGACGTGGAACAGCAGGTGGTGGCCATGTTTGGCGTGCGCAGCCTGCCGACCGTGGTGCTGTTCAAGGATGGTCAGCCGGTGGATGGTTTCGCCGGCGCCCAGCCCGAGTCGGCGATCCGCGCGATGCTTGAGCCCCACGTGGCCGAGCCGGCCCCCGCCGCGGCAGATCCTTATGAGCAAGCCCAGGCACTGTTCGCCGAAGGTCGCTACAGCGAGGCGGAGGCCACCTTGCAGGCTTTGCTCAGCACCGACAATAGCAATGCCGGCGCGCTTATCCTCTACGCCCGCTGCCTCGCTGAGCGCAACGCATTGAGCGAGGCGGAGACAGTGCTTAACGCGGTTACGGGTGATGAACACAAGGCGGCCCTGGCGGGCGCGAAGGCGCAGTTGACCTTCCTGCGCCAGGCCGGCGACCTGCCGGATGCCGCCGAGCTGAAAAGCCGATTGGCCCAGAACCCCAGCGACGACGAAGCCGCCTATCAACTGTGCGTACGCCAACTGGCCCGCCAGCAGTACGAGGCTGCCCTGGACGGCTTGTTGAAGCTGTTCCAGCGCAACCGGGCGTACAACGAAGGGCTGCCACACAAGACGCTGCTGCAAGTCTTCGATTTGCTGGGCAATGATCATCCCCTGGTGACCACCTACCGCCGCAAGCTTTTCGCCGCGCTTTACTGACCAGCCCAGGTATACAGTGGCGCGTCGGCGCCACTGAGTACCCGCACCTGTGGGCAATGGCGCAAGCGCACCAACAGCCGCTTGCCCGCCTGGGCACTGCCGGCCAGCCCTTCCAATTGTTCGAACAAGGCCGGGCCACTGATCTGGCCGCTGGCTTCGACCAGTGCCAGCGCGCGTTCCCACAGCTCGTCGCTGGCCGCCGCCATTTGTGGCGTAGGCGAAGCCGGGGTTTCCAGCGCATGGGCGTCACCTGCCGGGGTAACCTGCAGCACGCCTTGCAATCGGGCCCAATCGCTCTCGCCCATTTCGATGCAAAGGTCCACCGGCCACTGGCCAAGGGTACCCGTGATTCTGATCATTCCTTCACCTCGTGAAATAGGATTCCGACCATAGCACGGGTGTTACCGCCGGGGTCATGATGGCTTACATGAAACCCTCATGGACGAGGCTAGGCGGGATGACCACAATAGTTATAACATAACGAAAATTTACCAGCGGACCGGACTTATCATGCGCCATGCTCTACTTGCGTTTTCTCTTTGCCTGCTGCCCAGCCTGAGCCACGCAGCGGCACCCGATAATCATGGCAGCCTGGGCGCCCATGAGCATGGCACTGTCCATCTGGATGTCGCCCTGGATGGCCAAACCCTTGCCCTGGACCTGGATAGCCCGGGCATGAACCTGGTGGGCTTCGAGCACGCACCCACGTCCGATGCAGACCGTGCCGCCGTTGCCCGCGCGCGGGAAAAACTGACTGCGCCCCTGGAGCTGTTCAACCTCCCAACCGCGGCCCGTTGCAGCGTGACCCGCCAGGAGCTGCTCAGCCCCCTCTTTGGCAATGCAGCTTCCGACCACGACCACGATGAGCATGACGCCGACGCGCACCACGAGCACAGCGATGTGGACGGTCACTTCCAGTTCCATTGCGAGCAACCCCAGGCACTGACGGGCTTGGATCTGGCACGGTTCTTCACCACCTTCCCGTCGACCCACAAGGTGCTGGTCCAAGCCATTACCCCCAATGGCCAGGTTGGCCTGGATGCCACCCCGGACAACAGCAAGCTGGCTTTCTGAACATGACCGCAGCCTTGATCGAACTCCAGGAAGTGGGCTTCGCCTGGCCAGGCCAGCCCGAGCTTCTGGACTTGCCTTCATTGCGGCTGGACCGCGGCCAAAGCCTGTTCTTGAAGGGGCCGAGCGGCAGCGGCAAAACCACCTTGCTGGGGCTGTTGGGCGGTGTGCGACTGCCCGGCCGTGGTCAGGTGCTGCTGCTGGGGCAGAACCTGGCCGCGCTGGGTCAGGGCGCCCGTGACCGCTTCAGAGTGGACCACACCGGATATATCTTCCAGCAGTTCAACCTGTTGCCGTTCCTGTCCGTGCGCGAGAACGTATCGCTGCCTTGTCAGTTCTCGAGCTTGCGCAAGGCTCGCGCGCTGGAACGTTACGGCAGCGTCGAAAAGGCGGCACATACCCTCCTTGAGCGCCTTGGACTGTCGAACGAACTATGGGAAAGACGCGCCGACGCGCTCTCTATCGGCCAGCAGCAAAGGGTCGCCGCGGCCCGATCGCTCATTGGCCAGCCGGAACTGGTGATCGCCGATGAGCCGACCTCGGCGCTGGACAGTGACGCCCGCGAGGCTTTCCTGCGGTTGCTGTTCGAAGAGTGCCGGGCCGCCGACGCAGGGCTGCTGTTCGTCAGCCACGACCAGAGCCTGGCCACACTGTTCGACCGCGCTGAATCCCTGATTGAACTGAACCGCGCCGCGCGCGCGCCGGAGGCCTGATGCCTTTGTTACGCCTGGCCCTGGCAAGCCTGGGCAATCGCCGTTTCACCGCCGCGTTGACGGCCTTCGCCATCGCCGTGTCGGTTTGCCTGCTACTGGCGGTGGAGCGCGTGCGCACCGAAGCCCGAGCCAGCTTCGCCAGCACGATCAGCGGCACCGATCTGGTGATAGGCGCCCGCTCTGGGTCCATCAACCTGTTGCTGTACTCGGTATTCCGCATCGGCAATGCCACCAACAACATCCGCTGGAGCAGCTACGAACACTATGCGAACGACCCCCGAGTGAAGTGGGCGATTCCCATTTCCCTGGGCGACTCCCATCGCGGTTATCGAGTGATGGGTACGGACCTGAACTACTTCGAGCACTACCATTATGGCCAAGGGCAAGCCCTGGCGCTGGCCGAGGGACGCCCCTTCGCTGAAGACCCCTTCGAGGTGGTATTGGGCGCCGAGGTAGCCCAGGCCCTGCATTACAAGCTGGGCGACGAACTGGTGCTGGCCCACGGCGTGGCTACCATCAGCCTGGTCAAGCATGACGACAAGCCCTTCAAGGTGGTGGGCATCCTCAAGCGCACCGGCACCCCGGTCGATCGCACCCTGCATATCAGCCTGGCAGGCATGGAAGCCATGCACATCGACTGGCACAACGGCATGCCGGCCCGCGGCGAGCAACGCATCAGCGCCGAACAAGCCCGGCACATGGACCTTGCGCCCAAGGCCATTACCGCGATGCTGGTGGGCCTGAACAACCGGGTAACGACCTTTGCGCTGCAGCGTGAGGTCAACGAATACCTGGACGAACCGCTGCTGGCGATACTGCCAGGGGTAGCGCTCCAAGAGCTGTGGAGCCTGATGGGCACAGCGGAGCAGGCGCTGTTCGTGGTCTCGCTGTTCGTAGTGCTGACTGGTTTGATCGGTATGCTCACGGCCATCCTGACCAGCCTCAACGAGCGCCGACGGGAGATGGCCATTCTGCGCTCGGTGGGTGCCCGCCCATGGCAGATCGCCTTTCTGATGATCGCTGAAGCCGGAGCCCTGGCGTTGACGGGGATAGTGGCAGGGGTGGCGCTTCTGTACGCAGGCATCGCCGGTGCCCAAGGCTTCGTACAGGCCAACTATGGGCTGTACTTGCCCCTGGCGTGGCCTAGCAGGTATGAATGGTCCCTGCTCGGGCTGGTATTGATCGCGGCCTTGCTTATTGGCGCCCTCCCCGCCTGGCGGGCTTACCGGCAATCGCTGGCCGATGGCCTTACCGTACACCTGTAGGCGGCCGCCTGCAGTGTGATGATTCCATGATGAGAGATCCGATGCGCTACCTGTGGTTCTGCATGCTCATGCTACTGGCGAAAACCGTTGCGGCGGATCAAATCCAGGTGCTGACCTGGGAGGCGCTGATCCCCCCGGACGCGCCCAAGATCGCCCCGGTGCTTACCCCCATGCATGATCTGTCCAAGCTGAGTACCGGGCTGGTGGAAGCGGCGCCGGCGGCTCATCAGCTGGCTCCCCACGCCCCGGTGGTCAAGGCACTGGATGGCCAGCGGGTGCGCCTGCCCGGCTATATCGTACCGCTGGAGGTAAACGACGACGGCCGCACCACGGATTTTCTCCTGGTGCCCTATTACGGCGCCTGCATCCATGTACCACCGCCTCCCTCGAACCAGATCGTCCATGTACATACAGAGCTGGGGGTGAAGGTAGAGGAGCTGTATCAGCCCTATTGGGTCGAAGGCCCTATGCAGGTCAAGGCCAGTGTCAGCGATCTGGCCGAAGCGGGTTATCAGCTGGAGGCGGAGAAAATCTTCGCTTACGAACTGCCGGACTGAGCCAGGCATGCGACGGGTTGTCGCAGGCCTAGCCGGTCATTTATTGCTCCAAGTCAATAATTGCACCAAGTGAGACGTTCAGGATGGCGCCATTCGTTCGTCAATGGAGCTTTCATGAAAACGTCTGTGTTCACTGCCGCTGTCCTTGCCCTGGCGCTTGCCGCCCCCGCGGCCTTCGCTCACCAGGCTGGGGACTTCATCATCCGTGCCGGCGCGGCCAAGGTTGCCCCCAACGAAGACAGCGGTGAACTCAAGCTTGACGGTACCCGCGTCAGCGGCACCAAGGCGACCCTGGACGGCGACACACAACTGGGCCTGGCCCTGGCATACATGATCACCGACCATGTGGGCATCGAACTGCTGGCCGCCACGCCCTTTCAGCATCGGGTCGGCGTAAAGGGCATCAGCGCGGCTACCGGCATCGATGGCCTGGACGGCAAGCTGGGCGACATCCGCCAATTGCCACCCACCCTCTCCCTCCAGTACTACCCCCTGGCGCCAAGCTCGCGCCTGCAGCCCTATGCGGGCATAGGGGTCAACTACACCCTTTTCTATAACGAAGACCTGAGCAGCCAGCGCAAGGCCCAGGGCTTCAGCCATTTCAAGCTGCAAGACTCCATCGGGCTGGCCGGGCAATTGGGTATGGACTACATGCTTACCGACCACCTGATGTTCAATGCCGCCGTCTGGTACGCGGACATCAACACCAAGGCCAGCGTGGACGGCCCTACCGCGCTGGGCGTGGGCCGCACCAAGGTGAACGTCGAGGTGGACCCTTGGGTGTACATGGTCGGCCTGGGCTACAGGTTCTAGTAACGCCTACCGAAGCCGGGCGCGATCACCCTTCGGCAATCGCGCCGGCCACATTGGCCCGCGCGGCCGAAAGCATCAGGAAAACAGCAAGCGCCGCAGCCCTGTTTCCAGGGGCGTGGTTTCCTTCAGCTGGAAATGCGCCAGCAAACGCTGGTTGTCGGCCCGGGAGTGCTTGATGTCCCCGGCCCGGGCGGGCTGGTGGGTCACGGCGGGCAAACCGCCGAGCACGGCCCCCAGCGCCTGCAACAGGTGATTGAGCGAAGCGGCCTGGTTGAGCCCTACGTTGAACGGCCCCGCCGGCATCGCGTCAGCCTCAAGGGCTTGCACCAGCAGGCCGACCAGGTCTCCCACATAGAAAAAGTCCCGGGTTTGCTCGCCGTCGCCGAATACCGTGATAGGCAGGCCGGCCTGCGCGCGCTGCGCGAAGATGCTGATGACCCCCGAATACGGCGAGGAAGGGTCTTGCCGGGGGCCATAGATGTTGAAGAAGCGGAATACCACCGGTTCAAGGCCATGCTCACGCTGGTAGAAGTCCAGGTATTGCTCGCTGGCGAGCTTGTCTACGGCATAGGGGGTAAGGGGCGCCTTGGCCAAGTCTTCAGCGATGGCCTGCCCTTCCCCGTTATTGCCATACACGGCTGCGCTGGATGCGAACAGCACTCGCCGGATGCCATGGATACGCAGCGCTTCACACAAATTGAGGGTGCTGACGAAGTTGCTTTGGTGAGTGGCGACGGGGTTGTCCACGGACGCCTGCACCGACGCCACCGCCGCCAGATGAACAGCGGCGCTACACCCCTTGGCCGTCTCCAGCACCAGGCCGGCATCCGCGGCGTCGCCCGCGCACAGCTCCAGCCGAGGGTTGTCCAGAGGGAGATTTTCGCGCTTGCCGGTGCTGAGGTTATCCAGCACGCGAACGCCATGGCCGCGCGCCAATAGCGCATCGACGAGATGGGAGCCAATGAAGCCGGCGCCGCCGGTGATCAGGATAGGGCCGTCAGCCATGGCGGTAGTACCGATCCAGCAGGGCCGGCAACCCGGCGCGCCAGGCGCGGGGCTTGATGCCGAAGGTATGAAGGATTTTCTTGCAGGCCAGCACCGCATGCTGCGGTTCCTCGGCCGCATCGGCGCGAGCCGCGTGGGGTTCGGGCGTTGGCGCCTGGACCTGCAAGGGGTTTCGGCTGGCGGCTTCGGCGAGAATGGCCTGCCCCAGTACCAGGGCCGTGGTCGCTTCGTTGCCGGCGTAGTGGTAGGTGCCCCACAGCGGCGCCGAGCAATCCAGCTGCTTGAGCACCGAAAGAATGACCCGTGCCGCATCGTCCACGGGCGTGGGGTTGCCCCGGCGGTCGTCGGCCAGCATCAGGGCCCCGGCTTGCTCGGCACGGGCCAGGAAACGCCCGAGCAGGCCTTGCGGGCTATCATCGAGCAGCCAGCCGAAGCGCAGCAACACATGCTGCGGGCAGATGGCGCGCACACTTTGCTCGATTCGCCACAGGGCCTGGCCGCGCAACCCTAGGGGCAGCGGTTCGTCTTTCTCGCTGTAAGCCGTGGCGCGGGCGCCATCGAAAACCCGGTAGCTGGATGGCTGCAACAGGATCATGCCATGGTGCTGGCAAAGCTCGGCGAGCCGCTCCACCGCGCGTTCCTGCCCGGCCAGGCGCTGTGCGCTGACTTCGCCGGCCTGGAACCAGTCGAAGTAGTAGGCGAGATTGACCACGGCATCCGGGCGGGTGTCATCCAGCAACTGGGTCAGGCTTGCGGCATCCCAGCCGTCTTGCGGCGGGCGCGGGGCAAGGAAGCTGATGTCTTCTTCGGCCCCCTGGCGAATCAGCGCTTGACCAAGGGCGCTACCGCCGCCCAACAGCATTAGGCGCATTCGCATAGAGTCAACAGATCCAATGATGTGTAATCGTGGCCATGCCACGAAAGACTCAGTATTTTGCGGGTTTCTTGGCTGATAGTCACCCCGCCCGGTGAAGTTTCCCTGGGCTGGCGACTGAGCGGGAACTTCAGCCGAACAAGGGCCGCCGCTGGGTCGGCAGGTTGGACCAGGCTTGATCCAGATCACGCAGCCCCCAGTCCTCGGGCAGTTCGATGCGAACGATGCGATCTTCACCGTTGGCCAGGTCCAGCAAGGCGGGGCTCAACAACTGTCGCCGCTTGCAATCCAGCACCAGGCTGACCCGGGGCGTCAGCAAGGCGGTTTCATTCTGCTCGACCACCACGGCAAGGCGATCGCTGGCCAGGCGAACGAGCGCGCCCACGGGGTAGATCCCAACGGTACGAACGAATGCCTGGAACAGGTGCTGGTCGAAATGCCCTTTCCAGCCGGCCATTTCCTTGAGGGCGTGGGCGGGGCCCCAGGGCTTCTTGTAAGGCCTGGCCGAAGTAATGGCATCGTACACATCGCAGATGGCGCCCATGCGCGCCATGGGGCTGATGAGCTCGCCAGACAGCCCGTGGGGATAGCCGGTGCCATCGAACTTCTCATGATGATGCAGGCATACGTCGATGGCCGCCACGCTCAGGAAGCCGCTGCGGCGCAGGATTTCCAGGCCACTGCCGGGATGGGCGCGGACCACGGCGAACTCCTCGTCGCTCAGCCGCCCTGGCTTGTTGAGGATTTCCAGGGGAATCGCCATTTTGCCGATGTCGTGAAGCAAACCCGCCGTTCCCATTTCCAGAACCACATCATCAGGCTCTTGTAGCTGGCGGCCCAGGGCGACCATAAGGCCGCACACGGCCACCGAATGCATGTAGGTATATTCGTCGGCGCTTTTGAGCCGGGCCAGGCTGATCAGCGCGTGAGGGTGACGCATCACCGAAGCGGAGATTTCCTCGACCACCGCCACGCAAGCCTCGCTCGTGATGGCTTGTCCAAGACGCGCATCGTTGAACATGCTGGCCACGGCCCGCTTGGCGCGGGAGCAGGCAGAGATGGCCTGCTCTACTTCGTCCTGCAGGCTCTGGGAAGCGGGCGCCACGGTGACCGCCGGTTCTTCCGAGCTGATGTCCAGCCCGCGACTGGTGTCGATGTACACCTCATCCAGGCCGGCGGCCCGGATGCGTTCCAGGTCCACCGGGTGCTGGACCTTGAAGCCGACCTTCCATAACGGCTGCGTGATGCCGCTGCCCACTGCCTCATGCAGGAACATGCCTAACGTTAGCTCGTCGATGGATATCTTTCGGATCATGGCCCGGGCCCCAATAGTGCTCAACCTTGTATCGGCACTATGCAGTCCTAGAGTAGATCCTCGCCGTAGCCGCCGACGAACGTGACGCCGTACCCCCACGGCGGACATCCGGGAGGCACGGCGGTAACCTGCATGGAGCAGTCCTGGGAAACCGGTGCAGCCACGCGTTATCGACCCAGGCCGCTACACCAGCTCCTTGCAGCGGTACCACAGCATTCCCAGCGCCAACAAAGGCGAGCGCAGGCGCTTGCCGCCAGGGAAGCGGCGATGGGGCACCCGACCGAACAGATCCACGGCGCGGCTCTCCTGCTCGGCGATGGCCTGGGCCAGGATACGAGCGGCAAAGTGGGTCACATTCAAGCCATGCCCAGAATACCCCTGGGCGTAATAGACGTTCGGCGCGCTGGGCAGGCGACCGATCTGCGGGAAGCGATTGGCGCTGATGCCGATCATCCCGCCCCAGTGGAATTCGATGCCGACGCCCCTGAGCTGAGGAAACACGCGCTCCATCTTCGGCCGCATGTACTCGGCGATGTCGGTCGGATCCCGTCCCGAATAATGGCAGGCACCGCCGAACAACAAGCGGTGGTCCGCGCTCAGCCGGTAATAGTCCAAGGCCACGCGTTGGTCGCACAGCGCCATGTTCTGCGGAATCAGTGCGCGTGCGCGCGCCTCACCCAGGGGTTCGGTGGCGATCACGTAGCTGCCGGCAGGCAACAGCTTGCCCTCCAGCGCTGGCTCCAGATCGTCGAGAAAAGCGTCGCAAGCCAGCACCAATTGACGCGCGCTCACTTGCCCCTGATCGGTGAATACGCGCACCTGGGCGCCTTTTTCGATCCGACGTACAGGGGAAGCTTCATAGATCACCGCGCCGTGGGATTCGGCCAGGGCGGCCTCGGCCTGGATCAACTTCAGCGGATGCAGATGCCCCGACCCCATGTCGATCAGCCCTCCGACGTAGATATCCGAGGCTACCACCTGGTGCAGGTCGGCCTTGGTCACCAGCTTGAGCGGATGAGGATAACCCTGGGCCTGCAAGGCTTGCAGTTCTTCCTGGAACCCCTGCCAATGCTTAGCGTTATTGGCCAGGTCGCAGTATCCCCAGCGCAGGTCGCAGTCGATGCGATGACGCTCGACCCGCTGGCGCACGATGTCCACGGACAGGGTGCCGGCTTCCTGCAGGAAGCGCACCCCTTCGGCGCCCAGCAAGTGTTCGAAGCGCTCGACGTCATGGCCAAGGCCACGAATCAGCTGCCCGCCGTTGCGCCCACTGGCGCCCCACCCCACGCGCTGGGCCTCCAGCACAATGACCGAAAGCCCGCGCTCGGCCAATTCCAGGGCGGTGTTGATCCCGGTGAAGCCACCGCCCACCACGCAAACGTCGGCGCTGACCTCACCTTGCAAGGAAGCACGCGGCGCCACGGGCGCGACACTGGCGGCATAGTAGGAGCCAACATGGGGAAGTGCGGTGGACATTGCAGGCTCCATCATTTGCGGGTGCGTTTGACTTCAGTCCATTCCCGGGTCATCAGGCGCATGATGTCCTTGGGCAACTCCCTGGACACATAGAGCTTGGCCATGACCTCGGGCGGCGGGTAGATGCCAGGGTTGCCGGTGATGGCCTCGCCCATGAGCGGATTGGAGGCCGGGTTAGGGTTGGCGTAGCCCACGGTTTCGCTGATGTCCGCGATGACCTTGGGATCGAGCACATAGTCGATGAACGCCAGGGCCTGCTCAGGGTGCTCGGCGTCCTTGGGGATGGCCAGCATGTCGAACCAGACGTTGCCGCCCTCCTTGGGCACTACGTAGGCCACGTTCACACCGTTCCTGGCTTCTTCGGCACGGCTGGCGGCCTGGATCACGTCACCGGAGTAACCGAAGGCCACGCAGATATCCCCATTGGCCAGGTCACTGACGTACTTGGAGGAATGGAAGTAGGTAACGTAGGGTGCCACTGTCTTGAGCTTTTGCGCGGCGCGTTTGTAGTCCTCGGCTTTCTCACTACGCGGGTCCATGCCGAGGTAGTTGAGCATGGCCGGGAAGAGTTCATCCGGTGAATCCATGAACGACACGCCACAGGCGCTCAGTTTCTTGATGTTCTCGGGCTCGAACAGCACGGCCCAGGAGTCGATCCTGTCTATACCCAGGACCTGCTTGACCTTGTCTACGTTGTAGCCGATGCCGTTGGTACCCCAGAGGTAAGGCACCGCGTACTGGTTGCCCGGATCGTTATCCTCCAGGCGCTTCATGAGCTGTGGGTCCAGGTTCTTCCAGTTGGACAGTTTGCTGCGGTCCAGCTTCTGGAAGGCGCCAGCCTTGATCTGCCGACCCAGGAAATGGTTGGAGGGCACCACCACGTCGTAGCCGCTATGCCCGGTGACCAGCTTGCCCTCGAGGGTTTCGTTGGAGTCGAACACATCGTAGACCGGCTTGATGCCGGTGGCCTTCTCGAAGTCTTCCAAGGTGGTCGGGGCGATATAGTCCGTCCAGTTATAGATCTTTACCGTGCTGCCTTCAGCATGGGCTTGGGCCATTGCGCCCAGCAGTACGGCCGACGAACAAAGCGTTGCGACAACTGACTTCATGGTGCCTCCAACAGGGGTGGGAAGGTGGGCAGGCTCAGACACTCATCATCAGGAATTCACGTTCCCACGAGCTGATCACACGTTTGTAGTTCTCATGCTCCGCCCGCTTGACCGCGGCGTAGCCTTGAACGAATTTAGCCCCTAATACGCGGATGAGCGCGGCGCTGCCTTCCATTCGTTCCAGCGCATCCTCGATGGTCAGAGGCAGGCGCAGGTTGCGCCGTTCATAGCCACGCCCTTGTACGGGTGCGCTCGGCTGGCAACCCTCGATCATGCCCAGGTAGCCGCAAAGCAGGCTGGCGGCAATGGCCAGGTAGGGGTTGGCGTCGGCGCCGGGCAGGCGGTTTTCCACGCGTCGGCCTTGAGGTGTGGAGGCTGGCACGCGCAGGCCCACGGTGCGGTTCTCTTCCCCCCACTCCACGTTCACCGGGGCGGAGGTATCAGGCAGGAACCGCCGGAACGAATTGGCGTTGGGCGCGAACAAGGGCAATACTTCGGGGATATAGCGCTGCAAGCCACCGATGTGATTCAGGAACAGCGTGCTGGCACTGCCGTCTTCGGTGCTGAAGATGCTTTTGCCAGTATGGAGGTCTACCACGCTCTGGTGAATGTGCATGGCACTGCCCGGCTCATCGGTGATCGGCTTGGCCATGAAGGTGGCGGCCACGTTGTGCTTGAGCGCGGCCTCACGCATGGTGCGCTTGAACACCGTGATCTGGTCAGCCAGGTCCAGGGCGTCGCCGTGACGGAAATTGATCTCCATCTGGGCGGGGCCGTCTTCATGGATCAGCGTATCCAGGTCCAGGCCCTGGGCTTCGCACCAGTCATAGACGTCTTCGAAGAGCGGGTCGAATTCGTTGGCCGCCTCGATGGAAAACGATTGCCGCCCGCTCTCCGGCCGGCCGGAACGCCCTAGCGGCACTTGCAGTGGAAGGTCCGGGTCGTCGCAGCGCTGGGTCAGGTAGAACTCCATCTCAGGGGCCACCACAGGCCGCCAGCCCTGCTCGGCGTAAAGCGCCAGCACACGCTTGAGCACATTGCGCGGCGACAGCTCGATCGGGTTGCCGTAGCGGTCGAAGGTGTCGTGGATCACCATCGCGGTGGGCTCGATGGCCCACGGCAGCACATAGGCCGCGGCTGGGTCCGGACGGCAGTTCATATCGATGTCGGCAGGGTCCAGCAGCGCGTAGTAGATCTCGTCATCGACAAAGTCGCCGGTCACTGTTTGCAGCAGCACGCTTTCGGGCAAGCGCATGCCGTGCTCATTCAGGAATTTGCTGGTGGGCAAGATCTTGCCGCGGGCAATACCGGTCAGGTCGCTGACCACGCATTCCACTTCGGTGATGCCGTAGGTTTTCAACCACTCGCTAAGGGGCGCTGCGACGCTGCTGTTCATGTGGCCTCTGCCATCTTCGCTGGGAGCTAGTGCGCCGGCACGCTGCCGGTTCGCTGGGGCCATGCTCGAACATCCGCCGAGTGGGGTCTATCCGTTTTCAACAAAGCTGTACGCCCCACTTTGGTGCGCTACCGATGCCAGTGGCGCCCGTCTTGTAGGTGCCTTGGCCACACTGTTAAGGTGAGGCGCCCCCAGAACAAACCCAACAGGCCACCCATGCCGTTCAAGGTCGTGGAAACCGCTGCCGCTGATGAACAAGGTGCCGCGAATGCCGGCTGGCATCTGCACTACGCGCAGATGTCGGCGGGCCAGTTCCGTGGCCGTCTGGTGGAAGCTGATCTGGCAGGCGTTCAGGTGTACGAGGAGTACATGAACACCCGCATCGAGCAGTACTACCAGGCGCCCCAGAATGCCTTGGTGTTCAGCTTCGACATGGCTGACGCCAGCCTCTATCTGTTGGACGCGAGCACCCAGAACCTATGGATTACGCCTGAAAACTATCGAGAGATCGCGGTGGTGGTACAGCAGGACCGGCTTGGCGCGCGCCAGCTGAACCCGCTGTTCGAGGAACTGCTGTTGACGCCCTTGAGGTCCGTCCATGGTGGTCTGTTCATGCGTTGGCTCAGCACCACCCTTGGGCAGATGGCCGAGGCGGCCGATACCGACCCCGGCGCCGCCGAGCATCTGACCCTGCAGTTGGTCGATGACTGCCTTTTCGTGCTGGAGCAATCCAGCCAGGCGCAGCACGGTTCCACCATTCGCCGGGTGCGCCAGCACCGACGCATCGTTCAGCGTGTGCAGGAGCTGGTCAGCGCTTACCCCACCGAGCATTTCAGCGCGGTGCAGCTGGCCGACTGCGCGGGGGCAAGTTTCCCCCAACTGCGCATGGCCTTCGCCGAGTGCGTCGGCATGGCCCCCACGGCCTGGCTGCGCATGCGTCGCCTGAATCTGGCGCGTCAGGCACTGCTCCGGGCACGTCCAGGAGAAACCACGGTAGCGGACGTCGCCATGCGCTATTCCTTCTGGCATTTGGGCCGCTTCGCCGAAGCCTATCGCACCCTTTTCCTGGAAAGCCCGAGCCAGACCCTGGCCGCTGGCATCAGCTGAGCGTCCGCGCCCGGCGCTTGAACATCCACAACCCGTAGGCCAGCCCCAGCACCGCCGACACGCTGGAGGCACAGAGCACGCTCAGCTTGGCAGCGCCCAGCATGGCGGGATCACTGAATGCCAGGCCGGCGATGAAGATCGCCATGGTGAAACCGATGCCGGCCAACAGCCCTACCAGCGCCACGCCTGCCCAGGTAACGCCTGAAGGCAGCTCACAAAGTTTCAAGCGCACCAGGGCAAAACTGGCCAGTAGCACACCCAGCGGCTTTCCCACCACCAGGGCCAGGCCAACCCCGACCATTACGTTGAAAGCCGCGGGCGCGGTGACGTTCACGCCTTGCAGGTTCACGCCGGCGTTGGCCAGGGCGAACAGTGGCATGATGCCGTAGGCCACCCAGGGGTGCAGGCGCTGCTGCACCCGTTGCACCGGCGGCAGCACCTGCCGCTGGGCCTGAAGCAATTGCTTGAGCGGCGCTGCGGCCTGCTTGGGCTGTTCCTGAACCTGACGGGTCAACTCATGGAAAGCGGCGGTCAGCATGTCCAGAGGGCTTTGGCGGGCCGGCAGGGGCCGCACCGGCGTCATCAGCCCTAGCACCACGCCCGCCAGGGTTGGGTGCACGCCCAGCTTGAACAGCCCATACCACGTCAGCGTACCCGGCACCAGGTACACCCAGGCCAGGCCGATGCCCATGCGCTGCAGGGCCAGCACACCCACCAGCCCGGCCGCGGCAATGCCAAGGCCCGCATAGTCAAGGCTGGTGGTATAGAAGACGGCGATGATCAGAATGGCCACGATATCGTCGATGATGGCCAAGGCCAGCAGAAACACCCGGATGTTGTTGGGTAACGAACGGCCGAGCAACGCTAGCACCCCGACGGCGAAGGCAATATCCGTCGCGGTGGGTACCGCCCAGCCATGGGCGGTAGGTTGACCGCCGTTGAGTGCCAGATAGAGACCGGCGGGCACCAGCACCCCACCCATGGCCGCGCCTATCGGTAGCGTCGCCAACTTGAGATTCGACAGAGCCCCATCATGGATCTCCTGACGGATCTCCATGCCCACGACCAGAAAGAAAATGGTCATCAGCCCATCGTTGACGAGAAAATGCAGCGATTCGCCCAGGCTCCATTCACCCAGGGTCAACGTCAGGTGCGTATGCCAGAAGGTTTCATAGCCATGGGCCGAGCTGCCATTGGCCCAGATGAGCGCGGCCACGGCGGCGACGACCAGCACGATGCCGCTGACCGCTTCGATATGGCTGAAGCGCTCGAGCGCAGCCAGGGCGCGGCTGGTCAGGACTTGAGGTAGCGGGATGGACTTGGAGACAGGGCGTGATTCGGAAGGCATATCGACTCCCCGCCAGCGGCCCGACCGGCGATGAGTGTTTAACCTGCGCGCTGGCCCGATGCCAGGGCGCACCCCGACGGAATGATAGGGAGATGGGCCCGTACGTGCAAATCTGGTGTGGGAGTCAGCGACAGATGACGAAGCTGGCTATCTTCATAGCCATTCGCTAGCTGCCGCCAGCCCCCACAGCGAGCAGCGCTGGTACTTACCAGGGCGCAGCGGTCTTAGAACGGGTGTACTCACCAAAAATCGTAAACAAGTCAGATCTTCCTTGTGAGTCAACGCGTTGGTGATGAGGCACGTGTCATCCGCCCAAAAACGTAAACGCAACCAAGATTTGAAGCCCTGTTGTTTACACTTTCCCCCCAGCCTGGCGCACGCCTAAGTCAGGACCAGAATGGACGGTTCTCCCAACCTGCAACCAGGCCAAGCTCGGCCGTGGTCCGGCCTGCTTTAGCTAGGACGGACGTAGGCAGGGTCGACATCAACTGTTTGAACCGTACCTTCCAGTCGGAGGTGGGGTCGATTTTTTCGAGCAAAGCCTGGACGACGACTGCTCGGGCAAAAATGCGCCCTCGATCATTGTGACTGGGAAACTCACCAGCAATAGCCTTGGCGTATTTCGGCGCATCTGCGGTGATCGACGCGTTCCACAACCTGCCATGGTGGGCGCAGACATTTCGCAGGATGGTCAGGCTTTTCAGCCAAGTCACCAACACGGACTCGTCGTAGCCGAATTTGGCCGCTACAGTTTTGCGATGATCCAGGTGCAGATCACTGAACAGGCGCGAAAGCTGGCCGATGGTCATCGCTTCGAGAACCGTCCACACAGGCGGCAGGGCCGGCGTGTTGTAGTTATCGTAGTAATGCTTGATGGCCGCATTTTTTTCCGGAAGGCCCAACACCTGTTTCATGATGTCGCGATGGGCTTTGCAATCCTTGAAATGGATGGCGTCCAGGTAAAAATGACTACCGCAGGTCTTGTCTAAGGCCAAAGTGTTGATGATCGCTGCGCGGAACGCGACCCCGATGCGATCGATCGCATCCAGGAACACAAGACGTAGCCGTCGATCAAAGTCATAAAGCTGGAGGATATCGTCGAACTGAACGGTAGCAAAGAAGCGCTTTTGCGGGTCCTGCAGCGGCCGCATGTAAATCAGCAGGCGGTGATAGCAGATGAACTCCAAGGCGTGCAGGGCCTTGTCTCGCTGTCCTCGGATACCTAAGCCTTTGAGGCTAAGACGGCGCAGCAGAGCACTGGGTGGTTTCGCAGGCTTGAGGAAATAGAGGGGTGCTTGCGGCATGCCAAAGCATTCTGCGGTTACAGGGGGGCTAGAAATAACTAACCCCCTGGTGCGCAGTACGGGACAAGTCCCGCCCGAGGCGTGGGGGCTATTCTTGGGCTCAATGCTAACACGGCCCTACTGGTTGATCAAAATTTGATTAATCTGTCCAGCAACACGAGGCCAATCAATGGCTTCGCCTCTCATGTTTACAGCTCTGAAAGCCTACACCTCAGAACGGAATATCATCATCGAAGCTGTCGAAGTCATTCGACTGCTGCGGCGCCTGCTGCTGGGGCGCAGGGCGGGACTGCTGCTGCGGCTGGCTCTGCGGGCGTGGTGCCTGCTGGCGAGGAGCCTGGTTGTAGTTGCCGCCGCCTTGCTGGTCCTGGCCCTGCGGACGGCCACCGAGCAGTTGCATGGTGCCGTTGATGTCCACGATGATTTCCGTGGTGTAGCGCTTGATACCGTCCTTTTCCCACTCGCGGGTTTGCAGCTTGCCTTCGATGTAGACCTGCGAGCCCTTGCGAAGGTACTCGCCAGCGATCTCGGCGACCTTGCCGAACAGCGACACGCGGTGCCATTCGGTGCGCTCGACCTTCTGGCCGCTTTGCTTGTCGGTCCACTGCTCGCTGGTGGCCAGGCTCAGGTTGGTCACCGCGTTGCCGTTGGGCAAGTAGCGGACTTCCGGATCCTGACCGCATGTGCCGACCAGTATGACTTTGTTAACCCCGCGGGCCATATCGTTCTCCTAGGCGTCGCACGTGCTCTGGCGCGGGTTGACCAAGGCGTCGAGAGCAGCGCGATCCACAATTTTCGTATCCAGTTTGATATAGATGGCGGCTTCCTCGGCCACCACCACGGCGTCTGTCACCCCCGGGACGGCCATGAGCCGCTCGCTCAGCCCCGCATCGCGCGCCGCTTCAGGCGACAGAGGCAGGCGCAGGCTGGTGACATAGGGTGGTTCACGCATGGTACCAGCAATAGCCATCCACAACATGAGTAATGCCGCGCACCCCAGGAACACGCCGCCCAGCCCACCGTGCTGGAACATCCAGCCACCGAGGATGCCGCCCAGGGCAGCCCCCAGGAACTGGCTGGTGGAGTAAACCCCCATGGCGGTGCCCTTCCCTCCCGCCGGGGAAACCTTGCTCACCAAAGAGGGTAGCGAAGCTTCCAGCAGGTTGAAGGCGGTGAAGAAGACCACAGTCCCTACCACCAGCGAAACCAGGCTATGGGCCGCGCCCCAGAAGTACAGCTCGGTAAGCGCCAGAACCGCGATGGCGCCAACCAGCACACGCTTCATTTTGCGCTTCTTTTCGCCGTAGATGATGAACGGAACCATTGCAAAGAATGAGACGAACAAGGCGGTTAGGTAGACCCACCAATGCTGTTCCTTGGGCAGGCCGGCGCGCTCCACGTAGGCCAGGGGCAGGGCCACGAAGCTGGACATCAATATGGCATGCAGGATGAAGATGCCCGCATCCAGGCGCAGCAGGTCCGGATGCCGCAATGTGGGGCCCAACGCTTGGCGCGCCACGCCGGATTCCCGATGCTGGAGCGCGCGCGTCGAGCGCGGGACCACGAAGGCAACGATGAGCACGCCCAGCAGCGCCAGCGCGCCAGTGGCCATGAACAGGCCCTTGAGCCCGAATGCACGGGTAAGCAACGGCCCTACGACCATGGCGACGGCGAAGGACAAGCC
Organism: Pseudomonas sp. DC3200b2; assembly: GCF_049895785.1. Lineage (NCBI taxonomy): Bacteria > Pseudomonadati > Pseudomonadota > Gammaproteobacteria > Pseudomonadales > Pseudomonadaceae > Pseudomonas > Pseudomonas sp. DC3200b2. The sequence goes on along the minus strand of NZ_JAFCTA010000001.1, from coordinate 36,244 downwards.
AATGCTCATGCCGATCATGGCCATGGCCTTGGTGCGGTGCTGCTCGCGGGTGAGGTCTGAGAGCAGCGCCATGACCGCCGCGGAAATGGCGCCGGCACCTTGCAGGACCCGACCAAGGATTACGCCCCAGATGCCGTCCGCCTGCGCGGCGACCAGGCTACCCAGGGCGAAGACCGCCAGCCCGAGGTAGATCACAGGCAGGCGGCCGATTCGGTCGGAAATGATGCCGAAAGGAATCTGCAGTACCGCCTGGGTCAGCCCGTAGGCACCGATGGCCAGGCCGATGAGGGGCAAGGTGGCACCCGGCAGGTCCATGCCGTAGGTGGCGAGCACCGGCAGTACCATGAACATGCCCAGCATGCGGAAAGCGAACACGAGCGCCAAGCCGGCAGCGGCGCGGGTTTCGCCTCCGCTCATGCGTTCGCTGTGGAGATCTTGCATGGAATTACCTCATGTGAACCGGGCGGGATTCTACCAGTCCGATCACGTAACGGCACATTGAGTGACGCTATGCCACATGAATGGATTTTCATCGGATGCGCGACTCCTGCCCACTGGGCCTTTGTATGCCGGGAGGTACTGTTCGCCCGGCTCGCCCCGTATACTTTCGTGTTTATGCCCGCCGAGCGAGGCCGCCTTGGATAAGATCCTGATTCGTGGGGCGCGTACCCACAACCTGAAAAACATCGACCTGACCCTTCCTCGCGACAAGCTCATCGTCATCACCGGCCTCTCCGGTTCGGGCAAGTCCTCCCTGGCGTTCGATACCCTCTACGCCGAGGGCCAGCGCCGCTACGTGGAGTCGCTCTCAGCCTATGCCCGGCAGTTCCTGTCGATGATGGAAAAGCCGGACGTCGACACTATCGAAGGCCTGTCGCCGGCCATTTCCATCGAGCAGAAATCCACTTCACACAACCCACGCTCCACCGTCGGCACCATCACCGAGATCTACGACTACCTGCGCTTGTTGTATGCGCGGGTGGGGACACCGCGCTGCCCGGACCACGATACGCCCCTGGAAGCCCAGACCGTCTCACAGATGGTGGACCTGGTGCTGGCCGAACCGGAAGGCCGGCGGCTGATGTTGCTGGCGCCGGTGATTCGCGAGCGCAAGGGCGAACACCTGGGTGTGCTGGAAGAACTGCGGGCCCAAGGCTTCGTGCGCGCGCGCATCGATGGCAAGCTGCACGAATTGGACGAGGCCCCGAAGCTCGACAAGCAGAAAAAGCACAGCATCGATGTGGTCGTCGATCGCTTCAAGGTACGGGCGGACCTCCAGCAGCGTCTGGCCGAATCCTTCGAGACAGCGCTGAAGCTGGCCGACGGCATCGCGCTGGTCGCTCCGATGGACGAAGGGGATACCAGCGAAGACATCATTTTCTCGGCCCGTTTCGCCTGCCCCATCTGCGGCCATGCGATCAGCGAGCTGGAACCGAAACTGTTTTCCTTCAACAACCCGGCTGGTGCCTGCCCCACCTGTGACGGTCTCGGGGTAAAACAGTTCTTCGACCCCAAACGCCTCGTCAATGGTGAGCTGACCCTGGGGGAAGGCGCCATTCGCGGCTGGGACCGGCGCAACGTCTACTATTTCCAGATGCTCGGCTCACTGGCCACTCACTACAAGTTCAGCTTGGATAAGCCCTTCGGTGAACTGCCGGCCGACAAGCAGAAGCTGCTGCTCTATGGCAGCGGCCGCGATAACGTGGACTTCCGCTACCTCAACGACCGGGGCGATATCGTCAAGCGCTCGCATCCCTTCGAGGGCATCGTGCCCAACCTCGAGCGTCGCTACCGAGAGACCGAATCCACCAGCGTTCGCGAAGACCTGGCCAAATACCTCAGTACACAGCCCTGCCCTGAATGTCGGGGCACGCGCCTGCGCCGGGAATCACGTCACGTCTGGGTAGGCGAAAAAACGCTGCCCGCGGTTACCGGCCTGCCCATCGGCGAAGCCTGGGATTACTTCGGTAGCTTGCAGCTTACCGGGCGCAAGGGGGAGATCGCTGACAAGATCCTGAAGGAGATTCGCGAGCGGCTACAGTTCCTGGTGAACGTGGGGCTCGACTACCTGACCCTGGACCGCAGCGCCGATACGCTCTCGGGCGGCGAAGCCCAGCGGATCCGTCTGGCCAGCCAGATCGGAGCCGGTCTGGTTGGCGTAATGTATATCCTCGACGAGCCCTCGATCGGCCTGCACCAGCGCGATAACGATCGGCTGCTCGCTACCCTTAACCATCTGCGTGATATCGGCAACACAGTCATAGTGGTGGAGCACGATGAAGATGCCATTCGCCTGGCGGACTTCGTGGTGGATATCGGCCCGGGCGCCGGGGTCCATGGCGGCGCCATAGTCGCGCAGGGCACACCCGATGAGGTAATGGCCCACCCGGACTCCCTGACGGGCGCATACCTGTCCGGGCGCAAGAAGATTGTCTATCCCGAGAAGCGTACACCTCGAGACAAGAAGCGCTCGCTGATGATCAAGGGCGCCCGCGGCAACAACTTGCGCAACGTCGACCTGGAGATTCCTATCGGCTTGCTTACCTGCGTTACGGGTGTGTCGGGTTCAGGCAAGTCCACTCTGATCAACAACACGCTGTTCCCCCTCAGCGCTACCGCGCTCAACGGCGCCACCACGCTTGAGGCCGCAGCCCATGACAGCATCGATGGCCTTCAGCACCTGGACAAGGTCGTGGATATCGACCAGAGCCCTATCGGCCGTACACCGCGTTCGAATCCGGCAACCTATACCGGCCTGTTCACCCCTATTCGTGAACTCTTCGCCGGAGTGCCTGAGGCGCGCGCGCGCGGTTATGGCCCTGGGCGCTTCTCCTTCAACGTCAAGGGCGGTCGTTGCGAGGCTTGCCAGGGAGATGGCCTGATCAAGGTAGAGATGCATTTCCTGCCCGACATCTATGTGCCTTGCGACGTGTGCAAGAGTAAGCGCTATAACCGCGAGACCCTGGAGATTCGTTACAAGGGCAAGAGCATTGACGAGGTGCTGGAAATGACCATCGAGGAAGCCCGCGCTTTCTTCGACGCCGTTCCGGCACTCGCGCGCAAGCTTCAGACGCTCATGGATGTAGGGCTTTCCTATATCAAGCTCGGCCAGTCGGCCACCACCTTATCAGGCGGCGAAGCGCAGCGGGTCAAGCTTTCCCGGGAGCTGTCCAAGCGTGATACGGGCAAGACGCTCTATATTCTCGACGAACCGACTACAGGCCTGCACTTCGCCGATATCCAGCAGCTGCTGGACGTACTCCATCGGCTACGCGACCACGGCAACACCGTGGTTGTGATCGAGCACAACCTGGATGTGATCAAGACTGCGGACTGGCTGGTGGACTTGGGCCCTGAGGGTGGCTCTCGTGGAGGCCAGATCATTGCCTGCGGGACGCCGGAAGAGGTATGCAAGATGCCCCAATCCTATACCGGCAAGTATCTCAAGCCGCTATTGGAGCGGGACAAGGCCTGATTGCCCTATGTCCCTCGTAGGAGCTCGCGCAAGCTAGCGAAGAGAATTATTCGCCAGCTTCGCTGGCTCCTACTGAGGCGATGCGAATGACTGCGGTCAGTTACCCATCTGCGACTGCAGGTAGTTCTGCAGGCCGATGCGCTTGATCAGGCCCAATTGCTTTTCCAGCCAGTAAGTATGGTCTTCCTCAGTATCTGATAGCTGCAGCTTGAGGATGTCCCGGCTGACGTAATCCCGATGTTGTTCGCACAGGGCGATGCCCTTGCAGAGCGCGGCGCGGACTTTGTACTCCAGCCGCAGGTCACTTTCCAGCATCTCGGGAACAGTGGTGCCCACATCCAAATCGTCCGGCCGCATGCGAGGCGTACCCTCCAGCATCAGGATACGACGCATAAGCGCGTCGGCATGACCGGCCTCTTCTTCCATCTCATGGTTGATTCGCTCGTAGAGCTTGGCGAAGCCCCAATCCTCGTACATACGAGAATGGATGAAGTACTGGTCACGGGCCGCCAGTTCGCCGGTCAGTAGCGTGTTGAGGTAATCGATGACATCTGGATGACCTTGCATGGCCCACATCTCGTAACGTGCTGGAAAGGCGCTTAGTGTGAACCAATGTTAGTCCAGGGTCGATGGTGATGCGACGAAAAATCGCAAATTTGGGCTGATCAGCGCCGTACAGATGCGAAAAACCGCCCAAATGAGGGCGGTTCTTCTTTGCGTTCGCAATTACTCGAGGGGGATACCCAGTGCCTCCGCTATACCACGACCATAGGCCAGGTCCACCTTGAGAAAATGCTGCAACTGCCGCTGCACCACATCCTCGGTCACGCCCTGCATGGCGCCGGCGATGTTGCTGATGAGCAGTTGCTGCTGCGCCGGGCTCATCAGCCGGAACAGGGCACCGGCCTGGCTGTAGTAATCGCTGTCGGTTCGGTGATCGTAGCGGGTAGCCGCTCCACTGATGGGCAGCCCCGGCTCCGCGTAGGCCGGCACCTGCTTGGGTGCGTCGCTGTAGCTGTTGGGCTCGTAGTTGGGTGCCGCGCCACCGTTACTGCCGAAGCGCATGGCCCCGTCGCGCTGATAGCTGTTCACCGGGCTCAAGGGCGCGTTGACCGGCAGTTGCTGGAAGTTGGTGCCGACCCGGTAGCGGTGGGCGTCGGCGTAGGCGAACACCCGGCCCTGTAGCATACGGTCCGGCGACAGGCCGACCCCCGGTATCATGTTGCTCGGTCCAAAGGCGGCCTGCTCGACCTCGGCGAAGTAGTTGAGCGGGTTGCGGTTCAGTTCCAGGGTGCCCACTTCGATCAACGGGTAGTCTTTCTGCGACCACACCTTGGTGACGTCGAAGGGGTTTTCAGGGTGCTGGTTGGCCTGGGCCTCGGTCATCACCTGCAGGCATACCGTCCAGCGCGGGAAGTCGCCGCGCTCGATGGCGCTGAACAGGTCACGCTGAGCATAGTCTGGATCGGTACCGGCGATACGCGCCGCCTCAGCCGGGGCCAGGTTCTTGATGCCCTGTTGGGTCTTGTAGTGCCACTTTACCCACACCCGTTCGCCGCAGGCGTTAACCAGGCTGTAGGTATGGCTGCCAAAACCATGCATGTGGCGGTAGCCGTCCGGGATCCCACGATCACTGAACAGAATGGTGACCTGATGAAGCGCCTCGGGTGAGTGTGACCAGAAGTCCCACATCATCTGCGCGCTTTTCAGGTTGCTTTGCGGCAGGCGCTTCTGGGTGTGGATGAAGTCGGGGAACTTGAGCGGGTCGCGGATGAAGAACACCGGCGTGTTATTGCCCACGATGTCCCAGTTGCCTTCCTCGGTATAGAACTTGACGGCGAAGCCGCGCGGGTCGCGCTCGGTATCGGCCGAACCGCGTTCACCGCCCACGGTGGAAAAGCGCAGGAAGATAGGTGTCTGCTTGCCGACTTCACTGAAGAGCTTGGCGCAGGTAAAGCGGGTGATGTCCTGGGTGACGGTAAAGGTGCCGTAGGCACCCGAGCCCTTGGCGTGTACGCGGCGCTCAGGAATGTTCTCGCGGTTGAAGTGGGCAAGTTTCTCGACCAGGTGGAAGTCGTCGAGTAGCAAGGGGCCACGCGGCCCGGCGGAACGGGAGTTCTGGTTATCGGCAACTGGCGCACCGCTGGCGGTGGTCAGGGTCTTGGTATCGCTCATGGCGGTCTCCATCTGTGGCGCTAGCCTGGAACAGCTTGATGGGACTAATTATCAAGTGCATGAGCGAAGTGGGCTAATTTATTAATCCGAGCCCACCGATAGAAAATCGCTAAAGACCAGACAACAAAAAACCGAGCCTGAGCTCGGTTTCTTGTGAATCGAAAAGGCTTATTCAGCCGCTTCGACAACGCCGGTAACTGGACGGTCAACCAGCTCAACATAGGCCATAGGCGCGTTGTCCCCAGCGCGGAAGCCGCACTTGAGGATGCGCAGGTAGCCGCCTTGACGGGTGGCGTAGCGCTTGCCCAGGTCGTTGAACAGCTTGCCTACGGCAGACTTCGAACGGGTACGGTCGAAAGCCAGACGACGGTTGGCAACGCTGTCTTCCTTGGCCAGGGTGATCAGCGGCTCGGCAACGCGGCGCAGTTCCTTGGCTTTCGGCAGGGTGGTTTTGATCAGCTCGTGTTCGAAGAGCGACACCGCCATGTTTTGGAACATGGCCTTGCGGTGCGCGCTGGTGCGGCTCAGGTGACGACCACTTTTACGATGACGCATGGTTCATTCCTTACCAAACTCTACGTTCGGTGATTACGACGATCAGGCCGTGGCCTTATCGTCCTTCTTAAGACTTGCAGGCGGCCAGTTATCGAGGCGCATGCCGAGGGAAAGACCGCGGGAGGCCAAGACGTCCTTGATTTCAGTCAGGGACTTCTTGCCCAGGTTCGGAGTCTTCAACAGTTCTACTTCGGTACGCTGAATCAGGTCGCCGATGTAGTAAATGTTTTCCGCCTTAAGGCAGTTAGCCGAACGTACAGTCAACTCCAGATCGTCGACCGGGCGGAGAAGGATCGGATCGATCTCATCTTCCTGCTCGATGACGACTGGTTCGCTGTCACCCTTCAGATCGACGAACGCGGCCAACTGCTGTTGCAGGATGGTCGCGGCACGACGGATAGCTTCTTCCGGGTCCAGGGTACCGTTGGTTTCCAGGTCGATGACCAGCTTGTCCAGGTTGGTGCGCTGCTCGACACGGGCGTTTTCCACCACGTAAGCGATACGACGCACCGGGCTGAACGAAGCATCCAGCTGCAAGCGACCAATGCTGCGGCTTTCGTCATCGTCACTCTGACGCGAGTCAGCCGGCTCGTAACCACGACCACGAGCTACGACGAGCTTCATGTTCAGAGCGCCATTGGACGCCAGGTTCGCGATTACGTGCTCGGGATTCACGATCTCGACATCATGATCCAGCTGAATATCGGCAGCGGTAACCACCCCCGAACCTTTTTTGGACAAGGTCAGCGTAACTTCGTCACGACCGTGCAGCTTGATGGCCAGACCTTTGAGGTTGAGCAGGATTTCAATGACGTCTTCCTGAACACCTTCAATGGCGCTGTACTCATGGAGCACACCGTCGATCTCGGCTTCTACGACTGCACAGCCAGGCATGGAGGACAACAGGATGCGACGCAGCGCGTTGCCCAGGGTGTGGCCGAAGCCACGCTCGAGTGGCTCGAGCGTGATCTTGGCGCGGGTTGGGCTGACGACCTGCACATCGATGTGGCGGGGCGTCAGAAACTCATTTACCGAAATCTGCATGGATGCACCTACTTTCTAGCCCTTACTTGGAGTAGAGCTCGACGATCAGGTTTTCGTTGATGTCGGCGGAGAGGTCGCTGCGAGCCGGAACACTCTTGAAAGTGCCGGACTTCTTCTCAGCGTCTACTTCAACCCACTCAACGCGGCCACGCTGGGCACACAGCTCAAGGGCTTGAGCGATGCGCAGCTGGTTTTTCGCCTTTTCGCGAACTGCAACCACGTCACCTGCACGAACCTGGAAGGACGGGACGTTTACAGTCTTGCCGTTAACCGAGATCGCCTTGTGCGAAACCAGCTGACGGGATTCGGCGCGGGTGGCACCGAAGCCCATACGGTAGACGACGTTGTCCAGACGGCACTCGAGCAGCTGCAGAAGGTTTTCGCCGGTGGCGCCCTTCTGGCTGGCAGCTTGCTTGTAGTAGCCGCTGAATTGACGCTCGAGTACACCGTAGATACGACGAACTTTTTGCTTCTCGCGCAGCTGGGTGCCGTAGTCGGACTGACGGCCACGGCGCTGGCCGTGGATACCTGGGGCTGCTTCGATGTTGCACTTAGATTCCAGAGCGCGAACGCCGCTCTTCAGGAACAGGTCGGTGCCTTCACGACGAGACAGTTTGCATTTTGGACCAATGTAACGTGCCATTTCTTACTGTCTCCTGAATTACACGCGACGCTTCTTCGGCGGACGGCACCCGTTGTGCGGGATTGGCGTCACGTCGGTGATGCTGGCGATCTTGTAACCGCAGCCGTTCAGTGCACGAACAGCGGACTCACGACCTGGACCTGGGCCCTTGACGTTCACGTCGAGGTTCTTGAGGCCATATTCCAGGGCAGCCTGGCCAGCGCGTTCTGCAGCTACCTGAGCGGCGAACGGGGTGGACTTACGGGAGCCACGGAAACCCGAACCACCGGAGGTCGCCCAGGACAGCGCGTTACCCTGACGGTCGGTGATGGTCACGATGGTGTTGTTGAAAGACGCGTGGATATGGGCGATCCCATCAACCACTGTCTTTTTGACTTTCTTACGAGGACGAGCAGCAGGTTTTGCCATGACTAAATTCCTGTCGATTCGCTGGCGCGATTACTTGCGGATCGGCTTGCGCGGGCCCTTGCGGGTACGGGCGTTGGTCTTGGTACGCTGACCGCGAACCGGCAGACCACGACGGTGACGCAGGCCACGATAGCAGCCCAGGTCCATCAAGCGCTTGATCTTCATGTTGATGTCACGACGCAGATCACCTTCGGTGGTGATCTTCGCGACTTCGCCACGCAGTTGTTCGATTTGCTCGTCGCTCAGATCCTTGATCTTCGCAGCCGGGTTGACACCGGCGTCCGCACAGAGCTTCTGCGCGGTAGTGCGACCAACACCGTAGATGTAGGTCAGCGAGATAACAGCATGCTTGTTATCCGGAATGTTAACGCCTGCAATACGGGCCATTCAGTGGAACTCCAATTGACAGCTACCTGCGCCCCGGAAGCCAAGAAATAGGGCGCGAGATCATAGCGCTGTAAAAACAATTAATCAACCCGGCAGCACACTAGCTGCCGGGCTTAAGCACAGCTCACAATCAGCCTTGGCGCTGCTTGTGACGTGGTTCCGCGCTGCAGATCACGCGCACGATACCTTCGCGGCGGATAATCTTGCAGTTGCGGCACAGCTTTTTCACCGATGCACGAACTTTCATCACCAACTCCTCGAACCTTATGGGCGCCTTAGCGCAGCATGCTGCTGCCGCCGTAGCCCTTCAGGTTGGCTTTCTTCATCAGGGATTCGTACTGGTGCGAAACGAGGTGGGATTGTACTTGGGCCATAAAGTCCATCACAACCACTACCACAATCAGCAACGAGGTCCCGCCAAGGTAGAACGGAACGTTGGCCGCAACCACCAGAAACTGGGGAAGCAGGCACACGGCCGTCATGTAAAGAGCACCGAACATGGTCAAGCGGGTCAGAACGCCATCAATGTAGCGCGCAGACTGCTCGCCCGGACGGATGCCCGGAATAAAGGCACCGGACTTCTTCAGGTTTTCCGCTACGTCTTTCGGGTTGAACATCAAGGCCGTATAGAAGAAGCAGAAGAAAATGATCCCTGCGGTAAACAGCAAGATGTTCAACGGCTGACCAGGCGCGATCGACTGCGAGACGTCCTGCAGCCAGCCCATACCCGCGGACTGACCGAACCAGGCACCCAGCGAAGCCGGGAACAGCAAGATGCTGCTCGCGAAAATGGCAGGAATGACGCCCGCCATGTTCACCTTCAAAGGCAGGTGGCTCGTCTGCGCAGCGAAGACCTTGCGGCCCTGCTGGCGCTTGGCGTAGTGCACCGCAATACGGCGCTGACCACGCTCGATGAACACCACGAAACCAATGATCGCTACTGCCAGCAAACCGATGGCGATCAGGGCGAAGATATTGATATCACCCATGCGGGCAGACTCGAAAGACTGCCCGATCGCTCTCGGAAGACCGGCGACGATACCCGAGAAAATCAACATCGAGATACCGTTGCCGACACCGCGCTCGGTAATCTGCTCGCCCAGCCACATCATGAACAGCGCGCCCGCCACGAAGGTGGTGACTGCCACGAAGTAGAAGCCGAAGCCGGCGGAAAACGCGACGCCCTGGTTGGCCAGGCCAATGGACATGCCAATGGCCTGGACCAGAGCCAGGACTACGGTGCCATAGCGGGTGTACTGGCTGATCTTGCGACGGCCAGCCTCACCTTCCTTCTTCAACTGCTCCAGCTGCGGGCTGATCGCCGTCATCAACTGCATGATGATCGATGCCGAGATGTACGGCATGATCCCCAATGCAAAGATGCTCATGCGCTCGAGCGCGCCGCCGGAAAACATGTTGAACAGGCTAAGAATGGTCCCCTCATTCTGTCGGAACAGGTCCGCCAGCCGATCTGGGTTCATGCCGGGAACCGGGATGTGAGCGCCGATCCTGTAGACGATGATCGCCAGGAACAAGAAGCGCAGACGAGCCCAGAGCTCGGACAAACCCCCACTCTTGCTGAGCGATGAGAGAGCACCTTGCTTAGCCATTTATTCCTCGAACTTGCCGCCAGCTGCTTCGATGGCCGCACGCGCACCCTTGGTGGCGGCGATGCCCTTCAGGGTGACCGCACGAGTAACCTCGCCCGACAGCATGATCTTCACACGCTGTACGTTCTGGTTGATCACGTTGGCATCCTTGAGGGATTGCAGAGTGACGACATCACCTTCCACCTTGGCCAGCTCGGAGGTACGCACTTGCGCGCGATCCATGGCTTTCAGCGAAACGAAGCCGAACTTCGGCAGGCGACGGTGCAGAGGCTGTTGACCACCCTCGAAACCAGGGGCAATGGTGCCACCGGAACGGGAGGTTTGACCTTTGTGGCCGCGGCCACCGGTCTTGCCCAGGCCGCTACCGATACCACGGCCCGGACGGTGCTTCTCGCGACGGGAACCCGGCGCTGGACTCAGATCATTGAGTTTCATCGAATCAACCCTCAACGCGCAGCATGTAGTAAGCCTTGTTGATCATCCCGCGATTCTCGGGAGTATCCTGGACTTCCACGGTGTGACCGATGCGACGCAGACCCAGGCCCTTCACACACAGCTTGTGGTTGGGCAGGCGGCCGGCGGTGCTCTTGATCAGGGTAACTTTGACGGTAGCCATTACAGAATTTCCTCGACGCTCTTGCCACGCTTGGCGGCGATCGAATCAGGGGACTGCATGGCTTTCAGGCCGTTGAAGGTGGCATGAACCACGTTGACCGGGTTGGTCGAACCGTAGCACTTGGCCAGAACGTTCTGAACGCCAGCGACTTCCAGGACGGCACGCATGGCACCACCAGCGATGATGCCGGTACCTTCGGAGGCAGGCTGCATGTACACCTTGGACGCACCATGGGTGGACTTGGTAGCGTACTGCAGAGTAGTGCCGTTCAGGTCTACCTGAATCATGTTGCGGCGAGCGGCTTCCATAGCTTTCTGGATAGCGGCAGGCACTTCGCGGGACTTGCCACGGCCGAAGCCGACGCGGCCCTTGCCATCACCTACCACGGTCAGCGCGGTGAAGGTGAAGATACGACCGCCTTTCACGGTCTTGGCAACGCGGTTAACCTGAACCAGCTTCTCGATGTAGCCTTCGTCGCGCTTTTGATCGTTATTTGCCATAACTTAGAACTCCAGCCCGCCTTCACGAGCAGCATCAGCCAGCGCTTTAACGCGACCGTGGTACTTGAAGCCAGAACGGTCGAAAGCCACTTGGGAGACGCCGGCGGCTTTCGCGCGCTCAGCGACCAGCTGGCCAACCTTCGTGGCGGCGTCGATGTTGCCGGTGGCGCCATCACGCAGTTCTTTGTCCAAGGTCGAAGCGCTTGCCAGGACCTTGCTGCCGTCGGCCGAAATGACCTGGGCATAAATGTGCTGCGAAGAGCGATACACGCACAGGCGCACGGCTTCGAGCTCGTGCATCTTCAGGCGTGCTTTGCGAGCGCGACGCAGACGAGTAACTTTTTTGTCGGTCATTTGCTAGGCCCTACTTCTTCTTGGCTTCTTTACGGCGGACGACTTCATCCGCGTAACGGACACCCTTGCCTTTGTACGGCTCTGGGCGACGGAAGTCGCGGATTTCCGCGGCAACCTGGCCTACGAGCTGCTTGTCGATACCCTTGATGACGATATCGGTCTGGCTTGGAGTTTCAGCGGTAACGCCTTTCGGCAGCTGATAATCAACCGGGTGCGAGAAACCGAGTGCCAGGGACAGAACTTCGCCCTTGGCCTGAGCCTTGTAACCTACGCCAACCAGCTGGAGCTTGCGCTCGAAGCCCTGGCTTACGCCCTGCACCATGTTGTTGACCAGTGCACGGGTGGTGCCGGCCATTGCGCGAGTCTGCTGATCACCGTTGCGAGCGGAGAAGCGCAGTTCACCGCCCTCTTCGACCACTTCAACGGATGCGTGAACATTCAGCTCGAGGGTACCCTTGGCACCTTTGATCGACAGTTGCTGACCGGCGAACTTGACTTCTACGCCAGCAGGCAGCCTGACGGGGTTCTTAGCGACGCGAGACATGCTTATCCCCCCTTAGAACACAGTGCAAAGGACTTCGCCGCCGACACCGGCAGCGCGCGCAGCACGATCAGTCATCACACCTTTGTTGGTGGAGACGATGGACACGCCAAGGCCGCCGCGAACTTTCGGCAGTTCGTCGACGGATTTGTACTGACGCAGGCCAGGACGGCTGACGCGCTTGACTTCCTCGATGACCGGACGGCCTTCGAAGTACTTCAGCTCGATGGACAGCGAAGGCTTGCCTTCACCGCTGACCTGATAACCCGCGATGTAACCTTCGTCCTTCAGAACTTTGGCTACCGCAACCTTCAACGTGGAAGAAGGCATGCTGACGACGGACTTTTCAGCCATCTGGGCATTACGGATGCGAGTTAGCATGTCCGCTAACGGGTCCTGCATACTCATGGGCTAGACGCTCCTGATACATAAAAAACGAGCCTTTCGGCTGCAAAATTCGCCTGAGGATCGCCCAGAGGCAGAGCCCGGGCTCAGGCGAGCCGGTCATTCTAGACACACCCCAGAAACGAATCAAGCCCCATGAGGGGCTTGATTCGTTGGCGTGACCAGCGGCGGCTTGAGCCGCCGCGGGTGCGACCTTACCAGCTGGCCTTGACCAGACCTGGGACGTCACCACGCATTGCAGCTTGACGCAGCATGTTACGCGCCAGACCAAACTTACGGTATACACCGTGAGGACGGCCGGTCAGACGGCAGCGGTTACGCAGGCGCGAGGCGCTGGCATCACGTGGCTGCTTCTGCAGAGCGACGCTGGCAGCCCAGCGCTCTTCTGGCGATGCGTTCAGGTCGACGATGGTCGCCTTCAGCTCGGCACGCTTCTTGGCGTACTTGGCTACCGTTTGCTGACGCTTCAGCTCGCGGTTCTTCATACTCTTCTTAGCCATGGTCCGACTCCTATCAGTTACGGAACGGGAACTTGAATGCACGCAGCAGAGCGCGGCCTTCTTCGTCCGTACGGGCGGTGGTGGTCAGGGTGATGTCCAGACCGCGAAGAGCATCGATCTTGTCGTAATCGATTTCCGGGAAGATGATCTGCTCTTTCACGCCCATGCTGTAGTTGCCGCGACCATCGAAGGACTTGGCATTCAGGCCGCGGAAGTCACGGACCCGAGGCAGGGAGATGGAAAGCAGGCGATCCAGGAATTCGTACATACGATCGCGACGCAGGGTGACCTTGACACCAATCGGCCAACCTTCACGCACCTTGAAGCCCGCGATGGACTTCTTGGCGAAAGTGACAACCGGCTTTTGACCGGTGATCTTTTCCAGGTCGGCTACAGCGTGCTCGATGACTTTCTTGTCACCAATCGCTTCGCCCAGACCCATGTTCAGGGTGATCTTGGTAACGCGCGGAACTTCCATCACGTTTGCCAGCTTAAGTTCTTCCTTAAGCTTGGGCGCGATTTCCTTCCGGTAAATCTCTTTTAGTCGTGCCATTGTCTTCTACCTAGCAGTGTTCAAGCATCAACCGCTTTTTGGGTCGACTTGAAGACACGAATCTTCTTGCCGTCTTCTACCTTGAAACCAACACGGTCAGCCTTGTTGGTTTCGCCATTGAAGATGGCAACGTTGGAAGCGTGCAGAGGCGCTTCTTTCTCAACGATACCGCCTTGAATGCCAGCCATCGGATTCGGCTTGGTATGGCGCTTGACCAGGTTGACCCCACCAACGACCAGACGGTCGTCAGCGAGCACCTTCAGCACCTTACCGCGCTTGCCCTTGTCTTTGCCGGCGATCACGATGATCTCGTCGTCACGACGAATCTTTTGCATGTCGGATCTCCTTACAGCACTTCTGGGGCGAGCGAGACGATCTTCATGAACTTCTCGGAACGAAGCTCACGGGTCACTGGCCCAAAGATACGGGTGCCGATCGGCTCTTGCTTGTTGTTCAGCAGAACAGCAGCGTTGCCGTCGAAGCGGATGATGGAACCATCAGCGCGGCGCACGCCGTGACGGGTACGAACGACAACAGCGGTCATCACCTGGCCTTTCTTGACCTTGCCGCGCGGAATCGCTTCCTTGACGGTCACTTTGATGATGTCACCAATGCCGGCGTAACGACGGTGCGAACCGCCGAGAACCTTGATGCACATTACGCGACGAGCGCCGCTGTTATCGGCCACATCGAGCATGGATTGAGTCTGAATCATAAAATATCTCCGACCCCTAGCCCTTAGACTTCAACAGCGCGTTCAACGATTTCAACCAGGGCCCAGGTCTTGGTCTTGGCGACCGGACGGGTTTCACGGATGGTGACCTTGTCACCCACGTGGCACTGGTTGTTCTCGTCGTGAGCGTGCAGCTTAGTCGAACGCTTGACGTACTTGCCGTAGATCGGGTGCTTGACGCGACGCTCGATCAGTACGGTGATGGTTTTGTCCATCTTGTCGCTGACAACACGGCCAGTCAGCGTACGGACGGTTTTTTCGGCTTCGGCCATGATCACTTACCTGCCTGCTGGTTGAGCACAGTCTTAACGCGAGCGATGTCACGTTTCACTTGCGAGAGCAGGTGAGACTGCCCCAACTGGCCAGTTGCTTTCTGCATGCGCAGATTGAACTGGTCGCGCAGCAAGCCGAGCAGTTGCTCGTTCAGCTGCTGTGCTGATTTCTCACGAAGTTCTTTCGCTTGCATCACATCACCGTCCGCTTAACAAAGGAGGTGGCGAGAGGCAGCTTTGCAGCCGCCAGGGCGAATGCCTCACGCGCCAGCTCTTCGGAAACACCTTCGATCTCGTACAGGACCTTGCCTGGCTGGATCTGGGCTACCCAGTACTCAACGCTACCCTTACCTTTACCCATCCGCACTTCGAGAGGCTTCTTGGTGACCGGCTTGTCCGGGAACACGCGAATCCAGATCTTGCCGCCACGCTTCACGTGACGGGTCAGGGCACGACGTGCCGATTCGATCTGGCGGGCGGTGAGGCGACCACGAGCAACAGCCTTCAAGGCGAATTCGCCGAAGCTGACTTTGCTACCGCGCAGTGCCAGACCACGGTTGTGGCCGGTCATCTGCTTGCGGAATTTTGTACGCTTTGGTTGCAACATTTGGCGTACCCCTTACTTGGCAGCTTTTTTACGAGGCGCAGGTGCTTGAGGCTTCAGCTCTTCCTGGCGACCACCGATCACTTCGCCTTTGAAGATCCAAACCTTGACACCAATCACACCGTAGGTGGTGTGAGCTTCGTAGGTGGCATAGTCGATATCGGCACGCAGGGTGTGCAGGGGCACACGACCTTCGCGATACCATTCAGTACGTGCGATTTCAGCACCGCCCAGACGACCGCTCACCTGGATCTTGATGCCCTTGGCACCAATACGCATGGCGTTCTGCACGGCGCGCTTCATGGCGCGACGGAACATGACGCGACGTTCCAGCTGCTGAGCTACGCTCTGCGCAACCAACATACCGTCGAGCTCCGGCTTGCGGATTTCTTCGATATTGATGTGCACGGGCACACCCATTTGCTTGGTCAGGTCCTGACGCAGCTTCTCAACATCTTCACCTTTCTTGCCGATCACGATGCCGGGACGAGCGGTGTGGATGGTGATGCGTGCAGTCTGAGCCGGACGATGGATATCGATACGGCTTACGGACGCGCTTTTTAGTTTGTCTTGCAGGAACTCACGGGTTTTCAGATCCGCCAGCAGATAATCTGCGTAGGTCTGACCGTCTGCGTACCAGACGGAGGTGTGCTCCTTGACGATTCCCAGGCGAATGCCAACGGGATGTACTTTCTGACCCATCTGATCGACTCCGTTACTTGTCCGCAACCTTGACAGTGATATGGCAAGACCGCTTGACGATGCGATCAGCGCGGCCCTTGGCACGCGGCATGATGCGCTTCAGCGAACGCCCTTCGTTGACGAAAACAGTCGAGACCTTCAGGTCATCGATGTCTGCGCCTTCGTTGTGTTCGGCGTTGGCAACGGCCGACTCCAGGACTTTCTTCATGACTTCAGCGGCCTTCTTGCTGCTGAAGGCCAACAGGTTGAGCGCGTCGCCCACCTTCTTCCCGCGGATCTGGTCGGCGACCAAGCGGGCTTTCTGGGCGGAGATGCGAGCGCCCGACAACTTAGCGGCTACTTCCATTTCCTTACCCCTTAACGCTTGGCTTTCTTGTCAGCCACGTGCCCGCGATAGGTGCGGGTACCGGCGAACTCGCCCAGTTTATGGCCAACCATGTCTTCGCTCACGAGAACCGGAACGTGTTGACGGCCGTTATGAACGGCGATGGTCAGACCAACCATTTGCGGCAGGATCATCGAACGGCGCGACCAGGTTTTAACCGGCTTGCGATCGTTCTTTTCCGCCGCCACTTCGACCTTCTTCAACAGGTGAAGATCGATGAAAGGACCTTTTTTCAGAGAACGTGGCACTGTCGTATCCTCAGATTACTTGCGACGACGGACGATCATGTTGTCGGTACGCTTATTACCACGGGTCTTCGCACCCTTGGTCGGGAAGCCCCATGGCGATACCGGATGACGACCACCGGAGGTACGACCTTCACCACCACCATGTGGGTGGTCAACCGGGTTCATGGCAACACCACGAACGGTCGGACGAACGCCACGCCAGCGCTTGGCACCCGCTTTACCCAGCGAACGCAGGCTGTGCTCGGAGTTGGACACTTCACCCAGGGTAGCGCGGCACTCGGAGAGCACTTTGCGCATCTCGCCGGAGCGCAGACGCAGGGTGACGTATACACCTTCACGGGCTACCAGCTGAGCGGAAGCACCGGCCGAACGTGCGATCTGCGCGCCCTTGCCTGGCTTGAGCTCGATACCGTGAACGGTGCTACCAACCGGGATGTTGCGCAGCTGCAGGCTGTTGCCCGGCTTGATTGGAGCCAGGGCGCCGGAGATCAGCTGGTCGCCAGCACTCACGCCCTTAGGCGCGATGATGTAGCGACGCTCGCCATCGGCGTAGCGCAGCAGGGCCAGGTGAGCAGTACGGTTCGGATCGTATTCGATGCGCTCGACAACGGCGGCGATGCCGTCCTTGTCGTTGCGACGGAAGTCGACCAGACGATAGTGCTGCTTGTGGCCACCGCCCACATGACGGGTGGTGATGCGGCCATTGTTGTTACGACCGCCGGACTTCGACTTCTTCTCGAGCAGCGGAGCGTAAGGAGCGCCTTTATGCAGCTCCTGGTTGACCACCTTGACCACGAAACGGCGGCCAGGGGAAGTCGGTTTGCATTTAACGATTGCCATGATGCACCCCTTCCTTACTCAGCACTGCTGCTGAAATCGAGATCTTGGCCTGGCTGAAGGGCGACAACGGCCTTCTTCCAGTCATTACGCTTGCCCAGACCCCGAGCGGTACGCTTGGTCTTACCCAAAACGTTCAGGGTAGTGACGCGCTCCACTTTAACGTCGAACAGCGATTCGACGGCCTTCTTGATTTCCAGCTTGGTAGCGTCGGTCGCAACCTTGAAGACGAACTGGCCTTTTTTCTCAGCCAGGCCGGTGGCCTTCTCGGATACATGCGGGCCAAGCAGAACTTTGAATACGCGTTCCTGGTTCATCCCAGCAGCTCCTCGAATTTCTTCACGGCCGACACGGTGATCAACACCTTGTCGTAAGCGATCAGACTGACCGGGTCGGAACCTTGTACGTCACGTACGTCGACGTGCGGCAGGTTGCGAGCAGCCAGGTACAGGTTCTGGTCAACGGCTTCGGAAACGATCAGCACGTCATTCAGACCCAGGCCGTTCAGCTTGCCCAGCAGTTCTTTGGTTTTCGGCGCTTCTACAGCGAAGTCCTGAACCACGACCAGACGATCAGTGCGTACCAGCTCGGCGAGGATGGAGCGCAGTGCTGCGCGGTACATCTTCTTGTTGAGCTTCTGCGAGTGATCCTGGGGACGAGCAGCGAAAGTGGTACCACCGCCACGCCACAGCGGGCTACGGATAGTACCGGCACGAGCACGGCCAGTACCCTTCTGGCGCCATGGGCGCTTGCCGCCGCCGGAGACGTCGGAACGGGTTTTCTGCTGCTTGCTGCCCTGACGGCCACCGGCCATGTAGGCTACAACAGCCTGGTGTACCAGGGTCTCGTTGAACTCGCCACCAAAGGTCAGTTCGGAAACTTCGATCGCTTGCGCGTCATTTACATTCAATTGCATGTCAGCTTCCCCTTAACCGCGAGCCTTAACAGCCGGACGCACAACCACGTCGCCGCCAGTAGCACCAGGAACGGCGCCCTTGACCAGCAGCAGGTTGCGTTCAGCGTCGACGCGGACCACTTCCAGGGACTGCACGGTCACGCGCTCGGCGCCCATGTGACCGGACATTTTCTTGCCCTTGAAAACACGACCAGGAGTCTGGCACTGGCCGATGGAGCCCGGAACGCGGTGGGAAACGGAGTTACCGTGGGTGTTGTCCTGACCACGGAAGTTCCAGCGCTTGATGGTACCGGCAAAGCCTTTACCCTTGGACTGGCCGGTAACGTCTACCAGCTGGCCTGCTGCGAACAGTTCCGAGTTGATCAGGTCGCCCGCCTGGTACTCGCCTTCTTCAAGACGGAATTCCCAGACGCCACGGCCGGCGGCTACGTTCGCCTTGGCGAAGTGACCAGCCTGAGCTGCGGTGACGCGCGAAGCACGACGCTCGCCTACAGTGACTTGCACTGCACGGTAGCCATCGGATTCTTCGGTTTTGAACTGGGTGACGCGATTCGGCTCGATCTCGATGACCGTAACCGGAATAGAGACACCATCTTCGGTGAAGATGCGGGTCATACCGCACTTACGACCGACTACACCAATAGTCATGTTGTAAACCTCATGAGTGTACGGGGCTTTCACCCGCTATGGCCGCCCATTTCAGAGCGTTACACGACCAAGACGCGGGTCTTAGCCGAGGCTGATCTGTACTTCCACGCCAGCTGCGAGGTCGAGCTTCATCAGCGCGTCAACGGTTTTATCCGTAGGCTGGACGATGTCCAGAACACGCTTGTGAGTGCGGATTTCGTACTGGTCACGCGCGTCTTTGTTGACGTGCGGGGAAACCAGAACGGTGAACCGCTCCTTGCGAGTTGGCAGTGGGATCGGACCACGCACTTGTGCACCAGTACGTTTCGCGGTTTCCACGATTTCCTGGGTGGATTGGTCGATCAGGCGATGGTCAAAAGCCTTCAACCTGATACGAATTTGCTGATTTTGCATTGGATTTCAGACTCCAGGCTCATTCCCAACAGACGGACTACGCCCGTTAAAAGGAGGCGTGATTCTATAGACGCCCCTAACAGGTGTCAACCCAATAAAAAAGCCCCCGCTAGGCGGGGGCTTCTTCTGTTACGAGGGGCTTACTCGATGATTTTGGCTACAACGCCAGCACCAACGGTACGACCACCTTCACGGATTGCGAAACGCAGGCCGTCTTCCATTGCAATGGTCTTGATCAGGGTGACAACCATTTTCACGTTGTCGCCTGGCATGACCATTTCAACGCCTTCCGGCAGTTCGCAGCTACCGGTCACGTCGGTGGTACGGAAGTAGAACTGAGGACGGTAGCCCTTGAAGAACGGGGTGTGACGACCACCTTCTTCCTTGGACAGCACGTACACTTCAGCTTCAAACTTGGTGTGCGGCTTGACGGTACCTGGCTTGGTCAGAACCTGACCACGCTCGACGTCGTCACGCTTGGTGCCGCGCAGCAGCACGCCGCAGTTCTCGCCAGCACGACCTTCATCCAGCAGCTTGCGGAACATTTCAACGCCGGTGCAGGTGGTCTTGGTGGTTGGACGCAAGCCAACGATCTCGACTTCTTCCTGAATGCGAACGATGCCACGCTCAACACGACCGGTTACAACAGTACCGCGGCCGGAGATCGAGAACACGTCTTCGATCGGCATCAGGAACGGCTTGTCGATGGCGCGAACAGGCTCGGGAATGTAGGTGTCCAGAGTCTCGACCAGCTTCTTCACAGCGCTGGTGCCCATCTCGTTGTCGTCCTGGCCGTTCAGGGCCATCAACGCCGAACCGATGATGATCGGGGTATCGTCGCCTGGGAAATCGTAGGTGCTGAGCAGGTCACGCACTTCCATTTCAACCAGTTCCAGCAGCTCGGCGTCGTCCACCATGTCGGCCTTGTTCAGGAACACGACGATGTAAGGAACGCCAACCTGGCGGGACAGCAGGATGTGTTCGCGAGTCTGGGGCATCGGACCGTCAGCGGCCGAGCAGACCAGGATCGCGCCGTCCATCTGGGCAGCACCGGTGATCATGTTCTTCACGTAGTCAGCGTGACCTGGGCAGTCAACGTGAGCGTAGTGACGAACAGAGGAGTCGTACTCCACGTGCGCGGTGTTGATGGTGATACCGCGAGCTTTCTCTTCCGGGGCGCTGTCGATCTTGTCGAAGTCCACACGAGCCGAACCGAAGACTTCGGAGCAGACGCGGGTCAGAGCAGCGGTCAGAGTGGTTTTACCGTGGTCAACGTGACCGATGGTACCGACGTTGACGTGCGGTTTGTTACGTTCGAATTTTTCTTTAGCCACGACAGTGAACCTCTTGCCTAAAGGGCTTGGTTAGCCTTGTTTTTTAACCAGGGCTTCGACAATGTTCGAAGGCGCTGGAGCGTATTTGGAGAATTCCATGGAGTAGCTGGCCCGGCCCTGAGACATCGAGCGCACGTCGGTTGCGTAACCGAACATCTCGCCCAATGGTACCTCGGCGCGGATCACCTTACCGGAGACGGTGTCTTCCATACCCTGGATCAGACCGCGACGACGGTTCAGGTCACCCATCACATCGCCCATGTAGTCTTCTGGGGTAACGACTTCGACCTTCATGATCGGCTCCAGCACTTCGCCACCGCCCTTCTGGGCCAGCTGCTTGGTTGCCATGGAAGCCGCGACCTTGAACGCCATTTCGTTGGAGTCGACGTCGTGGTACGAACCGTCGAATACCGTCGCCTTCAGGCCGATCAGAGGATAACCGGCAACAACGCCGTTTTTCATCTGTTCTTCGATGCCCTTCTGAATCGCAGGGATGTATTCCTTCGGAATCACACCACCCACGACTTCGTTGGTGAACACCAGGCCTTCGGTGATGTTGCCGTTTTCGTCGATATCGGGCTTGGAGAAACGAACCCAGCAGTGACCGAACTGGCCGCGTCCGCCGGACTGGCGAACGAACTTGCCTTCGATCTCGACGTTGTCCTTGGTGATTTGCTCACGATAGGACACTTGCGGCTTGCCGATGTTGGCCTCGACGTTGAACTCGCGACGCATACGGTCGACGAGGATGTCCAGGTGCAACTCACCCATGCCGGAGATGATGGTCTGGCCGGTTTCTTCGTCGGTCTTGACGCGGAAGGAAGGGTCTTCCTGAGCGAGTTTGCCCAGAGCGATACCCATCTTCTCCTGGTCATCCTTGGTCTTGGGCTCCACGGCCACCGAAATAACCGGCTCCGGGAAGTCCATGCGCACGAGGATGATCGGGTTTTCAGCGGAGCACAGGGTATCACCGGTGGTGACGTCCTTCATGCCGATCAGGGCCGCGATGTCGCCAGCGCGTACTTCCTTGATCTCTTCACGGGTGTTGGCGTGCATCTGAACCATACGACCCACGCGCTCTTTCTTCCCCTTGACGGAGTTGATCACGCCGTCGCCGGAGTTCAGAACGCCGGAGTAAACGCGAGCGAAGGTCAGGGTACCAACGAAGGGGTCGGTAGCGATCTTGAACGCCAGCGCCGAGAAAGGCTCGTCGTCGGTAGCGTGACGCTCCATTTCCTTGGTTTCGTCATCAGGGTGCGAGCCCTTGATGGCCGGGATATCCACAGGCGCCGGAAGGAAATCGATGACAGCGTCGAGAACCAGGGGAACGCCCTTGTTCTTGAACGAGGAACCGCAAACAGCCAGGACGATTTCACCAGCGATGGTACGCTGACGCAGGGCGCCCTTGATTTCCTCGATGGTGAGCTCTTCACCTTCAAGGTACTTGTTCATCAGCTCTTCGTTGGCTTCAGCTGCGGCTTCAACCATGTTGGCGCGCCACTCTTCGGCCATTTCCTGCAGTTCTGCTGGAATCGGCTCACGGCGAGCAGCCATGCCCTTGTCGTCTTCGCTCCAGTACACAGCTTCCATGGTCATGAGGTCGATCTGACCCTGGAAGTTGTCTTCCGCACCGATAGCCAGCTGAATCGGCACCGGGGTGTGACCCAGGCGCTTCTTGATCTGGTCAACGACGCGCAGGAAGTTGGCGCCGGCACGGTCCATCTTGTTCACGTAGACAAGACGTGGAACACCGTACTTGTTGGCCTGACGCCATACGGTTTCCGACTGCGGCTCAACGCCGGAGGTTCCACAGAACACGACCACGGCACCGTCGAGTACGCGCAGCGAACGCTCAACTTCGATGGTGAAGTCAACGTGGCCGGGGGTATCGATGATGTTGAAGCGGTGCTTTTCGAACTGCTTGTTCGAACCTGCCCAGAAAGCGGTCGTAGCAGCGGAGGTAATGGTAATACCCCGCTCCTGCTCCTGCACCATCCAGTCCATGGTCGCGGCGCCATCATGCACCTCGCCCATCTTGTGGTTCACGCCGGTGTAAAACAGTACGCGCTCGGTGGTGGTGGTTTTACCCGCATCCACGTGAGCGACGATACCGATGTTACGGTAGCGGTTAATCGGAGTAGTACGAGCCATAAAGCCCTCGCAAAGTGAGTGACGCTGATATTAGAAGCGGTAGTGCGAGAAGGCTTTGTTGGCTTCAGCCATACGGTGCACGTCTTCACGCTTCTTGACCGCAGCGCCTTTGCCTTCAGCAGCATCCAGCAACTCGCCCGCCAGGCGCAGGGCCATGGACTTCTCGCCGCGCTTGCGGGCGTAGTCCACCAGCCAGCGCATGGCCAGGGCGTTACGACGGGATGGACGAACTTCGACCGGAACCTGGTAGGTTGCACCGCCTACACGGCGGGACTTTACTTCGACCAGCGGAGCGATGGCGTCGAGAGCTTTCTCGAAGATTTCCAGGGGGTCGCTGTTCTTGCGGGCCTTGACCGTTTCCAGGGCACCGTAAACGATGCGCTCGGCAACGGCTTTCTTGCCGCTTTCCATCACGTGGTTCATGAATTTGGCGAGGATCTGGCTTCCGTATTTCGGATCGTCCAGGATCTCACGCTTGGCTGCTACACGACGTCTTGGCATTGATAAGCCCTCAAACGGTCTTCAGGTTAGCCCGGGACAGTGCCCGACCTTACTCTTATCGACTCAATAAAATGTTGACTGCAAAGTGCGGAACGCGATCCTTACTTCGGACGCTTGGTACCGTACTTGGAACGACCCTGGTTACGACCCTTGACACCTGAGGTATCCAGCGAGCCGCGAACGGTGTGGTAACGCACACCTGGCAAGTCCTTTACACGACCGCCACGGATCAGCACAACGCTGTGCTCTTGCAGGTTGTGGCCTTCACCGCCGATGTACGAGGAAACCTCGAAACCGTTGGTCAGGCGTACACGGCAGACTTTACGCAGTGCCGAGTTTGGTTTTTTCGGCGTGGTGGTGTACACGCGGGTGCACACACCACGACGCTGCGGGCAGTTCTGCAGCGCAGGTACGTCGGATTTCTCGACGATACGCTTGCGCGGCTGACGTACCAGCTGGTTGATCGTTGCCATCTTTTAGCTCCACTGATGTCTTTCGACGCTATTGCCCTACTTGAAAAGCAAATGGCAGGGCAAAAGCCCCGCCATAATTAGGGGTACGAGAGTCTAAAGATCCCTCGCCCCTCAGTCAAGGCGAAGCGCGCCCTCCCCCACCGGTAGCCCGGGAGGGGGAGAGGCGCCTGGCCTTGTCAGTTACCGCTGGAGTTCAGGGCTTCCGTCAGAGCGGCTTCCACTTCACTCGCGCTTACGCGCAGCGGCTTGTCCGCATCACGGCGACGCTTGCGTTCGCTGTGGTACGCCAGGCCGGTACCGGCCGGGATCAAGCGACCCACCACGACGTTTTCCTTCAAGCCGCGCAGGTAGTCGCGCTTGCCGGTAACCGCCGCCTCGGTGAGTACCCGGGTGGTTTCCTGGAACGATGCCGCCGAGATGAACGACTCGGTCGACAGCGATGCCTTGGTGATACCCAACAGCACACGCGAGTATTTCGCGATGAACTTGTCTTCGGAGGCCAGACGCTCGTTTTCGCCGAGCACCTGGGTGAGCTCCATCTGGTCGCCCTTGATGAAGCTGGAATCACCGGATTCGGCGATCTCCACCTTACGCAGCATCTGACGCAGGATGGTCTCGATGTGCTTGTCGTTGATCTTCACACCCTGCAGGCGGTACACGTCCTGGATTTCGTTGACGATGTACTTGGCCAGCGCACTCACACCCAGCAAGCGCAGGATGTCATGCGGGTCGCTCGGACCGTCGGAGATCACTTCCCCGCGGTTGACCTGTTCGCCTTCGAAGACGTTCAGGTGGCGCCACTTCGGAATCAGCTCCTCGTACGGATCGCTGCCGTCGTTCGGCGTGATCACCAGGCGACGCTTGCCCTTGGTTTCCTTGCCGAAAGCGATGGTGCCGCTGACTTCCGCCAGGATCGACGCTTCCTTCGGACGACGCGCTTCGAACAGGTCGGCCACCCGCGGCAAACCACCGGTGATGTCACGGGTCTTGGAAGTTTCCTGAGGAATACGCGCGATAACATCACCCACACCCACCTGGACACCGTCCGCCACACCCACCAGGGCGTTAGCGGGGAGGAAGTACTGAGCAGGCACGTCGGTACCTGGCAGCAACAGATCCTTGCCATCGGCGCCGACCATCTTCACGGCCGGACGGATTTCCTTGCCAGCGGCAGGACGATCCTTCACATCGAGGACTTCGATGTTGGTCAGGCCGGTCAGTTCGTCGGTCTGACGCTTGATGGTGATGCCTTCTTCCATGCCCACGAAGGTCACGGTACCTTTCATCTCGGTCACGATCGGGTGGGTGTGCGGGTCCCACTTGGCGACGATGGCGCCAGCGTCGACCTTGTCCCCTTCCTTAACCGAGATCACTGCACCGTACGGCAGCTTGTAGCGCTCGCGCTCGCGGCCGAACTCGTCGGCAATGGCCAGCTCGCCGGAGCGGGAGACCGCTACCAGGTTGCCGTCCGCGCGCTCCACGTGCTTGAGGTTGTGCAGGCGCACCATGCCGCCGTTCTTCACCTGGACGCTATCCGCGGCGGAGGTCCGGCTGGCCGCACCACCGATGTGGAAGGTACGCATGGTCAGCTGGGTGCCAGGCTCACCGATGGACTGGGCGGCAATGACGCCGACCGCTTCACCGATGTTGACCAAATGGCCACGGGCCAGGTCGCGGCCGTAGCACTTGGAGCAGATCCCGTACCGGGTCTCGCAGCTGATCGGCGAACGCACGACCACTTCGTCGACACTGTTGAGCTCGATGAACTCGACCCACTTCTCGTCCACCAGCGTACCGGCGGGGACGATCACCTCGTCGGTGCCAGGCTTCATCACGTCCTTGGCCATGACACGGCCCAGTACGCGCTCGCCCAACGGCTCGACCACGTCACCGCCTTCGATATGCGGCGTCATGATCAGGCCCTGCTCGGTACCGCAGTCGATCTCGGTCACCACCAGGTCCTGGGCCACATCCACCAGACGACGGGTCAGGTAACCGGAGTTCGCGGTCTTCAACGCGGTATCCGCCAGACCCTTACGCGCACCGTGAGTAGAGATGAAGTACTGCAGTACGCTCAAACCTTCACGGAAGTTCGCAGTGATCGGCGTTTCGATGATGGAGCCATCCGGCTTGGCCATCAGGCCGCGCATACCGGCCAACTGGCGAATCTGGGCAGCCGAACCCCGGGCGCCGGAGTCCGCCATCATGTACATGGAGTTGAAGGACTCCTGCTCGACTTCCTTGCCTTCGCGGTCGATGACCTTTTCTTTCGAAAGGTTGGCCATCATCGCCTTGGATACTTCGTCGTTGGCCTTGGACCAGAGGTCGATGACCTTGTTGTACTTCTCGCCCTGGGTAACCAGGCCGGAGGCGTACTGACTTTCGATTTCCTTTACTTCGTCGGTAGCGGTACCGATGATCCGGGCTTTTTCGTCCGGGATCACGAAGTCGTTCACACCGATGGAAACGCCGGAGATCGTCGAATAGGCGAAACCGGTGTACATCAGCTGGTCAGCGAAGATCACGGTTTCCTTCAGGCCTACCACGCGATAGCAGTGGTTGATCAGCTTGGAAATCGCCTTCTTCTTCATCGGCTGGTTGACGACGTCATACGGCAGGCCGGCAGGCACCACCTGGAACAACAAGGCACGGCCGACGGTGGTGTCGACGATGCGAGTGCTGGTGACACTGCCGCCGTCGCGGTCGTTCACGGTCTCGGTGATCCGGACCTTGATCTTGGCGTGCAGGGCTGCCTCGCCAGCGCGGAAGACGCGGTCGACTTCCTGCAGATCGGCGAATACGCGGCCCTCGCCCTTGGCGTTGATGGCTTCCCGGGTCATGTAGTACAGACCGAGAACCACGTCCTGGGACGGAACGATGATCGGCTCACCGTTGGCGGGCGACAGGATGTTGTTGGTGGACATCATCAGCGCGCGCGCTTCCAGCTGAGCCTCGAGAGTCAGCGGAACGTGCACGGCCATCTGGTCACCGTCGAAGTCGGCGTTGTAGGCCGCGCACACCAGTGGATGCAGCTGGATCGCCTTGCCTTCGATCAACACCGGCTCGAACGCCTGGATGCCCAGACGGTGCAGGGTAGGCGCGCGGTTGAGCAGCACGGGGTGTTCGCGGATCACTTCGGCGAGCACGTCCCAGACCTCTGGCAGCTCGCGCTCGACCATCTTCTTGGCCGCCTTGATGGTAGTGGCCAGGCCACGCACTTCAAGCTTGCCGAAGATGAACGGCTTGAACAGCTCCAGGGCCATTTTCTTGGGCAGGCCGCACTGGTGCAGACGCAGGGTCGGGCCCACGGTGATCACGGAACGACCGGAGTAGTCCACGCGCTTACCGAGCAGGTTCTGACGGAAGCGGCCTTGCTTACCTTTGATCATGTCGGCCAGCGACTTGAGCGGACGCTTGTTCGAGCCGGTGATGGCACGACCGCGACGGCCGTTGTCGAGCAGGGCATCGACCGCTTCCTGCAGCATGCGCTTCTCGTTACGCACGATGATATCGGGCGCGGACAGATCCAGCAGACGCTTCAGGCGGTTGTTACGGTTGATGACGCGGCGATACAGGTCGTTCAGGTCCGAGGTCGCGAAACGGCCACCGTCCAGCGGGACGAGCGGGCGCAGGTCTGGCGGCAGTACCGGCAGAACGGTCAGGACCATCCACTCCGGCAGGTTGCCGGAGCCCTGGAAGGCTTCCATCAGCTTCAGGCGCTTGGACAGCTTCTTGATCTTGGTTTCGGAGTTGGTCTGCGGAATCTCTTCGCGCAGGCGGCCAATCTCGTGCTCCAGGTCAATGGCGTGCAGCAGCTCGCGCACGGCTTCGGCGCCCATGCGAGCGTCGAAGTCGTCACCGAACTCTTCAAGGGCTTCGAAGTACTGTTCGTCGTTGAGCAGCTGGCCTTTTTCAAGGGTGGTCATGCCCGGATCGATCACCACGTAGCTCTCGAAGTAGAGCACGCGCTCGATGTCACGCAGGGTCATGTCCATCAGCAGGCCGATACGGGACGGCAGCGATTTCAGGAACCAGATATGGGCTACTGGGGAGGCCAGTTCGATGTGCGCCATGCGCTCACGACGAACCTTGGCCAAGGCGACTTCAACGCCGCACTTCTCACAGATGACGCCGCGGTGCTTGAGGCGCTTGTACTTGCCGCACAGGCACTCGTAGTCCTTCACCGGGCCAAAGATCTTGGCGCAGAAAAGACCGTCACGCTCAGGCTTGAACGTACGGTAGTTGATGGTTTCAGGCTTCTTGACTTCACCGAACGACCACGAACGGATCATTTCAGGCGAGGCAAGGCCAATACGGATGGCGTCGAACTCTTCGACTTGACCCTGGTTTTTCAGCAGATTCAACAGGTCTTTCAAGGCCTTTTCCTCCTGGCGGAGCTGGAAGCGGGGCTACCCCCGCTCCCATTCACGTCGCGTGTTATTCGGTTTCCAGATCGATATCGATACCGAGCGAACGGATTTCTTTGATCAACACGTTGAAGGACTCGGGCATGCCCGGCTCCATACGGTGATCGCCGTCCACGATGTTCTTGTACATCTTGGTACGGCCGTTCACGTCGTCCGACTTCACGGTGAGCATTTCCTGCAGGGTGTATGCCGCGCCGTATGCTTCCAGCGCCCACACCTCCATCTCCCCGAAACGCTGGCCACCGAACTGAGCCTTACCACCCAGCGGCTGCTGGGTAACCAGGCTGTAGGAACCGGTGGAACGCGCGTGCATCTTGTCGTCCACCAGGTGGTTCAGCTTCAGCATGTACATATAGCCGACAGTGACCGGACGCTCGAACTTGTTACCGGTCCGCCCGTCGAACAGCTGCATCTGGCCGCTCTCTGGCATGTCCGCCAGCTTGAGCATCGACTTGATCTCGCTTTCCTTGGCACCGTCGAATACCGGGGTAGCCATGGGAACGCCCGCCTTGAGGTTCTTGGCCAGGGCCAGGACCTCCTCGTCCGACAGCTCGTCGATGTTTTCGTGGCGACCGCCGATCTCGTTGTAGATCTCGTTCAGGAAGCCACGCAGTTCGGCGACCTGACGCTGCTCTTCGAGCATGCGGTTGATCTTCTCGCCCAAGCCCTTGGCCGCGAGGCCCAGGTGGGTTTCGAGGATCTGGCCCACGTTCATCCGCGAAGGTACGCCGAGCGGGTTCAAGACCACGTCCACAGGGGTGCCGTTGGCGTCGTGCGGCATGTCTTCAACCGGCATGATCACCGAGACCACACCCTTGTTACCGTGACGGCCGGCCATCTTGTCGCCCGGCTGGATGCGGCGACGGATAGCCAGGTAGACCTTGACGATCTTCAGTACGCCCGGCGCCAGGTCATCGCCCTGCTGCAGCTTGCGCTTCTTGTCTTCGAACTTGTCATCGAGCAGACGGCGGCGGTCAACGATGTATTGCTGGGCTTTCTCCAGCTGCTCGTTGAGCGCGTCGTCAGCCATGCGCAGTTTGAACCACTGGCCGTGTTCCAGGCCGTTGAGCACGTCATTGGTCAGCTCGGTGCCTTTCTTCAGGCCCGCGCCCCCATCCACGACCTGCCCGACCAGGGCGCTACGCAGACGCTCGAAGGTCGCGCCTTCGACGATGCGGAACTCTTCGTTGAGGTCCTTGCGAATCTGGTCCAGCTGGCTCTTCTCGATGGACAGCGCGCGCGAGTCACGTTCCACGCCATCACGGGTGAAGACCTGCACGTCAATGACGGTACCCTTGGTGCCGGTTGGCACGCGCAGGGAGGTGTCCTTCACGTCGCTAGCCTTTTCACCGAAGATCGCGCGCAGCAGTTTCTCTTCCGGCGTCAGCTGGGTTTCGCCTTTCGGCGTGACCTTGCCTACCAGGATGTCGCCAGGGCCGACTTCGGCGCCAACGTACACGATACCGGCCTCGTCCAGCTTGTTCAGCGCCGCTTCACCCACGTTCGGGATGTCGGCGGTGATTTCCTCTGGGCCAAGCTTGGTATCACGGGCCACACAGGTCAGTTCCTGAATGTGGATCGTGGTGAAGCGATCTTCCTGAACCACGCGCTCGGACAGGCAGATGGAGTCTTCGAAGTTGAAGCCGTTCCATGCCATGAACGCGATGCGCATGTTCTGGCCCAGCGCAAGTTCACCCATGTCGGTGGACGGGCCGTCGGCCATGATGTCACCGCGCGCGACCACGTCACCCTTGTTGACCAGCGGACGCTGGTTGATGCAGGTGTTCTGGTTGGAACGGGTGTACTTGGTCAGGTTGTAGATATCCACACCCGCTTCGCCGGTTTCCACTTCGTCATCGGCGACACGCACGACGATGCGGCTGGCATCCACGGAGTCGATCACGCCGCCGCGACGCGCGACCACGCATACGCCGGAGTCACGCGCTACGTTGCGCTCCATGCCGGTACCGACCAGGGGCTTGTCCGAGCGCAGGGTAGGCACTGCCTGACGCTGCATGTTCGAACCCATGAGGGCGCGGTTGGCGTCGTCGTGCTCGAGGAACGGAATCAACGAGGCCGCGACCGAAACAACCTGCTTGGGCGAGACGTCCATCAGGGTAACGTCTTCAGGCGCCTTGACGGTGAATTCGTTCAGGTGACGCACGGCCACCAGCTCGTCGATCAGCTGGTTTTTCTCGTTCATGGCCGCCGAAGCCTGGGCGATCACGTGATCGGCCTCTTCGATGGCGGACAGGAAGACGATCTCGTCGGTAACCACGCCATCCTTCACAACGCGGTATGGGCTTTCCAGGAAGCCATACTGGTTGGTGCGGGCGTAAGCGGCCAGGGAGTTGATCAGACCGATGTTCGGACCTTCCGGCGTTTCGATCGGGCACACGCGGCCGTAGTGGGTCGGATGCACGTCACGCACTTCGAAGCCCGCGCGTTCGCGGGTCAGGCCGCCTGGGCCGAGCGCGGAGACACGACGCTTGTGGGTGATCTCGGACAGCGGGTTGTTCTGGTCCATGAACTGGGACAGCTGGCTGGAGCCGAAGAACTCTTTCACCGCCGCGGCCACAGGCTTGGCGTTGATCAGGTCCTGAGGCATCAGGCCCTCGCTTTCGGCCATGGACAGGCGTTCCTTGACAGCACGCTCTACCCGCACCAGACCCACGCGGAACTGGTTCTCGGCCATCTCGCCAACGCAGCGCACACGACGGTTGCCCAGGTGGTCGATATCGTCGACGATGCCCTTGCCGTTACGGATGTCCACCAGGGTCTTGAGCACGGCGACGATGTCATCCTTGCTCAGTACGCCGGAACCTTCGATCTCGGCGCGGCCGATACGACGGTTGAACTTCATCCGGCCAACGGCGGAGAGGTCGTAGCGCTCGGCACTGAAGAACAGGTTGTTAAACAGGGTTTCGGCGGCGTCCTTGGTCGGCGGCTCGCCTGGGCGCATCATCCGGTAGATTTCCACCAGAGCTTCCAGCTGGTTGCTGGTGGAGTCGATCTTCAGGGTATCGGAGATGAACGGACCGCAGTCGATGTCGTTGGTGTACAACGTCTCGATGCGAACGACCTGGGCCTTGGCGATCTTCACCAGAACTTCGGTAGTCAATTCGGTGTTGCATTCGGCGATGATTTCGCCAGTTGCCGGGTGCACGATGGCCTTGGCAGTGGTACGGCCAATCATGTAGTCCAGTGGAACTTCCAGTTCCTTCACACCAGCCTTTTCCAGCTGGTTGATGTGACGCGCGGTGATCCGGCGACCCTGCTCGACAATGACCTTGCCGTCGTTGTCGGTGATGTCCATGGACGCGATTTCACCACGCAGGCGCTGAGGCACCAGTTCCAGGCTCAGCTTCTCGCCTTTCACGTGGAAAATGTTGGTGGTGTAGAAGGCGTCCAGGACTTCCTCGGTGGTGTAGCCGAGGGCGCGCAGCAATACCGAGGCCGGTAGCTTGCGACGGCGGTCGATACGTACGAACACGCAGTCCTTGGGGTCGAACTCGAAGTCCAGCCAGGAGCCGCGGTACGGAATGATGCGCGCCGAGTACAGCAGCTTGCCCGAGCTGTGGGTCTTGCCACGGTCGTGGTCGAAGAATACGCCAGGCGAACGGTGCAGCTGGGAAACGATCACACGCTCGGTACCGTTGATGACGAAGGTACCGTTTTCAGTCATCAGGGGAATTTCACCCATGTAGACTTCTTGCTCTTTGATGTCTTTGATCGCTTTGTTCGACGATTCCTTGTCGAAGATGATCAGGCGCACCTTGACCCGCAGCGGAACCGCGAAGGTCACGCCACGCAGCACGCACTCCTTCACGTCGAAGGCGGGCTCGCCCAGGCGATAACCAACGTACTCCAGGGCAGCGTTGCCGGAGTAGCTGATGATCGGGAATACCGATTTGAAGGCCGCATGCAGACCGACGTCGCGGAACTGGTCCTTGGTCACTCCCGCCTGCAGGAATTCACGATAAGAATCCAGCTGGATGGCCAGGAGGTAAGGCACATCCATGACGTCCGGCAACTTGCTAAAGTCCTTGCGGATACGTTTTTTCTCAGTGTATGAGTAAGCCATCAGCGTTCCCCAGCTTGGTCACCTGCTTGTTTGGCCTCTCCCGGCGGGAGTAGCCAGAAAATCTTGCGAGCCCCATGGCTCGCGTCACCCCGTCGGGGTGGATACAGCGTGTTACAGGCCTTGAAGCCAACGACCAGTAACGGAAAAAGGCCGGTGGCATAAGCCACCAGCCATCAGCCGTCTGCTTGACGCTCGGGCCGCGGAGGCAAAGTCGATGCTTACTTGAGCTCGACTTTGGCGCCTGCTTCTTCCAGTGCTTTCTTGGCAGCTTCGGCTTCTTCTTTCGAAACGCCTTCCTTGACCACGCCTGGAGCGCCGTCAACGACAGCCTTGGCTTCTTTCAGGCCCAGACCGGTCAGTTCACGAACAGCCTTGATCACGTTTACTTTCTTCTCGCCAGCTTCGGCCAGAACGATGGTGAACTCGGTTTGCTCTTCAACGGCAGCGGCAGCTGGGCCAGCAGCAGCAACGGTAGCAGCAGCGGCGGTAACGCCGAACTTCTCTTCCATTGCCTTGATCAGTTCAACGACTTGCATGACCGACATTTCGGCAACGGCGTTGATGATATCTTCTTGAGACAGAGCCATGACTCTAATTCCTGTATTGGGGGACAGCCTTCGCGGCCATCAAGATAAACAAATTAAACGGAAAGAGCGTACGAGGCCTTAGGCCGCGCTTGCTTCCTTCTGGTCGCGAATAGCCGCCAGGGTACGAGCCAGCTTGCTGGTAGCGCCTTGGATCACGCTCATCAGCTGCGAAATGGCTTCGTCGCGGGTCGGCAGAGTTGCCAGTACGTCGATCTGATTGGCTGCGAGGAACTTGCCCTCGAACGCAGCTGCCTTGATCTCGAACTTGTCCTGACCCTTCGAGAACTCCTTGAACAGACGAGCGGCAGCGCCCGGGTGTTCGTTGGAGAACGCGATCAGGGTCGGGCCTTTGAACGCGTCGTTGAGGACACTGAAATCAGTACCTTCAACAGCGCGGCGCAGCAGGGTGTTACGTACGACACGCACGTATACGCCAGCTTCGCGGGCCTCTTTACGGAGTCCGGTCATTGCGCCTACAGTCACGCCACGGGCATCAGCCACGACAGCGGACAGAGCAGCTTTGGCAGCCTCGTTGACTTCAGCGACGATGGCCTTCTTGTCTTCGAGTTTAATTGCCACGGGTTTACTCCTGGTTTTTACCGTTTCATCCGGCCGGAGCTGGATGTCGTTTTGGTGTCTGATTCGGTAACGAATCGGGAGCACCATCTGCGTAGGCTTTTGGTTTAAGGCTTGCGCCGCCTACGGTCTTGGATAGCCCCCGCCAGGCAGGGACCCCAATCTTGCAAGAGCGCCCGCTTAAGGGCGCCCCATTGTGTCTCAAGCGTTCAGCGAGCTCTGGTCGATCACCAGGCCTGGGCCCATGGTGGTGCTCAGGGTAACGCGCTTCACGTAGATACCTTTCGAGGAAGCAGGCTTGATACGCTTGAGGTCAGCGATCAGTGCTTCAACGTTTTCCTTCAGCTTGCCGGCTTCGAAGCCAACCTTGCCAACGGAGGTATGGATGATGCCGTTCTTGTCGGTGCGGTAGCGAACCTGACCAGCCTTGGCGTTCTTGACCGCGCCAGCTACGTCAGGGGTAACGGTACCGACTTTCGGGTTAGGCATCAGGCCGCGAGGACCGAGCACCTGACCCAGCTGACCCACGACGCGCATGGCATCGGGAGAGGCGATGACCACGTCGTAGTTCAGGTCGCCGCCTTTCATTTCGGCGGCCAGGTCGTCCATGCCAACGCGATCGGCGCCGGCAGCCAAAGCGGCTTCCGCGGCAGGACCCTGGGTGAACACGGCCACGCGAACGGTTTTACCGGTGCCGTGAGGCAGAACGGTAGCACTACGTACGACCTGGTCGGATTTACGCGGGTCAACGCCCAGGTTCACGGCCACATCGAAGGACTCGCTGAACTTGACGGTGGACAGCTCGGCCAACAGGTTGGCGGCTTCTTCGAAGCTGTAGGCCTTGCCTGCTTCGATCTTGGAGGCGATAGCCTTTTGACGCTTGGTTTGCTTAGCCATTACACACCCTCCACGTTCAGGCCCATGCTGCGAGCGGAGCCGGCGATGGTGCGCACGGCTGCTTCGAGGCTGGCAGCGGTCAGATCAGCGTTCTTGGCCTTGGCGATGTCCTCGAGCTGAGCGCGAGTGACGGTGCCGACCTTGACGGTGTTCGGACGAGCCGAACCACTGGTCAGGCCTGCTGCTTTCTTCAGCAGAACCGAAGCAGGGGTGCTCTTGGTTTCGAAAGTGAAGCTGCGGTCGCTGTAGACAGTGATGATCACAGGCGTCGGCAGGCCGGGCTCCATACCCTGGGTACGGGCGTTGAAGGCCTTGCAGAATTCCATGATGTTCACGCCGTGCTGACCCAGAGCTGGACCTACGGGTGGGCTCGGGTTGGCCTGGGCGGCCTTTACTTGCAGCTTGATATAAGCCGTGATTTTCTTAGCCATGAGCTACTCCAATTTTGGGTTCAGACGCCTTTCGGCTCCCCATTTGCTTGCGTTTTATCCCGGTGACGACAAAACCCCGCAGCTTACGCCTGCGGGGTATGGGATCCGTCTCCAGTCAGACCTTTTCGACCTGGCTGAACTCTAGCTCCACCGGAGTGGAACGACCGAAAATGAGAACGGCGACTTGCAACCGGCTCTTCTCGTAGTTGACTTCTTCGACCGAGCCATTGAAATCAGCGAATGGCCCATCGATGACACGCACGACCTCACCTGGCTCGAACAAGGTTTTCGGCTTCGGCTTGTCGCTACCATCCGCGACACGGCGCAGAATGGCTTCAGCTTCCTTGTCGGTGATGGGAGCGGGCTTGTCGGCGGTACCGCCAATGAAGCCCATGACGCGCGGGGTATCCTTGACAAGGTGCCAAGTCCCTTCGCTCATTTCCATCTGAACCAGAACGTAGCCAGGGAAGAACTTGCGCTCACTTTTGCGCTTCTGGCCATTCCGCATTTCCACCACTTCTTCGGTGGGAACGAGGATTTCGCCAAACTGCTCTTCCATGCCTGCGAGCTTGACGCGCTCGATCAACGAACGCATGACATGCTTCTCGTAACCCGAGTAAGCATGCACAACGTACCAACGCTTAGCCACGGGACACCCTTAGCCTACAATCAAGGAAACAAGCCAGCCC
The DNA here is from genome assembly GCF_049895785.1 of Pseudomonas sp. DC3200b2. Classification (NCBI taxonomy): domain Bacteria; kingdom Pseudomonadati; phylum Pseudomonadota; class Gammaproteobacteria; order Pseudomonadales; family Pseudomonadaceae; genus Pseudomonas; species Pseudomonas sp. DC3200b2. The sequence goes on along the minus strand of NZ_JAFCTA010000001.1, from coordinate 590 downwards.
AGGAGGGAATCGAGCCCCCACAGCAGCAAGGCCATAACCAAAACGACAGCCACGACGATCATCGTGGTCTGCGCAGTCTCTTGGCGGGTAGGCCAAACGACCTTACGGATTTCGGTGCGAGCTTCCTTCGCCAGGACGAAAAAGGACTTACCCTTGGCGGTTTGAAGCGCGACATACGCGGCAACGGCAGCGAGCACAATCAGTGCCAGCACGCGATACAGGACGGGAGCCGCCGAGTAATACTGATTACCAACAACCCCCACGACAACCAACGCAACTACGACCAACCACTTGAGGAGATCGAAACGGGTGTCAGAGGCTTCGGCCTTCGGCATCATCTGGGGAAATCCTGTGAAAAGAAAGCCAGCCACCGAAGTGAATCTGGCAGGTCAGGAGGGAATCGAACCCCCAACCTACGGTTTTGGAGACCGTCGCTCTGCCAATTGAGCTACTGACCTAAAACTGAATCAGGCCGACCATTATGTCGGCCTGATGGAGAGATTACAAGCTTTTTTACTCGATGATTTTGGCTACAACGCCAGCACCAACGGTACGACCACCTTCACGGATTGCGAAACGCAGGCCGTCTT